>NZ_RXYA01000049.1 GCF_008086595.1 Acetobacterium paludosum | reverse complement strand
GAACTGACGGAGCCTTAAGCGGCACCGAAGGTCAGTCCAAACGCCTGGAAGCCATCCAGATCAAACTGACCGGAACCGATGCCGATAAATTTGATATCTATTATCGTGTCCATGCCGAAAATTACGGCTGGATGGGCTGGACCAAAAACGGTGCCAGTGCCGGAACCGAAGGGCTCAGTCTGAGACTGGAAGCCATCGAGATTAAAGTCGTGGCTAAAGACGCCGCCGCTCCGGGAAGCACCGAGCAGAGCTTTGCAACCGGAAACATCAAATGCCGCTACCAGACCCAGATCCAGGATATCGGCTGGCAGGATATTAAAGCCAATGGCGACCTCAGCGGAACCACCGGCCAGTCGTTAAGACTGGAAGGCATCAAGATCAATATTGAGAATGCCGGTTATCAGGTGGGCGTCAGCTATCAGACCCACGTTCAGGATATCGGCTGGCAGGATCCGCAGACCGATGGTGCCATGAGCGGAACCGAAGGCCAGTCCAAACGGCTGGAAGCCATCCGCATCAGTCTCACCGGAACCGATGCCGATCTCTGTGATATTTACTATCAGGTTCATGCCGAAAACATCGGCTGGATGGGTTGGGCTAAAAACGGCGAAAGCGCCGGAACCGCAGGCTTTGCTTACCGCCTGGAAGGGATCCGCATCATGGTGGTGCCGAAAGGAACCGCTGCCCCGGGTTCAACCGATCAGGCTTTTATCAGCAACAACTAATTA
>NZ_RXYA01000048.1 GCF_008086595.1 Acetobacterium paludosum | reverse complement strand
AAATCAGCACCACCCGTCTAACGGGTGGTTTGCTCTGAGGCTATAAGCCTCTTTTACCGGCCGGCGTCTCAAGACGCTGGCCCTCACTTTGTTCAGGCTCTATGGCCTTTGCCTCTTTTGCTCGCCCCTGAAGGAGCGTTCGTATTACCAGCTATCCCCTAAAGGGGTCTTCATATTCCTTCACACTCAGTTTATCCATTGCAATATCATGTCTATCTTGTTCTTCGATATATTTCCGTATGGTTGCTTCATTTAATCCAACTGTGCTCACATTATATTCTTCCGCCCAAAAATGTCTGTTCCCAAATTTGTATTTCAAATTTGCATGTTTGTCAAATATCATCAGTGCACTTTTCCCTTTGAGATATCCCATAAATTGTGACACACTTATTTTCGGCGGAATACTCACCAGCATATGCACATGATCTGGCATCAGATGTCCTTCAATAATTTCGACTCCCTTGTATTTGCACAATTGCTTTAATATTTCTCCAATACTTTCCCGGTATTGATTATATATTATTTCTCGTCTATACTTAGACGTAAATACAATGTGATACTTGCACATCCATTTTGTATGAGCTAAACTATTTGTCTTATTAGCCATTAAATCACCTTTCCTTACTTTTGATAGAGCCTGAACATCTCTATCTTATCTGGAAAGGTGATTTTTGGGTATAACCTTTTACCCACCACCCGCATAGCAGGTGGTTTATTGTTTCATTCGCTATGCGAATGAAACAGACTAAAGTCTAATAA
>NZ_RXYA01000047.1 GCF_008086595.1 Acetobacterium paludosum | reverse complement strand
TCAAAGAATGGAGTATGACGTCCGCCTTCTTCTTTGGTTAGCACATATACTTCTGATGTGAAGTGAGTATGAGGATGAATGGAACCTGGTTTTGCTAATACCTGACCACGTTCGATTTGGGTCCGGTCGATGCCTCGTAATAACGCACCGATGTTGTCTCCTGAACGACCTTCGTCAAGCAGTTTTCTGAACATTTCAATTCCGGTTACAACGGTTTTCTTAACATCGTGGATTCCGACGATTTCGACTTCTTCACCAACTTTTACAACACCACGTTCAACACGTCCGGTTGCAACTGTTCCACGGCCGGTAATTGAGAAAACATCTTCTACCGGCATCAGGAATGGTTTGTCTGTATCACGAACTGGATCTGGGATCCAGCTGTCAACGGCTTCCATCAATTCAACAATTTTGTCTCCCCAAGGGCCATCTGGATCTTCTAATGCTTTTAATGCCGATCCGGCAATGATTGGTGTATCATCACCTGGGAAATCGTATTCGTCTAATAATTCACGAACTTCCATTTCAACAAGTTCGAGTAATTCTTCGTCGTCTACCATGTCTACTTTGTTTAAGAAAACAAGGATGTAGGGCACGCCTACCTGACGGCTTAATAAAATATGTTCACGGGTTTGTGGCATCGGACCATCAGCAGCACTAACAACCAGGATGGCTCCATCCATTTGGGCAGCACCGGTGATCATGTTCTTTACATAATCCGCATGGCCCGGGCAATCAACATGGGCGTAATGGCGATTTGGGGTTTCATATTCAACATG
>NZ_RXYA01000046.1 GCF_008086595.1 Acetobacterium paludosum | reverse complement strand
CCAAATTTGATAAAATTTGGCAAGTCGCCAAGCGTTAGCGTGCGACTGATACAAATACTAACACATTTTTCGACTGAATGCTTCCTTTTGTAAATCAGGAATTCTGACGAAAAATATGATCCTTATTCTGCTTGAACTTGCGTTCGTTTTTAAATGGTGGGCTTGGGAGGACTTGAACCTCCGACCTCACGCTTATCAGGCGTGCGCTCTAACCACCTGAGCTACAAGCCCATGCGTTTTTTTAAATGGTGGAGATGAGGAGACTCGAACTCCTGACCCCCTGCTTGCAAGGCAGGTGCTCTCCCAACTGAGCTACACCCCCACTTTTTTCTACGATATTTTCATTTCTACTGCGTTGCTTTTATTTTTTCGCTCAGTTACGTGCAAAGCACGCGCCTTCGCTCTCAAATAAATGCGCCTTGTATAAATAAAAATATCTTGAAAAACGTATTTGTCCAAATTTTCAATTTGGCAAGTCACTAAGCGTTAGCGTGTGACTGATACAAATACTAACACATTTTTCGGCATAATTCTTCCTTTATCAATCAGGAATTCTGACGAAAAATATGATCCTTTGAAAAAAGAACGTTATCTAAATCATTATGACTTGACGTTTTCTTTCTTCTATTTAATTTTATGTCTATTGCTTCTGTCTTGTATAACCATTATGGTCATACAAAAGAAAATAGTACCATGACTTCCTGTATTCCCTAGAAAGGAGGTGATCCAGCCGCACCTTCCGATACGGCTACCTTGTTACGACTTCACCCCAATTACCGACCCCACCTTCGGCA
>NZ_RXYA01000045.1 GCF_008086595.1 Acetobacterium paludosum | reverse complement strand
AAAGATCTAAAACATACTCAAAGTTATTAGGCAATAATTCAACTTGATGTTGCTGCTGAACCTTATATTCAATTCCAGAATAAAAATCATTCAATCTCCGGATCGCTGTGATTATCGCTTTCTGACGAGAAATACTCAGTTTATTTTTAGCAAGATAAAATTCGTAATAATGCCGACCAACTTCAGGAGTATAAGCATCAATACCATTTTCATCCATATATGGTTCAATTTTTCTGAGCGTCCGGCGATAATTATCTAATGTCAGTCGATCATAAGATTTATCATCAAGGAATTGAATCAACTCATCCAGTAAGTCACTAAACGATAGGGTTTTAGTCTTTTCAGAGTTCATGGGGTATACCTCCTTAGAATTTTTATAATTCTATTCTAACGGAAGTTACAATTATCCGAGAAGGTAATTGTAAAGTTAATTATTCATGCGGCTTCTGTGGATTCTTCTTGGATAATCATATTTCTCGGATAATGTGACTTATTCGAGAAGTAGGATAAGTCACACTGTCGCCGTTATTATATCGATAGCATCCCTCTGTCTAGCAATGGAAAAGAAATCCCAGGTTCAAAAGGTGCCGAAGGACGGGCGTACATCGACCTGCTTTTTAAAGTTGAGAACGAAATAAAGGATCTTTCCTTTGAGGAGATCAGAGAAAAGCGTCAGGATAGATCACGTCCCATCCTCGATGCCTTTTGGTCGTGGGTCGACGAAACCGCGGCCATCCCAACAACAAATGAAAAGTTGACACAGGCCCTGACCTACTCTAGAAACCAGAAGAAATATCTGGAGACCTTCCTGGAAGACGGACGCCTTCCCATCTCCAATAATCTCTGCTTATCCTCATTATTAAAAAATCCTCAGGATTGGATGAATGCCGCATAAACCAGCGATTCTTCATTCAATCCTGAGGATTTTATTGTATATTCCAACCAATTGCATGATACTGAAATTACCA
>NZ_RXYA01000044.1 GCF_008086595.1 Acetobacterium paludosum | reverse complement strand
TTTTTTGAAATCAAAAAAGCTTATTCCAAGGTTCATGGTTTATCATAAAATTAGAAAACAAATGGAGGAAAACCTTATGTTAACCAAACGGGAACAGGATATCAGAGAACAGGTACAGATCGTCACAATGGATGCGCTGGTACCGAAAGACCACATTTTAAGGCTGGTCGATGAAGCGATTGATTTTGATTTTATATACGATCTGGTAGAGGATCGATACTGTATGGACAATGGAAGACCCAGCCTGGATCCGGTCGTCCTGATTAAACTGCCGGTCATCCAGTATCTCTGCGGCATTCGAAGTATGCGACAGACGATCCGGGATGTGGAAGTCAATATCGCTTATCGCTGGTTTCTGGGTCTGGATTTCAATGAACCAGTTCCCCATTTTACAACCTTTGGAAAAAACTACAGCCGACGTTTTAAAGACACCGATCTTTTTGAGCAGATTTTCATGAAGATTCTGGAGCAGTGTGTCAAGGCCGGTTACGTTGATCAGAAAACGCTGTTTATTGATGGAACCCACGTTAAAGCCCGTGCCAATCGAAAGAAATCAAAAAATGTCCTGGTCAAAAAGACGGTGAGACATTATGAAGCCGCCCTTCAGGAAGAAATTGCCCGAGATCGGGAAGCGCATGGAAAAAGGCCACTCAGGGATAAAAACGGGCCCGATGATCCGGATGATTCCGCCAACCTAAAAGCATCGGATGAAGCGAACCAAAGTGATCGTAAAACAGAGCCTGCTGGTGAGTATAAAGAACAGAAAACAAGTACCAGTGATCCGGAAAGTGGCTGGTTTCACAAGGGAGAACACAAATCGGTTTTTGCCTACAGTGTTCAGTGTGCCTGTGACCGAAACGGCTGGATTACAAATTATACAATGGGTCCAGGCAATGAACATGACAGCAGTGCATTCTGGGAATTGTATCGCCGGCTGAAGGAAAAAGCCCCCCAAACCATCGTTGCCGATGCCGGATATAAAACGCCGGCCATCGTCAGGCAACTGATTCTCGACGGAATCACGCCAAACCTTCCATATACCCGACCGCATACCAAAGATGGATTTTTCTATAAAAAGGATTATGTCTTTGACGAATACTACGACTGTTACATCTGCCCTCACGATCAGGTTCTCAAATACAGCACAACCAATCGGGAGGGTTACCGGGAATACAAAAGTGATCCTGAAATCTGTCAAAACTGTCCAGACCTGAAAAAGTGTACCCAGAGCAAAAATCATACTAAAGTTGTCACCCGGCACGTATGGGCTGATTATCTGGAACAGTGCGAAGAAATCCGGCACACAATCGGACGCAAAGAAGAATACCAACTGCGTAAAGAAACCATCGAACGGGTCTTTGGCTCGGCCAAGGAATACCACGGAATGCGCTATACACAGTATGTCGGGAAGGCCCGGGTTGCCATGCAGATCGGGCTGACTTTGGCATGCCTGAATATGAAAAAACTGGCAAATCTGCTGTACCGAAAACGAATGCGTTTTGGGTTGCCTTCACGTTTTATTCTGTTTTTTCATTTT
>NZ_RXYA01000042.1 GCF_008086595.1 Acetobacterium paludosum | reverse complement strand
CAAGCCTGCAAATAAAAAGTCAATAGAAAATTGAAGTTTTTTTGAAAAGGTTATATGTTGGATTTTAAGTATAACAAATAGACCACCACTATACGCTGGTCTGAAAGAAGGAATGCAAGAGGTAATTATTGTGGAAGAACTGTTAAGTATTCTTTAACTCTACCATAGTAGATACGGAGAAACTTATTAGCGCCTGCGGTCATGTAAACATAGTAAGGTTTACCCTGAGCACGTTTCTTATCGAGAAACTGATAAACAGCATCATTTTGCGGCTTGGTCTTAATAAGAGCATCCATGACCTGAAACAACGTTTTTCGCAAGGTAGGAGACCCTCTTTTGGAAGTATGAACACTTTTTTGTTCATAGGTTCCAGATTGGTTAACACCTGGATCAACGCCTGCAAAGGCAGTAATCGCACCCTTATGCGTAAAGCGTCTAACATCACCGATTTCAGCGATCAACTGAGGACCAAGTGATGAACCGACACCTTTCATATCCATAACAATAGAGTACTCAGGCAGCTTAGATGCGGTTTCATTCATCAGAATACGAAGTTGTTCTACCGTTTTGGAAGCAATGTTTAATTGATCGACAGCTTGTTTCACAATGAGTTTGGTCAAATCATCTTTAGGAAGTACAGGAACAAGTTCCTTTGCTGCCCCATAGATTTCTTCAGCTTTTGATTGACTGAAGTTGTACTTATTTCGCTTACACCACTTCTGATAATGGTCGGTGAAAGCATGAAGAGACAGTTTACGAACACAGTCTACATGCCAGTATGCAGCAGCGAAATCAACCCATTTCTGGCTGCCATCATCACGAGCAGGGCTGTTGAAGTAGGTATTAACACCCGGAAAGGTTTGATCAAGTATTCCGATAAAGTTATTTTTCATAGCCGTTTTATGTTTCATGTAAAAACCAAACTGACGGTTCATTGTTTTTAACTGATTACGTATTTCATCCATAAGGCTATATTGTTTCAAATCATTCCAACTGTCAAGAGCATAACGCGCTATTTTTAAAGCATCTGCTTTATCTGATTTGACTTTACGTAGAGAATTTTCACCGAAATCTTTAATGAGCTTTGGATTAACGGCACTCACAAAAAGATTTGCCTGAGAAAGTTCGCGTGCCAGTGGTTCATAATAACGACCCGTGTGTTCCATAACAATGCGGGATTCGCCTTCAATGGATTTAATCTGATTGATGAGAGAACTGATTTCATTGGAAGTGTGTTGAATCTCAAAAGGCAAAGAAACAATCTCACCATATGGGCGGATAATAGCAATCATGCTTTTGCCCTTAGAAACATCAATACCTACTGCGTTCATGTTCATAAATTTGTCACTCCTTAAGATTATTGCAATGGATAAATACCAGTTTTACTCATTGCCTATTCAATCTACTGTGGTGTGACACGAACGTACTGTAGGACAGTAGTTCAACCTGCATAAAACGAACGCTGCGAATGAGGAGCTGGTTATCAGTCTTGTTAACGGACGCGAAGTCCAAGAAAGGAAGACGACATACCGATTGCTCTCTACATTCTAACAGCTTAAGCAACAAGATGGATAAGGTCCTAACTGGTTGTTAGGTACTATAACCATAAATATATTGTAGTAGAAAG
>NZ_RXYA01000041.1 GCF_008086595.1 Acetobacterium paludosum | reverse complement strand
GGTTAGCAGAAGCCGCACATCTAAAAAAAGAGCATGTTAACCTCGATGAGGGCATTCTGACAATCATTCAGTCGAAAGGAAATAAGGATCGACTGGTATTTATGTCCGAAGATGTCACAAAACTATGCAGTCTTTACAAAAAAAGAATGGATGCCCAAATATCTGAAACAGAATGGTTTTTTCCTGGTAGTGATCCACACAAACCAATCCATAAAACGAGCCTGGATAAAAAATTCAAACAATTCTGGAATCTGACGCCATTTGCAGAACTTTGTGATAAAGCACCAACCATCCATGCGCTCAGACATACATTTGTAGTGGACAGAATGAACGAATGGATGCGGGAAGGCATCAGCCTAAACACCATGATGCCTTATCTTAGCAGATATCTGGGGCATTCCAATGTGAGTGATACGTTTTACTATTATCATCAGGTGGACAGGGCATTTCAGATTGTACGCCAGAAAGATGTCGTTTCGTATGGCGTCATTCCGGAGGTGATTCCATATGAAGAATAAGAAAGTTGACACCTACTCGTTGTTTTTTTCAATGACTTTGGAGTTTCTTGAAACATATCTACCACTGCAATTAGGAAGAAGTCCCAAAACCATTAAATCCTACCGGGACTCACTGACCGTCTTTAGACGCTATCTGTTTGATTCGCAGCACCGATCTGTTGCTGTCTTTAAATTTGATGACTGCAGTCAGAAATGCATTCAGGATTTTATCATCTTTTTAAAGGAAAACGGTAATAGTGCTGGCACCTGTAACCAAAGACTTACCGCTTTAAAATCATATTTACGGTTTGCCTCTGATCGAAATATTGCAGTCCAGTCGGTTGCACTAGGCATCGCCAGGATACCGCAGTGCAGAGTTCCGAAAAAAGAGAAGCAAACATTAACCGCAGTAGCGCTAGCTGCTATTTTACAGCAACCTGAAAATACGAAAATGGGATTGCGTGACCGTGCAATCATGATCCTTCTGTATGATTCAGCAATCAGAGTCGATGAACTGTTAAGCCTGAGACTAAAAGATCTTTCTTTACATACGGATAACCCATATATCAGAATTTCGGGTAAAGGAAATAAAGAACGGATTGTTGCAATTACGCTAAAAACGAGAGATCACCTTAAACAATATTTATCGATCTATCATAAAAAGGAAACCCTTGTAAACCCATATGTGTTTTATACAAAAATCAAAGGCACCACAGATAAAATGTCTTCTGGAAATGTTGAGCGTTTTATACGACAGTATGCTAAAAGTGCAAGCGAAAAATGTTTAGAGATACCAGAAAAAGTTTATCCACATATGTTTAGACGAACCAGGGCGACTGATCTTTACCAAAACGGTGTGGAACTGGAGCTGATTTCAAGAATCCTGGGCCATTCATCTACTGAAACAACAAAAGTCTATGCAAAACCATCGATAGAAATGCTTAGAATCGCCATCGAATCTGTGGAAACACCAGAACAAAAAAGCGAAGAACCATTATGGACAGCATGCAGTGAAGAAAAAATGGCTAAACTTTGTGGTTTGAGGTAAAGATTAATCCTCAGGTTTGAATGAAGAATCGCTGGTTTAAGCGGCATTCATCCAATCCTGAGGATTTTCTAATAATGAGGATA
>NZ_RXYA01000040.1 GCF_008086595.1 Acetobacterium paludosum | reverse complement strand
CCTGAGTTTTTGAATTTGCAGTTGAATGACTGATGCGTAATTATCTGAGAAAAAAAATAGAATCTCAAGAGCTTATGCGGCTTCTAGGAATTCTACTCGGATAATCATATTTCTCGGATAATGCGACCAACATAAGTTGCGCCGGATATTCTCCACTTTTTCATAGGCAGAATACGCATCGGTCGTTAAATATCCATGGAACCCTGAAAGCAGCCGCCTGGCGATCTCCCCTTTACGACTTGGGGAGTAGTAGAAGAAAACGGCTTGAATTGTCTCGCATGCCGCGCTCCGGATCACCCACATATAGGACTCGCTGCTGGCTTTTTTACCATCCTCCCGGTTACACTGAATCCGTGTTTCATCCATATGCAGAACTTCACAGGAAAGCAGTTCGGTATGAATGCGTTCGTAAATCGGGGTCAGCCATTCTTCGCTGCAACGGTTCGTCCAGTTGGCCATATTTGACCGAGAAAGAATGAGCCCCAGCCGATACCAGTCTTTTTCCTGACGGGCAAAAGGCATGCCCATGGCAAACTTCTGGTACATGATCTGGGCCACCAGTGACGACGTGGCAATGGAATGCGGGAGTACCGGCACCGGTACGGCGGCTTTCTGGAAATGATCCTTGGGATTCTCACTGTCTTCTTTCCCGCACTGGGTGCATTTTGCGATCTGCTGGACAATCTGTTTCACCTTCAATTTTGGCGGTTCGTAGGTCACTTCGGTCCGGACGATCCGCTTGCCGATGACCTTCAGTTCTCCGCCGCACTTGAAGCAAGACTCATCCGGTCCAATGATGTATTCTTCAATCTCTTTGGGCAGAGCGGCAAGCATTTCCTGTCGGACTCCAGGTTGGCGGGCTTTCCTGGTATGACTGGGGACGGTTATTTTCTGCTGTTCGTTGAACAGTTCTTTCGCAATCTCCTGTGTTGTTTCAAACAGGGATAGTTGTCCATCCAGCTTTTTCGATGTTTCGGTTGAGGGGCCAAACAGTTTTTTTCTGGCCTGCAGAAGCGCCTGTACCATGTTTTCAATTCGGATATTCTGTTTGGCAATGATTTCGTCTTTGGCGGCAAGTTCTTCTTTCTGTTTTTCCACCAGCGCCCGCAATATCAGCAGTTCTTCCTGTCCCGTCATCGGTATCCATTCCTTTGCTTTTTATTGGTACTATTATACCATTTTTAGCTTCAGAACGCTACATTTATTGGTAATAAAATGCCTTGAAAACGCTGCTTTAAAGCCATTTTCGAAATTTATTTGCGCTTTTTTGAAACCGTTAATAGCAGCTGTTCTCAAGTGTCATCGTTACCGGCTGAAGGGCTTTTTTCTGCTCGATTTCAAGGCCCTGGAGAAGCCACTGAACTTGCTGGCAGTTTATTTCTTTGACTTCCGAAGGGGTTTTCGGCCACTGAAATTTCATCCCGTTGAGCAGCTTCTTGCTGGCGAGAATAAAGCCGTTGCCGTCGTAACGTAAAACTTTAAGGGCATTTCTTTTCCGGTTGCAGAAGATAAAGGCACATTTGTCAGAGAATGGATCCAGCTTGAACTCCGTATTAACAACGACGGCCAGACCATCCATCTGTTTTCTGAAGTCAGTGGCTCCACATGCAATGTAAATATGAGTTGTGTCTTTGATAAAACGATCCATCATGACTGCGAAAGCTGCCGGATAAACTGC
>NZ_RXYA01000003.1 GCF_008086595.1 Acetobacterium paludosum | reverse complement strand
CGCGAAGTCCAAGAAAGGAAGACGACATACCGATTGCTCTCTACATTCTAACAGCTTAAGCAACAAGATGGATAAGGTCCTAACTGGTTGTTAGGTACTATAACCATAAATATATTGTAGTAGAAAGAAGGAAAGAAAAGAGCATGATTACTAAAATTAAAAAAAGAGATGGAAGAGAAGCACCTTTTAATATTGAAAAAATTGCAAATGCTATTTTTAAGGCATCAAGTGCCCTGGGGGGCGAAAACTATAATACCGCCATGTCTTTGGCTGAAAGTGTAACTCTCTATATTGAAGAGGAATTGGACAATAAGAAGCCGACCGTTGAGGAAATTCAGGATGCCGTGGAAATGATTCTCATTGAAACCGGCCATGCCCGGACAGCTAAGGAATATATTCTTTATCGGGCTGAACGGACGCGGATTCGCGAAATGGATACCCGGCTGATGAAAATATATGAAGGGCTCACTTTTAAAGAGGCAAAAGACAATGATATAAAACGTGAAAATGCCAATATTGATGGTGATACCGCGATGGGAACGATGTTGAGATACGGTTCCGAGGGAGCGAAGCAGTTTAATGAAATGTTTGTGTTGCAACCAGAACATTCAAAAGCCCATAAGGATGGTGATATTCACATCCATGATATGGATTTTCTGACGCTGACAACTACCTGCTGTCAAATTGATTTGGAAAAATTATTCAGAAATGGATTCAGTACGGGACACGGGCATTTGAGGGAACCGAATGATATTCAGAGTTATGCCTCGCTCGCTTGTATTGCCATCCAATCCAATCAGAATGATCAGCACGGCGGACAGAGCATTCCCAACTTTGAATATGCAATGGCTCATGGGGTAAAAAAAACCTATGCCCGTCTTTATCGGGAAAACTTAGCTAAGGCATTAAGTCTGCTGACAGAAATGGAAGACGTTTCGGCCAGAGTCAAAAATATTTGTGGTGAGATTAAAGAAGAAACTGGGTTGATTCCGGCCTTGGATGATTCAAAAAACTATCAGAAATATGAAGCTAAAAAGTTATCACAGTGGATTGATGACGCGGATGTTATGATAAAGGTCCAGGATTTTGCAGTTAAAAATGCTGAAAAAGAAATTGACCGAAGTGTTTACCAGGCGATGGAGGCTTTTGTGCATAACCTCAATACTATGCACAGCCGGGCAGGGGCTCAAATCCCCTTTAGTTCGATCAACTATGGAATGGATACATCCACAGAAGGCAGACTGGTGATTAAAAATATTTTATTAGCCACCGAAGAAGGACTGGGAAATGGAGAAACCCCAATTTTTCCCATTCATATTTTCAAGGTGAAAGAAGGCGTGAATTATAATCCCGGGGATAGAAACTATGATTTGTTTAAACTGGCATGCAGAGTCAGTGCCAAAAGACTGTTTCCCAATTTCTCCTTTCAGGATGCCCCCTACAACTTACAGTATTATCGAGAAGGCCATCCAGAAACCGAAATTGCCTATATGGGATGTCGAACCCGGGTGATCGGAAATATTCATGATAAATCCAGGGAGATCACCTATGGAAGAGGAAACTTAAGTTTTACGACAATTAATTTGCCAAGAATCGCCATCGAAAGCAATCATGATATCGCATTATTTTTTGAAAAGCTGGCAGGCAAAGTCGATCTGGTCATTGACCAGCTGATGGAACGGTTTGAAATTCAGGCACGAAAGAAAGTAAAAAACTATCCATTTTTAATGGGCCAAGGGATATGGATAGACTCGGATGAGCTTACTGAAGAGATGGAAGTACGGGAAGTCCTGAAGCACGGCACATTGAGCGTGGGATTCATTGGTTTGGCAGAATGTTTGAAGGCGCTAACCGGAAAACATCATGGCGAGTCGCAAACAGCCCAATTGCTGGGCCTTAAAATAATTGGCTACATGAGAAAAAGAATGGATGAAGAAAGCGAGCAGCGCCAACTGAACTTCAGCCTGCTGGGAACCCCGGCGGAAGGAACCGCAGGGCGATTTGTTAAAATGGACCAAACCAGATACGGCAGCATCCCGGGGGTGACCGACAGAGAATATTACACCAACAGTTTTCATCTGCCGGTTTATTATCAGACCAGCGCATACGAAAAAATCAGGCTGGAAGCGCCTTATCACGAATTAACCAATGCCGGGCATATTACCTACATTGAAATGGATGGAGACCCCCTTCATAATCTGGAAGCTTTTGAAAAAATTGTTCGGGCCATGAAAGAGGCCGGAATTGGCTATGGATCGATCAATCATCCAGTGGACAGAGATCCGGTTTGCGGCTACACCGGCATTATCGGAGATGAATGCCCGCAATGTGGCCGACCGGAAGACGACATAAGATTTGAACGAATCAGAAGAATTACCGGATATCTGGTCGGAACCCTGGATCGCTTCAATGACGCGAAAAAAGCAGAAGAGAAGGATCGGATCAAACATTTCAATTGTGAAGGTCGCACCGAAAATTTCATCGAACAGCTATGAATAAACAAATAAAAATTGCCGGCGTTGTCAAAGAATCGATCGTCGACGGTCCGGGTATCCGGCTTGTCGTCTTTGCCCAGGGTTGCCCTCATCATTGTTCTGGTTGTCATAACCCGGGAACCCATGATTTTAAAGACGGACAATGGGTGGCTATTGATGCCATCATCAATGAAATGAAAAAGAATCCTCTTCTGGATGGGATAACCTTAAGTGGGGGAGAACCGTTTGAACAGGCCGAGGCTTTTGGCGAACTGGCTGAAAGAGCCGGGGTTTTGGGCTATCATGTGATGACATACACCGGCTATACATACGAAACACTTTTGGAAAACAGCGATAAAGCCTGGCATGATCTATTAGAAAGAACTGAGCTATTGGTCGATGGAAAATTTCAGATAGAGAAAAAGAGCATGATGTTAAAATTCAGAGGATCGAAAAATCAAAGAATTATTGATGTAAAAAAATCACTTTTATTAAAAGAAACCGTGTTGAGTGAGATATAAGAGCGGAAAATTGGGTAATTAGTAATATAGGATAAAATGAGAGATGGAATCAGATTGACACGATTTCACCGAAATCGTACCAAGTATAATGTGATAAAAAGATAAAATAATTATCATTGAAAAAGAGATGAAAAATCATGAAACAAGCATTTTGTTATGAAACAGAGCTCGGAAAAGTTGTCATTGTTGAAAACGGGATGGCTGTTACCCAATTGTATTTTGGAGAAGAAATTTCAGAAGGAGTGACAATAAACGAAACACCGCTGCTGAAAAAAGCGTATCAGGAGCTTGAAGAGTATTTAGAAGGCAAACGAAAAAGTTTTGATTTGCCGCTTTCACCGGAAGGGACGGTCTTTCAGAAAAAGGTTTGGCAAGCCCTGCAAAGTATTCCTTATGGGGCGGTTTGCTGTTACAAAGATATTGCCATTGCCATTGGTAATGAAAAAGCATCCCGGGCGGTTGGCGGCGCAAATCATCATAATCCCATTGCCATCGTTATTCCCTGTCATCGCGTGATTGGTTCAAATGGGGCCATGGTTGGCTATGCCGGCGGAGTGGATTTAAAAGAAAAGCTGCTCGAGTTGGAAAAAAATGCAATTAGAAATGATTAATCAAAAGAAGGAGGGGAACGGGTTAACCGTTGATCGGTATAACAGTTGGTTGACAGCCTAAATTAATTTGAATTGATTTAGGCTTAAAAGATGCTATAATATTGATGCGTAGATAAAAACACAGTTCTGGCCGGTAGTCCAGACGCAGAAAGTTTCTGTCAGTAACCTGCCTCCTATGGTTGTCCCTTCTTCGCTAGTAGTTTTTAGGAGGAAGAATATGGATAAAATTGTTGGTTCTTTGACGGTGTTTTTTGAGGAACCCTTTTGGGTGGGCGTTTTTGAACAAATTGATCAGGGCGAACTCAGTGTTGCCAAGGTAGTTTTTGGCGCTGAGCCAAAGGATTATGAAATTTATGATTTCTTGTTGAAAAAATATGATACCCTTACTTTTAGTACGTCAAAAATTCAAGTTGAAGCTCAAAAGGCAAATGTCAATCCCAAAAGAATGCAAAGGGAAATCAGTCGCCAGATGGAAAAAAAGGGAATTGGAACGAAAGCACAGCAGGCTCTGAAATTAGAGCATGAGCAGAATATAATCGGCAGAAAAAAAATGAATCGCTTGAGGACGGAAGAAGAAAAACTGCGACAATTCGATTTAAGACAAGAAAAGAAAAAGCAAAAGCACAAAGGACGATAAAATTATAAAAAATAGTTATGTGATTAAGTTACGGTTTAAATTAAACAATATGGTTATAATTGGCTCATAAAACAAATTCAAGAGATGAAGGAGATAAATAAAATGAGTGTAGTAACGATTACAAAAGATAATTATGAAATGGAAGTCGTACAGTCAGACAAACCGGTATTGCTGGATTTTTGGGCACCATGGTGCGGACCCTGTAAAATGGTTTCTCCGATTGTAGATGAAATAGCAGAAGAGGTGGGTCTGGTAATAAAGGTTGGTAAGATCAATGTGGATGAACAACCAGAATTGGCAGCAGAGTTCAAGGTAATGAGCATTCCAACGCTAGCTGTGGTCAGAGGCGGTGTGGTGGTTAAAAAATCAGTCGGAGCAAAGCCCAAAAAAGATATTTTAGAAATGCTGGAAGCATAAAGCAAAATAAGCAATATTGAAAATTGACAATTTTAAAGCCAATTATTTATCACTCTGATAAAATAATTGGCTTTAGTTATTATTAAATTATTTCTTTTAACAGAACCGCGTCGATGACTTCGATTTTACCTCGTGTAAGTTTTACCAAGCCTTCTCTTTCAAAATATTTTAACATCCGGGAGACAACTTCACGGGCAGAACCAATATATTTGGCAATTTGTTCATGAGTCATGATGATGGTGTTTGATCCGGTTCGGGATATTTCATCCAGCAAAAAAATTGTCAGTCGTTTATCAAAGCTCAGAAAGAGAATTTGCTGTATTGCCCACATCACATCTGAAAAGCGATCAATGGTGGATTTATAAGAAAAATTCTCGGCATAGATATTTTCATTGCAAAGCTGTTGGAAAACAGCGGAGTTGATTGAAATCAACTCACTGTCTTTTTCAGCATCAATATGGACATCGAAAGTAATATTCTTTAAAATGCAGGATGCTCCCGACAGGATACAGACATCGCCAGCCCCTAATCGGTACAGGGTAATATCCCGGCCATCTTCGGATAATATATAGGTACGCAGTTCACCACTTTTAATCAGCAATACACCAACACAGTCGTTATCGCCGCGATGAATATTTTCACCGCGTTTATAGTTCGCATTTATTGAATTTCCCAGAATCAGCGATGCTTGCTGGGGAGTTAGCTTATCCCAAAAGCTGAAAATTGATTCAACCAATCCGATATCTTTTTCATTTATCATTTTTACTGACCTCACTTAAATATTATTTTTTAGTATATCATATTTATAACCCTAATGATGCGGGTATCAATAACAAAAGCTCGATGGAATTGTGCTTTTAAATGTAATAGGAAAGAAAGATTAGCAGATTGTAGTTAATAAAGGGGGATTTCAGATGCGCAAGGATATAAAAACAGATCTTGAATTAAGAAAATTGGCGTCAAAAGATTTAACGCAATTCAACGATATTTTAAGATATGCATTTCAGGTTACAGATGAACAATTATTAAAAATAGGATGGAAACAGGATGAAATTAAGCGTTCGAAATTTCCCATATTAGAAAAGGCAGCGGTCGTCGGCTGGTTTGAAGGAGAAAAGTTGGCGGCTCAAATTGCAGTATATCCACTCGAAGTGAACATCAGAGGGAATATTTACGATATGGGTTACATCACCGGTGTTGCCACCTATCCTGAATATATGGGCTTGGGTTTAATGTCAAGATTAATGAAAGAAAGTCTTGAAACCATGCGAAAACAAAAGCAAAGTATTTCTTTTCTATATCCTTATTCAATTCCGTTATATCGGCACAAGGGTTGGGAGGTTGTATCGGACAAGATGACCTATCGCATCCGGGATAATCAGTTGCCCAGAGATATTGATGTCCCCGGCAGGGTAAGACGGGTATTGCTAGACAGTGAAGATCTTATCGATTTACATGATACCTATGCAAGACAAACCCATGGATGCCTGATCAGATCGGATCTGGTTTGGGAAGAATACTGGCGTTGGGATGTCGAAGATGTAACGGTTGCTATCTATTATAACGAGAATAACAAACCATTTGGTTATTTAGTTTACCTTATCGAAAATGATGCTTTTCATGTCAAGGAAATGGTTTACTTAAACGAAGAGGCAAGGAAAGGTCTGTGGGGCTATATCGCGGCTCATGAATCCATGATTAATGAAGTGGTTGGCAATAATTATAATAATCATACCGTGTCTTTTCTATTTGGGGACAGTGATATGAAAGAGAATATCAGACCCTATATTATGGCACGAATTGTAGATTTTGAGGAGTTTATTAAACAGTACAATTTTGTTAATGTTGACATTGATGATACGATCACCTTTAATATTAGAGATTCGGTGCTGGATTGGAATAATCAAAGCTTTACACTCCGGTTTAATAAGGGCTCAAAACCGGTATTGATTGACGGCCGATCTGAAAACTGTGTGGAATTGAATATCGGAATTCTAACAACGATGTTGTTGGGCTATAAGCGACCAACCTATTTAAGAAAAATAGAACGATTAGCTGCTAACGATAAAACAATCACATTGCTTGAAAATATTATTCCAAATGATAAGATTTACTTTTCTGATTACATATAACATCTGAAATTTTATATAAAATTAAGTGGAAAGGGGCTTTGGCTATAGCCTCTTTTTTTAGTGCTTTATTTTTTCAGACAGGCAACTTAAAAAAAGAATAACTCAAATAAAATCAATGGTTATAAATGTGAACCGATATTCTGTTGTTTATAGCAGATATATTATACGTGCTTCGTGTATTCTTTTAAAGATTAACGTTTTAAGTTAACCGGGTAACAATAGAAGCGAAACGCGAGTATAGGAAAAAATTACCCTCTGGAATTAATCTCGCAATTTTGATAGGAAAATAAGTAAAATTTAGTAAAAGAACAGTCTGTTAAAAAAGATACAATCACAAGTGATAAAAATTGATTTAAAGAATGATAGAATTAAAAAAAAGTATATTAAAAGCTTGTTCTGTGCTTCAAAAACCGCTGATTTGATAGAATTTCATAAAAAGACGAGCTAAATAGAGAAGATGGAGGGAGAAAAATCGTAAAAAAAAATAGTTCCTTAAATAGCGAGAAAAACAGGCTAATTTTTACTTAAAAGAGTTCTAAATTCAAGCGATGGTAATTTCAAAAAAACTGTTGCAAATAAATTTTTTACATATATAATTAGAAACAGACGATGTATATACAAGTTTCAAACATGTAATTTTTTGTACTTGATGCAGCGATTAATAATATAGGCGTTTTATAATTCCGGAAAAATTGTTTGAGTATACAATTTTCCCGGAATTAAGTATGGGCTAATTAGTAGTTAAACGATAAGCAACGCAACTTATGATCGCGATTTTTTTAAGGAGGTTAATAGTTTGAAACAAGAAGAAATTGGTATTGTTGTTGGAGTAGAGGGTGAACTGGCAAAAGTAAGCGCCGCCAGACATGCAGATTGTAAAGACTGTGGAGCATGTCCAGGTGAGGATGCCATCATAATGGATGTTCGAAATCCAATCGGAGCTAAACCGGGACAAAAGGTTGCATTTGAAATACAGGAAGCTAATATGATTATTGCTGCATTTATGGTTTATGTTATGCCTCTTTTAGCAGCAGCAGTTGGAGCAGTTATGGGATGGTTTGTTGCAAATAAATTGGGACAACCATTGGTTCCGTTTCAAATAGGTGGCGGAATAATAGTGTTTTGTCTATCATTAATTTTTGTGAAATTATATGATAAGGCCGTAAAAAAAGACGTAAAATCATTACCGGTGATTACAAAAATATTGAGTTAAATAAGTTCCGATTTGACTTTGTATTTTTGCTTATCTATAGAGATTCATTATAATATACTAAAAAGGGAGGTTTTAAATATGATGAAGAGTTTTCGCGGTGGAGTGCATCCAAACGATCGCAAGAGTTATACAGCAAATAAGCCGATAGAAACAGCACCTTTGCCAAACAAAGCAATCATTCCCGTGAGACAGCATATCGGTGCACCTTGTTCACCTATAGTAGCCAAAGGCGACTTAGTGAAAAAAGGGCAATTAATTGCGACAACCGATGCATTTGTTTCAGGAAATGTACATGCATCAATTTCGGGAAAAGTGATCGATGTAGGAGAATATCCTCATCCAGGGTTGGGAACATGTCTGGCAATTGTTATTGAAAACGATGGCCAGGACGAATGGGCTGAAGGTATCCCGCTAAAACGGGACTGGCAGAGTCTGGATGCTGATAGCATCAACAAGATAATAAGAGAAGCTGGTATTGTTGGTATGGGTGGTGCAACTTTTCCAACACATGTAAAAATGACTGTACCTAAAGAAAAAACAGCTGAGGCATTTATTTTGAATGCTGCTGAATGTGAACCATATTTAACCGCTGACCATCGGCTTATGCTTGAAGAATCAGCGCGAATAGTAACCGGTGTAAAAATAGCGATGAAAGCACTTGGCGTTACAAAAGGGTATGTTGGAATAGAAGATAATAAACCAGATGCTATTGAAGTAATGAAGAAAGCTTTTGAAGGAACTGGAGTAGAAGTTATGGGGCTCCCAACAAAATATCCTCAAGGTGCTGAAAAAATGCTGATTAAGGTAATTACTGGCAAAGAGGTTCCATCTGGCGGACTTCCTCTGGATGTTGGCGTTGTTGTTCAAAACGTCGGTACGGCAGTTGCAATATCGGATGCTGTAACTCAGGGAATCCCACTCATTCAGAGAGTGACAACAATCAGCGGCAAGGCGATAAAAGAGCCTAAAAATATTTTAGTTCGAGTAGGAACAACATTTAGAGAAGCAATCGATTTTTGTGGGGGATTTGCAAGTACACCCGAAAAAATCCTTAGTGGTGGACCAATGATGGGAATGGCAGAACCACATATAGATCTCCCAATCATAAAAGGTGTATCTGGAATACTTGCTTTGGCCGAAGGGGAAGCAAACACTGGGAAACAATCACCATGCATCAGATGCGGAAGATGTATTAACGCATGTCCGATGGGATTAAATCCTAGTATGTTTAGTCTTTTAGGAGAGAAAAATCTTTTCGAAGAAGCAGTTGAGGATTTTAGTCTTCTTGATTGTGTTGAGTGCGGAAGCTGCGTTTACGCATGCCCGGCAAAACGAAATATCGTTCAATATGTTAAATACAGTAAAGCACAGAATGCTGCTAAAAAAGCTGCAAAGAAATAGGGGGGTGAGTTTTTCATGGCGGAAGTAAAATCAAACAAGGAATTATTTAATGTATCTGTATCTCCACATATTCGCTCAGAAGAGTCAGTTTCAAAAATAATGTGGACAGTGAACCTAACATTAGCTCCAGCGGCATTGTTCGGAGTATATCATTTCGGTTTAAATGCGCTTATGATTATATTATTAGGTATTGTATCAGCTGTGTTTTTTGAATGGGCAGTCGAAATAATAAGAAAAAAACCGATTACCGTAAAAGACGGAAGTGCTTTTTTAACCGGCCTGTTGCTGGCAATGTGTTTACCACCAACGCTTCCAGCGTGGATGGCCATCGTTGGTTCGTTTATCGCCATCGTCGTGGCAAAACATGCCATGGGCGGAATTGGTTCAAACATTTTCAATCCAGCACATATTGGTAGAGCGGCATTAATGGTATCATGGCCAGTTGCGATGACAACCTGGAGTAAAATGACAACAAGTGTTCCAGATGTTGTAAGTTCTGCAACACCACTTAACATCTTAAAACAACAAGGTTACGATGCATTAATTAGTACCTTTGGCAGTGCATCAAATATGTATCAGGCAATGTTTTTAGGAAACCGCAGTGGTAGTATCGGTGAAACATGTACGGTACTATTAGTTCTCGGCGGATTGTTTTTAATCTATAAAAAATATATAAACTGGCAAGTTCCTGTTGTTATGATCGGTACTGTCGGAATTTTAACTTGGATATTTGGACCAGCCGGCTTCCTTACTGGAGACCCACTTTTTCATATGATGGCTGGTGGTTTAATCATTGGAGCATTCTTCATGGCTACCGATATGGTTACCATTCCAATAACGATAAAAGGTCAAATAATTTTTGCCTTTGGTGCAGGGGTATTGACAACCTTAATCAGACTTAAAGGCGGCTATCCTGAAGGCGTTTGTTATGCAATATTATTAATGAACTGTCTGACACCTCTAATTGACCGCTTTTGTCAACCAAAAAAATTCGGAGTAAGGGGGTAAATGAATATGTCGACTGAACATACTACAAAAGAATATTCTATTTTTCAGATTGCGATAAACTTAATGATCGCTTGTTTTGTAGCTGGATTAATTATTGGTGTTACTAATTTTGTAACGTCACCGATTGCGATAAAGAATGCAGCGGATAAAGAGATGAAAACAATGCAAGCCTTAGTTCCAGATGCAGATACCTTTACGCCTATTGAAGGCAAAACCGATTGGTATGCTGCAACAAAGGGGGGCGAAAAAATTGCCTATGTTGTTCCCGGTGAGACAAAAGGTTATGGCGGAGCGATAACAATGCTGGTTGCTGTTAAAACGACTGGCGAGGTTATTAATTTTTCAATATTGAAGGCAAATGAAACCCCTGGTCTTGGGGACAATGCTGGAAAAGAACCGTTTAAATCCCAGTTTGCAGGAAAAACATCTGAAAACTTGGTAGTGACAAAAGATCCTTCAAACAAAGAAAATATTCAAGCAATGACTGGAGCTACAATTTCTTCTAAAGCCGTAACAAAAGGCGTTAAAGAAGCAGTAGATGAAGTCGTAGCGTTTGCAGGAGGTAATAAATAATTATGAAAAATTATTGGCAAATATTTAAAAAAGGTATTATCGCAGAAAATCCTATATTTGTTTTGGCGCTTAGCCTTTGTCCAGCTTTGGCGGTAACGTCTTCAGCAACGACGGCGTTAACAATGGGTCTTTCGGTTATGTTTGTTATTTCGATGAACAACATGGTGGTCTCACTTACCAGAAAAGTCGTTAACCCTAAGGTTCGGGTACCGGTTTATATTACATCCATTGCAACGATTGTTACCGTGGTGCAATTAGTTCTTCAGGCATATGCCCCGGATCTTTATGATGCATTAGGAATATATCTGGCCTTGATTGTTGTTTTTGCAATCATATTGGCAAGAGCAGAGTCATTTGCATCAAAAAATAAGGTTATCCCATCTTTCTTCGATGGTTTTGGGATGGGCTCAGGTTTTTGTGTGGCGTTGGTAATTATTGGAATTATTCGCGAACTGCTTGGAGCGGGTTCGATTTTCGGAGTAAAAATTCTTGGTGACTGGTATAATGCTCCATTGATTATGATCTTACCAGCAGGGGGATTCATTTTAATTGGATACCTGGTTGCTGCATGGAAAATCTTAACCAATCATATGGAAAAAAAGCAAGCGGAAAGGGGTGAAGCATAATGGAATATTTAACCCTGTTTTTAGGCGCAGTAGTAGTAAACAACTTCGTACTGACAAAATTTTTAGGTCTGTGTATTTTCTTTGGTGTTTCAAAAAACCTGAGCGCTTCCGTTGGTATGGGTATGGCTGTTACGGCTGTAATGGTCATGAGTTCGGCGTTGGCATGGCTTGTCTATCATTTTATCTTATTCCCATTCGGACTAACATTCATGACGACAGCAGTATTTGTTTTATTGATAGCAAGTTTTGTTCAATTGCTGGAAATGGTTATAAAAAAACATGCCCCGGCACTTTATAATATGTGGGGAATTTATCTACTGTTAATCGCTACAAACTGTATCGTTTTATCAGTACCACTTTTAAATATCGAATCTAATTATGGATTCTTATTAAGTTTGGTAAATGCAGTAGGTTCTGGTTTGGGATTTGCACTGGCAATAATCCTGATGGCTAGTTGTCGAGAAAAACTGAGATTGGCGGATGTACCCAAATCATTAGAAGGTATTGGGATTGCATTTATACTGGCAGGTATGTTGGCGTTGGCGTTCCTTGGCTTTTCAGGAATGATTTAATAATCGAAAGGAGATAAGGAATCATGAATACTGCAATAATGGTTGTACTGGTAATGACAGGCATTGGTTTGGTTTTTGGCTTGATCTTAGCATTTGCTAACAAAGCCTTTGCCATCGAAACAAATCCACTTATTGAGATAGTCGAAGACGTACTTCCTAAGGGACAGTGCGGAGCTTGCGGCTACGCTGGTTGCGCAGCTTATGCTGAAGCAGTTGTTTTGGAGCCGGACGTAGCGCCTAATTTATGTGTGCCTGGTAAAAAGATTGTAGCAGATCAGGTAGCAGAAATAACTGGAAAAGTTTCAGCTGAAATTGAACCAAGAGTTGCTCAAATAAAATGCAACAATCCGATATCAGATGCAATTAAAAAATATAATTATGTTGGACTGGAAGATTGTATTGCTGCAAGTCTCGTTCAGGGTGGACCCAAAGGATGTCAGTATGGATGTATGGGCTTTGGTACCTGTGCAGCTAATTGCCCATTTGATGCACTTACAATGGGAGAAAATGGTTTGCCAATTGTTGATGAGAAAAAATGTACAGGATGTGGAAAATGTAGTTTGATCTGTCCTAAACATGTAATCACGATGGCGCCAATTGGTGCACCGGTAGCAGTTCTTTGTAATTCAAAAGATAAAGGTGCTGCAGCTAAAAAAGTTTGTTCGGTCGCTTGTATCGGTTGTGGAGCTTGTAAAAAAAGCTGTCCGTACGATGCAATAACAGTTGAAAACAATTTAGCTACCGTAAATGGAACGATTTGCTTAGAAAAATGCAACAATCCAATTTGTCTGGAAAAATGCCCAACAGGAGCGATTGTTCCTTTGACTGAAGATGCCAAAAAAGCATCAGTAATTTTGAAGGAAGCTGTTGCAAAAGCAAAGGCAGAAAAAGCTGCTCAAGCAGCGCAAGCAAAAAAAGAAGAAAAATAAAGTTATTAGAATAATCAACAGAAATTTAAGTCTGCAAAAGATGATCAATCATTATCTTTTGCAGACTTTTATCTTTGTTCGTTGATTGTAAAAATAAGGATAAACAAAAAAACAGCAGGTCCGGATGACCTGCTGTTTTTATATTAGGAATGAAAAGAAAAAGGGGAGATGTTTATCTCTTGAAACCATAATAAGGCGCGAACCTTTATTAAATCTTGAAATAGGTTCTAATTAAGCTAAATTAAGAAATGTCTTATCCATGAAGATGATGAGCGCCTCACTGTCTTCATGGATAAGACAATAATTAAAGAATGAGAAAGTCGGAATAAGCGAGTTAAGAAATTGAATGATAAAAGGTAATTTTTCAATATTGACAAAAAAGAAGGGGTATGATAATCTTTTAAACAATATAATAGTTGGGGAGCTTGAGCATTTAGGCTGAGAGGAAGTAGCGTGTTACTTCGACCCATACACCTGATACGGATAATGCCGACGTAGGGAAAGTGTGAAAATTTGCTGTGCATTGATGCGCGGCTTTTTTTATTTATACGAAAGGAAAAATGCAAGTTAAGTCGGAAAGGAATTATATGCAAAATGAAAACAAACTTTCAAATCGAAGTCTGACCCTTTTGTGGTTAGGCGCGGCCATCTCCATTGCAGAAGTGATGACTGGGACGCTGATTGCGCCGCTGGGATTAAAAAACGGAGTGATTGCCATTATAATTGGTCATGTCATCGGAATATCCGTTTTGTTTCTGGCTGGCGTTATTGGTTCCCAAAGCAAATTACCGGCCATTGAATCATCACGGATATCCTTTGGCAAATACGGATCATATATTTTTTCAATACTGAACATCCTGCAATTGATCGGGTGGACAGCGGTGATGGTGATTACCGCGGCAAAAGCAATTGATGGTGTCACCGCCAGTACTTTTAATTATCAAAACACGACACTGGGGTGTATAATAATTGGGGTCTTTATTTTTTTATGGGTGCTCGTGGGTTTTAAAAATATGGAGAAGCTAAACTATATTGCTGTAGGGCTGCTATTTATCGGTTCTGTTATTTTAAGCTTGCAGATCTTCAGCGGATCATCTGTAAACTCAGCCGTTGAAGGTACGATGACCTTTGGCGGAGCTGTGGAATTGAGTGCGATCATGCCAATTTCATGGCTTCCACTCATTGCGGATTACACGCGGTTTTCGGAAAAGAAAAAATCAGGGTCATTGGTCAGTTCGATCAGTTATTTTATGGGAAGCTGCTGGATGTACATCATTGGATTAGGTGCCGCTCTTTATGCGGGTACCTCGGATATTTTTGTGATACTGACCAGTGTGGGCCTGGGGATGGTGGCATTGATCATTATCCTTTTTTCCACCGTTACAACGGCATTCTTAGATGTTTATTCGGCAGGAGTGAGTTTTGTTAATATCGATACAAAGGTTAAAGAAAGAACTGCTGTACTGATAACCGGTGTGATCGGTGTTTTGTTGGCCATCGTTGCACCCATTGATGCATATCAGGATTTTCTTTATTTAATCGGATCAGTCTTTGCTCCGCTTTTTGCGATATTAATTACCGATTATTTCGTTTTCAAGAATACCCAGATAGAAGAGAAAAAATTGCTTGATATCAAAAACATGATGATTTGGGTAGTTGGCGTGGTGATTTATCGGCAATTGATGACTTTAGATTTTCCTGTTGGGGTCACTCTGCCGGCAATGATAATAATTAGCCTAATATGTATATTAGTAAATGGAGGAATTAAATTATGTTTGAAAAGATCTTAGCAAACGTCAATAGAAAACACCCTTTGGTGCATGCAATCACAAATTATGTTACCGTCAATGACTGCGCAAATATGGCGTTGGCATGTGGAAGTTCGCCGATTATGGCGGACGATATCAATGAAGTTGAAGATATAGTTTCAATATGCAATGCATTAGTTATTAATATTGGCACCCTGAATGAACGAACCATCGCTGCCATGATCAAAGCAGGAAGAAAAGCCAATCAGTTGGGGCTGCCGGTGATACTGGATCCGGTTGGGGCGGGCGCTTCAACGTTTCGAACCGACACCGCGTTGGAACTGTTAAAGCAAGTGCGAATCAGCGTAATCAGAGGTAATATCTCGGAGATTAAAACGATTGATCAAGGCAGTGGAACCACAAAAGGTGTGGATGCCGATATTAATGATACGGTTGATGAAGACAATCTCGATCAGATGATTCAGTTTGCACAAGCTTTAAGTGAAAAAACCGGAGCAATGATTGCAATAACGGGAGCAATCGATATTGTTGCCGATAAAGAAAAGGCCTTTGTGATTAAAAACGGCCATCCAATGATGTCCCGAATAACGGGAACCGGATGTATGCTCACAACTCTCATTGGCGCTTATTGTGGGGCCAATCCGGAGGATTTGCTTCTGGCCACGGCAGCAGCTGTAAGTTGTATGGGATTATGCGGAGAATTGGCATTTGAAAAGGTTTGGGCTCAAAAAGAGGGAACGTCTTCCTTTAGAACCTATATCATCGACTTTATGAGCAATATGGATGCCGAGATTTTAGAAAGGGGAATGAAGGTTGAAATTCGATAAATCAGCAATGCTTTTATATGCCGTGACCGATCGAACCTGGTTGGGAAACCGAAGCTTATCTGAACAGGTTGAAGAGACCATTAAAGGCGGAGCGACTTTTATTCAGCTGCGGGAAAAAGAGCTGTCCTTTGAAGGTTTTGTCAAAGAGGCGGAAGAAATAAAAAAATTGACGGATCACTATCAAATTCCCTTTGTGATTAATGACAATCATGAAGTGGCGATGGCAGTCAATGCCGATGGTGTGCATGTTGGACAGGGAGATATGGATGCCAGGGAGCTGCGAAAGCGTATAGGAGATAAAATCCTTGGCGTATCGGCCCAGACGGTCGAACAGGCCATTAAGGCTGAAGAAGACGGAGCTGATTATATTGGAGTAGGGGCCGTGTACGCCACTTCAACAAAAACCGATGCCAATCTTGTTGCTCTTGAAACATTACAGAAAATTTGCAGTACTATTTCTATACCAGTTGTCGCCATCGGGGGATTAAATGAGAATAATATTCTTGGTTTAAAGGGGACTGGTGTTGATGGTGTGGCTTTGGTATCGGCAATCTTCTCAAAGCTGGATATTGCCAAAGCAACCAGAGAATTACACAGTCTTTCCTGGGAAATGATAACATCATGAATCAAAAAGGAATCATTTTTGATATGGATGGAACGCTCATTGATTCAATGCCGGTATGGAAGAACTTAGGCGGAAATTTTTTAAAAAATCATGGGATAAATCCTCCGGATAATTTAAATGAGATCACGACAACCATGAGCTTTGCGGAGTCTTCCCGTTATTTTGTTAATCAATTTGGGCTCGCCTTAACGGCAGCAGAGGTGAATGCTGAAATCAACGAAATGATACGAGACAGTTATGGGACTCACTTACCCTTAAAGCCTTTTGTAAAGGAAGTCCTGGATCAATATGTCAGGCAGGGAATAAAAATGAGTATTCTAACCGCAACTGATCGCTCACTGGTTGAAACGGCAGTTAAAAGACTGGGTATTTTAGATTATTTTGAATTTATTTTGACATCAGATATGACCGGGCTTTCGAAAAGTGAGCCAGAAATATATTTCCAGGCGGTTGAGACATTTGGTATTCCAGAAAAAGAAATTGCCATCGTCGAGGATTCTTTATATTGTATTAAGGCGGCAAAAAATACAGAGTGCTATATTGTCGGGGTTTATGATGAATTTTCGAAAAATGATTGGGAAGAAATAAAAAGAGTATCTGATCGAACGATTAATAGTTTTGAGGAGTTGAGAAAATGAAAAAAGTTTTATCAATTGCCGGATCGGATTCAAGCGGCGGAGCAGGGATTCAGGCCGATATGAAAACCATCATGGCTCATAAAATGTATGCCATGACAGTGATCGTCGTATTAACGGCTCAAAACACAACTGGGGTTTATGGAATTTATGAGGTTGACAGCGGTTTTGTGGAAAATCAAATGGATTGCGTGTTTACCGATATTTTTCCGGATGCGGTAAAAATCGGGATGGTATATAGTGCTGACATTATCAATAGTGTTGCCAAAAAACTGATTGAGCACCAGGCCAGAAATATCGTCGTCGATCCGGTAATGGTCGCAACCAGTGGGGGAAAATTATGCAGTGACGACAGCGTCGAAGCATTAAGAAAAAAGCTGTTTCCAATTGCTGACATTATCACGCCGAATATACCGGAAGCAGAATGTTTATGTGGTTTTGAGATTCAGTCCAAAGCTGATATGGTAAAAGCGGCCAAGATCATTGCTCAGGAGTGTAAAGGAAGCGTCCTGATTAAAGGCGGACATTTTGAAGAAGGTGCCGATGATCTTCTATTAATTGAAGCTGAAGAAATCTGGCTTACCGGAAAAAAAATTGATAATCCGAATACCCACGGCACCGGCTGTACCCTTTCATCAGCAATTGCCTGCAATCTCGCAGCTGGACAGGATATGAAGCAGGCGGTAAAAAATGCAAAGGACTATATCACTGGGGCATTGGCGGCACAGCTTGATTTGGGAAAAGGTAGCGGACCACTGGATCACGGTTATAAAATATAGGCAGCTTTAAACAGCATAATGTGGATAAGTTATCAGACTGTGGATAAAATGCAAATGTAAATTCAGGCGGCCATTGTAAAAGCAGTTGTCTGCATCATAGCGAACTGGCGATAGCCGGTACGAAATGGCAGCAGACAACGATTTATGATGGCCGCCTGGACAAGTTTATCAACACCCCCGCTGTCTTTGGGGGATAAATTTTACCATTCTTTTTTTAATACTTTTTCAATAAAGATCTTCGCGATATCACTGTCAAACTGAGTGCCGGAGCATTTCTTGATTTCATCGATAGCTTCTTCCTGGCTTAAAGCTTTGTGAAAAAGTCTATCAGAAGTCATTGCACTGTAAGCATCGGCAATCGCAATAATTCTTCCTTGAACGGAGATTTCTTCACCTTTCAGACCTTTTGGATAACCGGTCCCATCCCATCGTTCATGATGCTCAAGAACATATTTGGCAGCTTCAGCTGTTTCAGTGACGGAGTGCAGGATATGATAACCAATTTCAGGGTGCCTTTTTATTTCAGACCATTCATTGACATTTAGGTTTTCAGCTTTATGACGGATTGAATCACCAATAGCAATTTCACCAATGTCATGCCTTAACCCGGCAATTTTAATATGGTTAATGGCATCCGGACTAAAGTTCATTTCTCTTGCAATCGCGGCACAGAGTCCACCGACAAATTCGGATTCAAGCATCTCTTGTTTATCTCTTTTGTATAATAAATTAACAATTGAATCAATGGTTGCTTTTTTTATGTTTGGGCTTACTGAAAGCTTGTGTGCATACATCGCATCTTCTGCTTTTTTATAGATTTCTGTCATTTTTTCTGAAACATCGCATTTCACAGAAAGGCCCATGGAAACAGATAAAATAGTATTTTGAATATTTGTATTTGAAATTGAATCGTATAAACGTTCAATTATTAGTTTTGCATCTTCTTTATTTGTTCTGGGGAGCAAAACGACAAATTCATCACCGCCAGTCCGGGAGACAATTTCGTCGTTTCGACACTCTTCTTTTAAGATGTTTGCAAAGCTTTTTAGAATCATATCGCCGGCTTGATGCCCATAGGCATCATTGATTAGTTTTAAACCGTTGACATCGGCCATGATCAAAGCGATCGGGAGGTTTCGTTCGGTATCCAATCGTTGCAATTCTTCCTCATAGAACCGGCGGTTGTAGAGTCCGGTGAGTTGATCATGATAACTTAAATAAAGAACTTCTTTTTCAGCACGCTTTCTTTTTTCAATATCACGGCTGACACCAACAATTTCAATATCTCCATCTGAATTATATCGATATTTTGTTGACAGTTCAACCCAAATAATATTACCATTTCTACATGGTTGCTGAATTTCAATCAGGGCTGGATTAGAATTTTCAGGGTTGGCGATAAAATTCTCCAAATCGTTTTTCAGGCATTCCCGCATAGTAATTGAGGACTCTGGAGTGACGAAGCTTTCTAAGCTTGTCTTTATAGCTTCTTCAGAGGTGATTCCTATTAATTGGAGTATAGAGGGGCTTATATAAGTAAATTTATTTTTGGTAATGTTAAAGAGCCAAGTGACATCAGATGCAAATTCAGTCAAGAGTCGATATTTTTCTTCACTAAGTTTTAGTTCCTTTTCGGCATTTTCACGATCAGTCATATCATGAATAATACCGATAATATGCGGAGTATCGTTCAGCATAATCATTTCACCTGAAAAAGTACAAATAACAATGTTGTTGTTTTTGCGTCGAAAATTTAATCCATAGTTTCTGATAGATTTGTTTTCAGAAAGAGCTTTTATTATTTTTCGCGAGTCGGAAAGATCATTATAGATATTGAGATCAAGGATGCTTTTATTAAGAAGTTCTTCTTTGCTGTAACCGGAAAGTTTCATAAAACCAAGATTGCAATTAATGATTATTCTATCAGAAAAGCGGGTAAGGATACTGGCGTCAGGACCGAGGCTGAAAATTTGTTCGAAATGTTCCTTAGCTTCGAGAATTTCCGAATTTAAGCGCTTATTGATCATAAAAATGAGAATAAAGGCAGTGATGAAATTCAAGATAAAGAGACCAGAAAATGAAAGTAATTGTAACATGTCGGGATAAAGCGCATAGGTTAAAGGCTTAGAAAATAACGCGAAAAAAGCACGCAGAACTGAAAAAGCTCCGACAAGAAAGAACGTTCCAGCGAGAAGCTTTGTTGAGGCAACGAGTGATGTTATTTTATTTTTCAGAATGCTTGAAGCAATTAAAAATGAGATTAATGAAACAGAAATGCTTACGGAAAAAATTCGATAAGTAATATTGTTATTGATATAGTTAAAGTAAGTCAGTAAAAAAAAGGTGATCATAAACACAGACAGTGCTATCCATTTTGCTACTTTTATTTTTAAAAAACGCATCAAGCCAGCATATTGAAATATTAATGCCAGGATGAGTAAAGAATTTCCCAGGATAATCGTAATAAAAGAGTTGGAGATGATCGTTTGGAGGATAATAAAAAGAAACCCCAAAGCACACAAATAATAACCAATACCAAAAATATTAATACCCTGATATTTTCGATTCACTGAAGCTTGAAAAATGATAATAATTCCTTGAAAAACACTGGAAATGACCAAGATCAGTGCAATTGTACGCATATCAATATTCATGGTCGACCTCTCGTTATATTTAAAAAAATTGGATTAAGATTGAAAACGAAGCAATTAAAAACCATCTTTCTGTTATTATTTTATATATCCACATTGGCAAGAAACAAACTTTATTTGAAAATTTTTCACTTGCTAAATGGATCGTTTCTATGTTAGAATCAACTCATAAAAAAATAAAAGACAGTTCGTTCGTAACCATCCTGTCTATAAACAAAACTAGGGCTAGCTATTTTAGTTTATTTAAGGGCGCCCAGGCGCTCTTTTTATTTTGTAAAATCAAAAAATCAAGCGAACCAAAGAAAATTGGATCGCCTGTTTCTTTGGTGTTACAAATGCGTTTTGTTTTGTTGGATTGGCGTTGCTCTTTTTATTTTTTTAAGAAAGAAAGGAGCATTATTATGCAAAATAAAGAATCCATCGCAGTAAAAAAACAGCCATTATTCTACACTAAAAAAATAACGATTTCAGGAGTTGTCATCGCCATATACATCGTCATCATGCTGCTGACCCAGAGTTTTGCCTTTGGACAGTATCAGGTGCGAGTTGCAACAAGTCTGTATGCATTGGCAGCCATCCAGCCCTTTTTAATTATTCCTTTGGGCGTTGCCAATCTTTTAAGCAATACCATTATGGGAGGTCTTGGACCGTTGGATATGATTGGGGGCTGTGTTGCAGGTCTGCTGACCGCGACTGCCTGTTATTATATAAAGAAAATCAATGTTATCCTGGTGGGATTGCCGATTTTTGTCATTCCAACGCTTTTGGTTCCAATATGGCTTTCCTATATTCTCGGTGTGCCATATCTGGTTTTGCTGGTGAGTGTTGGAATCGGTCAGATTTTACCGAGTATCCTGGGTGTTTTAATTGTAAAATATTTAGAGAAACCGCTCTTGAAAATATAAGGAGGATCAATGTCAAACAGAGAAAAGAAAATTGAAGGAATTTCGCTTCTTGGAAATCAAAAAGTGCCCTACCGTTTTGACTATAATCCTGAAATTCTCGAAACATTTGTAAACAAACATCAGGGAAATGACTATTTTGTCAAATTTAACTGTCCCGAATTTACGAGTTTATGCCCGATAACAGGTCAACCGGATTTTGCAACAATCTATATTTCATATGTGCCAAGTGTAGAGATGGTTGAAAGCAAGTCGCTTAAGCTTTATTTATTCAGCTTTAGAAACCATGGCGATTTTCATGAAGACTGCATGAATATCATCATGAAAGATCTTGTTAAGCTGATGGCCCCCAAGTATATAGAAGTCTGGGGAAAGTTTACTCCGAGAGGCGGGATATCCATTGATCCCTACTGCAACTATGGAAAAGAAGGGACAGAATGGTTCGAAGTGGCAAAAAATCGCCTGCACAATCATGATTTATATCCTGAAAAAATAGATAATCGATAAAACCTGAGCCGCAGAATTTTAAGCGGCTCAGGTTTTTTTAATAAAATCAGATTAGATTTAAGAAATATTGATGAACCGTAAGATCAGCGGTCAGTTCAGGATGAAATGAAGTGACGATCATGTTAGCCTGTTTCGCGGCCACGATATGGTTGTCAACACGGGCTAAAATATCAACTTTTTCGCCAACACTTTCAATATAGGGGGCCCGAATGAAGACCATGGGAATTTTCCCCAAGGCATTGAATTCTTCATCCGTCTGAAAACTTCCCAACTGCCGGCCATAGGCATTTCGCCTGGCCACAATGTCCATGGCGGCAAAATAGAGGGTTTCATCATCTGCTATTTTGCCGGCTAACAGGATGAGTCCGGCACAGGTTCCCAAAACCGGGATGTCTTGTTCAATTAAGTGTTTTATAGGATCAAACAGGTCAAGTTCGCGAAGGAGTTTTCCCATCACCGTGCTTTCTCCACCGGGCAAGACCAGACCGTCAATGGAATGCTTCGTCAGATCGGTCTTTTTTCTTAGCTCAATGCAGTTCACGTCCAATTGCTTTAGAATTTTGATGTGTTCTTCAAAAGCCCCCTGGACGGATAATACGCCGATTGTTTTTTTCATTAGATCCCTCGTTGAGCCATTAATAATTCAATTTCCTGTTCATTAATTCCAACCATTGCTTCACCCAGATCTTCAGACAGTTCAGCAAGCAGTTTAGGATCATTAAAATTGGTGACGGCTTTAACAATCGCTTGGGCTCTTTTGGCAGGATTCCCTGATTTAAAAATACCAGATCCCACAAAGACACCTTCAGCGCCAAGCTGCATCATTAAAGCAGCATCAGCAGGTGTGGCAATACCGCCAGCGGCAAAATTGACCACCGGAAGCTTACCGGTTTCATGAATAATTTTCACTAGATCATAGGGGACCTGCAAATCCTTGGCAACCTGAAAAAGTTCATCTTCTCTGGTGTTTTGAATCGTTCGAAGCTGTTGATTTATCAGTCGCATATGGCGAACCGCTTGAACGACATCTCCGGTTCCCGGTTCCCCTTTGGTACGAATCATCGAAGCCCCTTCGCTAATTCTTCTTAAGGCCTCACCCAGGTCTTTTGCGCCGCAGACAAAGGGCACATCAAACTTAGTTTTGTCGATATGGTAAGTATCATCCGCTGGGGAAAGAACTTCGCTTTCATCAATGTAATCAATTTCGATGGCTTGAAGGATCTGAGCCTCCCCAAAATGACCGATGCGTACTTTGGCCATAACTGGAATGGAAACCGCCTTTTGAATGCTTTTTATCATTTTTGGATCGCTCATTCTTGATACACCGCCGGCGGACCGAATGTCGGCGGGAATCCGTTCTAAGGCCATAACAGCGCAGGCGCCGGCATCTTCGGCAATACGCGCTTGTTCAGCAGTGGTGACATCCATAATAACCCCGCCTTTTAACATTTGGGCCAAATTCTTGTTTAACTCATAACGATTACTCATTTTATTTTCTCCTTTTATTTTGAAATTGATTTTACTGATTTGTTCAATGTGCAGTATTGTAATACATTACTGGCATCATTAAAAGTATCAAAAACGACAAATGTGATAGCACCAGATGAAAAACTCAAGAAAATGAGTAACATTCTTTAAATAAAAAATCTTCTTGATTTTAATCTGTTTCTATAGTACAATTTGAGTCGTATGATTAGAGGTAGATTTTAATCTATTTAGCGTATTCTAAAACGAAATTTTCTGAATGCGTCAAAGAATTTTGACCATTTCTTTATCCGATTTACTTAAGAACGATAAAGAAATTGAATGCCATACGGACAGCTAGGTCGAATGCCGGTTGGCAACTTTCGTTGCCTTATTGATTGAGCGAATGCTCAAATTTTATAAGTTGGTTACTTAAAACCGTGTGCGTTTTTGCACATCACACTTGTGAAACAATCAATAAGAGTAGTAAAAGTAAGTTCTTGCTATATAGACTCTGACTTCTACATTTTGAATAAATAAACCTGAAAATGCGATTAAGCATTTAATTCGAAATAAAACAAAATTAGTAGAAAAGAAACTCAAGTGGATGGACAGCAGATGCTGGAAGATCACTTGGGTTTTTTGCTTTACCGGGAAAAATTGAAATGGGGTGGAATATGGAAAATAAATTAAAGTTAAATGGTTTCAATAATTTAACCAAATCCCTTAGCTTTAACATTTATGATGTCTGTTATGCTAAAAGCGAACGCGAACAGCGGGATTATATTGCCTATATCGATGAACAATACAATTCTGAGCGTTTGACTAAGATTTTGTATCGTGTTACGGAGATGATCGGGGCTCGGGTACTGAATGTATCTAAACAGGATTATGATCCCCAGGGTGCCAGTGTGACATTTTTAATTGCCGAAGAAACTTTTCTTAGAGGTTGTCAGGGCGAAAATGCTCCTAAAACTGATTTAAATGGAGAGACGGTCGTCGCCCATTTGGATAAAAGTCATGTGACCGTTCATACCTATCCGGAATATCACCCGGATAATTCCATTGCAACCTTTCGGGTGGATATTGATGTCGCCACCTGTGGAGAAATCACACCGTTAAGTACGCTGGATTTTCTCATTGGAAGCTTTGATTCAGATATTATCACGATGGACTATCGGGTGCGAGGCTTTACTCGGGATGTGAGTGGAAAAAAATTATTTATTGATCATAAGATTACATCAATTCAGGATTATATCAATGACGAAACATTGAAGGAATATGATGCGATTGATATCAATGTTTATCAGTCCAACATCTTTCATACAAAAATGATGTTAAAAGAAATATGTTTGCAAAATTATCTTTTTAATACGGACGCTTATGAATTGCCGCCAAGAACGCGATTGCAAATAACGGAAAGCCTTCGTCGGGAGATGATTGAAATTTTCAGCGGCAGTAATGTGTATTAAAAAGGGAGGAAATAAAGAAAAGTGTCAAAATTACAACAAGAACGAATGCCTATATTGGAAGCCCTGAATAAGTTAAAGAAAAGCCGGGTTGTTCCCTTTGATGTCCCCGGACATAAACGGGGAAGAGGAAATTCAGAGTTAACTGATTTTTTAGGTGAAAGCTGTATGTCAGTGGATGTTAATTCCATGAAACCACTTGACAATCTTTGCCATCCGGTTTCAGTCATTAAAGAAGCCGAGGAGCTGGCGGCAGATGCCTTTGGCGCTAAGCAGGCGTTTTTTATGGTAAATGGCACCACGTCTGCAGTTCAGAGTATGGTTTTATCTGCCTGTAAAAAAGGTGAAAAAATCATTCTGCCCCGGAACGTTCACCGCAGTGTCATCAATGCACTTATTCTTGGGGGGGCTATTCCCGTTTATGTGAATCCCGAAATGAATCATGAACTGGGTATATCGTTGGGAATGACCTTGGCAGCAGTGGCAAAAGCGATTGGAGAAAATCCCGAGGCAAAAGCGGTATTAGTCAACAATCCCACTTATTATGGAATCTGCTCCAATTTAAGAGCCATAACGGAGCTGGCCCACCAGCATGGAATGCTGGTGCTGGCGGATGAGGCTCATGGAACCCATTTTTATTTTGGCGAGAACATGCCATTAAGTGGCATGGCGGCAGGAGTCGATATGGCTTCGGTGAGTATGCATAAATCCGGCGGTTCGCTGACGCAAAGCTCATTTCTTTTAGTTGGTGGGGCGGCTGTCAACCCAGGTTATGTAAGGCAAATTATCAACCTTACGCAGACCACCAGCGGCTCTTATTTACTCCTTTCCAGTTTGGATATTTCACGAAAAAATCTGGCCTGCAAGGGAAAAGAAATTTTTAGGAAAGTATCTCAGATGGCTCAATATGCAAGAGATGAAATCAATCAGATCGGCGATTACTATGCTTATTCTAAGGAATTGATTAACGGGGATACAATTTTTGATTTCGATGCGACAAAATTATCAATTAATACTTTGAATGTGGGTCTTGCCGGTATTGAGGTGTATAATATTTTAAGAGATGAGTATGATATTCAGGTAGAATTCGGAGATGTGGGAAACATTTTAGCCTACATTTCAGTCGGTGACACGCATCGAAATTTAGAACGTCTGGTGAGTGCCCTGGCCGAAATTCGCCGCATTTATAAAAAAGATAAAACCGGAATGCTGCAATATGAATACATTAATCCAGAGGTGCTGGTAGCCCCGCAAGAGGCATTTTATGCAGAAAAGGAAGCACTTCCACTGGAACAAAGCGGAGGGCGTATTTGCAGTGAATTTGTGATGTGTTATCCTCCGGGGATTCCCATTCTGGCACCAGGAGAAAAAATCACAGCGGAAATTCTTGATTCAATTGAGTACATGAAAGAAAAGGGTTGCTTTATGACCGGTCCGGAAGATATGGACATTAAGAATCTCAATGTACTGAGAGAGGGATAGCAATGGAACTATGGTTTACAGAAAAACATACCCCTACCGTCAAATTTTCAATCCAGGTGGACCGTCAGCTTTATTGCGGTCATAGTGAGTTTCAGCGAATTGATGTCTTTGATTCCAAAGAGTTTGGACGGTTTTTAACGTTAGATGGATACATGATGCTGACCGAAAAAGATGAGTTTATCTATCACGAGATGATTGTACATGTTCCCATGGCGGTTCATCCGGCACCGAAGAAAGTATTGATCATTGGGGGCGGTGATGGCGGTGCGGTCAGGGAGTTAACGCGTTATCAATCAATCGAACAGATTGATTTGGTGGAGATTGATGAGCTCGTGGTGGAGGTTTGTAAGAAGCATTTGCCTCACACTGCCTGCTGTTTTGGTGATGAACGCGTATCGGTGTATTATCAGGACGGATTAAAGTTTGTTCGCCGATGTGAACAAGAGTATGATCTCATCATTGTGGATTCCACCGATCCTTTTGGTCCGGGTGAAGGACTGTTTACCAAGGAATTTTACGGCAATTGTTTTAAAGCGCTTAAGGAAGACGGGATTATGGTTAATCAGCATGAAAGTGCATTTTATCAGGATGACGCGGTGGCGATGCAACGAGCCCATAAACGGATTGTCGATTCGTTCCCCATCAGTAGGGTTTATCAGGCGCATATTCCGACCTATCCTTCTGGTCACTGGCTGTTTGGATTTGCTTCGAAGAAGTATTATCCCATTGAGGATTTAAAAGCGGTGAAATGGAATGCGTTAGGTTTCAAAACCCGTTATTATAACACCAAATTGCACGTCGGTGCTTTTGCCCTGCCAAATTATGTGGAGGAGCTGCTGAGAGATGTTGAATAAAAATATCGAAACATTTTTGGGATGTGATAGCAACTACCAGGAAGCAAAGGCGGTTGTTTTTGGAGCGCCTTTTGATTCCACGACCTCTTTTCGGCCGGGAACCCGTTTTGCCAGTAAAACGATGCGGGGAGATTCCGATGGACTGGAAACCTACAGTCCTTATCAGGATAAGGATTTAGCGGATATCAATGTATTTGATGGCGGGGATCTGGAACTTTGTTTTGGCGATACTAAAAAAGCATTGGGCCAAATTGAAGCGTTCACGGCGCAGATTCTTGGTGACAATAAGTTGCCGGTGATGATCGGCGGAGAGCATTTGGTGACGCTGGGGGCGGTGCGGGCAGTATTTAGAAAACACCCGGATCTTCATGTGGTTCATTTTGATGCCCATGCGGATTTGCGAGATGATTATCTTGGAGCAACACTGTCTCATGCGACGGTCCTTCATCGGGTGTGGGATTTAGTTGGCGATGATCGAATTTTTCAGTTCGGTATTCGTTCAGGAGACCGGAGCGAATTTCGGTGGGGAAAAGAACACGTCGTAACTCGAAAATTTGATTTCCAGGGACTGGAAGAGGTGGTGGAAAAATTAAAAGGCAAACCAGTTTATTTCACGCTGGACCTTGATGTGCTGGACCCATCGGTCTTTCCGGGAACGGGAACACCGGAACCTGGTGGAGTCAGTTTTATGCAGCTGCTCGACGCTATTCGATCCGTCAGCAGGCTTTCAATTGTGGGCTGCGATATCAACGAGTTATCTCCGGTTTATGATCACAGCGGCGTTTCCACAGCGGTGGCCTGCAAAGTCCTGCGTGAGCTGTTGCTGGCAGTGGTTAAATAATACAATCAAACTAAACTATCAACAGGAATTGCAAAATTCTAAAGACTCAAACAACACTTGCTTCGCGGTCAGTTTTCACAAACAATTTTGTAACGTGTAGGCGAACAGTTCGAAAATTGTAACGTGTAAAACTGGCAGCGAAGCCTACGGCAGTTTTGTAAAAATCTAACAATAAAGGAGGATAAAATTATGGGAAAAGCGTTAATTATTGGTTGCGGTGGGGTTGCCAGCGTCGCCATTCATAAATGTTGTCAGAACAGCGAGGTATTCAGTGAAATATGCATTGCCAGCCGGACAAAGAGTAAATGCGATGCGTTGAAAGCTAAGCTTGATGGCGGTGATACGAAAATCACCACGGCGCAAGTAAACGCTGACCATGTGGATGAATTGATTGCCATCATTGAAGCATTCAAGCCGGATGTGGTACTAAATTTGGCCCTGCCTTATCAGGATTTAACGATTATGGATGCCTGCCTGGCGACGAAAACGAATTATGTGGATACGGCCAATTATGAGCCGGTGGACACCGCAAAATTCGAATACAAATGGCAGTGGGATTATCGGGAACGTTTTGAAAAAGCTGGAATCACGGCTCTATTGGGGAGTGGTTTTGATCCGGGGGTAACCGGAGTCTTTGCTGCATATGCCCAAAAGCATTACTTTGACGAAATCAACACGATTGATATCCTTGATGCCAACGCGGGAGATCATGGTTATCCCTTTGCAACAAACTTCAATCCGGAGATCAATATCCGCGAGGTGAGTGCCAACGGCAGCTATTGGGAAGCTGGAAAGTGGATTGAAACCAAGCCCATGGAGATCAAACGGGTTTATGATTTTCCGGAGATTGGACCAAAAGATATGTACCTGCTTCACCATGAAGAACTGGAATCATTGGGATTAAATATCAAAGGGATAAAACGAATCCGTTTTTTCATGACCTTCGGAGAGAGTTATCTTACCCATTTGAAATGCCTGGAAAACGTCGGAATGACTTCCATCAAACCGATTGAATTCGAAGGCCGGCAAATCGTGCCGCTGCAGTTTTTAGCAGCCGTTTTGCCTGACCCATCGACATTGGGGCCAAGAACGAAGGGTAAAACAAATATCGGCTGCATTTTCCAGGGAAAAAAGGACGGAAAGGATAAGACCTACTATCTCTACAATGTTTGTGATCATGAGGCATGTTATAAAGAAGTCGGTTCCCAGGCAATTTCTTATACCACTGGTGTTCCGGCCATGATCGGAACGATGATGGTGATGACCGGACAGTGGAACCGGCCGGGAGTATACAACGTTGAAGAATTTGATCCCGATCCGTTTATGGCAGCATTGAACAAATGGGGACTGCCCTGGCAGGAGAGCTTCACCCCGGACCTCGTTGATTAGATGATGCGAATTAACGATGCTTTTTTTGAGCTGCCAACCCCTTGTTATATCGTGGATGAAGAACGGCTCATTAAAAATTTGGAGATTTTAGATGCTGTTCAAAGACGGACCGGTTGTCACATATTGCTGGCGCAAAAGGCTTTTTCGATGTTTTCTTTATACCCTCTCATCGGGAAGTATCTATCGGGTACAACTGCCAGCGGTTTGTTTGAAGCCCGTCTGGGTTATGAGGAAATGGGAAAAGAAAACCATGTTTTTTCAACCGCCTATTTGGAGAATGAATTTGATCAGATGCTATCATTATGCGACCATATCATTTTTAATTCATTTAACCAATGGGTGAAATATAAAGACCAGGCCTTAGCAGCCGGACGAAGCTGCGGGATGCGAATCAATCCTGAGTGTTCAACTCAGGAGCATGCTATTTATGATCCCTGTGCACCGGGTTCCCGGATGGGGGTTACATTAAAACAGTTTAAGCCGGAACTGCTTAAAGGCCTGGAGGGACTTCATTTTCACACGCTTTGCGAGCAAAATGCCGATGCTTTGGAAGAAACCTTGAAGGCGGTGGAAGATCAGTTTGGCTGTTATCTCCACCAAATGAAGTGGCTTAATTTTGGCGGGGGACACCATATTACCCGAAAAGATTACGATGTTGAAAAACTGATTGCCTGCATCAAGCATATTCAGGGCAAATACAAGGTGAAAGTTTACCTTGAACCGGGTGAGGCGGTGGCCTTAGACACCGGTTTTTTGGTATCGACGGTACTGGATATTGTTGATAATGGAATTAAGAATGCGATTTTAGATGCCTCTGCTGCCTGTCATATGCCGGATGTGTTGGAAATGCCCTATCGCCCGGAAATCATCGGAGCAGGGTTAGCCGGAGAAAAGCCGTTTACCTATCGTCTGGGTGGAGCAACCTGTCTGGCGGGAGATATTATGGGCGATTATTCTTTCGATCGCCAGCTTAAAATTGGAGACAAACTTGTGTTTTGCGATATGGCCATCTATTCCATGGTAAAAAACAATACCTTCAACGGCATGAATTTACCATCGATTGCCATTTTTACAGAAGCAAAAAACATCCGAATGGTTAAGCAATTCGGATATGAAGATTTTAAAAACCGGCTGTCCTGATGGATAATCGGTGGGCTTATTTAGTAAGCGAAAAAGGAGCTGTTGTATGGATAAAGATATGATTAAGACAATAGAAAATGATCGTTTTGCCAATTCGCTGGGAATAAAACTGGTAAAAGTTGATCATGGATATGCAGAAGTGAAAATGGAAATCAAAGAAGTACATCTTAACGGCGTAAATATTGTTCAGGGTGGGGTGATTTTCACACTGGCAGATTATGCATTTGCAGCAGCCTCAAATACAAAAGGACTGGTTACCGTGGGAATCAATGCAAGCATATCATATTTTAAATCGCCGCAAGGCAAGTGGCTGTTTGCAAAAGCCAAAGAGATCTCTTCGACCAGAAGCATTTGTAATTATACCGTGGATATTTTTGATGAAACGGATGAAATCATTGCCCGATTTAACGGAATGGGATATATTAAAAGGCCTCGATAGGGCTCACTGCCTGCTGATGAACGACGGATGTCGATTAAACAAGGGCAAGAGAAATTAAACCAAGCGAAGCCAGAGTAAAAGGATTTACTCTGGCTTCGCTTTTGTTCGAAACAATGACCCTAATGACCCTATAGTAATTGACGTTCGGCTTTGGTAGCTTTAGATCACTTCAATGGTGGACATCGTTTTATGAATATTAGCGAGTCGCTCGGTTGGCATGTTTTCTAAATACAGCTTTAAATTTTTCTGCATCAAAACTTCTGCTTCTGAATATTCAACGACATTTACTTCCTGATTGATGGGATTGTGCTTAATTAAAGCCGCTACCTCAATATCGTCTAGCAAATCAAACACTGTGGATGCTTCAGCTGCGGAAAATTGACCAGCTATGATAATATCTTCCATATCGGCAAGTGTTTTAATATACTCGTTTATGATCTGCAGTTTATCTTCAAAATATCGGCAGGAAAGTAATTCACTGACAATATCCCGATAGCTTTTATCATCCATCTTAACGCCCATGTAGTATTTGACAATGGTTTTCGAATGAGGATTGAAACGCGGAACAAAAACTTTCTTGATGGAATTTGTTTCAAGTGCGGTGCAAATCTTTAATGCTATTTTAGGTAAGTTTGAAAGAAGATAGTGCTCCACCGAGGTGTTTGAGATCTCCAAGTCTTCAAACATTTCATTTGTTGCTGCCAGTAATTGATCAAAAATAAACGGCTGTTTTTTCCCCTGCAGCTCATTTTCTATTTTTTGAATATCCAAAAGATTTAAGTCTAGAGATTGAACCGGTTTCTTTAGGAATATACATCCTAAAGCATTTTGAAGAACCTGTTCGCAAAGATTATCAAGTAAGTCTTTGTAATTTTCATCATAACCGCACATAACTTCGTGAATGATGTCGGCATCAAATTTTTGGCAAAATAAATTTTCATAGTATAAATTTTCCAAATATTGAATGATGTATTCCACACCGGCTAAGTCAGTGACGGGATGGATGAGCTGATAGTCAATGTCGCAGCAAATTTCATGGGCATGAAAATTGATTTCATAGGTTCCAAAAAAAGGTTTAAAACCTTCATCAATAGTGATGTTGTAGGCATGATTTTGAGTTTTGAGTTTTGTTTTATCAACCAGGTGAAAAAAATAATGAGCAACGTTTATTTTTCGCTTTAGGATCGCATAGCCATATTCGTAGAGCTTTTCAATGGGTTCATGAATAATGTGATAAATAGCTGTTGAAACATTAGGCAATGACTTTAGATAAATACTGATGGTGTATAAGTTGGAAGCCATAATATTTTGGGCAGTTTCCACCCTTACGGAGCTGCTTTGGCCTTTTGTATACCGTTCAGTGCTTTCGGATAAGAGTTTAAGACATTCTCCCTGGATGCGTTCAGATTCTAATTGGCTCAGTTCACCCTGGATATAAGCCTCTTGTAAAAGTGATTGAAAAAAAAATTCCTTACTAAGCTTCTGTTCATCAATTTTTGAGTGTTTATCGATACTATTCATTGTTTTCTTCTTTCTCCTCCGCTTCCATTTCTTTTTTGATTGCTTCTTCCAGCTCATTATAATCTGGGTTGTAGCCAAACCTGACATTTCGTGCCATTCTGTCAAGCTCGGTAAATTTAAGTTGGTCCAGAGAGCCGTGACAAACACCATCAAAATACATTTTCATATAGTTGATTAGGTCATCGTCACTCATTAAATCAAGAGTTTCATTTTTATAGTAATAAAATATTTCAATAAGTTCGTGCAGAATTCCTTCAAAATTATCTTGCGAAAGATAGGGAGAGTCGCAAAATACGATAATTATTTTTCCGATGATTCCGCCACCAAATTCGATCCTTCCCAAATTTTCGAGGGAATAGGAACGCGTTTCAACAAGTTCAAGAGCGGATGCTTCGGTTAGTGCCAGCGAATATTGATCGATTATTTCGTTACACAGCATTATTTCTGAAACGGCTTGCTTTTGGACAAGCGCATTATCAAAAAGCATTAGATTAAATGACATGTTGGTTACCTCATTTGTAAAATATTTGATAGACATAAAAGACGTATTTGGTATTGACAATGCATTTTTTATGTGATATGATACGCTTGTAATTTATCAGAATATATTATTTGTGCGTATGAATTTAATGATATCACAAGTGTTAAGCTAAATCAATAAATTTAAAAAGAAAAACAGGTGCCGTTTTAATAGCGGCGCCTGTTTTTCTTTTTTGTACCATTTGATTGCTTTTGAGGAATAAGGGTAATACAACTATAAAGTGCATGCTAAAATGGACTGGAGGTATTTAGATCAATGGAAAATAAAAAAATCGACCACAAAGAAAGTTTTTCCAAAGAAAAAAATATAACTTTCTCAGATGAGTTATTAAAAATGGCAACAGCAGAAAACGATGATGTCTTAAGGCAACTTGATACGCAATTAAAAGGCCTTCAAGAGGATGAAGCCAATTTGAGAATAAAACAATACGGATTTAATGAGATTGCTCGAAAAAAAAAGAAATCGGTTCTGAGGCATTTTTTCAATAATTTAAAAAATCCCTTAGTTATCCTACTTTCTGTTTTGGCTGTGATTTCATATCTGACCGGAGATGTACGGGCGACTTTAGTTATTTTTGCAATGGTAATTTTAGGCGTTGTTCTTCGCTTTTTTCAGGAAATGCGTGCTGACAATACCGCGGAAAAACTTAAAGAAATGGTCAGCAGCGAAGCAACTGTGATCCGGGATGGAGAAGAAAAAGAAATACCGCTGAAGATGTTGGTTCCCGGAGATATCATTCGTTTATCGGCGGGGGATATGACCCCCGGTGATATTCGCATTCTATCAGCTAAGGACTTGTTTCTCAATCAGTCAGCACTTACGGGAGAAGCTTTACCAATAGAGAAAAATTCAAAACCAGTGTCAAAAGATCAGCGCAATCCTCTAGAAGTCGAGAATTTATGCTTCTTAGGTTCAAATGTTGTGAGCGGAACGGCTTTGGCAGTGGTGATTCATACCGGCGATAAAACATACTTTGGCTCTTTGGCCGCCAGTATTACAGAGGAACAGGAGTTAACGAGTTTTGATAAAGGGATCAATGGATTCACCTGGCTGATGATCCGTTTCATCGGGGTTATGGTACCCGTGGTATTTCTGATTAATGGCATCAGCAAGCAGAACTGGCTGGAAGCCTTTCTTTTTGCAATGGCAGTCGCAGTCGGATTAACCCCTGAGATGATGCCGATGATTGTATCGGTCAATCTTTCAAAGGGAGCAATGATGATGTCCCGCAAAAAGGTGATTGTCAAGCGCTTGAATTCAATTCAAAATTTTGGTGCCATGGACTTGTTATGCACCGATAAAACCGGAACCATCACAGAGGGGAAAATAATTCTTGAAAAGCACGTCAATGTACAGGGAGAACCAAGCTCCAGAGTTTTGCATTATGGGTATCTGAATAGCTATCATCATACCGGATTGAAAAATCTCCTGGATGAAGCGATTCTCGATCATGGTGAATTGGAAGAGTTTTTACAAGCCGATGAAAAGTATAACAAGATTGATGAGATCCCTTTTGATTTTACCCGAAAACGGATGTCGGTTATTGTGAAAGACGAAACTGGTTTGAATATATTGATCTGCAAAGGTTCGGTGGACAAAATTATTGATTGTTGCAACCGTGTGGAAATCCATGGAAACATTTTTCCGATGCTTCCCGAATATGAAGAAAACGCAGAGAAAATCGTTGGCGAGTTAAATGAGCAGGGATTTCTTGCTATTGCGCTGGCATACAAGGAAATTCCGAATGCTTCGGACCAGCCGGTTTATGAAATTAAAGATGAATCGGAGCTTGTGCTGCTGGGATTCTTATCTTTCCTTGATCCGCCAAAAAACTCTGTGCCAGACGCATTGAAACGTTTAAAGGATTTGAATGTGGGAGTTAAGATTCTAACCGGGGACAATGAGGTTACGACTGCCTATATCTGCAGGGAAGTAGGGCTTGCCACTGATAAGATTTTGATCGGTTCTCAAATTGAAAAAATGAATGAAGCGGAACTTGCTGAAGCAGTCAATGAAACCGTCATCTTTGCAAAACTCTCGCCAAATCATAAAGAGGAGATTATCCATGCTTTGCAGAAAAATGGCCATGTTGTCGGATTTATGGGAGATGGAATCAACGATGCTCCAGCTTTAAAGGCGGCCGATGTTGGAATTTCTGTGGATGATGCGGTCGATATTGCCAAGGAATCCTCAGACATCATTTTGTTGGATAATAATCTTTTAGTGCTGGAACAAGGGGTTAAAGAAGGCCGACGGGTATTCGGAAACATCGTTAAATATATCCGAATGGCTGCCAGTTCCAATTTTGGTAATATGTTCAGCGTAGTCGGAGCCAGTGCATTTTTACCATTCCTGCCGATGCTGCCGATACAGGTACTGACTAATAATTTGTTATATGACTTTTCCCAGACAACCATCCCCACCGATCAGGTTGATCCGGAATGGATGAAGAAACCCCGTCAATGGCGAATCGGAGAAATCCAAAAATTTATTTTATGTATTGGACCGATCAGTTCAGTTTTCGATTATCTGACCTTTTTCATGATGATTAATGTGTTTAACTGCTGGGATAATCCGGCTTTGTTTCATACCGGTTGGTTTGTTGAATCTGTTTTTACTCAGACGCTGATTATTCATGTCATTCGGACCAATAAAATACCATTTATTCAAAGCCGCGCCAGCTGGCCTCTGATTATTTCTTCAATTCTCATTGCTTTAGCGGCGGCCTGGCTGACGGTTTCGCCACTAGCTCAAACACTGGGGTTTGTGTCATTACCGCCGCTTTACTGGCTGTTGCTGTTATTTATTTTAATGGGATATATCGTCTTGACCCAACTAGTTAAAACATGGTTTTTTCACAAATTTGGGGAGTGAATAATATTATAGTATGAATTGTGTACAATTTTAAGCAAAATGTTTATAATATAATAAATATTGCGAATTAATAATGGGCTAGTTAATGACAGAGTCAGATAAAATATAAATTTGAAGCTAATGATTGGAGAAAGTATAATCAATGAAGATATCAATATTGCAAATCATCATTATCATTAGCAGTGTGTTTCTATTAGGCATTTTTATTTTTTTTGGTATAAAAAAAAGAACAAAAATAAAAAAAGGCCGAGAGATCCGACGATTTAATGAGTTGGTTCAAACCTTCATTGAATCAGAAGAAATCCCAGTTTGCTTAAAAGATGAAGAATTAAGTTATATTTTCATAAATGGTGCGATGGAAAAATTTTATGGAATCAGTTCGGGAAAAATTATTGGCTTGGATGATTTTGAGATACTTGATGAGAAGACGGCCATAAAAGAACGAAAAACTGATCGGAAAGTACTGGAGTCGAAAACATTTGTGACAGCTGAAATGCTATGGCAGGGAAATGTATATAAATCGACTAAATTTCCAGTCGATTTATTGAATGGAAACTTTGGAGTTGGTACATATATCCGAAGTGTTTCGGAAAGAAATAGAGAAAAATATTTAAAAACCTTGCTTTCAATTGGCGATGGGGTAATGGTGGTCGATCGAAAGGGAATCATTGAAATGTTAAACAGCACCGCCGAGAAAATGACGGGATGGAGTGCAGAAGAGGCAGTAGGTAAGCATTATAAAGAGGTTTTTGTTTTAATTCACGAAAAAAAAGAGGGGATTATTATTGATCCGATTAAGGCCGTTTTTAATACTAATTCGATGAAAGAATTAGATAGTCATGTTATGTTGGTTGCTAGAAATGGCGAAAAATACCATTTGGAAGACAGTGTAGCGCCAATAAGCGATGACGAAGGAAATGTTGGCGGTGCGGTGGTGGTATTCAGAGATGTAACTGAAAAAACAGAAAAAAGAGAAGAACTGGAATTCAATAGTTTTCATGATTCACTGACAGGTTTATATAATCGTAGATTTTTTGAGGAAGAACTGATCCGATTGGATACCGAAAGGAATCTTCCGATTTCAGTGATTATTGGCGATGTTGATGGATTAAAATTAACAAATGATATTTTTGGACATGAAGCTGGTGATGAATTATTGAGAAAAGTTTCAGAAATATTTACAAAAGTGTGCCGGGCCGATGATATTATTGCACGCTGGGGAGGCGATGAGTTTGCCATTTTACTTCCTCAAACTCAAAAGAAAGATGCTGAAAGAATTTCAAAGCGGATTAAAGATGATTTTAGCAAGGAAAGAATAAAAGCCGTTCAAGGAAATGTATCGATGGGATATGCAACAAAGTATCAGGCGGAGGAGAATATTGCCAATATTCTAGAAAAAGCAGAAGAAAATATGTATATGAAAAAAACTTTGGATCGGGGCCAAAACAAAGAAGATTCTTTCAATATGATTTTAGAAACACTTTATGAAGAATTTCCATCTGAGGCCAGACATGCTAGAAAAACAAGCGAAATATGCCAAAAAATTGCCAGAAAAATGAATCTTTCCGATGAAGAGGTTATCAAGGTTTCAAAAGCGGCATATCTACATGATATTGGTAAAGTTGCCCTTGATAAAGAGATTGCTTCTAAGAATGAATATGTGGTAGATAATACCTGGAAAGAAATGCAATTACACCCGGTTGTGGGTTATCGGATTTTGAATGCCTTTGATCACACGGTTGATTTGGCAAATATCGTCTTAGGGCATCATGAAAGATGGGATGGAAGCGGCTATCCACAAGGATTAAAAGGAAGAGAGACACCAAAATTGTCGCGAATTATTGCAGTCGGGGAACGGTTTGATGATATGACGAGCAATCGATCATATCGAAAAGCAATTAGCCAAAAAGAAGCAATAGAAGAAATAAAAAGAAATGTTGGCACCCACTATGATCCGGAGATCGTGGAGGCATTGGAAAGAGAATTTGTGGAAGAAGGATGATAATATCTGCTTTTGCATCAAGCTCGGATCAGATTAAAGAATGAGCTGATTTAACTACAGTCTCAATAAAACTGAGCCTTTATTGAGACTGTATATATTTGTCGAACACCTTAATGAATATTTCAACTAAATTCGGATCATATTGGGTTCCGGAACAATTAATAATTTCATTAATTGCAGTATCAATGGATAGCGCCGGACGGTAAGGCCGATCATTTGTCATGGCATCAAAAGAGTCAACAATTGCCAGAATACGGCATTCAATAGGAATTTTATCTCCGGAAAGGCCTAGCGGATAGCCAGATCCATCCCATCTCTCATGATGTTTGAGGATTAAATGGGAGATCTCTTTTAAATCTGAGGATTCATTGGCAATCCGCTCTCCGATGATAGAATGGCTTCTCATTACTTTCCATTCATCAGGTGTTAAACCGGATGGCTTTTTAAGAATACTATCTGGAATACCAACTTTTCCGATATCATGAAATTTTGTTAATAACTGGATGCGGTCCATAATATTTTGATGTAAATGAAGGTGCTGACCAATAATGGTTGATAAAGCATGCATCCGATTGGTATGACCCTCGGTGATGTAATCCTTGGCTGCCAAAGCTTTCATGAGTGTTTTTACTAAACTGTTGCGAATACTGGACTCTTTAAGCAATTTGTTTTGGTACATGTTATTGTCAGCTTCTTGAAAAAGAAAATCAGGATGGAGACAACCGGAGGCATGGTAAGCGTATCCATAAGAAAGAGATATCTTAAATGCCGCATCACTGGATTCGTTAAAGTCATTTAATGCGATTTTCAAATTTTCTAAAGCCATCTCTATGGTTTCAGGCAATTGATTTCGCACAATAACACCAAATTCATCGCCGCCGACTCGTGAGACAATGCCAAATCGTTGAAAATACTGATTGATAAATTGGCTTGTTGTAATAATTACCTGATCCCCTGCTAAGTGCCCAAGAGTATCGTTGACAAATTTTAAACCATCAATATCGAGGAGAATAATGATCAGATTTTTAATCTCCTGATGGTCTATTTCTTCAAGTGCTGCTTCAAAAAAATGTCGGTTGGCAATGCGCGTTAAAGCATCCTTTTCGGCTAAATCTCTCAATCTATTTTCCAGCGTTACACGTTCAGTCATGTCACGAATCATGATCAACACTTCATCAAATTCTGAAATTTGAATTCGAACCTCAAAGTAGTGAAGCTGCTCATTTAAAGGCATCGTAAAATAATAGGCGCTTAGAACTTTGCTAGCCACAACCGATTGGATCACCTGTTTCAAATCATCCATAATGGTTTGGTTTCGCATGATTTCTAAAGTAACATTGGAGGCGCAATTTAAAGAAGAACCAAATGGAGCAATGTGACCGTTTTCATCACCGATTAATAAAATATCCGGAATGGTGGCAATTAATGCCCTACTGCGGCTGTTAACCCGTTCCAGATCCAACAATTTAGTTTGAAGTTCAGAATAATAATTCTTTTTAAATGAGTTTTCGCCAAGACCAATAATGGACTCTCGGGTGATCTCTTTTTTATTTTTGGGTATATAATACTCGTTCATAAATGCTTTTCACCTCATCCTTTGTTAAAACTTTTGGATTGGTTACCATGCAGGGATCATTGAGTGCATTCTCGACTAAATAATCCAGCATCGCCCCATCAAGTGTTTCCACGGCAATGGTGGATTTGATGTGCAGATTGTTTCGCATGGAAACAATTTTGTCGATGATTCTTTCAAGAAGAACATCATTTGTAAGATTATCGACTGGAATGCCCAATTGTTTAGCAATATTTCTAAATCGATCAGGCACACTGTCAAAATTAATACGAATAACATGCTCGAGTAAAATGCTGTTGCATTCACCATGGGGCAGGTCTAAAAGCCCCCCCATGGAGTGGGCCATGGCGTGGACAGCACCAAGGCTGGCATTTGAAAAAGCCAGGCCGGCTTGAAGGGAACCATGCATGACTTGAAACATCGTATCGAGGGTTCTTTCGGGTAATATTGATTTTTCAATTTCCTGACTGATTAGTTTGAGTGATTCCAAGGCGTGAACATCGGTTAATGCCGAATGGGTATTGGATACATAAGCTTCAATTGCGTGTGTTAAGGCATCCATTCCGGTACAGGCTGTTAAATAGGGGTCCATGGTCATAAGGGGCACCGGGTCAATCAGCGCCAAATCTGGGACGATCTTTTTACTGATGATGGCACGTTTTATATTGGTAGAACTATCCTTGATAATTGCAAATTGAGATACGTCGGCAGAAGAACCAGCGGTCGTTGGAATACAAATTAGGGGAGGACCGGGCATTTTCACTTCATCGACGCCTTCATAATCCAAGATATAGCCACCGTTTGCAGCGACAATACTGATGCATTTTGCGCAATCAATGGAACTGCCCCCGCCGATGGCAATAATCAGGTCACAACCAAAAGATAGAAACAGCTCCGCGCCGAGCATGGCTTCAAAGTCATCGGGATTTGGAGTGATTTTATCAAAAAGATAAAACCCATTGGAATATGATCGGACGAGATCAATAATTTCCTGAAACCATTCGAATTTTTGTATCGTTTTGTCAGTTACAATCATTGGCTTTTTTGCATTAAAATGAGAAATATAGCGTCCGATCAGCAATCGCGCATCCACGCCAATGATTATTTCTGGAACAACAAATTTTCTTAATTCCAATAATGATTCCGTCAAGTTATGATACCCCCGTATAGTTTAAATAATTCAATAATTTCAGTATAACAGGTCGGTTTTTAAATGTAAACCCTATTACTTAATGAAAAATTAACACATTATTTTTCAAATGTTGTATTTTATGATATCATCAGTATATAGAGGTAGAAAATGAATATTTTTGAGTTATCGGAACTTTCGCTAACAAATGAAATGACAACTATTTTAATAGAAAATGAAAAAGTCCGAATCGAAAGAATTATCAGCACCGGGCAAATATCAGACTGGTATGATCAGAAAGAAACTGAATTTGTGGTACTATGCGATGGAAATGCTGAGCTGGAATTTGAGCATAATCGGGTCGCATTAGCAAAAGGCGACAGCCTTTTGATCCCTCCCCACCAAAAGCATCGGGTAGCTTATACATCAAGTGAACCACCCTGTATTTGGTTATGTGTTTTTTACTAAGTCGTTTAAAAAGGAGCTAAGAGGACGGAAATTATGAAAAATAATGAAACCAGTGAAAAAATAAAGATATTAAAAAACGGGCCTTATGTTGTATCAGGTCATGTTAAACTTTCTGAGAAAATTATAACAGCGGCGGGAAGAGGTTATGTGTACACTGAGGGGCGCGAGCTTCCCCAGGCTGAAACCTATACGTTATGTCGCTGCGGTCAATCGAAAAATCCACCATTTTGCGACGGGGCTCATATAAAAAGTGATTTTAATGGCGAAGAAACCGCATCAAAAGCCAGCTTTGAAGACCGGGCGGAGTATATGGAAGGACCGGAGCTTGATTTGTTGGATGATCACCGGTGTGCATTTGCCCGCTTTTGTCACAGAAATGATGGCGATGCCTGGGGATTAACTGAAGAGTCTGATAATCCTAGATTAAGAGAAGAGGCGATTAAGGCCGCCAGCGATTGCCCGGCAGGACGGTTGGTTGCCGTTGATAAAGCTGGAAATGCTTTTGAACCTGAATACGAACCAGGTATTGATATCATTCAGGATCCGGAAAGAGGCGTAAGCGGCGGAATTTTTGTAAAGGGAAATATCCCAATCGAATCTTCCGATGGAACACGGTATGAAAAAAGAAATCGGGTTGTACTTTGTCGGTGTGGAAAGTCAAGCGATAAACCGTTTTGTGACGCCACACATGTGCCCATTAAATTTAGGGACAAAAAATAAACTGGCCGGAGAATGATGAGGAATTGAAATGGATATTCAACAGGTGTTGCTAAATTTAATCGTGTTTACGCTGCCAATCATTTCGGTTGCCTATACTGTTGTTGGAATCAGGTTGTTTAAACAAAAAGTGGAGGGGCGGTTTAATTCTTTTTCGCTTTTCATGTTTGCCGCTGCAATTTATGCATTTGGTTATTTTCTGGCACTCAATTCTTTAGATAATGATTTATTTTTGATTTTTCGAAGCTTCGAATATTTGGGGGTGGTATTTATTCCAACCTTTGGGATGCTGTTTGTTTCGGGATTGACAAAGAACAAACTGCCTTCTTATACTAAGGCTGCTGTGGCTGCAATTTCTAGTCTGCTGTGGCTTGTTTATATAACAAATCCTATTCATCATTGGACCTACAACAGCATAGAATTAATAAGAATTCAAGGATTTTCAGTAGCACATACTTCAAAAAACCTTGGATACTATTTAATATTGATTTACTATGCCGTTTTTTTGCTGTTTTCAACAATTGCATTATTTAAAGCTTTTAGCAAAACAAATACGGTCAGCTTGAAAAGAAATTACAAAATATTGGCTTTATTGATGCAGGTCTCCTGGATTGCCGTGCTTGTCATCATATTGGGTTTTGACAAATATCTTGATCCGACTCCGATTGTCATTTTGTTCATAGCTACTTTGATTGGATTCATTGAAGTTAAAAATGATATTTTTGAATTGGAAATAAATCGCTGGAAAAACAACTTCTCTAATATTGGAGAAGTTGCATTTCTGATGAATAATGATCAGGAAATTGTCTGCGCTAATTCAAAGGCAAAGGAATTTTTGAAGGGAAAAGATATTAAAGATACAATAAATAGCCTGGATCAGGAAATTTTTATACGAACCCCGGTTAAGGTTACAATAAATAATGATATCAGATGGTTTTATATTAATAAAAATGATTTTGATTTAAAAAGAAAATTGACCAGTTATATCCTGGTAGATGTTTCAAAACGTAGCCAGATTGAGGACGCTTTAAAAGAAAGTGAAGAGCGGCATCGGTTGCTGATTACCCAAATGTCTCAGGGACTGGCTGTTCATAAAGTCGTAATAGATAAGTCAGGGAAAGTTGTTGATTATATATTTCTGGATGTCAATGAAAGCTATGAGCGGTTGACTGGGCTTAAACGGGAAAATATTATTGGAAAATCGGTATTGTCGGTATTGCCGAGAACAGAAACTTACTGGATTGAAAAATATGGTCAGGTGGCAATGACTGGTGAGCCAGTTCATTTTGAAAATTATTCAATAGAATTGGATAAATGTTTTGAAGTGATTGCTTATTCGCCGCGATTTAAAGAATTTGCAATAATAATATCTGATATTTCAGAAAGAAAACGAGCGGAAGAAGAAATTAGCTACTTGAGTTATCATGATTACTTAACCGGTTTGTATAACCGCCGGTTTTATGAAGCAGAACTGGCTCGATTGGATACCCCATTTAATTTGCCGATTACCCTGATTATGGCGGATGTTAATGGGTTAAAACTCATTAACGATTCATTTGGGCATACCATGGGGGATGAATTGCTTAAAAAGGCGGCTGAACTTATTTCATCGGCGTGTCCGAAACGAAATGTTGTTGCCAGGCTTGGCGGGGATGAATTTATTGTCATTTTACCTCAAACGGATATTTTTCAAGCGGTTGAAGTGATGAATCATCTTAAGACAACGATTTCGAACGAAAAGATTGGCGCATTTGCTGTTTCCATATCCTTTGGTTGTGAAACCAAAGAATATGCGGAACAGGATATTCAAGAAATTTATAAACGAGCGGAAGACGATATGTATCGGCATAAATTGTTTGAAAGTGCAAGTATTAAAAGCAAAACGATTGATCTTATTATGAATACACTTTATGAAAAGAGTAGCCGAGAGGTGCTCCACTCAAAAAGAGTTGGTGAATTATGTATATTGATTGCCAAAGAAATGAACTTTGAAAAAGATGACATCAATCAAATTGGCATCGCAGGCCTTATGCATGATATTGGAAAAATGGGAATCGATGAAAAGATTCTAAATAAAGAGGGCGAATTGAACGACGATGAATGGATAGAAATTCAACGGCATCCTGAAATTGGCTATCGTATTTTAAGTGCATCGAATGAATTTTCAGAAATGTCCAAACATGTATTAGAGCATCATGAAAGATGGGATGGAACAGGGTATCCCAAAAAACTTATCGGAGCGGAAGCTTCCATTCAGGCAAGAATAATTGGGGTTGCAGATGCTTATGATGCAATGACCTGTGATCGTTCTTATCGACAAGGATTAAGCGAAGAAGAAGCCATCAATGAAATCAGGCGATGTTCAGGGAAACAGTTTGATCCGGAGATTGCCAGGGTATTGACCGAAAAAGTTTTAAAAAAAAATACCAAGTAAGCTGTCAAACAGAAAAAATTCTTCCTGTTTGGCAGCTTTTTATTTGTACTGGGGTAAAAAGGCAAATGAGTGCGAACGTCAGTGAAAAAAAGCGAAAATTGAAAAGCGCTTTCTTGATATTGTTTTTGCAAACGATATGTTATAATAAATAAAAAACAAGCATCATAAAGGAATTCATTGAGTATTAATTTAAAGAAAGAAGGGGTTTGATGAAGATAGGATATGCATGTTTAACGGTAGGTGTGCCAAATACAGATTTAAAAACTTGCTTGCTAAAAAATGCTTCCGATGAAAAATTGATTGAATTGATTGAGCATAATTTGAATGTGCTTGAAAATATGATTGATTACAATTTAAAAAATGATATCAACCTTTTTAGAATAAGTTCTTCGTTAATTCCCTTTGGCTCCAGCCCGGTGAATCATTTTAATTGGTGGGAACTATTTGATAAGAAGCTGGCCCATATTGGTAAAAAAATCAGGCAAAGTGGAATGCGTGTTTCACTACATCCTGGTCAGTATACGGTATTAAATGCTATAGATGATGATATAGTGAAAAGAGCCATAGAAGACTTGAATTATCATACCTGCTTGTTAGATAGTCTTGGCGTCGGAACTGAACATAAAATCGTTCTGCACATCGGAGGAGTATACAATAACAAAAATAAGGGGAAACAGAGATTCATAAAAAATTATCAAGGATTAGATAAAAGGATTAAGAACCGATTGGTTATTGAAAACGATGGCAAGTGTTACACAATCTGTGATGTGTTGGAAATAGGAAATTATTTGGATATTCCGGTTATTTTTGATGTTCTTCATCATAAGGTTAACCCTTGCAAAGAGGAAAAAACGGATGCCTTCTGGATTAAAGAAAGCAAAAAAACATGGAAAAAAAAGGATGGCAATCAAAAAATCCATTACTCGCAGCAGAACCCTGAAAAAAAGCAGGGTTCACATTCCAAGAACATAAGGATTGATGAGTTTATGGCCTTTTACGACAGATTGGATGACGATAATCTTGATATCATGCTTGAAGTTAAAGATAAAAACCTTTCCGCAATAAAATGCATAAACTGCACATCTGAAGATAGAAAAATTAATGTGCTTGAACGAGAATGGAGTCGGTATAAATATGCAATTTTAGAAAGGTCACCCTTGGACTATCTGGAAATCCGAAAGCTATTACACAATAAAAACAATTATCCCGCCATTGAATTTTATCATTTGATTGAAAATGCTTTGCAAAAAGAAACAACTATTGGAAATTCGATTAATGTTGCACAACATATATGGGGCTATTTTAGAAGTAATGCGTTGCCCAGTGAAAAAAAATATTTTTTAAAGCTGCTGGATCGGTACGAAAAGGGGGAAGTATCGATTAAAAAGGTAAAGAAAAATTTATGGAAAATGGCAGTTAAATACGAACAGGCATATCTATTAGAATCTTATTATTATGAAATGGTGTAAAAATCACAAAAAATGAAATAATAAAATTTGGGGGATAAAATCATGAACTGTAAAGGTGCTTTTAAATTGATTAAGGACAATTCTCTGAGTGGCGAAAGCGTTTATAGGAATGACCATGTTAAATAAAGATACAAAAGAACTGATTGATTATATTAAGACCCTGGTTATTCCTGGAAAGTTAAGTGGAATTATTCCGGAACAGTTTATCCAAAATCCGGATTTCCTGGAACTTGATGCAGCGATCAAGTCGATTCAAAATTCAGTCAAAGAACTAAAACTGGCGCAAGAGAATTTTGAACTGGGATTTCAAATGATGAATGAGGCAGCAATTATTATAACCATGGAAGAAGGACAACTGGTTGCATATAATAAAGCCTTTGCAGATGTTATCAAGATCAGAGAAGAAGAGATTTTAGACGAAAATGCGCGGGTACCTGATTTGTATTTCGAACTTGATAAAAGAGTGATTGAAGAATTAAAAGAAAGTGGTTTTTGTAATGGACTGGAAATGGAAATTGCTGTAAATAATGAAAATGAAGCCGCGATTATTGGACTCGTTTCATCTCGAGTTATTAATATGAAAGGAAAACCGCATGTTTTAATTATAATCAAGGATATATCTGAAAGAAGAAGGCTGGAAGAAGAAATTAAGCTGCTTTCGATTACAGATAAACTCACTCAAGTTTATAACCGAATAAAAATTGATGAAATTCTGGAAAGGGAGCTTGAACGTTCAGAAAGAACAGAGCGGCCATTTGCAATAATACTAGTGGATATTGACTCTTTAAAAATGGTGAATGAGACATATGGAAATCAGATTGGCGACACAGTGATTGTGGAGTATGCAAAGATAATTAAAGAAAATGTAAGGTCAATCGATATAGTGGGAAGATGGAATGGTGAAGAATTCCTGATCCTTCTGCCAGATACAGATAAAGATGGTGCAATTGTATTGGCAGAAAAGTTAAGAGTGATAATTGATGATTTTAATTTTACAAAAGTTGGCAAGCTGACGGCCAGTTTTGGAATAGCTGAATATAAAAAAGACCTTTTGCCAGCCAATATTGTTTCCAGAGCCGATCTGGCCCTGAATAAGGCTAAAGATAAAGGGAGAAATCAGATAGAAATTTTTTAGAGGTGATTTGTGAAAAATAGACAGTTGAAGTTGTTGGTGATCGATGACAATCAAGATAATATAGTGATGTTGAAAGCGATGATCAATAATGCTTTTCCAGATGCTAAAGTATTGATGGCCCTTGATGGACAAAAAGGTTTGGAAATTGCAGCGATAGAGGATCCGGATATTGTTTTTTTAGATATCATTATGCCGGAGATGGATGGCTTTGAAGTATGCCGGAAACTGAAATCGAAAACAGATCTTTCAGATATACCAGTAGTTTTTGTTACCACATCCAGAGGTGATAAAGAAAATCGTATATTGGCATTAGAATGTGGAGCGGAAGGTTTCCTTTATAAGCCAATTGATGAGTATGAACTTATTTCACAAATGCGTGCAATGACGAAAATAAAAAATGCAAACGTTCAAAAACGAAATGAGAAGATTAGCCTTAGTGCGTTAGTGAGGGAAAAAACCCGGGAATTGGAAGTCGCGCATGAAAAGACGATCAGATTGCTGAGTGATCTGGAAAAGGAAAATGAGGCTAGAAAAAAAAGCGAAAAAGCTTTGATGGAAGCTCAAAATTTAGCACATCTTTGTAATTATGAACATAATATAGCCGATGATAAAATGACTTATTCTGATGAAGCACTAAATATTTTTGGCGTTTCCTCTGAAATATTGATTGATCATAAAGAAAAATTAGTCAAATATGTACATCCCGATGATTTGTCGTATGTGCTTGAGAATATGCAAAAGGTATTAAATAAAGGATTACCGGCAGATTTTATTTTCCGAGCCATCAGGCCGGATTTGGAAGAGCGAATCGTGAATGTGCGGGTTATTCCAAAATTAGATGATCATGAAAATCATATAGGCAATTTTGGAACAATTCAAGATATCACACGGATAAAAAAGACAGAAGAGAAAATTCGCTATTTAAGCTACCATGATTATTTAACGGGGTTATTTAATCGGCGATTTTACGAAGAAGTACTGTCAAAATTAGATAAAGAAGAAAATCTTCCGCTTACTTTGGTGATGGCAGATGTTAACGGTTTGAAGATCATCAATGATTCTTTTGGACATGCCATTGGCGATGAACTTCTAAAAAAGGCTTCAGAAGTGATTAAAAATGGTTGCAGAAAAAGTGATGTTGTCGCTAGACTTGGCGGAGATGAGTTTGTTATTATTCTACCTAAAACTGCCCAGAATACGGCCGCTGATATAATAAAAGACATAGAAGCTCTGGCAGTGAAAGAAAAGGTTAAAGGATTAAAACTTTCGATTGCGTTTGGCAATCATACAAAAGAGAGAAAAGAAGAAAACATCCAAAAGATACTTAAAAATGCAGAAGATAATATGTATCAGCATAAGCTGTACGAAAGTACAAGTAAAAGAAGTAAAACCATTGAAATAATTATGAACACACTTTATGAAAAAAGCGACCGAGAGATGATGCATTCAACAAGAGTGAGCCGAATTTGTGAAAAGATAGGAATAGAAATGAAATTTGACCAGGATGAGATTAATCGGATTAAAACCGCGGGATTAATTCATGATATCGGAAAAATGGGAATTGATGAAAATATTTTAAATAAACGGGGGAAGCTAAATATGGATGAATGGAAAGAAATTAAAAAACATCCTGAAATTGGCTATCGAATATTAAGCTCGGTCAATGAATTTTCAGAAATGGCTGATTATATTCTTGAGCATCATGAAAGATGGGATGGTAAAGGCTATCCCAAAGGTTTAAAGGGGGAGGAGATTTCGCTGCAGGGCAGGATTGTTGCCGTGGCGGATTCTTTTGACGCAATGACCAGCGACCGAACATATCGAAAAGGATTGAGAAAAGATGAGGCAATTGCTGAGATCAAAAGGTGTGCAGGAAATCAGTTTGACCCTAATATTGCAAGGCTGTTTGTTGAAGTGGTATATTCGGATAAAATGGTACAGTGAGTAAAAATACAGAGAAAACTTGGGCGTTAAGCATAGAAAAAAATGATGTCTGAAATTTAAATCCCAATGAATTTTAACAAGTGTTTATAACAGCGAACTAAATTTGAAAGAGGTTAGCGAGTGGATACAATGGGAATAAAGGGAATTGAAACAGTAATTGAAACACTGAAAAAAGGCAATGAAAATTTTACAGAACTAGAGAAGAACCATGGCGATATTTCTAATTTTGTCAGGACAACAACTTCCCGGGATGGACAAAAACCGGATGCAGTGATTGTTACCTGCTCGGATTCCCGGGTGCCCCCAGAGCATGTTTTTTCGGCCGGTATCGGTGAACTTTTTGTGATCAGAACAGCAGGGAACGTCATTGGTGATTTTGAATTAGGAAGCATTGAATATGCCGTCGGACATTTAGGGGTACGTGTCGTTATCGTATTGGGGCATAATCATTGCGGAGCTGTTTCAGCCGCTATGTCCGGACATGGAGAAGGCCATATCCAATCGATAATTGATGAAATAAAACCAGCCCTTAAAGAGGAAGCAGATGTTAGCATCTGTGAGCGGCTTAATATTGAAAACAGCATGAACCGAATTTTAAGTAGTAAGTTGGTTAATGAACTGGTGGAGGCGGAAAGTGTTAAGGTGTTTGGGGCGAAATATGATATAAGTACCGGAAAGGTCGACTTTTTTTAATTACCCGGTTAGATGAATTTTAAAATTCTGCAGTTCAGGAAAGCAATAATATTGACAGGTAATTCGGTAGAATCGTGAGAAAGGAGATTATATGGAAATGAAAAAATCAGTTATAGCTGGGCTGATAACAGCCAGTTTACTCCTGTCAGGTTGTGAGAATCAGACGTCTACAGTACCTAAACCTAGTGACAGTATTCTCAATTCTTTTCAAAAAACCATAGCGGCTAAAAACAACGATTTTGGTTTTAATCTCTATCGAGAACTCTCCAGTGACGGTGAAAACATCATGATTTCGCCGACCAGTGTCGCCATGGATTTAACGATGGCATATAATGGCGCTCAGGGAGATACAAAAGAAGCGATGGCTGAGGTATTAAAAGTAAAAGGTTATGAGATTGAAGAACTGAATAAGAACAACCAGGCCCTTCTTTATCTGTTAAGCACGGCAGATCCAAAGGTTACACTGAGTATTGCCAATTCCGTCTGGCTGAATCAGGATTTTGAATTCGCTTCTGAATTTACAAATAATGTTGAAGCTTTTTATCATGCCGCTAGTCAGAAGTTGGACTTTAACGATTCCAATGCAGCCAATATCATCAACAAATGGGTTAAAAAGAACACCCAGGGGTTGATTACAGAAATTGTGGAACCGCCGGTTGATTCGTCAAGTGTTCTGTTTCTTATCAATGCTGTTTATTTTAAAGGCGAATGGACCCACCAGTTTGATAAAAATTTGACATCTGACCAAATATTTCTTACCCAAGCTGATCAGTCGGTGACGGTGCCCATGATGTATCAGAGCGGCTCTTTCAGCTATTTTAAAGGCCAGAACTTTCAAGCGCTGCGTTTGCCTTATGGGGAAGAAAATCGAATGGCGATGGTTCTTTTCCTGCCGGATGAAGACTCAAGTCTGGAGCAATTCCAGAGCCAGCTTAACAGCGAAAACTGGGCCGGTTGGCTTTCCTCCTTTGAGGAAAAGCAGGGGACGTTAATGCTGCCAAGATTCACAATAGCATACGAAAAATCTTTAAATGAAGCGTTGACAAGTTTAGGATTGGGTATCGCTTTTAAAAGTGGTAAGGCAGATTTCTCTGGTATGGTGACCGGTGATTTCGGCCAAAATATTTTCATTAGTGAAGTCAAACATAAAACCTTTCTTCAAGTGGATGAGTCAGGGACAGAAGCAGCAGCGGTAACCTCGACGGGAATGACGGCTACCAGCATGCCGGAGTATGATTTTGAGCTGAAATTCAACCGTCCTTTCTTTTATGCCATTCAGGACAGTCAGACCGGGGCGATTGTTTTTATGGGTGCAGTCCAGAATCCCAGCAACTAATAGTTTGTTGTCAGAAAAAAAGCGGTGCCGTCTCGATTGAGTCGGCACCATTCTTTTTTTGAGATATTAGCTTAAATATATTAAAAAAAGTTGTAATTTTTTGCATTAAAAAGTAATATTAATGTTAGCAGTTTATTATCTCAACAGTTAAATAGAAAAATATCTGACTAAAGAGATTAAGGACTTATAAATAAGGACAAAAGAGAGGGAAACATGGGATTTATAGAGATTTTAAAAGCCATCATTCTGGGCATCGTAGAAGGGATAACCGAGTGGTTGCCGATTAGCAGTACCGGACATATGATTTTAGTGGACGAGTTTATAAAACTGAACATGTCGGATTCGTTCATAAAGATGTTCCTATATGTGATTCAATTAGGGGCGATTTTAGCAGTTGTGTATATTTACTGGCACAAATTGGTGCCATTTACATACAAAGACAAAAAGCTGGTGGTAAGGAAAAACATTGCAATACTGTGGTCGAAAATTCTGGTGGCCTGTCTACCGGGAATCGTGATATATGTATTGCTTAACAAGATCATTGATGAACTGTTCATGAATCCAATAACCGTTTCAGCAATGTTGATTTTTTATGGGATTCTCTTTATTGTGGTTGAGAATTACAACAAAAAACGAAAACCGGAAATCGTCAAATTACCCGAGATTACTTATAAAACAGCATTGCTGATTGGTTTGTTTCAGGCATTATCGATTATACCAGGGACTTCCCGTTCCGGAGTGACAATTATCGGCGGTATGATTCTGGGAACATCCCGAACGATTGCGGCAGAATTTACTTTCTTCATGGCCATTCCGGTTATGTTTGGGATAAGCTTTTTAAAACTCGTTCAGTTCGGATTTGCTTTTACCGGTTGGGAAGTGGTTATTCTGCTGGTCGGAATGGTTACCGCTTTTCTAACGTCAATACTGGCGATTAAGTTCTTAATGAACTATATTAAAAAGAATAACTTCAAGATTTTTGGATGGTACAGAATCGTATTAGGGGTGATTGTGTTAGCCTATTTCTTAATCTCCGGTCAATTATAAACCAGGATTTTCAATTCGCCGCAGGCACTGAAAAATATTAATATATTAAGGGAGGCAAAAATGATTGAGATTAATCAGGAAAAATGTATTGGCTGTGAAAAATGTGTCGAGGACTGCTTTCCACAGGATATTGTTGTCAAGAATGATAAGGCCGAACCTAAAAATGTCAATTGTATAAAATGTGGGCATTGTATTGCCATTTGTCCGGTTAATGCCGTGAGCATAACGGATTACGACATGACAGAGGTGAAAGAATATGATGCCGAGAGTTTTGCGATAGGCTCAGAAAAGCTGCTCAATTTTATTAAATTCAGACGGGCGGTTCGTCAATTTAAAGATAAACCGGTGGAGAAAAACAAGCTCGAACAGATTATTGAAGCCGGCCGTTTTACGCCGACGGGAAGCAATCGCCAGCCGGTATCTTATATTGTCGTTCAAGAGGGGCTTCCTGAGCTGACAAAGTTGGCCCTGGAAAGCCTGGATGATCTCGGAAAAAGCTATTTAAAAAATGATCAGAATGAAACATCATTGTCTTCATATTACGCGAAGCGGTGGTCGAAAATGTATGAAGACTATTTGAAAAATCCAGAATTGCCCACGAGTTTATTTTTTAAAGCGCCTAATGTTATATTGGTTGTTTCTGATTCTCCGATTGATGGCGGTCTGGCAGCATCATCAATGGAATTAATGACTCAGGCCCAGGGCTTGGGAATGTTTTACAGCGGTTTTTTTGTTCGCGCCGCCAACAACAGTGAAAAGATCAGGGCCTTTTTAGGTCTTGAAGACGATGCAAAAAAGATCATCGCCTGTTTGGTTATCGGTTATCCGGGAGTTGAATATCAACGAACCGTGCCACGTAAAAAACCGGAAATTTCATGGCGATAAAAATGCCGCTGGTTGAATATCGAAATATTGATTTGAAATTTGATGAAAGGACGATTATTTCAGGATTCAATCTTGAAATAAATAAGAATGAAAAAGTCCTTTTATCAGCACCGTCGGGAAGCGGAAAAACGTCCCTGGTTAAAATGCTGTTAGGTTTTGTTATTCCGAATAACGGCGAAATTTTTGTTGATGAAATGAAATTATCCGGGGATACGGTCAATCTTATCCGAAAGAAAATAGCCTATGTAAGTCAAGATGCCGACATCCCAAAAGGAATTGTCGGCGAAGTATTCGACGAAGTATTTAAATTTCAGGCTAATCGTCATTTGAAATACACAAAAGAGCATTTAATAAAGTGGCTTGATGATTTTTTACTGCCATCGGATACAATTGAAAAAGATGTGAATTCCCTTTCCGGTGGTGAACGTCAGCGATTGGCAATCATCATGGGAATTCTATTGGATCGTGATATTTTGATATTGGATGAAATAACAACGGGGTTGGACTTAGAACTTAAGAAAAAGATTGTGGATATCTTATTATGCTATGATAAGACGATACTGATTGTAACACACGATGATATCTATCATGGCCGAGGGCTAACGGAGGTGTCTTGGTAATGGGCGTTCAGGAAATATCATTTTACACACCATTCTATTTACTTGTTTTTATGATTCCACTCGTAATAATTAATTACAAGATGCGAATCAATATAAATAAACGCTTTATTTATGCCGTATTTCGGATGACGATTCAATTAGTTTTAGTCGGATTTTTTCTTCAATATATTTTTCTTTTTAATAACCCCTGGGTAAATTCGGCCTACATTCTTTTTATGATTTCAGCAGCTGCTTTATCAACGGTAAAAACCTGCGGATTAACCTTAAGGAGCCAACTAATCCCTATTTTACTGGGCTTTGGAATTCCCAATATGATCATGATTCTTTTTATTAATCAATTTGTTATTGGACTCAATAACATTTTTGATGCCCAATATTATATTCCCTTAATGGGAATGTTATTGGGTAATAGTTTAAGCGGGAATATCATTGGGATCAATACCTTCTATAATGGATTGAAAAAAAATGAACGAGAATATCATTACCGGTTAGCTTTGTCTGCCAATCAATGGGAAGCGACCCTGCCCTGGTACAAAGAAGCGGTTATAGCCTGCTTAAATCCCACCATTGCAACAACGGAAACGATCGGTTTGGTTTCGCTTCCCGGAATGATGACGGGTCAAATTTTAGGTGGTTCCATGCCGATGACGGCGATTGTTTACCAAATTGTCATTATGGCGGCGATCTTAATCTCTCGATACTTTGGCATTCATTTATCAATTCTTTTAACCCGGAAAAAGGCGTTTGATTCATATGATCGTTTAAAAATCTAGATTTTAAGGTGATTATGCAAAAAAATCGCATTATTGAAATAAATAGTTCATTTCTTTAGACTCATGATCATGATAGAATGAATAAAAATGGTTAGCAAGTAAGATGATGCGAGGTAAGATATGTCCTACAGCGATTTAAATCCGGAAATAGTCATTGAATATATAAAAGCATATACGAATATTTTTCCCGCAGAGGCAATCCTTGATGTCTATGAAATCGGCGGCGAAGAAGAAGACGGGGACGGTTTTGTCAATCACATTTATCGGGTTTGGGATAAAACCGGAAAATCAGTTATTGTAAAGCAGGCTAAGCCCTATATGCGCATTTTTGGAAAAGCGGCAAAACTGACGACAAAACGAAATCAGACCGAAGCGGCAATTATTAAGCTGAGGGCGGCAATCACCCCGGAATATTTGCCGGAAATGTATCATGTTGATCCGGAAAATAATTTATTTGTTTATGAAGATTGCAGTCGCCTGAAAATTATGCGTTTTGAATTAATTAAGGGAAAATCGTTCCCTGAATTCCCCAAAAAAATTGGGGAATATATGGCAAAATCAAATTTTTATACGTCTGAAATTTATTTAGATCAGATCGCACACAAAGCGCTGGAATGTAAGTTTATGAATCCGGAAATGCGACAAATCATGGAAACCGGCCAATTTTTAAAAAGATATCTATCAGACAATGAAAAGCTTGAGAAGCTTTCGAAAGTTGACCCCAATCATTTAGCGATGGCTGAATTGTTTTGGGATAAACGGGAAGTTCGGGTGGAATTGTTAAAGCTTCGGGCCATTTATATGAAAAGAAGCGAGTGTTTAGTCCATGGCGACTTGCATACTTCAAATATCATGATTGGCGAAAATGAGATGAAAGTCATCGATATGGAGTATCCTTTTATGGGACCGTTGTCATCGGATACAGGGTATCTTATCGGAAATTTGATTTATGAATATATTGCCTGGTTCCATCATACTGAAGGGACCCGGGAATCTCGAAAAGCCTATCGAAAAGAAATTATTGGTTACATAAGCGCTGTGGTCAATGAATATATCAGAGTCTATTCTGAATGCTGGGATAAAGATGCAAAACCCATTTATCGGGAGTATCCCGAATATCGGGAGGTTGTTCTTAAGAATTACATTAAAGAAGTATGCGGATTCGCAGGTTGTCAAATTGTCAGTCGGGTCGCAGGTTTACTTCCTCTGCCGGATTTTGATGCGTTGAAAAACCCCGTTAGCCGTAATTGCGCAAGAAGACTTTCCCTGCTTATTGCGGATGCATTAATTATGAGACGTGAAGAAGTGGATGCGGTTGAGGACATAATCAAAATAATCGAAACAATTACCTATCGTTATTTTGATGTGATGAAGGCCTTAAAAGGTCAGGATTTATCCGGAATTCGTGTAAAATGACAGACTGATCGGGAGGAATAATCATCAAATAAGATTGAATAATTTATAAAAAACAACTTTAAATTACTTTTTTGCAGAAAAAGTATTTAAGGTTGTTTTTTAGTTTGCTTTAGAAATAATTGAACAATTCTGTTTTTATTTAAGATAATAGGGTAAAACAATCACATAAAGATAGGAATAAAATTAAGGAGGAAATAATCATGAAAAAGAGCAAATTCACAGGATATTTATTGGCAATCACCGTTCTTGTGGTTTCGATGCTGTTTATGGGAGCGAGCTGCAGTGCTACTACCGCGAAGGTAAGCAACGCGGTAATGACAACAGGTATTGATGATAGTTATGCCCCCATTGATAATGTGACAGAATTTCCTGTTAATAGCGATGTTTATGTAGCTGCAGAGTTGAAAAATGCACCGAACGATACAAATATTACCTTTATATGGTATTGCGAAGGGCAGAAAGTAGATTCCATAACCATTACAAATGGAGATGTTAGCGATGCACCTCTGGCCGGTTATTTGCCAGCAGCACTTGTCACCCAGCCGGGTAACTATTCAGTAGAGATCTATATTGATGAACGTGATACGCCGGACACGGTCAATGAATTTGTGGTTAAATAAGAATTTAATGTGAAGAAGGTGATAAAATGGAAAAAAAAGAAATGATTGATAGTATTGCTAAACAGTATGAGGCTATTGGAATCATCCCTGAAATTGGTGGTTCATCAGATATTGCGGTTGATCAGGAATTGTTAGATGTAAAATATCCAACTGGGAAAATAAAAATTCATTATGAAAATGCTGTTTTATTCAATGAAAAAGAAGAAACCATCAATTTTTGGGAATTGACCAAAGAAATTAAGAGTGGCTTTTCATTTGGATTCACTAAGGATAGTTATTCACAAAACGGGTCGACATTAGCACGGAAGGTCAAGGCTGTGCAGTATAGTACCGATGGAAAAGCTTACGAATATGACTTTGATATAGGAAAGCTCAATCAAATTGTAAAATCTGCAGCCAAAGAAAATGGCTGGAAATTTAAAGTCGTTTTATCAAAAAAGAAAGCTTCATATTAGAAAAGTCTGAAAATACAAATTGGCAAGAGAATAGTCTTTTTTAAGAGTCGGAACGCAGCATGTAATCGCTGCGTTTTTTTAATTTTATATAATTAAGATTCGATAATAAATTTCTAGTGAAAATATTTTCGCTATTGTTAATAAATAGCACGGGAAGTATAATCACAATTATAAGCAGGTTTTGAATAACTCAAAAGAAAAAGGATAATAATTTGTAAATTTGTTATTCAGAATTGCTTTTATATTTAAAAAAACAAGCTAAATAATGCTTATTTGAGCAGATGAAAAAAGAAGGGTGATTATGGAACCTGAAGTATATAATCAATCAAATTTTGCAATTTCAAAAGCGGCCTATTTGTACTATATAAAAAATGAGCCCCAGACTGAAATCGCTAAAAAGATGAATATATCAATAACAACTGTTTCTCGGCTTATCAAAAAAGCCAGAGAAGAAAAAATTGTGGAATTCGTCATCAGAGATCCCTATATTGAATGCATGCACCTGGAAGAAGAACTACTGAATACATTTGGATTAAAGGACGTGATCATTGCACCGAATGATTTTTTAAATCATGTCGATGATGCGCAAAATACCGCCGAGTCGGTTAAGAAGCTGGTAGCCCTTGAAGGCGCCAGGTATTTGCAGAGAATTATTAGAAAAAATGACGTGTTGGGCATCACATGGGGCACCACGATGTATTATTTGATCCATTATCTAAATCCCTGCCAAAAAGTGGATGCTGCCTTTGTTACGCTTCATGGGAGCATCGCATTCTGTGATTCTGAATTAGATGTAAGAACACTGGTATCAAGAATGGCCATGGCATTCGGCGGGAGGCAATATTATCTTCTGACAGAAGCATTATTGAGCAGTAAAGCGACCGCTGATTCAATCAGAAATGAAAAAAACACGAAAGTTGTTTTTGATATGTTTGATAAAGTAACGATTTCAATCAATGGGATTGGATCGATGTATCCGGACTTGAGTTCCGTATTAGCAGGCAGAGATTATTTGACCGAAGCAGAATTGAAAGTTCTTCAAAGTGAAAACGTGTACGGTGACATTGCCTTGCGATTTATTAATGATCGTGGAGAGGAATGCGGCGGAGATTTAAGGGACCGAACCATAGCGATTGATTTAGAGAAGTTTAAGAAAATAAACACAAAAATTACCATTGCCTCCGGAGAACACAAGGCTCATACAATTCTTTCAGTATTAAAAGGCAATCTCGTGAATGTTCTGATTATCGACTACGCACTTGGCCGGGAAATTATGAGACTGTATGCAAAAGAAAAAGAACAGTAAAGAATTTTAAAATAGAAAAAATGCTAACCATTGCATTTTTAATAAAAAAAAAGGTGGTAAGAAACGGATGAAGGAGTATATTTTAAGTATTGACCAGGGTACTACCAGCATTAGAGCGATTTTCTTTAATCATGACGGAGATATTGTAAGCGTATTTGCAAAAGAATTTAATCAGTTTTATCCGGCTTCAGGATGGGTAGAACAGGATCCGATGGAGATGTGGGCGGTTACCGGTGAAGTTATTGAGAAAGCAATGAAAAAATCAAACATCAAAGAAGAAGAAATCATTGCGATCGGCATCACAAACCAGCGCGAAACAGCAATTGTATGGGATAAAAATACCGGAGAACCTGTTTACAATGCCATCGTGTGGCAGGATCGAAGAACGGCAGAATATTGCGATCAGCTAAAAGCGGATGATCCGAAAATTGAAGCAGTCGTTAGAGAAAAAACGGGATTAATGATTGATTCCTATTTTTCCGGTACAAAAGTTAAATGGATACTTGATAATGTTGAAGGGGCAAGGGAAAGAGCAGAAAAAGGTGATTTAATCTTTGGAAATGTCGATGCCTGGATTATGTGGAATCTGACCGGTGGGAAGACCCATGCAACAGATTACAGCAATGCTTCCCGAACCTTAATGTTTAATATTCATGACCTGAAGTGGGATGAAGATTTATTGAAGCTCTTGAACGTGCCGGCCAGTATGTTGCCAAAAGTTCAGGAAAGCAGCGGTCATTTTGGCGTAACTGCAAAAATATTTAAACGTGAAATTCCGATTACCGGAGATGCCGGTGATCAGCAGGCGGCAACATTCGGTCAATGCTGTTTTAAAAAGGGTATGGCAAAATTCACCTACGGAACCGCCGGGGTTATGACCGTGAATATTGGTGAAAAACCCTTCTTGTCAAACAACGGATTGACGACAACAATCGGTTGGGGGATCAATGGGAAGGTGGAATATCTTCTGGAAGCGGTTGCCTTCTCGGCCGGATCGGCCATTCAGTGGCTCCGTGATGAGATGGATATGCTTGATGAATCGCCAGATTCTGAATATTTTGCGTTAAAAGCGAAAATAAGCAATTGCGGCGTCTATTTTATTCCGGCTTTTACCGGTTTATGTGCTCCATATTGGAATTCCTATGCCAGAGCGACGATATTTGGAATCGAAAGAGGAACAACCAAGAATAATATTATCAGAGCAGTTCTGGAATCCTTAGGGTATCAAACAAGAGACATGTTTGATGCGTTCTCGGAAGACTTAGGCGAACGATTGTCGATATTGAAGGTTGATGGTGGTGCCTGTAATAACAACTTATTAATGCAATTCACTTCTGATATTGTCAATGTTGATATTGAAAGACCTGATAACACTGAAACGACGGCTGCAGGCGCAGCATATTTAGCCGGCTTGGCAGTTGGATTCTGGAAAGACCAGGACGAAATCGTTCGCAAGAGAACAGTAGACACGGTGTTTAAACCAAAAATGGAAGAATCATCCCGGGATGATCTTTATAAGGGTTGGAAACGGGCAATAAGAGCAACCCTTGAATGGTCAAATGACAGATAGAGCAGATTAATATATTATTTACTTTGGCAGCGCTTACAAACTTCGGGTAAGTGCTGCCGAAGACTATGAACATTTTTTACAAATAGAATATGGAGGTGACACCTTGAAAACAGACGTTTTAATAATTGGTGGTGGTGTAATTGGTGCTTCCATTGCACATCAACTGGCAAAATATAATATGGATATTATCCTGGTTGAAAAAGCGAGTGATGTGTGTATGGGAACCAGTAAAGCAAATTCCGCTATGATTCATAGTGGCTTTAATATTAAAGGCGATACGTTAAAAGGTAAATTAGCTTTAGAAGCAAACAAAGTGATCAAGCAATTATGTGACGATTTAAGTGTTGGCTATATAAAACCACTGGGCTCAATAACGGTTGGATTTGAAGAATCTGATCTTGAAAGAATGAAGGGAACCTTTGAAAACGGCACGAAAAATGGCATCAAGGGAATGAAACTCTTAAATCAGAAAGAGCTCCATGAAATGGAACCCAATCTGAATCCGGAGGCAAAATATGGCTTGTATGAACCTGAAACAGGAATTATCAATCCTTTCGAATTCACGGTAGCATTAGCCGAAAATGCAGTGATTAATGGGGCAAAAGTTTTATTGGAAACAGAAGTTTTAGACGTTATGGTTGAAAATAAAAAAGTTAAAGGGGTTAAAACAAACAAAGGTGATATTGAAACAAAAGTTATTATCAATGCGGCGGGGTTGTATGCTGATAAAATAGCAAATATGGTAGAAGATATTGATTTTGAGATTAAACCCAGAAAAGGTGAGTATTTTTTGTATGATAAAAAATGGCGAGGGATATTAAATCATCCGATCTATTCAGCACCAACCAAGGTTTCCAAGGGAATGATTATTGTTCCGACGGTTGATGGTAACCTGCTGGCCGGTTCAAACGCCGAGACGATTGATGATACGACTGATTTGGCAACATCATCAAAAGCGTTAAATGGGATTTATGGAAATACGATTTCACATTTATTCCCACAACTTCCAAGAATGGGGGATGTCATTACGACTTTTGCAGGATTGAGAGCAGCCAGCACGAATGAAGACTTTATCATTGAACCGGCCAAAACAGTAGCAGGATTCATTAATGTTGCCGGGATTCAGTCGCCGGGATTAACGTCAGCACCGGCAATCGCCATGATGGTTGAAGGACTGGTGAGAGAAGCAGACCATGACTTGGATTTCGCGTCGCGACCAAACTATGAGAAAGGCAGACAGGCACCAGTGGTTCTGGCGGACCTACCCTATGAAGAAAGAACGGCTTTGATCGAAAAGAATCCTGATTTCGGGGAAATAGTTTGCCGATGTGAATCGATCAGCAAGGGTGAGATAAAAAAGGCAATCCACCGACCAATTCCAGCAACGAATATTGATGCAGTCAAACGTAGGGTCAGAGCGGGCATGGGACGTTGCCAGGGTGGCTTCTGTGGTCCTAAAGTACTGGATATTTTAAGTGAAGAGCTGAAGATCTCTCCGCTTGAAGTGACGCAAAAGGGAGATAAGTCTTTTGTATTGGCTTCTAGGAATAAGGAATTATCTTTAGAAGAAGGAGACCGAAATTATGAAAAAATTAGCATATGATTTAGTCGTCATTGGCGGCGGTCCGGCCGGGCTGGCATCGGCACTGGAAGCCAAAAGAAACGGCGTTAAAAAAATACTGATCTGTGAGCGAGCGCCATATCTGGGTGGTATTTTAAATCAGTGTATCCATAACGGATTTGGTTTATCATACTTCAAGGAGGAATTGACCGGACCGGAATATGCCGAACGTTTTATTACAGAAGTGGAAAAAACGGATATCGACGTAAAACTGGGAACGATGGTATTGGAAATACTGGAAGATAAACAGATTATTGCGGTCAACCGAAAAGACGGAATGTTTATCGTCGAAACAAAGGCAACAATACTCGCAATGGGTTGCCGAGAAAGAACCCGTGGAGCCCTGACCATACCTGGTGAGCGACCGGCTGGCGTGATGACAGCCGGAGCGGCCCAAAACTATGTTAATCTGGAAGGATACATTCCCGGAAAAGAAGTCGTGATTTTAGGCTCTGGCGATATCGGATTAATTATGGCAAGACGACTAACATTAGAAGGGGTCAATGTCAAAGGGGTTCTTGAGGTTATGCCTTATTCAACCGGATTAGTCCGAAACAAAGTGCAGTGTCTTGATGATTTTGGTATTCCCCTCCTCTTAAGTCACACCATCACCGAGATTCATGGGAAAGACCGAGTTGAAGGGGTTACAATTGCAGCGGTTGATGAGAAACTTCAGCCGATCGAAGGAACAGAGCAGTATATAAGCTGCGATACCCTCTTGCTTTCCGTCGGATTAATACCGGAAAATGAATTGACCAACAAATTAGGCTGTGAAATGGATCGGGTCACCAAAGGGCCGATTGTTAACGAAAAACGGATCACAAATATTCCCTGGGTATTTGCCTGTGGGAATGTCCTTCATGTGCATGATCTGGTTGACAATGTTACCCAGGAGGCTGAAATTGCCGGTAAAGCCGCCGCGGCTTTGATCACCGGTAAAATGAATGACGAAGAAAAGATCGTGGAAGTTACCCATGATAAGAATATTGGTTATGTTTTGCCACAGCATTTTGATGCCTTAAATAATCAGGATAAAGTCGTTAAGTTTTTCCTGCGGGTAAAAAATCCGGATGAAGATATAAAACTGGTCGTAAAAGACAATTCTGAAAAAGTATTAATGAACGTTAAAAAATCAATCGTGGAACCGGGGACAATGATAACTTTCAATCTGCCAAGACAGTTTGTTACCAAAGACACGTCTTCAATTGATATTTCAATTGCCAGGGAACAAGCAGAATAAGGATGGAGGTGAAAAAGCCATGGAAGAAAAAAAGTTGATTTGCATTGGTTGCCCTAAAGGCTGCGGTATAACCATAAAACACACCGGTAAAACAATTAATGAGATTACTGGCTATACTTGTGATAATGGACTTAAATATGCAAAAACAGAGTTTACTGAACCAAAACGAATAATAACAACAACAGTCAAACTGAATAACGGAGCTTTGCCGTTCGTGCCGGTAAAGACAAAAGAAGCGGTTAATAAAGAAAAAATATTTGAAGTGATGAAAGCCATCACTCAATTAGCGCTGGATTCACCGGTTAAGGTCGGGGATATTGTTATGCCGAACATTGCCGGGACAGGTGTGGATTTAGTTTGCTGCAGAAGTATCAAAAAGGTTTCTTGATTAAGAAAGGAGTCCTGATATGAAGTACTATGTACGTTTGAGAGATGTTGAAGAAACGCAAAGACCGGATTATACGAGTCGCTATTTAGTCGATGAGAAAAATGGTTGTGTAGCTGGATGCAAAACAGGGATAAGCTGTCATATAAAAACAGCATACCCCAATTCACAGGCGCATGCAGATCAGGAAGGTTTTCTGGTTTTGGAAGGAACCGGATGGGCAAAAGTCGGAGATCAGGAATTTAAGCTTGAACCGGAAACATCCTTTATTGTTCCAGCCGGGGTGCAACATGCGCTAAAGAGAGACGAAAATTCAGTTTCCTTAAAGGTTTTTTGGTTTCATGCGGCAATCTAAAAAAGATTGAATGAAAATATTTTCCATATTGATAATAATTCCAATGCTGATTAGAATGTAGTTAAGGATCCTATTTACGCAATAACCAGTCAGTATTACCAGCAGAAATAGAATAATACAAACCAAATTTAAACACTCAAAAAGTGATGGAGGAAAAAATGAACAGACTGTATAGTAATGTATTGAACAAGCTTTATGAAGGTGCAGATGTTGAAAACTTAATCGTTGCAACTTATTTAGTTGGAGCTGAAAAGGATGAAGACCCAATTTTAAAAGCAGCCAGTATTGCCATTGAACAAACAACCGGCTCATGGGTAGATGTTCCCGGCGAAACCGATGAAATTAGAGAAAGATATGCCGGCAAAACAATCGGCGTATACGAAGTACCTGATTTTGAATTAAAAATGGATCTTGACCAAACGGTGCCTGATGGTGGAATGCGATTCTATATCATGAGAATCGGTTTCCCGGTCGATAACGTTGATGATAATTTACCATTATTCTTTGCGACAGTAACCGGAAATATCACCGCGATGCCTTATCTAAAACTTTTAGATGTTGATTTCCCTAAGAATTTTGTAAAAAAATTCAAAGGACCAAAATTCGGCATTAAGGGAGTCCGAGATCTTTTAGGTGTTTATGACCGACCATTGTTAAATAACATGATTAAGCCATGTACCGGATACACCCCGGAAGTCGGAGCAAAATTATTCTTTGAAGCGGCAGTCGGCGGGGTTGATATCATCAAAGATGATGAATTAATCGGTGGCGACCGAGTCTTCAACAAACTTGAAGACCGCGTAAAAATGAATATGGCAGCAGCTGCAAAGGCAGATGCGATTAAAGGCGAAAAAACACTTTATACGGTTAACATCACCGATGAGGTTTCAAGACTAAAAGATAATGCCTTAAGAGCAATCGCCGCCGGTGCCAATGGAATTATGGTTGATGTTTTCGGAATTGGGTTATCGGCACTGAGAGATTTGGCCGAAGATCCCAGAATCAATGTTCCGATTTTAGCACATTGCTGCTTTGGCGGAGCTCAATCAGTAGCCAAATATCAGGGCGTAAGCTCAGTTGTATTGACAAAATTAACCAGAATGTGTGGTGCGGACATCATCTTAATTGAAGCACCATGGGGAAAATTCGACAATGTTGAAAACAAATATATTTCAAGAGTCATTGCCTGCTCAGGTAAATTATACGATATGAACACGTCAGTACCATTTATGGGCGGCGGCGTTATTGAAGGTTTAATCCCGATCATTCTTGATAAAACCGGAAATGACTGTTTACTGGGTGTCGGAGCCGCTATCCACGGTCATCCGCAAGGACCAAGAAAAGGTGCGGTGGCATTTAGACAAGCTATCGATGCCTATATGAACGGACAGGATTTAGAAGAAGCCGGCAGAGAACATGAAGAATTAGGCATTGCCTTAGCTAAATGGGGCGTTTACGGAAAAGGAAACGTTAAGGAAAACTATCTGATCTAACGATGGCTTTTACCCCTTATTTAGGCCATAATAGACTTACAGATACAATTTGAAGAGAACCAGCAAACTTTATATCATAAAGTTTGCTGGTTCTCTTTTTCAGGTGGTGTTTTTGGGATGATTTAAAGTTCAGCGATTGACATGTTGTCATAAGGCGTTTCCTGATAAACGTAGTAGTTTAACCAGTTGCTGAACAGCAGGTTGGCATGTCCCCGCCACCGCACAACCGGAGGTTGGGTAGGGTCATCACTGGGGTAATAATTATTGGGAATATTAATCGGTTTTCCTTGGGAAATATCGCGATCGTATTCACCTTTTAGCGTTTCAGGATCATATTCACTATGGCCGGTTACAAAAATCTGGCGTCCTTTATGGGCGATTACAATATAAACCCCTGCTTCATCAGAAGACGCCATGACTTCTAAATCGGGATGAGCGTCAATTGGCTCGCGATCGATACCGGTGTGACGGGAATGCGGGGCAAAAAAAGTGTCATCAAAACCACGGAATAGTTTCACGAATTCTTTTTCCAGGTGATGCTCAAATACGCCAAAGACTTTATGCGGCAGTAAGTGTTTGGGAATACCGTAATGGTGATAAAGTCCAGCCTGGGCCCCCCAACAGATGTGCAGGGTGGAAAAGACATTTGTTTTACTCCAGTCCATTATTTCCGTCAGCTCGTCCCAGTAGTCGACATCTTCAAACGCCAACGTTTCAATGGGCGCGCCGGTGATGATGAGCCCATCAAAGTGTTGATCTTTTACATCCTCAAAATAAGAATAGAAGGAGCCCAAATGTTTGGAAGAGGTGTGGGTACTCTCATGGGTTTTTGTTTGCAGGAGCGTGACCTCAATTTGAAGGGGGGTATTTCCCAATAACCTGAGCAGCTGGGTTTCGGTTGATATTTTGGTGGGCATAAGGTTTAATATGGCGATTTTTAAAGGACGTATATCTTGCTGACTGGCCCGGTTTACATCCATGACAAAAATATTTTCATTTGTCAGAATTTGATTGGCAGGTAAGTTATTGGGAATTCTTATGGGCATAATTTCCTCCTTGAAGCGTAAGTTTAAAAAAGTTAATTGGCTTTTGTCAAAGCCTGATCTAAATCGGCGATGATATCATCGATGTGTTCAAGTCCGATTGATAAACGAATCATATCTTCGGTAATGCCGGCAGCAATTAGTTCGTCACCGGAAAGCTGCTGATGGGTCGTGGTGGCGGGGTGAATAACCAGTGATTTAGCATCCGCAACATTGGCTAAATGAGTAAAAAGTTCCAGACTGTCAATAAATTTACGCGCGGCTTTAATGCCGCCCTTAATACCGAAAGTAAAAATAGAACCCGGACCTTTTTTAAAGTATTCATCGGATAAGGCTTTATAGGGATTGTCCGGTAAAAATGGATAGTTAACCCAGGTAACTTGCGGATGCTCGAATAAAAAGGCAACAACTTTTTGAGTGTTTTCCAAATGTCGGTCTAAACGCAGGGATAGGGTTTCCAATCCTTGTAAAAGAAGGAAGGCATTAAAGGGACTGAGACAGGCACCGGTATCCCGAAGCAGCTGAACTCGAGCCTTTGTAATAAATCCAGCGGCGCCAGCATCCTTAGCATAAATCATGCCGTGATAGCTTTCATCAGGGGTGGTAAATACCGGAAATTTACCACTGGCGGCCCAGTCAAATGTGCCGCCGTCAACGATAATTCCACCGATTGTCGTGCCGTGTCCGCCAATAAATTTAGTCGCGGAATAAACCACAATATCGGCCCCAAAATCCAGCGGCCTGAATAAATAGGGGGTTGCAAAGGTATTATCCACAATCAGGGGAATACCGTTATCGTGAGCAATTTTTGCAACCGCTTTTACATCCACAATATTGATGGCGGGATTTCCTAGTGATTCAATATAAATTGCCTTGGTTTTGTCATTAATGGCTGATCTGAAATTTTCGGGATCATCGGGGTTAACAAAGGTGGTTTTAATGCCAAGACGAGGAAGTGTTGAATTTAAAAGGTTGTAGGTGCCGCCGTAAAGCGTTGATGCCGCCACGAACTCATCGCCGGTACCGGCGATATTGAGAATCGTTGCGGTAATGGCAGCAGAACCCGAGGCAAATGCTAAAGCGCCGACCCCACCTTCTAAAAGGGCCATGCGTTCTTCAAGAACAGTGTTGGTCGGATTCATAATCCGAGTATAAATATTTCCGGGTTCCTGCAAGCCAAATAGGCGTTCGGCGTGTTCACTGCTGTCAAAAACATAGGAAGTTGTTTGATAGATGGGAACGGCGACGGAATGAGTCGTGGGATCAGGGGTTTGACCGCCATGGAGTTGAAGGGTCTCGAATTTTCTGGTTTCTTTCATTGCTGTATCTCCTTGGATAATTATTTTTTCAAGTGCTTTTGCGGTGTAAAACTAACTGGAATTTTGCGATTTAGGTAAGCAGAAAATTACAAAAAAATATTGCATATCATTCCAGTAGGAATTAAGTGCAATATAACACAAAAAACAACGCGCTGTCAACCCTTTCCGTCGGTTCAAAGCGACATAAACAAAAGGGTATTTCAACCGAAAAGGAAAATCGATATTCAATAAAATTAATAAACATGAAAAATATTCATTTGACATTCATATAAAACAAGTCTATAATGAATCAAAATACAGAATTGCGATAGCAAGATTCGGGGGAAACCCTAGTTTAATCTTGAAAGGAATATCATGGAAGATTTAAGAAGAAACTTAAATGAATATTATTATATCAACAGCCAAAGCTATTGGTTTTTTAGCTTTGGTTATTTTACATGTAATAAATTAAGTTCCTTCGAGAGTCCAAACCCATAAGATATTTTTAAGAAATACATTTTGTGTTTTATAAAAGTTGATTTTTAGGAGACTTCCAAAGGAAGTCTCCTTTTTTTATTCCCCGGTGCACAGGAAATAAAAATAGATTGATTAGAATTTGGCCATAGATTAAAAAAATAATGGAGGAAAAAATGATAGTCGTTGTTAAACCAAATACTAAAGAAGAAGATATTCAAAGGTTAATAAAAATGATTGAAACACAAGGAGTGAAAATTCATTATTCAAAAGGGATTGATCACACTATCTTGGGAATCGTAGGGGATACAACATTGGTGGATGTCGCAAAAATTCGTTCGAATCAAATTGTCGAAAATGTATTACGAGTACAGGAACCTTATAAGAAGGCAAATCGTCTCTTCCATCCAGATGATACCATTATCGAAGTGAACGGCCGAAAAGTTGGAGAAGGGACCATTAGTATTATAGCGGGTCCATGTTCAGTGGAAAGTGAAGAACAGATCGTGTCCATAGCAAAGAGCGTCAAACAGTCAGGGGCGACCTTCCTTCGTGGTGGGGCCTTCAAACCGCGCTCATCCCCATATGCCTTTCAAGGGATGGGCTATGAAGGGCTGGAGCTTTTAAAAATTGCTCGAAAAGCGACGGGTCTTCCCATTGTGAGCGAACTAATGTCTTTGGAACAGTTGCCGGCTTTTGAAGATGTCGACATCATTCAGGTTGGCGCAAGAAATATGCAGAACTTTATTCTTTTAAGAGAATTGGGAAAAATAGACAAGCCTATTTTATTAAAAAGAGGCTTATGTGCAACCATGCAGGAATTTCTGATGTCAGCGGAATATATCATGAAAGAAGGCAATGATAAGGTTATTTTGTGTGAACGCGGGATCCGTACATTTGAAACAGCCACCAGAAATACCCTGGATTTAAGCTGCGTTCCCGTTTTAAAGAAAAAAAGTCATTTGCCGATCATTATCGATCCAAGTCACGGGACCGGTCTTTCCTGGACCGTAGAAGCGTTATCCAAGGCTGCCATTGCGGTCGGCGCCGATGGGGTAATGATCGAAGTTCATAATAACCCGGAAGAGGCTCTTTGCGATGGCGCGCAGTCCATAACACCGACACAATTCGATAGCATCATGAAAACTTTGAAAAAATATGCAGAAATTGAAAACAAGGTGATGTAATGAAAAAACGAGAAGATTCCATCGTCGGCTTTATTGGCCTGGGTCTCATGGGCGGTGCGCTGGCCATGGGACTCAGGAAACAAGGCCCTCGGAAAATATGGGGTTATGATATCGATCCAACGGTTATAAAAATGGCGATAGATCGGAAAGTCATTGATGAAGGGGCGTTTGATTCTGAGGGACTAAAAAAAATGCTGCCGCAATGTGATTTGCTTTTTATTTGTCTGAGTCCGAAGGATGCACTGGTGTTTTTGACCACATATATGGAACACTTCAAAACAGGAGCAGTCATCACTGATATCACCGGAGTAAAAGAAGTGATTATTAATAATCTTGGAAATCGCTTGAGAAATGACATTGATTATATTCCCGGTCACCCGATGGCCGGGAGTGAAAAAGAAGGATTTGGCAATGCTGATGACAGCATCTTCAAAAACCGCAATTATATTTTGACCCCGTTGCCAACAAATCAACCGGAAAATATCGAACTGATAAAAGAGATTGTCACCGATTTGGGATTTAATCATATTACGGAAACAACCTGTGAAATTCATGATGAAAAGATAGCCTTCACGTCGCAGCTCTGCCATGTCATTGCAGCAGCCTTGGTGGATTGTGAAGATGACCTTTCCATTACGGATTTTGAAGGGGGAAGTTTTGGAGATCTGACCCGAATTGCCATGATTAATGCAGCCATGTGGACCGAACTCTTTATGTGCAACCGAAAAAATCTGCTTAATAACATTGAAAAATTTGAATCAAGTTTGGAAGAAATGAAGAGAATGATAGAAGCTGAAGAAAGTGCGGAATTAATCCAGCGGTTAACAGCGGTTCGAGAAAAACGAATCATCATGGGGGAGATTCGAGAGGCGAAAAACTTAAAAAAAGAGTGAGTTTATTTAAGAATAACGGTTTGAAAACAGTTTCATCAACCTGTAAAAGATTACGCTATTGACTTAATTATTTTTGAGCGTATACTCAAGTTAATAAATCTTATGGTTCCCGTTTCAAATGGAATCATGAGCGGCAAGGGAGCAGCTAAATAAAAAATTGGAACCAAAAAATAATGAAATCATGTAATCTGCCATCAATTGGAATGAGAAACTTAAAAACAGCATTGGCAGTGTTTATCTGTGTGGTCGTATTTGCTTTGATGGGTCCGAATTTCAATCCCCTGTTCGCTGCAGTCGCCGCTGTAATTACGATGGAATCGAATATTGAAGAAACGGTAGAGAGTGGTTGGAATCGAATTTTAGGAACGATTATTGGCGGAGCAACCGGAATATTCGGCATTTTTCTTGCTAATTTAATCCCCTTCAGATATGGCTATGTTGCTGTTATTCCTTTGGGTGTAATGGGCCTGATTTACCTGTGCAGTAATTTAAAAAAACATGGCGCCATTACGATTGCCTGTGTGATGTTTATTAGCGTTATGACTACCTATTCCCAGGATTTGGGAAACTACATGTTGGCTGCAATGAGGCTTTTAGAGACTGCTTTTGGGATCATCGTTGCTTATTTAGTGAATCGCTTTATTAAGCTTCCCGAATGTGACACTAAAAAAAATCAGGAAAATCCCAACAAAGCAAAAGCAGAAAAGCGGTTAAGTGCAGATCAGGAAAAAAGCAATGAACGCCCAAAAATGAATGTCGCAAGTATCATATATATGATCCTTAAACCTTAGGTTTTACGTTGCTTCTAGATTTTTGTGACATCTAGAATAACTAAAATATATAATTACCCCTCCCCTTTAAAAAGAGACCACTTAGAATACAAGGTGGTCTTTTTTTAATATAAAGGTAATGCGTTCATACTCACTAGATGTATTTAGCGAAACACGAAAAAATTCAGGCCGTATGTTCTAGCGGTTTATCATTTTATTATTTATAGTCAACAGGGTTAATTCAGATGACCGATTATACTCATCTTATTACCGAAAAGCGATAAAAGCTCGGGATAAACGGATGGATGAATGCTCGCAATAACGGTTGTTGCCGGTCCGGTAGAATCATCAATATTCAAGTTGGTGTGGGCAGGATTAAGTTTGAGATCATAAATCGAAGCAAGATTATTGGCTTCCCAGAGAATACCCTTTGAACCGCAGGGAATAATTTCTTTAACACCGTCGGATTGAAGCAGAATTCGGAGATCGCTATAGTTTGCTATTTCAGCATCACTCTCAACAATCACAGCAGCGCCGTATTTAGGCTTGCCGATACAGATGATCATATCGTCTGCAGAAGAAGGAATGATCCGCAGCGCATCAGCGGTGCCGATGACAAAAATGCCCAAGGCGGTCATACTTGTTTTGAAATTTTCTTCGGTGGAGCCATTGATCGGGATATCCTCAATTCCAGCCCGGTGGAGTTCTTCCTGGATACCTTGGATGATGAGCTCTCCGGTGGGATGCATTTCACAAGAAACGGTATTGGAAAGTGCGACTACTTTTGCACCGCAGGATAATATTTCAAAGAGGCAGACCCGGGTGGCAAAGATAGAAACATATTTTGTGGGGATACTTAATACATCACCACTCTTTTCTCCAATGCTGCCGCTGCTGTCACATGCCGTGACAATCAGCGAATCGGGAAGTTCAATTACAGATAAGTCACGATATTGATAAGCTTTCATGAAGGCTCACCTTAAAATTGATTTTTAATAGAATCAGGCAAAGCTTTATAAATAACGGCAGCGATTAAGGCGTTAAGACCCCCAACCAATGCTAACGGCAGCATCAGCGCAATAACGCCGGCCCAAGTTAGGATCGGAACCAAAAGGGGCGAGCACAGCAGCAGCAGAATAGGACCATTAAATATCGTGGCGGCAATGACGCTGATGAGCAGTCCTAAAGTTTCATTTGCGATTTTTTTAACAAAAAGATAAGTATACCAGGTTCCAACCATGGTTAGGCCCATGCCTAAAGCGATGACGCAGTGAACGGGTAAAGTCATCGGAAATCCAGAAGTGGCAGCGGTTAAAAGATGACCGATGATGCCAATAATCGCTCCGAAAATTGGACCCATCAGAAATGTGCCCAAATAAGCAGGCAGCGAATCAAAGGCAATCGTACCAAAAATTTTTAATTGGGCGCCAATAAAAGATAGGGCGATTAAAAGTGCTGTAAAGACGAGTTGTTTCGTGGTGATCTTCATGTAATACTCCTTAAGTTTATTATAAAGCATTCTATTCAGCGAAGAAAAGTGGAAAGGAAGAAGCCATTAAATTGAAAGGTTCGCAGACATTGACAAAAAGTGGGCTGCCAATATTTTGCAAATGTCTTTGCGCAAACAAAAAAGTCCACATCTAAAATAGATGTGAACTTTACCGTCGTTCAAATGAAATCATTTTTGGCAGGTCTCCTGAGTTAAATTCATCACAATTTGTCCCTTCCCTTGAGGTGGTTTTGACAATTGCTCCAATATTACAGTGGTGGGTCCCTACAGGATTTTAACCTGTTTCCCTATTCTCCTTTTCCAAGGCACCAAAAAAGCTTTATTAAATTACTAAAATAATAACATGGAAAATGTCATTTTGTCAAATTTCAAGTGAATTTGTGGGCAGTAATAGTTTTTAAGAAGCTAATTTCATCGGTGCGATCAGTAGGGTAAATTATAGTAAGATATTTGAGAAAAACTTAGCTAAAAATCAAAAAATAGACCTTGAAATTCCAGCTGGAATTTCTTGTTAGTCGACAGCCTATTATGATACAATACACCTCAATATAATAAAATATAAGGGGTATGAAAATTGATTTTAATGATAGACAACTATGATTCCTTCACCTACAATTTAGTCCAATATCTGGAAGGTTTAAATGAGAAAGTTATCGTGAAAAGAAATGATAAAATTACCATCGACGAGATCGTTCTAATGAAGCCGGCCATGATTGTTTTGTCACCAGGACCGTGTACGCCCAATGAATCAGGCATTTGTTTAGAGGTCGTCGATTATTTTAAAGGCAAGATCCCGATTTTGGGAATATGCCTGGGTCATCAAATCATCGGGCAAGCCTTTGGGTGCAAGATTGTTAAAGCCCAAGAACCGGTTCATGGAAAAGTCCATGCGATTACGCATAACAATCGAGGTGTGTTTCAAGGTCTCAATAATCCCTTGAAGGTCACCCGGTATCATTCGTTGGTGGTTGAAAACAAGGAGATCCCGGATTTCTTTGAAGTTACAGCCCAAACAAATGAAGGCGAGATCATGGGGTTGAGACACCGGGAATATAAAATCGAAGGGGTGCAATTTCATCCGGAAGCGATTTTAACTGAAATGGGAATGGAATTATTGGACAATTTTTTTCAATCAACAAAGGAAAAGGATGCGCGATGTTAATACAAGAAATTAAGACAAACTTAAATAGTTTTGAAATGTATCTTCAATTTAAAGACCGACCATACAGCTTTTTTCTGGACAGCGGCAGAGATCCAGACAGTTTTGGCCGATACTCTTTTATCGGGTTTGATCCGTTTTTGGTTTTCAGCAGTAAAGCGGATTCAATCACAGTCAAAACAAAGGACGAAGAAAAAAATTACCAGGGTGATCCCTTTGATGAATTACAAAAACTGCTTAAGCACTATAAAATGGACTATCCGTCAAAATTTCCATTTTTAGGCGGAGCGGTGGGCTATTTTTCCTATGACCTCTGCCATCAGTTAGAAAAGCTTCCCCGAAGTGCAGAGGATGATGTTCAGATACCGGATTGTCATATGGGATTTTATGACGGAATCATTATCATCGATCACAAGCAGAATAAAACATACATTGCCGCCCTTGGCATTGAAGAAAAGTCGGAGACGATTATCGATAAGATCAAACAAAGAATCGAGAAAAATGCGAAGGTCTCGATTCGCTCGGATTTTAATATCAATGAAGAAAAACAGTTTACCGGTAATTTCACAAAAGAAGAATATATGAAAGCTCTGGACGCGGTACATGAATATATTCGGGCCGGGGATATTTATCAGACCAACCTGACACAGCGGTTTGAATGTGATCTGCAAATTACGCCATTGGAATTATACGGTGAATTAAGAAGGATTAACCCGGCGCCTTTTGCCAGCTATTTAGATTTTGGAGAAGGCCAAATTGTTTGCAGTTCGCCGGAGCGGTTTATACAGGTGCAAGGAAGAAATATTCAGACCCGACCGATTAAAGGGACAATGCCCCGGGGAGCAACACCGGCGGAAGATCAAGACAATCGGAATACGCTAGTCAACAGTGAAAAGGATAAAGCGGAATTGCTGATGATTGTCGATTTGGAAAGAAATGATTTAGGCAGAATATCCCGGACCGGCACCGTGAAAGTACCGGAATTGTATAAATTGGAAACTTATGAGACGGTATTCCATTTGGTTTCAACCGTTACGGGAGAATTAAAGGATGACGTGGATGCCATTGATGCCATCAAAGCTTCATTTCCCGGGGGATCAATTACCGGAGCGCCTAAGATCAGGGCCATGGAAATTATTGACGAATTGGAGCCGACCCAAAGAAATATCTACACCGGGTCCATCGGATATATTGGATTCAATGGCGATTTGGATTTAAACATTGTGATACGGACAATTCTCTGCAAGAATGAAAAAGCTTATTTCCAGGTTGGCGGAGGGATTGTTTGGGATTCACAAAACCAATCGGAATATGAGGAAACTTTTGATAAGGGAAAAGCGTTAATGGAAGCATTGAAAAGATATTAAACAAGTTCTAAAATTCAGATAGGAGTGAGCATCATTCAGTACGTATGTTATAATGGTGAAATATTAAAAGAATGCATGGTTCCCGCGGAGCAGGGCTTTCTGTATGGTTATGGCATCTTCGAAACCATCAATATCGGCAAAGGAAAACCGATCTTTTTTGAGGAACACATGGCGCGGCTAAAAAGCAGCGCTTTATTGGTGGGGCTTAATTTTGATGAAAACTATTCTCCGCTGTTGGCTGATTGTGAAAAAATGATCAAGAAAAATCAGCTGGACAAAGGCGGGTTACGGGTTACTTTGAGCAAAGGGACTAAAAAAGATTTGATCCTGATCACGGCCAGAGAAAATCATTATGAAGATGAAACCTTTCAGCAGGGGGTAAGTATCTGCATCAGCGACTATGCTAGAAATGAGCAATCCCTGTTGGTCACGGTGAAATCCAATAATTATTTAGAGAATCTGCTTATTTTAAATGATAGCAAAAGCAAAGGCTTTAATGAAGCGATTTTCTTCAATTCTAAAGGCTATCTGGCAGAAGGAAGCATGAGCAACATCTTTTTTATAAAAAATGAAAAGGTCTATACCCCGGCAACGAATAACGGTCTTTTAGCGGGGATTGTTAGAAATAAAGTCATCGAATTATTAAAGCACCATGAAATACCGTTTGAAGAAGGCTATTATCGTAAAGAAGTTCTAATGGAAGCAGATGAGATATTCATCACGAACTCGCTAATGGAAATTATGCCGGTCAGGCAGGTGGATGATTCAGAATACCCGGTAAAGAATGAATCTTTCACAAATCACTTGAAAAAGATGTACAAAAAAGAATATGATATAATCTGAAATATTGATAGAAAACAAAAGGAGCCGATCAAGATGAAGAATCAATTAAATCGTGAAGCAGCATTGCAATTATTAAAAGAATACAATGAGAGCGAATCACTGCTCAATCATGGCTTAGCCGTGTCCGGCGTGATGGCGCATTTTTCCGAATTAGAGGGGGAAGATCCCGAATATTGGGGGATTGTAGGCCTTTTACACGATTTGGATTATGAAAAATACCCGGAAGAGCACTGCGTAAAAGTGGTTGAGATATTAACAAACAATGGTTATGATGATGCATTTATTCACAGCGTAGCAAGCCATGGGTTTGGAATCTGCACAGATGTTGAACCAACTCACCAAATGGAGAAGATTCTGTTTGCAACGGATGAGTTAGTCGGATTGATTACCGCCTGTGCCTATATGCGTCCGTCTAAAAGTGTCAACGATTTAGAAGTGAAGTCGGTGAAGAAGAAATTTAAAGCTCAAAATTTTGCCGCCGGCGTTAGCCGGGATGTTATTACCAAGGGAGCAGCCATGTCGGGATATTCCCTGGAAGATCTTACCAAGGAAACAATCCTGGGGATGCGCACTATTGCCGATGATATTGGTTTGGGAAACAATGAAGCTTGAACTGCCGAATTCGGTCAAAAAAGCATTTGAAATGCTCGATAACTCCGGGTTCTGCGGCTATCTGGTGGGTGGCAGCGTGCGGGATTGTCTGTTAGAAAAAACACCCCTTGATTTTGACATGACCTCGGATGCTACGCCGGCAGAGATCAAAGCCTGCTTTTCCAATTACCGAGTCATTGAAACGGGGATCCGCCATGGCACGGTTACGGTTATCATCGACGGTCATTCCATTGAGATAACGACCCATCGCAGGGAAGGCAATTATTCTGACAAGCGTCATCCCGATGAAGTAATGTTCACTAAAAATCTGGATGAAGACCTGGCGCGAAGAGATTTTACCATGAATGCTCTGGCGTATCATCCTCAAAAAGGCTTTGTTGATCTGTTTGGCGGTATTGAAGACATTCAAGAAAAACGGATACGTTGTGTTGGCGATCCTCGCGAGCGAATGAATGAAGATGCTTTGAGAATTCTGCGGGCATTGCGATTTGCTTCGGTTCTCGGCTTTGCGTTGGAGGAAGAAACACAAAAGGCCGTCAATGAAGCGTGTGAGCAGTTAAAAGAAATTTCCGCCGAACGCATCGCTGCGGAAATGGTTAAGCTTTTATGTGGGAAAAATGTTAAAAGGGTATTGTTGGAAGAGACAACCGTTCTGGGCGCGGTCATTCCTGAACTGCTGCCGGCTAAAGACTTTGATCAGAAAAATCCCCATCATTGTTACGATATATTGACGCATACCGCTGTCGCGCTTGAAAACCTGCCGCCGACGCCGCATTTGCGTTGGACGATGCTTTTCCATGACCTGGGAAAACCGGCAACGTACAGCCGGGATGCCCTGGGGATTGGTCATTTTAATGGCCACAGCAGGCAGTCGGAAAGCCTTGCCAAGCATCGCTTAAATGCTCTGAAACTTGATAAAGAGTCGATAGCCAAAATCTGTAAACTGATTAAATATCATGACACCGTCGTAGAGCCTTCCAAAAAAAGCGTCAAACGCTGGCTTAATCGCTTATCAGAATCATTGTTTCGGGATTTGCTGGAAATAAAACGGGCTGATGTTTTGGCGCAATCCCTGGAATACCGTTTCCGATTAGATGGATTAGCAGAACTTGAAAACATTCTGTCAGAAGTCATCGCAGAGAATGAATGCTTTTCACTAAAAGATTTAGCCATCAACGGCAATGATCTCATTGCAATGGGCATTGCCGATGGACCGGAGATCGGGCGATTATTAAAGCACTTATTGGAAAACGTGATGGATGATGAGGTGGAAAACGCCAAGGAAGTTCTGATTGAAAAAATAAAGGAGATAAAACAATGTTAATTGACAGCCATGCTCACATAGATGATGAAAAGTTCAATGAGGATCGGGAAGCCGTTCTGGAAAACGCACGAGTTGGTGGTGTTGAAATCATTATCAATCCGGGAGCGGATGAAGCATCCAGTCTTCGGGCCATCGCAATGAGCGAAAAATATCCAATGGTTTATGCAACAGTCGGCATTCATCCTCACGATGCCAAGGACTTCGACACCAAAAAAACAGGACAGCTATTGAGAGAATGGGCAAAAAAAGACAAGGTTGTTGCCATTGGTGAAATCGGTCTGGATTATCATTACGATTTGTCGCCCAGGGAGGTGCAGCAGTCGGTTTTTATTGACCAGCTGTCCATTGCCAAAGAAGTAAAACTTCCGATTGTTATCCATAATCGGGAATCGATGGAAGATATGGTGCGTATTTTAAAGGACCATTTTGCACCGGAATACGGTGGAGTTATGCACAGTTACAGCGGATCGGCAGAAATGGCAAAAGTATTTTTAGACATGGGTTTCTATCTGTCTATTTCAGGCTCACTCACCTTTAAAAATGCGCGCAAACTACCGGAAGTAGTGGCGATGATGCCGTTGGACCGTTTGTTGATTGAAACCGACAGCCCTTATTTAACACCAACGCCTCATCGTGGAAAGCGAAACGAGCCGGCCTATGTTCGCTTGGTGGCGGAAGAAATTGCCAGACTGCGGGGGATAAGCCTGGCAGAAATTTCGGAAATTACCGCGGCAAATACAAAGAAAATATTTGGGATAAAGTAGGAAAAGGAAAATTAGTCTGGTCGAAGATTCATTTTCCTTGACAAGAGAAAAAAATTCGGGTAAAATGTTTAGCGTACCTTCGGGTTAGAAAAATTAATATAGGGGTATAGCCAAGCGGTAAGGCAATGGACTCTGACTCCATCATCCGCAGGTTCAAATCCTGCTACCCCTGCCAAAAAGAAAGCAACCTGTTTTTTAAGTAAAATTAAAAAGCGGGTTTTATTTTATAATTAAATTTGATGGAAGCCCTTATTATCCTAAGAAAGAAGGAAATCTTATGGCAGATCAGGAAATCAGCGTATTTGATATTTATGAATATTTGCCTCACAGTAATTGTGGAAACTGTGGCGAAAATAATTGCATCGCTTTTGCTCAAAAGTTATTAGAAAGAAAAAAGACAATCGGCGGGTGTGCGCCATTGAGAGAAGACATCTTCGAAAATAATCGCAAGAAAATTCAGGATTTAATTAAGCAGTTGTAACGGATAATTGCAGCAAGGATTTTATTTGCATCCCAAAAATGACGAAACAATGATTAATTGTTTTGTCATTTTTTTTGTGGGTATAAACAAAAACAAGACTGGAAAAAATAAGAATGCGAAAAATCTAAGAAAAAAGACACGTTTTAGAAAGGAAAAAAGTTAGATGATGAAGTTCATGAGGTATCAAAAAGGTATTTGCATAGGTATCTTCTTGATCATTGCTTTGTTGCTTTCAACAATTGGTTATTTGACTTATTCGGAGATTAAAAATGTTGTGATTCAGGGACTTGGCGAAAGTGCTGAGAAAGTGGCTGTAACAGCAGCCCATTTCATTGAAGAAGATATGGAGCCTTACAAGGCGTTATCGGAAACAAGCGATTATCAGTCGGACAATTATGATCAGGCTTATTATCAAAAAATGAATGAACTTTTTCAGAATATTCGCGAAGAAACTGGTGCCAGCTATATTTTTACAGCTAAAAAATTATCAGATACACAGTCAGCCTATATTCTGGATGGAGAAGATCCAGAGAGCGAGTTCTTTTCCCCCATTGGGTCAACAGATCAGTTGGTAACGATGGAGGGAGATGTTTTTCGAACCGGCATGGCTGGACATACTGATTTTTTTGAAGGGGAAAAGTGGGGCAGTTATATATCAGGGTATGCCCCGATCAGAGATCCTGAAACAGGGGAAGTGTTGAGTGTGGTAGGCGTGGATTTTTCCAGAGATGCCATCACGGTGCTAATGAAAAATATAAAACAGGCTCTTGTTGTTGGGATTTCGGTGTTGATTATGCTAACCTCGTTTATTATATTTAAGCTGATCTGGGATAGATTTGAGGCTGAAAATATTGATTATTTAACGGAACTTCACAGCAAACGATATCATGACAAGCAACTGGCAGATTTTATCGAGAAGGCAAGAAATTCGGAATGTCATTTATTTTTAATGATGATTGATATTGACTTTTTTAAGGAAATAAACGATGAATATGGTCATGACATAGGGGACCAGGTGCTAAAATATGTCGCGTGTACGATAAAAAAGAATGCTCGAAAAACGGATATTTGTTCCCGATTTGGAGGAGATGAGTTCGTTTTAATTCTATCAGATATCAGTAAAGAACAGGCCGGAAGTATTGCCAAGAGAATAATGTCAAAGTTAAGAAAAAGTCCGGTCGTCTTGGAAGATGTTTTTTTAGAAAGTGGAAAAATTACCATCAGTATTGGCATTGCCGAATGGAAAAAGGAAATGGAGAATCAGAATCTAACTCAATATGCCGATGAGGCTTTATATCTTTCCAAGGGGAAGGGGAGAAATCAAATTACTATTTATGATGGATTAAGTGAGTTGATATAGGGGGCAACGCCCCCCCTTTTTTAACCAGCAATTTTCTTAATACTTGTTGTAATGAACAGCTGCGGGATTATACTGATCTTCTTGATTGTTTATATTTTTATAGTATAATCATAGATGAAATTACTTGAAAAACAAGTAAAAATTATACTTGCGGTTTCCTTTGAGGTAATAATAAGTGCTAAATAACTGACTTGGTCAGGGGGATCAATACGAATGGAAGAAATAAAAACCCGGATTTATATTGCCGATGTAAGTCCTTTGTATCAGTTGGATCAATTAAAAAAATACTTGAGATCTCTTTCTCCAGAACGCCAGGAAAAGGCAGATCGATTAAAATCAATTAATTCGAAGGCACTTTCGATAGGTGCAGAAGTGATTTTGCAGAAAGCAGTATTGAAGTCCTTTGGAATCAAAGAGCAATTAAAGTTAATAAAAGGGGAAGGCGTAAAACCAAGATGTTCGGATCATCCTAATATTCATTTTAATCTGTCCCATTCAGGAAGATTTGTGGTTTGTGCGATAAGCAATGAACCCGTTGGAGTGGATATTGAGCAGCGGGATCGCGTGAATTTTCAATTAGCAAAGCGTTTTTTCCACGCAGTGGAAGTGGCCTGGATCCTGTCACTGCCGGTTGAAGATCAACAACAGGGACTTTGTGATTTATGGTCAATTAAAGAAAGCTATATGAAATATACGGGGAAAGGTTTCGGGCTGCCGATGAATGCCTTTGCCGTCAATATAAACGGTCAATTTCCAGAAAAGATTGAAGTCTCTATCTTTGAACAAGCACAAAAAAAGAATGTCAGCTTAAAAAAATATAGATGCCCGGAAAATTATGTATTGTGGTGTTCCAATGGTTCGAATCGATTTGATAATGAAATTGAATGGGTGAAGCTATAGGGCTGTTTATCTTTGCAGTTAATGCAGATACCTTTGTGGGAATGGAAAAAGTTTGCTGTAGAACATGAGTTCTGTGGACAGACTTATTTTTTTACATAATTTTAAAATATAATCATTTTCAACAAAGAATTAGTTATATTTTATAAACATACACAAGTTCTTCATAAAAAGTTCACAAATAGATGCTAATATTAAAAAATGACATAAGGCTGACACAATAATTTACTAAAATTGGAATTAAAAAAGAAAGAGAGAAAAAAATGACACTATTTATTAATGTAGCAGCAGCCTGGATAAGCGTAGCTTTGGTTATTTTATTAGCAATTATCTATTTGCTGCGAATCTTAAACAAAGGAAAGCGAAAAAGCAAGCTGATTGCAAAAATCAACAAGAAATTAAGAAATTCCCATAAATCGATGGGTATTGCCTTTGTAATATTTGCAGGTATTCATGGGTTCTTTTCATCCGGCGCAATGCTATCATTTAATTTTGGCACGCTCTGTATGGCAACTGGAATCCTGCTTGGTTTAACCTATTTGTTTAGAAAGATTTTCCCGAAAAAATATTTATGGATTAAACCCCATCGCTGGCTAACCGTTGTATTGATTGTCTTCCTGGGGCTGCATTTATGGCAAATTGGAGGAATCATGGGACCGGAAGCATTCTTCACCGGGGTAACAAGCGAAATTGAAAACTCTGTGGCGAAACTATATGGAGGCGCAGCTACGACGGCAACGACAACACAAACAGAGACGACTTCAACAGCGAATTCGGGAACCGCTTCAATCTCTTCGCCAGTGACCGATGCAGTTGTTACGAAAGCCAATCTTTTCATGGAAAATGTTGATCTTAAAGATGGCACCTATACCGGGGTTGCCGATGGATACGGTCCGAATCTTACCGTGAGCGTAACCGTGGCGAGTAATGTGATAACCGATGTCCGCGTGGTGTCTCAAAATGAAGTCGGTGTTCAGCATTACGGTAAAGCCATTGATGCGGTTCCAGCAGAAATAATCGCTAAACAAACACCGGTGGTGGATACCATTTCCGGGGCGACCTATACATCAAATGGCATTATGAAGGCGGTTATTAATGCTCTCGAAAAGGCCGTGATATCTGGTACTTTACCAAGTTTATAGAATATAATCGAAAATGATTGAACTGATTTTCAGTCATCAAACGAATGCTGCCAGGACTTGTTGACAGCTCTTAGATGAAAGAATTTTAAATTTGCGAAGTTTGTTTAAAAAAATGGGTATAATGACACTAAGATAGAGGTGCAAATTGCAACTCGAAATTTAAGGAGGTTTAAAATGCCCAAAATATCCAATATTGAAGTTTTAAAACAAAGAGAGCAACCGACACTAACGATTCGAACGAACACAAAAATCGAAGATTTACCTCAGCTGATTGGAGAAAGTTATCGAAAAATTGGTTCTTATCTTCAAGAAATAGGAGTGCTCATGTCAGATGTGCCATTTGTTGCATATCACAATTTAGATATGCAAAACCTTGATGTGGAAATAGGCTTTCCGGTGGCGATGCCATTGCCGGGAAAGGGCGAGATTCAAGCAAGCTCCATACCAGAAGGAAAGGTTGTCTTCTGCATGTACCAGGGGCCATATTCGGGCATGGAATCGGTATACGGGGAAATGGCAAAATGGATTACGGACAATGGCTATACTCCGAAGGATACCGCTTATGAGTGCTATTACAATGATCCCACGTTTCCAGAAAGTCAATGGCTGACGAAAATTTTAATGCCGGTCAAATGAAAAACAAGCCGTTTTCAAAAAAAGATACCAAATGATTAAACCATTTGGTATCTTTTTTGTTTAAATTTATTGAGAAATTTCAGGGCAGAGCATTTTCAAAATATCGCAGCATTCTTGAAAACGCATAATGCGAGGTACGGGGTAAGTCGGATTACCTTCTTTGAGAATGCGTTTTGCCAGTTCGGGAATATCGTTAGCTTTTAGGGCATAAATTGTTTTTGGAATCCCCATGTTGGCATTCATGGATTTTATTTTTTCAATCAGTAACTTCGACAGGGTTTCATCATCGAACATGGCTTCGCCCAGACCAGAATAAAAAGCAAGTTCAGCTAATTTCTTTTCAGATGACTTGCGAGAAAATTCCAAAATATAAGGAAGCACAATGGCATTGGCCAAACCGTGGGGAACGCTATAATAGCCGCCCATGGCATGGGCGATGGCATGAGTATAACCCACATAGGCTCTCGTAAAAGCCAGCCCACTGTCAAAAGCTGCTTGTTGCATTTTTGAACGGAGATGGATATCCTGACCATTGTGAAAGCAGTTTTCCAGATTATTAATGATAATTTCTGTCGCCTGCAAGGCATTGTCTTTTACAAAGGGGGTGTCGTATTTCCCGATATAGGCTTCAATAGCATGGGTGAGAGCATCCATTCCGGTGGTAGCCGTTAATGATGGCGGCAGGCTTAAGATGAGTTCAGGATCGTGAACAGTGGCTAAGGCAATCAGTTTAGGATCAATGATTGCTAACTTTTCATGATTTTGCACATCGGTTATGAACGCATAAATAGTGCCTTCTGAACCGGATCCGGTGGTAGTTGGAACGGCAAAAAAAGGTGGCAGCTTGCTGGTGAGTTTAAAAAGACCACGCATTTTTTCGATGCTTTTTCGATTGGTGACTTTTGCTGCAATGATTTTTCCGCAGTCGATGGGAGAACCGCCGCCGAAGGCGACAACGCCATCACAATTCGTACTATAATATAAGGCCAAACCAGCTTCAACATTTTCAAAGGTTGGATTAGATTGGATATTATCAAAGATTACCGCTTCGATACCGTTTGTTTCCAAGGCACATAAAAAGGAGTCTAATAACCCCATGGAAAGAAGGGGACGGTCAGTAACCACTAGTATTTTTGTGACGCCGGTAAGTTTAATAATTTCAGGAAATCGTCGCGCCATTCCAGGGCCTTTAAGTACTGGTGGAATGGGAAAATTCAGTAGTTTAAAGGTTTGCTTCATTACCAAATGCGAGGTACGGTAGGGAACGTTCTGTAAGGCTTTTATTACTCTTTTCATAGTGTAACCTCCATTTTCTTATTACCTAGTATATCATTACGAATTAAAATTGGATTAAAAGAGCTTAAAAAATTTACATATTTAAGGGATTATGATAGCCAAGGTCAGCATGATGATAACATTTTTGGGTATCCAGCTGAAGACGCAGGGTTTCCAAGTCTTCCTTAACCCGAACTAGGGTAAGCCCGGCATAGGCATCCCCTTTAGTTATTAATTGATAGCATCCCAATTCGGCCTTATGAAGCCACTCCAGGGCGAGAAGCAAATCTTTTGAAGCCCCCTCCCCGGAAAGATGGCAATGGCCAATGCGATAACAAATATTCGGATACTCGGGACTGGCGGCAGTAACCGTCTTTTCAGCCTGATTGTACCAATATAAGGCAGTGACACAGTCTTTGGAAACGAATTGACCATTATAATACATATCACCAAGTTTATACATGCCATTATGGTGACCTAACTGGGCGGCTTTGCAAAAAAAATAAAAAGCAGTTTCAAAATTTTGGGGGATGTCGCGACCATAATAATAGCAGTAGCCTAAATAATTAAGGGCCAGAGAATTGCCCTTTTCCGCTGCCTTTTCATACCAGCTTTTTGCCTGTTTAAAATCTTGGGGAATCATCAACCCTTCATAGTACATGGACCCTAAAGCGGTCATGGCATGGTCATTTCCCCCATTTGCTAAAATGGTATAATAGTTTATAACCAACTGAAAAATTTCAGCTGATAAATCCTGCTTGTTTTCGATAAAATAATAGTAATCAGCAAGTTCCAGCATGGCCTTTTCATCTCCGCTTTTGGCAAGAAAAGTTAATATGATTAATTTATTGTCATCCATTAATAATCCTCATGATCATATATTTTTTAATATTATAACACAATTGAAAACAAAGAAATATCAATCTTAAATAATAAAAAAGCAAAAAACAAATAGTTTGAAATAAGCCCGACAGCTGCGCTGAAAAATCTATTTTAATTAAACTTCGTATGGATTTCACGCATCAAGGGCAATGGTATAGCTAAAACTTAGCCAATGCATCCCTGAGAAAATTCAGGCGAACAAACAATTTCATCATAGTCAAGTTCAGCATTATCTAGCATCCAAAGCCCATGGACATCACAATAAGAATAGACTGCGAGCACATCGTTTTCCTTAACCATAAAATTGGCTTCAGGCAGATCCTCTGGTGTAAGCTGAACATAAAGTCCGCCATTTCTGGTTTGTACAAAAATCCAGAGAATGGAGTGATCAAGAGTCATGGGGTGGGGAACACGGCCGACTTTCACGTGAAGATGCGTTTTCTGAAACTTAAGAACGGGAATATGTTTCTCCTTAGAAGCTTCAATGGTATTTGGCTTAAGGCCTGCCAAATCATGATCGCAGTATTGAGCAACCGTGCCACTCATTTCAAATAAAGTGCTATTACAGTCATTACATTGATAAAATCGAGTTTTGTCCATAATGATAACCTCTTTCCATAAAAATAGTTTTACACCTATATACCCCAATAATTTAAGTTTACCGGAAATGTTTCATTTTGTGGATAAGTCTGTGGATAAGTCTGTGAATATTTTTGTGAATGAATTTGTGGATAAGTCTGTGGACAACTTGCCGAACAACTTATAATCCGTTATCTACGAGCAACGTGTCAGACCCAATATATAAATTGTTGGGATGACTTCATTTTATTGCAAAGTATTTAAAGATAACTTTTAATCAAAGCTTGCACATCTTCCAACTGGACTTGTTTGTCAATTAGGGGTTTGGCGTCAAATAATTCAGGGCGCTTCTCTTTATACGTGAGTAACTGATTCTGATATAAAATACCAATGGGAATGGTATCCCCAAATTCCATGGCTTTTTCCATGGCGGCTAATTTATTGGTTGGATCATAAGTATCATCCAAAGGTTTAACCCGCTTTTTATAATAAGCAAAGGTGTTTTTCTTATTAAAACTCACACAGGGTTGGAGTATGTCCACTAATGCATAACCCTTGTGATTGATGGCGGCATGCATTATTTTTGCCAGATGTTCTTGATCACCTGAAAAAGCTCGGGCGACAAAGGTTGCGCCAGTGGCAATCGCAATCAGCAAAGGGTTAAATGAAGCGCTCATGTTACAGGCGTCGGTTATATGATCCAAATCACAGGGGTCTGAGGTGGGTGAAGGTTGGCCTTTAGTGAGACCATAGATCTGATTATCATGAACAAAGTGTGTAATATCGACATTTCGGCGAATATTATGGATAAAGTGATTGCCGCCTTCACCATAAGAATCGCCATCACCGGTATTTACGATCACAGTAAGATCATCATTGACAATTTTAATGGCGGCGGCTGCGGGTAAGGCGCGGCCGTGAAGTCCGCTGAAGCCATTGGCACTAATATACTGATTTGTTTTTGCAGCTTGACCAATACCACCGACCAGGACAATCTGGCTGGGCGGGGTTTCCATTTCATTTAAAACGCCAGTGAGTGTTTCAAGAATGGAAAAATTACCACAGCCGGGACACCATGCTGTTTCAGAGGTTGTGAATTCTGCTTTTTTCATACTAGAAACCGCCTTTCATATTTTTTATGCCTGATAAAATATCATCCACCGACAATTGCCGACCATCATATTTCAGAATACTGTTGTTACAGCAAATAAGGGCTTCCTGGCGGATCAGAGCGGCCAGCTGCCCGGTGGCATTCTGCTCGACGTTAATTATTTCAACAACCTGTGCCGCATAATATTTTAGTTGGTTTATAGGCAGCGGATAAATATCGCCAAATAAAAGGGCACCATAATTTTCCACATCGGCATTGAGAATATCCACGGCCTCTTTTATGGCGCCGCTTGTTGAACCGAATCCCAGGAGTAAAGACTGACAGTGTTCATACCCATAAAATTCAGGTTCAATGAGTTCATCCTTTAGTAAATCTAATTTATGCATTCGTTTTTCCACCATTTGGTTACGAAGACTGGCAGATTCGGTAATCTGACCAAATTCATCGTGTTCATCGCTATCGACACGCACCAGGGCTTCGGTTTTTCCCGGAATACGGAGTGGGGAGATACCACTGGCAGTAAGCGCATAGCGACGATAGCGTTCTTTTTCTGGCAAGGCATCTGGCTCGGGGGAATAGGTGACAATATCATTGGTATTTAAGATTGGCAGGGTTGTGGTGGAATCAGCCAGATATTGATCGCTTAAAAGGATTACCGGCAGTTGATATTTTTTAGCCAAAGCAAAACTTCGAGCCGTTTGATAGAAACAATCCGCGTGATCTCTTAAAGCAATAACCATCCGGGGAAATTCCCCCTGGGAAGCAGAAATGACAAAATTTAAATCACTTTGTTCGGTCCGAGTTGGAAAGCCGGTAGCCGGTCCGGGGCGCTGAACATCAACAACAACCAGCGGAATTTCGGCGATCCCGGTGAAGCCAAGGGCCTCAACCATTAGAGAAAAGCCTCCGCCAGAGGTTCCCGTCATTGCCGGTGCACCGGCGTAGGAAGCACCAATCGCCATGTTGATCGCGGCAATTTCGTCTTCGGCTTGTTCCACCGCCACATTCATTTTATTGCCATGAGCGTTGAAAAAATCCAGAAGTGTCGTTGAAGGAGACATCGGATAGGCAGAATAAAATTTTAGCCCTGAAGCTAGAGCGCCCAAGCCAATAGCGGTATTGCCCGATAAAAGAATCTGATCTGAAGTTTGAACAGGATCAAGATTAAATCGTGGTTTCACTAAATTATAACCTTTTTCTAAAGCACTTAAATTTACGGCAACTAAATCAGCGCGTAAATTGGTTTTGAAAATATCCGCTGCGGGTGTTAGCGAAAAATCGAAAAGCTTAAGAAGTGATCCAATCGCGACACTGCTGACAACCTTTGGATTGCCAATTTTTTTTGCCGCTTCTTTAAGGGGTAATCTCATCACACGGTCATCATCAATGATTAAAGAATCATCACATAAAATAAAACCATTACTGGAAAGTTGATGGCAGTGTTCTTTATAGGTTGTTTCATCAATGGCAAAGAGGCCGTCTAAGGTATCCCGATGAGCAGCCAGAGGGGTATTGCCAAAGCGTATCTGGGTGAAATTGTGGCCACCTCGCACCCGGGACATAAAATCACGAATCGTAAAGAGATGACAGCCTGATTGTTTCAAAATTTTTTCTAAAAGCGCGGACATAGTTTCAATGCCATCTCCGGCGGCTCCGCCTAATAATAGGTTATACATACAGAACCCTCCAATCAATAAGATAACCAATATAAAAGTTGGCTCTGTTACTGTGTACCCAACTACCTTGATTCTAAAAGGATGATCTGAATTTTCTTAAAGAAATTATTTGGCCTTGTAAATTGAGAATGAATACGTTATAATTATCTATGTCGTGCTAGACGGAGAGTTAGCGGTGCTTTGTAACCTGCAATCCGCTGTAGCAGGGTTGAATTCCCCACCGAGGCTTCAGGTTTTGAGGTCTGCCGGAGGAAAGTGGTGTTGACAGTTGGACCCTTCGCAATAGAAACTTATGAACCCCGTCAGGTCAGGAATGAAGCAGCGGTAAGTAAGATCTTTTATGTGCCGGAGGATACTCTGGCTCGAGCTAACTGCCAAAGTAACGCTTGGAAGCTGTTTGTCGAAGTGGGGTGCACGGCAAAAAAGTATCTTAATGACTCTTTAAATACCAAACCGTGTTTGGTGTTTTTTTTTGTGCGAAAATGCAGATAATTAATGGCCTTCATGGAATAAAATTTAGGGATAATCTATAATTTAACAATTATTCTTGCTATAATGGTAAAAATATAAAAAGTATGTCTGCATCTAAATGATTTGGTGGACGTGTAGAATAAACTTACAGAAAAGAGAGGAAAAGCGATGCGATTTTTTCAAGTAAAGCCGGCCATTTATTATGGAGAGGGTGCCTTAAAAGAAATAGAGAATTATAATTTTAAGAAGGTGTGTATTGTCACCGACCAAGGGATGGTTAAATTTGGTTTATTAAAAATGTTAACTGATCTGTTGGATGAAAAAGGAATCGATTATCACGTCTTTGCAGACGTTGAATCCGATCCCTCTACGGACATTGTGGAAAAGGGATTAATGCATATTATTATGAATAAGCCCGATGCTCTGATTGCCATCGGCGGGGGGTCGGTTATCGATGCAGCAAAAGCGATTATTTATTACTGTGTCAATTTCAAACGGATTATTTTTGAAGATGAATACGTTCATAAACCGACTTTTATTGCCATTCCCACAACAGCGGGAACTGGTTCAGAGGTGACCGAATATGCCGTGATCACAGACAAAAAAAACAATACAAAAATTCCATTAACCGATATATTGATGATGCCGGATGCGGCAATACTGGACTCCAAGCTCCTTGAAAGTGTACCAGCCGGGTCAACAGCGGCTACAGGAATGGATGTCATGACCCATGCCATCGAATCATTTATTTCAACGGGAAACAATCCATTTGCCCGCTGTTATGCCAACAAGGCAGTTGAATTGGTGTTCCGAAGCTTGCATTGCAGTTATGCGGATGGTCATGATCTTGAAGCAAAGTCGAGTATGCAAATTGCATCCTGTATGGCGGGGATTGCTTTTAACAGTGCCGGCTTAGGGATTACGCATAGTATTGCTCATGCAATTGGGGCTTCTTTCCATTTGCCTCACGGGCTGGCCAATGCCATTGCGCTGCCCTATGTCATTAAATTTAATGGGGCGGATGATAAGGTTCAACACCAGTATGCGCGCCTGCTTAGCGGTTCCGGAATATTGAACATATCCGGAGATGCCACCGGCACCCTTTACAATAGCGTGGTATCACTTAATAACTCTTTGAATATTCCCACTTCATATAAAGTATTTGGCATAGCTGAAGAGGATTATCTCAAAGCCCGGGACGAAATGCTGGGTAAAGCCATGGCCGATGTTTGTACGTCAACGAATCCCGTGGAAGTGACCCGAGCAAGTCTACAGATGGTTATGGATCAGACCTATTACGGATTTTAAATAGAACCTTTAAGGCAGCATTAAATTTTAATAGTAAATGTTTTGTCCTTAAGCTCAGCCTCAGTGTGTCTTGCACTGAGGCTGAATTTGGTTAACGAAAGAGGAAGACAATTTATGATGCCACTAAAGGAATGATATGCTGCAAGACAAAATCATCTTCATTTTTATAAGTGTAGTAGCTTTTTATCGTTGGTGTTTCAAAATCCCGTAGGGGAATCGAGATCAGGGAGCCATCCTCAAGGTATGATGAAATTAAACTCCTTGGCAGGAAGCTGTATCCGAGCCCATCCAGTAAATAAGGAATTAATTTGCTGCTGTTATCAATTTCAAAAGCAAATTGATAATGGGGCGGAAACAATTCACGGATGAATTGCCCCACTTTTTGAAGCGCAAAATTACAGAATAAGTAGTCCAGAGAAGGTAAATCATCCTGATAAATACCGCTTGCAAATTCACTGTTATTTTTGGCGGTAACCAGAAGCAATTCATCTTCTTTGAATGGTATGCAAACATAGCCTTCCTTATTAAAAGGAATATAAGTAAAAGCGATGTCGATTAAGCTATCCTGAAGAAAGGCGAGCAGATCAAAAGAATGATTAATCACAACTTTTATTAAAACATTTAGATCATTGGCTTGGACCGACCGAATGATTGGGAATAAGCAGCTTTCATAAATGGAATTAGTCGCTCCGAAGCGAACAAGCCGCCGCGTAAAATCCGGTGAATTGATCTGCTGAATGGCCGTTTCTTCAAGCTCGACGAGTCGCTTAGCGTAACTTAGAAACAATTCTCCTTCCAAAGTTAGGGTAACCTTTTTTTTGTTTCTTGATAACAGCTGTTTTCCGACCGTTTTCTCCAGCTCATTGATGCGATTTGTGACCGTAGACTGGGCGACAAAAAGAAGCTTTGCGGTTTGGGTGAAATTTTTAGTTGACGATAATTGGATAAAAGTTTTTAATAGTTGTGAATCCATAAGCAACTCCTATAATCATAAAATCGAATTATTTGGATCGATATAATTCATTTCACAAATTATATATTATCTTGTATAATAAATCAACGCATGAAAAAAGAAAAATTATCAGGAGGGTGATATAATGGAAGACTGGAATGTGAAACTGTATAGTCAATTTGAAAAAGAACGGGCACAACCTTCAATTGATTTGGTAAACAGAATCGGGGAAGGCTCTTTTAAGAGAATAATCGATATTGGCTGCGGATCGGGAATGAGCACAATCCCATTAAGAAATCGCTTTATAAAAGCCGAAATAGTCGGAGCTGATGCCTCAACATCGATGTTAAATAAAGCCAGAGAAACGATGAATGATGTGACCTGGATACAAAGAGATTGCAGCAGACCGTTAACGGATTTAGGAAAATTCGATTTAGTTTTTTCAAATGCGGCCCTTCAGTGGTTTGAAAACCAGGGAAACGTGATTAAAAATTTAAGCGATATTCTTTTGTCGGAGGGTTTGCTGGCGATCCAAATACCCTATTTTTCGGCAATGACCATAAAAAACTGCATTGCAGAAACAGTCAAGACTTATGACGCTGACATTTTTATCGGAATTGAAAAAGAGCTGTTTAAATCTTATCCACCGGAATTTTATTATGATGAACTGACAAAACATTTTTCAAAGATTGAATTATGGCAGACAAATTATTTTCATATTATGAATAAGCATGAAGAAATTTTAGAATTTTGTAAAAGCACGGGGTTAAGACCTTATGCAGAAAGATTTGAAGGACCCGAAAAGATTATGTTTTTTCAACGGGTACTTAACGAAATTAAGAAGCAATATCCGGCGCAGGAAAACGGTAAAGTTTTATTTGAGTTTAAGCGCATCTTTTTTATGGCTAAAAAGTAATTAGATAAATTCAACTAAGCGTGTTCATTAAGATCGCTTGCAATTTCAGCGGCTGATTTAGTACCGGGCTTTCATCAAGCAGAGGGAAAGAAGTGGGGGTAAAAGGATGACAATGACGATTGTTTTTTATGGGGTGGCAGCGGCTGGCTTAATTCTTTCTTTGGCAAAAAGCAAAGAAAAAACAAAGCTGGCATTAAAGAAAGCCTGGAAAGCTTTCGAAAATATAATGCCCCAATTTTTAGGGATTATTCTTTTAATCGGGCTGTTGTTGAGTGTCCTCTCAGCGGAGCAGATTTCTAGTTTGATTGGGAAAGACTCTGGTTGGATTGGCGTTATCATTGCTTCCATTATCGGCTCCATTACCTTAATACCCGGTTTTGTGGCATTTCCATTGGCGGCGGCATTGTTGGAAAATGGCGCCGGCTATATGCAAATCGGCGCTTTTGTATCGACATTGATGATGGTGGGAATTGTAACCATGCCGATGGAAATTCTTTATTTTGGTAAAAAAGCAACATTCTTAAGAAATGGGATGGGCTTTGTCTTTTCAATTCTCGTTGCGATTGTCATGGGGGTGTTACTATAATGAATAAGAAAAAAATGGAAATGCTGAAGCGATATCGGTTCTTGCTCGTTATGCTGGTGGGCACCCTGATGATTTTAGTCGTTAATCCGACGTTGGGGAGGCACGTTTACGGGCTGGCCTGGGACAATATTTTAGGAATGTTAGGCGTGCTGCCCCCAATATTTATTTTAATCGGATTATTGGATGTTTGGGTGAAAAAAGAAACCATGGTGAAATATATGGGCAAAGATTCCGGAATAGTGGGGATATTATTGGGCTTTTTTCTTGGATCGGCGGCAGCCGGACCGCTCTATGGCGCTTTTCCCGTAGCAGGAGTCTTTCTCAACAAAGGCAGTCGACTTTCCAATGTATTGATTATTGTCGGCGCCTGGGCTTCTATGAAAATACCATTGCTATTATTTGAAGTATCGGCGATGGGATTCAAATTCACGCTGATTCGTTTCGTGATGGATATTTTTGGGGTGTTAATTATTGCTTACAGCATTGAAAAAATACTTACCGATGAGGATGAACGTCAAATTTACGAGTTGGCTAAGAAGATGAACTAAAATAATTGTAAAATAAAAGCTCCCATTCATTTGTGAAGGGAGCTTTTTTGAATAGTTGTTTTTTAAGTTATGCTTATTTCGCATGAATAAAGTTACAACATTGAAGCAAATAAAGTAACGCCGACAATAATAGCAATCAATATTAAAACAAAAGCGACAATATTTAAAATTATTAGAACTAAGCCAATTGTTTTTCCCGTTTTTGCTTTTTTGTTGCTGGGATCTGCTTCAAGTTCCTTTTTCCCATTGATAAAAGCTAAAATGGCAAATACTAAACCAGCAATACCGACAATTGAAGATAACCAGCTGAGATTGATAAAATTAGAACTGATTATAGAAATTAAAATGTTGGCAGCAATGCAAATCAGCGAAATCATTCCAAAAGAATAACCCTTCATTCCAAATTCAAAATTCATGATACCCCCCTTTCCATACCCACCGATTAAAATTAAATAGGTACGATTTCTTTTCCTTTGTTATAGTTTTTTACCCGTTGTTATTATAAATAAACAGATAATTTTTTTAAAATAATTGATCCGATTCCAACTTATTTTTAACCATAATCGTTTTTTTAGCAGCTTTTCTTTTTTTGAAAACTGACAATAGAATCGTGCTCGTAAAGAATACCACGAAAAAGATGATCAAAATAATGAAGCTGTTCCAGAATTCATTGGTAATGACCCCGCTGATTGAATCTTTAAACACTTTAACAGAGTAGGTCATCGGCATAAAAGGATACAGCACGTTGAAAAATTTTGGCAATGTTTCCATCGGGAAGGTTCCGCCGCAGGAGGTTAACTGCAGAATCAGCAGCAGCAGGGCCGCCAGCTTGCCGAGATCACCCATATGGACAATGCAGAACTGAACAATTGCGAAGAAGGTCATGGATACCAGGCAGGCTGAGATGAAGTACAGTCCCTGATGACCGATTTCCAGTCCCAATGCATATTTTATGATGATCTCCAGCAGGACGGCCTGGGTAAGCGCAATCAGTAAATAAAGAAAGCTTCGAACTACTTTTCGGGAACTGTCCCGGGATAAGATGTTGAATTTCTTGTCGGCATCAAAATAGATGCCGAAGAAGATGATTAAGGCGCCAACCCAGAGGGACAGCGACATAAAATAGGGCGTGAAGTAAGCGCCGTAATTGGGGATCGGATTGATCACATCACTTTCAACCGTCACCGGGGCACTGACGAACGTCCCCAGGCCATTTAATTTTGATGCATCGGCATTGGCCGTATCAATGGAGGTGATCACACCATTCTGGGCGGTAGTGATGCCGCTGTTAAGGGTGGTCTGGCCATTTGCCAAAGTGGCGGCACCGTTGGCCAGAGTGGTGGTTCCATCGGCCAGGGTGGTCGCGCCGTCGGCCAGGGCGGTGGCGCCATTGGCCACGGTGCTCACGCCATTGGCCAGGGTGGCGGCACCGGATGAAATGCTGTCAGCCGCCGTATTCAGCTGACCGGAAGCGGCACTGACGGTTGCAATTCCGCTGTCGATCTGGCTGGTACCGGCGGATAAACCGGTCGCACCCTGAGCAATTGATTCGGCAGCCCCGTTTAACTGAACCCCGGCACTCTGTAATTCCTGAATCTGCTCGGCATTATCGCTGGAAGACATTTTCTGTATGAACGCCGCAAATTGTGGGTCCTGCATCAGCTCAGGATGCTCCTGAACAAAGTAAGAAATAAAAGCGGAGGTCTGACTCACACTGCCAATCAGCGAGTCGACACCAGCCGTATAGGCCTGAATTCCGTCGTCCAGCTGGTTCGTTCCCGCTGCCAGTGTCTGGGCTCCGGTATTCAACTGGGCCGAACCGCTTTTAAGGGTGCTGAGGCCGGTATTGAAATCAGAGAATTTCGAAGCAAACTGCGCGGTTCCGGACTGCAGGGTCTGGGATCCGTCGGCCAGGGTCTGGGTTCCATCCGCCAGCGTCTGGGTGCCGTCCGCCAGGGTCTGAGAGCCGGACGCCACGGTCTGAGTTCCGGATGCCAAGGTCTGGGACCCGTCCACCAACTGGGACGATCCATCCGCCAGCTGCGTCAGCCCATCATTCAGAGTGCCCAATTGTCCGGGAACTTCGGCCACCTGATCCGTTAAATGATTGACAATTTCCGCAGCGATATTTTCTCTGAGACCGGTTTCCATTTGCAGGACGGCCCGGCTTAAAATCTGGCTGGCCAGATAGTTTCTCTTTTCATTGGCCGAGAACGTAATGGTTGCCGTCTGTTTGGTTTTATCGGCAGCCGAAGCGATATCGCTGGAAAAATTACTGGGAATACTGATCATCGCATAGTATTTTGTTCCCGCCGTATTGATGGTGGCATCTGTTTCATTGGTGACAATAAAATCAAATGAACCGTCGTCCTTTAATTTGTCAACAAATTCATTCCCCAGATTTCGTTGTTCATTATTGATGAGGGCCCCTGAATCATTGTTGACAACCGCAATGGGTAAACCTTCAAGTTTTGAATAAGGATCCCAAAAGGCACTGAGATAAAAATAACTATACATAAGAGGTATAATAATAACCCCGATAATGACAGCGATCCGTTGAATATTTCGTTTAGTCATATTTTTTTTGTTCATAAATGACTCCTTTTATTTTGCTTTATGCAGCATCATTTTCATTTTATTGTGGCAGACTATTAATTTTAAAATAGTGAATTGTTTTTCTGGATTAAGCGGCGTTTAAAGAATAATGATAATCGCTAAAAGGGTGCAAAGAAGAGAAACCGCAGCTCCTAATAAAAGCTCTTTCAATGTATGGCGGCCAATTTTCATTCTGGCCCAAAATACGATTGGTAATAACAGCAGAAAAAGCCAGCTGAAATTTCCCAAGAAATAAATGCAAACAACAACTGGTCCCATCACACCACAGGCATGACCGCTCGCTTTTATTTTCAAAATTTTATTGACAAAGGTCAAAATCAATCCGGAAAGAAAATAACTGATATAGATCATCAAATACTGGATTGGTGCTTTAGCAATGAAAGCACTTATCAGACCCAGCGTGTAGCCTAAAATGACAAAGATAAAGGCGAGCTTTCGTTGCCCGTCGCGGCCCTTATCCTTAAATTTCGGCAGGAACTTTTGTAAAGGATAAGCTAGAATCGGGATGAAGGCAAAGCAAATAACGGCAAGTAAATAATTAGTCAGATTCTGAAAATGACCACTATCGGCGACATACAAAAAGCTGAACATACAAAAAGACATTATTGGAGCAATGGTGATAATACTTATAATTTTTGCGGCTTTCGCTTTCATCTTAATTCCTCTCGTGCTAAGGTTAATCCGATTTCGTCTCGGCTCATTTGGGGCGGAAATATTTGCTCGCTGCTGGTTTGAGCTCGCTTAAAATCTTTCGCATTTATAGAATCCATTTCAATTTCAAAACACATCATATTCACTCCTTTATTTAAGGTGCTGTTCCATTGCATCTAGTAATTGATACTAGTTTAGCACTATGCGAATAACATGTCAACGATATAATAATATTATTGAATAGTATTGAAAACCATGGTATGATTAAAAAAAATCAAAGAAAGGCGTTAGAAAATGAAATCTATAGCATCGGATATATTAAACTTTCATTGTCCGCGATGGAATGAGCTTCCGGAAATTGATTTATATATGGATCAAGTGGTGAGTATATTAGAAAAGAATTGTTCCCTTTTTACAGAAAATGAGGGCGAAAAGATTATCACAGCGACGATGATCAATAATTATGTGAAACATAAGATCATCGCGCCACCGGTAAAAAGACGCTATAATCAAACCCATCTGGCCTATTTATTTGTCGTTTGTATAATGAAACGAATTTTAAGCATTTCAGAAATCGGTGACCTGATCTTCTATTTGATCAATGTCTATTCGATCGAAGATGCTTACGATTTGTTTTGCGAAGAATTAGAATTTGCAATTAAGACCGTTTTTGCTCCAAATCAAAAAGCAAATCCCATAAAAGCTGAGACAACACATCAACTGATGCTTTTAGAAGCAGTCGTATTGGCCTTTGCCAATAAATTATATTTTCAGAATGAAATAAAAAAACTGGCGATTGATCGAGAAGAAGCAAAGAAAATAACAGTTGTTAAAACAGAAAACTAAATCAAAACAGTTAAGGCGAGATAACCCCGACTTATAAAAATGAACGGAGGTTTTGTCGATGGCCCAAGCAAGATCATGCGTTTATAAAGTGGATTATCGGATTGGTTTCATATATAATATAAATCATGAAGAATTATGAAGAATTTAAAAAATCATATCAGTTCCAATTAAATGAACAACAGGAAAAAGCCGTCATTCGCACCAAAGGGCAAAGCTTACTACTGGCTGTGCCCGGGAGTGGAAAAACAACCGTTATTATCTGTCGGATTGCTTATCTGTTAATGGTTGAAAAAATTGACCCCGGGGAGATTCTGACGCTGACCTTTAGTCGCATGGGAGCCCGGGATTTAAAACAACGCTATCAAAACATGTTTAGCAAAAACCAGGCCGAAAGCCTTCAGTTCAGTACGATCCACAGCTTTGCCCTTTCGGTCATCAGGCAATACGAACGGTCCTATCGACGTCAGGCTTACACGGTGCTGGGAAATACCAGCCCGGTGATTAAAGACCTTTATCGGGAATTGTTTCAGGCTTTTCCCGGAGAAATAGAGCTGGGAGAAATCAGTCAGCGAATCGGATTTTGCAAAAACATGCTGTTAACCACAAAGGAAATCAAGCTGCTGCCGCCAATGGAGATTGATTTTATTAAAATATATGAAGCCTACGAAGCTTATAAGCTGACTGCGCATTTAATGGATTTTGATGATATCCTAAAATACGCATGGGGACTATTAAAAAAATATCCGGAGCTGCTGAACTTTTTTCAAAAGAAGTACAATTACATCCATTTGGACGAAGCCCAGGATACCTCGAAGATTCAATTTAAGATCATTGAGCTTTTGGCAGGTAAAAACGGCAACCTTTTCATGGTCGGGGATGAGGATCAAAGCATCTACGGATTTCGGGGCGCTTTTCCGGAGTCTTTGTTATCTTTTAAAGAGACATGGCCCCAGGGAGAGGTTCTTTTAATGGAAACAAATTATCGGAGCACCCGGCAGATTGTTGAAAAAGCCAATGCCTTTATTAAGCTCAATCATGAGCGCTATAAAAAAGAAATGGACACGCCAAATGGCGTGGGAATTCCGATCATTCGCGAATGGGTAAAATCCAGTGAAGATCAATACAAGCTTATTATCGAATCCATTAAACACGAAGGAAAAGAAACCGCCGTGCTTTATCGGAACAACGAGTCAGCGATTCCGCTGGTGGATCTCCTGGATGGGGAAAAGATACCCTATCAAATAAAAGAACACAGTCCCCAGTTTTTCACCCATTTTATGATCAAAGACATTCAGCTGTTTTATCAATTTGCCTGTTATCCAACCGATCCAGACTTGTTTGCGCAAATGTATTACAAGATGGATGCGGCAATTTCCAAGGAAACCGTGGCGCAGCTGAAAAACCATCTGGGGCTAAATCAGAATGTTTTTGATGCCTTGATCAACCTGAGCAGAAAACGGCCATGGCAGATCGAACGTTTCAAGGAATTAAAGGACGGTTTTCAGCGGCTTAAGACAGCAAATCCGCAAAATGGAATCCAGATGATTTTAGATGATCTGGGTTATCGCTCCTATTTAAATTTTAGAATCAGTTCAGGTCAATCCGAAGAAAATATTGAGCAGAAACTTTCGGTATTAAAAATACTGGGAGGCCGTGTCGCTAATTTTAAGGATTTTTTTACCAAACTTGATCTTTTGGAAGAAAAATTGAAAGAACCACAAACGCAAAACGACAAAAAGCCAAGAGTCACTCTGTCCACCCTGCATTCAAGTAAAGGTCTGGAGTTTGAAAAGGTTTTTATTATCGATGCAACCGAAGGTCAGCTGCCCAGTGTGTCATCAGCCCCGGAAGATGAGAAGCAATATGCAGAGGAAGTTCGCCTTTTTTATGTTGGGGCAACCCGGGCAAAGAAAGAGCTGATTTTTCTTTGCGTCAAATCAAAACAAAATGGCATTAAACCATCCCCCTTTATTGCTTACATAATTGATGGGTTGCCAAAGAAAAAACCGCATTCCGGTAAACCTGTGGCCGGATCAAAAAATCAGTCGCCTCAAAGTGTTTTTAATCCGAGCATCAAATGGCAGGATTATACCGGAACTCAAGAAGAAAATGCGGACATGGATCTTTCCGCTTATCAAAAGGACACGATCGTGACCCATCAACGATTTGGAAAAGGAACGATCGTGGAAAAAAACGGCGCTTTTGCAACGATTCAATTTGAAAAAGCCGGAGAAAAGAAAATGAATCTAGTTATTTGTATCACCAACGGGGTTATTAAATAAATGATTCGCTTGACAAAAATAAAAATAAACGCTATACTCAGAAAAAAAGTAAACCTGTGAAGGTGGAGTAAAATCTTTAGCGCACTCAAAGAGAGTCAGGAACGGTGAAAGCCTGACAGAAAGCGGATTGATATAATGGGCACCGGAGGGTGTGAGGAAAGGGCCTGGCCTGAGTATTTCACGACGTTTCATCAACGTTAATCGATGACAAATGTGGCAGCATTTGGATAGACTTGAGAGCGCAGATTGCGAATAAAGGTGGTACCGTGGGTTAATATGACTCATCCTTTTATTGTTTTATACAATAGCAGGATGAGTCTTTTTTGATATCGTGAGAAAGAGGCAAAGACGGATGGAAACAACAGAAACACTGAGAAATTTACAGGAATTAATAAAACGGTTAGAGTATAAAAGTTCGTTTTATCAACAAAAATTCAAAGAAGCAGGGATTGTTGCGGATGATATAAAAACCATGGAGGATTTTGAGAAACTGCCATTTACGGACAAGGGCGATTTGAGAAAAGCCTATCCATTAGGGCTTCAAGCCGTACCGGACAGCGAAGTTGTTCGCATTCATTCATCCTCGGGAACCACCGGGATGCCGGTTATTATCCCCTATACGGCCAAGGATGTCGAAGATTGGGCCATCATGTTCAGCCGCTGCTATGCCTATGCCGGAATGACCACGGAAGATCGCATTCAAATAACCCCGGGATACGGTCTCTGGACCGCCGGAATCGGCTTTCAGGCCGGAGCCGAAAAAATGGGCGCCATGGCCATTCCCATGGGCCCGGGGAACACCCAAAAGCAACTGCAGATGATGGTAGATCTGAAGTCCACGGTGTTGGCTTCAACTTCTTCCTATGCCTTGCTGTTAGCAGAAGAAGTCGCCAAACAAAACCTGGCAGACAAACTGCATTTAAAGAAGGGCATCATCGGTTCTGAGCGCTGGGGCGAAAAAATGCGCAACCGCATCGCCGATGAATTGGGAATCGAGATTTTTGACATTTACGGATTGACCGAAATCTATGGCCCGGGAATTTCCATTGATTGCAGTGAGCATCACGGCATGCACTACTGGACCGATTATCTTTATTTTGAAATTATCGACCCGGAAACCCTTAAACCGGTGCCAATGGGAAGCTATGGAGAACTGGTTATTTCCACGCTGAAAAAGGAAGGGGCACCGCTATTGCGCTATCGGACCCATGACATTACCCGCTTTATTCCCGGTCCCTGTCCCTGCGGCTCGCCCTATCCCCGGCATGACCGCATTGTTGGCCGAACCGATGATATGGTTAAGGTCAAGGGCGTGAATATTTATCCGGGACAGATCGATGAGCTGTTGAAAAAAGTGGATGGCGTCAGCAGCGAGTATTTAGCTACCGTTGATCACAAAGACGGCAAGGATTGGGTGTTTTTGAATTTCGAAATCAAGGACGGATATAACAAGCAGAACACGGAAAATGAAGTGAAACGGCAATTTAAATCACAGGTTGGCTTAAGTATCATCCCGGTGGCAAGTCCGATGGGATTCTTGCCTCGATCCGAGAAGAAAAGTGTCCGAATCATCGACAATCGTTTTGCCTGATCGATGGTTTGGTAGAAGCTGATTAAGATAGTTTCGATATTTTGTATTCATAAATTGATTTTTTATTCTGAATTGTATATAATAGAAAAAGCCTACTTGATTTAAGAGGAGAAAAGGATAGAAATGAAAGAAAAAAAGCAAAAGAAAAATCGATTTAAAATTGTGGTTAATGAAGCCACAGGAGAAACATCCGGGTGTAAGATCATCGAAGATACAGAAACCGGAATTAATTATTTATACCATTACGACAATTTCGGCGGCGGACTCACGGTACTGATCGATGAGGATGGGGAACCCGTAGTTGCCCCTGAAAAATAAATAGAAAAAACTCTGAAGAAGGTTTTCTTTTTCAGAGTTTTTTTATTGCTTGGTGGGTTGCCACTTACCTGGTGAGACGCGGTGAACGGCCGCGACTGGGGTGGCGTGGCTTTTTCAGCTGAAAAAGTTTAAGTCATTAAATTAGGTGTATATAGTAGAATAGAAAGAAAAAAACAGGAGGAAAAAAGATGGCTACGTATATTAAAGATATTATTGCAAGAGAAATATTAGATTCCCGGGGAAATCCCACTATCGAAGTGGATGTCTATTGTGAAGATGGAACCATGGGCAGAAGTATTGTTCCATCAGGAGCCTCGACCGGTGCGTTTGAAGCGGTGGAACTTCGCGATGGCGATATTAGCCGGTATCAGGGAAAGGGCGTTCAAAAAGCAGTGGCCAATGTCGCCTATACGGTGGAATACCTGGTCGGGATGGACATTACCGATCAGGTGGCCATTGATGCGGTACTGATCGCCTTGGATGGAACGGATAATAAAGGAAAACTCGGCGCAAATGCTATTCTGGGGATTTCTATGGCGGCAGCTCATGCCGCTGCAAAATACTTGGGTATGCCGTTATTCCGGTATCTGGGCGGCATTAACGCGAAAATATTGCCAACCCCGATGATGAATATCATCAACGGCGGCGAACATGCCGATAACAATGTCGATATTCAGGAATTTCTGATCATGCCGGTGGGCGCCAGTGATTTCAAGGAAGCGGTTCGCATGGGGGCGGAAATATTCCATCAATTAAAAAAGGTATTAAGCAGTAAAGGCTTAGCGACTTCCGTTGGGGATGAAGGCGGCTTCGCACCGAATTTAAGTTCCAATGAAGAAGCGCTGCAGGTGATTGTTCAGGCGATTGAAGAGGCCGGTTACGTTCCTGGGGAAGATGTACAGCTGGCCATGGATGTAGCGGCATCAGAAATTTATAACGCCGAAACAAAAAAATATACCTTAGCAGGAGAAGGCGTGGAAAAAACGGCCGCGGAAATGGTCGATTTTTATGAAGCACTGTTGGGAAAATACCCAATCATTTCGATCGAAGACGGTTTAGACGAAGAAGATTGGGACGGCTGGAAAGCCATGACCGAACGGCTGGGCAAAAAAGTCCAACTGGTCGGAGACGATATTTTTGTTACCAACACGCAGCGGCTGCAACGGGGGATTGACGAAGGTATCGGCAATTCGATTTTAATTAAAGTAAATCAAATAGGCACCCTGACCGAAACCCTGGATGCCATTGAAATGGCTAAACGGGCCGGATATACAGCCATTGTATCGCATCGGTCAGGAGAAACCGAAGACGTGACCATCGCGGATCTGGTGGTTGCCGTTAATGCCGGTCAGATAAAAACAGGCGCGCCATCAAGAACGGATCGGGTGGCCAAATACAATCAGCTGATGCGGATTGAAGAACAGCTGGGTCAGCTGGGCGTTTATGCCGGCAAAGATGCCTTTTATAATTTAAAATAACAAGAAGGAAGTGAAAAATGATGTACTTAAAAGGTATTGCAATTTCTTGTCATCCGCCGGTCTTGATACCCGAAGTTGGCGGCGGCAGAGAGCATGAAGCAGAAAAAACGATTCGAGGACTGCGTGATTTATCACTAAAAGTTGCCGAGATAAAACCAGAAGTCATCGTCTGCATTACCCCACATGGAAATGTTTTCCGAGATGGTGTTGCCGTAGTTTATGAACAACAGATGAAAGGTGATTTAAAACAATTTGGAAACGACAGTTATTCATTAGAAAAAGACTGCGATATGGGGCTTTTAGATGAATTGAATATGAGTTTCGCAAAAAATCAATGTCACACCATCTTTTTAAATCAGACGACAGCCGACGAATACAAAATTGAACTCAACATCGATCATGGCGTTCTGGTGCCACTTTATTTTATTGAAAAATATTATAAAAATTATAAAATTGTTCATATTACAATTGGGGAATTAAGCCTGATTGAGTTATATGAAATGGGTACCGTGATTCGTGAAGCCATTGAAGCCCGGGGAAAAGAAGCGATGATCCTGGTGTCCGCGGATCTTTCCCATTGCCTAAAAGATGAAGGCCCCTATGCGTTTAATCCCATGGGTGCACTTTTTGATGAAAATATCATCACAGGAATTGAACAGAAGAATTATTATTCCATTTTGACTATTCCGCCCCAGGTTTACCAGCCGGCCGGTCAATGCGGATTACGACCGATTATTATGGGATTGGGTGCCATTGACGGCTACGATACCGAAGCTGAGGTATTTTCCTATGAAGGGCCATTTGGCGTGGGTTATATGGCGGCCTATATTGAACTCAAAGAGGAGCCGATTCCCAGCTTAATTGACCGTTACGATGAGGAGCGGATGCTTTCCTATAAAGAACGACGCACCAATGAGGGTCCGTTTGTAGCCCTCGCCCGGGCAACCATCAATACATGGGCGCAACGCGGAAGAAAACTAAATTTCGCGCATTATAAAAAACAAAATAAAATTGATCCAAAAGCACTGGAAGAACTTGAAAATCAGCAGGCTGGGGTTTTTGTATCGATTCATAAACATGGCGAGCTCAGAGGGTGTATTGGAACAACCGGACCGGTTACCGAAAATATCGCCCAGGAAATTATCCGCAATGCCATCGAGGCGTCGGCTTACGATCCCCGTTTTTTACCAATTGAAGAACCGGAACTCAGAGATTTGGAAATCAGTGTGGATGTTTTGGGAGCGCCGGAGCGGGTAACCAGTCTAGCAGAATTAGATGCGAAAAAATACGGGGTTATTGTCGAAAAAGGACTAAACAGGGGATTACTGCTGCCGGATCTGGAAGGCGTCAATACCCCGGAAGAGCAGATCGCCATTGCTAAAAAGAAAGCCGGTCTATTAGAAAGCGATACCGATATTATCATGCACCGCTTTCAGGTAGAACGTCATTTGTAAATTCAAAAATCGGTTAAAAGGACTAAAAGTTTGGAAAAGGCGATCGGCAGGGTTAAGTCATCAATATCGGATAAAGCCTTGAATTGAGTGCTGCGGGTTTGGCTTTCAGATGATTCAGAAGGATTCGGATGATATGGGATAGCGGCAGTTTCACAAACCATGTTACCTAAATCAAAGCCGTAAACGGACATTTCCCAGATAATATGGGAGAAAACATGACGGCTCTGCCCGATCAGAACCGGATCAGAAAGCTCAGGAAAATACGACCTGAGCTTTTTTTTAATGTCCGTTCCCGAGCCCTCTGTGACTTCAATAATAGGAAAGGACCACATCCCGGATAAAAGACCGGATTCCAGCCGTCTGACAAAAAAGAACGCGCCATTTTGTTTGACGATACCCACTTCCATTTTTTTTGTGAGTTGTTTTTGCTTTTTCTTTTTTACCGGGATTTGATCAGTGGTGCCAAAAGCGAAACTTTGACAACCCAACCGAATCGGACAGATCAAACACTTGGGACTTTGAGGGCTGCAGATAACCGCACCCAGATCCATCAGGGCTTCATTGAAATCGCCGGCAGCATCGGGCAAGATGGTTTCGACCCATTGGGTCACCTTTTTTTTTGTTTTGGCTTCACCAATGTCATCAAAGCTATTGCAGTAGCGGCTAATGACCCGCAGAACATTGCCATCCACGGCACTGACTTTTTCATTAAAAGCAATACTGGCAATCGCTCCGCCGGTATAAGGACCAATCCCCGGTAGTTTGATGAGCTGAGCAAATTGCTTCGGGAAAATTCCGCCGTATTCAGATACAATCCGTTTTGCTGCCTGGTGCAGATTTCGAGCGCGGGAATAATACCCCAAACCTTCCCAGGCTTTAATGACTTCATCCTCCGAGGCCTCAGCGAGAGCAGCGACATTGGGAAAGAGACTGATAAAGTGATTGTAATAGGGAATAAGCGTGTCAATTTGGGTTTGTTGAGCCATGATTTCGGAAATCCAAATGGAATAGGGGTCTTTCGTCTGGCGAAAAGGCAGATTTCTTTTCGCGTTTTCAAACCAGCTGAGCAATTCAAGCTGTAATATTTTAATCGGTTGATTATTATTTGTTGTATTGAGCATATGTTCTCCATTCGTATAAATTAAATGATTAAGCAGGCACAACATATAGTATAGAACATTTTTCTAAAAACTAGCTTATTATGGAAAATATCGCAAATTTATAAAAAAATACGCGCAAACAAAAATTTACCCCATTCCCCATTATGGCATGGGAATGGGCGAAAACATGGTTTATAATTGGGATGAAGTCTCCCTTTGGACCGCCAACAGGCACAAAAAACTTGACATGGGCTGGGTAGGATGATAGACTTGCTGTAACAAACGTGTAACTTTTATTTAACTATTGTTGACAAGTGAAAGGTATAATTTATGAATACGAAGAGAGAAACAGGGGAATTTTTCAAGAAATATCCCGGCGTAAGAATTGGCTTTATTGCCTTAATTCTTCTTGTCGTTGTGGGTGTCTCCAGTGCTTTTACCGTTGAAAAAGAAGTTCAGGTTACTTTCAAAGGTGAAGAATACACGGTCAAAGGAAAATTGCTTGAGTCCCTAGGGGAAGTGCTGGTAAAAAATGATCTTCCGGCAAGTGATGAATATAAATATAGCAGCCCATTAACAACGCTTTTCAAGGATGTTATTAATGTCAGAATTGAGAAAAAGATTTCCGGAAACATTATCATGGGTACAAAAACGATTGCTTATCTTTCCGGAGCAGAAAACGTCGGTGATTTGCTTAAGGAAAATGGGATCGCAATTGATGCGGACGATCGAGTTGAACCTGGGGTAAAAACGCCTCTGACAATCAGCACCGGTGATATTAAGGTAACCCAAGTGAAAGTAGTCGAATCAGCAGAGATTAAAGATATCCCCATGACCGCAAGCATCATTGTAAATGATGCCCTGGATACCGGAACACGAGTTGTGGTTCAGGTTGGTCAAAATGGAAAAAGCAATGTTAAAGAGCGAATCCGATTTGAAAATGATGTTGAAGTCAGCCGGGAAGTCCTTGAGAGTCAAGAAATCACCCCGATTGTTGAAGAAATTATCGAAGTGGGACCAGCCACGACAATTGTTATGCCGGATGAGGTTCAGGTTAAATCAGTGACCGGCGATGTCAATGTGGAATCCAGCACGGTGAGTACCAGCAGCAGTGCGAAAGTTGATCAGGATAACAGCCTTAAAGGCACGATGATGACAGTCAGTGCGACTGCTTATACCGCAACAGGAAGCAATACTGCTTCAGGTTTGGCACCACAGGAAGGTCGAACGATTGCTGCCTGGGATGGCGTTCCATTTGGAACCCAGGTATATATTCCAGCCCTTGGCGGAGTTTATACAGTAGAAGACCGCGGCGGTGCAGTAGGGTATGGCATCATTGATATTTATAAGAACAGCCAGGATGAATGCAACACCTGGGGAAGACAAAACATTGAAATATATTTTCTAGACTAAGCAAGGTAGGAAAACGATGGGTTCAGCCATCGTTTTCTTTATTTTTTGCGGCGGTAAAAGATGCGCGAAAGCAATCGATTGAATCATGTATTTAGAAAGAACACAATTCTATGATTTTCCACTTGTATTTTGTATACAGAAGTGGGTATACTATTCTCATGATTTAAAACAGTGGTTTTTCCACTTGCGAATATTGGAGGAAAACATGGAAATTAAAATTGTTAAAACAACGAACCTGAAAGAAAAGACGAAGGAAGATGCGCTGGCTTTTGGGGTGCACTTTACTGATCATATGTTTATGATGGATTATACCGAGGGAATCGGATGGCATGATGCAACGATAATGCCCTACGGCCCGATTGAACTGATGCCATCATCAATGGTGCTCCATTATGCCCAGGAGGTATTTGAAGGATTAAAAGCCTATAAAACCCCTAATGGCGAGACCCAATTGTTTAGACCGCAGGAAAACCTAAAACGGATGAACCGCTCCAATGAACGGATGTGTATTCCGCAAATTGATGAAGACTTTGTCTTAGAGGCCTTAAAAACACTCGTGAAACTTGATGAAAACTGGATTCCAAATTCTCCCGGGACTTCGCTTTATATCCGGCCCTTTGTTTTTGCGACCGATCCATTTATTGGTGTTCGCGTTTCCAAACAATATAAATTTATGATTATTATGTCGCCGGTAGGTTCCTATTACAAAGGCGGAATGGCTCCGGAACGGATTTATGTAGAAGACGAATATGCCCGAACAGTACGCGGCGGCACCGGCGAAGCCAAATGCGGCGGTAATTATGCCGGCGGATTAGCGGCACAACAAAAAGTCAGCACCAAGGGATTTGAACAGATTCTCTGGCTGGACGGGGTCGAACGGAAATACATTGAAGAAGTCGGAACCAGTAATGTATTCTTCCTGATTGACGATGTCTTTGTGACACCATCTTTATCAGGGACTATTTTACCCGGGATTACCCGTAAGAGTGTGATCGAATTATTAAAACATTGGGGAAAAACAGTTGCTGAACGACGCATCACGATTGACGAATTATATGAAGCCTATCAGCAAGGCAGAATCCAGGAAGCCTTTGCAACGGGCACAGCGGCAGTTATTTCGCCGATTGGAACATTAGGCTGGAAAGACATCGAAATGACATTTAACAACGGTGAAATAGGCGAATATGCGCAAAAAATATATGATACATTATATGGCATGCAAACTGGCAATGTCGCTGATCAACTCAATTGGATTGTAAAAATATAAAAACAAAAAAAATAATAGCCACTTGAAAAATTTCTTTAAAAACACTTGACAATATTAGAAATCATTGGTAATATTAATCTTGCATTTTGAATTGCGAGAGGTACCGAAGCGGTCATAACGGGGCGGTCTTGAAAACCGTTAGGGTGCAAGCCCACGTGGGTTCGAATCCCACCCTCTCGGCCATCAAATGCTTGAAATTGAATAGTAATAACATTTATTATTACCTTTGGAGAAGTACTCAAGTGGCTATAAGAGGTGCCCCTGCTAAGGGTATAGACCGTTTACGCGGTGCGTGGGTTCAAATCCCACCTTCTCCGCCACCAAGAACTACGCATCAACATTGATGTTAGATAGAACCTGTTACGTAAAGTAGCAGGTTTTTTTATAGATTTTTATAATTGGTAGGAGCACATATGTATAGTAGGTTCGCCAAAAGTTTAAAGACTTTAGACAAAGGAATAATATTAGAATTTGAAATGATGATAAATATACACAAAGTATTAAATTCATGATAGCATATGATAAATGTAAGTCGAATTAGCTCATGTTATGAGTGAGGGGGAAAAATGATTAGAGAACAACTATTGAATAACCTAAAGGCAAAATCAAATACACGAGAAGTTAACAAACTTAGAGCTGATTTTCCTCAGTTTTTTGACAATAATGGAAAATTTCTCATCAACCGCTTTAGTGAAATGTTGCAGTCAGAATATGTCGATGTTGAAAAAGAAGGGTATGAGCTAAAGTTTTTAGGTAAAAGCTATGCGAAATACCTTACTTCGACAGATACAGAGACAGTCATTACACCTGATGAGGGACACAATTCAAAAGAAATAAACAAGAATAGTGAAAATGTCTATATTGTAGGTGATAACTTAGATGCTATTAAACATTTACTTCAGTCATATTCAGGCCAGGTGAAATGTATTTATATTGATCCTCCTTATAATACGGGCTCAGATGGTTTCATATATCCAGATAATTTTCAATTTACAAAAGAGAATTTAGCAGAAACCATTGGTATCGAACTCGATGAAGCGGAACGTATTATCGAAATTGCAGGAAAAAGCACGCATTCAGCTTGGTTAATGTTCATGTATCCACGTTTGATGTTAGCAAGGGATTTATTAAAAGAGGATGGTGTCATTTTTATTAGTATTGATGATAATGAACAATCAAATCTTAAGTTATTGTGCGACGAAATATTTGGGGAAATTAATTTTCTAGCAAATCTTATTTGGGAAAAGAAATATACAATTGCTAATGATGCACAATTTTTTTCGGATAATCATGATCATATCTTATGCTACTCTAAAAATATAGATGTATTTAAGATTGGACGGCTTCCGAGGACAGAAAAGATGGATAAGGCATATTCAAATCCTGATAATCATCCAAACGGTCCTTGGAAAGCAACACCTCTACATGCAAAAAGTGGGTCAGAAAATTCTGCTGATTTTACATATACTTTTAACAATGGAGTAACATTTAAACCACCGCAGGGAACTTATGCAAGGTTTTCATCAGAAACACTTGCTAAATTTGATGAAAATAAAGAAATATGGTTTGGAAAAAATGGAGACGCAATACCATCTCGAAAAACATTTTTATCTCAACTAAAATCTGAAGGAATAGTACCAAGAACAATAATAGGTTATAAAGAGGGCGGTCATAATCATGAAGCCGTTGAAGAGCTTAAAGATTTATTTGGATTTTCTCCATTTAATGATCCAAAACCAACGAAATTAATATTACATTTAATGAAAATTGCGAATCTTAATAGAGATTCTATAATAATGGATTTTTTCTCTGGATCTGCAACGACAGCTCATTCGGTGATGAAGCTAAATGCTGAAGATAATGGCGATAGAAAGTATATTTTAATTCAGTTACCAGAGAAAATAAAGGAATCAAAATCTTTAAATAAAGCGATTTATCGTACAATAGATGAAATTGGAAGATTTAGGATTGAAAAAGCAGCAATTAAAATCAAAAGTGAGACTGGTTCTGATATTGATTATGGATTTAAGCTCTATCGGCTAAATGAGCCGGATAAAAATAGGCTTGATAAGATCGTTGAATTTGATCCCCATTCTACTTATATTATGGAAGATATGACAGAAGGATTTTCTTTTGATGAAGCATCGGGAAGAGCTACAATTTTAACAACATGGATAAACCAAGATGGCTATGGATTAATATGCCAGACAGAAAAAGTTAAGCTAAACACTTATACGGTAGATCTATGTCAGGATAGTCTTTATATTATTGATCCGGGGATTACCTCTGAAGATGTTATGGATTTGATTAAGATGGTAGAGGATAATACGCTAAATATTTCTAGAATTGTTATATATCCATATTCTCTTACATTCAATGTGCTTCATGAATTAAAGAAAAATTTTCTTAATTTGCGAAATAGTAAAAATGTAAATGTGATCGAGAGATATTAGGATGGAGATTCAGCTAAAAATATTACCGCATCAAACAAATTGCCTAGGTGCTATCTGCAAAGTTTTTGAAGGTGTACAGATATCAACAAATAATCCCATCTATCAAAACCCAATCATAAATTTGGATGACAAACAGATCATAGAAAATATAGATGAATTATGGGTTGGTGATATTGATGGATTAAATCCGATTCCTATGAATATGCAACGTAGAATTGACGATGGAATTCTGGGAATTGATGCAAAACTTGAGACAGGTACAGGTAAGACATACATTTATACGAGACTTATGTATGAGCTTCACAAGAGATATGGGTTTAACAAATTTATCTTGCTTGTTCCTTCCACGCCGATAAAAGAAGGTACACGAAACTTTATAGAAGCGAAGTATTCAAAAAAGCATTTTGCGGATCTGTATTCAAATTCGACATTAAAATTGGCAGTGCTAAATGCACAAAAGCAGCAAAAATCAGGAAGAAAGATGTTTCCATCAAGCATAGCAGAGTTTGCTCGTGGTAGCCGTTTGGAGAGAAATCGTCTCAACGTTTTATTGATGTCAGATAGCATGCTGTTATCCAAAAAGACAATGGAGAAAGATGATTATGATCAAACTCTGTATGGCTCTTTTACGCAACCCTATAATGCTTTGAAAGAGACCAGACCTATTGTAATCATCGATGAGCCGCATCGATTTAGGAGAGAAAATAAAGCATATCAATGTATCCTAGAAAAACTAAATCCCCAGTGTATTATCCGTTTTGGGGCAACATTTCCAAATGTTTGTAAAACAAACGAAAAGGACTACAACAATCCTGTTTACAATCTCGGAGCTTGTGAGGCTTTTAATGAATCCTTGGTAAAGGGAGTTGCAGTTCAGACCTTGGAAAACACAAATGAAGATGATGTGAAAATCAAGCTTATGAAAATTATTAGTAAACCTAAATCTTGTGTATTTCGAAATGAAAAGACCAAAAAGAGTCAAACGTTTGTGGTTGGAGACTATTTAAGTAATATTGATGAGAATTTTTCAGGTATCACAGTGGAAGCTATCGGAAAGACTGATGATCCGGATATTAAAAATGGTGTGACGCTTTCAAATGGTCATGTGCTTTCGGGCGGAGACATTATCTTCGCGTCTATCTATGGAGCTACTTATCAGGAATTGATGCTAAAGCAAGCCATACAAAACCACTTTAAGCAAGAAAAGGCAAATTTCATTCGTGGTCATAAGATTAAGACCCTTTCTTTATTCTTCATCGATAGTATTTATTCTTATCGCGGAGATGAGAACGATGGGACACTACGTATAAAATTAGAGGAGTTATTAAGTGAAAAGCTAAGAGAGGAGATAGGGGAAATTGATTCATCTGCGACAAAAAATCCTAATTTGCAACAGTATAGAGAATTTTTGGATGCGTCTCTGTGTGATATTAAAAAAACGAATGGTGGGTACTTTGCAGAGGATAATTCCAAAGCGGATGCTGATATTCAGGATGAAGTGGAAGAAATCCTAAGAGATAAAGAATCATTAATTTCTTTCAAGGATGAATATGGTAATTGGAACACGAGAAGATTTATCTTTTCAAAGTGGACTTTACGTGAAGGATGGGATAATCCGAATGTATTCCAAATTACAAAGCTCCGTTCTAGTGGAAGTGAAATTAGTAAACTTCAGGAAGTAGGACGTGGCTTGCGACTTCCTGTTGATGAATATGGAAATAGAATATCAACGGAACAGTTTTATCTTACCTATCTCGTGGATTTTTCTGAAAAGTCTTTTGCAGATTATTTAGTAAATGAAATAAATGCTGATGTCCATACAACAAGTATCAAAGAAATGCTTAGTAAAGTTGCGAAAGAACGTAATATTTCTGAAAATATTTTGTTTGCTCAATTGCTAACGAACGAATTCGTTGACAGGGATTTGAATATCGTCCCAGGAAAACGTGACGAAATGATGAATCAGTTCCCTGAGTTCAATACTGGGTTGCAGCAAGGCAAAGTCATTGATACAACAAAAGGAAAGAATAGTACTGTGAAAATTCGTACTAAGCGCTTTAGCGAACTTAAGGAACTTTGGAGTAAGATTAACCAGAAATACTATTTGAAGCTTGATATAGTTCCAGAGGAAGAGCTTTTGAATTGCGTGAATGACATTTTAGATAAAGATATCTATGAGAAGCAGATGGTTTATGCGAAGGAGAGTCGAACTGAAAAAGGGGATAATAAAATTGAAATAAAAGAGGCGATTGCTGGTTATCATACGCTTAATGATACAATGCCTTACAATGAGTTTTTGAAACGAATTCACAAAGCTACGGGACTACCTTTACAAATGATTCATCAGGGTTTAGTAGTTAAAAACAAGCAAAAAACTTTACCCAAAGATTTTTTCAATATAGCAACTTTGTATAAATTTATTGAAATGTTCCAGGAATGGTTGGAAACGGCTTTCATGAAACGGTTTAGTTATCAAAAACTCGGGGTTAATTCTAAAGAGACTGCATTAACTGATTTAGATGGCAATGTGAAGGATTGTATTGTTCAAGGCGCAATTGGTATTATGAAAGATGATAGCCTTACAGTTCCTTCTAAATTTCTGTTCGATAGTTTTGTATATGATTCACCTAAAGAACGTGAAACTATTGAGAAAAGCAATATCGATGAAGTGGTTGTGTTTGGGAAAATTCCACGAAAAAGCATTCAAGTTCCTTTATATTTTGGAGGAACAACAAGCCCAGACTTCATGTACATCCTGAAAAAAAGAAGTGGAGACTATGTGGTCAATTTTATTGTTGAGACCAAGGATGTTAAAAAACAAAGCAACTTGAGGGGTGAAGAAAAGATGCGAATTGAGTCTGCAAAAGTTTTCTTTAAAGCAATGCGGGATGATGGGTTAAACATATCATTTGAAAAACAGCTTAAAAGTGATGATATAGTTAGAATGATAAAAAAATTAGTTGGTTAATCTAATTTCGGAATTTACAGCAAAATTGATTTTTTATAAGTAATTCTATTTAAGTAAGTTCCCAGTACCCAAACGAACGGTGGGTTTTACATTATTACTGTGATTACTTAACCACCTGCTCTGATTCTATATAGATAAGTGGTTGTCTATGTCGGCAAAGTTCAGCACATCAAAATCGGTCAGGGCGGTATTGTCCTCACAGTGTGTTTTGGTTTCAGGATTTTGAAGTATAGAACGCTTTGCCTCTCAATACCGCGATAATCAAAGCAACAAGCAGCATAACGCCTGCGCTATCCGGTTCCGGGGGAAACAACCACAAGGAAGTGTCGGTGGCCAGATACAATTATTTTATTGTGTCCAGCCGCTCCAATTACAGGTGCTGCACTTTATAACGTAATATATTTCATCATGTTCATAATCGGTAAATGCTTGATTATCCAAAGTATCTTTTCCACAAGACGGGCAGGCCTTCAATGGAAATATATCGACTGATTCATCGTCAAAGATAGCTTGGTTGTAGTTATTAACAATATCTTCAACGGAAAATTTGTCAGCATCTTCTTTTAGGTATACCTTTGCGGTTGTGTCAAAATCTTTGTCAAATGGGATAACGATTTTACATCTGTTGTTTGAAGTAAAGTCGATTTCGCATTGTTGCAAATTCTCCCAAATACATTTTTGAGTTTCCGGATTAAAAAGAACGATTATAACTGGCAAAGAATGATTTAGCCAATAATCTGCGTGTTTACTATCAAATCTGAAAACAACACCTTCATGGTTTTGCTCTTCGAAATAGCTTTTGCCGGACTTGATTTGTACAGCAATCAATATACCTTTTGGGGATGTATCATCCGCTATCTCGATGTGAGCATCTATGCCATAATCATCTGTTGTTTGTTCACGAAAAACCCACCCGAGATCTCTATCAACAATAGTTTGTACATGTCCCACTCCTATTCAATCAGTACGTTTCATAATTAGCACCTCATGCTTATAATACCACAGCCTATCTACCAAAAACAGATCGAAAACTGTAAGTAACGTCGTCAATCGTAGTTTTTCTATTGTGTATTCGCTTCTACCAGATTCGTTGTCGGTCTTACCACCATACAGTTATGTAGTGGCGGAGAAATTTTTGAAAAAGTGCAGTAGCTATTGCCAAAAGGTAGTAAAAAGAGACCACACCAGAGCAATCGAAAGGATCAGATAAATTAGCGATTTTTTAGAATGAAAAATGTCACACATATGGCAGGATAATATTTATATGTACCATTTTTCAGAAATACGTGCATTATGACTATCTGTAGGTGGTGAAGCTAATTCGAATTTTGTTAGGGTCGGGATATTAATTGCTGATCCAAAAACAAGTGCATGACCAGTTTGTAAATATGTTAATCGATCAATAATACCTTCACTAATATATGGTACCATTCTGGAAATATAGGTTAAATCATCGGGATTTTGAACACGATGGATGATGAAGTTACTACATTGTGATACAACAGTTTTTGAAAGTTCATTAGGTCGTTGAGATGAAATTCCCAAGAGTAAACCAAACTTTCGACCTTCTTTAGCAATTCGTTCAAAAATATTATAACCAAGGGCACCATATATATTCTGGTTTTTAATAAATCGATGTGCTTCCTCAATAATTAAATTGATTGGCATATCAGCTTTTTTAGCGCGATTTCTTAAATAGTCGAATATAATTTTTGATAAAACTTTGGCAACGACTTCGCATGCGGAGTCGTCTAGACTACTGATGTTAATGTTTAATATTTGGTGATCACCAATTAAATTGCTGACATATGAATCAATATCAGTAAACAATGTTTTGGTTAAAATACGCCCTTGGTCACTATCTCTTAGTGATTCTAAACGAGTTACAAGAGTAGATGTATATTCTTGGATTCTTTGAGAACTGATACTGCCTTCGTATAAAACCGCAAATGAAACAGCTTCAGCAAATTGATTTAAATCATATACAACTAAATGTTGATCTTGTAATTCATTTTTAATATCAACGTATTCATATATTTGGCAATGGTCATATAGAGTTTCTATTAGAGGAATTTGTCCATAGGATGTGGCTAGACTTTCTCTAATTGTTTTTCCATTGGTTAAGCGAGTATCCAAATTAAATTCTTCTGTTCCAAATGTTGCTAGAATGACTTTTAGTTTATCGCTTTTTGAAGGGGATGAATCAGAACTGTTCAATACGCCCAAAATGGTACAACTTAGGATATGGTTTTTTAATTTATTGTCGGGGTTAGTTTTATCAAAAAAAATTCGGGCAATGTCAATGGCACGCTTAATAATTGGTATTTGTGTTTTTTCAGAAGCATGTAAGAGAATGGCCCAATCATCGGCAGATAATGCCCATACTGGAATTTCGAGGCGTTCATCAGTAGAATAATAATCAGTTGAGAGCATCTTTGCATTAATCTGATTATTACTTTGATTGATATCCTTAAATGCAGATTCATATTCTCCATTTGAATCTAAAATAATAAACTTTGCCCCTCGTGCAGAATAATCTGTTTTTTTAAATATGCTTTGGAGTATTTGTGCCATTGTATTTGATTTTCCCGATCCGGTGTTTCCAAAAATTGCAAAGTGAAATCCAAAAAAATTATCAATGTTTATCTTAACATCATAGTCAGGGAAAATAACTGACTGTCCGATTGGTAAAGAAATAGCACGGGTTTTTCCATAGATAAAGTCAGCTATCTGGTCATCGCATTCGATCTCCAACATAATTCTTAAATCATGATCCGTAATTATACTAATCGTTGAGAAAATTAACGGCATTTTTGAAACTCCAAAGAAAAACTTACCGTTAATTATTTCGCCTATCAAACTCAAAAAAATAAATTTGGCGCTTTTAGGCTTGCTCATTTTATCGTACGTAGAACTTGTTTTTTCATCAACACCTATAACTTCAGCAATAATTTTCCTTCCAATGTCGTCAATCGTTACATATGAACTGATTTCTCCCACAAAACGTATACCATCCGATGTGTTTATGTAGTTACCTAGGTTGTCATACATTTCTGCAATTATTGATCGGTTGCTCACAGTCACTAATTTACCAATATTTCGACTACTCATTGGAAATCACATTATTCTCGAATATTTTGATAGCTTCATTCCCATCAATCATTTCAAATTTTTCTTGTACCTCATCCTGAATGTCAGGCATAAGATCAATTACAAAACGATTGAAATAGTGTATTTTATCTTCAGAATTGATAATTGTGATTCGGTTATCCCCAATTTTTTTTAATTTTTCGATATTTTCACCTTCACCAAAAACAACCAATCTAAAAGTTGGGACAGCGAGAGCATTTAAAATTAAGCGGTTGATGTGATCATCAGCAAAACTGTACCCTAATGTTATTAATAAACTATTGTTATTCATCAGAGCGCCTTGCATACTCCTGAATAAGTCGGAATAAGGTGTCATTAATGTAGTTCTATCTTTTAAAGGGATAGGATAGATGAGAATAGAATCTTCAGGCTTAATGTGATTATAATCCTTTTCATATATTTGCCCATCAATATTTACCCATGTGATAGAACCGTGAATTTTATACAAGTTGTAAAAGTTAGATATTCTTTGCCAAATATCTTTATTAAGATTCATGTTTTCAACATAAGCGTAATTATAACAAAGAGGGTTGAATTTCCGGTTATAAGTTCCAGTGAATCCATTATTATAAAAAAATCCCAGTTCATCCAAAGCCTTTTCATTGTAAAGATCGTAATTAGTAGTGAAAACATTGATCGGTGCTTTTCTAGTCTTCTTTATAGTTTTTAAATAGAAAGACTTATACAAGGCTAATACATCGTTGTTCCCTAATCCAGCAATAATGCTATTTCTGATAAATTCTTTTACTTTTTGGATCTTTTCACTTATTTCAATTTCAATAGGAATATGAGCATCTACCATTTTTGTTGCCATCATAAAATCTAACATTCTTTCTAAATTATGTTCAAATGTTTGCTCAGCGTTGATTCCACCAATTGAAAAATATGAATTCTCACTAAAAAAATTTTCATATAGAGAGTACATGGTTGGTATCGCATGTTCTTGTTCATTTTCAATATAACTGGAACAACCTGAACCGATTAAAAAGTTTAAGTTTTCTATTTGCAAATATTGGGATAATTCTTTTTTAACAAAATCAATGTCAACCCGTTGCTCTTGAGAACCTTTAATGAAACAAATGGTTTTCTCTTCCAAAATATGTAACCCCTTTTCATAGTTATCACTTTATCCTAATTTTATTATAAAGCTATATAGTAAAAATAGCAAACAAAGCATATTTATTGACCTAGCTATGTGAGTTTTATAAAAAATTGGTATGCAATAATCTAACGCGACATTATTGAATTACCTTGATTTCTTGATTTGGCATCATCCAAGCCCGGAAAACAACCATTATGACCAGCAAAAACATTGTTGGGAGCAAAAAACGTTTGCATAAAGAAACTCCTGATGTTGTGAATCAGTTTTATTTGTAAAGGTAGTTTCCTTGTATCCCGAAGAGTAATGAATTTTCAAACAAAGCATTGTGACAAAAGATGAAATATAGCAATTATACAATGTTTCCATTAAACAGTAACCAAAAAAAATTCCAAAGGAAAATGAAGCAAAGTCCTTGGGGGATGCAATCGCTCTTTCAGAAATGAAGGTAGCAATTAGCCCGGAAAGAGGAGCTAAGAAAAGCATGAGCTTCTTAATGTTGGTCAGTTGATTCACATAATTGCAGACAATGAGAAAAATGGGTGCCAAAACCATGACCAGGCCAAAGAAACTACCGGAAACAAAGGTGCCATCAGTGAATTCCGATCCCAGAAGGACATTGAGCCCATTTAAAACAAGGTCATTTTCATAGCCGTACTCGCTGGAATTCACTACACAAAAAGTTGTGAAAAGAGGCAGTATCAGAGCAAACGAAAGGATCAGGCTTATATTCAGCCATGAATAATCAAATCCAACAAAAAATATATCACAAAATTGAGACAAATTTAGTAAGTATATTCGTCTCTAAGCATAGAAAAGTAAAAAAATATTTTTTAAGGAGAAAAAAATGAATTATTGGCAGATATCAGATGGTAATGGGGAAACAAATTTGAGAGATGTTTTTATTGATTTAAATGTTGCTCTGATGGGACCAGGGGAGTTAGGTGATTATTTTGACCATAAGAATGAGTATGAAAATATGGGACATGGTAATAAGATTGGTACATTTGCCGAAAAAGTGCAGATTGGGGATATATTTGTACTTAAACATATGAAGTCAAAGATGAAGACGTGGCAAATATTAGCTGTTGGAGAAGTCGTTGGGGAATATCAATATGAACCCATATTTGGAAATGTAGGTGCATATGGATGGGACGTTCAGCATTGCAGAAGAGTGAATTGGAAGGTTCCAGATGAAGAAATTATTGTAACTGGAGGAGCCAAACCTAAAATTCAGATTTTAAAAGATAGCAATGCGATGAAGGGGAAAGCTATGGAGCTTTGGGATAAGCTTTTATTCAATTATAAGAAATAATATGATTTCTGAATTGGAGTCTGGATTTTTATCAAAGTGAATGCATTTTAGTGATCCCTAAAGACTCAACAGTCTTTAGGGATTTTGCTATTCTTTCTATTTTCTCTCCGTCTTTTTATTGATATATTTTAAAACCCCATCTTTACTCATAGGAATGTTTTGATACTGCAGGAACCCAACAGCGATCATGGCAATTGAAATAATCAGGTACAGGTAATAGCCCATACTGGCAGATGCAGAAACATTGAGTCCGTATGCAATCACTCTTTCAGCAATGAAGGTGGCTATTAATCCGGCAAGAGGAGCAAGGAAAAGCACGGTGTGTGTCAAGATAGTTGTCATCATTTTACAACTTTTTCACTATACATATTGCAAACTTATGTGGTCGAAATATCCATTAACTTATGCTCTTCTGTTTTTAACCGGATTGAGAAAAACTGTGACATCAAGTTCCCATTTCCGACACTGTCGCGCCCAACGATTCGGATTTTTTTCTTTTGCCTGTTCATAAACACGTTGCCGGTTTTCAAAAATAACGGCATCCATGCCGGTATGTCGCTGATTGGGCGTAAGGAAATTAAGACCACTGTGATGATGTTCATGATTGTACCAATGGACGAATTTCAATACCCATTGTCTAGCTTCGCTGATGTCAAAGAAACCTTTGTAGGGGTAATCCGGCCGATATTTGCATGTTCTGAAAATCGATTCGGCATAGGCATTATCATTACTGACACGGGGTCGGCTTCTGGAGCCGGTAATTCCCAATTGATACAATGTTTCCAAAAGGGTTGCGCCTTTCATGGGGCTGCCATTGTCTGAATGAAGCACCAATGGTGCCTGTCCGGTATATTTTTCGGATAAGCAGGTTTTTCGCATCAGGGTACTGGCATGCTCGGCGGATTCCACCGGCCAGATTTCCCAGCCAACAATTTTGCGGCTGTAAAGATCTAAAATCAGATAAAGATAGAAAAATTGCCCGGAAATGGGGCCTTTCAGCCAGGTAATATCCCACATCCACACTTGATTCGGTCCAGTTGCACAATGGGTGGTTGCGGTACGTTTGACGGGCTGGTCGCTGCGACCGCGATGGTTTTGTTGTTTGACTTCTTTTAAAATGCGATAGATGGTTGACTCGGAGGCCAGGTAAATCCCTTCATCAGCCAGTTGCGGCACCATTTGGCGGGGTGGCTGGCTTTTAAAACGATCACTGTTCATATGATCCAGTATCACTTGCTTTTCTTCGAGAGTCAACTTGTTTTGGGGTTCAGGATGTTTGGCATGGGGTCGCTGGTCTTCAGGGCATTTTTTCCAGCGGAATAAGGTGCGTTGACTAATCCCCATAATCCAACAGGCTTTTTTCTCCCTGGCTCCAGCGGTAACGGCTTCCAGGATCAGTGCGATGGCAATGGCGCGATCGGCAGGGAGGATCATTCGTCCTCGGGTTCCCCCCATATCGCTCGGCACTTTTTTTGAAGAACCAAAAGTGCGGCTGTTTCTGCCAAAGCTCTTTCTTTACGGTTGAGTTCTTTTTGCAGCTGTTTGTAAACTTTGTCTTTATCTCTTAAATTGCGTTGCAGTGTTGCGGTTTCCTGTGCAACCCCGCCATTTGCCTGCATACAGGCATCCCGCCAGGCAATGACCTGTTCAACGTAAAGACCTTTACTTCGACAGTATTCGGCAAGTTCGATTTCGGTTAAAGTGGCGGTTTCGAGAACAACATAAAATTTATCTTTAGGATCCCAGTTCTCTGAGCTGGTATTCGTTTTAGGAATTACCACTCCTTTTTCTTTGGCCTGCCGTTTCCATTTATAAAGAGTTTGCTCTGACAGACCATACGAATCCTACTTGAAAAAACAAAGGAATTGGTACGAACTCAGAAAATACCCGAAATCCGACGGTTTATTAATAAATTCATACACAGAGTTGTTGTACATACAGATAGCATAGAGGTCACCTTTAAGGTGGCTTTTTTTATTGGAGAAAAATGGACATCGACCTATTCTTTTACCAAATGGCTTAACAGAGAAGCGATTAAGTTTGGGGAGTATTTATGTAAAATAAATATTGCATGAGAGAGGCTTTAAATAAAGAAATCAAAATGATTTGTATATACAATATCGATAAGCTAAGAATTTCTTCAGAGAAGCTCTTGTTTCAAGTTTGAATAATAGTATTAAATATAATTGCGTTCCTGATAATTATATTGCATAATACAAAATATAGTGTTAAAATATATATCAACAACCATATCTTGTGATTAATGTGGGAAAGGAGAAAACTATGTCAGAACTAATAAAACCTGGTACAGATAACAAAACACCCGGTAAATATACTGAAGTTGGCCCCCAAGGTGGGAAAATTAATAAGCCAAGAGTCGTGAATATTGGTACAGGTGATCGGTTACCTCCAACTCAGAAGCCAGGTCATAAATGGGTGAAAAAATAATTCATTGGCCACTGTTCATAACAGTGGCCATAAACTTCAAAATTTAAAACATCGTTGGTTAATGGAGAAAGCCATTCAATGGTTTTAAGTGAAGTTTCAATCGCAGTTATTTTTTTTATTAAGTCAAGGCCGTTGTCTAAATTCACTAAAGTATGAAGTCTGAATCCGAAATTTGATGCCTTTTTCACCTGGACCATAAGAAGTATTACTTTTTGTTGAAGCTGTTATATTGAACACTCTTATATCATTTGTATTATAGCATAACGAAACATGAGTGAAAAAATAATATTTGGAGCAGAGAGGGCATAAGTTTATAAAATGTTTTTGGATTAAAAATTCTGAAAAAATATTCTGAAAGATTAATTCAGGTAATCTTTTGCAAATGATTGAAAGTAATAGCATCGATATTGCAACTAAATTCTAAAAAAAGGAAGCTGATACTATTGGAGATGAACAAAACACAAATTGAAATGCGGGCAATCATGTTACTGGAAGATAGTTTAACCAGAAGCCAGTACATTATTCCAGAAATTCCCAAAAATGATAAAACGCCTTCATGGGATGGAAACATTTTTATTTATAACCAACCGGGGACAAAGAAAAAAGACCTGATTGGAAAAATTGATGTTCAAGTAAAAGGTCATTACAATAAAAAATCATTTAAAGATAGGATAACCTATCCTGTAAATGTGTTCGATTTGAGAAATTATTTAAACGATTCTGGAGTGATCTATTTTGTTATTTATATGAAAAATTTTGATGATTACAAAATCTATTACAATACGTTATTACCATTCGATCTAACCTGTTTACTAAAAGAAGCAAAGGATCAAAAAAGTAAAACGATTGAGTTAATAGCGTTTCCTACAGATGAACTGGAAATAAGAGATGTTTTTACAAACTTTATTAGAAATAGAGATCTTCAAGGTGCAATTGACCATAGATATCTTTCATTAGAAGATGTTGAAAATTCCAATTTACCCATCATGAGTTTTCATTTTGGTTTTAGTGGTCCGGGTCTTGAAAAATCCTCGCCAATAGAATATACGCTTAATCATCCTACATATATTTACTTTAAACCATCCGAATATGAAGTGTTTTTCCCCATTGAAAAAGTCACTTTTGATTCGGTCATGGAAACACTAATTAAAGACATCAAAGTTAATGAGGATGTCATGTATACTGAATATAATGTGTTCCATACAAAAAAGGGCAAAACATTAAGGATAGGAAAAGGTATAGAAATAGATTTTAAATCAAAAAAAATAACTTTGAAAATTCGTGGAAGTTTACCCGAGAGAATTAGAGATATTGAATTTTATTTAGCAATGATAGAAAAGAAAAGAATTACAATCGGAGAGATGTGGCTTCCAATTAACGAAGCGAACGTAGATGATGAGGCAATCAAAAAAATTTACTCGACCCAAAATAGCTTATTAAAAATAAAAGAATTATTTGAGCTGCTTGAAATTAAAGAAGAATTAAATTTTAGTTTCATTAGCGATGAAGGAAATGAAAATCTAAAGACACTTATAAAAACATTTATTGATAATGAACCAGTTTCATTGGATTCTCGTAAGCAGTCAAGTAAAACCAGCAACTTTCCGCCACAAACCATACAACATATGAGTTAGATAATTGATTTTCTATGTTGCAGTCGGTAGCTGTTACCTGTCATGTTTAAAATCTCGCAATGGTGGATGAGCCGATCCAGAATGGCAGTCGTAATGGTTGGATCACCCATGAAGTCTGACCATTCATCAAAACCTTTATTCGAAGTAATGATGATCGATGTTTTTTCAGACATTGACGATACAAAGCCAAAGAAAAGATTGGCTTCGACTGTCGAGAGCGGCATAAATCCCACTTCATCAATGAGTACAAGTGCAGCCGCGTTGAGTATTTTGAGCCGCCTTTTACTGGCTGTTGAAATCTGCGACGTTTTTAGGATAATCATGAGTTCATCCAATGTTGTGAACGCGACGGCATAACCCAAGTCCAATGCCTTGACCGCAAGTGATAGGGCCAGGTGCGTTTTTCCGATCCCAGGCGGGCCCAGAAAACAGATATTGTAGGCCTGCTCGACCCAGGTCATATCGGACAACCGCAGCATTTGTTCCCTCGTAATACTGCGCTGAAACCCGAAATCAAAGGATTCCAGGTTTTTTTCTGCCGGCAGATTGGCACGTCGGCGCCGGATGATGTTCTGCTTTTCGGTTCTGAGTCGTTGCTGCTCTGACAGGAATACCTCAACGCTTTCAAGCGGCGTCAGATCATTCTGATTGGCATAAAGAAGATCAAAATCCACAGCGGTTAACCGCAGACTTGACACTAACGCATTGACGTGGTGAATCCGTGCATTCACGGTTTACCACCTGCTTTCACATAAAGGTCAAGCGAACGTTTTTCAGTCGTGACATGATATTTACTGTTGCTGAGGGGAATGGTATTGAGCACGATTTCCTGTTTCGGTTTCGCATTATACTTTAAAAAATCCCTGATATAGCTGGCTCCAAAGAGTTTGCTCACCTGACAGTAGTCAATGCCGTTAAGAACAGCGTCAACCGAATAGTTATCACAGAGTGCCTGTAACAGTTTAAACTGGTCACGGGCATAACGGGATTTTTCGGTGCGGATGACCTGCAGAAAATCCGTTGCTTTATACAAAAGCCGTTTGTCAATCGCCAGCTGCGCTTTGTTGACCGAGTTCGTCACATCACGGGTATGATCAGAGCATTTAATTAATTGGCCCCGACCGGTTGATAGCTGGTGTTCACAGATCAATTCATCAAACATCGTCATAATTCTGAGCGTTCCATCGTTGGGTTTAATTTCGACTTCTTTATGGTTGTTGTAGGTATCAAGCGGTAAAGAATAGCGATTGTTGTCATAAAGGATGGTATTATCCTTGCGGACCGTTCGCGGGATTTTCGCGGTGTTATGTGATGGGATCGCCAGCATTGGCCTTAATGTTTCGCGTTCTTCCTCAAAAATCAGTGCGGGAATCTTTTTAGTGGTGCCATGGATTTTGGCATTGCCGGTTCGCTGCAGCCATTCCAGAAATGACCCATTCAGAATTTCTTCATCGGAAAAAAGGCGGTTTTCTAAAAAGTTATATTTGATGAACTTAACCACATTTTCAATTTTACCTTTGCTCTCCGGATCGGCGGCCCGGCATAAGAACACCTTGAATTTGCACATCTGTCGCAGTTTTTCAAACTCGAAGGTATGAATAATATCGCCATCGTTCTCTGCGACACTAACGATACTATCCTGATCAAAAACAAGTTCCAATGGCATGCCACCGAGATAGCGAAAGCAATCATGACAACTGCGAACAAGATCGGATGTTGTGAAGGCCCGGGTTTGAAAATATCCCCATTTGTAGCGGGAGTGGGCCAGAACGAAAGCGGCGAAGTGAACCTTGACACGCTGGCCGTTGATCGACTGCAGCCACTTTTCACCGAAGTCCACCTGAAGCTGCTGGCCCATGGGCAGTTCAGCGACGGCCTCGTATTGTCTGGGCTGTTTGGACTTTTTAAGCTGATATTTCTCCCGTAATCCCTTGACATACCGACTGACGGTATCCTCCTGGTAATGCTCCTTGAGCCAATCGCAGACTTGCGCAGCGGTCATTGTCGGGTACTGATTCAACCAGGCAACAATGATTTTTTCATATTTTGAAAGTAATTCTTCGCGATTGATGCTGTATAATTGCGTTTCGAATTCGTCGGCTGTCATATCCCAATAACGTGTCGCGGTTTCACGATTAATCAGCAACTGCTTCGCTGTCTGTGATCGCGTGAATCCCAACTCTTTGAGTTGTTGTATGTGATGATACATCTTAAATCCTTTCATTTCTACCGCTCCCGTCTCTCTTTGTTTAATCTATTTTACCAAAGATAAGAGCTGGTTTGAATTTAAGTTGTATGGTTGTTGGCGAAAAGATGTATGGTTTGTGGCGAAAACCTGTATGTTCTCAATGGCGTAAATCGGTATGGTTTATATTACCATTTACATCGGCAGTATCAGATAAGGAAAGTGGTTTAATGGATGTAGGATTAGCGCTTAAATAGAGGTAATGGGGGCAGATGTTTTTAAAAAAAATTAAGAATTATTTTTTGGGAGTAAATGATTAAAAGCAAGAAAGCAATTTAAAAATTGATGGCTCTGTATGGTTAAAAAATAATATTACAGAGCCATTTTTCTAATAAAATAAGTAATTTTTTTCTGGAATCGCGTTTAATAAAAATAGTTTTAAAGGAATGGTGAAAATAATATCTAAATATAGAATGGAAATCAATCATAAAATGATCTTTTTTTGTTTGAAAATTTTGAATATGTTATTCACAATCGCAATGAATAATATAAACAGACATCATTCGTTGCGTAAATATTAAATAAAATGAAATATAATGGCTTCGTTTGATTGTTAAGAGTGCAATTGATGAATCATTATGCTATAATTTAAATTAATAAATTATTAAATGAAGGATAATTTGTAATTATCCGGTATGGGGCAAGAATTATGCTGATATCTCGTGAAACATTAAATTCTGAAATAAATGAATTTATTAACAATGATGTGTACACAAAGTCGCTACTAATTATTAAAGGTGTATATGGAGTAGGCAAAACTACTTTCTTGAATCAATTCAGAGAAAGTAACTTAAAAGAAAAGTTGTGGTTAGTTTTAGATTTTTCTGAACATTCTGAAAATAGTTACCTCTTTTTAAAAAAAACCGTAGAAAAATTTGTCGATGAAAGCGGTATTAAATTTAAAACAAAAAAATTTGAAAGTAGTGAATTTTTTAAATCACTACTTTCAAACTTTGGATTAAATGGTAGTTTAGCTTATACTGAAGCTGCTCAATTAGGAGTTAAATCAGAATTACATTTGATATCGATTCTCAAAAGTATAATCGCATCTAAATTTGAATACTATTCAGCTTCGATCAGAGAGTCTGACAAAGATCATTTTCCCATTATACTTGCTCGTATGGTAAAAGAAATCTGTCAAACGAGTAACTTTCGTCTATTTTTAATTCTGGATGAATGTGAAGAAATGAATTACAATTCTTCAATTTTCATTGAAGAATTGCTAAAATCTGATATTAAAATTTCTTTACTTTGTTCTATGAAAGAAGATATCGGTACTATGGATAACAAATACTTTTCTACAGTAGTTGTTCAATATATGTTAGAAAAATCGGGACTAACCAACTATAAGCAGCTACCGATAAATTCTTTTTCTGAAGATGAAACTGCTCTTTATATTAGTCAAAAATACAATCGTAATTTTGAAAAATCTGATGAAATGATTCAAAATATTCATAATTTAAGTGGAGGCCTACCTCTTATCCTGAATGTTATTAGTTCTAATTGCTCTTTGAACGAATTGGAGTTAAATGGCGGTTCATATAAAATAACTGAAATTGAAAGCCTTGAGTTACTTTATAATCGTGTTATAGATAGTGTCACTGAATCTCAAAATAAAATATTATGGTATGTTGCATTATCGGGCGGATTTATAGATGAAGATGTGTTAGGATCAATATTAGATGAATTGAATATTATAAATTACGCTTCTGAATTAGGGAGAATGCAAAGGAAGAATCTGCTTGTATATGATGAAGATAATAATTGTTTTAAAATTAAATACACTCTCATTTCAAATTATATGTGTTCAAGTAGCCTTAAATCTAACTATGAAAAGAAAGCATATTATAAACGAATTTTGAAGGGATATTTGGATTTAGTTAGAAACAAAAAAAACGAATACATAATTATGAATTTATATTGGAATCTGAAACGATATCAAGATTTTTATCAAAGTGCAATAAATTATACTCGATCCCTTGTGAAAAATGGTAATCCGGATAACGCTATCCAGATTATCGATAGCATATTAAAAAAGCAAATTAGTGACGAATATCAAGCGAATATCATTATTTTAAAATCAATTTTAATTGAAGCCAATTATTCTGTAAAGGAGTTTAAAAATTGTACAGAAATTTACAAATCATTCACTTCTGAAGAATTTTCAATGCTTAAAATTGAAAAATTTTACTATGAGATGGTGTATACAGTCGCAAAAGCTTATTATTATCAGAATAGTTACATAAATTCAATTGAATGTATGCAAATGTTACTCAAAGAAGTAAATCAAATTGATAGAAATATATACCATAATTGTATGCTACTGTTATCATCAGCTTATGACTTGTGCGGAGACTTCAATAATTCAATTAGAGTCTATAATGAAGGGGCTGAAAAAGCCGCTAAAGAAACGGATTATTATGCACAAGGACTTTATCATCTTTCGTGCCAAATGGTAGCTATGAGATATGATGAATGCATAGACAAATTGGAAAAAGCTGTATCTACTTTCAGAAATTCTAAAATTCATGTTCATAAATTAGCATATAGTTTAAATAATCTGGGAATTGAACAACTGATGGGAGGAGAATCTAAATTAGCATTTGACAATTTAGAAGAATCATTAAATATCTTTGAAAAAACAGCAATCATTGAGCAACACTTTGTACAAAACAACTTAGGTTTATACTATTATTTTATTGAGTCGCCAGATTTAGCAAGAATCCATTTACTGCAAGCGCTAAAAGGCGCTATGTCACCATTACAATACGCCTATGTAAATAACAATTTAGGGGTGTGTTTTATGAAATATGATGTGATTACAGCTTTGAAGTATTTTCAAGATGCTGAGAAATCTGCGCAAAATTGTCCTGATCCTGTTGTCTATAGTAATATTTATTATAACTTAGCTCGTTACTATTTCATAAATAAAAATATGACAAAAGTTTCGGATTATTTAAAAAAAGGAAGGATAGAAAGAATTAGCAAGCATCCTCAATATATGCAACTGAAATACAAGTATTTATATTTAATGAAAAGATCGAAAGAAGGCAATAAAAGCATCACTAATAATAATTTCAAACTATCATTAGCGCCAAATGACTGTGATAGACGATTGGCCTTTTACAATTCAGAATGGCAACTTGGTGAATTAATGTTCTATAATTAGTGCTACAGTAATTCAAAATTTAGAATGTGCTTGTATTGAATTTCCGAATAGTAGCCTACCCTTTTAACAATTTCCACCAAAATCATATGATGAGAAAAATCAATTTTAAAATACTTGGTGAGTATGCAAACAAAAAAAATCATTTGCAAAGTAACTTTACTTCGTAAAATGCATAATAGTTTTAAATATGGAAACCTTTGTTCTTCTAAATTGTGAAGTTAATTCCGCTTAATACTAGTTTGAGAAAATCACATCTGCGATTTTGCGGACAACTACAATTTTTTCTATATCATCTTAGAGCGTCATACAATTTTCATAACGATCTTATTAAATATATTCAATTATCCTGCCAGTGTAATCTTTTACAAGAAAGTTTGTTTCAGATTCTACAAATCCATTTGAACACATTGGTATTTTTAACCCTGTTGAACTAGGTATCAAAGTATAGCGAGGAATTAACCAACCTCCAATATTTCCTACTAGAGAATTTGTTATGTCAATTCCTCTATTAACATTTGTTCGAAAATGTTGCACGCCTTTAATATTAAAACAATGGAATAAATAATAAGGAATTACCCGATTTTCAGCACAAGTTTCTAACAGTTCAATCATTAAGGATAACTCGTCATTTATACCTTTTAGTAATACTGACTGGTTTAAAACTGGCAAACCAGCTTTTTGAATCATTTGCAGAGCTTTTTTTGTATCTGATCCAAATTCATCAGCGGAATTAAATTGTGTTACTATAATTACTTTGTTATATCGATCTAGAATTTCGCATAGTTTTGAAGATATACGCAAGGGATTACTCGTAAATGCTCTAGTTGCTAATCGAATTGTTTTTATATGTTTAATTTGACTTAGTTTTCGTAACATATATTCTATTTGCTCATCGCTGTTAGTAAGTACATCACCTCCAGTTAGCAAAACCTCATGAAAATAATTGTTTTTGCATATTTCAGAATATGCTTCGTCAAACAAATAATATGAGAATGAGTTATAATCATTCCATTTTTCTTTTCGACTGCAAAAACGACAATTGGCAAAGCAAATACTTGTAGTATAAATCATACATCTATTTGGATATTTCTGTACTAATAATTTCGTATTATGGATTTCATCAGGAAAAAAAGCGCCAATTCCAGTTAAATCCTGTATTTCATTGAGATTAGGCAGAAATTGTGATGCAATTGCTTTTGAAGATGTTATCTTTATCATTTCTTTTAGATGTTGCGATATTTTAATAGGATAAACTGAATCAATTTTCTCTAATTCCTGATTAGTTAACAACTGGCAGTCTGTTAACTTTGCAAATTGTTCTAATTCTATAAGTTTTTCCATTTGATAAACCTCTGATAATTACAAATTATCCTTCATTCAGAGAGGGGGATAGATAACGACTGATTAAATGCTTATATTCGCATACTTGTTTATTTTATTGAAACTCTATTTCGTGGATGTTTTAAAGTTAAAATATCATTTTGCTTTTTTGTAGAAACGTGTGTGTATATTTGAGTTGTTGTTATTGAACTATGCCCTAGTATTTGTTGTATATAGCGGATGTCCACATCTTCTTCAAGCAAAAGTGTCGCGAATGAGTGACGAAACATATGTGGCGTGATATGTGTAGCGATGTTTGCTTTTTTTGTATATTGATTAATCATAAACCGAACAGATTGTTCTGACAAACGGCAGTTTTTTCTGTTGATAAAAAGATATCCTGAACTGTCGATGCTTTTAGTAAAGGCAGTCATATATTTTTTTATTGCAGACAGCACGTCGGCGTTGCTAATTGGTATTATTCGTTCTTTTGAACCCTTTCCATAAATACGTACAAATCCATTTATAAGATTTATATCATCTGATTTTAACGAGCACAGTTCTGATACTCTTACGCCAGTCGCAAACAAGAGCTCTAAGACCGCTATATTGCGGAGACATGTTAGCTTTTGATAAGCTGTATTAGAGTCGTAATTTATTTCTTGATAGGCCGTTTGTAAAAGTGTTTCAATTACGTCAAGTGGAATTGTTCGAGGTAGAATGAATGGTTCTTGAAATTTTAAATTTAGTTTAGAAAAAGGATTTTCTATTATTACATCTTCATATACCAACCAACCACAGAAAGCTTTAATACTTGCTATTTTTCGCTTAATTGTTTTTGGTTTGTAAGTCTTGTGCAGAACTATGGCGTAATTGGATAAATTAATCTTTGTTAATTGTCCATTGGTATCGCCCATAAATAACAAGAATTGGGAGATGTCAATCCCATAAGCTTTCAAGGTTTTAGCATTAAGATTTTTTTGATATTGACAGTAGTTTAAATAAAGTTCAGACATGGTTTTAAGATTGATCATTTGTATATTTCTCCTTAATTTTGTTTCTATGAACATTATGAATGGATTATCTTACTTTGTCGAATATGCGATGAAACAATCGAAAGGGTAAGCCAGGAAATGACATTATGCAAAACCTAATCTGAGAGATCAGCTGTATCAGATTAATAAGGTGATTTAATATAGAACGTCAGAGTTATGCTTAAACTCAGGCGATTAGTGAAAGAAAGGCGAATCTTTTAAAATTTATAAAAATGATTCAGTAAAACATTTTTTTACTGAATCATTTTTTTTGTGTGACCGAATGAAAATTAGCCTTGCTCTATTTTAAGATGATTGACAGAGAGAAATATAAGGCGTATGATAATAAAAAAAAGAACATATGTTCTATACAAAAAATGAAAGGTGGGAAAAAATGAATTTACAGAGCAATCCCAAAGTTGCCGATAATCGACGGAGAGCCAAAAAAGAAAAGGGGAATAAAAGCGCGATTGATCAACACGTTAATGTGATGGATTTGAATCAAGAACTAATCATTGAGCAAGAAGAAAAAAAGCGATACGAAGGTCGTCTGGGCAAATTAGAAGCAAAATTAAGCGAAGCAAGCACCAGAGAATTTGAGAAAAAAATGGATTTGTTCAAAGAGATTCAAGGGTTGAAAGAAGTTATTGTAGAAAAAAACAGAAGCTTGTTCTTATTAAACAAAAGCAAGCGAATCATTGAAGAGTCAATATTACAGATGAATCAACTCGAGAAAAAAGTTTTCTATGCTCATCGATATTTGGGGAAAAGTCTTGTCGAAATTGCCGATGAGCTTAATCATGATTATGGTTATATCCGAACGGTTTCCGCAAGAGCCGATAAAAAGATGAAATAATCGAGATTGTTACTAGAGGTTAAAAATAAAACGGACACTTTGTATACAGCCAAATGAGAAATGTTTTGATAAACTGATAACATAGCAAAGAAAAATTGCCCGAAGTTGCATAGGGCGTAAAACTAAAGCAGAAAAAAGGACTGGTCCTTCTGAATTGATACGTGCACACTATTAATTCCATAAAATAATTTATGAAAGAAGGTATAAAAATGGATCAAAAAGTATTAATGACACAGGTATGGTTAAACAATACCTATTTGGGACGAAATGGTTATATCGATTGTGATGAAGATGGAGCAACCGGTAATGGAACAATCGCTTCTTTGATTTCAGCACTACAGATTGAAATTGGAATTGCAGGTCCAACGGGAGAGTTTGGTCCCGCAACCGTCGTAGCCTGCCCCACACTTCAAAGTGGAGCAACGGGAAATGGAGTAAAGATTCTCCAGGGAGCATTATGGTGCAAAGGTTTCTCATCAGCCGATTTAACTGGAACTTTTGACAGTGATACAATCTCAGGTGTGAATCAATTCCAGTCAGAAGCTGGATTTGTAGCGAACAGTGTGGTTACACCGAAAATTTTCAAAGGAATATTAAGCACCGATGCGGTCGTCCTGATTTCGAACGGAGATCCTCGAATTCGGGAAATTCAGAAGAATTTAAACAAAAAATATAGCGACTACTTTTGGAAAGACTTGAACATTGTTCCCTGCGATGGTATTTATGGACGAAACACCTGTAATGCCCTTTTATATGCATTCCAGGCAGCCGAGGGAATTACCGAACCCAACGGTGTTTTCGGTCTAATGACTGAAAATTCAGCACCGCTGATATCCATATGGAGTGACGAAACGGAGTTTGTTCTTTTATTACAACATCTATTGTATGTCAATGGCTTTGATCCCGGAGATTTTGATGGTGGCTTTGGCTATGGGGTAGAAAACAAAGTGATTGCATTCCAGGAAATGATGGCCCTGGATGCTGACGGAATCGTGGGTCTGTCCACATGGGCAGCATTGCTTGTCAGCAAAGGAAATGTGAACCGGAGTGCAAATGCAGTCGATACAACCTATCGGATTTCGCCGGCACGAGCAAGTTATTTAAAAGATACGGGTATTAACTATGTGGGACGTTATCTGAGCGGATACTGGCCAGTGACATTGACAGAGATTGATAGTATATTGGCAACCGGACTTCATTTTATTCCAATCTTTGAACGATCCGGAAGTGATGAAAATGCGGATCGTGTTACTGAAATCGGATATTTCACCAGCGCTCAAGGAACAAAAGATGCTTTGTATGCCATTGAAAAAGCGGATCGGCTGGGATTGCCGCGAACAACAATCATTTATTTTGCCGTTGACTTTGACGTATATGATTATGAAGTCGAATCAAATATTATCCCATATTTCAGTGCATTAAAGACAGCACTGAGTCAAAATTCTGATTACCGGGTAGGGATTTACGCATCAAGAAGCTCATGCAAAAAGGTTGCAAATGCAGGTTATACGGTCGCCAGTTATGTATGCGATATGTCCACTGGCTTTTCAGGAAATATTGGCCAGACAATCCCATCCAATTGGGCATTTGATCAATATGCCGAAGTAACGGTTGGACAGGGATGGCTGGCTATGGACGTTGATAAAGTGATTGCATCGGGAAGAGATAATGGGGTTGACGCGGTTACCGTCGCCAATTTACCTCGGGTTCTCTGCGAATATACACTGGAATCCCTTAACTTGACACCGACTCTCGGCTGGGCAAATGATGTAACCTATAGCTTCACGACTCCTATCGCTGATATACAATATAAAATGGGTATCAGTGGAGAGTTTACACCCATTATTGATAAAGAGAGTGTGCCGTCCAACAATAAAACCACACTTTCAATTAATAATGGTCAATTTGATGAGGTTGAGTTTTCCAGTGCACAATCGATTTTTAATAGCATGGATGCAGGCAATAAAGTGATTTTTGGAGATTCCGGAACCTTGCAACCAGTGGTTTCGATTGCAAATACGGTTGAACATGGTTCGATGACTGTTGCTTTTAAAATCGATGACACCGGAAATCTGCAAATTGACCTTCAGGTTGAGCAGGATATTCATGAAAGTAGCACTGATACTGAAACAATTTATGTTGAAGTGTGTTATACAATCAAGAAGAATTCTGATAATTCGAATGAACTGAATCAAATTGAAGAGGGCATAATAGCATTGACGGGAGTAGTTGCACTTGTTGTTTTAGCAATGATTTTGCTTGCAGAAGCACCAATTGCTGCCGGTGGAACAGCGATTGCCGGATTATTGGTACTGGTAGGTTTAGTATCAGAAGAGAATAGTAATTTAAAATAACGAAGCAATAACAATAAGGAACTATTGCAAAATGATTCAAATGGAATCATCTAGTGTAATAGTTCCATTTAAATAATTGATGAATATCTATTGAGAAGTATTATCTCTTTGACCTGGACGTGAAGCCTGGTGTTTTTCATCCAAAAATGTTCGGAATTCTTCTGGAGTTCCTTTCAGGAAAAGGCTTTTCTTAATGAGAAAAACCATTTTATACTTATGGGCAACGATGATAAAATGATCATTTTTTTCGTATACAAAGTGAACGAGATAGGTATTGTTCAGCAGGTCAGAGTACTCAAAGTGGTCGGAATAAAAAATCAGAGTGCCTGTAATATGCCCCTTTTTTATAGCTCTTAACTGTTCCAAATCTTCAGCGGCAGCATTTTTTTTTAACATCAATAGTTTTTTTAGATTAATATTATATTGCGTTGCAATGGTGCTATATTGCCAAAGTCGTGGAACGTTGAAATAGTAAAGAGCTGTAATCAGAAAGTATGCAGGTGCCATAATACGAATAAAGATATTAACTTTATTCAGAAAAATAGGTGATGGAATAATTAGCAAAAAAAGAGTTGAAAAAAAACCGATAACAAAACAGAAAATAAAAACTTTGCTCGCAGTTGGATAAGAAGAAGACTCATACCGATAATCATAGCAAGCTTTAAATAATTCTTCTTTTGTACAATCAATTTCAACGATAAATTCAGGTTCCATAGTTTATCTCCTGTAACGTTATTTTCCAATGAAATAAAAGACCGTGTCAAAAGCACTGAAAATTTTTCGAATATTTGAATTAAGAGGTCAATATTATAATTTTATCATTCATCATTGCAAAATACAAATCGGATACGATAAAATTGAGCTGCTTTTTAGCGGAACAATTTTTTTGAAATAAACGTTACAGACTTGAAAGTAGCTAAAACGCAATGATTTGTTTAATCTAGTGAAATATATGGGATTAAAAAAGAAAAATAATTTCGAAAAGTTGAGTTAAGTATAACCTTCTCCGCCACCAAGAAATACGCATCAACATTGATGTTTGATAGAACCTGTTACGTAAAGTAGCGGTTTTTTTTGTCGTTTAAAAAACATAAAGTGAGAAGAATATCTTTAATTATTTTATATTTCTGATACAATTAGTCGTAACGTTAATAAAATTGATTATATCGCATCAAGATGGTAATTAAAAATTGAAATACATCAAGGAGTGGTTAAATGGCTGAAATTAAATTATTCTCTGTACAAAATGGTGTTTCTGAGATTCCTTCCACCTCTGTTACTTTGGAGAAGGAGCTTCAAATACTTATTGAAAAGAATATGCCAGCTTTCTTTGGAGTAACCTTTCTCAAAAGTGAGTTTCAAATAACTAATGGACGGATTGACAGCTTAGGAATTGACGAGAATAACTGTCCTGTTATTTTTGAGTACAAGCGCAGTGTTAATGAAAATGTTATTAATCAAGGACTATTTTATCTTGACTGGCTGTTAGATCATATGGCAGATTTTAAATTATTGGTCATGGAGATTCTGGGCATAAAAAAAGCAAATGAAATTGACTGGAGTATTCCTTGTGTTATTTGTATTGCTAGCGACTTTACAAAGTTTGATGAACATGCTGTCAATCAAATGCAGAGAAATATAAAACTTGTGCGATATAAAAAATTTGGGAATGATTTAATACTATTTGAGCATCTTAATGCACCGACTGTTAAACCTATGATAGAGAACTTAAGTATTACTTTGCCGAAAAAAAGTGGAACTGATAAAACATTTTTACAACAATATGAGGGTGCCCCCCAAAAACTACAAGATATTTATGGAACCATTAAAGACTATATTTTGTCATTGGGAGACGATATAACAGAAAATCAACTAAAGTTGTATGTTGCTTTCAAAAAAATAAAAAATTTTATCTGTGCTGAAATATATCAAAGCAAGATTCTGTTGCACATGAGGTTAAACCCGGATGAAATAAACCTTGTAGATGGTTTCACAAGGGATATGACAGGAATTGGTCATTTTGGTACTGGTGATTTACAGATTCTTATTAAAACAGAAGAGGATTTTGAAAAAGCAAAGATAATTATTGATAAGGCATATAATAACAATTGAAATGCAATATAAAAAGCTTTTTAATTTAGAGGAATAACCAGATGGTGAAAGTGAGATGTTGGTGTTTTAAATAATTGTGATATCAGCAGAAAGGGATAAATGAATAATAAGCAGGATCATCTAGAGTTGATTGAAAAAACAGAATACATTCCTTCAGTTATTCCACGTAGTAGGTGGTAAGGTCTTTCTACTTAACTTATTGGTTTCTTGTAATATCACCAAAGCTGGAATAGACCGTTTTTTCTGGAGTATCCGTTTCGGCGGTTGTTTGTTTCCTTATTTCGATAATCATACTTCGTGTAGCCCAATTCGTCATCCGATTTGTCTTCCAGACTGTTCATAACTACCGGGGCAATCAATTTTTTTGACGAGCTCATTAATATCATTTTACTAACTTTGATCGCTGTTTCCTTTAAGAATTCTCCAATCAAAACCCTTTTTATTCTGCATCCACACCAGAATGCTATGACTATCATTGAATTTAAAGATAGCGGAGGCAATAGCACTTAAGATATTCGAAGCCGTCATCAGGTCAGTACGAGGTCGGATTGTCCTGATGACGGGTAGTGAAACACGTAGCTCTGCACCCATTCCCAAATGATGGGCTATAATGAATTCAATAACAAATAATTGTTATGAGCAACCACTATTATTCCTTTGCGCCTAGTTATTAAAAAATACACAGATAAGTCAAATAAAGTATCAAATTAATGCGTTTTATTTGACTTATCCGTCTATAATCTGGTAAATTTAAAGAAAAAAGTATGATTTGAAAAAGTTAATCAAATTCATATTTATCCAATGGATTTTGAAGAATTCTTGTGGGTGATGTTGGACTATGTCACACCAGGTTGGAGTAAATGAACCAGTCAAAGGTACAATAATAAGAAATGGGAAATTATTAAGTCGGACAATCGTGATAGCTTGTTTTAAGTTTTCGCTTTTTTAGAAATTATTTCCACAAATATTGTAATGTTTAGATAAGTGTTCAAAAGGAGATGTTATGTATAAAAAAACACAAGCATTAAATGAAACAGAAACTCCCGAATTTACGGAATCAACTGTTTTTATCCAAAATGGTAATTATCAAATTCCGGCTGCTATTTGTTTGCCAAATGGCCAAGGAACATTTCCTGCCGTCGTGATGCTTCATGGGACAGGATCAGATAAAAATGAAGTAGCTGATGGATATAAAATTGCCGCACATGCTCTTGACGATGCCGGAATTGCGAGTATTCGTATTGACTTTATTGGAAGTGGCGAAAGTAGCGAAGATTATATCAATTATAATTTTAAAACCGCCATTTCCGATACCGATGCTGCCCAAAATTACATTGGCGGTCTCGAAGCTGTTGATCCCAATCGAATCGGAGTTATGGGATGGTGTCAAGGTGGGACGATTGCTTTACTGGCAGCCGGTTCCAATCAGTTATATAAATCGGTTCTTTGTTGGGCTGGATCCATTGACCTCACTTTAATGGTATCGGAAGAAAATTATGCTATTGCAAAAAGGGATGGTTTCTATAATTTAACGTTTCCCTGGCGCGGTTCACTTCAACTAGGTCTCAGTTGGTTTGATGATGTACATACTACCGATGTTCTGGAAGTGTTTTCAAATTCGAACGCCCCAGTAATGACAATAAATGGTTCCGCTGATGTGACAGTTAACCCAATAACCGGAGAGGAAATTATCTTATCTTCACAGAATGAACAATCTAGAACAGAAATCATTGCTGGTGCTGATCATGTTTTCAATCTCTTTTCTGGTGATATGAGAGTTTTTAATCAACTTATGTCTACAACCATTGATTGGTTTATTCAAACGCTTACTGGGCAGCATAGGCCTGACTGCTAATTGATATTAAAAGGCAAGGCAACTTTTCGAAGTTGTAGGTTGGGTCATTTTTAATTGTAAATCAACAATGGGACGTCTGCAATTGCGGGACTATCCATATTAATGGTCTTAGCAACAAGGCAGAAGTAAGATTAAAAAAAGGAACTGATTTTAATCTATGATGCAGTTTGATGCTTTTCACCTGGATGAACAGCTTGATACTTTTCATCCAAAAATGTCCGGAATTCTTCAGGTGTGCCTTTAAGAAAAAGACTTTTCTTAATGAGCAAAACCATTTTTTTAGCATGACAGACGACGATAAAATGATCATCCTTTTCGTAAATATATTGAACCAAATATGTATTGTTCAATATATCTGAGTACTCAAAGTGATCGGGATAAAAATTCAGAGTACCTGAAATATGGCCCTTCTTTATTATCCGGATTCTTTCCAAATCTTCAGTGGTTCCACTTTTTTTAAGCAGGAATAGTTTTTTTAGAGTAACATTATATTGAGTTCCAATGGTACGGTATTGCCAAATACGCGGAATGTTTAAAACGTAAAGAAGCATGGCTAGAAAGCATAGAGGGATACAAAGAAGCAGAAAAATATTCGTATAATCTGGATATAAAGATGAAAAAAAGAACAAATAAAGAGATGGAAAAAAATTTACAGCAAAACAGAAAAGAGCGACGGCTATTAAATATTTATATAAAGGAGCTGCCTCATACCGATAATCATAACAAGCTTTAAGAAGTTCTTTTTTAGTACAGTCGATTTGAACGATGAATTTAGGTTCCAATTTTAAACCTCCAAAATTACTGGCATTTTGATTTCATAAAATGTGATGGAAATAAAATCAAAGAAGTTGATATCTTTATTTTAGCATTCAGATAGGGAAATAGCTCCTTTTAAAAAAAAATATTTGGGGGTGCGTAATTGCCAGTAGAAACCTACCTTTTCCGCTACCAAGAACTACGCTTCAAATATGATTACGTTTCTTATTTATGAATTGCCCAAACATTTCTGAATTACCTTGGAGGAATTGAGCTTTTCTAACAAGAAAAACCATTTTTCTAGAATGAGAGACAAGAACGAAGTGATCATCTTTTTCATAGAAGTATTCAATATCTGGATAGGTTTGGTTTATAATATCAGCGTATTCAAAGTGATCCTGATAAAAAATCAAAATACCGGTAATATGTTCTTTTTTTAGGATTTTGATCTGTTCCAAATCTTCAATAGATAAAAAATAGAAGACATGCTGACTGCTGATGTTAAAATACCCCCAACACAAGAAAATAAAAAGAGGAAAAGGCTTGTGATTTAAAAAAAGAACTTGCTTTGCATAAAAAATGTTGACATCAAATCATTTATGTAATATATTACATAAATGATTTGATACCGAAAAAGTGTATCAAATAACTGGGCATACAGCCTGTCGAAATATGAAAACGAGGAGTGTAATGGATGGAAGGAACAAGCTATGATCACGAACATTTTTTATTTGGTATGCTGTTTGCATTAGGAAACAGACTTCAAGCCATTGGCGATGGATTTTACGAGGAGCTTACCTGTAAGCAATGGTTTGTAATGGCCGGCATATCGATTTTTGAAGCTCATCCGCCAACCATGAATGAGCTTGCAGATACCATTGGGAGCTCCCATCAAAATATAAAGCAGATTGTCCTTAAATTGGAAAAAGCCGGGTTTGTGGAAATCTATCGAGATGAAAAGGATCGGCGAAAAACCCGAGTTAAGCGCAAAGAAAAAAGCTTTGAATTATCACAAAAATATCAGCAGAAAGAAATAGAATTTATGAGTGCATTATATGATGGCATTGAAGATGAAAATTTAAAGATAACAACAGCGACCATTGCGAAAATGGAGCGGAATCTCATTAAGATAAAAAACTACTGAGTGAAGAATTGTTTATAAAAATAGTTATAGAAAAGAGGGCTTAAATGATAACCATTTTATCAGATGATACCAGTCAAAATATCGGCAAAAGAGTGTATGAAGGATTATGTGAAAGAGACGCAGAGGTGGAATATATTTCTCTTGACGATGTCAACATGGGACCATGCTTCAGTTGTGGAGGGTGTACGGACAAAACCTATGGAAAATGCATTCACCGAGATGATGGCGACTGGATTTTTGGCAGCTTAGTTCGGTCGAATATTATGGTGTGGGTAACCCCTGTTACCTGGGGATCCTATTCATTTAAAACAAAAAGGGTGCTTGATAAATGCGCGCTAATTGGGGATCGCCATTATTACCTGAAAAATAGAGAACTGGTAAAAAAAATGGCGGACAATATTCAAGGGTTCTATGGGATTGGCATAAAAGATCATTGCCGTGAAGAAGAAAAACAGGCGTTTGAAAACCTGGTTGCCGAAAATATAAATATCATGAGTGTTGCTGGAAATGCCTATGTGCTGGACAATGACGCCAGTGAAAAAATCATCATGAAAATTGTGGAGGAAATAAGCAGATGAAGAAAGCAGTAGTCATTAACCTAAGCCCTAAAAAAAACGGAACAAGTGTAATGCTGGGCAATTTATGTCTGGGCTTTTTAAATGAACGCGAGCATCAGGGAGCAATTGTCCATTTATACCCTCATCTAAAAGATTTGCAGCAGGTACTCAGTGCCATCGAGGGAGCCGATACTGTTATCATGGTTGGTCCCTGTTATATCAACACGTACCCAGCGGATACGGTTTATCTATTGGAAGAAATCATCAAACATAAAACAATTCTTCATGGTCAAAATCTCTATGGGATCATTCAAGGGGGAATGCCCTATGTCCATACCCATGAATCCGGATTGAAAATGCTGAAACTGTTTGCCAAAGAGGGTAATGTAAATTATAAAGGTGGCTTTGTCATCGGTTTAGGGGCAATGTTAAATGGACAGCCATTAGATAAATTACCCAATGGAAAAAAAGCAAACCGGTTTTTTAACGAATTTTTAAATCATGTTGCAAATGGAGAAAATTCGACCGCGGCATTATATCGTAATGCCCAATTAAAATTGCCGGGGATAGTTTATTGGGGGATGGCCAATCGGATGAATAAGATGATTGATAAAGGATTAAAGGAAAAAGGCATTGATGTGACACAGCCCAGTCCATATTTTAAAAATTAGGGTAGTCAAGTGAAGGTCTTTCTGCTTCAGGCGATAAAAGGAGGATATTCACCATTGGAAGGGTTTCCAAAATGGTATCGGCTTTTTCAATTTTTTCAATGATAAAATCGTTTGTAAATCCCAAGTATGCCCAACGCATAATATCGATAGCATCCATAATATCCTTATGGGAAAAATGATCTTCATAAGGAACTTCCTTATTCGTATATAATTGCCCCCAAGATGTTGATGTTGCGATAGCTGCGATCTCTATTTTTTTAGGGTCAAAGTTCATATCATAGTATTCTCCTATTTTTTTGCAGTCCCTCACAAAATCTTGATCATAATAGGATTCTTGATAAACACTGACATAAAAATCAAAATCTCTTTTATTCTCATACATTTCTCTTAAATCAAATCGATATAGAACAAGTAACTTCAATAATGGATCCAAGTTTTCTTTTACCATTTCATTGAAGAGCAGCTCCATCTTTTGATGATATTCATCAATTATCTGATGAGCGATATCGTATTTTCCATTAAAATGATAATAAGCCAGGGCGTGGTTCATCCCAGCTTTTCCAGTGATATTCCGAACTGTTGTTTTTTCAAAGCCAAGTTCATAGAATGATTTTTTGGCAAATTCTAAAATTTTTTCACGGGTCTCTTTGCTTTTTTTATAAGTTGTCATGCGGTTCTCCGGTTTCTCTTTTTTATCTCCTGTAGCCCTTTGTTTAGTTTATTTTAACACACTTTTTCTTTTATCTTCAAGTTTTGTTTATGTCGTTGAATCTATTTGAGCGAGTCAGTTTTTTCGATGCCAGGAACAGCATAAAACATATGAAAGAGAGGGCCGCTATTGCTTTCTAAAAAAACACGTAATTTTCAGTATCATACTCAGCGTTTTATCATGGTACTAAAAAAGATGATCTCTATTTGTTATAGAGATCATCGTAATGTTTAATACTGTCCGTTGCAGTTATTTGTTTGTTTTTAGAAAAACCGCACTGATTAGATTAAATTCGTTCTTTATACTGGTCTGGCAAGTAGAGTGCTAATATTTTTTGCTGCTCTTTAGTGATTTCTGGGGCCACATAAGAATCAATTCTTTCTTTAACTGCTTTTTGTGCCACCGCTAAAATTGAGATTGAACCTTCGTTTTGCCAAACATTGGAATCTTGTTTATTAAAATATTTGGGCAGATAAAATTCTTCCCGATACATTTTAGGTGTTCTTCCCGTAAGAAATGAGCCGCGAGGACCGACTTTTTTAATTTCTTCAAAACACACTTTCTCATCAGAATCATCAATGCCCTTAACCATTCTTCGGGCAAAAGCGATGCATTCTTCATCCAAAATAAATTTTTCATAGCTATATAAATTCATACTCCCCATCATGCCACTAGCATGAAAAATGAGGTCAGTTCCGCACTCCATTGAAGTTTGCATCATAAACATCGATTCAGCTCCAGCCTGGTAATCGGTATCTTTGGCATCCGACTGAGCACCACCGGTGCGACAGGGCACATTATAGTAATCGGCCATGGCCGCTGTCGCATAACACATCAACATCGTTTCAGGGGCGCCAAAACTAATCAGAATGGTTCTTAGGTTTGTGGCAGCTGAAGTATTGCCGTAAATAACCGGGACACCTGGCCGTATCATTTGGGCTAAGGCATTAATTGCTAAAATTTCGGCATTCGTCATCACCAGGGTGGACATCACCGAAGGCGGTGCTGTTAATGCCGGCATCGCGCAGGGAGAAAGCCATAGCGGCTGATTTTCTTCACAAAAGGCGAACATTTTTTCTAGCGGTGCAAAATCATAGCACAAAGGCGAAATTGAATTGACACAGAATGAATTTACATGTTTATCATTGTTTTCGAAGCCCTCAAACTCCCGTATGATTTCAATGCTTTTTTTTGTTGCGTCATATATTAACGTGCTTTCCATTAAAAAAGTATTCGGATCGATGCAAGCTGGTTGCTTACTGTATTTTAATAATAGTGCTTGAGAAGAATAAATTTTCTGTTCTTTCGTAAAATGCTCATCATTTGGTAAAAAATCGATGTATTGATAACCGATTTCAGTACTGGTTGAGTTTAATTTCAAAATATTGATAATGTCGTTGTTTACAGTTTTCCTTATTTTACTATTTTCAGTGATATAGACTGGTCCGCCACTTGGCATTGTAATACGACTTTCGTTTCCAATCACGAGGTTTCCCTTGGTGTTCGAAGATAATTCAAAAGATGAAGGCGCCAGTTTCATGGCATTGACAACCGTCATCTCGTCTAAATATACAACGGAACCCTCGACTTTGACGCCATTATTTTTGAATAAATCAAGAGCACGCTGGTTTTCAAAGCGAACTCCGACTTCTTTCAAAACTCTCAATGATTGCTCGTGAATTTTTTCCATCATTGCCTGAGATACATAATTACGATAATTTTTCATTTCTTCCTCCAGTTAGTTTTGATTTTTGCAAAATTTAACCCGGTTAAATTATTTCCAATTCTACTCCAAGGTTTTAGATAAGTCAATATATTTTTAAAAGTACTATTTTTTACGAATTTAACCCGGTTAATATTTGTTGACATTATCGTAAAGATATGTTATATTACAATCATCAAAATTAACCGGTTTAAAATTGAAATTAAAATTCTCAGAAAGAAGATTCTAATTATGAAAAAGTATTCTCATTATGTGTCAAAGACAGACGTCGAAGCAATCCATCAAAAATCCCTGGAAATTCTAAAAACAGTGGGAGTTCGCTTTGAACACCCAAAAGCACTTGAACTTTTCAAACGCCACGGTTGTCTTGTTGAAGATGAAATCGTCTACTTTGATGAACAGCTCATTATGGATTCGATAAAACAATGCCCCGAAGTTTTTGATATGTACTCAACCAAAGGCTCCATCACGATTGGAAACGGCAGCCGTCTTAATATGCCGGCCTGTGGTTGTGTGTATGTCCAGGATGATGGAGAAATTCGCCGGTTTCGCAACGATGACACCATCAACGTTTTTAAACTATCGGCAACTAGTCCGGAAATGAACTATCAGTATATGGACTTTTTCCCAAATACTAGTGGATTTACACAAGATCAAAAAACTTTTTCCAATGTTGGAATGCTTTTAAAATACAGTCCTCAAATCGCGTGCTATGATCCGGATACATTTACCATTCCCCATGAAAAATTATTTAAAACAACTGTTAAAAGCATTGAAATGATCAAGCAATTTGAGGGTGTTGTTGATGATAATCGTTATGTTAATTCTTTCTGTGTCAATTCACTCTCGCCTTTGTGTTATGATTTTGCGCCGCTGGAAAAAATGTTTGCCTTTTGTGAAGAAAATCAACCACTATGGTTCACACCCTGTGCCATGCCGGCTTTAACTGGACCCCCTTCTGTTTTTGGCACACTTTGCATGACCAATGCGGAAATTTTAGCTGGAATAACATTGGCCCAATTGGCCCAACCTGGTATCCCGGTGATTTATGGCAATACCTCATCTTCAACGAACTTAAGAAGTATCCTACTTAGCATCGGTGCTCCTGAAACAGCCCTGATGGTTTATGCGACGGTGGCGATGTCTGATTATTATCATATTCCAAGCCGTACCGGCGGCAGCCTCAGTGATGCCAAAGATGTCGATTTCCAGTCTGGCTCTGAATCAATGATGATGATCAACGCTACCCTTGAAGCGGGTACTGACCTAATCCTGCATGCCTGTGGGATCATGGGTTCCTTTAATATTTTCAGCTATGAAAAGTTCCTGTTAGATGAAGAAAACATTAGCTTTTCACGACGACTTCAACAGGGTATCGATATTTCTGATGAAAAAAGCTGCCTGACGCTTATTGAAAAAACTGGTCCACGAGGGAGCTTTTTGAAAGGTCGAACCCCTAAAATGTATCGCGAAGAATTTGTGATGCCAAAATACTTTAATAAACAAGATCCAAATGTATGGCAAAATGAAGGTAGTATTTCTCTAAAAGAATTGACAAAAAAAGCGGCCTTTGATCGTATTGCTACCTATCAGGCACCTGTGATCACCAAAGAACAGGCAAAAATAGTGGCTCCGTATTTACCTGATGCTTATAAAGAAAAAATCTAATTTAATAAATGGAGGTTTATTATGACCAACAAACAATCTAAAATCAAAAAATATGTTGCTCTTTTTGCTATTGTTTTAGCCGCAAGTACCATCTATGAACTCCCTTATCTCAGCTACACTTACTATGATTTGATGCTTCAAGCCCTGAATATTACAAACACACAGATGGGTTTATTGATGAGTGTTTTTGGGTTTGTTTCCATGATCGGTTATTTTCCTGGCGGCTACCTTGCGGATAAAATATCGGCAAGAAGACTTATTGCCTTTTCGCTCATTGGTGTGGGTGCTCTTGGCTTTTTCTTATCCACTTTTCCCGCTTTTCCATTTGTAGTAATCATTTATGTCCTTTATGGTATTCTCTCTTCTGTCACATTTTGGGCTGCCATGCTTAAAGCTACCCGACAACTTGGTGATAGCAGTGAACAAGGCCGTCTCTTTGGAATGCGCGAAAGCGGCACTGGTTTAATGCCCGTTCTATATGGCATGATTATTTTATTTGTTTTTAACACCACTGGCGCCACTTACCTTTCTCTCAGATGGGTTATTATTGGCTATGCTCTTTTAGCAATCCTCGGCGGCGTATTTGCCTGGTTCGGTCTTGAAGATAATAAACAGACAGATAACCCCGAAGAAAAAACCGGCGCCTCTGTCAGAGCCCTTAGCAAAGTTATTAAAATGCCAAATCTTTGGTTACTTGGCCTCGTTGTCTTTTCAGCCGCTTCCATTTATGCTTCCTATTCTTATATAACCCCTTACTTAACAGAGTTTTTTGGACTTTCAGCCTCTACGGTTGTTTTTCTTGGGCTGATTCGAATCTATGGGATGGCAGTTCTGGGAGGCTTACTGAGTGGTTTTATTGCAGATAAGATCGGTTCGAATATCAAGGTTATCTTTTTCATAGCTATTGTGCCGATAATCTGCTTCAGCAGTTTTATGCTTATTCCGGCTGATCCAGCCTACCTGACAATATTTATTGTCTTCATGCTTGCTGCCGGCCTGTCATTATTTATGATCCGTGGTATTTATTTTGCTGTGATTGATGAATTAAATATTCCCCTGGCTATTAGTGGCACTGCGATGGGTTTCGTTTCACTGATTGGATTTTTACCAGAATCTTATGTTTATACCCTTTTTGGCGGTTGGATGGATGCATACCCCGGTATTGGTGGCTATCAGCATATCTTTATTTATATGAGCATTGTCACCACTATCGGTTTTATATCTGCTGGGTTACTATTGCGAAACCTTGTAAAGAACAAAGCAGCGCGGGAAATAAATTAAGTAAAAGTGTTAGCTGCATACGATATTTTGGATGAAATCACTGTACATAAAAAAAGTTTGCCTTTCAAAGATTATTCTGAAAAAGTTTTGTTAACAAAAATTTGATAAGATTAATAAGACGAATGCATACATATACATATATGTTACATATTTGTGTTTATTATAGAAAAACGAAAATTTATAAAAAGGATGGTAAAAAAATGTTGGATTTAAAAGTATTAACTCAAGCTGTTGGAGATTTAGAAGAAGAAGATGTAATGGATCTGCTCAACGGATTTGTAGAAACTAAACCTTCAGAAGCAGAAGCTCAAGTAGCGGTAGTAGCATGTCAGGATGGCATGGCAATCGTGGGGGATCTATTTGAAAAAGGTGAATATTTTGTTGGTGATCTAATTTTTGCCGGCGAATTGTTAACCGAAGCAATCAATGTTTTGAAACCGGTATTAGGAAATCAGGAAAATGTGGTGGCAGGAACCATTTTGCTGGGCACTGTTCATGGCGATTTACATGATATTGGGAAAAATATTTTCAAAAGCATGTCAGAAGCAGCTGGTTTCGAAGTGATCGATTTAGGGATTGATGTTGCCCCTGAAACGTTTATTAAAAAAGCGCAAGAATGTAATCCGAAGATCGTTGGAATGAGTGGCGTGTTAACACTTGCGATTGACTCCATGAAAGAAACGGTAGCTGCGATTAAAGCTGCGGGTATTGATGCCAAAATTATTATTGGCGGAAATCCTGTCACCACAGAAGCCTGTCAATATGTTGGCGCCGATCGATTTACAACCAACGCTGCCGAAGGTGTAAAAATCTGTCAGGAATGGGTATAACCAGTTATTTAAATTAATAATAGACTCGGCAAAAAGAGATACGGTTAAGAACATTTTTTTAAATGAGAGCAGCATAAATTTGAGTTGAGATATTTTGATAAGTGATGAATTAAAAATATATAACAAGGAGTAATTATGATTATAATTGGAGAGAAGATCAATGGCAGCATACCAGCGGTGAAAGAAGCCATTGAAAAAAGAGACGCTGCGTTTATTGCCGATCGCGCAGTAAAACAGGCAGAGACAGGAGCTAATTTTATCGATGTCTGCGCCAGTACATCCCCAGAAGATGAAATTGAAACCCTTAAATGGCTTATTGAAGTGGTTCAGGATGCTACGGCAACACCGCTTTGCATAGACAGTCCCAACCCAAGAGCAATTGAAGCCGTATTTAAATATGCAAATCAACCGGGGATGCTGAATTCCATTTCCGAAGAAGGGGATAAATGCGAGATATTGCTGCCGCTTATGGAAGGAAATACCTGGGAAGTGGTAGGGCTCACCTGCGACAATAATGGCATTCCAAATGATGTTCAGACAAAAATAGAGATCACAAAAAGCATGGTTGAAAAAGCAGCCCAATATGGCATCACCGTCGATCGGATTCACATCGACCCTTGCGTCATGGCGCTGTCAACTGAGAACAACTCGATGTTGAATTTTGCTCAGGAGATAGCTATGATTAAGGAATTATACCCAACGATTCATGTAACCGGTGCCATCAGCAACATGTCCTTTGGACTTCCTGTTCGTGTACTTTTGAATAAAACTGCGATGGCATTTGCTATTCAGGCAGGGATGGATTCAGCCGTCATGGATCCACTCAATCGCGACATGATGGGGACTATTTTTGCCACTTATGCCCTGCTGGGAAAAGACAAACATTGCCAAAAATACAGCAAGGCCTTCCGAGCCGGTCAAATTGGAGCAGCAAAATAAAAAACGAAAAAAAAAGAGACCTTTATCGACGATGCACGAATTTGCAATGAAGATGAAATGATTCAAGTTGAATAGATAAATCAGTATTTCATGACAATGTTGATTTCGAAAAGCTGAGTTGTGGATGACCTTCTACGTCACCAAGAACTGCGCATCAATGGATGTTAGATAGAAACCTGTTACGTCATAAAGTAGCAGGTTTTTTCGTGGTTGATTTTGGGACCATTAAAGGCTCTGTGTCAAATGGTTGCTTTTTGCCCTTTCTACATTTTTATCTTACAACAAACCCTTCTATAGTTGGTATTTAGAAAAAACATTTTGGGGTAGGCGAATTATTATGTTAAGATTAAAATATAGTTCAATGTTGGGAGGGAATCATTAAATGACCAAAAAAGCATATAATTATCTGGTGATCATCAGCGGTGTGATTTGCAGTTATGTCATGATCAAATCGGTCTTTTTTGTTCAAACAAGACTGGTGAGAACGGACGTGATTCAAGGCCTTCTCGTCGGCTTTGGGCTGGCGATTGCCACGGCCTATATTACCGCGAAGATCAAATCCACAAAGGTCAACGGGTGGAGTACGATGGTTGGCTGCGGCGTGCCCGGCAATGGTATGTTGCTGCGAGCCGCGTGTGCGCTAGCCTTTCCCGGCCCAATAAACACTCCGCAAGAGGCGATGTACTGGACCACATCCGTAGATGGCGCGAAGCATGATCTCTCCGGAGAACACGAATACATCATGTGCTTTCCGGAAGGGGGACTCCCGCCGAATCATGCGTTCTGGTCACTGACGATGGGCGATGCGAAGAATCGCTTTGTGGCGAATTCAATCAATCGATACAGCGTCTCTGATCGGTCAGGACTGGTGCCAAACGCCGACGGCTCTGTCGACATTTACATTCAAAAAACCGCTCCGGCAGGTTATGAAGCCAACTGGTTACCCGCGCCCCCGGGCAAATTTATTCTCTGGTTACGCGTATATATGCCCGATGAGGCAATTCTAGGTGGACAATACAACGTGCCGCCGGTTGTGGAGGTGAAATGATGGAACAGGTGAGATGCGAGCATTTACTGATTTTTGGTTCGTTCATGGTCGCAGCATGGTTCATTGTCATCTACTTTTTACCGCGCATGCTTTTAATCGTATTCAAGCGGGCGATTCTCGTTAAAGGGTTTGGCGACGGCCCAATCCCAATCAATACGCTTTATACGCAACCGCAAGCGTCATTTGCAGACCCGCTCCACGCATCAAGCTCACCCTTAATGACGACTGGCGTGAATCGTGACACGCTCATTACCATCGGATGGTTAGACCTCCGTAAAGGGCCGCAAATATTGCATGTGCCGGATACGGCCGGTCGCTATTACAGTGTGCAGTTCACCGATCCGTCGAAAAATATCAACTTTGCCTACGTCGGCAAACGTACCACGGGATCCGAGGCTGGCGACTACCTCATCAGCGGTCCCGGCTGGAAGGGGGCCGTTCAGCAGGAAACGACAAAGATTTCTTCACCAAATAATTCGGTGCTTGTGATTGGCCGCGTTTTGGTCGGCAGCGACAGCGATCTCGCGAGCGCCCACGGCCTCGCGAAGCAGATTCAGCTATCGCCGTTGGCACCGCCATCGGGCACAAGGAGGAAACGATCATGAATAACAGTTTGAATTTAATCACAGGAGTGATGGGGTTATCCTGGGTTCTTGTCGTGTTTGCCACGGCCTTTACGCCCTATTTCGTACGGAAAAATATCTGTTTTGGTATTTCGATTCCCGAAAGTGAATATGACAATCCTCAGTTTAAAGCATTACGGCGTGATTATAGCATCGGATGTCTTGCGACTGGTTTGATTATTGGAATTGGAAGCGCTGTTTGTTATCGCTGGATACCAGCAGAAAAGGCAATGTGGATTCAGATTGAGGGTATGTTCTTGTATCTTGTTATCAGTATGTTAATGTATTTTTTTATGCGTTCAAAGATCAAGGCAATCAAACAAGCAAGTGACTGGAAAATCGAAACCAAGACAGTCACAGAAATCAGTCAAAAATCCGATAAAACCATTAATATTCGCTGGTATCTTGTGTACCTTGCTATTATTGCAATCACCGTTTTGGCGACGGTGCTCAAATATCCCTCTTTGCCAGAGCAAATCCCCGTGCATTTTAACATTGCCGGAGAAGTGGATCGCTATGCCCAAAAATCAATTGGAACAGTTGCCATCATGCCGGTTATACAGCTTTTAATCGGGATGTTGTTTGCGGCAATCAATGTTGCCATACGCATGTCCAAGCGTCAGGGGAATTTCCAGAAAAGCAATGTCTTTCGGGGCGTTATGAGCATGACCTTATTTGCTATCGGATTGATGGTAATGCTGCTGTTAACCTGTGTTCAGTTTTCGATGATGACCATATTAAGTGAAAAACTGATATCAGTCTTACCGTTAGCCTTTTTAATTGCAATATTCGTTATCTGCGCTTATCTTGCTATAAAAGTAGGTCAGGGCGGAAGCAGACTGAAAGGTACCGGTAATCAACCGGAAAATATGATCGATGATGACAGCCATTGGATTGGTGGATTTTTGTATTTCAATAAAAATGACCCGTCTCTTTTTGTAGAAAAACGATTTGGAATCGGCTACACTTTAAATTTTGGCAATAAAAAAAGTTTAATTGCCATTGGCGTTATTATTGTTCTGATCGGGGCACTTTTAGCGTTGCCGTTCATTTTAAAATAGTCTGAAGTAGCAAAAAAAGAAAATTGTGAGGAGGTATTATTGATGAAAAAGAAATTAGCAGTGCTACTGGCATTCTGTATGGTATTTACACTCGCGGCCTGCAGCATGCAAACCGAAGAAAAATCAGCAAAGGCGGAAAGTGCGGTCTATATTGGATATACGACCGATGCCGACAAATTTATTGATGTCCCGAATTTGCGTCAATACGGTGATTACACCTGTGGCACAACGTGTGTGCAGATGTTGATGAATTATCTTTATCCCCAGATTGGTGATAAAAATCTTTCAGCATATGAGGATAATCTAGGAACGACCCCAGAGAATGGCACGTCGCCTCAGCAGATTTACGATTATTTTAAAGCACAAGGGGTTGCTGTTGAGAAAAAAGAGAATATTTCTATTGAAGAACTGGTTTCATTGATTGATTCCGGCGATCCGGTGATGATGTGTATTCAGGCTTGGAGTGATAAATATAACACAACCGATCCCACTGCAACGGATCACACTTATCTTGCCGATGGGCACTGGGTGATTTGTGTCGGTTATAAAAAGACAGCGGATGGTTATCAGTTTTATTTTAATGATCCTGCTTGCGTCGGCCACTGCCTGATGTCGCAGCGTGATCTTGATGCGCGTTGGATTGATAGGGACGACGAAGGAACGATCTACAATCACTTTGGATTTGTCATAACAGGGAAGACCGAATATAATGATGATGGGGTGTTCTACCTCGATTAAAAAGATGTCCTTTATTTAAAAGAGGATGGAATGATATAAATTATAGATTAGTATTTTTTCTCGTGATAGCGGGAGAAATTACAGATATAAAATACTTTGTAAGCTCTTCTGGTGTTTGTTGCATATTTCCCGCGACCCACCATTTGATCATTTCAATAAAACTACCTGAAATATGATTAATTAGAAAATCTTTTGAAATACCAGTTGCTGATTCATCGTAAAAAACGAGGAGATATTCTTCGATTTGACTATTGAAGTATCCTTTGAAATAATGCATAAATAATTCGCTGCTTTCACTCATAAAAACACCTTGGATAATTTTATTATTCTCTTTAATATGGTAAAGAATGCTGGTTATCATTGAATGCGGATCAGCAGCTGATAAAGACTGGCTGCCGGAGTGCATATCTTCAAATATATTGGTACACATAGCTTTTAAAAGTTCGTCCTTAGTTTCAAAATGGGAGTAGAATGTACTGCGTCCTATGTTAGCAAGGTCTATAATTTCCTGAATAGTTATTTTATAATATTTTTTTTCTAATAAAAGTTGAGTAAATGCGCTATAGATTGCCTTTTTAGTTCTTGCTATTCTTCGATCCATATAATTTCCTTTCAAAACAGTTTTATCGATTTGTTCGGTAATGAACACTTGTCGATAGTTGTTTCTTGTAATTGATTTCTATTGTGATTAATATAAATAGGATACAAAGTGTTCATAAACATACATATTGTATTGAATAATAGGATAAAAGTCAATTAGGAGGAGATATAGATGCATAGCAGAAAAAAAGACGTTAAATTTGATAGGCGAGCTTCAAAGTATGATGAGGGTTTTGAAGGAAAATTATCACAAAAGTTTTATGATGAACTATTGGAACAAGTTGGGGTGGAATCGGGTTTTGATGTCCTTGATGTTGGGTGCGGTACCGGAACGGTGCTTAAAAGAATCAGTGAAAAAGCAAATATTGGTGGTTATGGAATTGATGTGGAGGTGAATATGATTGCCCAAGCTAAAAAGAAATGTCCTGAAATGGATATTCAATTGGCAGGATGTGAGCATATTCCCTTTGATGATAAGTCTTTTGATGTGCTGACTACCTGCATGGCTTATCATCATTTTGAAGATAAAAAAAAGTTTGCGATGGAAGCGGCACGGACATTAAAAGCAAATGGTTGCTTGTATATTGCAGATGTGCGTTTCCCCCATATGCTGCGCAAATTAGTTAATTGCATCCTTGAACATAAGGGCACGGTTGGAAGGTTTTGTTCGCCTAAGGAGATAGCTGCTAACTTTGAAGAGTATGGTTTTATACCGGTAAGAGATTCTACCAATAGATATGTTCAGGTTGTCGTTTTGAAGAAAGTGAACTAAGGTGTGGATGTTATTTTAATAGTGAGCCATGGCTTATCAGAACCAGGCGGCAACGCCAATATACGTGTATGGGCCAATGGTAATTAATCGTTGTCCTTCCACTATTTGTATTGCGCCACTGTTTTGTTATGAAGTTTATAAACCTTTTCTCCTTCTGGTGGCTAAAAATGTTCACAGGTTCCGAAAAATTCCCATGGCATGCTAGACAAGAATTGAAAAATGATATAATATAAACATATATGAACAATAAGACGCGCGCAAAGGAGGCTTTTATGTTTAATCAGTACTTTGGCAATTATCTTTTGGAGAAAAAATTAATCAAACCAGAAGAACTCAGAATGGTGTTAGCGGAACAAAAATCAGACAAGGTGAAACTGGGCGTTTTGGCTATTGATTCTGGTTACATGAATGCGGCACAAGTCAACAAAATACATCGAATTCAAGCTGCCAAGGATCGAAAATTTGGGGAGTTAGCTATTGAAGAGGGATATCTCACCGAAAATCAGCTGGATGAACTGTTAAATGCTCAGAAAAAATCAAATAGTTTATTAGGGCAGATTCTCATTGATAAGGGGTTCTTTTCCCTTGAAAAATATGAAAAAGTTCTGGCCCAATATAGAGAAGATGCACAATTGACAAGTGATGAAATACAAGCTTTGAAAAATAATGACATAACAGAAATCGCAGAGATTTTTCTTAAAACACTCTCTGCTCAGCAGGATAGAATTCCGCGGGAGTACTTTGAACTTTTTCTCAGAAATATAGTCCGTTTTATTGATGATGAGATCAGAATGGAACCAGCTGTAACGGTTGAGTCTTATCCATTTGATTATCTGGTGACTCAGGGAATCGAAGGAAAGTATCCTTTTTTCAGCGGTTTCGCTGCTTCCGAAACAGTCCTGACACGGTTTGCCGCGATCTATGCAGAAGAAGAGCTGGCAGAATTGGATGCCCTGGCTAAAGATTCATTGGGAGAATTTCTGAATTGCCATAATGGGTTGTTTTTATCTGAATTAGCCCATAAAGGCATCGAGCTTGATCTGCAAGTGGCGGAAGTAAAAGCGGCGGGTATCGTGAATCCGGCTGGAAAATTATATATCATCCCGTGCCATTTAAGTTTTGGTCAGATCGATTTTATTTTTGCTGATGCACATCCTGATTTTTCAGAAACCCGTGCAAGCAACTAAATTACAAACTAAAGAGCTAGTGGTTTATATAGAAGATATGATAATAGGAGGTTTTTCTTGTGGCGAGAATATTAATTGTGGATGACTCGGCGGTATCCCGGAAGAAATTGAGAATAATTCTGGAAGCTGCAAAGCATGAAATTATTGGAGAAGCTGGTGATGGCTTTGAGGGACTTCAAAAATATGAAGAATTAATACCGGATCTGGTTACCATGGATATTACCATGCCCAGGGTGGATGGAATTACCGGATTAAAGGACATTTTAAAACTTAATCCGACGGCCAGAATAGTGATGGTGACGGCACTGGGCAAAGGCAGTACAATTCTTGAGGCGCTTGATGCCGGGGCTAAAAATTATATCACAAAACCTTTTTCAGAAGATACGGTTATCCATACAATTGCCGAAGCGCTTAAATAATCAGGAGTAGCTTTTCCCGTACCAGGCTCACTTAACTTATTGGTGATATGGCAATTGATATGCCATATCACCAATATAGTTTTCCAGAGAGATACCGACTTTTCCAGCATCAATAAATCCAATTTCTATAGTACTCATCCTTCATCCTTAATTTTTAATTAATTCCCTTCTTAAATCTTTAATATGAGTCGAGTCTGCGCTATTCCAAAATAAATATGTCGTTTTAAGGTTCACCTCAGTTATATCTGAATGGCTTTCCCGTGCCGGACGCACTTAACTTAAGAAAATTTACAAACATCGTTGAAATATTTGCATAACCATTGAAATTAATTGCAACTATTTGTATAATAGAATAAAAGTACTAAAAATACATGAAGAAGATTTTGGTATGTTAGAATGAGGAGGAATTAATTGTGAAAAATTTACCGATAGTGATATTAGTGGATTCCAATACGGTTGTAAAAAACCGAATCAGAAGAATTTTATCAGAACAGGGAATCGTGATTTATGAGGCATTCAGCCGCCAGGAATTGCTTAGTATCTTCGATGAAAATAAAGGTAAGATAGATTTGATCATCTCTGAGGTTGAAATTAATACTGACAGGAGTTTGGATGGCATCAGTTTAATCAAGCTGGTAAAGAGCAAAAGTGAGACTATTCCGGTTATGATACTGACGGCAGTCAGTCGAAAAGAAGTCATCACACAATATTTGCTGGAAGGAGCCTCGGATTATATTTTAAAACCCTTTGAAGACACTTATTTAAAGGAAAAAATATTTAAACACTTGAATTTTGAAACCCTAACCGAGTCCACTGTTTTGAGATTCAGTTTAAAGACCTATTTGGAGAATGAGCTCTATAAGGCAAATAAAGGGAGTAGCTGTTTTACACTACTGAAGATCAGCTTCAAACACAATGAAGAGGATAACACCAAACAGTCAAATCTTAATTTTGTCGAACATTCGAAAAAAATTTATCAAGAAATCAAATTGCTATTCTGGAATGCTGATTTATACATTCAACATAGTATCCATAGTCATCTTGGATTTTTCCCATTCTGCAACCACGAGAATTCGCAGATCATCATTGAAAAAATCACGAGTAAATTTGAAGAACTCAAACGAACTGATCCAACAATAAAAAACTATACCATCAAACATGCTTATGCAACTTATCCAACGGATGGAGAGTCGGCAACAGAGCTGTTGAAGATATTGGAAACACGGAGTATGGAGGATATTTAAAAATTATTTACACTATCCCTTTAATTGCTGAAAACCCTGTTTTTTGAAACTATTTCTCCTGTTACATTTTTCACTCGGCTTCATGAAGTAATTCTTCGATTTGAATTTCCTGAATATCTTTTGAATCTATGATACCATGGCTAACACTGACTAAATAAGGCCTTTTTTCCTGTTCATTTATTTCACTGAATTGACATAAAATTCTTTGCCCGATTTTTTCAGCAATATCGGAAGTGCTGTTATAAAATACAATCAAAAATTTGAGATTTCAAGGCAATTGCTATTGACAATTGCAGTATTTTTGTTTATGATGTAAAACATATATGAAAAGTATGAAATGGAACAGCGCAATTTGGATGTGAACCAGTTGTTTCATCGCAACTCGGATTTAGGACAAACCCTGGTAAAGGTTGGATCATAATCAAGAAAGAGGGAATATAATGGGACTATTAACGAATGAAATTAAAGATGCTTTGAAAGTGGTAGGCAAAGGTGGCTCAGTGGTTCATTTGGCTACCAGTAGTATTGATGGAAAGCCTAATATCGTGGCTGAACGGTTTGTGACAAGCTATTTGGATGACTATATTCTGATTGCTGATATGTTTGCTCAAAAAACAAAGGTTAATCTTAATGAGAATCCTCATGCAGCGATTTCGATTGCGCATCCCATTGGTTCCCGTGCCTGGGTTTTCAGGGGGCCGGCAACAGTGATTAATATTGGGGCCGCCGCAAGTGACACCTGGCATGATATTAATGTCGGTCAAGTGTTGGCGGAGTGGGGTGATTGGGCATCGAAAGAACCGCCACTAGAAGTTCCCCCAGATATTGCCCCACCCAAGCAAAAACAGAACACGACGGTTTTTCCATTCCAATTCTAAAGAACTATGAAGACTGCATCGGGTGTGGAAAATGTGCGGATATCTGTTCCATGGGAGGAATTGCCATGACTGCTTATGTGTGTGATGCCGAAGAAAAATGCAAACGTGACAGGGAGAATTTTTTGTTTCAGAAAGGTCTGTATTGAAGGGAGCTGTTTAAATGTGCGAATTGCTATGGGATCATACCATCCATTATATAAATGATCTTCAACAAGCTAATGCTGTTTTTGAAAAAAATGGATTAATCGCCAAACAGGGTGGAAGTCATGAAGGATTTGGCACCTGCAATTCACTCAGCTATTTTTGGGCTTCCTACGTCGAGTTTTTGTCAATTGATGATAAGATAGTCAATAAAAACCCAGTTGAAGACATCCTGATTTTTGCTGATGCCGGAAAATTTCTGCCAAAGCATGAAGCCTTCGGAAGAATTGGTTTAAGAACCCATGATATTGTTGCCTTGAGAAATAAATTGGTTAAAAAAAACCTGAGTTTATCAGAAATATTTGCTGGTAATCGAACGACTCCTGATGGGGAAAGACTCACCTGGAAGCTGTTGATGATCAATGGCGATTATGGCGGGCTATCGTATCCTTTTATTATCGATTGGGAAATAACAGAAGAACAGCGATTCCGGCAGTTGAAAGGCAAGGGGCTAATCAATCAACATCCGTTAGGTCAGTTATTTTTATATGAAGGCGTTTTTGCGGTTGAAAATCCTGAGATCACAGCCAAACATTGGGCGGATATTTTTGGATTTGCACAAAAAAATGAGACCACGCTTATCATCGGGCAGCAACTGTTTCGTTTTGAAAAGGGAAGCGAAAATCGTTTGCAAGAACTCAATTTTTTATGTGACGGTGAAAAGGGGTTTGATTTCAAAATCGGAGAAGGTCGTTACCGCAGTTTATAAAAAAGGATTTAATAAAACAGAAATGTTTTATTAAATCCTTTTTAAATTTCCTGACTCCCGCTGTGAAAGTTGAGCGATTAAGATCATGATTTTGTTGACAATAATTGTCCAAAATGATATATTGAATAAAAATTCAATATATCATTTTGGAGGTGTTATGGCACGAACGAAGGAACAAAATGAAAAAATGAGGGTAACTCGCAAAGAAAAAATCCGAAATGCGGCACTTTTACAATTTGTCAAACAGGGCTTATTTGCCACTCGTATCCAGGATATTGCAGCGGAAGCAGGTATCGCTCAGGGGCTTTTATATCATTACTATGCTTCAAAAGACGAGATTTTTGTGGATCTCATAAATGATGCATTGGATAAAACCATTGAGGCATCCTATTCGGTCCGGGATATGGAGATCGACCCAGGCGAAAAAATCCGCTTTGCTTTAGAAAGACTTATTGATACCATTGAAAATAGTCGGACGTTTTTGGATACATGTCGGCTGATTAGCCAAGCAAGTAATTCAACAGCAATTCCTCAGGAGGCTCGGGATCTTATTCAAGAAAAAAGGAATATACCCTATCAAGTAATCGAAATAATAATGGAAGCGGGACAAAAAGAAGGAACCATCATAGCAGGGGATCCCAAAATGCTGTCTATTTTTTTCTGGACCAGCATTAATGGCTTGGCAATATATTATTCCACCAATAATAACAGGGAAGTAAAGCTAGATTATCGTGTGCTTTCATCCATGTTTTTGATTGAAAGAGAAAGAGAGGTTGAAAAATGATGCAAAAGATCAAACCATTTTTAAATGAAGAAGGGAAAATTAAGCAGATTCCTTCGAAACAGTCAAAGCAATTACTGGTATATGAATATCTGGCAGAAAAGTTTGATGATGATCAGGAATACTCAGAAAAGTCGGTTAATCAGCTAATTGATGCCTGGCATACTTTCGGAGATTGTATCTTATTAAGACGCGGATTAATAGAAACTGGATTTTTATGTCGATTATCAGATGGAAGCAAATATTGGAAAAACAAAGAAAAGGATCAAATTCAATAATTGGACTAAAAAACGAGCTTAATATTTTTAAATTTATTTCCCAATATTAATAAAAAATATATAGGATGTATGCGATTATCAATAGAGCAATGTAATTAAAATCTAAAATTAAATTTTAAGGAGATCAAACAATGCCAAAACCTTAAAGTGAAGACGATTCGAAAATCCAATCCTAAAATAATTAAGGTTCGTGAAAAAATTCATCTTCGTTCTTGACAGTTTGAGTGATTACAAATAAAATAAGGAATATAAAGTAAACTGATATCAAAATAGGATTGATTCTACAATAAAGGCTTTTGGATATCAGTCGATGTTTTTTGGCGAAAAACAGAAAGTTCAAAACGAGGAAGAAAAATGGAAGCGAATATTAAAGATCGAATTAAAAAACTGTTAGCCCTTGGCAAAAGTCCCAATGCCAATGAAGCAAATTATGCTATTTTAAAAGCAAAAAAGCTGATGGTTGAATATAAATTAACGGATCGGGATTTATTAAGATATAATGAAAAACCAATTAAGATAGATAGCAATATTTATTATACGACTCGAAGAGAACATTGGATGACCGGTCTGGCCGATGTCATTGCTGAGAATAATTGTTGTGTTTTCTATATGATTACACCTCCCGGTGCTCAACGGCACTACATTATATTTTATGGATATGAGGAAGATGCACTGATCTGCAGCAGTATATTTGCCTATGCGGTCGATTGCATACGTTCCCAGCTGAAGGCGATAAAAAAGGTTATGAAACTGGATGAAAAGCCCAATGCCATTATTAATGAAGCCTGTGAAACTTATGGCAAAGGTTTTTACGAGGGTTTGGATGATGCTTATACGGTTCAGGATTTTGAGCACCAGGAATGGGGTCTGGTGATGACGGTTCCGCCGGAAGTCAAAGAAATTCTCAAGCCAATGCAACATGTCCACCATAAAGAGAAAAACAATGAAGATCACTATTCTTTTTATGCCCAAGGTTATCGAGAAGGTAAAATATTTACCACTCAAAATAAATTGGAAGAAGTTAAGGAAGCAGCCGTGTAATCATTTATATAAATAGAAAAAGCCAGATACTTGTTATAGAAAAGTATCTGGCTTTTTTATTTCTAGATTAAGGTTATTAAAAGATATTAAAGGTATATAAAGAATATACAGATTTTCCTACAAAGAAAAAAGATATTTGTGTCGGAAGTCACTTTTCTGGAATAGGCATTAAATCACGAAAGGATTTGTGAAGCAATGGACGCTTATTTACGTTTGCTAATCGAGGGTGGAGTACTGCTTGCCGGTACTCTGGTTTTTTTATGGATTTTTTTGATAAAATCTGGAAAAACACCTAAATTAAATATGAGAGACGCCTCTCTTTCAAGTGAAGAACTGGAAGATCATGCAAAAAAGATTGCCTTCGAGCATTCGGTATCGGTCAAAAAAAGATCTTTAAAATCGCCAATTTTAAGAATGAATGACAACTACAAATTTATCATGACCGTGTACAAGGAACTTAATGAAGATGTTCAAAAGAAATTTGCGGTACCACCGGCATCGGAATGGTTACTGGACAACTTCTATGTTATTGAAAAACAGGTCAAAGGATTAAGGCGTGATTTAAAAAAATCAGATTATATCAGGTTACCTGTTTTGAAATCCGGGCTGTTAAAGGGGCAAATCCGTATATTTGCTGTAGCTGTTGAACTTGTTGCACATACAGATGGTCAGATTGATGAAAAAATACTATCCGATTATTTAAAAGCATATCAGTCGCACAGTGTTCTTTTTGATCGGGAAATTGTTGCATTGCCAATGATGATTACCCTTGCTCTCATTGAAAACATACGGGTTCTTTGTGAAGATATAAGAAAAACCCAAACCCAATGGCATAAAGCAGATAAAATATTTGTAAAGTGGATTGAAAATGAAGAATACGATACCAGGAAAACAGTAAAGCTGCTTCAAGACAGTCTGAAAAGCTTGGATGAAGTGGAGCCGTCCTTTGTTGAGCATTTGTTTTATCGATTGAGACGATCCGGTCGCAGTTATGTGGAAGTTTTGCAAAACATGGATGAGAACCTCGATAAGCTGGGAACAACCACAGAGGAGATCACCAAAAAAGAACACAGTACTCAATCTGTTAATACGGTTACCATGGGCAATTCCATCACCAGTATTCGTTTTTTCTCATCCCTGGATTGGTCGGATCTGTTTGAATCGGTGAGTATGGTGGAGCAGATATTAAAACAAGATCCGGATGGAACCTATCCACTCATGGATATTGCAACACGGAGTCATTACCGAACAAAAGTGGAAGAACTTGCCCTGAGTTTTGGTGTATCTGAACTCTATTTGGCAAAGATGGCCATTGCATTTGCAAAGGAATCTTATATCAAATCCAATCAAAGCGAGTCTGTGGACGCCAGTATCCAAAGAACCTGGCATGTTGGGTATTATTTAATCGGAAACGGTATTAAAAATCTGGAAAACAGAGAAAAGAAGATTAATAGTTTTAGCCCAAAAGCAGAGAGCATGGGCAAAAAAAATCCTGGAATCCTTTATATCGGTTCCATGGATCTGATTACTCTTCTTTTTGTTTTTATAGCGGTCCGTTATTCAAATTTTACCACATCATCACATGTCGTTTTGTTTTCTATTTTAGCAATCATCGCAGTGTTGATTCCCGCATCTGAAATTGCAGTGGATGTGGTAAATTGGATTGTCTGCCATGCGCTAAAACCTGCTTTTTTTCCAAGATTACAATTAAAAGATGGTATTCCCGAAACCATGAGTACCATTGTTGCGATACCAACACTTCTTTCAGACGAAAATCGGGTCAAAGAACTGCTGGCAGGATTGGAAAGTCATTATTTGTCGAACCGAGAAGATCATTTATATTTTGCTCTCATTGGAGCCTTTAGAGATTCGGATGAAGCTGCCATGAAAGATGACGAAGCGATCATTGAAACCGCATTATCCGGAATAAAGGAACTCAACGACAAATATGCCAAAGAGAGCACGGATAAATTTTATTTTTTCCATCGGGACAGTCAATACAGCAAAGAAAATGACAAATGGATCGGCTGGGAGCGAAAAAGAGGTGCCTTAATGGAATTCAATGACCTCATTCTCGGGGCAACCGATACCAGCTTTTCCTATGTATCTTCTAAAAACCCCCCATTTTCCAATGTTAAATATATCATTACCCTGGATAGCGACACCATTCTCCCAATGGGTATGGCAAAGAAAATGATTGCGACCATGGCCCACCCCTTAAACAGACCGGTGATTGATAAGGAAAGAGGGGTGGTGGTTGAGGGTTACGGACTCATGCAGCCCAGAGTTGAAGTCGAGAATGAGAGCTCCAACAGGTCCCTCTTTTCACGGATCTTCACTGGTCAGGAAGGCATCGATCCCTATGCTACCGCTATTTCCGATGTTTATCAGGATCTCTTCGGCGAAGGCATTTTTGTGGGTAAGGGAATTTATGATTTAACCGTATTCCAAAGTATTATGAAGGATGCCATCCCAGATAATACCATCCTGAGTCATGATCTTTTGGAAGGGTCTTATGTGAGAACTGGTTTAGTGACAGATCTTAAATTGGTCGATTCCTATCCATCAAAATATAATTCATTTTCTTCAAGACTTCACCGTTGGGTTCGAGGTGACTGGCAACTGGTACCAATTTTATTCAGAAAAATTTTTGATCGCAGTCATAGCAAGATATTTAATCCCCTTTCACGACTATCCAAGTGGAAAATATTCGATAATTTAAGAAGAAGTCTTGTCTCACCTGCCCTGATGTTATTGGCCTTTTTAAGTTTCACCATTCTTCCTGGAAGTATCTATTTCTGGCTTGCCTATTTTTTCCTGGCTCAGGCATTCCCTCTCATTATGGGTGTGATCGGATACTTGTTCTCGGCCCGGATTGGAAATGACCGAATCAAACGGTATACACCGGTAATGTTTGGCCTTAAAGCTGTCCTCATGCAGTTCTTGCTGACTCTGCTTTTTTTACCTTATCAGGCTTGGCTGATGGCAAGTGCCATTGTGGTCACCCTGGTACGGGTTTTTATTACCAAGAAAAATCTGCTGGAATGGGTGACGGCTGATGATGTTGAGAAATTTCAGAAAAATTCCTTGATCAGTTATATAGCCACCATGAAGGCTTCATTGTTTCAAGCCCCACTTGTTGTTCTGTTTGCATTTATTTTTAAATCGGAAGCAATTCTACTCAGTCTGGCCTTTTTTCTCGTTTGGGTCAGTGGACCATTGATTGCCTATTTCATCAGTAAAGACCATCAAGAGAAACCTTTCAAGATTTCAGAAGATGATACCCATGAATTGGGAAGAATCACACGAAAAACCTGGCGCTATTTTGAAGATTTTTCTAATGCGAGAAGTCACTATCTGATACCTGACAATTATCAGGCCGATCCTCCCAGAGGGCTTGCTCAGCGGACATCCCCGACGAATATCGGGCTGGGACTGTTGGCAACTTTAACCGCCAGAGACTTTGGCTATATTGGGACCTTTAAGATGATCGATTTGATTGAAAAAACGGTGGATACCATTGAAACTTTGGAAAAATGGAATGGTCATTTGCTAAACTGGTATGATACTCTGACCTTAAAACCGCTTCGTCCTGCATATGTTTCAACGGTGGATAGCGGGAACTTTTTAGGCTATCTCATCACCTTGAAGCAAGGCTTAAAAAACTATCTTCACAGTCCTGTTGTTGATCCCCGATTTTCAAATGGAATCAGAGATACGCTGCACTGTGTTGGCAAGAAAGACTATTCAGCCTATAATGAAATTCTTCCAATAGATACACGCACAGGGAATCCATCAGTGGATTTGATGGATTGGAACCAGACGCTTAATACGTTATCGAGGGAAGAGCATTTGGCGGATCTTGATGAAGGCGTTTGGAAAAAAAAACTTGAAGATATGATCAGCATGTTTAAAAATGATATGACAAAATGGATGCCGGGGATTGATCTGCTGGAAAAAATTCCGGAAGGTTTATCCAAGTATGGCGAAAAAGATGGCGTTTGTTCCAATATTGAAGAATTATTGAGCATGCTTAAGAAAAATGCAGATTTGTATGATTTGCCCCAAACTTACAAAGATTCAGCAGAAATTGCAACTAAATTGGCTGATGCTATTAGAAAAACAAATCAGGACAGTCATTCTGAATCGATAAACTGGCTTATCGATTTGGCGGAAACTTTGAATACGGCTGTTTCTGCGATTCAACAGTTTATCAACCGATACATGGCGTTGATTGAACGTATCGATGCACTTTCAAAGGCAATGGATTTTTTACCCTTGTATGACAAGAAGAAAGAATTATTCAGCATCGGTTTTAATCTGGAAGAAAAAAAGCTGACCAATTCATTCTATGATCTCCTGGCATCGGAGTCACGTCAGACCAGTTATATTTGCATCGCAAAAGGAAAAATACCAGCTTCCCACTGGTTTAAATTGGGTCGGGCTTTAACTAATGTTGATCATTACAAAGGTCTGATTTCCTGGACAGGAACCATGTTTGAATATCTGATGCCGCTTTTGATTATGAAAAGTTATCAAAATACGTTGCTGGATGAAACCTATTCATTTGTGATTAAGAGTCAGAAAAAATATGGGAATGAGAGAGCAATGCCCTGGGGAACCTCGGAATCCGGCTACAATGTTATGGATAAGGATCATGACTATCGATACAAGGCTATTGGTGTCCCATGGTTAGGCTTAAAAAGAGGATTGATTGAGGATGCGGTTACCGCTTCGTATGCCACCTTCCTGGCCCTGATGGTTGAGCCTGAGGATGCCATCAAAAATATCAAACGGTTGAAGGAAGAAGGTCTTGAAGGGACTTATGGTTTTTATGAAGCAGCTGACTATACTCCGGAACGATTGGGCTTTGAAACAAAACGTGTTGTTATAAAAAGTTTCATGGCACATCATCAGGGGATGAGTTTAATGGCGCTGAATAACTGTATGAATAACAATATTATGCAGACCCGTTTTCATGAGGATCCGGAAATCAATGCGGCCCGGTTATTGCTTCAGGAAAAGGTCTCGTCAGATTTTATCTTTACAAAAGGAACCAAAGAAAAAATAGTGCCTTACAAAGGCAAGATTTACAAAGAAGAAAGCTCAGTACGACGGTTCACGCGACCAGATCCAATTTTACCAAAAACACATATCTTATCAAATGGAAATTATTCCATTATGATCACAGATAGAGGCACCGGATACAGCAAAAGTAAAATGGCTGCGGTAACACGCTGGAGAGAAGACAGCACGCTGGATCAATATGGGATGTTTTTCTATCTGCGCAATATCGATACGAATGCGGTTTGGTCGGCGGCTTATTCGCCAATAAATGTTATGCCTGATAAATATGAAGTTGTTTTCACGGCTGACAAAGCAACTTTTAAGCGAATGGATGGGGCGATTGAAACAAAAACCGAGGTTGTTATTGCATCCAGCGATAATGTCGAAATCCGCAGAGTCACCCTAAAGAATACCGGTGAAAAAGCATATACTTTGGAATTGACAAGTTATTTTGAAGTGGTCATGGCACCTCAGGCAGGGGACATTGCCCATATGGCGTTTAGCAATCTTTTTGTAGAAACTGAATTTAATCAGAATAAAAAATGCATCATTGCCAACAGACGGCCACGATCAGAAAGTGATAAAAGTATGTGGTTGGCCAATGCGGTTTTACTTAACGGTAATATACTGGGTGACATTCAGTATGAAACTGATCGGATGCAAATGCTCGGCAGGGGAAATAATGTTAAGAATCCGGTTGTCATGAATCAGGAGAAACCGCTTTCCAATACAACCGGACCGGTGCTTGATCCAGTCATGAGTATTCGGCTTAAAGTTAAAATCGAACCAGGCCAAACCGCCCAATTCTCATTTATAACAGCTTTTAGCGAAAGTGAGGAATCCCTGCTTAATCTCATCGACCAGTATGGAAATTTCGGTGCGGTGGAAGGGGCTTTCAAGCTGGCATTGACACGGAGTCAGGTCGAAACAAAATATCTCAATCTGGATGCAGAAGAAACAGAACTCTATCAGGATATGATTTCCGATATTGTCTTTATCAGTCCGGCAAAAAGAATGAGTCAGGAGTTGATCCTTAAAAACACCCAGGGTCAATCGGCCTTATGGAAATATGGAATTTCCGGAGATAATCCGATTGTGGTTGTAGATTTAAGCAAAATTGATCAGGTTAAAATACTTTATGAGGTTTTAAAAGCCCATGAATATTGGCGTTTAATGGATTTAAAAGTGGATTTGGTCATAATAAGCGAAGAGGAATACAGTTATTCTTTGCCATTATATACCCTCATATCCGATATTGTATTGTCAACCCAGACCCATGACATCTTAAAAACCAGTGAAGATGTTTTTATCCTGGAAAAAAATAAATTGGATGAAAAAGATGTCTCTCTGATTTATGCTGTAGCCCGAGTGATATTAAAAGGCGGGGCCGGTATCATGAGAGATCAGATAACCGATTATTCAGTCAATCAGACAAAGACGCTGGAGCGTCAGGAATTTCCGGAAAAGAAGGTATTTTCGAGTAAACCCATCAATTTCCCGATGTCTCAGCCCGAAAAGCAAAATCTGTTATATGACAATGGCATTGGCGGGTTTGGGTCAGATGGAAGTGAGTATGTCATTCAATTGGAAAAGGGTCAGAATACTCCGGCGCCCTGGGTGAATGTGATCGCAAATCCTGAATTTGGATTTATGGTTTCAGAGTCGGGTTCAGGCTATACCTGGTATAAAAACAGCCATGAAAACAAACTCACACCCTGGTCAAACGATGTCGTATCAGACAGTCCGGGAGAAGTGATCTATATCGGAGATGATGATAGCGGAGAACTTTGGACAGTAACGCCTTTGCCGATACGGGAAGACGAGGTGTATGTTATCCGGCACGGCTTTGGATATTCCTTATTTGAACATACCAGTCATGGAATCAAGCAACGAATGACCCAGCATGTGCCAGTGAGTGAATCCGTGAAAATAACTCTGATCAATTTAAAAAATGATTCAGAGCTGGTGAGACATTTGACCCTGACTTATTATACCCGACCGGTATTGGGTGTAAGTGATCAATTTACGGCCATGCATATCAAAACCAGATTGGATGAATCCGGTGCTTTATTAATCGAAAATCCTTATAATGAGGATTTTCCAGAGCAAATCTGTTTTATGGATGTTTCAATAAGAGAGCGTTCGGTTACCAGTGATCGAAAAGAATTTTTCGGAGGCGGTGACATGAGCAGTCCGGAGAGCTTATCTTATGAGCGGCTGACTGGTGCCTTAGGCACGGGTTTTGACCCTTGTGGGGTCATTCAGGTGAAGGTCACACTTGAACCGAATGAAAGAAAAGACATTGTTTTCTTATTGGGAGTTGGGAATAATAGCGAAGCGGTTAATACAATAACTAAAAAGTATTTAGAGGTCAAGAATACAAAGGATTCAGTGAACGAGGTTATCGGATTTTGGAAAAGCAAGCTGGAAATTATACAGGTGGATACACCAACGGTTTCCATGAATCTCATGCTGGATGGATGGCTTCAGTATCAGGTTATTTCCTGCAGATTATGGGGGCGATCAGGATTTTATCAATCTGGCGGTGCCTTTGGTTTTAGAGATCAGCTTCAGGATGCTTTGGCTGTTGCCAATTTATGGCCGGAAATATCTCGTTCTCAAATACTCCTCCATGCAAGTCATCAGTATGTTCAGGGAGACGTTCAGCATTGGTGGCATGATCCAAAAGGACTGGGGACCCGAACGCGTTTTTCGGACGATCGTTTGTGGCTGCCCTATGTGACCGCTGAATATATCCGGATTACCGGGGATGGGGATATATTAAAGGAAGAAATTTCATTTATTGAAGAATCAGAGTTAACCGAATTTGAAGATGAAAAATGCGGAATTCCAATGCCGCTCAACGTTCAGTCAACCTTGTATGACCACTGTCTAAGAGCCATCGAGATTTCTCTGAAATTCGGAGAACACGGTCTTCCCCTGATGGGAACCGGAGATTGGAATGATGGGATGAATACAGTGGGAAACAAAGGCCGTGGGGAAAGCGTCTGGCTGGGCTGGTTTTTAGTTGCTGTTATTGACGGATTTATACCGCTGTGTGAAAAAATAGGGGATCCGGAAATCGCTGAAAAATACGCTGAAGTAAGAATAAAAATAATCGAAGCAATTGAGAAGACCGCATGGGATGGAAACTGGTACAGACGTGCCTATTTTGACAACGGACAACCATTGGGTTCGGTGCAAAACAGTGAGTGTAAGATTGATTCCATTGCCCAGAGCTGGTCGGTTATTTCAGGAGCAGGAAATACTGAGCGGTCATTTCAGGCGATGAGGTCTTTGGAAAATTATCTTGTCAGCAGAGAAGATGGGTTGATCAAACTGCTGACTCCGCCATTTGACAAATCAGATCTTGAACCCGGGTATATCAAGGGTTATATCCCAGGGGTCAGAGAAAATGGGGGACAATATACCCACGCAGCGGCTTGGGCTATTATTGCCTTTGCAAAACTGGGTGACGGTGACAAAGCCTGGGAACTGTTTGAACTCATTAATCCGATTAACCATACCTCAAACTTGAGGGACTATTCCCGATATAAGGTAGAACCCTATGTGTTAGCAGCTGATGTTTATTCGACTTATCCTCACACCGGAAGGGGTGGCTGGACATGGTATACCGGAGCTGCCGGCTGGTTGTACAGAGCGGGGTTGGAGTACATTCTGGGATTCCAGAAAAACGGGGAAACCATTATCATGGATCCTTGTATTCCCGGGAAGTGGAAAGAATATAATCTGAAATACAACTATCTGGGAACAATTTATGACATTAAAGTGAAAAACCCGGAGGGGGTTAACAAAGGCGTTAAAAAAATATCAGTAGACGGAATAATATCCACCAGAAATGTGATTAATCTGGTGGATGATAAAGAAAATCATGAGATTGAAGTTTACATGGGATGATAGAAAAAGGGGCCAATGTTGCAGATGATCATGCAATATCGGCCCCTTTTGTCTACTACTTGTGTTTATCGATCGCGTCATTTATATTTTCGGCGACGTCTTCTTTTAGTTTATCTGCTTTATCACCGATATCCGCTGCGTTTTTCTCAAGTTCGCCTTTTTTAGACTGAATTTTACCTTTTAATTCCAACTCTTCATTGTTGGTAACTTTTCCAACTGTCTCCTTCACTCCGCCCACGAGCTTATCTTTGGTTGACTCGATTTTACTTTTTGTATTTGACATAATTAAAGCCTGCTTTCAATAATTTATTTTTGTTCTAAAACGAACAACTAACGTATGGATCTAGCCTAACTCTACCTAGATAAATTGTTGTGCTGAATTTTTCCATCACAGATAAGAGCTAAGCATCTGTAATGACATGACCGTCAAAGTTTGTTTTTTCTGAGAACTTATCCTATCTACGCCGAACAAGATTCACAATAATTAGAATAACAGCGATCACGAGAAGAATATGAATTAATCCGCCAAATGTATAAGACGTAATCAACCCTAAAAGCCATAATACACAGAGTACGATTGCAATAATCCAAAACATTCTTGTCACCCTTTCTTTGTTTGATCAAAACATTGCATCTATATTTAATAATATACCCGATATCATGCGCCTCAAACATAAATTAGAATATAGGCACATAAAAAAGTGATATGAGTGTTTTTTATAAGTTGTTTAGGATAGAATGGAACAGTTAGGAAAATATTATGATGAAATCGGGAATTTGCGGTATGAGGATATATATATAAATTCATCAAGAATGAAAGGTGTTCTAAATGGAAAAAAATGGAGTTATGATTCAATATTTCGAATGGAATTTACCAGCTGATGGCAAACATTGGCAACGCTTGAAGGCTGATGCCCAGCATTTAAAAGAAATAGGAATTAGTTTAGTTTGGATGCCCCCAGCAACAAAAGCAACGGGTACTAATGATGTTGGTTATGGGGTTTATGACTTATACGATTTAGGTGAATTTGATCAAAAGGGTGCGGTGCGTACAAAATATGGTACAAAAAAAGAATATCTGGCCGCGATTAAAGCTTTACATGATCAGGGCATATTAGCAATTGCCGATATTGTGTTAAACCATAAAGCGGGAGCGGATGAATCTGAACGGTTTCCGGCCTATGAAGTCGATCCAAATAATCGTCAGAAAAAAGTTTCGGATGCTTATGATATTGAAGGCTGGACAAAATTCACATTTCCCGGGAGAAAAGGGAAATATTCGAAATTTCAATGGAATTGGACACATTTTTCAGGAACTGATTTTAATCAGGAAAATGGGAAAAAAGCCATCTATATGATTAAGGGAATTAATAAAGGTTGGGCGGACAACGATGAAGTCGACACTGAAAATGGTAACTATGATTACTTGATGTATGCCGACGTTGATTATGACCAACCGGATGTAAAAGAAGAGGTAAATCGTTGGAGTGAATGGTATATTAACGAAACCGGTGTCGATGGTTTTCGCCTGGATGCGGTTAAACATATTGCTGGTGAATTTATCGATGAGTTTATAAAAAACATACATGAAAAAAAGGGTGATGATTTTTATACAGTAGGAGAATATTGGAAGAAAAATTATGAAACCTTAGAAGATTATATCGAGGAGACCGATTGGAATGTGGATTTATTCGATGTTTCTCTGCATATGAATTTTTCAAAGGCAAGTAAATCCGGAAATAGTTTCGACATGAGTAAAATGTTCCATAATACATTAATGGAGAAAAACCCAGCCCAAACAGTAACATTTGTTGACAATCATGATTCTCAACCATCACAAGCTTTGGAATCATGGGTAGATGATTGGTTCAAACCTTTAGCTTATGGGATGATTTTATTACGAGAAAGTGGATTGCCCTGTGTTTTTTATGGGGACTATTATGGTATTGCCGGAGAAAAGCCGATTCAAGGCAAATCGGATATAATCGATAAATTGTTAGCTTTACGGATAAACTATGCATACGGAAAACAAAAAGATTATTTGGATCATCCTAATTGCATTGGCTGGACCCGAGAAGGTGATGAAAAACATTCTGCGGGCATGGCAGTTTTGATAACAAATGGCGATGAAGGTTTAAAAGATATGTACATTGGTAAGCAACATGCTGGAAAAGTTTATGCGGATTATTTAGAAAATCGTGAAGAAACAGTACTAATTAATAATAAAGGGATGGGCACTTTCTTATGTGCGCCAGGTTCTATATCCGTCTGGGCAGAACGCGTGACTAAACCATAATTATCGAAAAAAGCGACGGGATTTCCAGCCCCTAATATGTTGGAGAGCATCAAGGGGATCGATAGCAGGATGGTTTTATGCAAATGAAAAAATGTAATAAAATAGTCTATCAACGGGATAAAAGCTAAAAATAGGGTATGTATTTATAATTATGAAGAATAATTTATTAATAGGAGGATTTAATTATGACAGATACAAAAGGTAAAATCGAGTCAACCAAAGATAAGACCTTAGGTGGCGTCAAGGAGGCCGTTGGGAAAGTTACCAACAATGAAGAGTTGGAATTAAAAGGTAAAATACAGTCCTTAAAAGGGGAGCTAGAAGGAAAAGCAGTGGATGTCGGTGATAAGTTAGGCGAAATAAAAGAAGACGTCGCAGAAAAGATCAATGATTTCATCGATAAAAAGAAAGATGAAAAAGATGAAAAGTAAAAATATTATAAAGTAAATTACTTTAACTGAAAGAACTAGTTTGGAATTAGAGGGGTAAAAAATGAATTCAGGTGCAAAAAAGATTATTGGATTAGTTGTCGGATTAGTTCAAGCGGGATTGTTGATTCGTCTGATTTTAAAACTGCTGGGCGCAAACTCGGAAAATGTTTTTGTTAATGGTGTTTATATGATCACTCAGCCGGTAGTGGCTATTTTCGAAGGGATTTTCGCCCAAATTTCCGTTACAAATATTAGCGCCGCCGGAGTCTTTGAGCCGGCAACTCTGATTGCGATGCTGGTTGTGGCCTTGATTGGTTGGGTTTTACAGAAATTTTTTTCGGGGCATTAACCCAAAAATAAATTTCGTTTTAAGTGATGGACACAAGAATGAGTTCGTTGATTTGGTCTAACAATTCAATGTCTATAAGTCCACCAATTTGTTTGATGTCTATGGTAATGCTAATATTTTTACTAGCAGGATCGGAATCTCCTAAGGAATGTATGAGAAAGAGGAGGATAAGAGCGTTTCAAAATTTGTATACACCGCCAAGCTGATGTAGAATAAAATCAGCTTGACGGTGTTTTCATTTCCCCTGTGAATTTTTTGATGGGCTCGTGTGCCTGCCAAAGATCTTCAGTTGCTCACAGCAGATTCTTGTAAAAAAAGATGGCCAGCTGGGTTCGATCTCGCAGCACCAGTTTTTCGAGGATGACGCTGATGCGATTCCGGACCGTCCCTTCACTTAAATACAGGCTGTTTGCAATCTCACGGTTACTGAGTCCCTGGGCGACCAGGTCAATGATTTCCCTTTCCTTATCGCTTAAATCAAAGGTCTGATGATCCTGATGATCCCCACTATTTATCAAACCCGGTATTTTTGTCACAATATCCTGTCCAAAGACGCTTTGCCCAATCTGTACGGCTCGCAGCGATGGAACGATGCTTTCAAAATTCTGTTTAATAATATAGCCCTTTGCGCCAAGCTTAAGGGCTTTGATAATATACTCGTCATCCAGAAAAGTGGTTAAAAATAATATCTTTGCATCTTTATCGCCACCTAGAATGGTCCCGGCTGCTTCCAGTCCGGTCATCACATCCATGCGGATATCCATCAGCAGGACATCCGGTTTTAACTGGCTATACAATAAAATGGCTTCCTGGCCATTATAGCCCAGCCCCACCACTTCAATATTATCTTCTGATTCAATAATGGTTTTCAATGACGTGCATACCAGCTTGTCATCATCAACAACAACGATTTTCATGATTCCCCTTTCGTTTCTATTCATTTTTCGGCACCGAAATAAAAATTCTAAAACCCCGGTCAGCGGTGATATTCACATTGCCGTTGAGGGCGGAGACCCGATCGATAATATTCTTGAGCCCGATGCCTTCGCCGTCAGGCGTCTTTGTCCCAGCCCCGTTATCATGGACAACCAGCTGGATCAGCCCCGGATGTTCCCGGACAACCACCGAGACTTGGGTGGCCCGGGAATGCTTAATGATATTTGAAAATGCTTCCTTCACCACGGTAATAAAACAGTATTTGACGTCTTTATCCAGACCGGATTCCACATCATAGTCCAATTTTACGGGACAGAAATCAAAATTTTTAATCAGCGTCTGCAACTCCACCTGTAAATCCAGCGATTCATCATGAAGATCGTGGACACTGTTTCTGATGCTGTCCATGGCTTCGGAGAGGGTTTCCTTAATCTGCACCAGGCCCTCCTTTGTCTGTTCATCGGTGCTGACAGCAAGCAGGGCTCCGGTTTGCAGAATACTCCGGGAAAGCATATGTCCGACATTGTCATGAATATCCCTGGCAATCCGGTTCCGTTCCGTTAAGGTGGCCAGGTTCAGTTCATAGTCCTGCTTTTCCATCAGTATTTTATTCTTTTTTTCAAGCTGCAGAGCGGTTTCCCTCGTTGTATCCCGAAGCGAGTTATAGTCTTTCTTTAATGTTTCCAGGGAAAGGCTATGCTTTTTCAGGAAATAGGCAACCACCATAAAAACCGGAATCAGAACCACGGAAGTGCCGTCAAGCTGATTGAAGCCAATGATGATGGGCAGAAGCGACAGGGTCCACAGCCACTTGTATTGAAAAACGAGAATGTCGTAGCACATCAGCGGTATAAACATGAGATAAACCGGTTCAAAAAAGCAGATCACCACATAGCCCACAAACAGAAGGGCTGTGACAACTCCTTCTTTTAAATAGCTTGAAGCGGCGCCAAAAATGATTGCCACCAGAACCGGGGCGATCAGAAGCGCATTGTCAACGGTGGTCAGATACAATGCCAGACAGAACACAAAAATAATCAGTTTATCAATCAGCTTATTCATCACTACCAGACCTTTATGAGAATTTTATCTGGATACCATCATATCCAGCACGTTTTTATTATTCATACTTTAACATAAATGGTGACATTTGTCATACTTATTAAGGAGGCAGGTCACTTACAAAGGGGCACAATCTTTATTAAAATAGACACATCAACAAATATAATTCAGGCAATACTGATAGTCGACGAACAATAATTGCTTTACGATCGGTTTCCACAAACAATTGTGTAACGTGTAGGCGAACAGGCGATAGCCTGTCCGACGTACCGTGTAACAATTGTTTCGTGCGAAACGGATCGTAAAGTTCACGGCAGTATCGCGATTAAACTCATAAAGGAGAAATTAATATGGTAATCAATGTGAAAAATCTGGTCAAACGATACGGGAATCTGATCGCCTTGGATCATTTCAATCTGGAGGTACAGGAAGGTGAAATCCTCGGACTCCTGGGTCCCAACGGTTCGGGAAAAACAACCGCCATCAACTGCATTTTATCGCTACTTAAATACGATAAGGGCACGATTGAAATTTACGATCAGCCGATGTCCCCGGAGGCCTACGCCATCAAACGCAACATCGGTGTTGTGATGCAAAACGTGGCGGTATTCAATGAGCTGACCGTATATGAAAATATTGACTACTTCTGTGGTCTCTATGTTTCCGATAAACAAACCCGAAAAAAACTGGTGGCAGAGGCCATCGATTTTGTGGGGCTCAATGATTTTAAAAAATTCTACCCGAAGAAACTCAGCGGTGGTTTGCTCCGTCGTCTGAACATCGCCTGCGGCATTGCCCATAAGCCAAAGCTGATCATTCTGGATGAACCCACAGTAGCTGTCGATCCGCAGAGTCGAAACAATATTCTGGAAGGGATCATGGAGTTGAACCGACAGGGTGCCACCATCATCTATACTTCTCATTATATGGAAGAGGTTGAACAAATCTGCAGCCGTATCGCCATCATGGATAAGGGCAAGATCATTGCCATGGGAACCAATGAAGATCTGAAGAAGATGATCAAATCCGGCGAGCATATCAACCTTGAACTGCTGAATCCCGAGGAGATGGAGCTATCCGAAATCAAATCACTGCCACATGTTATTTCTGCCGAACTAACGGACCATCAGCTGGTGGTGAAATCAAGCCGGGGGAAAAATAATCTGATTATGATTCTCGATCACTTGAAGGATCAGAATATTGGTATCGGTAAAATTTATTCGGAACCGCCGACCCTTAATGATGTTTTTCTGGAAATAACCGGCAAAGAACTCAGAGATTAGGAGGAAAACCATGTTTTTATTTAATTATCGCTATCGTCTCAAGTGCATCTTTAAAGACCGGCAATTAATGTTCTGGACTTTTATGTTTCCGATTCTTCTGGCAACCCTGTTCAATTTGGCCTTTGCCAACCTTTCAAGCTCAGATAATTTCAAAAAGGTGAATGTTGCTGTGGTTCAAAACGAGCAGCTGGATCAGAATCCGGCTTTCGTCAAGGCTCTGGATGGGGCTGACAATCTATTTGTTGTCAAGTACACAACTCAGGATCAAGCGGCCGTGCTCCTTTCTGATCATGACATTGACGGCTATATCACTTTCGATCCGGATCTCAACCTGGTGGTCAACCAGTCCAGTCTCAATCAGACCATCATCCGGGGATTTTTGGATGATTTCAAGCAATCTTCAGCTACCATCACAACCATTATCACCCAGAATCCTTCGGCTCTGGCAAACGGAAACCTTGAAGGAATTTCCAGTCGGACCGAATATCTGAAAGCGGTAGCTGCCAACCAGTCCAACCCGGATCCGGTTGTCAATTATTTCTACGCAATGATTGCCATGACCTGTTTATATGGCGGGTTTCTCGGAGTAAAAGAGGTGGTGGCCATTCAGGCCGATCTCTCTGATGTGGGCGCCCGCATCAATCTGGCTCCCACCAATAAACTGACGGTCTTTCTTGCCTCGATCATGGCCGCCACGACGGTTCAGCTGTTGGAACTACTAATTCTGCTGGCCTTTATCATCGGGGTTCTGGGCATCAGTTTTGGTGACCAGCTTGGCTATATCGCCCTGACCTGTGTGGTGGGGAGCTTGACCGGCGTGACCTTCGGAACTTGCATTGCGGCCATTATAAAAAAGGGCGAGGGCCTCAAAATTGGCATCCTGATTGGTTCGACTATGATCATGTGCTTTCTGGCCGGGATGATGTCTGCCAACATTAAATATACGGTGATGACCAAAGCCCCCATCCTGGGCTACCTCAATCCGGCCAACTTGATCACTGACAGTTTTTATGCCCTGTACTACTACAATACCCATACCCAGTTTTTTACTGACATCCTCTTGCTGTGCGGCTTTACGCTGTTCTTCAGTTCAGTTACCTATTTTGTTTTAAGGAGACAGAAATATGCAAGTTTATAAAGCTTTTTTCAAAGTAATCCAGAAAAATCGCGCTCAGATCTTGATTTACCTGGTGGTTTTCATGGCCCTGGCGCTGATTCTCAGTGGTGCCTATAACCCGCCACAAGATACCGATTTTACCAAAGTCAAGGTCAATATCGCCTTCATTAATGACGATGGTGATTCTCAGCTAGTGGCTGGGCTCAAAACCTATCTGGGTGAAAATGCCAATCTGGTGGCTATTCCCGACGAAACCCAAAAACTCCAGGATGCATTGTTTTTCAGACAGGTGGAATACATCCTCAGAGTTCCGGCCGGATTTACCGAGGATATGCTAAACGGTAAAGAAGTTCAGCTGGAAAAAACAACAGTCCCTGATTCCACCAGCAATATCTATATGGATCTGCTGATCAATAAATATCTGAACACGGTTAAAACCTACACAACCTATCTACCCGGTCTCAGTCAGGATGATCTTTCCCAGAATCTGGAAAAGGATCTGGCCGAACAAAGCAAAGTGACGATGATCAGCAATGGAACGCACTCAATCTATGCCGAAAAATCGGGATACTATTTCAATTATCTGTCCTATTCCTTATTTGCCATTCTGATTCTGGGAGTCTGCTCAGTGATGCTGGTTTTCAATGATACAGATTTGAAACGGCGAAATCTCTGTTCCCCGATTCGATCAGCCAATATGAATATGCAGATGGTTCTCGGAAATCTCAGTTTTGCCATTCTGACCTGGCTGGTTCTGATCTCGGCAAGTTTTATCATGTACGGCAGCTTCATGTTTACCGCCACCGGCCTACTGCTGCTTTTAAACTCCTTTGTGTTCACCCTGGCGGTCTTAAGCATCAGCTATTTAATCGGCAATCTTGTCAAAAGCCGGGGCGCCATGTCAGCCATAGCCAATGTTTTTGCGCTGGGTACCAGCTTTATCAGCGGGGTGTTTGTCCCCCAGGAACTGCTGGGAGCCAATGTGCTGACCATTGCCAGCTTTACTCCCACCTACTGGTATGTCAAAGCCAATAACGAAATCACCGCTGCCGTCAGCTTCAATACTGGCAATCTGAGTTCCATTTTCACCAGTATGGTTCTGGTGCTTGCTTTCGGGGTTGCTGTCCTCGGGGTAACACTGGTGCTGATCAAACAAAGACGGGTGGAATCCTAATCGGGAGTCTTCCACTGCTTTTTTAAAACGGATAGTAATGGCAGAATCGATATAAACTCGACGGAGCGTTGATTGAATAGTCAAAGGTAGTTGGTTAAAATAAAGATCATGGAGGTAAAAAAATGGATTGCAATAAGGTAGGTGCATTACTGAAAGCGTTACGAAAAGAAAAAGAAATGACCCAAAAACAGGTCGCCGATCAGATGAACATCAGTGATAAAACAATTTCCAAATGGGAGCGTGGTCTGGGTTGTCCAGATGTATCACTTCTTGGCGAGCTTTCGGAACTATTTGAAGTGAATATTGAAAAAATACTTTTGGGAGATTTGAAATCGAATGATATGGAAACGGGAAATCTGAAACGAATGAAATTTTATGTGTGTCCAAACTGCGGAAATGTAATTAGCAACATCGGAGGCGCAGATATTTCCTGCTGTGGACGAAAATTGGCTCCACTGGTTGCCAAACCGACAGATAAAAAACATGCGGCCAAAGTGGAAGATGTTGATGGGGAATATTATATTACCTTTGATCATGAAATGAGCAAGACACATTTTCTTTCTTTTGTGGCCTATGTTACAAGTGACAGAAGCTTGTTCATTAAACTTTATCCCGAACAGACCGCTTCGGTACATCTGTCAAAAATAGTTGGCGGAAACCTAATGAAAAAGAGCAGTGGAAGGCTGTATTATTATTGCAGTCAGCATGGGCTGTGGGTATTATAATAGGTGATGAAATGAAAATGGAGAAAAAGCTTGATGTTAAACAATTTCTTGATGAGTCAGGAAAAATAGTACAATTATCGGAAAATAAGAAGAAGCGTCGGGCGTTACTTGAATATCTGGCTGAAAAATTTGAGCCAGATTGCGATTATAGTGAGCGAGCTGTCAATGAAATCTGTAGCAAATGGCATACATTTGGGGATTATTTTCTATTGAGACGCGAACTCGTCGATTACGGTTTGTTGTGCCGTGAGCAAGATGGATCCCGTTACTGGAAACCGGAAACTAATCGAAATGGCAAATGGTAACAACCAGGAAGATTAGGCTTTCGTTTTTATTAGTATATTCCAAAAAACAGAGAGCTAAACAAAAAAGATATAAAATCAAACAGGTTAAAACAGTTATTATAGAGTATAATTAATGCAAAGATGTAACTTAAATTTGAGATCGGATAGAAAATGCGATAATCTGCGAAGCAGGTCGTCAACTAATTGAAAAGCAGTAAAATTTGCAGATAGAAATATTAATAGTCTAGCTGAAGGGAAAGTATGATGAAAAATTTATTGTTTGTGAATGCGTGTGTGCGTGGAAGTGAATCCAGAACAAAAAAGTTGTGTGATGAATTTATTAAGTGGTTAAATAACAAGGAAGAATATCAGATTGATGAGTGTAATTTGGAATGTGAAAAAATAACACCAATGAAGTCGGAATCATTGATCAGACGAAATCAATTGTTGGAAGTCGAAAAATACACTGATGAAATGTTTATCTATGCAAAAAAGTTTGCGGAGGCAGATAGTATTGTTGTTGGGGCACCCTATTGGGATTTGTCTTTTCCAGCATTGATAAAAGTATATTTTGAAGCAGTGAGTGTATGTGGTATCACATTTCAATATGGCGCAGATGGAATTCCGATGGGAATGTGCCATGCAGAGAAACTGTATTATGTGACTTCTTGCGGCGGATTCATTGGAAATTTTAATTTTGGTTATGATTATATCAAAGGGTTATCGATGCTTTATGGCATCAAAAACACAGAAATGATTGCTGCGGAAGGATTGGATATTATTGGTATGGATGTGGATGCGCAAATGAGCAAAGCATTGGAGAGAACAAAGAAGCTGTGAAATTAGTTGGGCATTTTGGATGTGATAAATACTTCGAACATAACGCGGACCTACAGTTTCATAAAGAGATTATAAAAAAAGAAACCCTGAAGATTATTCAGAAAATGGTAGAAATCCGTCAGATTACTGGAGCTTGTGAGTTGGCAAAACTGGTTAATGCCAAAGATATAAAGATCATTCAGAATCGAATATGGCGCAGCCAGAACAGAAAATACCTGCCTTTGATTGAGATAGAAAGATGAAATCTGCTTTATAAAATTGGCACTGGGCTCAGCTTAACTGAACAGAATTTATGAAAACAACTCATTCCGCATAATATAATATGGTAACTATTTAAAATAATCCGCTGCAATTTATTTTTGTTCGCTGAATATTTTTATCTGATTCAAATGGTTTAGAATCCTTAAATAGTAATCGGATTTTACCTGGACGGCAGAGATTAATTTTTCAAATTGCTGATTTTCAGTCTTTGAACGATCAACGACATTGGCCAGATTATTTGAAATCATTTCCATTTTTTCGATATTTGTGTTTTGTGATCGTTGTACCATGTTTATATGTTCATGAACAATGTTTTCCGCCTGAACGATATTATTGAGCAATCCAATGGATTCGTCCGTTGTTTTGGTAACCGCATGAATGACCTTTTTTCCATCCGCTGATTTTGCATTCAGTTTTTCCATATCGAGATTCATATTATTTAAAGCATCCAGAATGTCCGTTGCATTTTTCTTTGATGTATCAGCCAGCTTTTTTATTTCATCCGCAATGACCGTAAATCCGCGGCCGGCGGCACCGACATGTGCGGCTTCGATGGAGGCATTTAAAGAAAGAAGATTTGTCTGGCTTGCGATTCGGTTAATAATGGTTGAAAAGTTTCGAATGTTACGGAATTGTTTTTGTGTTTCAACTATCATGACCGAGAATTCTTCAAAGACTTCGTTAACCTGATTCATCTGCTGGACCAGGTCGCCGATCCCCAATTTAGCTGTCTGGATTTCCTGTGAGGTCTGCTCCAAACTTTTATATACACTCTGTACCTGATCTTGGGTTTGTTGCGTATTTTCGGAAAGAGAACCCAGGTGCGTCTCAATTTGTTCGATTTGTAGTGTCGTATATCCTGAACCACTCAACAGATTATTCAGATTGTAAGTGACGATGCCTTCTTCTTTAAGTAAATTATGAATTTGCTGATTGACATCACCGGATAATTCGTAGATTTCTTCCAGAAAGACAAAGGGTTCCGTTGCTTCGATTCCTTGATTTCCGGTCTCATCCGGGGTTATTATTGCCTGAGAATTGGTTATTTCATTTATCATCATAGATCTCCTATTCTACTACCAAAAGAACCATGGTTTGATTAAAATGGTTCTTGTAATATTGCTCGCCGTAACTGATAAATCCGGTCTGGTTTTTGCAGATGGACAGCAATTCAGCATCCACATCACGCCATAAACTGTTTTCAATAAAATATAAACTGCGAAGGATGCAATTGATGGAAAGGACGAAATTGGGCCTGAATTGGACCGCATTCAATGTATTTTGAATGATCGACCTATGATCTTGCAACTCTAAGATGTCAACAAATGTGTTTGGAATAATTTGAGCATAAAAAGTGATCGATTTGTCCGAATTTATTTTCATTGGAGAGGCAATGAAAATATCGTTTTCAGAACTTTTTCCAAGTGGATTTGACATGAAAGACTTATCTAATTGTGATTCACTGACATCCAACATCCTGGCATATTCGGTTGACGCAGGTTTGTTATTAAAAGTTTTGACGGTTCGTTTGATGGGATCAGCATCAGTAACCAGCATTTTTTTACCACAGGGCTCAAATAAATTCTCTTTGATGAGCTGCGTTCTTGTTCTAGAATTGAAAAATAAGGCGGCACTATGTACTTTTTTTGATCCAATATAGATGGCTGTTGCTTCAAATTTCAAATTATCGCCGGCACTGCCGCCGATGATCTTAAAATCAGGTTCTGTGAAAAAAAATGTTGTGATAATGCTTTCTTCCATTGCAGAGAGTCCGTCGCAGAGTAACAAAGCAAAAGCATTGGGATTATGTTTGACTTTGGCATAAGCTTTTTGAAGAGCACGTAAACCTTTTGCAGGCGGATATAATAATTCAACGACATCGACACTGTCGGGATCGTATGAAAAACCGGTGATGGCAGAATCTTGAAAGCCCTTTGGTGTAAATTCGCCTGAAGTAGAACAGAGAATGACATTATCGCCAAACTTTCCGGCTAATTCATGCACCATTGAGATACCGGCAAAAACAACATAGGACAGGCTATCGTTTTTGCAGATTGAAGAAATCAGTTCCTCTGAGGTTTGATATAAAAAAGAATTCATTTAAGTTAAGTCACTCCTTTAAAATGGGAATCTGGTCTGGTTAATATTGGGATTAAAGATGATAATTTATTTGAATTTATCAGATCAATGTTGGACATCGATTCCAATCGGTCAAAATACCTGAAGATGCTCAAAAATTGCACATAAAAAAATATTTACGATTTTTTAAGAGAAACATCGCTGTTTGGTGTACGGAATTTTGCAATTATATCATAAAAAATTAGTTTTTACGAGACTAATTTAGATATATCAATAGAATTTATAATGTAAGCTAAGTTAGATTGACAGATAAAGAGAATATGCGTGTAATAATTGGACACTTAACGGTTGAAAATTTAACGATCAAGATGATTTAGCTTCAGGCAACAAAAAACAGACCACTTATATCATGCTAGTCTGTTTTTGAGATGTTTTAGAATTTAGTTAGACAATAAATATTTCAAGCTAAAGGTATTTTACTGCTACAAGATAGCAGACAAAATATGTTAATCTAATTTTAAATATCTTTTTCCTGCCAAGTGAACCATATTTTTTATAATTTGACCAAATGCTTTTTTTAATGGATTAAGCTTTATAGCATAGAAATAATCACTTTCTATCCATCCTTTTTTGATCCAATAATCTCTATCGATCTTAGAAGTGTATGTTTTACTTCTTAGACAGTTGAACATAAAAATATCATAGAAAGTTGGAACTCTTTTATCCGTGGCTTTTAGTCTTTTAAAAAGATTTAAAGAAACCGTTTTTATTTTTTGGCTGCATTGTTGGAAATAATATGGATCATAACCAAAAACACTTTTCGGTGTACGGTTTTCAAAATATAGGGGAGCAGTAATTTGAATATTTCCGACAATATCCATACTCCAGCCTGAAAGAGTCATTTTTAAATATTTGTACACCTGTTTACTTCCACCGCCATCTGTTGTGATAACAATAATTGCCGGTTTTCCCACCATCTCCTGCCGATGAAACAGATAGGACATCCTATCAATAAACCGCTTCAATTGGCCTGTTACCTGATATGCATATACGGGACTGGCAACAATCAATCCATCTGCTGAAAACAGACGGGCCTTAATTTCAGTCAAATCATCATCACGACAAGGACAGCAATTTTCACTTTTTTGAAAGCATAGGCAACAGCCTTTACAGTCCTGAATATTATATTTGCTTAAATAAATGTAGTCAAATTCAATGTCGTTATCCATCTCTTTTATCTGATTTTCAATTTGTTTGCAAACGGTATAACTGTCCTGTTTTCTTGGACTTCCAAGTAGTACTGCTATTTTCATAATAATCTCCTTTATATATCCAATGTTGGATAGCAACTTTATTTTTTTCCGCATCTCATAAAAGATGCGGATATTGTTCTATAATATTCTCTTAGTTCTGGGAATAATCTGTGGTTTTAATCATTTGATGTATTTTATCGACCACTGAAATTGTTTCATCGATATTATCCAGTAGAGCCATATGCCATTTTATCTGCAAATTTATCGTTTCTTTCATCATGCTAAGGGTTGCTTTTTCAACACTTTTTGACGTATCCTGTTTTTCCTGTTCCCATTTTATTATCTTTGCTTTTTCATTTTCTAACTGATGCAAATGTGCTGTAACAGATTCTATAATTTCACTTTTATTAAGATTAGCTACTATCGGATAAATTAAAAACTTTTCTGCAGTGATACTACCCAAGGGCTTTTTCATTTCTTGCAAGGCTATTTTATGCAGTTCTAATTGACCTTTCTCCGTAATTCCATATATACATTTTGCTTTTTCACCGGCGTTGGATTTATCAACGATCGAAATAAAACCTGAACGTTCAAGTTTATTAATTGCATAGTATATAGAACCCGACTTAATATTATTCCATTCGTTCATTTGATTCATTTGTATAAATTTTTGTATCTCATATCCATGAGTTTGCTTTATGCTTAGATAGTATAAAATAAATAATTGAACCATAATTATTAACCATTCCTAAAAGTATTTAAATACAAAATCCATTATATATCCAACATTGGATAGCGTCAAGGAACTTTTATAAATTTACGAAACAATAGTTTATTTCTGCAGAATAAGGGGGGAAGAAATGTCGAGAAATAAATGAGATAAAAGCCCCTGAAATCAGAGCGTTGTGGTAAAATAAATAAAAAATAAAAATGGAAAGTGAGAAATGATTTTTGGCAAACTATAAAACAGGCATTGAGACAAAAGAAAAGATATATAAAACCGCAAAAAGATTATTTTATGAAAATGGTTATGTCAAAACAACCCTTTCAGAAATTGCAAAAGAGTCTGAAACCAATAAGGCCATGGTGGCTTATTATTTTGAAAATAAAAGTAAACTGGCATTAGAGGTTTATAATGAATATATGGTAGTTAATAAAGTGAGAATTCAAAATGCAATTAATGAACAGTTCCCGGGCTGTAATCATGTGCTGAAAACGGCCATAGAATACCGAATTCAAAACCGAAATTGTCGATTGAATCGGCAGTTGAACCGATTTTATCATGAACTTTGTGAGTCGAATGTTTTTATGAAAACAGAAAGTGCTTCCATTGGATTTGTGGAAAATATTAATCGGGCCTATAAGCTGGGGCTTGATCGTTTAACCGTTAAAGCGTTGGCATTGGCCAATCTTGCTACGGTTCATGGGCTTCATGTGGCTCGAAACGAAGGATATTTGGACTGCTCCAGCGAATATTTAGCAGAAATGGAAATCCGATTATTGTTTCAGAGTTTGCGTTTTGATAATGATTTTATCGATGAATGCATTGAGGAATCCCTTCAGATGGTTGAAAAAATAGATCTTCAGGTTGGAAAAGACTTTACTGTTAAATAGAAAAGTAAAGCCCAGGGACAAGCGTAACAGCAGATATGATTTACTATTGTCCCCAGAAAGGTTTTGTTAATAAACTCAAACGGCTCAGTTCTCTGAGTCTTTTTTTAGTTGGAGATTAGCACAGCATCATGAGCATACCGAAAAACGATTCTTCGTATTGCTGCATTTTTTCACCGACAACCCCATCAAGATCGGGTTGTCGGTGCAGGATTTGCTTTTTGAATTCAGCATAGGGGGTATAATATTTGCTTTTAAATTCAGGTATATTTTAAGCACAGGGTCAATGGAAGCTTCTTGAGGATGCGTCCATACCTTTTCACCGGAATTATCATATTTCTCCTTAATATTTAAATCATTTTATCTATAGCATTGCTTCTGTTCACGAGAAAGTTAACCACGATTAATTCATTACAAGTATAAAACTTAAAAAATGAAATATCAACGTTTTTCATGATAATGTTAAAAATTTACGAATAAAAAAAATAGTAAACATCTATATCCTTTTAAAAAGGCGTTTTAGAATGGGAATTTGTTTAAAAACTATGTTTATTATTATAAAACTAAAAATAAACAGTGACAGATCAATATATGGATGCTATGATTGATTAAAGTTAAACGCGGTTATAATTAAACAAGGTTAGATTAAATGAAAAGAATTGAGAAGCTTTTCGGGAAGATAACCGAAAATTATTACATTAAAGGAGTGAAATTTATGAGTGAAAAAAAGAATGGTAATTTATGGGTTCAAGTGGCATCCTTGTCGGTGGCACTACTCATGTATACAACCAGTATGACAACCCCGGCATTAGCAGAAATTGCAAAAGCTTTTCCAACTGCGGCGCCAGAAACAATTAAACTATTATCCACTATTCCTTCTCTTATGATGGTATTCTTTTCATTAATTGCTGGAAAAATGACTCAGTATATGAGCATCAAAAAAGTGATTACGATTGCCATGATTCTTATCTTTGTTGGTGGTATCCCATCCGCATTTGTTGGAGATTTAAATTTTATGATCTTCACCCGAGTAATCTTTGGTGCCGGTTACGGCATGATCTTCCCAATGGCATCGGCCATTATTGCTGTTTTATTTACAGGCCCGGAATGTAATAAAATGATGGGAATAAAAGGTGCCGTTGGTGCTGCTGCAGGTATGGTATTCCAAATGATGGGCGGTTTATTGGCTGGCTATAACTGGAGATTTTCATTCTTGGGATTTTTACTGGTCATTCCAATTGCCATTATCATTTGGGTTAAACTTCCAGATGCCGGAGTTGTAAAACATGAAAAAGTTAAAACTTCAGGAATAAAAGAAAAGAAATTAACAATACTGACCTTTGTTTTAACTATTGCCTGTGCCCTAATTAATATTGTTCAATTTAGCTTTATGACCAATATCGCCATGGTAATGAATGCCGATAAAATTGGAAACGCAGCTCAATCAGCAACGGTACTCACCGTTTTCACCGCTGGCGCATTTGTGTTTGGTCTTTTATATGGAAACACCTCAAAGCTTCTTAAACAATACAGTGCTTCGATTGGAGCATTATTTGTGGGGTTATCCTTTATCCTATTTATATTTGCAAACAGCATGACAATGCTCATTGTAGGGGCGGTTATTTTTGGTATTGGTTTTGGAACCTTCAATCCCGCCATTACAATTGCGGTGGCAGCCAGTGCGGCTCAGCCAAAATACACGGCACTCGCTATTTCAGTCTATGTTTGTGGAACTGGGCTTGGTCAATTCTTTTCCCCTTATGCTCTGAAATTTATTCGAGGAGCATTGAACTTAACCTCAACCCGTGCAGATTGGGAAATTGCCGCATTGTTCCTTATCGCCGGAAGTGTTATCTCAATGATTTTCATAGCACTTAACAGCAGAAAAAATACGTTAATCGAAGAGATATAAAAAACCCCTATTTATTACAGAAAGTCCGTTTATAATTGAGAAATAAAGCGTTCATCCTTTTGCCCAAAATGAGGATCAACAAAACCAAACTGTTGCATGGATTCAGCAACTTAACCAAAAGTACGATAAAAAGATTTTATTATGGAGGTAAACTATGTCATACAAATATCAGAAACTTTTTGAGCCAATGCAAATTGGTAATGTCACAATCAAGAACCGGTTCGCGATGGCGCCAATGGGACCCATTGGCCTAGGGGATGCAGTTGGCGGATTCAACCAGAGGGGTATTGATTATTATGTCGAACGTGCAAAGGGCGGCACCGGACTGATAATAACGGGAGTCTGCTTTGTCGACAATGAAGTGGAACCTCATGAAATGCCCAGCACACCTAGCCCTACCGTTAACCCCGTGCATTTCACACGTACGGCCAGAGAGATGACGGAACGCATCCATGCCTATGATGCTAAGGTGTTCCTTCAGTTAAGTGCTGGCTTTGGTCGCGTCGCGCCACCAGTTAACCCGGACGTACAGCCGGTTTCGGCCTCCGCAATAATGAACCGCTGGGCCGATATTCCGTGCCGGGCATTGACCAAAGAAGAAATTCGTCACATTGTCAAAAAATTCGGAGAAGGTGCCGCCACCGCAAAGAACGCCGGCTTTGACGGTATCCAGATTCATGCTGTGCATGAAGGATATCTTCTTGATCAGTTTGCTATCTCTTTTTTCAACAACAGAACCGATGAGTACGGCGGCAGCCTTGAAAACCGTCTGCGTTTCGCACGCGAGGTGCTTGATGAAATTAAAAAGACCTGTGGCAAAGATTTCGTCGTCACCCTTCGCTACAGCCCAAAATCGTTTATTAAGGACTGGCGCGTCGGCGGGCTTCCGGATGAAGAATTTGAAGAAAAAGGTCGGGATCTGCCAGAAGGTATCGAAACGGCAAAGCTTCTCGTGCAGTATGGCTATGATTCCCTCGATGTCGATGTAGGCTGTTACGACGCGTGGTTTTGGAATCATCCGCCAATGTATCAGAAAAAGGGATTGTATATTCCCTACGCCAAAGCGATCAAAGAAGTGGTAAATGTTCCGGTGATCTGCGCCGGACGGATGGATAATCCGGATCTTGCCCTTTCCGCTCTGGATGACGGCGCCTGTGATATGATTGGACTTGGTCGTCCTCTACTTGCCGATGCGGATTATGTCAACAAGCTGCGTTCAGGACAAATAGAACTAATTCGTCCCTGTCTTTCCTGCCATGAAGGTTGCCTTGGACGGATGGTACATTATGGTTGGCTGAACTGCGCGGTCAATCCAACCTGCGCGCGAGAACGCATTACTGAATTGAAACCGGCTTTAAAAGCGAAAAAGATTATGATCATCGGCGGCGGTGTTGCTGGTTGTGAAGCAGCCCGGGTACTCAGTCTACGCGGTCATTTTCCGGAAGTTTACGAGAAAGGCGACCGTCTGGGTGGCAATCTGATTCCTGGCGGAATGCCGGATTTCAAAGAAGATGATCACGCCCTTGCTACGTGGTATGAAAACACGTTGAAAGATTTACAGGTACCGGTTTACTTCAATGTGCAGATTACTCCCGATATGGTAAAAGCGGCTAAACCGGACACGGTGATTGTAGCTACCGGTTCCACACCGAATATTTGTATCCTCGGAAACAATGACAAAGTCTTTACTGCAGAAGATGTGCTTCTCGGCAGGAAAAATCCGGGGGAACAGGTTGTTGTTCTTGGCGGCGGACTTGTCGGCTGCGAGCTTGCGCTGTGGCTTAGAAATAACGGTAAGGATGTTTCCATCGTCGAAGCCGAGGATAGTCTGCTCAAGCTGAACGCACCGCTTTGTTTTGCAAATTCCGATATGCTTTTGTCGCTGATTAATTACAAAAAAATCAAAGTATATACCGATTCCAAAGCATCCCGTACAACGGATCAAGGTGTTGTTATCGCAACCAAAACGGGAGAGCAAGAGCTGAAGGCCGATTCTGTTGTCCTGGCAGTGGGGTATAGTCCGGAAAACGATCTTTACAACGCTCTAAAATTCGAAATTGAGGACATCCATTTGCTTGGCGATGCGCGTAAGGTTTCCAATATTATGTATGCTATTTGGGATGCTTTTGAAGTAGCGTCAAACATTTAACGGTAGTATTATCCTGTCAGATTAGTCATGGTGACAATTTTAAAAAACATCGCAATATAGTTCAAAAATGCAGATGGATTCCATAATTAATAAGGTATCCGGTTATAAATTACACATAAAAAAGAACGGCAATTAGAACGGCAATTTGCCGTTCTTTTTTGCTTCGCGCGACATGTTGCCATGGACACAGATTACTTGGTATTAATCAGTAATCTACAGCAAGGACGATTATTATTTCCCCATCTATCCGGCGGGAAGGTTTTTAAAAAGACGGTAGAAAAATGATGCTTTTTTCATCGCTTTTGGAGAAAAATTAAGAAGATCCTTTTTAAAAATGTTGCTTCATGATCCAACTTTTTTCCTAAATAAGCCATATATAGTGGATCGTTTGATTAACCAGTTCACAATGACTATTTATGTGTGAATAGTTGATAAAAAATTGATAAATAACTGTTATAATAAAAATAGAAATGGGAATGGGAGGTCGATCATATGCAAAACATAATTTTAATCGTTGATGATGAACCTGATATTGTGGGATTGCTTCAGGACTATTTTGAAATAAATGACTATCAGGTTATGACTGCAGAAAATGGAGAAGAAGCCATAAATAAAGCTGAAAAACAACCGGATTTGATCATATTGGATATTAATATGCCGGATATGGATGGACTGGAAGTTTGTAAAAAAATCAGAGATTTTATTCCCTGCCCTATTTTGTTTTTAACCGCAAAGGTGGAAGAATCGGATAAGATCAATGGCTTTCAGGTGGGAGGAGATGACTACATCGAAAAGCCATTCAGTATCGATGAATTGGGGGCTCGGGTAGAAGCACATTTGCGGCGGGAAAACAGGAACCAGGTTAAAACGAAAACGAAATTTGACGGAAATTTGGTTATTGATTATATGGAACGCGGAGTTTATTATTGTGACGAGTTTATTTTTTTTGCAAAAAAAGAGTTTGATATCATTGAGCTTTTATCAATGAATCGAGGTCAGGTTTTTGACAAAGAACGCATTTACGAGGGGCTTTGGGGATGGGAGAGTGAAGGTGACAGCTCTGTTGTGGTGGAACATATTCGACGAATCCGAGGAAAATTCATTGCCGCCGGAAGTCGGCAATATATTGAAACGGTATGGGGAGTGGGATACAAATGGGTGAAATAAGATCCGGCATATGGCGAAAATTCAGGTTCAGAAACATGACTATTTCCCAGGCATTCATGTTTTTAACCGTTCTGACGCTGCTGGCAGCGACCATTAGAAAGAATGAAATAAAAAGGGTATCAGATCCATTCTATACCGGGAAAAATGGAAAACAGGGTAATAAGGATAACCATTTTGGATTAGGTTTGCATATTTGCAGAATATTATGCGAAAAACATGGTGGTTTACTGATCATCAAGAATGACATCAGTGGTGGTGGATTGGTCACTGCAAAATTTTCCAAAAATATTAATGATTCCGTTAGTTTATAAAAAGTAGAAAAATGAAACATCTATTCTACTTAAAAAAATCGGAAAATATTCCGATCTGAAAGGAGCGCTTTTATTGGCATTAGATATAAAACCTAAAGAAAAACAAATCAAGGATCGGTCAGTTCGACAGAAAAAGATCATCAGCTTAGGGGCGATTTTAACTTTTATTGTGCTTTCAATTGTAATTCTCGGCCTGGTTGGCAAACCGATGATCGCTTTTGTGTCTGAGCTGCCGCAATACAGGGGATGGGTGGATGATAATGGATTCATTAGCCGGTTAGTTTTTGTTGGGATGATGATACTTCAGATTGTTGTTGCTTTTATTCCGGGGGAACCCCTTGAGATAGCTGCCGGATATGCATTTGGATTCTGGGAAGGGAGTCTATTATGCTTAATTGGGGCTGTGATTGGAAGTGCCATCGTTTTTTTGTTTGTTCGCCACATCGGTATGAGAGCGGTAGAAGTCTTTGTTTCCAGGGAAAAGATACAATCCCTCAAATTTTTGAAGAATACAAGAAAACTAAACAGCATTGTCTTTCTTCTCTTTCTTATTCCTGGAACACCAAAAGATATTATGACCTATTTCATTGGGATGACGAAGATGAAATTCTCCACATGGTTACTCATTACTGGGATAGCCCGGATTCCCTCGGTCATTACCTCAACAATGTGTGGCGATGCATTGGGTATAGAAAACTATACCATTGCCATTTGGGTCTTTGGATTAACCGCCATAATCAGCTTGATGGGTTTGCTTTTCTACAAAAAAATAAGCGGTATTGATGGTGAGAAAAATGAGGGGTAAAAGTTCCAAGAATTCAGTCCCATATTATTTGAAGAACGGAGTCTATTGACAGTACTTTATTTTCGCAATATACTTAAAAAAACAAGTAATATGAATCAGGAGGAAGCAATGGCAATACGACAACTTCGACAGGATGAGGATGCAATACTCAGAAAAAAATGCAAAGAAGTAACAGAAATTGATGAAAAAATAGAAATGATTTTAAATGATATGCTCGAAACTTTGCATAGTATTCCCAACAGTGCTGCAATTGCCGCCAATCAGGTGGGCATACTAAAAAGACTGGTGGTCATTGATATGGAAGAAGTTGTGATGAAGCTGGTTAATCCGGAAATAATCGACTCCAGTGGAGAACAGGAATGTATCGAGGGATGTTTGAGCTTTCCCGGAAAGTTTGGAACAACCATCCGGCCTCAAAAAGTGACGGTCAAAGCACTCAATGAAAAAGGGGAAGAAATCATTATCACTGGAGAAGATGACCTGGCGAAATGCTTTTGTCATGAACTGGATCATCTGGATGGGGAAGTGTTTATTGATAAGGTGATCGCATTTCTGGAATAGAATGGATGAAAAATGAGGAGGAAAAGAAATGAAGTTTGAAGCACCCATGCTGGTGGTGGATGATATCAATCGTTCACGGGCTTTTTATTGTGATGTTTTTGGTTTAGAGGTGGTGATGGATTTTGGAGAGAATATTACCTTTAATGCAGGATTTTCCCTGCAGGATAAGGCACTTTGGACGAAATTTATCGATGCGAAAGAAAAGGATATCATCTATCATGGAAACGATATGGAATTGTACTTTGAAGAAGAGAATTTTGATGATTTTTTAGAGCATTTAAAAAAATTTGAAGAGCTTGAATATTTGCATGGGGTAAAGGAAGCCACTTGGGGACAGCGGGCCATCCGGTTTTATGATCTGGATTATCATATCATTGAAGTCGGCGAAAGCTTGGCGATGGTCTGTCGGCGGTTTCATGACCAGGGGATGACCGTGGAAGAGATAGTCGAGCGAACCATGCTGCCTGTTGAAGTTGTTAAGAGTTTCTTTTAAAATAAAATTGGACTTTTGAGCAGTAAATATATGATAATGCAACCACTTATCATGATGGAAAAAAAGCAGACGTTTCTCTGTCATGATTTCTTTGAACATGAGTTTAAAGTATATTTATGTAAGATCCATTATAAAGCTGTTTACAATTTCAAAGATTTGTAGTATCATCAAAACAATAAATTAAGTAAAATGAATTTGACAAAGGTGTCACCCCCCTTGTCAAATTTATTTTTTTTTGATGTTAACTTGGATATTATCTGTGCTTTCATTATTTTACAGAAGGAACCAATTTTGTTTCCGCTTGTGCTTGGAGGTGTGGTTGTATTTTCAAGTTAATGATAACTGGAAAACAAAAAATTTGCTTTAGCTTTTTCATTGCGACGGAGTCTTGAGCGAAGAGAAAGAAATGTGATGTAAAATGAAAACGGTATTAATTATTGATGATGATCTTGAAGTGCAACAATTAATTAAAACTTATCTTGAAAGAGAAGGCTTTGGCGTTTATTGCACGACCCGTTCGAGTGAAGGATTGGAAATTATTAATGAAAAGAAGTTAGATCTGATTATTTTGGATATATTTCTTCCAGATGGCAATGGTCTCGAGGTCTGTAAAAAAATCAGGAGCACTTCGAAAATCCCAATTACATTAATCAGTGCAAAAGGAGACGAATCAGATAAGGTGTTGGGGCTTGGTTTAGGTGCAGATGATTTTATTACAAAACCATTTAGTATCAATGAATTAGTTGCTCGCGTAAAGGCTCAAATAAGACGAAATGAATTTATTGAAGATTTAAAAAAAGAAAATAGAAAACACAATGACTCAATTGTGGCAGGCCCAATTGTTATTAATATTGAATCCAGAACTGCTTTTTGCCGAGAAAAGAAAATTCTCTTAACGGCCAAGGAATTTGATTTGCTTACCTTTATGGCAAAAAATAAAGATCGGGTTTTCAGTAAAGACTTCTTATATGAATCTATTTGGGGGTATGAGTCAAGCGGTGACAGCAGAACGGTGACGGTTCATATTCGAAAGATTAGAGAAAAGATTGAAAAAAATCCGAAAAAACCCCAGATCATTGTAAATGTTTGGGGAGTTGGCTATAAATTTACTGTCAGCGGGATCTTGTAGTTGGTAGAAGTAAATTGTGAACTGCGTTGATGCAGCAGAATAGAAGGTGAGTATGACGAGACAAATTGAAAATCAGGTGAAATTTTTAAAAAATGAAATCAAAAAATTGCAGCAGGAAAACAATCATTTAAAAAAAATACTCGATGAGGCACAAACAAAACTGCAAAAAGAGCGGAACTTTTTATTCTCGCTGATCGACGGCATACCCGCATATGTGTATCTTCAAGCAGATGATTATTCGATAAAATATGCCAATAAAATGTTTTATGAATTGTATGGCGGTTATGATATTAAACCCTGCTACAAAGTATTGCATAATAGAGATATCCCATGTGAGAATTGCATGACGTTTCGTGTATTTGAAACAGATGAGCCGCAAATATGGATGCATCGGGATCAGCTGAGTGGTAAAATTTATCGCATCTATGATTATCCCTTTGTTGATTATGAGGGAACGGCGCTAGTGCTGGAAATGGGAATTGATATTACGGCAGATCAGAAAAATGAAGACAGCAGACTAAATCTTTATGCGAATATCTCACATGATCTTAGAACGCCGATCACAAAAATAATGGGGTATTCTGAAGCCTTAATCGATGTATCATATACATCGGATGAAAGTCAAAAGTATGCCCAGTGTATTTTTAGAAATTCACAAGCGCTGGTGAAATTGGTGGATGATTTATTTGAATTATCAAAATTAGAAACAAGAGATGTGCTAAATATAAAAGTGGTTGAACCAAGCCAGTGTTTTGAAGATTTTTTAGATGAACAGGCATTTTATTTTAGTGATAAGGATCAGAATTTCACCTATCATATTCAGGATGATCTGCCGCTGATGGAGGTTGACTTTGAGCTGCTGATTGAAGCGTTAGTGAATATTATTGATAATTCAGTACGCTATACCGAAAAAGGGGATGATATCAATATTAAGGTCTATACTCAGGATGACAATTTGATGATTGCCGTGTCCGATTCTGGTTTTGGCATTGCACCGGAAGATTTAAAATATATATTTAATCGATTTTACCAGCCTGGCAGTAAAGAGTATGAAAGTGTCCACAGCGGTCTCGGGTTACATATCTGTAAGACGATTGTAGTACAGCATGGCGGGCTTATTTGGGCAGAAAGCGAGCTAGGAAAAGGCTCGATATTTTATATCAGTATTCCCTTTAACGTTTGTTAAGTTAATGAACAGAATTTGATTTTTAGATAAAACTTTATTCTTTCTTAATAATTGGTACCTCGTTAATTTGAATTTATCAGGTATGATGGTTTCAAGTTAAACATCAAGGGCGATGTCATTACCGGCGATGTTTCGAAACATAGAAACGGTGTCAGTAAAAACTGATTGCCGTTTTTGTTATTTTTAAGGAGGATGTTTTTATGGCAAAAATCAAAAGAACGCCAAAAGAAAAAACAATGCTAATGAGCATTGAGAAACAAATTAAAGCAAACAATATCAAATATGTAAGATTTGAGCAGTTTGATCTTTATGGAATTCCAAGAAGCAAAACCGTACCGGTCGACTTTTTTCAAAATTATATTGAGAATGGGTTGAATTTCTATGGCGGTATTCTGACCTGTGATGTACAGACAAGATGTGCACCAAATACTGGACTGGGAGAAGAAGTGACCTACGGAGACGCATGCACAATTCCAGATTTAAGTACATTTCAAGTGCTTCCCTGGGTGCCAAATACCGCAAGAATTATTGTCGATCCGCATTGGTACGATGGAACACCAGTTACGCCAACGCCTCGAATCATGCTGAAAAATCTGTTTGGGGAATTCGATAAACTGGGTTATACCGTTCGTCTGGGTTATGAATTTGAATTTTATTTATTTGATGCAGTAACGAAAGAACCGGTATACGGTTCCCAACCGATTTTTGTTACCCAGTATAATAATTTTGATATTGACTATCTTTATGACATGATGGATAAGCTTCAGGAGGGTGGCTTCAGAATTATTACCCAAAACTCGGAACAGGGCCCTGGTCAGCAAGAGATTAACCTGACACACCGGGATGGCATTGATGCAGTAGACGAAGCCCAGGCCTTTAAATATGCGATCAAAGAAATTTCGCTGCAGCACGGCTATCTTGCAACTTTCATGACAAAACCGATTATTGACAGATGCGCATCCGGTGCTCATGTCCATATCAGCCTGATTGATAAAGAAACAGGAGAAAATGTATTTTTAGATAACAATAGCCCTGACGGACTATCCGATATCTGCAAACATTTTATTGCCGGAATTGCTGATCATGCCGAAGCAAATATGGTTTTTGCAGCACCAACAGTGAACTGCTATAAGCGATATCGAACTGGCGTTTGTGCTCCGACAACAGCAACATGGGGATTTGAAAACAGAAGTGTTGGTATTCGTGTCAAGGGATGCCGTGGAAACAGCACCCACGTTGAGACAAGAATAAACTGTTCTGCGGCCAGTCCTTACCTGACAACCCTATCAACATTGACGGCCGGTTTACTGGGGATTAAAAATAAAACAGTTGCTGCGGCTCCTTGTACCCATGATGTCTGGGCGGACAGTAATGCAAAACAACTTCCGGCTACAATGGAAGAAGCCTTTGCGGCGTTCAATAAAGACCTGGAGATTCAGGAAGCATATGGACCTGAGTTTGTTAAAGTTGTGCAGGCCATGAAAACCTGGGATATGAAAATTGCGAAAGAAAATTGTGCTGATTATGAAATGCCTGAATTCAAGTCTTATATTTCTGAGTGGGAATTAAACGAGTTTAGAGAAGTACTGTAATTAGCAGGAGGGTATTGACAATGAAACAAATGCCGGTAATTGAATTAAGTGGTACAAGTTACGATATCGGTTATCAACATGGAACGATTTTAAAAAATCAAATACATGATTTTTACAATACGATATTTGAACTGCATATGCGTAATATAACAGCCGCTACAGATAAAAATACATTACTGGATTATACTGGAAAAAACATTGGCTTTTTAAAGAATTATTCTGTTGAGTTATATGAGGAATTGCAGGGGATCGCAGATGGCAGCGGCCTGGCTTTCGAAGAAATTGTGTTTCTGAATTCATTTCTGGAGTTGGAAGACATTCGTCCGCCGGAACTGGGGGGAAAACTCCTTAGTAAAAGATTATGGGGATGCACTTCCTTTAACATTTTGCCCCAGGCCTCAAAAGACAACAAGCCTTATGTTGGACAGACATTTGATATGGAACAGTATTATAGTAAGTACAATATCGTGCTTAAGATCCATCCAAAGCAAGGGCCCGATCAACTCGTCTATAGTATGGCCGGAATACTGGGACTAAATGGCATGAATTCGAATGGAATTGCCCTTTCAATTAACAAAATTGTTGCCAATGATGCCCGCTTTGGGGTGCTGTATCCATTGATCATACGAAAGGCTTTGGCACAAGTTCGCGTTGGCGATGCATTTGGGGCAATCGTTTTTACAGAACGGGCGGCAGGAATTAATTATCAGTTATCCTGTAAGGACGGTGTTGCCTGGTGTATTGAAGCTTCAGCGACAGACTACGATTTAATTCCGATACAGGGTGCAATTGCACATACCAATCACTATCTTTCAGCAAGAATGAGAAAATTCGAAACAGCGAATTGGCTTTCTCATGGCGGGTCTTATGTGAGACATCAGGTCAGCTCCAACATCTTAGCGGAGCATTTGGGGAAAATTGATATTGAACTAATTAAAACGGTAACGAGGGATCATACAAATTATCCGCGGTGTATTTGTGCTCATGGGTTTGAAGAGGAAAATGAAATGGATGCCTTTGCGACGGTTGCAGCGGTCATTTATGATACGGCGGAAGGCATCATGTATGTGTGTCATGAAAATCCCTGCACCAATGAATATGTGCAAATAAAATTATAAAAATAGTTGAGTGAGAAACTCAGACAACTTTAAAGGAGGAAAAATTATGGCTACAGGAATTGGTCTACTTTATGTAGGGTGTGTTTTATTAATTAACGGTATTGGAATGTATCAAAAATTTGATTCAAAAGCACTGGCAGTAATGAATTTTTTTACAGGTGGTTTATACGTCGTTATTAACATTATTAATTTAAGTCATGCGGTATTTACCGGTCAGGACATTAGCGCTTTTTACGGCGTTGGCACAAGTATGTTATTTGGTTTTACGTATCTGTTTGTCGGATGTACCAATTTATTCAATCTGGACGGAAGACCTCAGGCTTGGTATTGCTTCTTTGTCGCAGTCAATACCATCCCATCTTCTTACCTCGCTTTTAGCGGGGGAGATTCCAGATTTGGGGTGATTTGGTTATTATGGGGTGCGCTATGGGGAATCTACTGGATTGCCGGAGCATTTCCGAAAATCAAGCTTAATTCGAATGTCGTTCCAATGGCTACTTTGTTAGTCGCAATCGGGACCTGTTGGATACCAGGATATATGCTGCTGGCAAGCTGGTGGTAAAATAGTTTTATATTAAAATAGTGCATGATGAGGTTGTTCTAAATAGCATATTTAGGATAGCCTCTTATGTGTATAATAAAAGGTGGGTTTTACATGCTGAATTTATTTATTACGTACCAATGTAATTTTAATTGTGACTATTGCTTTATTCATGGATTTGGGAAGAAATATCCGATGCTTATGGAAGCCAAAGATTTCGAAAAATTATGTTTATGGTTAGAAAAACACAAGGTTGCAACGATTGGCATTCTAGGCGGTGAACCGACCACTCATCCGGGATTGGTTCGGATGCTGGAACAACTAAACGAATGCGGTGTTGCGCCAGTGCTGTTTACCAATGGATTGTTTGAAAAAGATCTCCAGGAACCGCTGGCAGAGTTGGTGGTGAATTTTGTAATTAATTATAATGATCCATCGATGTATACGAAAAAACAATGGGATCGGCTGCAAGAAAATATAGAGGGGCTAAAAGAACTGGATGCACGAGTATCTTTTTCCAAAAACTTCTCAAAAGGAAAAATCAGCTATGCTTACATTCTTGAAGCGGCAGCACAATATGGGATTACCAACATACGATATGACATTTCGCGACCGAATCCCTTGGAAGCTAATAATTATTTTAATTTAGAAGACTCCAAAGTTTTAGTAAAGCAGATTTTAGAATTTGTAAAAGCCTGCGAAAGACAAAACATTCATACTGGACTGGATTGTTGTATTCCGTTGTGTTACTTTACCGAAGAAGCACTCGAGTATATGCGGAATATCTCAATGAAATTTTCAGGAGTTTGCCATCCATCGATTGATATCCAAACAGATTTATCCGCCACCTATTGTATACCGATGCAGGAAGTCAATTTATCAAATATTACCGAGTATAATGGAGAACTGGAAGTTTTGACTTATTTTAATAAGCAGGTGGGAGCAATTCGAACAAAAACAGCCCAGGAACGGTGTGGGGCTTGTGACAAATTTGGAAGACAGTGTCAGGGTGGCTGTTTGGCATTAAAATGACTTAATTGGACGGGAAGGAGTATCATTTATGGGAGAAAGCACAGTAGTTACAACATGTACGAGAGATTGTCCCAATTCTTGTGGATTATTAGCTCATGTAAAAGATGGGAAAATTGTGAAACTGGTTGGAAATAAAGATAATCCCATTAATCAGGGAAAATCCTGCATAAAATGCTCGCATTTTATCGAGCGCGTGTACCATAAGGAGCGTGTCCTTCATCCGCTCAAGAAAGTGAACGGTCAATTCGAACAGATATCCTGGGAAGAAGCCCTTGATGAGATCGCCGAAAGAATGAAGACAATCTGTCGGGAGAAGTCGCCGGAAGCCATTTTGTACTATCAGGGATTTGGAGAAAGATCTGCGCTGAAACTGGTAAACCGCCGATTTTTTAATTTGCTTGGAAATACCACGATTACCAAGGGAACAATCTGTGGTGGGGCAGGGCAGGGCTCTCAAGATCTGGATTTTGGAAACAGGATCTCACATGATGTCAGAGACTATCGAAATAGTCATTCAATGATCTTGTGGGGCAGAAATCCGGCAGCAACAGGCATTAATGTTCTTCCTTATATAAAGGATATCAAAAAAAAAGGCGGAGTGGTTATATTAATTGACCCGGTTAATACCGAGACGGCGCCATTGTGCTCCATGCATGTGAAGCCGAAGCCCGGTACCGATTCTTATTTAGCGATGGCTTTGTCGCGATTATTACACGAGGCTGGAGCAGAAGATAGCGAATTTTTAGAAAAGCATTGTATCAATTATGCGGAATATCGAAAATTAGTTTATTCACATACCATAGAAGAATATGCAGCGATGTGTGATGTTAAGATAGCGGAAATCAAGAAAATAGCCGATGTTTTACTTAAACAAAAACCAACTGCTTTTGTACTGGGATGGGGGTTGCATCGATGGGAATATGCCCATACAACCTTACGCGCCATCGATGCACTGGGAGCCGTGGCTGGTTCTATCGGAATTCCCGGCGGTGGTGTCAGTCAGGGATTTGAGGAATATGCTCCCTATGACTGGAGTGTGTGGGGAGACGAACTTCAACCGGGAAGACGAAAGTTTTTTATGCAATTAATCGGGCCGGAGCTTTTAGCTGCTGACCCGGCAATCGAGCTGGCATTTATAACCGCAGGAAATCCCGTTTCGATGGTCCCGGATGCAAATGTAACAAAAAAGGCCTTTGAAAAGATACCTTTTCTTGTGGTTGCCGGACATTTTCTGGATGATACCGGAATTCTGGCGGATATTTTCTTGCCGGTTACCACCTTCTTAGAAGAAAAGGACATCATAGCTTCATATGGGCATGATTTCATCGGCCCGCTGAATCCGGTTATTGCTCCGGTAGGGGAATGTAAATCTGATTTTGAAATCTTTATGGAATTGGGAAGTCGGTTTGATTTTGCCGATACCTATGTCAAATCATTAGAGAACTGGCTGGAAATTATCATGCGGCCGTCATTGGAAAAAGGCGTTTCACTGGAAGAAATATTCCGATTAGGGGTCAATAATCCTGATGCACCGGAAGTACCTTATCTTGATCGGATATTTCCGACTGAATCAGGAAAGTTTCAGCTGATGACAGTCTTTGAGCATCCGGCCAAATGGGATTTGCAATATCAGTTTCAACTGATGTCGGTGGCACCCAAAAAATGGATTTGCTCTGAAGTTACCCTGGAAAGTCAGACTGAACTTTTAGAGGTTAAAATTAATGATAAAATAGGATTAGCACTTGGCTTAGTAAACGGAAAAGAATGTCTAGTAGAAAATCAGTTTGGAAGTATTCGGTGCACGGCTTGTTTTGTTCCCGACCAAAGGGAAGATCTGGTTGTGATTTATCGAGGAGGATGGGGACAGGTTGGCCGCAATGTGAATGTACTGACCCGAGGTCTTGTAACAAAAGTAGGAAACGGAACTCCTTATTATGAGACAAAAGTTAATGTAAACAGACTGTAAAAGAGCTAGAATAAGGAGTGAGGGATTATGAAAGCCTTGATTGGAATTACATCCACGCAAGTAGATGATAAAATGGAACTTTTGAAAGAATATGCAGATGCGGTAGTGGCTGGAGGTGGTATTCCGGTGATCATTCCAGCGCTGGAATGTTTTCCTTTTTATGACGAATATCTTTCCATGCTGGATGGTATTTTGATTAGCGGCGGACAGGATATATTGCCGCTTTATTATGGGGAAGAACCAATCGAAGGATTTCGACTAATGGTTGAGATGACACCGGAAAGAGATGCTTTTGAACTTGTTTTGATTAAGAAAGCATTGGAAAATAATATGCCGATTTTAGGAATCTGCAGAGGGCTGCAGGCGATTGTGATTGCAGGTGGCGGTACATTATATCAGGATATCGACACCTGTATTGATCGAACAATGCGGATCAAACATTTTCAGGAATGCTCATTTTGTACAGACACCCATTCGGTGGAACTGCAAAAGAAAACAAAGCTTTTTGAGATCCTTCAAAAGGATTCGGTCATGACGAATTCCGTTCATCATCAGTCGATTAAGCAAATTCCAGATGGGTATATCGTGACTGGACGAACACGAGATGGGATCATTGAAGCGGTGGAATCCGTTCAGCATGAATTTGTTTTGGGCGTGCAGTGGCATCCTGAAAAATTACTGGAGAAGAATAGAGAATGGGCGAAATTGTTTCGTGCATTTGTTGATAAAGCAGTGGAGTTTAAAAATAAAAAGGATGAAAAATAATGGGTGCTGAAAAAATGGAGCTGTTATTTACCTATGGCACTTTTCGCGATTTAACGATACAAGAGGCGTTTTTCAAAAGACCAGTCAATATGAAGACAGCCACATTGGAAGGGTATCGGGTATTTTGCGGAGCGGATGGATTCTTTTCCATTTCCGAAGAAGAAAACGCGATTACAAAAGGATTTGTGCTGGAATTATATCCCCATGAAATGTGGATAGCTGATAAATGGGAGGAAGTTCCTTTTTATGAGCGCGAGAAGCGAAAGGTGAGAATCGACAATGATCTGGCTGATGCATGGGTCTATCTAAAATCTTCTGAAGATAGCGGAATGATAGCGGATAATACAGAGATGAGTGCAGCGGTAACCGATGAAGAATTAGAAGAAGAAATTCGAAAGTTTGTTCTGTATCAAAATACCAGATCCATCCCAGATGGTGACTTTTATCTGATCGCTGACTGTGAAGTTGCGGATGGAGAGCAATGGATGTGCAGCCAAAATAATACGGCGCAATTTAGAAAACCCGTGAAGGATCATATAAAATTCATGAATTTATGTTGCGCATCGATGAAAAAAAGAAATGTGATAATTAAGGGCACAATCATCGGAAATCTTTATTTTTATCTTCCTTCGCACAACATCCAGACAAGAATTCCGGGAGCTATTTATCTTATGGAGAATGAAAAAAGGGTAACAATCATATTAGCTTTCCCATGTATGATAATCGATGTTGATTATGTTATAAATGCTTTTGAAACGAACCGATTATTGATCGAAACGGAGCATTGGAAGCAATTCCTGGAAGAATTTGGAATGGTCTGCGGCAACCCCATCCAGAAAAAGTATTTCGTAAACGGCACAACACTGCAATTAAAGCGAGAGCATGAAAAGTGCGTGAGTGATGATGTGGAATGGTTCTATAATGAGAGTCAGAATTGGTATTATAAGAGAATGGAAAATCAGATAGAGTCCATTTTAACTTCTTAACTTCTTAACTTCGAAAAGTTTGGAATTGGAAGTAAATGAATGAGTCCAAATATGATATTGGCTGAGCCTGTTGCGTAAGTAGCAGGTTTTTTTATATTTGAATTTAATTTTTTATGGAAATGAAAAGACGAAAATGTTAATATATACATATTGTAATCATAAAAAAATGAGCTGCGCGTATAAGAATGACGATATGAACAATATTTACTTAAAATAACCTGGCTTTAAGGAGACTGAAATGAAAATATTAGTTATTGAGGATTCAATGCTTTATAAAAAAATAATCGTGAAGTATTTAAAAGAATATTTACCGGAAGCAGACTATTATGTTTGCTCCGATGGGCTTGAAGGATACGAGGCTTGCCTGAAAGAACAACCCGATTTTATTACTCTCGATCTATTGATGCCGAAAATGGATGGCATTGAATTTCTGAAACTTTTAAAGAAAGAAGGAATTCAGACAAAAGTTTTTGTTGTTTCGGCAGACGTACAGCAGAAGATGAAGGATGAAGTTTTTGAACTGGGGGCTTTGCAGTTTATTAACAAACCGTTTTCTTCAGAAAAAGCAAAAGAACTAGCCGAAATTATAACAGGAGGACTGGTGTGTTAAATTTACAACAGGAAGATGCTTTAAAAGAATATATGAATATGTTTATCGGCCAGGCATCCAGCCTTTTGTCGGAAATTGTTGATAAAAAAATTATTTTGACATTGCCACAGATCATGTTATTAAATCTGGAACAGCCAGAAGATCTTTTAAGATATTCTGAAGTGAGACCGACACTTTTTAACAGTCATGTGGTATCTTCAATCATTGAATTTGGAAAAAGATTTTCAGGCAATGCAAGATTGCTGTTTCCAAAGGACAAAGCACAGGTGCTGGCGCATTTATGTTTGGGTGAAGATTATGAAGCGGTTGATGACGGTGAACTTACAGATGTCGATTTTGATGTGATCCGAGAAATCGGAAATGTCATTCTGAATTCCGTACTTGGAGGAATTGGAAATTTATTGGATTTGAAACTGGAATATACATTTCCAAAAGTGCAGGTTTGCTTTTTCCCAGAGGAGGAAGAGGCGATTCTTTTTAATAAAGAAACCCATGTGATGGTTATCTGCAATACCTTTTCATTTGAAGATACTCAATTGGATGGAGCGATTGTGATGGTTTTCAATATGTCTTCGACCATTGAATTGATTAAGAAAATAGACGAAGTATTGGTGGATATCGATGGATAGCTTATGCAAAAATATTCTGAAAAAGATTAATTCAGGAATCATTATCTTTGATGAAGAGCTTTTAATATCACATTGGAATGAATGGCTGGAACAATACACCGGGATTTTAAAAGACCAGGTGATTGGGAAAAATGTTAAAGAAATTATTCCGGCATTCAAAAAAAATTACTATCTTCAACTATTCCAGAAGGCTTTTAAAATGGGTCAAAGCATGTTTTGTTCAGGCGGCTTGCATCCTGTTTTTGTCTATCCGGCAAACACGATGGAAGGATCAATTATAAAACAGAATCTCCAGATCGATGCAATTTTTATGGGGAAGCAAAAATATATCCTTATTCAGATCTTTGACACGACAAATCAGTTTAAACGGGTTGAAACGCTAAAAATGGAAATTGCAAATCGCAAGGATGTGGAACAACTTCTATTTGCCAAAAAAGAACAGTTCAAGACAACTTTATTATCCGTTGGGGATGGGGTTATTTCCACCGATAAACGTGGTCATGTGCAAATTATCAATCGTGTCGCAGAAGAACTAACCGGCTGGACTCGGGCGGAAGCAGTTGGGAAACCAATAGAGACCGTATTTAATGCCATTAACGAATTTACCAGAAAAAAATGCGACTATTCATTTAATGCACTAGTTTCATCGGATTATTCAACGGATACGATTGATACGATTGATTCTGTCATTTTGATATCCCGGAATAATACCGAAATAATGATTGAAGACAGCGTTTCGCCAATCAGAGACAGATTGGGACATATCAATGGGATGGTTTTAGTTTTCAGAGACGTCACTGAAAAGAAACAAAGACAAGATGAAATCAAGTACTTGAGTCTCCATGATCAGCTGACGGGGCTTTATAATCGCAGATTTTTCGAAGAAGAGTTGAAAAGACTGGATACCAGAAGAAACTGGCCACTGACCATTATTTTGGGAGATATCAATGGACTTAAGCTGATCAACGATTCATTTGGACATGGGATGGGTGATGAATTAATTAAAAAAAGTGTCGAGGCAATTAAAAATGGATGCCGGGAAGATGAGATTATCTGCCGAATCGGTGGTGATGAATTTATTATTCTGCTTCCAAAAACGGATGCTTCAAAGGCAGAGAAAATAGTCAGCCGGATTCAGAATATCGCTTCCCAAAAAAAAGTCGGAAATTTAAACGTATCGATTTCTTTTGGAATTGATACAAAAATCGATGAAACCGACTCAATGAAAGCCGTCATCAAAAAAGCGGATGAGCAGATGTATCATCACAAACTTTTTGAAAGTCCGGATATGCGGAGTAAAACGGTTAATGCAATTATAAAAAATCTCTATATAAAAGACCAGCGAGAAGAAGAACATTCCAAAGGGGTCGCGAAGTTATGCCAAAACATAGGAGCGGTTCTCGGTCTGCCTGAAAATAAAATAGATGAACTTAAAACAGCGGGACTGTTACATGACATCGGAAAAATAGCCATTGATGAAACCATATTCAATAAACCCGGTAAACTGACGGAGGACGAATGGAAAGAAATAATTCGTCATTCAGAGATCGGGTATCGAATTTTGAGTACAGTTAAAGAGCTGTCTGATATTGCAGAATATGTATTGGATCATCATGAAAAGTGGAATGGAGAAGGATATCCAAAAGGGTTGAAAGGTGAAGAAATACCTTTTGAATCAAGAATTTTGAATATTGCAGATGCTTATAATGCCATGATCAGTGATCGAAGCTATCGAAATGCATTATCAAAAAAAGAAGCTCTTGAAGAAATCAGAAAAAATGCGGGAATTCAATTTGATCCGAATTTAGTCAACGCTTTTGTTGAAACAATTGTTTTCATGGCAACTGCAAAATAAATTGTTAATAATCGCTATTCACCTGTTTAATCGATTTGTTTCAGGGTAAGTTATCAGAAACGCTTAAATGAAATGAGGTGAAAGAGATGCAGTTGTTTTCCATGTTCGTGATTATTCTGTTAATATTAATCGGCATTGTTCTTTTCTTATGGCTGATCGGATTGCGGATCGTTTCAAACAATAAAATTGCCGTCATCGAGAAATGGTGGTCACGGAAAGGTTCTCTTGATATGCAGATCATTGCTTTGAATGGCGAAGCGGGTTATCAGCCCCAGGTCATTCGAGGGGGAATTCATTTTTTGACACCGTTGATGTATAAGGTACATATTTCTCCCCTGGTTACCGTTCCCCAGGGACAGATTGCATATGTATTTGCCAGAGACGGGCAGCCGCTGGAGCCCATCCAGACATTGGCTAAAATCATTCCCGAATGCAACAATTTTCAGGATGCCCGAGGTTTTTTGCTTAACGGCGGACAAAGGGGTCCCCAGCGAGGAATCATCAGAGAAGGAACTTATGCCTTTAATCTGGCCCAGTTTATTATCATCACCGAGGATAAGATCTATTATCAGTCCATGGGTACAAAGGCTGAAGAAGCGACCATTATGAATATGGCAGCTTTGTTAAAAGACCGAAATGGTTTTACTCCCATTGTCATAAAAGGCACAGATGACAAGGTGGGGATTGTGACGATCCATGATGGCCTTTCTTTAACAATGGATGACATTATCGCTCCGGCGGTTGGCAACGATCCTGCCCATCCGGAAATATATCATAACAATTTTCAGGATCCGGAAAAATTCCTTAAAGCTGGAGGCTTTAGAGGACGGCAGTATCAGGTTCTGGTGGAAGGCACCTACTTTATCAATCGATTTTTTGCAACCGTAGAATTAATCGATAAAACGATTATCGATGTTGGTTATGTCGGAGTGGTCGTATCCTATATTGGCCCAAAAGGTGTGGACTCAACCGGCGAAGACTATAAACATGGCGAGTTGGTTGAAAAAGGGTTCAGAGGTGTTTGGAGAGAACCGTTGATGCCTGGTAAATATGCGTTCAATACCTATGCTGGAAAAATCAAGTGGATTCCCACAACGAATATTATTCTGAAATGGATCAGCAACCAGACCGGCTTTCATAAATTTGATGAAAATTTGAAAGAAGTCAGTCTGATTACCAAGGATGCTTTTGAACCGTCTTTACCTTTATCTGTGGTCATGCACATTGATTATCGGAAAGCACCGCTTGTGATTCAGCGCTTTGGTGATGTAAAAATGCTGGTGGATCAGACATTGGATCCGATGGTATCCGCTTATTTCAAAAATATCGGTCAGACTAAAACCTTAATTCAGCTGATTCAGGATAGAAATGAAATTCAGCGAATTTCATCCAGTGAGATGAAGGCAAAATTTGAACATTATAATCTGGAACTAGAGGAGGTTCTCATTGGGACGCCAGCGGCATCTGCCACTGACGATAAGATCGAGATCATTTTAACGCAACTCCGGTCAAGACAGATTGCCATCGAAGAAATTGAGACCTATACCCAGCAGGAAAAAGCTGCCGGCAAAGAAAAGGAATTAAGAGAAGCTGAATCCAAGGCCATGCAGCAGAAACTGCTCACCGAGTCGGATATCAACATTCAGATTCAGAGCAATGTGGGTAAAGCGGATTATCAGCGTTCGCTCCAGGAAGCGGCTAAAATAAAAGCCCTGGCTGAGGCGGAAGCCGAGAAAGAAGCGAGGGTTGGAATTGGTAAGGCCATTGCTATTGAAGAACAGGTTAAAGCTTACGGCGGCCCGGAATATCAGGTTGTTCAGGATGTAATGACCAAGTTCACATCAGCAATCGAAAAGGCGAAAATCGACATTGTTCCCAAAACCGTTATGAGTATGGGCGGGAAAGAAGGCCAGAACAGCTCATTCAACGCTTTTGAAATGCTGATTGATCTTCTGATCAGTGAAAAGCTGGGTGTTAAACTCAATCCGGAAGGTAAAGTGGATGACCCCCGGGCTAAAAAGATAAAAGAATCGATCATAAGGGGAATGGAACAGGAACTGGAAAAAGAACCGGTTGTTCCGATGGCAAGTACTGAACCGCCAAAAGAGGTTTCATAATTAGAAATGAAATAAACAGCTGTTGTGATGTTAAACTACAACAGCTGTTTTTTATGCAGATTAATGATGCTAAAATTTAAAATTCCCATTGGAACAGAGCCTAGTACAGGTATCGACAACAACTTTGTCATAATAGTTGCCGCTATTTTTATTTATCTCAGCTAAGGCACAGTTTAAGCCGAGTGCAGGTCGATAGGGCCGATATGAAACCATTGCTTCCACGACATCGGCTACTGAAAGAATTCTTGTATCGATTGATATGGCATCACCTTTTAATCCATTTGGATACCCACTGCCATCCAGTCTTTCATGGTGTCCCAGAACGATATCGGCAATAGGTCGATTAAATTCAATTTCCTTTAACACTTCGTAACTTACTTTTGGATGAATTTTAATCAAACGAAACTCATCTTCACTGAGCTGTCCGGGTTTACATAAAATTTCTATTGGTATTGCAATCTTCCCAATATCATGCAATAAGCCTGCTATTCGAATTCCTTCCACAAATGAGGTATCATATCCTATTTCCACTGCAATTGCACAGGCGAGTTTACTCACCCTTTCCTGATGACCGGCCGTATAAGGATCTCTTTTTTCAACAATTAATGCGATTGTATTAATTACCGCTTCAGTTAATTGTTGAAAACTTGCCAAACTATTTTTAAGATAGACATTGGTCTCAAGTAATTCCATTGCCATTTTTTCATTCTGCTCATTTTCTTTTGATTCTTTTAAAGCTCTTTCGATCGAATGCACCAATCGACCCAGTTTATCTTTCGAAACATAATCTGTGGCGCCTTGCTTCAGAAGTTCTACCGCGGTTTCCTCACCAATAAATCCGGAGACGCAAATAAATGGTATATTCGGGCATATTCTTTTCACATGGGTTAATGCTGCAAACCCATTAAAATCAGGCAACATAAAGTCAGCTAAAATCACATCATATTTTCTTGAAGATAGTGCTGAAACAAAATCTCTTTCTTTCGCAACAACATCCATTTTAATTTCTGCTTCATAGTTTTCATTTAAACACTCAACGATCAGTTCAGCATCCATTGGTGAATCTTCTAATGCAAGTATTTTCAAATAACATTTCTTATTCATACTATCACCTTATTCCGACGGCAATTCGTTAATAATTGCCCAAAATATTCCAATCTGTTTTACGACCTCAATTAATGCCAGAAAATCAAGTGGCTTTACAACATAGGCATTTACGCCGAGATTATACCCTTTGATTAAATCACTTTCCTCTCGAGAGGAGGTAAGTAGAATAACAGGTATGCGTTTATAATTTTCAGCCTTTTTAACAATAGCCAAAAATTCAAGGCCATCCATTCTTGGCATTTTCAAATCAAGCAAAACCATACATGGATTTCCGGGCTTTCGTTTCGCATAGATCCCCTCTGACTTTAAATACGCTAATGCTTCTAATCCATCATTAGCCACAATTATCGGATTTAAAATTTGATTTTCTTTTATCGCTTCCAGAGTTAGTTCGATATCTAACGGGTTGTCGTCAACATAAAGAATTGTTTTCATTTCCATGTCTTTTCATTTCCCTTTCTATTAATCAGTGAGAAATAAAAGCTTGCACCTTCTCCAACTTTACTTTCAGCCCATATTTTTCCACCATGTCTTGTGATAACTCTTTTAACAGTTGCTAATCCTATTCCGGTACCTTCATAGTCCTTACGTAAATGCAAGCGTTGAAAAACAGTAAATAATTTTGATGAGTAGTTCATGTCAAAACCAACTCCGTTGTCTTTAATATAGTAAATATTTTCATCCTTTTCTTCATTTGCCCCAATAACTATTTTTGTAAAATCTTCTTTTCTAGTAAATTTGACGGCATTTTCGATAAGATTAGCCCACACAGACTTCATCATTTCAAGATCTCCAAAAGCTAAAGGCATCGGTTCAATATTAAATTCTATTTTGCGTTCAATTTCCTGCTCTTTGATAGGCTGAATCAAAGTGTTCACTATTTCATTCATGTTTAGAATCTTTTTATTCATATCGATTCTGCCACTTCTTGAAAAATGGAGTAGTCCTTCAATTAATTCATTCATATTTTCGACAGAAAAAGAAATCATATCCAGATAATGTTCGCCTTCTTTAGGAAATAAGCTGCCATATTTCTTGATCAAAAGTGAAATATATCCAGCTATATGCCTTAAAGGTGCCTTTAAGTCATGAGACATGGAATATGAAAAGGCTTCTAATTCTTTATTCAGAGATTCAAGTTCTGCCGTTCTTTCTATTACCCGACATTCTAATTGATTATTAAATTTTTCTATTTTTTCTTTTTGACAGGCAAGCTTTTCATTAGCATGTACTAATTCGGCGGCTCTTTTATCTTTTTCTTCATTTTGAAAGGCAAGCTCTTTATTGGCAATGATTAACTCGGCGGCCCGGTCGGCTTTCTCTTCACTTTGAAAGGCAAGCTCCTTATTGGCAATGATTAACTCAGATGCTCTTTTATCTTTTTCTTCATTTTGAAAGGCAAGCTCTTTATTAGCAATGATTAACTCAGCAGCCCGGTCGGCTTTCTCTTCACTTTGAAAGGCGAGCTCTTTATCAGCAATAATTAACTCGGCGGCCCGGTCGGCTTTCTCTTCGGTTTGAAAGGCAAGCTCTTTATTGGCAATGATCAACTCAGCGGCTCGGTCGGCTTTCTCTTCACTTTGAAAGGCGAGTTCTTTATCAGCAATAACTAATTCAGCGGCCCGGTCCGCCTTTTCTTCACTTTGAAAGGCAAGCTCCTTATCAGCAATAATCAACTCAGCAGCCCGGTCCGCTTTTTCTTCATTTTGAAAGGTGAGTTCTTTATTGGCAATAATCAACTCAGCAGCTCGTTTCTTTTTCTCTTCATTTTGAAAAGCAAGCTCTTTATTGACAAGGATTAGCTCTTCCGCCCGTTGTTTGACTAATTGGGTAAGATTATTCTTTAGGTGGGTTAGATCATCTTCAGCTTTCCGGGTAGCGGTAATATTTCTTCCAGCAGCAAACACGCCGACTATTTTTCCGTCACTATCTTTGTATGAGGATGCATTAAATAAAAAGGGAGTAGTGGCTCCATTAACATGTTTGAGATTAAGCTCATGATCAACGATTACACCTTCTCGTATTATTTGTTGATGTCCAGCTTGCACTTTATGAGAATCGGTAACATACGTTGAAATTTCTTTCCCAATCAGCTTTTCTCTCGGTATCCCCACGGCATTTTCAGCAGCCATATTAACATCTGTGATCATGCCATCCGGGCCTACTGTTAAAAAAATATCCAGGCTGATTTTGAAAAAATTACGGTAGTGCTCTAATTCTTTAATCATGACGACATTTTTCGCTTCTGCTTGTTCTTTAGCAATGATTAACGCTGTTATCGATGTTTCTTTCTCTTCAAATTCATTTATTTTTGTACCCAGAGGCATTTTCGTTATTTCATCATTTGTTGGATTGCAGATTTTGTTAGTCATAGGATATCTCCTCGTCTAATCGTTTTAGTTAGTTGAAAATTCGTTTGCTTTTACTTATGATTCAGATAAATCCTGGAATTTTTTTTTAAAATACAGAATTTGTGATTTTCTCGTTTTTAGAATTGAATTGTTTATTACACGATGTTGTTGGACAGAAAATGATGATTATTAAAATAAAAAAGAGCGCCATCTTTTATAAAATGGTAAGTCATAACTCAACAAAAACAAAAGATAAACGCTTTCTATATAGTTTAATTGATCTGGATGAAATATACAATAGTAAGTTAAATAAAAATCACAAAAATAGAACTCAATAACATTTTTCATTGGCATTAAGATTATTTGTAATGTGGATGCTTGTCTCGATACAAAATCAGAATTTTTAAAACAAACTTAACCTAATTAAACATAGTTAGATATAACCAATTGCAATCAATCATAGTGAAACGCAGTTAAAAGATATTAAAATGATCAAAATGAAACAATCATTGAAAATAAAAAATACGGATAATCTGAATGGTTATTGAATTTTAAACAATAGAAGAAATTCAATAAATAGCTTTAAAAAGCCATTTGCTTGAGAACAAAGATAGATATTAAAAGAAAAAAGAAGAAAAAATTAAGGAATTATTAAGTTTAATATGTTTCAATATAAATAACAAAAGATAATCTGAATGATTGTCTTATTAAATTTAAATCAGGAGGCTATTATGAAACTAAGTGCAAGAAATCAACTAAAAGGCAAAGTTGTCAGTATTGAAGAAGGCGCTGTGAACGGTATTGTAAAAATTGATATTGGAAATGGAAATATTGTTTCATCTACTATTTCATTGGCATCAATTAAAGAATTAGGTCTAACCGTCGGTTCTGATGCAACAGCAGTAATCAAAGCAACCTCTGTAATGTTGATGGTTGATTAATTTTAAAATTTAGGATTTTTGAAAAGAAAAAAGGGATAAAATAACCAGATAAAAAAGCGCACCCCAAATGTTAGATGAAAACCGGACGTTTGAAGGTGCACTTTTTTTATGTGAAAAAACTTGTTGAAATTAAAACTCTGATAATAAAATACAATCGGAGGTATTTTCCAATAATTATTTATGTATTTATGTGGCTTGTAATTATGAGAACTGTGAACAAAAAAAATAAATGGATTAGCTCGGAGATTTTCATTCAATACATATACAAATCGCAAAGATATGTATCGAATGCATGATTGATCTTGAACTAATCCCGTTAACTGGAGGTATTTTATAATAATAAATATTATAAGCATAATTAGTTTTCTATATATTAAACTTTAGAGACTTGGACCTTTAGGCAACGACCGGATTCACCGCTATTATATTTTAAACCTAAAAGAGGAAGCTCCTTTTCAAACCATTTTGGAATATGTGCGCAAACAATCTCAAGTTGAGTGAATGCTTTTTCTTTAAAAAATGGCAGTAATATTTGTTTGGAATTATACGATGTCTTTCCAGACATGACGTCTTGTAAATCAATGTAAAAATAACCAGGATGTTGTTCGAAAATAGCAATTGCTTCTAAAGGAACTTTTTCCTCAGTGCGCTGGTGTTTCTCACAATCCTGGATATATTCTAAAAACTCTTCAGGATAGCCTTCGATTTCTAACATTGATATTTGGAAATGTTCAAGAGCCAGATAATGAATGCCGCGGATTCGTTTAACAACGAGAACCTTGCAACTATTCAACCAGAGACCAATTTCATTCATATAATCTCTTAAACCATTTCCGTTTTCTAAGTGGTCGATGGAGTAGACTTTTTCTCTAGTCAAATTCCAGCCTTGCGTATTTTTTGAATAAACTTTAATGATACCATTTTCATTGAATACAGATGATTTTCCCGAAGCATTAACAAGAACTGCTATATCCATAACATCCTCCCTAACATCCGATACACTCTGAACAGTCATTTGGACTGCAGGCGTTATCTTCGAATTTCCCATCATATAAGATTAAGAACTCACATTCGCTGATTTTATAAGAAGTCGTATTTTCGTTAGTATCAAAAACAACGGTATCTTTTTCAAATTGGATCACGGTAGGGACTTTTAGAAAGTTGTCACTGAGCATATCTAAACGCAAATATTGAAAAATATTTTCGCGTTTGTTGGTGTTTAAATTTTTTATTGCGAAATCGCTATTAGTAAAAACACCGGATAAATTACCTTTTTCATCAAAATGGATTGAATTGAAATCGGCATCCATACCCAAAGCGGTGTAGTCAAAGGCGGTCACATTTCCAATGGGGGTATTGACTATGATTGGATGGGCGGGTTCAACTGATTCTAACAAGCCATTTTCATAGAGCTTAAATCCGATTCGAATGGGAATTATTCCGATTGGCGTCGCAATTTCAACTATTTCTCCCGGCCATAGGATTAGGCTGCTTAACTGTCCGCTTTCATAAAAACGAACAGCTATAATTCTTGCGGAAAATTCTCCGAAAGGAAATTGAAAATCATATTTTTCGGTGAGTTTAGTTTCGTCTTCCATAGACCAGCCAAAACCAATTTGACCATTAGATGGAAAAAGGCTGTCAATAGAGCCGTTTTCATGAAAGGTGATCAACTCAGCTTTTATGGCCCCGATTGGTGTTTCCACCTTTTTTCGTTCTTCCAATGCAATGCTTTTTATATTTCCGTTTTCATAGAAGGACAATGCTTTAGTATCCTTCTTTCGTTCGTCGGGATGTGAAAAGCGAGGTGTAAAATCACCGTAGTTTGTATGGAGAACATTCGGTTTATTTACTCTGCAATCCTTGATATTACCATTCTCATAGGTTATGGAACTTGTTATACCTTGAATTTCATATTTTATTTGGTTAAACATGATATCACCCTTTCATGAATTCAGTGATTTTTTAAATAGAGACAATAACAGTGTTGATACTACCAGACATTTAATATTGTTTCCCGGTTTTTCTTATATTCCATATCTACAAACCAGGTATTAGCAATTGTTTCGGCGAGCCACATGGCACCGGCATAGCCAACAACAGGATATCGGTACATGCCAGCACGGTCATAAACAGGGAAGCCGACACGAACCATTGGAATATTATTGTCCATGGCAGTAAATCGCCCTTTCGAATGGCCAAGAATCAGATCGACTTCCAAACCATCGTTTTTAATCCGGTTTTCCAATTCCCATAAATCTGCATTTGTGATTATTTCCATTTTGTAATCAAGATTTTTTTCAAATTCCTGAATTCGTGGATCATCTTTATAATTGGGGTTATCATCGCCCAGTAAAAGAAGCACGGGTTTCATTTCCATATCCAAACAGAATTGCGCAAGTCCAATGACTAAATCTGGATTTCCATAGATGGCTACTTTTTTATCAGCCAAAAACATATGGGTCACATCCGTGATGGCGTCAAGAGCAATGCCTCTTTCCCGAACCAATGATTCTGGTATCGGCTTGCCGGTCATCTCGCTGAGATTTTTCAAAAAAGTATCCGTATTTCTTATTCCAATGGGGGTTGGTCCGATGATCATGGGAATGTCAAATTCCTTTTGAAGATATTCGGCTGTTTTACCGCCTTCATAGCGATTCAGAGCGATTGTCCCGATGGCATTAGCGGTATCTATTAAATCTTCTACGGTCGTATCACCATGCGAAACGTGGTTGCCGCTTGGCATAAGGGGAGAATCAAAAGCTTCAATTTCAAAGAGTACATTTGCATCAACATCCATTTCAGAGAGTAAATGTTTTAAAGCTGTTACATCTCCGGGATTAACCCAACCGGTGATTAAATTAATTTTGTTGTTTGATTCGCCTTTTTTAGCGAAATAGCTGACAAAATCTTTTACGGCCAAATCGTAACCACTGACCATACTTCCGACAAAACTGGGGGTATGGATGGGGATCAGATGGACTTCCCGGCCAGGATATTTTTCAGGCAGGAGTGTTTCATTCAACTTGATGACTACGCCGTCAATATCATCGCCAATTACTTCGGTTGAACAAGTTGAAATTATGGGAATGACTTTAACGTTTGGATATCGCATTAAAAGAACGTCTACTGCTTGTTCAACACGGTCTAAAGCACCAAATATCGCGCCATCTTCGTGAACCGATGAAGAGGCAATTTCGAAGCTTTCCTTAAAATGTTGGGAAAACAACAAACGGACAAACATAACGCAGCCCTGACCCCCATGAACAATCCCGATGCATTCCTTGATGCCAATGCTGGCATACTGTGCCCCGCAGGGCTGACAGGTGAAAATCGGATTGATTACACCTGTTCGTTCTTTCTCGTTAACTTCACAATACATCATATCACTCCTTTTCTAATAAAGTGGATCATTTAATTCTTCATTAAGTGATCCGGTAATTGTCAGATAATCCAAACGGTTTTTTACTTCTTGCATGATCAGCTTAATTTCGGATTTCTCTATTCCTAACAACCAGGTAAATTTTTTTTTGTAATCATCTGCCAGACAAACGGCATCTACCCAATAACATTTATCTTCAAGCGTTTTAGCATCGAACGCTTCATCGCACAGAATTTGGGTTGTCATTCTGAGAATATTTTCATTTTGTCTTTCTCGATCCCAGGTTCGGGAATGAAACTGCCATAAACACTTTTTCATAATACAATCAATTAATTGTTCGACGCGGTCTTTTGTCAAATCATCCATTATCATTCCCTCCATCAGACTGCTTCAGAAACTTTTTTTGTCAAGTATTCTGGATATATTTTATCTCTCAGACCTTTTATGCAATCATATTCACCGGTATACTCTCTCAGTATTGTGGAATTTTTCACTTCATCGCTTAGATTGACATCAGAAAGCATCCGTTGGGTTTCAAAACCAACATCGGTTGGAATTTCATCCTTACTGATATCCAAGAGAGATAATTTGTGAATTGGTGAATAGATACCGTTGTAAATATCCCGGGCAAATCGTACCCAACCTTCATAGCCTTTCCAGGGCCCATTATGATAGGCGTGGGCATTGAGGTAGGGGACGCGAACTTTTTTGGCAACTTCACCAGGCCGCTTTCCGGTTAAAATGATATCCGGTTCAAGGGTTTCCATGGCTTCCATATTTTCAAGTTCATTTGGATCATCAATGGCAAGTGCGCCTTCTTCACATCGGGAGATTCCTTTTTCCATATCTTGTTGGTGACCAAATTTGGTATAGACGGATACGATATCAATGCCCATTTCTTCATGAAGAACATTTGCCCAATGCCAAAGTTTTGATCCGCCCGGCCATAGACATACTTTTTTGTGAGTCAGTCTTGCTTTGTACCAATCCAGTTCGGGCTTCCATCTTGCTGTTTCTTCAGTAATAATGGCTTCGGCTCTGTCTTCGATTCCGAAAAACATGGCGACTTTTCTAAGCGATGATGACAGTGGTTCAAATCCGAATCCATCAATGTCAAGACGCGGAATGCCATATCTTACCCTTAACTCGTTACAGATATATTCAGCAGATCGGGCACATTCCAAAACATTGAGTTGCGCTCGGTGCATCCCTCGTAAATCATCATAGGAACCATTTCCGGTAAAGGTTGAAAGAATTTGGATTCCCATCCGTTTGAAGAAATCCTGCATGACTTCCTGATCACCCTGGATATTGTATTCACCCACATAGTTGATGACATAATCACTGGTGATTTCTGGTTCAACGGTACCGACTTTCTGGTTCATCCAGGCGATATTTATTTTATGATGACCTCCTGATTGACTGGGTCCCCCAAATCCGGGGGAATTACAGACGAAAATATCTACATCCGGCATTTCTTCCATTATTTCATCAGCAATCGCACCGATATCATCTCCGATTAGTGCGGAAGCACAGGTTTGGTAAATAGTCATTCTTTTCATTGTCGGAAAAGCTTTAAAAGCTTCCAGAATATTTTTTTTCAACATCTTCTCGGCGCCAAATACGATGTTTTGTTCTTTCATATCGGTGGCGAAGGTGTATTTTAATTGAAAGTTATCATTATCACTGATATAGCGTTTTGTCTGCCAGGTATCATAAGTACAGCCGATTGGGCCATGACTCATATGGATGACATCTTTCATTGGGGTGCCTATTACATGCTTTGCACCGCAGTAGGCACAGCCTCGCTCAGAAAGTGATCCGGGAATTGTATTGAGATAGCCAAGGGGAAGAGCTGAAGTAATGTCTTCCCCGGGTCCTTTTATAACAGAATGTTTTTCACGTTCAGGTATAGATTCACTGCATTTAAATAAATGATAAGGCATGGTTTAATTCCTCCTTAATAATGGATTAGTTTTTAATTGATGGCGGCTTCGCCTTCTTCATCCGTTCGGACTCGGACAATATTATCAACGGGACAAACGAAAATTTTACCGTCTCCAAATTGTGACGTTTGATTAATGTCTATAATGGCCGATAGTACTTGATCGACATCGGCGTCATTGATTATAATTGAAAACTGACGTTTGGGGATGTATTTCATGACTCGGGGTTGTTCCAGTATACCTGGTCTTATTTCAATATTGATTTCCCCAATGAGTCCCCGTTGCTTGCCCCGGCCGAGAACGGGGATGGCGGTCATCGCCGGGTATCCTAATTTGTCAAGGGCATTCTTTGTGGCGCCTACTTTTTTAGGGCGGATGATTGCAATTATTTCCTTCATCATATCACCTAAAGCTCGGTATCGCCGGTACGAACCGCGACGACTCTTTCAACGGGGGTGATAAAGATCTTTCCATCACCAAAGTTGCCGGTGTAAGCCTTGCATTTAATCAGTTTTATGACCTCATCTACATTTTCATCTTCAACAACAAGCATGATTGATGTTTTTGGCAATTCGTCATAGTGGGTGGTTCCCACGGTTATGCCTTTTTGCTTACCGCGACCAAAAACGCTGCTTTTGGTCAATGAAATAAAACCTGCTGCTGCAAGACCATCCGCGATTGTATCAGCGACCTCCGGTCGGATAATTGCTCGTATCATTTTCATTTTTTAACACCTTTTTCCTTTCGAATTAATCGCCGATTCCATATTTAACAACCATTGCTTCCAGTTCGTCCATGGTTAAAGGTTTTGGAATAACAAAGTTTTTATTATCAATTATTTTTTTGGCAAGGATGCCGTATTCTTTTGCCTGGTTTTCGGTTGCGTCATATTCGACGACCGTCTTTTTATTAAATTCTGCTTTTTGAACAATATTGTCTCGGGGTACAAAATGGATCATTTGTGTTCCAATGGCAGCGGTGAATTCTTCCAGAAATTCTCGTTCGCGATCAACTTTACGACTGTTGCAGATAATCCCGCCAAGTCGGACGCCGCTTTGTTTTGCATATTTGACAAGACCTTTGCAGATGTTGTTGGCTGCATAGATGGCCATCATTTCGCCGGAAGCTACAATATAAACTTCTTCTGCTTTTCCATCTCGAATTGGCATTGCAAAACCGCCGCAAACGACATCTCCAAGTACATCAAAGAAAACGAAATCCAAATCTTCGGTGTAGGCTCCATTAGCTTCCATTAAGTCAATGGCTGTAATGACACCGCGGCCGGCACAACCGACACCTGGTTCTGGTCCTCCGGATTCTACACAGCGGATTCCCAAATATCCTTCACTAATGACTTTGTCGTTAGTGACCTTTTGAGCACCATGTTCTCTTAGTACATCCATTAAGGTTTCCTGGTGTTGGCCACCTAGAATGAGTCGTGTTGAATCTGCTTTTGGATCACATCCATGAATAAACACTTTTTTGTCATAGTAATGGGCCATGGCTGCTGCGGTATTTTGTTGGGTTGTGGATTTACCAATGCCGCCTTTTCCATAAATTGCAATTTTTCTCATTTTCTTGTACCTTCATTAGTCTTTCTTTTTAAATTATAAAAAAGAGGCTGCTTGAATTCAGCTATGAACTGAAATCAAATAACCTCTTTGTTATTTATAAATTTGGATGGTTCATTACCATCATATTTGATTTGAACAAAATTTTCAGGTTCGTCATTTATGTTATGTTTGTCACATTTGATAAATGATAACTCAGCCTAACGATGTAAAAACGGGATATGGATAATTTCACAAATATATTATTCGCTTTTATTACGTTTGATTATGTTTCGTTTTGTTTTGCTCTTGTTTATGTATTCTAATACGATCAAAATGAATTGTCAATACGTTTTGATTAAATATTTTTGTTACACGTTTTCAGCTTTTTAATTCGCTATTTTAACGTTTGTCACATTTATCACATGGTAAAAAAGTATTCATTAACTGATTAGTTGTTTTTAGACGATTCATCCTTAATTAGTAGGATCGAGTATATTTCTTTTTAGAAATTCATTTGTCCAGCCATTGTAAAGAAAATGAGGATGTGATAAAATTCAAAAAAGATTATTTTGAATGTAGTTTGCTGACAAATAATTTATTTCAAATATTTTGGGGGCATAAGAAGTGGAAAAAGATTTGCTAAGCGCACAGGAAGTTGCCGACATATTAAAAATTGCCAGAAATACTGTATACGCGCTTATAAAACGGGGAGAATTGTCTTCATCAAAGGTAGGTAAACAAGTTAGAATTTCGAGAGATGAGGTTGAATCCTATTTAAAAAGAACGATGAATATTGATACAAATCGGGAAAAAGCTTCGAAAAAAAGTAATATTCCGGTGGAGGAAAGCAATAATCGAACATTAAATCAAAACATGAATGAGACGATTCGAGGTAATAATGGATTCATCATTTGTGGACAGGATATTTCGCTGGATGTATTAATCAATCACTTGAACAATAGAAACGATTCACTTCAAATTTATCGTTCTTATTTAAGCAGTTATAACGGCATTTATGCTCTTTATCAAGGGAAAGTGAATCTAGTAACCGCTCATATGTGGGATGGTGAGGTTAATGATTATAATATTTCATATATAAAAAAAATGATGCCAGGTATACCAGCTTTAATCATGAGAATAGGAAAGCGACAACAAGGGCTTTATGTGCAAAGAAATAACCCTAAAAACATTAATAATTGGAAGGACTTAAAGCGTTCGGATCTTACAATTGTAAATAGAGAGAAGGGTAGCGGAACTCGAATTTTATTGGATGAAAAACTTCGGCTTGAGGGTATCGATGGCGAAAAAATTGAGGGGTACTTTCGTGAATGCAAGTCGCATCTTGCAGTAGCAAATATTGTGTCTCGTGGCGGAGCTGATGTGGGGATTGGCAGTGAAACAGGCTGCATGAATATTCAAGGGGTTGAATTCATTCCTCTGCAAACAGAATGTTATGATCTTGTAATAAGATTGTCTGATGCTGATAAGCAGCCGTACAAAACGGTTATTGAAATAGTAACTTCAGAATCATTTAAAATGGACCTTCAAAATATCCTTAATTACGACACATCGGAAACGGGAAGGATTGTCGAGTGAGGCGTGGCTTGTAAAATCAAGGTTAATTGATATTGAAGTGGTAGCCATCTTGAAGATGACTTTCTCTATTACCAGGATTATGAATCAAATATGAGGTAAGAGCGACCTGCTATGAGAGTGGCGGGTTCTTTTGATTTTACAATAAAATTTACTGATGAGGTTAACGAATAGATGATTACAAAAGAAGAAATTGAAAAGAAAATTACGGAATATCCGATAGTTGAGTATGCATTTTTTGATCCCGCTGAACTCAATTTTCATCAGGCGGTGAGAACTATCTGTAAAAATGAATGTCCGCAATATGGCAAATCGTGGTCCTGCCCTCCGGCGGTTGGAACCCTGGATGAATGTAAAGGCCGGTGTACAAGTTACGATCACGCCTTTATTTTCAGCACCATATCTGAAGTCAGTGACATTCTCAATATGGATGAAATGCTTTCAACCAGAGGAGAACATATTCAGATTGTAAACCAAATAAAGAAAAATGTTTTTAGTGAAAATGACGATATCCTTATTCTTACGGCAGAATCGTGTGCTCTATGTGAAAAATGTGCATACCCGGATCAAGCCTGTCGGCATTTAGATAAAATGTATCCCTGTATTGAAAGCCAGACAATCAGTGTGACAGACATATGTGAAAAGCATAACCTGTCATTTTTCAATGGTTATAACGTCGTTACCTGGTTTGGCATGATCCTTTTTTAGGCTATTAAATAGTGTGGCATTAGATTTCTATTATACAGGAGGATGCTCATACTTGTTTGTCAACAGTAAAATAGATCATTGAGATATGTTTTATCGTAAGGTATAATTTAAGCATAAAATACAATTAAGAGGTGACCTGTAGTGGCGGGAAATGTTGTAGAACTGGCAGACAATCTGATGCGGATTTTGGCAATCATTACTTTTCTTGGTATTGTTTTAACGCAAGTGAGCAAGCGGATACACATACCAGATGTCGTGCTGTACATTGCGGCGGGTATCATTGTAGGACCAACGGTTTTGAACATCATTGATTTTAGTGAATATGCGGTAATCAATCAGCTGATTTTATCGTTTGGTGCGGCTTACATACTGTTTGACGGCGGCAGAGAAATTGAGCTCAAGGTATTAAATGAAGTAAAGGTAACCATCGGGTTATTGGCGACTGTCGGCGTGCTTATTTCTGCGGTTGTTACCGGCTTCTTTGCCTGGAAGATACTCAACATCGATTTTATCTATGCCTTGCTGCTGGGTGCGGTCATTGCGTCAACAGATCCTTCCGTGCTGGTGCCTTTGTTTAAAAACATGAACATCAGCCCTAAATTGAAGCAGACCATTATCTCGGAATCGGCATTCAATGATGCCGCGGGAGCCATCATTACCTTTGCGATTGTTGGAATAGCGGCCGGAGGCGGTTTTTCAATTGGAGGCAGTCTTCTGGATCTGCTGAAGACGGCCGGCGGAGGAGTCCTGGTTGGGGCAATCATCGGTTATGTTGGAAACCTGCTTGTCTGCGAAGGCAAATTCGGACGGTTTCGGGGATTTACGGCTGAGATGGCGATAGCTGCTGTTTTGGCGGCTTATGTCCTGTCAGAGTCGATTGGAGTCAGCGGCTTTATGGCAGCATTCACCGTTGGTATGATCTGCGGAAACAAACGCATGTTCAACCTAAAGGTGCATGAAGAAGGTCATGAGAAGCATGAAAAATTCAAGGATGTGACGATATCCTTAATCAGGATGCTGATCTTCATGCTGCTGGGAATTCAAATGAATTTCGTGATCATTTCGCAGTACTGGGTACAGGCACTGCTGGTGATTCTGGCTTTTGTCTTTCTGGCACGACCGATCTCGGTTCTGCTCACGGTACCTCTGGACCGAAAAGCAAAGTGGAATATCAGGGAAATCGCTTATTTATGCTGGACAAGAGAAACGGGCGTGATTCCCGCCGCATTGGCAGGCATGCTGATCACGATGAATATTCCAAATGCCCAGCTGATATCCGCAGTCACTTCAATTGCGATTATTATCACGCTAACATTTCAGGCGAGCACGGCAAAATACTTTGCCAGAGTGCTGAAGCTTGAGGTCGAACCGAAAAAATAAAGTTATATTATCAATATCAGTTCATCATAAGCAATCAATAGCCAAAACTGCGGTAGGTAAAAAGCGCAGTTTTGGCTATCTTTTTTTTGTTAAGATAGGCATGAAAAGTTAACAAATAAACGATAGACAAAGTGAACAAAATAGAATAAAATGAAAAAAATATTAAAATGAAAATTTAAAAAAATTATATCGATATAGGGAGTACTGAAAACAAAAAATACAATTGGGAGGCAAATATTGAAAACGATTAATCTGAAGCTGATGCTTATTCATAGAGGAACGCGAACCCATTCAATCACTCAAATTGAGCCCATTGGCCATATGTCATTAGCTGAAATGATGGCCAGCAAAGGTATTGAAGTTGCCGTATTTTCTGGAGAACTGTTAAAAGGCCTGGAATTTCTCAAAACTGATGGTTGTGATGTAAATACAGTAGTGGCTTTGTATTGCGATTATGAGAATCAGTCGGCAATTGAAAGCTTTTCACAGGAGATTAAAAAGCGATATGGCGCCTATGTTTTTATCGGCGGCCCCCAGACAGTTGGCTTAGGTGAAGGCTTTTTAAGAACCAGTCGGGCAGACGGCATTGCCAGAGGAGAAGGGGAGTATTCTCTCTACGAGATCATCAGAAACATTGAAAACGAAGATGAAGAAAATTGGGAAAAGATTCCAGGAATGTGTTCATTCAGAAAAGACGGAACCTATTATGACAATGGTATTTATCCGGCTATCGAGAATTTAGACGAACTACCGATTATTACCGGTAAAATTAAATCCTCCCAGCATCAGGGAATTAATCATATGGCAGTCATGTCAGGACGAGGGTGTCCTTTCCACTGCTCTTTTTGTTATGAGGGTGCGAACAGTAAAAATGTCAGGCGCCGCAGTGTGGAAAATGTGATGAAAGAAATCCGCTGTCGTTTGGCCCAGAATCCCAATGTGAAATACATCTTTTTCGGAGATGATACCTTCACCCTGGATAAGGAACGGGTCAAAGATTTTTGTGAACAACTCAAAGAGCTGCGAAAAGAACACGATTTTGTCTGGTTTGCCGATGCCCATGTGAATATTGTTATTAAATATCCGGAAATTGTGAAAATGATGGTCGAGGCCGGCCTGGTCCGGATGCAAATCGGTATTGAAAGCTGCAATCAGCATATCATCGATATTTACAACAAAAAGATCAAACGGGAAGGTCTTTTCGAAGTCGTTGAGATCTGTAAGAAAGCGGGGCTGCCCCAGCTGGTTGGTAATATCATCATCGGAGGAGCTCTGGAGACCCGGGAAACCCTGGATTATACATTCAACACAGTCAATGAAATGATCAGAGCCGGTCGGGGGATGGTGGAGGTGGTCAGCACCTTTTATATGCCTTTCCCGGAAACCGCCATGTCTAAAAATCCTGAGGCTTTTGGGATTTTTGTGAAAGATGAGGCGGCGCTGACATCAGTGGGTGATTTCCCGGTGATTGAAACCGAAACCCTGAGTATCGAGGAAATCTGTGCCGCCAGAAATGAGTTTTTTGAAGAGAATATTAAGCTCATGCAAAAAATGCTCAGGGATGGTGAGATTCCGGATGAGGTGATTCTGGAGAGCTATGCACTCAGTGAAAAATACAGCCTCAGTGGGATGTGGCAGGGACTGGTTTATTCCCGATATCCCTATTTCGATGCCCAGTATAAGGCCCGGATTCGGGGCGATAAGCTCATTAAAGACTATGACACGGAAACAGTTTTTGAGACCCATCCCCAGCGGATCGCGCTGCTTTCCCTGACACCAGAGCTGGCGGAAGAAATTCCGATTTTAAACGGATTTGTCTATTCGCCGTTTGAATTTGAGGTGCTAACCTATACCTCAGGCAAGCTAACCATTAATGAAATGGCAGAACTACTCTTTAAAAAACATGAACAGAATTTTGGAGACCTTCATGAATTTAAATGCTATCTCCTGGAGACCATCAAAAAACTGGAATCCGTGGGCATGTGTGTGTTATCAGGATCTCTAAAAGCCAAAGACGAAGATAAAGAATGGGTGAAACAGGAGAAAACAGTGGAAAGTAAAGTGAAAAACAAGGTCATCCTTTTTAAATTATCAACCATCGGGATGGAAATTGCCGGCTTCAGCAGAAATGGAGCTTTCCTGGGGATCTATGGATTGGCAAGCTATCTTGATTCAAAAGGGTATGATGCCACGGTATGCGAATGCCGGCCGGATCAGACCATCGATTTTCTGAAAAAATTTAATCGGGAGGAAGTCTGTGGGATTGGTTTTTCGGTTGATTTTGAAAACAAACATGTGGCTAAAAAGGTAAGTGCGACCATTACCGAAACCTTTAACATTCCCGTGCTTGTCGGCGGCCCTGAAGCTATTTCTCTGAATGAAGATTATCTCAGACAGTCAAAGGCATGCGCCATCGTTCGGGGCGAGGGGGAACTGGCGATGGTCCGGGTTCTGGATGCCTTGAAAGAAAACAAAAACCTGGATGACATTCCTGGAATTTTCTATATCAATGAGAAAAACGAATGCATCGACCGGGGGGAAGGCCCGGTTATTGAGAACCTCGATGATCTGCCATTTCCGGCCTATGATAAAAGCATGACTCCCATCGATTACTCCAGTCTTTATCTGATGAGCAGCCGGGGATGCCCGTACCACTGCGTTTTCTGCCATGAAGGAGCCTTGAAACGGCCCATGCGTCAGCGGAGCGTGGCAAACGTCATTGCCGAAATGCGTCATTTTCTGCTTAAATACCCGGAACTCAATTATTTTAACTTTTGTGATGACACGCTGGTCACCAATCCCAAATGGCTGGATGATTTCTGCCGGGAGGCAAAGGCCCTTCAAGCGATTAAACCCTTTCAGTTCTATTGTGAAGCCGATGTAGTATCTTTAAGCAGACGGCCGGAAGTGTTAGAAGTCATGGTCGATGCTGGTCTCAACCGTCTTCAAATCGGCATTGAGTCAGTGGATAAGGACATGCTGAAGATATACCGAAAAAATATATCTCCAGAAATGGTCGAAACGGTTGTTAAAGCAGCCTATGATGCCGGGGTTCAACAGGTTTTTGGAGCCCTGCTGGTTGGCGGCCCTTTTGAAAACCGTGAACACATTGAGAAAAATAAGGCTTTTGGTGCCAAGCTGCTGCGGCTGGGCCCGGGGATGATGGAAATTGCCCCCAGTATTGTGATGCCCTATCCCATGACCGATATTGGTCTGCATCCTGAAAAATATGGGTTAACCATCTATGATGAACAGGGTTTAGGCAGTATTTCTGATTATCCGATTATGGACAGTGAAACGATGGATCGCCGGGAAATTATGGGAGCGTATCAGGAATATCTGCAAAGTTTTGTGGATGAAGTAAAAGTCATGCTTAACGACGGGGACTTAAAGCATGAGGATATTTTAAGATGCTATAAAAAAGCCATGGGAGCCAGAGGCCCCAAATACTGGATTAATATCATTTCGCATCATAAGCCAACCCTGACGGCCTACTATACCATGTTAGCCAGAGAATCCGCCAGTCGGATTGTCGATGTGAACCCGGTGGAATTGCCCAATTGGCGGCCGCAACGGATGATTGAAATGTGGCGGGATGTTGATTTTTCCGAGGGCTACCCGGTTTTGTGGGGAGAAGCACTCTCTCCGTTTGAATATGAAGTGATGAAATACTGTACCGGCAAAAGTACCATTAAAACCGTTGCTGAAATATTCTATGACCGATTTGGAAAACCATTTGGAGAAAATTTTGATGAATTTATGGAACGACTAATTGAAACGTTGAAAGTTTTTGATAAAAAATATTGGCTTCTTGTTGTTCCGTTTTAGAAAATGGGTAAGAAAATGAAGATACTCCTTTGTAATGTATCAAAAAAATACGAAACAAACGCTCATGATTATGTTGGGTTGTTTTATTTGGCCGGGGTTCTGGAAAGAGAAGGATTTGAACCACTGGTTTTTCATGGTGACCCTGAAAAACTAATGGATGAGATGGAAAAAAACGAGCCAGATACAGTGGGCTTTTCCTGTGACTTTGACAATGTTCAATTGATTGCCGAACTGGCAAAAAAGATAAAAGATAAGTGGAACATTCCCATCATTGTTGGAGGTCCCCAAAGTATTGGGCTAAAAAAAGATTTTTTGGAAAAAAGTAACGTGGACTATATTTTAAGAGGTGAAGTTGAAGTATCGTTGCCTAAACTTTTAGATGCTATTTTAAAGCTCCAGGGTGATTTAAGCAGTATCAAAGGATTGGCCACGATCAAAGATGACATTTTTGTTGAAACAGAGCCGCCTGAAATCATTGAAGATCTGGATAGTCTGCCGTTACCGGCCTATCATTGTTCCCTCCATAAAAATCATGCCTACGGCAAGTTGATTTTTACCGGCCGAGGCTGTCCCTATCAATGCGCCTACTGTGCTCCCAGTCCCGGAAAACAGAAAGTTCGGCTCAGAAGCATGCCGTTGGTGCTGGAAGAAATCCGACTTAATTTAAAAAACAATCCCGATTTAAACTATATTATTATCATGGATGATACCTTTACCATTAACCGACAGCGAATTGAAGAATTCTGCGAAGGCATGAAGGAAATCAGAAAAAAACGTGATGTTGTCTGGTATTGTGAATGCCATGTGGGTCGAATAAAAGATTGGATGGATATCCTCCCAACCATGATCGAGGCTGGACTCATCCGTCTTCAAATTGGGATTGAGTCCGGGGATCAGAGGGTCATTGATCAATATAATAAGCATGTAAAGGTTTCGGACATCATTGAATTTGTTACTTATGCTGCAGATACTGGTCTCACCCAGATTGCCACCAACTTTATTGTGGGAGGACCTGAAGAGAAAGTCGGATCCACTGCAAAACTTATCGAAACGCTGACGAATCAGGCCCCGGGTGTGATTGACATCATCACCGGATTTTTAAGAGCCTATCCGGGAACACAGATACTTGAAAATCCTGAAAAATTCAATTTACAGCTACATGATGAAGAGGGCTGCCTTTGCGGTGATGACTACCCTTTTGTGACCCAGAGAGAGCGAAGTCAGGACCAGGTGATGAAAGACCGACAGGAATTAAATAAGGTCATCAGACAAAGTATGCAAAAAAAAATAAAAAACCATGAGCTAGAAGAAGCAGTAGTGATGAAACAGTTTAAAGCCGCGCTGACCTATGGAATCAGAAGCCGATGGTTTGAGGAAATTTACGCCAATCCAAGAACCTATGAATACTACTATGTGCTTTATTTAAATGAAGGACAAGCTTTTGAAGAATCACTGGATTTCTTCAGAGATTATCCCCAAAGAACTTTTGAATTATGGCGCACGATGACATTCACCCAGGGGTTTCCCATATTAGATGGCATGGCTCTTTCGCCTTTGGAGTATGAGCTGATTTTACGCTGTGCCGGAAAAAGAAGCCTGGGAGACATTAAAACCGAACTTTATTCAAAGTTTGGAACCGCCTATAAAAATGAGATGGAATTTCATGGAAAATTTGTTGATATTTTATATCAATTTAATTTTAAATATTGGCTGACTCATTTTACGATTTAGCCAAAATACTTTGGAAAGGAGGAATAATATGAGTATTGATGGTGCAAGAGCATTAGCCGCAAAAGTATTAACAGATGAGGCCTTGGCAAAACAAATTAATGATGCTAAAACAGAAGCAGAATTTGATGCGATTGTTGCAAAATTGGGTTACACCGTAAAAGCAGACGAATTTAAGGCTGCTTTTAAAGAAGCAAAAGAAAAACAACCAATTAGTGATGATCAATTGGATCAGGCTGCCGGCGGTTTAAGTATTGTAGGTGTAGATTACGCATTTACAGCAACCCAAACAACAAGAATGTCATAAAAAAGAAGGGGATTTTCCCCTTCGAAGTACTGACTGAGAAAGTTGCAGTCGGCAGTTCAAGGGGGATAGGTGGAAGATGGAACTATTATTGATCAAATCACATCGCTATGTCAGCGGTTATATTCCCGGGAGCAACCTGGGAATGAATATATTGACCCAATTATTAACGAATAAAGGCTATGAGGTCCAGATGTTTCAGGGCTATGCCAAAGAAGCCATGAATTACGTCAAAGAATTGATGGAAAAAGAAGACAAACCCAAAATCATTGGCTTTTACTGCGACTTCAACAACATTCACTGGGTGACAATTTTTGCTAAAGAAGTGAAGAAGCTTTTTCCAGAAGTTTCTTTATTGGCGGGAGGGCCTCAGACGGCGGGGATGGATGCCGGATTTTTAAAAGAAGCATCCATCGAAGCCGCTTGTATTGGCGAGGGTGAAGAAACCATTCTGGAATTAATGGATTTTTTTATCGCGCAAAAAGGAGCGCTGAAAGACATCCGGGGGATTATTTTTCGGGATGAAGAAGGAAAATTGGTGGAAACCGAGCCTAGAAAGCCGCCAGAAGACCTGGACGATATTCCCTGGCCGGATATCACCCTGACCAACGACTATAAATATTACGGACTGCTGCCCATCTTAACCGGACGGGGCTGTCCCTTTGGGTGTACCTTCTGTTATGAAGGGGCCAATGCCAAGCGGGTGCGTCGTCACTCGGTTCCTTCATTGATGAAGGAAATTCGGGGGAATTTTGAGCGTAATCCGGCTATTAACTACATTAATTTTCTGGATGATACCTTTACCTTAGATAATAAACGGGTGAATCAGATTTGCGATGAAATAAAAAAAATCAGAGCAGACTATGACTTTGTGTGGTTTGCCAGCGCTCATATTTCAACCATCGACAAGCATCGCGATATGGCGAAGAATCTGGCGGATGCCGGTCTAAAGAAGATCTTTTTTGGTCTGGAATCCGGAAGTGATCAGGTCTTAAAAAGTTACAACAAAAAAATCACCCGAAAAATGGCAGTGAATGTGATTAATCATTGCGTTGAATCGGGTATTCATGGCATTTCCGGTAATATTATTATCGGCGGTCCCCATGAAACCCGGGAAACCATTCAAGAATCTGAAGACTTGATTATGGAACTTCTCTACGATGCCCCGGGGCAATTCGAAACCGCTTATTTTTCATTTCTACCCTATCCCAAAACGCCGATTACCCTTAACCCGGAGAAATTTGGCATGGAAATTTATGAAGATCTGATTGATTGCTGCAACGAAGATATTCCGCTTTCCAGAACAGCAGAGCTGGATTTTACTGATCTGACAAATATTCGGTTGCAGGCTAATAAGCGCCTCCAGAATGAAATGCGCAAAATTTATTTTGACGGAAAAATTCCGGAAGCAGTGATTCTGGATTCCTACCGATTGGGTCGGGAATACGGGGTTTTTACCCGCTGGAATGATTATGTCTATAAAAATATTCCCATTGATGATGCCTACTGGAAAATGCGCGCTTCGGATGAGTATGTTTTAAATGATCAATTGGGAAAAGCTGAACAAGAGGCGATTATTCATCGAACTTTTGAATTATGGCTGTACACGGATGTCAGCGGAGAAAAACCAAAAATTTTTGACAAGACTTTGGATGAAACAGACTATACGCTCTTGAAGCTGTGCAACGGAAAGCTTTCAAAAAAAGAAGTGCTTCAGCAGGGCAGAAAGAATCTCGATCCTCAGGAGCAGAATCTTAATTTCTATGCGGAAGCAGAGCGATCCCTAAATAAAATGGAGGGAAATAAGTGGATTTTATATCGGCAACCATAAAAGAAAAACCCAAAGTTTTGCTCATCTATACCCAGCGAATGGTCAGAGGTCGGACCTTTGAAATGATTGAAAATCTGGGGATTTTAACCCTGGCGGCCCAACTGAATGCCCATGGTTTTGATGCGAACGCCTATACCGGGATTACCACCGACACGGTGAAAACCATTGAAAAAATGAAAGATAATCTCTTTGCAGTCTGTTTTTACTGTGATTTTGACAATCAATCGGCGGTGGCGTCGATGATTAAATACCTGAAGAGCCGCTATGACTTTTATGTTGTTCTGGGAGGCCCTCATACCCGCCATATGACAGCAACAGATTTGGATGTTTACCAGGCGGATGCCATCATAAAAGGAGAAGGCGAAGAAACCCTGATCGAGTGGCTAACCGGAAAAATCACAGGTAGCGAAACGGCGGTTCCGGGAGAAATAAGAACGGGTGAAAATGCCGATTATGTTCAGATAAATGATTTTTCAACGTACCAATTGCCTTGTCATGAGGATGTCTTGGATTATCGGGAAAGGCCGCTGCTATCGGTGATTACAGCCAGAGGCTGTCCCTACCGCTGCGCTTTCTGTTTTGAAGGGGGCAATTCAAAAAAATTGAGAATGCGTCCCGTCGAGGATGTGTTAGAAGAAATCGAACAACGCTTGTCAAACAGTCACAGGCCACGGTATCTGTTTTTTACTGATGATACTCTGACGACAGATCCGGATAGGTTGAAGTTACTCCTGGCTGGATTAAGAGAGCTTCGAAAAAAACATGATTTTGTATGGTTTTGCGAAGGGCATCCCGGATTTCTGGTGAAGCATCCGGGACTGATCCGGGAGATGATCGACTCAGGCATGGTTCGCATGCAGATCGGCATGGAATCGGGAGTGGAAGAAGTGCTGAAGGCCTATGGCAAACAAGCAAAACCGGAGGATATCAAAAAAGTGGTGGAAATCTGTTATGAAGAAGGACTGCCCCAGTTAACCGGAAATTATATCATTGGCGGAGCTTTGGAGACAGAAGAAACCCTTAGAGAGACAACAAAAGCAGTTTTGAAACTTTTGAGTTTGGCACCGGGACTCCTGGATTTATCCACCACCTTTATCATGCCGCTGCCGGGAACCAAAATTTATAATCATCCCGAAGATTTTCAGATTGTGCTGGAAGACCGTGACTATATCACATCCTTTGAGGATTTTCCGGTAAATCATACATGGGGACTTTCGTTGCCAGAAGTCTGCATGGGTCGTTCCCGTTTTATTACAAAAATTTCCCAAAGAATGAAGGAACAGTTTGAAAAAGGGCTTATTCCAAAAGAACGAATCAAGCAGGACTTTCAACTGGCTCTGAAATATGGCATTGCAGGAGGATACTTTAAATATATCTATGCTAAAAATATAGTGATGTTTCGTTACTATTCAAAACTCATTGAATATGATGGCCTTTTAAAAGAATGGTATGAATTAAGTAAAGCAGAAAAAGACAACTGGATCATTCAAAAAATCCCCGCTTTTTCAATGCTGGATATAAAGGCTATGAATCAGATCGAGCTAGACATGCTAAAGTATGCGGGAAGACTTTCAGTAAAAGAGCTGTCAGACAAACTGAAGCTGTCTTCCGAGAACATGAATAAGTTGTTGACGAAAATGAGTGACCATTATCTGATTCTATTTTCTGAGTTTATTTAGGAGAGCGTTATGAAAAAATATCTAATGATACTATCAGCTATGCTAATATGTGGGATGATCTGCTGCGGCTGTACCGGTAAAACGTCGGACACCGGGACCCTGTCAGTGGATGCCATTTATCCATTTTCTGAAGATTACGGGGCGACATTTGCCAACGGCCTGAAGCTGGCAGCCATTGAAATCAATGAACAGGGAGGTATCCTGAATAGAAATATTGAAGTAAATTATGTTAATGACGGAGATAACACTAATACGGCTGTTGAAGTGGCCACAATGGTGGCGGGAAATGATGACTTTCCCATTGTGATCGGTCATCGAAGCACTGATGATGTGCTGAAAGTGGCCAGTATTTATCAGCGGAATAATAAGATCCTTTTTTCACCCATAATCGCCACTTCGAAAATAAATCTTTCGGGAAATGAGGGGGCCTATCTTTGTGCTCCTTCAGAAAATTCCATGGCCAACGAGATGGTTCAGAGTTTGGTGGTCCAGGGGATCAGCAAGGTAGTGTTTGTTCATAGTCCCGGCAATACCTATGGAAAAGATTATATGCAGAGTTTCGAAGAATATGCCACGGCGGCAGGAATTGAAATTGTGGATGCCGTTTCCTATCTGCCAAATCTTGATTATTTCAGATATTATGTAAAAAAATGGGATAGCCTCGGGGCACAGGCCATTGTGTCTGCCTGTGTTGGGGATGACATTACAACCCTTTTTGATGATTTGGATAAAACCGGAAATACCCGACCGATTTATCTCAGTTATGATATTGAAATTCAACCCGTTACGATTCCCCAAAACATGAAAAAACTGATTCAGGTGACCAGTTATTTCGACAATAACGCTCAAGCAGGTCCTCAGGCTGATTTCATAAAGGCTTACAAAAGTGCTTTTGGGACAGACCCTGATTTACCGGCAGCCCAGGCCTATTTTGCTTTGCATCTAGCGGCAGATGTCGCCAATAAGGCCCAAAGTCTTGATGTGGAAGAGATAAAAAAAGTTTTGGCAGATAACAGTTTTGATACTCTTTATGGTACCGTAAGCTTCGATAAACGGCTTGTCAGTAGTATTCCGGTATTCCAAAAGACCTATGTCGGAAATCAATTGGTGAAAAACAACAAGCCGACTGTGGGAGGACAAAGCAGTGAGTAAATCCATCTTTCAAAAAAAAGAAGATAAAAGCACAAAGAAAAATGAGCAGGCGGCATTAATGACGGTTATCGGTCCTAAAAATTTGCTCATTTTATTGGGAATTCTGATTTTTTTAATCGGCGTGGTTATTTTTTCAGTCACCGTACCCATAAAAATCACAACAACCATGGCTGCAACAATAGCCTATGGAGAAGGTGCGGTTGAAGTAGTGGGTCAAAATGAAGGCGTTTTGACAGAAATTACTGTTTCCGAAGGCGATTATGTCAATAAAGGGGATTTGCTGGGTGTGGTTACAATGGAGAGTCTGGGATCTGAATTTTCCACAGGGATTGGGTTGACGGACGAAGAAAAAAGCAAAGTCAAACGTCAAACCATGATTTATGCAACGGAAAGTGGCGTTGTTGAAGAACTTAACTATCAGGAAGGCGAAACGCTGCAAAAAAACGCGGCTTTCTGCCAGATTGAAAAAACAGAAGGTGAAAACACCCCATCGGTCATTATTGCCTATTCCACTTATGAAGCGGCTCAGACCATTCAGTCGGGAGATGCGGTTTATATCGCACTTGAAACAGCGCCTACTGCCGAATATGGATATTTAAAAGGGGTTGTTCGAAATGTTCAAATTAACAAGGTGACTGAAGATGTTCAGAATCCTCTTCAAATGAAAATTATTATCGATCCGAAGGTTGATGATAAAGGAACTTATATATGGACAAAAGACAACAATGGTTTTAATGGACAAATAAAAATAGGAACATCCTGTCAAACCACCATTTTCACAGATAAATATTATCTGATTAATTTGATTATCTCCTAGAAAGGCGGAAAGGACTCATGACGAATCAAGAACACAAGAAAAGTCGGGATGAGAAACAAAAACTGCCTAAAGTAGCGAAAGTGCCGGTAGTACTGCAAATGGAGGCTGTCGAATGCGGGGTGGCATCTCTTTCCATGATTTTAGCCTATTATGGTAGATATGAAACGTTGGAAACGCTGCGTATTGATTGTGGTGTTTCCAGAGACGGTGTAAAAGCCGGAAACATTGCCAGAACGGCCCGGCTTTATGGCTTAGAGGCCCAGGGATTTGTATGTACGGTGGATAAATTAAAGGATATGGAAATGCCATTGATTATTCACTGGGACTACAGCCACTTTGTTGTTTTGGAAGGATTTAAAAACGATAAGGTCTATTTATGCGACCCGGCCTCAGGAAAGCGGGTGGTTTCCCAGGAAGAACTGGAAAAAATGTTTACGGGGGTGGTCATCGAATCACGTCCGGGCGAAGAATTCACTAAGGCTGGAGAAAAACCGGTTGTATCGAAAGCACTGTTTAAAAGGCTTTCGCAAAGCGGTGTTTCGCCATTGATCTATGTTTTAATTATTGGGGTTTTATTGGTTATTCCGGGGTTGGTGATTGCAAATTATGCGAAAATATTTGTGGACTATTATTTAAGCAACTCGGAGCAGTTTGATATTTCGATTTTTCTTGGTATTTTATTGTATACGGTGATCCTCCAGGCGATTCTCAACTGGTTAAAAGAAAATGCTTTGGCGCGAATGGAAAACTATATCGCCATCAACAGTGCCGGAGACTATCTGCGTCATGTGCTGAGACTTCCGGTGGAGTTTTTTAACCAGCGGCAATCCGGTGATATCAACAGCCGAATGCAGAGCATCAATACGATTGCAACAGCTTTATCCAGCAATTTAGCACGGATACTGGTTAATCTAGTCACCGCGGGGCTATATTTAATCCTTTTATTTCAATATAATGTTCCGTTAACTTTAATCGGTATCATCATTACTGCCGTTAATATCGTGCTGCTCCAGTATACGGCTAAAAAAAATGCGGACAACAACCGGGTACTGCTCCAGTATCAGGGAAAATCCATTGGCTGGATCATGGTGAATCTGAAATCAATTGAAACGATTAAATCGATTGGCGAGGAAGACAATTTCTTCACGCGGATTGCCGGACTCAGCGCCGAAACCCTGGCGGTGGAACAGCGCATGGGGGGGATGGAAGCCATTATCTCGGTACTGCCAACCCTGCTGACAAGCATCCTGACAGCTTTGATATTTATGTTTGGGGGTGAATTTGTTTTAATGGGAACCATGACCATCGGTACATTTGTCGCATTTAACACCCTGATGGCAGGATTTACTCAGCCGATGAGTGAACTGGTCAGCACCAGCGCCGCGTTACAGGGGATGATCGCTGACATTCAACGGCTAGATGATGTTGAAAAATATCCGGAAGATATTGCGCTGGAAACGGAAAAGATTTCTCTGGACGGCTTTGACTGCGATCAGCTGGATGGGGAGATTGAGCTAATAAATATGACTTTTGGTTATAACCGTTTATCAAAACCCATCATCAAAGACCTAAATTTAAAACTAAAAGCAGGGGGCTCTATTGCTTTAGTGGGGTCATCCGGCAGCGGAAAATCAACGATTGCAAAAACCATTACTACTCTCTATCAACCGTGGAGCGGGGAAATACTCATTGATGGCATTAACATAAAAGATATTCCCGCAGAGCTGAGATATAACACCATGAGTTCCGTAGATCAGGAAATCGTGATGTATTCGGCGACGGTTTTGGATAATATCACCATGTGGGATGAAACCATTCCAGTAGCGGATGTGATACAGGCCACAAAAGATGCCTGTATTTATGAAGATATTCTGGCACTGCCCAATGCCTTTGAATATGTTTTAAGCGAAGGGGGGAAAAACTTGAGCGGCGGGCAGCGGCAGCGGCTTGAGATTGCCCGGGCATTGTGCAAAAATCCGCGGATATTGATTATGGATGAAGCCACCAGCGCCCTGGATACAGCAACGGAAGCCCAGGTTAGTGAGAATATTAATAAAAGAGGAATCAGCACCATTCTGGTGGCACATCGATTGTCAACGATTCGCGATTGTGATGAAATCATTGTTTTAAGCGGCGGAGAAGTGGCGGAAAGAGGAACCCATGACGAACTGCTGACACTGGGCGGTGAGTATGCAAATCTCATTAGAACCGAGGGATAGACCATGGCAAAGAAATTAGAAGAAATGAGACAGTTAAAGGAAAAATACGAAAAAAGTGCCAAAAAAGCATTTGACAAAGTATTATCCCCGAAAAAAACGCCATCTGTCACACTGGAAGACAATCCCCTGATTTCCGCTGTTGTTAAAGTTGCTGAAGCCATGGGAATCGCGGTGAAGATTCCGCCGCTCAGAAAGCTGTACAGCGGTGAGAACCAGTTCAAATTGATTGCCGAAGAATCTGGTTTTCGCTATCGGCTAGTGGAACTGAAAGATGACTGGTACAAAAAGGACAACGGACCCATTTTGGCATTCACCAAAGAAGGAGTGGCAGTAGCGCTGATACCGTCCTCGCCAACCCGTTATAAATGCAAGACTTACGAGGGTGAGGCGAAAGAGGTTGATGGAAGTTTGGAGCTTTCAGATGCTTATGTTTTTTATCCGCCGCTGCCTAAAGAACCCGTATCCTTTAGGGAAATGGTGAAATTGGGAGCGAAGCTGATTCAAAGAAGAGATTTTATCGGGATGATTGTTTTAGCGGTGGCGGCTGCGCTTTTATCTCTGCTGCCTTCAATCGCCATGCAACAGGCCTTTAACGTCTGGATTCCCCAAAATCAGTCCATTACCATTTTGGTCGTGGGTTTTATACTGGTCGCTGTTGCAGTCAGTCGGGGCTTGTTTACAATGGTTCAAAGTTTGTGTATTCTGAGAATTCAGGGTAAGCTGTCAATTCTGCAGAATTCTCTGCTTGATAAACTGCTGTCCCTGCCGGCTTCTTTTTTCAAGCAGTATTCATCAGGAGCTCTGGCACTTCGGGCAACCGGATTTGCAACCATTCAAAAGATACTATCGGTCAATGTGATCACGATGATCATTACAACGGGATTTTCGATTGTTAATGGATTTTATATTTTTTCGATTAATGCGACGATTGGATTTATCGCAATGGGTTTAACTGCTCTCAGCGTTTTCCTCACGTTGATTATTGGAAAAATGCAGATGAAATGTCAGCGAAAGTCGATTAAAATGACTAACGATATTTCAGGAATGGTTTTGGAATTGATTACCTCAGTTTCCCGACTGCGGGTGGCCGGTGCCGAAAGTCGGGCCTATTTAAAATGGGTCAATGACTATGCGGCGCAGCGGGAAGTTGAGTATAAAAGAGGAAAACTTACGGCACTGCTGCGTTTGTCAACCATTGCGCTACCGACCTTGTGCATGTGTGTCATCTATTATTATGTGAGTATTAACAGCATTTCACCTGGGGATTTTGTCGCCATCAATTCGGCATTTGTTGTTTTTATTTCATCTCTATTAGGCCTTGTTCAGGCCCTGATTGCCGTAAACAGTGTGATTCCGCAATATGAGAATACAAAGCCCATTATCGATGGTGTCCCGGAAGTGGATTCGTTTAAAACCACCCCGGGAAAAATCTTGGGAGATATCGAAATCACGCACTTGCGATTTTGCTATTATGAAGGCGGACCGACCATACTGGACAATGTTTCCATTACGGTCCGGCATGGTGAATATGTAGCCGTTATAGGGGCGTCGGGGAGTGGTAAATCAACACTTTTACGGCTGCTTCTCGGTTTTGAAAAACCAACAAACGGCAATATTTACTGTGGGGGTTACGATTTGGAAAGTGTGGATATCCGGGAAATCAGAAAACAGATGGGGGTCGTGCTACAGGACAGCCAGCTGATTCCAGGGGATATTCTGTCCAACATTGCTGGTTCAAAGAAGGAATTAACTGAAGACGATGTCTGGGAATTGCTTAAAAAGGTGGGGATGGATGAGGAAATCAGGGAAATGCCCATGGGTCTTAAAACCATGGTGGCCGAAGGCGCAGGTACCCTGTCAGGGGGGCAGCGGCAAAAACTTTTAATTGCCAGAGCTATTGCGGCCACTCCAGCCATCATCTTTTTTGATGAAGCTACCAGCGCTCTGGATAACCGATCCCAGAAGATTGTTTCGGAAAGTATGAAAAATCTGGATGCGACCCGCCTTGTCATTGCTCACCGCCTCAGCACGATTCTGGATTGTGACCGGATTTTGGTTCTTGAAAAAGGAAATATTGTTGAAGAAGGCTCCTACGAGGAACTGATGAAAAACAAGTCCTATTTTTATAAATACGCAAAACGGCAATTGCTTTGATAAAAGAAGCTGCTGCAATTTTTTAATTGCAACAGCTTCTTTATTTTTCAGTGCTGTATGTGATAAAATTGATGTCCATTGGGATCGCCGCTATGTTTTTTAGGATTGGCTTATGACACCAAAATTATCTTATCATCGAAGGCTCTTTTACAACATAAGCCACACGATCCACGATCCTATTCTTATTTAAGTGTTTTAGCGTAGATGCCAATTTTTTTATCCATATTTGAAATATGTTTGGTCAGCCAGTCAATAATCATTTGGTTGGCGTTAATAATCAAGGTAATATTACCCCCAGAGGTCTGATACTCCTTCTTCAGTTTGGCAAGATCCGCAATGAATTTCTTGTGAGCCGTTTTTTGCGACTCGATCTCCGGATAGCGAATACTTTGCATATACATTTCTTCATCATGAAAATGCTGCTTGGTATAATCATCAAGAAAATCAAACATTTGAACCACAACTTCACTTGATTTCCCTTTTTTACCAGCTTGAAACAGCTGATCAGCTTTTTCAAACCATACTTTATGCTGAGAATCAATATTTTCCACGCCCACGGACAGGTTAGGAGTCCATACAATAGCCATTTTAAAATCCTCCTAGTGATTGAAATTAATATATTAAGTATACTATGAATAAAAAATAAATCAAGAGTGATTCTAATATAAAATTCATTTTAATATAAAAATACATGATGAAACAGTATACCTGTTTCATCATGTATTTCAAGAAATGAAAACCAGACGATGTATAGACGGTGGTGAATTTCGCGAAGGGGAGCGATGCGGCTGTTTGTTCAGTAGCTATTAAACTGCCAACACCATTTTGACAAAGAGGCGAAGTTCAGATAAAATAATGATTGTTCGATAGCTGAAAATTTTAATTTGGACTTTACTAGGTCGGTAAATTGTGATATTATGTTTTCACATAAAAAAATAAACTTTTGATTGAAAATAGTAGCTGTTTGAAAGATGCTTCAGTGAGTTGCAGAGAGTGTGAATGCAACAGTAATCGCAATAGTGAATGGATTCATGAGGGTGAAAAGAAAAGCTGCAGCAGCTGAGTAATATTCAACGGGATTTCCGTCCGTTATCATAGGAAAGCGTATGATAGTGCGTTCAAAGTGGATGGATACCAACTTTTATAAGCTGGTTTTTTACATCAATTTAGGTGGTACCGCAGGAATTTTAACTCCTGTCCTTTTTAGGACAGGAGTTTTTTTTGATTTGATTGAATAAATGTTGAATAAAGTTAGAAAGGTAAAAAAGAATGATAACCAGTGTGTATTTATCAAGTTATACCATCGGAGAATCAAGCTATGATGAAATTGCTCATAGCTGTTCACCCTATGGCAAGAAGGTTGTATTGATTGTTGGGGATCATGGTTATGGAAAGGCGAAACCATATTTGGATGAAGCTCTGAAGAAAAGCAGTCTTTCGGCTGAAAAACCAGTATATTTTGGAGGTGAGTGCACCTTTGAAAATGTCGAAAAGCTCAAAAAAGAACCGGCCGTAATGAATGCGGATATGATTTTCGCAATTGGCGGAGGCCGGGTCTTGGATACGGGAAAATGTCTTGGTGAACAGATCCAGAAACCGGTTTTTGCCTTTCCTACGATTGCCTCCAACTGTGCCGCCTGCACCAGTGTTTCGATTATGTATCAGCCGGACGGCAGCTTTTTAAAACCGGAATTTTTAAAGGAACCCCCGAAACATGCATTTATCAATACTAAAATTCTGGTGGAGGCGCCGGTCAAATATCTTTGGGCCGGTCTGGGAGACACCTATGCGAAGTATTATGAAGCATCCATTTCCGCCAGAGGAGAAGCGCTTAACCAATCCCTGACTTTGGGGGTTCATATCAGCCGCCAATGTGCTGATGGCATCATCAAGCATGGTTTGGGTGCACTGGCAGCGAATGAAGCAAAGAGCGCAAATGAAGATTTTGAACAGACGATTCTGACAATTATTGTGACCACCGCATTGGTATCGATTCTGGTCACCCTGGATCATTCCCCTGATTATAACAGCGGTCTGGCGCATGCAATCTATTATACCCTGACATCCATGCCGGCCTTCGATGATGAAAAACATCTTCATGGTGAAATTGTTGCCTTCGGCGTGCTGATTCTGCTGCTGGTGGATCAGCAAAAAGAGGAATTTGATCGCGTCTATCAATTTAATTGTGCGTCGAAACTGCCCCATTCATTGGCGGATTTGGATTTGAATGCGGCCATCATGGAACTCTATTTGGAAACAATCACTGAAATGGCGGATATTCGCCACAATCCCTATGTCATTACGCAGGATATGCTAAAGGCAGCATTTCAGGAGCTGGAAACAATCAATAAAACAAAAAGGAAAGAGGAAAGAAAGAAATGAAAAAGAGTTTATTAAAGAAAATTACAGCGGTCATTCTGACAGTATTTATGGTAACTTCATTAGCAGCCTGCAGTGCGTCGACAACTAATAAGGGAACAACTGGAAAAAAACTAAAAGTGGGCATCATCCAGATGATTGAAAATGGTGCTTTCGACGATATGAGAGATGGCTTTATTCAGGAACTTCGGGATAAGGGCTATTCAGAAGATCAGTTGGAAATTGTGGTTAAAAATGCCCAGGGCGATACATCCAATTTGAATACCATTGCTCAGGAAATGTCGGATGGAAGCTATGATTTAGTGGCAACCATTGCGACACCGGCATCCCAGACATTTGTGAATATGAAGTCTCAAACACCCCAAGTATTCATCGCCGTATCGGATCCAGTCAAAGCCGGAATTGTATCAACAATGGAAAAACCAGACCATAATGCAACCGGTACATCCAATCCAATTCCGGTCCAGAAGATCATCGATCTTTCCAAAACGCTGACACCTGGTATTAAAACTTTCGGCATTATTTACAACACCAGTGAAGTCAATTCGGTCAGCACCGTCAATAAGGCCAAAGAATATATGGCCGCCCAGGGATATGCCGTTGCCGAAGCGGTCGTCACCAATTCTTCCGAAGTGCAGCAGGCCATTGAGGGCTTGTTAAGTGGTGTTGATGCGATCTTTATACCAAATGATAGTGTCATTCAGAATGCCATGCCAACCGTGGCCGAAGCAGCTAAAACAGCGAAAAAACCGGTATACGGAAGTTCAGCGGTTATGGTTAACAGCGGGGCATTGGCAACCGTTGCAATTGGAGATAAAGCGATCGGTGCTGCGACCGCAGATATGGCCATTGAAATCCTTAAGGGAAAATCACCGGCTGATATTCCGGCCGTCAATGTCGAAGCAACCAATACAGTTATCAATCAGACAACCGCAGATGCCATCGGCGTGACGATCCCGGCCGACAGCAGTCAATCAACAACCATCGTAAAATAAGAAAAGAGTCAGGGGCGGCAGACGTTCAAAGGAGAAAGAAATTATGTCATTAGTTATCGGTTCCCTTCAATTGGGATTGATTTACAGTCTCATTGCGATGGGCATCTATATCAGTTTTAAAGTACTGAATATTCCTGATTTAACAGCTGAGGGAAGTTTCACATTTGGCATGGCTGTGATGGCAGTATGTGTAACCGGAGGACATCCGCTTGTCGGAATTTTCCTCTCGTTACTGGCAGGGGCGGCGGCCGGTCTGGTGACTGCGCTACTTCATACGAAGCTGCGGATTCCAGCGATTTTATCCGGTATTCTGACGATGACGGGGTTGTATACCATCAACCTGATGGTGATGGGTGGTTCATCCAACCTGACCCTGTTGGGCGTAACCACAATCTATGATATGGTTGGCGGCGGACTGCCACTGAGTTTCACAATTGCCAAAATTCTGATATCGCTGATAGTTGCCGTCGCGATGATCGCGATTCTGGTGGCTTTTTTCAAAACGAACTGCGGGCTCTGCATTCGTGCCATCGGAGACAATGAAGAGATGGCCCGGTCGTCATCCATGAGTGTTGATTTATATAAAACCCTGGGATTGATGGTGAGCAACGCACTGATTGGATTATGCGGCGGTCTGATTGCCTGCGACCAGGGATATGCGGACATGACTTCCGGAGCGGGTATGCTGGTTATCGGTTTGGCGGCGGTTATTATTGGTGAGGCGTTTATCCGCAGGCGAACCATCTTTGCCGGCCTGATGAGCTGCGTACTGGGGTCGATCATCTACCGACTGATTCTGGCAGTGGCCGTCAGTACCAGAATCTTCCCTGCTTATGCGATGAAACTTCTTTCAGCGATTATCGTTGCCATTGCTTTGGCTATTCCAGCCTACAAATACTACAAGGAAAACTACCAGTTGAAGAAGAGGAACAAACATGCTTAAAATCAAAGATTTACATAAAAATTTCAAAATCGACAATGGCGCCGATAATCACATTTTAAATGGGTTGAATTTAACCATCGAAAACGGAGAATTTGTTACGGTTTTAGGGAACAATGGCGCCGGAAAATCCACCCTCTTCAATTTGATTAGCGGAACGATACTGCCGAATGAAGGCTACATCTATCTTGATGAAGAAGACATTACCTTTATGCCGGAACATAAGCGGTCTAAATTTATTGGGAGAGTGTTCCAAAGTCCGATGAAGGGAACCGCTCCGCATTTAACCGTCGCGGAAAATTTAGCGCTGGCCTACGGTCGGCAAAACCGAAAGAATTTCAACTGGGCGCTGACTCGACAGCTCAAAGATGTTTTTCGCGAGAAATTATCCGAAGCGGGAATGGGGCTTGAAGATAAATTAGACAGCAAGATCATGGATTTATCGGGGGGGCAGTGTCAGGTGGTGGCCTTGATTATGTGCACCATCAAACCGCCGGAATTAATCCTTTTGGATGAGCATACAGCCGCCCTGGATCCAAAGACAGCTGAAGACGTCATGGCGTTTACCGAGCGGATTATCGAAAAGGACCAGCTGACCGCTTTGATGATTACCCATCATCTGGAAGATGCGATTCGTTATGGAAATCGACTCATTATGATGGATCGCGGCGTGGTCGCTCATGATTTTATCGGCGCGGCGAAGAATGATCTGACGCCGGAAAAACTGCGAACCTTATATCATTTAAAAGAAAGCTAGGGAAGGCCGTTATGAAAGAGCCATTTATTAAACTGCCGCCAACTGTGAAAAGGGAAGTGCTGGTGGCTGAAAAAGCATGTACCCTGGTTAAAATGTTTGTTAAAGCGGGAACGAATCCGCCCTTGCATACACACCCCCATGAGCAGATCGATTATATGATTAGCGGTGCTGCGGATGTCAGTATAGAGGGGGTCGTCACCCATGTGAAACAGGGCGCATCAATTCATATTCCCGGAGGCGCCGAACACGGTTTTTTGCCGAGTGCAGAAGATCAGGAATTCCTGGAGTTTTTTACCCCGGGCAGAGAAGATATTTAATATAGAAGGTGCAAAAATGATGCATCAAGATGGCAGGACAAAACGCATTAGACGAAGCTGATGCGTTTTTTTTGCGTTCATTAAAGTTAGCTTAAGTGATTGATGGCGAAAACGAATGAAATTGTTTACAGTTAAGGATTCATCGTTTTGTTGATGTTGAGTTGATGTTTGTCAATTATAATTTATCCAAATCCAAATATAAGAGTAAGAAAAATATAAAAGGTTGGTGCAAAAATGTCAAAATTAATTGGTATCGATTTAGGAACAACAAATTCCTGTGTTGCCGTCATGGAGGGCAGTTCGCCGGTTATCATTCCTAATGAAAACGGAGGAAGAACAACGCCGTCAATTGTCGCATTTACAAAACAGGGGGAACGATTGGTGGGGGAACCGGCCAAAAGACAGATGGCTATTAATCCGGAAAGAACAATCAGTTCAATTAAGCGTGAAATGGGAAGTGACTATCACATTAAAATTGACGGAAAACAATATAAACCACAGGAAATTTCTGCAATGATTCTGCAAAAATTAAAAATGGACGCAGAAATATTTTTGGGAGAACCCGTCACCGATGCCGTCATTACGGTGCCGGCATATTTTACCGATTCACAGCGCCAGGCAACCAAGGATGCGGGAAAAATTGCCGGATTGAATGTTCAAAGAATCATTAATGAGCCAACCGCAGCCGCTCTAGCCTATGGCGTCAATAAGGAAAACGCGCAGAAAATCATGGTTTACGATCTGGGCGGGGGAACTTTTGATGTCTCGATCCTGGAGATTAATGACGGCGTCATCGAGGTGCTGGCAACATCGGGAAATAATCGCCTTGGGGGTGATGATTTTGATGCCGTGCTGACTGATTATATCCTGAAAGAATTAAAACAGGAGACGGCCTGCAGCATTAGTCATGATGCCAGTGCTCTGGCCCGGGTAAGAGAAGCCGGAGAACAGGCTAAAATGGAGTTGAGCGGGATCGCCGAAACCCGTATCAGTTTACCATTTATAAGCCAGAACAAATCCGGCCCGGTGAACTTTGAAATGAAGATCAGCCGCAGTAAATTTAATGAATTAACCGCTCATCTTGTCAAGCAGACAATGGAACCGGTACGTCAGGCCATGAGTGATGCCGGCTTGGCTATAGCAGATATCAATCATGTTATTTTAGTTGGGGGTTCAACGCGAATCCTAGCGGTTCAGGAGGCCGTCAGGCAATATACCAAAAAAGAACCGCTGCGGGGAATTAATCCGGATGAGGGGGTGGCAATCGGGGCGTCCTTACAGGCGGGAGTACTGACCGGTGCGGTCAATGGACTGCTGCTTTTGGATATCACCCCGTTGTCACTGGGGATTGAAACAGTGGGTGGTGTCTATTCGAAAATTATCAATCGCAATACCACCCTGCCGATTAGAAAAAGCGAAGTTTATTCCACGGCAAGAAACTTTCAGACCTCGGTTGAGATCCATGTTCTTCAGGGTGAGCGGGAGCGGGCGAAATTCAATAAAACCCTTGGAAAGTTTAAGCTCAGTGGGATCCGCCGGGCGGCGAGAGGGGTTCCTCAAATAGAAGTGACCTTTGAGCTTGATGCAAATGGAATCGTGAATGTTTCAGCAAAAGATTTGGGCACCGGGAAGATGCAGCAGATAACGATTACCGCCTCATCCAATTTGAGTCAGTCGGAAATTGATCAGGCGATTCGTGATGCCAAACAATATGAAGCGGAAGATCGACAGCATAAAGAAGAGGAAAATGCTAAAAACGAAGTGGAAAGCTTAATCTATCAGGCAGCGGAACTCAGTAAGAAACTCAATAAAGAAGATCGCAGGATATTGAAAGAAGAAGTCAAAAAAGCTAAAAAAACATTGAGATCCAAGGACAAAGCAGAAACTAGTGAGGCCGGGCATCAACTTTCGGATTTAATGGAATCGCTCAAAAAAAATGTTGTGGATAATGGGGCTAACTCGGATGATCTGGACGATGATGACGACGATACCTTTAATACTGATTTTAAAGATAAATAAATTGCAGTTATCATGGTTGTTTAAACAAAATATAATATTAAACAGGTATACTTGATACTATAATAATTTAGAAGAGGTAGAATCGTAATGAATTTGGACCCATATAATGTATTAGGCGTTGCTCATGATGCCAGTGATGAGGACGTTACAAAAGCTTATAAAAAACTGGCAAAAAAATATCACCCGGATTTGAATCCCGGCAATCAAGAAGCGGCAAAGAAAATGAGTGAGGTCAATGCTGCCTATGATGATATAAAAAGTGGCAAGGCAAACGGATATGGCAATGTTTATGGGATGAACGGAAATCAGGGCGGAACAACCAGTCAGGGCAGGACAACTTACGATCCCTTTGGCGGTTTTGGCGGAAATCAAAATACCGGCAGACAAGCGGATCCTTTTGAAGGATTCGACCCTTTTGAATGGATTTTCGGTTCTTATTCCGATCAGAATCAGAACAGCAGAAGCAGCGGTTTTGATCAGGCCAGAAACTATATCAATATGGGATATTATCAAGACGCATTAAATGTGCTGAATAATATTTCGGAAAGAAACGCAAAGTGGTATTATTATAGTGCGGTTGCAACTAACGAAATAGGTGATCAGGTCACTGCCCTCAATTACGCCAGAACGGCGGTTCAAATGGAACCGGGTAATACGGAATATCAAAGTGTCATGAATAAAATTGAAAAGGGCGGCCATTTCTATGAACGCCAAAAATCAACTTTTTCGCCACTTGGCACGATTATAAAAGTTTTTGTTGGATTTTATGTGATTCAGTTTTTGTTTTCGTTTTTGCATTTGATGTTTTAGTGCAAAGTGTTTTAATAGATTAGGAGATTATAAGTGAATCGTTTAAAAGAGAAATTAGTAAAATTCATGTCTGGCCGCTATGGCGTCGATCAGCTTTATTATGTCATGTTAGTATTATGGGCGGTGTTAATGGTTGTCAACATAAAAGTTGATTCACTGATTCTGGTGGCGATATCAGACGTGTTTCTGGTTCTGGCCATTTTCAGAAGCTTTTCCAAAAATATCAGCAGGCGTTCCGGAGAAAACCAGAAATTGTTGAAAGTCTGGAATCTGGTAAGAAGAAAAGTGAAGTTGTTTTTTCGGCGATTCAAAGAAATTAGAGTCCATCGTTTTCGCACCTGTCCTCATTGTAAAAAGACCCTTCAGCTGCCGATTAAACGGGGAAAAAATACGGTAAAATGTCCCCGGTGTCAGGAAAAATTTGAGGTTCATATTTTCCTGTAAACCGGGATTGAAATAGAAATTCACGATAGGCACTCAATTCCAGCGCTGGGGGTTGGGTGCCTATTGGGTTATCGGGGTGAAATTTTGATTAAGCTATTAGTGGTTGAAGATGATATAAATACCAGGAAATTGATGAAGGTTGTACTCAGCAGCGATGGATATGAACCGATATTGGCGAATAATGCCGAGGAAGCACTGGAAAAATTGGCGAGTTTTAAAATTGATCTCATTGTGATGGACATTATGATGCCGGGAATGGATGGCTTTGAGCTGACCGAAAAATTACGTTTGGATGGTTGTATGATACCTATTTTGATGGTGACGGCAAAAGAGACCCCGATGGACGTAAAACATGGCTTTATAACGGGAACTGATGATTATATGGTTAAGCCGGTGGATGAAGATGAAATGCTGCTTCGGATTGCCGCTCTGCTCAGACGGTCCCAAATAAAAAATGAAAGAAAAATCGAAATTAAATCCGTTGTTCTCGATTACGATACCCTGTCAGTGACCCGGGGAGAAGAAGTGGTGACACTGCCACAAAAAGAATTCCAAATTCTATTTAAACTGCTGTCTTATCCAAACCAGATATTTACCAGGGTTCAGATTATGGATGATTTTTGGGGATTAGAGAGCGAATCCGATCCGCACACCGTGGATGTTCATATCAACCGGATCCGAAATCGCTTCCATAAATATCCTGAGTTTGAAATTGTGACAATTCGGGGATTGGGCTATAAGGCGGTGAGAAAAGTTTGAAACCATTTTATAAATTTAACGTTATTCTGACGGTGTTTGCCTTTATCGTCCTGACTTTATCCGGGTTTTTATCAGCATCTTTCCTGTTTCTTTTATTAACCTTTTTAGGAAGAATGGATTCTGGATTTTTGCTGGTCATTTTTCCGATGACCAGTGTTTTTATTGGCATGTTTTTATCAACGGCGTTCAGCAGACGGATCGTAAAACCCATAAACGATTTAATCTCAGCGACAAATGAAGTAACCAAAGGTAATTTCGATGTTCGGGTTGAAAGCACCGATAAATCCAATGAGCTGAATGATTTGATCCACAGTTTTAACAACATGGCAAAAGAGCTTGAAAGCATCGAAATATTCCGCAATGATTTTATCAACAATTTTTCCCATGAGTTTAAAACGCCCATTGTTTCCATTAAGGGCTTTGCAAAGCAATTGCAAAAGGATGATCTGTCCAAAGAGGACCGAAAAGAATTTACCGACATCATCATTTCCGAATCCGATCGATTAACTCATATGGCAACCAATATTCTGCTTTTAAATAAGTATGAAAATCAGGAAATTCTGTCCAGTCAGACAAGCTTTTTATTGGATGAGGAAATTCGAAAGGTCTTGGTGATTTTGGAAAAGGAGTGGAGCCAGAAAGAACTGACACTGGATTTGCTCATGGATGAAGTCGATTATACCGGGAATGAAGAAATGCTTTCCCAGGTATGGATGAATCTGATCAGCAATGCTGTTAAATTCAGTGACGATTATGAGATACTCACCGTTCGCTGTTTTGAGGAAGAAAAATCCGTCATCGTTCAGATTACTGATTATGGGATCGGCATGTCGGAAGAGACTGTTGCCCATATTTTTGAAAAATTCTATCAGGGGGATCTGGGGCATAAAGCGCAGGGAAATGGTTTGGGACTGCCCATTGTCAAACGTATTTTGAATATTTGCGGAGGCGATATTGAGGTACAGAGTGCAATCGGAAAGGGGTCCACATTTACCGTTCGACTACCTAAAAAGGCTGCGGAAAAATAAAGTTAAAAGCTGATTATTTATCGTCGATCCAATATAAATAATCAGCTTTGAAAATTTTATTATTTGATTGGTTGCGAAATTATTTAAAACTGAAAGTGATATCTTTGATCACTTCGCCTGCCAGGATGAAACCAGCGACGGCAGGGACAAAGGAAACACTTCCGGGAATCGTCCGTCGGTCTGAGCATTTTCTTTGTGTTCCCGGTGGACAGACACAGTTTGTTCGGCAATTGTTGGTTTGATTTTCAATTTGTTTTCGGGGCTCCTCAGTCGAATAGACGACCTTCAAATGGTTGACGCTTCTTTTTTTTAGCTCTTTGCGCATAATTTTTGCCAGGGGACACATGGATGTTTCATAGATATCTGCAACTTTAAACTGTGTGGGATCCAATTTATTACCGGCGCCCATGCAGCTGATGATTGGCGTTCCTGCTTTTTGGGCCTGAAGAACCAGTTCGATTTTAGCGGTTAGCGTATCAAGTGAATCGACAACGTAAGAGTATGCCGAAAAGTCAAACTCATGAGCATTTTCCGGGAGGAAGAAACATTTATAGACGTTAACTTCAGCATTTGGATTGATTTCCAGAATGCGTTTTTTCATGACATCGACTTTATATTGGCCAATGGTTTTTCTGGTGGCGATCAGCTGGCGGTTTAAATTCGTCAGACAGACCTTATCATCGTCGATTAAGTCAAAGATGCCGATGCCGCTTCGAACAAGGGCTTCGACGGTATAACTGCCCACGCCGCCGATACCAAATACGGCCACTCTTGATTTCCCCAGTTTTTCGGTGGCTTCACAGCCTAATAATAATTCGGTTCTTGAAAATTGATTTAACATTAAATTTCTCCGTTATTGTATTCATCCAGAAAATGATGCTTGATGCCATCTTTTTTATAGGCAATGATGGTATTGAGATTGACATTTTCCACACTTTTAAAAATATTGCTTTCGATGTAGGGGCTGGTCTTTTTAAATTGTTTGATCAGATTTTTCATTTCCAGACGTTTTGAATTGCCGCCCTGATTGTCGCTCAGCATACAATTTTCGGTAAACCGGCAGGCACATTGGAGGAACTGAAGGTCGTTGTGAAGTTTCCAATTGATGATCGCTTCTTCCCGAATCAGATACATGGGTCGAATCAATTCCATCGTTTCGAAATTAGTGCTTTTTAGTTTTGGCATCATTGTTTGAATCTGCCCGCCATAAAGCATGCCCATCAAAATCGTTTCGATGACATCATCGTAGTGATGACCCAGAGCGATTTTATTGCAGCCCAGATCCTGTGCCTTGTGATATAAATGTCCCCGTCGCATTCGGGCACAAAGGTAACAGGGGGATTTGTCGACATCGGCTACGGAATCAAAAATTTGAGTCTCAAAAATAGTGGCGTCAATATTTAAAATTTCCAGATTGTTTAAAATCATCTGTCGATTGATATCGTTATAACCGGGGTCCATGATCAGAAAAACTAATTCAAATTCAAATTTGTTGTGTCGCTTGAGCTCCTGAAAAAGCTTAGCCATCAACATGGAATCTTTTCCGCCGGAGATACAGACAGCGATTTTATCGCCTTCGGATACGAGTTGATATTTATTAATTCCTTCGGTAAAACGACACCAAATACTGCCGCGAAATTTCTTTTTTATGCTTTGTTCGATTGCTTGGTATTTTTCCATTGACTGCTCCTATTTTTGAGTGAGATTATTGTAACAGGTATTGAATATTTTCAAAAAATCTTGAATTCCCGTTTCTGTTGTTAAATGGCAGATACCCAGTTCACTGTCCATTCAATTGAAAGATGTGTTTAATAACCAGCCTTTGCGAAGACAATAATAACTTATGCAAAGACCAATTTGATAATTATACTATAGAAATAGTGGGAATTACAATTAAAGCCTTAGTATTTTTTAAGAAATTGGAAAGTCAATCACCGGTTAAATTGGATGAAATAATTTCAAAAATTTCATATTGAGGAGTGAATTCTGATAAGTGTTATTATGGTTGCCAAGGTGGCAGGGCTGGTGAAAAATCGATCCCGGCTTTTACTGCCTGTGAATGTTGCAGTTTTCTGTCGATGCGGTATAAACGTCCGTCTTTGACAAACTTTGCTCCGGTCTGTTTGAAATGAAAGGGAATATTTTTTTCAATGCACTGGGCCCGGATGTCGAGAATCCAATCATAATTACAGCTGCGCGCATTGCTCCCGGATTCGCCGCCCACAATCACTTCCTCAATTGAAGCAGTCAGCCAGGGAGTAAGATCAATTTTTTCCAATAATGGCTCGCAGGTAATGCCCTTGTGTTTGATCGGCAGACTTAACAGGATTGGCAGCCGGTAATTGGCGCGATCCTGATTTTCACAGGTTGAGTAGATGGTCACATTGTCATAACCGTCGCACCAGTCGAAAGGGAGACTTACTTCAAATCGGTCAATGCGCTTGGTAATAATGAAAAAATGCAGATCTCTTCTCAGGCGAATCATCTTCCATGCGTCAATGCGCCAAGCATCCGCTTTATCAAGAAAAAAATCGGAGCTGAAACAGGTGTATACAGTCTCGCCGGGCTTCAGTTTATAGTCGCCGCTGCGTGTTTTCTTCAATGGCAAATTGAAATTGCCAGTTTTGGTTACAACCGATGCATCTCGATCGAACATTGCATCCATCCGGTAGACATAACAATTTTGACAGCCGGGGCTTATTTTATGACAGCCGTGCCATGGGTTCCATTGGGCCATAATTTCAGTCCTTTCGTAATTAGTTTCGGTATTTGTGAAATCGAGCGCAAAGCTCATGTTATGTTTGCAACTCGCCATTATTATTTGCCGAGGAGAATGGAATGGATCTCAACGCCGTAACGCCGGACCATATCCTGCTTTGCCTGATGGTAGGCCGTTTCCTGCCCTTTTTGGGAGGTCCGGTCGATATAGCGGTGCGCCATTTCAGCAGCGATGACATCCAGCAGTAGTTCAGCGAGGAGGAGGCGGGCGCCATCGGTGAATCGACCGCGTCCATCCACATAGAGGCGGACCGTGGGGGCTTCGATATTGATTAGAATAAGACGTTCTTCAGAACTGTAAATAGCACGTTCAGTGTCATTGCCGAGATTCCGGAGTTCATATCCTCGAAAAAGGCTTCTGGAATCATCCCGGTCCAAGCTTGCCGGCGGTTTTTTCGGCAGGTATTCTTGATCGGTTCCAGAAGCACTATCGGAGATGACCACCTCGCAGAAGGCCTCATAGTTGTATGAAGTAACTCCGAAAGTTCCCCTTGCTCCGATCTCATTCCCGATAATGGTAAAGACAAGCTTGCCATTATCGGGAATCGCTGCTACCGGCATCGCCACCGGGGAGGGGTTAATGGTGAAGGCCGCCGGCAGTTCGTTTATAAAAGAAAGAAGTTCCTGTTCTGCCAGTTGATTACGATCAATAGTCAGCGTGATGTGAAAGGGATGCTTCACTTTGCGGTAGTAAAAGGCAGTGCTGAACCTCAGGGCTTCAGGATTTTTTGAACGAACGATATTCATTCCCGGATTTCGGGGCAGGCGGATGCCCAGTTCTTCCACGGCAATTCGGTTCATTTTTTCCAGGACGGTATCAATCAGCAGATTGGTACGCTGTGACGTTCGGGCGCGGTCGACATGACTTAAGCGCAGCTGCTCGCTTTTTACGATATTGATGATCATCTTGCTGACCGCATCCGAAAAAGCAGCGACAAAAGGTTCTTTTCGATTCAGTCCGTCTCGTTCATCACTGATGATGGGATGCCCCTGTCCAAGCATTTTGGTTAGATCGTCACAAATGACACTGCCAAAAAGAAATTCCGTTCCCAACTGGTTTTCAAAGTTGAAAAACTGGCAGTCGAATACCGCGGTACCAGATATCACCAGCAGTCCATTTGTGCGCTGATCGCCTTTGAGAATCAGTTCGGCATCCTTTGCCTTCTTTAATGTCAGACTGAAAGTATAATTCTGATCCTGATAACTGAAACTGCCCAGTTCACCCGGTCCAATCAGCACCTCGGATTTCGGTTCCTGATAGTTTAGGGTTGCCATGATTCTTGACTTTGGAGGCTTGTTAAGATCTACCATCCCGACATGTCTGCGGGACAAGATATCCCTAAGATAGATGTTGTTGGTTATAGATGACACCAGCGATTGAAAATGGGGGATATTCACTTGCTGGTTTTCGATGACGATGCTGACTCGGGTGCCGCTGCCATTTAGGGGGACATCGAGCCGGACATAATCCCTGTCCGTCAAAGTTTTGGCCCCTTCGCCGTCGTCAAAAAGATACTCGCCTGTAGCCGCGCGGTAAAGATCGATCCGGCTTTCACGGCTTTCTTTGATTGTTTCAATCCATCCATGCCCCAGCCCATAGATGGCCTGTTTCATGCCCCGGCCAAAATATCCCCGCCCGCTGGCCTCTCCCTGAGCAAGATTGCTGTAAGCACCGCCATAGGCAAGAACCGAATGAAGCCGATCGGAGGTCATTCCTTCAGCCTGATCGGAAACACTGATGAAAGCTCCGTTCTGATGTCGTTCATAAGCGATGGTAATTTTACCAGTCACCATGATTCCACGACTTTCCAATCGTGCATAACTGTCATCACAGTTTGTAATGAGCTCAACCAATGCCTTTTCAATCGAAGCAAAACGTCTGGAATCAATGTCTATGACTCGCTGGTCTACCGGCAGTACTGATATCGTCATGAGATCACCCCTTTTAAAGATAAATATTTAGGTTGTCGTCCGTCCCTAAAGACAATCATAAATCGTTGTCTGCTGCATGATCGAACAGGCTGTTGCCGGTTCGCCATGATGCCGACAACTGATGTTACGATTGTCTTTAGGACTATCTGACTAATTCGTGTTCTTCGTCTGCAGTCTTGTATAATTCCATTATAGCATGAACTTTTAACATTTGAAATTTCTGATGCAATTGATTTTATCGATATTGGAGTAAAAGATCAAAGTAAGTTTTTTAAATTACTGCTTTACAAATGATAAATTTAAATGTAAAATATAACAGTTAGATGACCCATTGGTCAAGTGGTCAAGACACCACCCTCTCACGGTGGAATCAGGGGTTCGAGTCCCCTATGGGTCACCATTGGATATTACAGACGATTTCAGAGACAAACTGGAGATCGTCTTTTTTTTCGCAAAGACATACTTTTGGGTCTTTGCCAGAAACGAAAGAGAGACCCGCAAAGCGCGTTTCAAATGATGATAAGGAGATTAATATGGATTACAATAAATTGGCGAATTTGCTTTTCCCGGACATAACAAAATCTGTGGCGGATTACGAGGAGCATTATCCAAAACGAAAGCTGCCGCCTGAGGCAAAGGTGACACGTCTCGGCCCGAGTCCCACCGGTTTTATTCATTTAGGGAATCTGTATGGTGCATTTGCCGATGAACGGTTGGCCCATCAATCGGGTGGTGTATTTATCCTGCGGATCGAGGATACCGATCAAAAAAGAAAAGTTGAAGGTTCAGAAGAGGTTGTCATCAAAGCGCTTGATTATTTCGGTATTCATTTTGATGAAGGGGCGACTTTAGATGGCGAAAAGGGTGAATATGGTCCCTACTATCAGAGTAACCGGGTGGCGATCTATCAGACGGTGGCAAAACATCTTGTTGAAATAGGCTGTGCCTATCCGTCTTTTGCTACAGCAGAAGAGTTGGATGAAATCCGACAGAAGCAGGAAGTCCAGAAATTGGTGCCAGGTTATTATGGGGAATGGGCATTGGATCGCAACCTTAACTATGAAGATATTGAAACTAAAATAAAAGCTGGAGAGCCATGGGTATTGCGGCTCTTGTCAACGGGCGATCCGTCAGAGACAATGCAAGTCGAGGATGCCATCAGAAAGAGTGTTCAGGTGCATCCAAACAATATGGATGCAGTGCTGCTGAAAACAAATGGTGTGCCGACCTATCATTTTGCCCATGTAGTGGATGATCATTTTATGCGCATCACCCATGTCGTTCGGGGAGAAGAATGGCTGTCTACGCTGCCGATTCATCTGGAACTGTTTGAAATACTGGGATGGGATCATCCGGTGTATTGTCATACTGCTCATCTGATGAAAATGGATGGCGACACAAAACGTAAGCTGTCTAAACGCAAGGATCCGGAAATGTCTCTTTCCTATTATGCCGAGGTGGGCCATTTCCCGGCGGCGGTTCGGGAGTATATTATCACATTGGCCAATTCCAATTATGAGGAATGGCACCAGGCGAATCAGGAACAGCCATTGGAAGAATTCCAGTTTTCACTGGAGCATATGTCCACCTCCGGGGCATTGTTTGATATGAACAAGCTCAATGATGTTGCCAAAGACGTCTTGCTAAAAACGAGTGAAGAAGACATTGCGGATTTCCTCATTAACTGGGCGACACGTTATAAAGAGGAAGCGGCTCCGATCTTCACCCGTGATCGGGATAAGCTCATCAAAATTCTGGCGATTGGCCGCGATGAGAAGAAACCGCGAAAAGATTTGGAATACTGCCTGCAGATTTTTGATTTTATCAGCTATTTTTTTGATGAGTGGTTCACCATCGTCGATGAACTGCCTGAAAATGTCAATGCTCAGGCAGCCCGGGCGATCCTGACGGATTATCTGGCGACTTATGACCAGAATGATGACAATGGAAACTGGTTCAACAAGATTCGCGATATCACGGAAAAACTCGGCTATGCCGTCAAGATGAAGGATTACAAAAAACATCCCGAAGACTATAATGGTCACGTTGGGGATGTCAGCACAGTGGTGCGGCTGGCGGTTACCGGGCGTCGGAATTCGCCGGATATCTGGACCATTCAGCAGATTCTGGGTGAAAAATCGGTTCGTTCGCGTCTGCAGACCTATATGGGAAGTCTTAGTTAATCTGGTTGTAGAAGCAGAGAATCGAAAAATATTTAAATGCATGTAATAAAGACACTGCTATTTCGAAATAACAGTGTCTTTATTGGGGTAATTATGCTAAAATAGCTTATAATTTAGTGGGAAGAAATGAATCTGAAAAGGGTTAAAATTTCCACAGTAAGGTAGGAAAAATAGGATGGCTGAAATACGGGATATCTTGGATTTGGCAAACGAAAATGGGTTTACAAAAGCGATTGAGATGGAGGTCTCATCAGTTTTATTAAATCCGGAAGTACGTAAAATGTGTGCGACTAACAAATGTCAGATGTACGACACTAACTGGGCATGTCCTCCTGGCTGCGGAACGTTGGAAGAATGTGAAGCAAAAGTAGCGAAATATAAACATGGTGTGCTTGTTCAAACAACTGGGGAACTAGAGGACAGCTTTGATTTTGAAGGGATGGAAGAGCTAAAACAAAAACATGATGAAAGCTTTTCAAATTTCGTCGATCAGTTATACAATCTCAAGGTAAAAATGCTGCCGCTTGGGGATGGATGTTGCCAAATATGTAAAAAATGCACCTATCCAGATGAAAAATGCCGATTTCCAGAGAAAGCATTTTCTTCCATGGAAGCCTTTGGTATTTTAGTAAGCGATTTGTGTAAACTAAATAATGTCGATTACTATTATGGCAAAAATACGCTGACTTATGTCGGCTGTGTGTTATTTGATTAATTTGTTTTAATTGGCATCGTCAGATAAAATTGGATCATCAGAAAAACCACCGGATGAACGGTGGTTTTTCTTTCGGGGTTTAAAAGTCCAGCCCGTTCGATATTAAACCTCTAATTGGCGAGGATAAGTAAAATCATTTTCCATGGCCAGAAAAGTATATCCTTCAGCCTTGAGGGTTTCAATCACCGTTGACAGCGCCGCCCGGGTATCGGGTTTGCTTTCAGCATGGCACAACACAACGGAAACATCATGCTCGTGACAGCCGCAAATAACGGTCTGTGCGACGACGTCAGAGGCAGGTGGATCAGAGCCGCCATCACCAGAGGACACATTCCAGTCGGCGTAATTCCAGCCGCGTTTAACCATACCCAGGACACAAGTTTCATTGGCATTAATTGACCCGCCGGGGAACCGGAAAATATGACTGGTTTCAGTTAATCCGGTTATTTGCCGCTGGTATTGATCCAGAGCGTTAACGTCAGCATAAAAGGCTTCAGGATTGCTGTAAAGATCATAGTTGTGGCTGCTGGTGTGATTGGCCAACGTATGACCTTCACTGACAATGCGACGATAGGAAGCTTCAGCTTCAGCACCTTCATGTCGAATGGTAAAGAAGGTGGCTTTCACATTGTAAGTGTTAAGAATATCCAGCACTTCCCCGGTATGATCACTGGGGCCGTCGTCAAAGGTGAGAAAGACTACTTTTAGCCCCTCGGTGTCATTATTTCTCAGGCGGATCTTGATACTTTCCAAGGGATCATCAGTTCCCGTTTGTTTTGCTTCATCTGTATTTGCATCAGATGTTACTTCAGCATCTGCTTTCGTTTGGATATCCTGAACGCTGGTGGTTTCATCTGGTGATGTATCAACAAGGAGGGCAGACGCCTGGGCTTTTTCTTTTTGGTTATTGATTGCCGAGGCAACATTGGTTACCAATGTGACTGATGCCATTCCAATTATAAAAAGAACTACCAGGCTTATGAGGCTGAAAGTTATAAATCGGGGCATCGATTTTATTCTTAACTTAGATTTTTTTTTCATTTGCTCCTCAGCTTCCTTATTTTATTCAGTAACCTTTGACGCATATAAATGCCGTTGATCTACTTAGATTAACTATAGCAGAAAATGAATAAAAAGTGTAGAATGTTTTATAATTTTAATTGTACATTACCTGATGATTTTAATACATACCTGCTTTCCAGAAGTTTTGCTTTAACATGATCACTTTCAGTCAGCTTAGTAAAAAGGAGAAATAAACATTGGATATCACTGTTGTTATTAGTCAAATGATTCAGCTTTTCTTGATCCTCACTCTGGGCTACATTTCTGCAAAAACGAAGGTCACCAATCAGAAATTCGGCATCCAGCTTTCTAATTTTATTTTGAGCATTACGATACCCTGTATGATGATTGCTTCGGTGGCCACCATGCCCAGCAATTCAGATAAAAATGATATCGTGTTGATGTTTATCATCTCAGTTCTTTTTTATATTATCATGCCCTTTGTGGCCTATTTGATCATTCGTATATTGGGGGTAAAAAAAGAAGAACGCAACCTGTATATGTACATGACTATCTGGTCCAATGTTGGTTTTATGGGATTTCCTGTTATTGCATCTATCTTTGGAGAAGGCGCCATCTTTTACGCAACGATCTTTAATCTTATCTTTAACGTCAGCAACTTTACCCTGGGGATTATGCTGATGTCAAAAGAAGGCAAAAATGCACTCAATCTAAAAAACTTTTTAACCCCGGGAATGGTCGCTTCATTAATCGCCGTCGCGATGGTTGTCGCAAATATTCACCTGCCGGACATTTTGAATAATACGGTAAAAACCGTCGGTGACACCACCACGCCTTTGGCGATGATCGTCATTGGTATTTCACTCGCGGGTATTTCGATAAAAAGCGTATTTACGGAGCTTCGGCTTTATCCTTATGTGATTATCAAACAGATCCTGCTGCCTGGGGCAGCATGGCTGATCCTAAAAAATTTCATTGCAAGTCCTTACATACTGGGGATCGTTATTATCATCATCGCCATGCCGGTCGCCACATCCGCGGTACTGTTTGCCAATAAATACGATAATAATGTCGCACTTGCCACTAAAGGCGTTTTCATTACGACTCTGGCATCCATTGTGACGATCCCAATTATCAGTTATCTGTTATTTTAAGTAACCGTTTCTGATTGTCTTCAGGACGTGGTTATCAATAAACTCAAACTGTTGCAAGAAAGCAGCAGTTTTTTTTATTTTTTGCTTGTATGTGACGTAACGTCATGAAGTATACTATGATTGTGGAGGACGAAAATGAAAAAAGATAAATTATTTACGGTTGGCGAAATAGCAAAACAGATGGGTGTGACAGTACGGACATTGCAGTATTATGATAAAATAAACCTTTTAAAACCGAATGAAACGAGCGCAGGCGGGCGCAGATTATATTCCCAGAAGGATATGGTTGAACTGCACCAGATACTGTCTTTGAAATATCTGGGATTCTCTTTGGATGAAATAAAAAACAAACTGTTTTCCCTGGATACTCCTCAGGAAGTATGTTCGGTGTTGGAACAGCAAAAAGAAATCATCAAGGAAGAAATCATTAATCTGCAGACATCTCTGGATGCAATTAATGCATTGCATGATGAAGTCATTGCGATTGATTCAGTTGACTTTGGAAAATATGCAGACATTATTGCAATGTTAAGGAATGAGAATAAGAATTACTGGGTAATAAAGAATTTTAGTCCTCGGCTTGAGGATCATGTGCGAGAAAAATACATGGATATGCCTGATGATGGAAAAGAATTGTATGAGCGGTATCTTAGAATTCTCGATGAAGCCGTCATTTTGTCTCAGACGGGGGAACCTATTGATTCAGAAAAAAGCATCAGTCTTGCCAAAAGATGGTGGGATATGGTGATGGATTTTACCGGAGGAGATATGTCCTTATTGCCGGAACTGCAAAAATTTAATTTAAATTCAAAAGAAGGCTGGAATGCAGAGATTGCCAAAAAGCAGGAGTGGATTGATGATTTTCTGGGAGCGATTCTTGCCGCTTATTTTAATCAGTTGGGATATGAATTCCCAGCAATTGAGGAGGAACAGAAATGAAAGAAGTGATTCAAGTATCGTCGCTGATGAAGAGCTATGCAAATAAAAAAATACTGGATGAGATCTCGTTTTCGGCTTATCAGGGAGAAATTCTGGCATTGCTGGGAACGAATGGAGCTGGAAAAACAACAACGTTGGAATGTATTGAAGGACTCCGAAAATATGAAAATGGTGAAATAAAATTAAGCGGACAATTAGGGGTGCAACTGCAATCATCATCACTTCCGGATGAAATACATGCCAAAGAAGCACTTTCGCTTTTTTCAAAATGGAATCATACAAAGTTTGATAAGTCTGTTTTTGATGCGCTGGGAATCTCCGAATTTGGCAATAAACAATACAAACAGCTGTCGACTGGACAAAAGCGAAGACTGCATCTGGCCATTGCTTTGATTGGAGATCCCGATATCGTTATTTTAGACGAGCCAACCGCCGGACTCGATGTTGAAGGGCGTGTTGCACTGCATCGGTTAATAAAAAAACTGCGTTATGACGGAAAAACATTCTTGATTGCCAGTCATGACATGGCTGAAGTTGAGGAATTATGTGATCGAGTGGTGATTCTAAAAGACGGCAAAATAGAATATCAGGGAACCGTGGATGAATTGACTCAAAATACCCAGGAAAGCTATCATATCGAGTTGAAGACGAATAATAAAATGACTTTTGCGAGTTTGAAATTCAGCACATGGATCGGCGAATCAAAAGGTTATCAAAGTTATGATATCGCTGATTTAAATCAAGGTTTGGCCGAATTGATTAATATCCATAATGCAAATAATGTAGAAATTATTGATTTGAACGTCGAAAAGGTTTCGCTTGAAAACCGCTTTATGGAAATAGCGAAGGAGGGGATCGCATGAACGCATTTATTTATCAACTGGGTTTACAGTGGCGCTGGGATATTCGGAATCGGGGGATTCTGTTAACCTACTATTTAATACCGTTGGGATTCTTTCTGTTTATGGGGGGAATCTTTACATCCATTAATCCAGAAGCCTATCAGACAATTATTCCCTCGATGACGGTGTTTGGGGTAACCATGGGAGCTGTTCTGGGAATGCCGACCCAGCTGGTTACGGTATTCGGGACGGACATAAAAAAATCATATCTCGTTGGGAAAATACCTTTGTGGACGGCCGTGGCAGTTAATATTTTATCCTGCTTTTTTCATCTGATGATCATGAGTTTGATTATACTGCTAATTGCCCCGATTTTATTTGATGCTGCTATTCCGGCACAAATCGGAGTTTATCTGCTAAACACAGCTATTTTTATTATAGCTACTTTATCGATTGGCTCAATTTTAGGCGTTTTTGTAAAAAACAGCTCGAAATTAAGCATTGTCGCACAAGTGATTTTTTTACCTTCGGTTATGTTATCAGGAATGATGTTTTCCACCGATTTGCTGCCTGAATTCCTCGAAAAAGCCGGCCTTGTGTTGCCGGCAACCTGGGGATTTAAGAATCTTTGCGCTAATGGAATAAATCTTGATAACACTTTTCCATTGCTTTTGATGATTGCTATTTCATTCATAATTGTCGCTTTAAAATTGCAGCGGACTAAAACAGACTAAGAGTAGAATTGAGACGATGGAATAATTATTGAGTAGCAAGTTGTTGAATTAAATTAGTTAGGTGCTGAAGGTCTGGCTTCGATAGTTTATCGAGTCAGGCCTCTTATATTCGGCATACCACAATTTGTATATTTATCCCATAACAGGTTTAAAAATGGGCGCTTTGGGAATGAATTAAGCAGAATGGTGTAACTGGAAAATCATTAAATCAGGGAGGAAACAGAAATGAGGCATCCTTTTTATGGACCCAATAGTCAATTTTTAGGGCAGGAAAATTCACGGAGGATCGGACTGGCTTCCATGCTGCTTTACCTTTTTTTCTGGGCTGTTGTTATGATCTATGCGTTTAGGCTGGTGAAAAAATATTTTTTAAAGGAAGATGGATTGAGTTTCAAAGAAGATAAAGCTCTGGAAATTCTTCGCGAACGCTATGTTAACGGGGAAATAGATTATGAAGAGTTCAGACAAAAAAAGGCCGCTCTATAACAGCGTTACAAGCAGGATTAATATAGAGGGTGAGACGGCACATCCTTGAGTATTGGATCGGCATTGCAATTCAAGGCGAATTTAATATTTTCGAAGATGGATTTAAAGTACGGTTGGGAGGGTTTGGTTATGTTTCTTACCTCATCATTGAGGGTGTTTCTCACCCGGTCTTTCAGGCCCTTCATTTTTGATGGGGTTTATCAGAATCGATTGGATTTTGAAACGCTGGATAATCTGGGATTGTATGTGCACATTCCATTCTGTAGATCATTGTGCAGTTTTTGTCCATACTGCAAAGAAAGGTATGCGAAAAAAAGGGCAGATTCTTATAAAATCGCTTTGTTAAAGGAGATCGATTTGGTATGTGGGCATATGACCGACAGAAAACAGGCAACCAGTCTCTATTTTGGGGGGGGAACACCCGCACTGATGATCGATGATCTGGAAGAGATCATTGATCGGCTGAAAAATTATTTTGTAATAACAGCTGGTATCGGGGTGGAACTTCATCCGGATGATATAACACAAGAAAATTTGGATAAGCTGAAAACAGCCGGGGTAACGATGGTAAGCATCGGAATCCAATCTTTTGACGAGAATTGTCTTCAGAAATTAGGCAGAAGCAGCTCATCGTTTATTGAAAAGCTGGATACCGTCAAAAAAAACAGCTTCGATGTCGTGGATGTTGATTTGATTTTTGCTATCCCAGGACAAACGGATGAAATTCTGGCAAAGGATATCCGAACAGCCTTTGATCATGGCGCAACCCAAGTGTCCACCTATCCTTTTATTGATTTTACCTTTGCCGACAACCAATACAAGCCGATGCCTGAAAAAGTGAAGAAAAAAATGCTGAAAGCCCTTGAGGAATACGGATCCAGGATTAATTTAGAAAGGACTTCGGTGTGGACTTTTGCCAAACCCTGCACAGAGAAGTATTCATCAGTCACACGGGATGCTTTTTTAGGCTTTGGCGTATCAGCGACAACACTGCTGAAAGACAGTTTTAAAATCAATACTTTTTCAATCGATGACTATCGTAAAAGAGTCGAAGCAGAGTCACTGCCGACCTCGTTAACGATTAAGTTTACGAAAAGACAAAGAGCCGTTTATTATCTGTTCTGGGGTTCGTATTCGATGAAAATCAACACAGATCAATTTGAAAAAATAGCGGATGTATCATTGAACAAAATGTTCGGTTGGGAATTGTTCATTGCAGAAAAATTAGGATTCATCAGAAAAAACGCTAAAAATTACGAACTAACCGATAAGGCAGCAACCATTTATCACGGCATAGAACAGGTTTATACCACAGCCTATATTGATAAGATGTGGAATGTATCGAGAAAACAGGCATTTCCTGACAAAATTATTTTAAGATAGCGGGATAGCGCTTAATAATATATTCCCATTGTTTTTGATGATTGCTATTTCATTTTTTATTGTTGCTTTAAAATTGCAGAGACTAAAACAGGGTAAAAGAAATTAATTGGCAATAGCTTTTCTGTTTATTTTCAATTGTGATACAATATAAATCAGTTGTTATGAAATTAGCAAAATCAAAAATGACATTTTCTGAAGGAGTCTTATGATCAAAAAAATAGTCGAACAACCGGAGATTTATAGTGTGTATATTCCTTTGCCCAATAATCCATTGAAAAATTTAAACTGTTATGTGATGAAGACCGATGCCGGAAATTTAGTAGTGGACACTGGTTTTAATCAGCCAGAATGCTTTGAGGCGTTAACAGAGGGGCTGCGGGAACTCAATGTTGATATGAACAACACCACACTCTTTTTAACCCATATCCATTCGGATCATACCGGTCTGATTGAACGAATTCGAACGGAGAAGACACGTGTTATTATGGGGGCAAAAGACTATAATTACTTTAGCCGAAGTTTAAGTGGGAATGTTTGGAAATTATTTAATCAACGTTTCATTGAGGAGGGGTTTCCAGAAAGCGATGTTTATGCCCAGGAAAAAGTAAACCCGGCGGTTGTCTATGCCTTGAAAAATTTATTTAAGGCAATTCCGATTAATGATGGTGAAAGCTTTTTTATCGGAAAATACGAATTTGAATGTGTGCTGACACCAGGACATACACCAGGACATACCTGTTTATATTTAAAAAACGAAAAAATTATGTTCTTGGGAGATCATGTTCTATTTGATATCAGTCCCAATATTACCTGCTGGCCTTATGTTAAAGATTCGCTAAATGATTATTTGACAAGTTTGGATAAAATAGCAACTTATGATATCCGAGTGGCGTTACCGGGGCATCGAAAAAATGAAATGGATGTCTATGAACGAATTGCTCAATTGAAAAAACACCATGCGGAACGAATCGAAAGTACTTTGGATATTGTAAAAAAGAAAGAGTATCAAAATGCCTATGAAATAGCAGGACAGCTCAAATGGTCACTGCGAGGAAAAACTTGGGCGGAATGTCCGATTCAGCAAAAATGGTTCGCTGTCGGTGAAACGATGTCACATCTAGATTATCTGGTTGAGCGAAATCGGATTGTAAGAATAAAAGATCAAAATATATTCGTTTATCGGGCGAAGTAAATATTGAGATAGAAAATCGGTCCTGGTATTAATAGTAAATGGTTTTTTCAGAACCGGCTACAATACGTAGTCTATCGTTTGAAAATTGCATGAAAAAATAGCGAGTCTTTTTGATCGGGTAAATAAACGGCATTAATATTTAAAATCAATGGATCATAGGTAAAGTGGGTAATAATATTAAAAATCATATCGAAAAGAGGCCAAAAGCCATTAAAAAAAAATTCCTGGTCGGGAGTTTGATTATTTCTATAATTGCTTTCATGTTCGCTTTTCTATTGTTTTCAGCTAGTGCTGCCGGGTTAAGAAGTGATTTGGCGCTTCAAGTTCAGGGACAAAGTTTTAGGAAAGAAAGTGTTTTCAATCAAGTTGGGTTAGAATTGGATGTTCCCTCAGGCCGGGATTACAGCGGGAGCGGATGGTGCAAAAACATGAAGCTCTATCATCCCGGTGAAGTCTTTCCCCATGATGGGGTCAATGGAGAGATGAGTATTCTCTATAATTTTGGCCGTTTCGAACATGGCCGTTCCACTTTTTACGATCCCGAATCGGATTATTTCAATGCCCATTACGGGGTTTATGCAATTAAATTGGGACAAGGCGCTTTTGGGTGGGAAAACGGAGAATTGGATGTGGATGCAATTGTTAAGGTTGTTTCCTTCGATCAGCTGGATCTGGTGATGGAATCATTAGGCTGTCCGATTTCACAGCGGCATTTTGACTATCAGATAACTGAGATAAAAGAAGGACCTGAAATGGCCGGATTTTCTGACTGGATTCAAATCGATGCGATGATTGAAACGAATGCACCGCTGCATCATCAGACTGAGAATCTCATTGGTTATCTCCAGTATGGGACCCCTCCCAAAGATTATAACGGTGAGAATTTTCCGGTGGTATCCACGATGGGCAGGCTATATCTGCGTTATGATGAAACACGCAATGTAACAGTAATATACTTTGTTATTGAAAAGACACAAGCATTAATCGATCAAACGAGTAAAGATTATTTGATGCCAATTCAGTGGAATTAAGAAACAAGAAAGTGGGTAAAATGAATGAACTTATTACTTGTAAGACATGGAAAAGCGCAGAAAAGAGGAAGTGTTATACTTGATTATGATCGGAAGCTTCTGCCGAAGGGAATAAAAAGATTAAAGAAAGATATGCCTTATCTTTCCGAATATCTTAAAGGAAGAGCAAATGTGGTCATGTGGTCCAGCGGTGTCGTGCGGGCCATGGAAACTGCGGAGATGATTAAACAGTTTTGCAAAATCGACAGAATAGAGGGCTATGATTTTATCGAAAATGGTGATTTTGATGAGCTGGCGTATAGCCTAAAACAAATGGATGAAAACAGCACCATCATAATCGTGGGGCATGAACCTTATCTGTCACGATGGTGCAATAAAATTTGCAAGGAAGACGTGCGTTTTAAAAAAGGCACCGCAGTTTTAATAAAAATTCTCTCAAAAAAGAAAACAACCGGCAAATTACTATGGGTTGCTGAGCCGGGAGGATATAAAAAAATTTGCAAGCATATTTAAAGAGGGGCATCTGAGTGATGTTGAAATTTTCGGCCAATTATTTAACTGTTTTTGGTGGGTAGCGTTAAATAATTGGCCATAACCTATAATCAATAATCCACTGGCTCTTCAACACAGTCAATAATGGCGCTTTTAAAAGCTTCACAGGCCGTTTTACAATTGGCCTGAGTACCGGTTAAAATAACACCGCTCAGGTTCGAGTTCGTCGGCGGTCCGAAAAATTTGACGACTTCAACATCGGCAACTGTTAGAGCTTCATCGATTCCGACGATCCCTTCAAGAGCCGGCGCAAATAAAAAGGCGATGGAGGAGCCGATTGGCAGATCGTAGGTTTTAGAAAAATATCTTCCAATTTTAGGAACCAGCTGAGCATAAATGAGATTACTGTCGTCCTCATTAACGCTATAGATACTGGCTTTATTTTTGGCAAAGTCATGGATGTATCGCAATCCGCTTTCTACATCAGAAATAGTCGGTCCGGTAATGACGCCAAAAACCTGGCCATCATTAAGCCCGGCTCCGGCGCCATAAAGGGTTTTGATATAAACAACATCAACATTGGCAGATTTAGTGGCTTCATCGGCAGCGCAATAGCCAACGCCATCATATTGGGTGGTAAAGATGCCGATATCGATACATCCTTCGGGTAATTCAAATTCCTCCAACATGATATCTTCAACATCGGTTAACAGTTTGCTATAGACAATATTACATTCTACGCGATCTCCAGTCATGGCAAGCATCTCCTTTTCTGAATTTTTTAGAAATTAGATTCATTCTTGGGCTAATGATAGCATCTTATTGAGCTTTCGTAAATAAAAAAGAACCATCATAAGGGGTAATTATTCTGGGTCACAATGAGGTGCTGATATTAATGTCCTGTCAAACAACTCTTTCATAATTTTTCTGTTTTTCGCTCATGTTCTGTGTTTATATACTAGCACGATAAACGTTATAATTACCTTTAAATTTTAGCCGACTATTAATTAAATGATAAAAATCTAAGATTTTGTTGAGTTGCAATGAAGTATGAACAGCAAACCTTGAGTGGAAAAAAAGTAAAACGTTTTCATCTGTATTCAAAGAAATTTCACACTGGAAAAGCACAATCAGAATCGGTAAGGTACGTAATTTTATGCAATTCGGAGGCATGAAAATTAGTTTTTTTCGGTTATTCTATTGACATATCTTGGTGGTAATTATAGAATTAAAGGCGCGAGTCTAATAAACTAAGAAGGAGAAAAAAAATGACAATTTTCATTGTAACAGTGGCAATAATCGCTTTATTATTTGCACTGTATCTTTCAACATCAGTTCTCAAAGAGAGTATGGGAAATGACAAAATGAAAGAAATATCCGTAGCTATTCAAGAAGGGGCCATGGCATTTTTAAATCGTGAGTATAAGACGATGTTGCCAATAGCAATTGTAATTATTGTACTTCTTATACTATTTACTGAGTTTGGAATTGCTTCAGCAATCGCATTTGCGATCGGGGCAGTATTCTCAGCTCTAGCAGGTTATATGGGCATGTATATTGCTACAAGAGCAAATGCCAGAACCACGAATGCTGCACAATCAAGCCTAAAAAAAGCATTAGTAATCGCTTTTAAAGGTGGTTCAGTAATGGGAATGGGCGTTGTAGGCCTTGGATTACTGGGTGTTTCCTTATTGTATATCTTCGTTGCAAAGGGAAATCCGGATATGATACCAGCAATTGACAGTTTTGCATTTGGGGCTTCATTGATTGCTCTTTTTGCCCGTATTGGCGGCGGAATTTTCACCAAGGCAGCTGATGTTGGAGCTGATTTAGTTGGTAAAGTTGAAGCCGGAATTCCAGAAGACGATCCGAGAAATCCAGCCGTTATTGCAGATAATGTTGGCGATAATGTTGGGGATGTAGCCGGAATGGGCGCCGATTTATTTGAATCTTTTGCGGCAACATCAATCGCTGCAATGCTATTAGGTTCAACATTATTAGGTTCAACTGGTGTCATGCTTCCCATGATGTTAGGTGCTTGCGGTATCGTTGCTTCGATTATCGGAACCCTTTTTATTTATACAGGTAATGAAAGCAATCCCCAAGCCTGTCTGAACAGAAGTCTGTATTCATCATTTTTATTATCATCGATTGCAGCATTTTTATTAACGAAATACATGTTACCGGATCATAACCTTGCTTTCTATATTGCTATTCAGGTAGGTTTGATTGCCAATATTGTAATTGGAAAAATAACCGAGTATTTCACATCATCAGACTTTAGTCCAGTTAAAAAAATTGCCGAGTCTTCAAATACTGGTGCCGCCACTAATGTAATTTATGGTTTCTCAGTAGGGCTTGAAAGTACAGGCATGCCGATCCTTGTCATTATAGCAGTTGTAGCAGTTGCTTATTTTGTACCAGGTGGCGGAGAGTATGGGTTCTATGGCATCGCATTAGCCGCCATGGGTATGTTATCGATGGCAGGAACCATTGTTGCTATTGATGCTTACGGTCCAATTGCTGACAATGCCGGCGGGATTGCTGAAATGGCAGGTCTCGATCCTAAAGTTCGTAAAGTTACCGATCAACTTGATTCTGTTGGAAACACAACCGCAGCGATTGCAAAAGGATTCGCGATCGGGTCTGCTGCAATTACAGCGATTGCTCTTTTTTCTGCATTTGCACAAAGAGCAGAACTCAAAACGCTGGATGTACTCAATCCAGTCGTCATGGTCGGACTTTTGTTTGGCGCAATGATTCCATTCCTTTTCTGTGCATATTCAATGAGAGCTGTCAGTACCGCCGCATTTGACATGATCAAAGAAGTAAGAAGACAATTCCGTGAAATACCGGGACTTCTTGAAGGCAAAGCAAAGGCTGATTCAAAGAAATGTATCGATATTTCGACAAAAGCAGCGATTCGACAAATGATTTTACCGGGTTTACTTGCTCCAGTGAGTATCTTTGTTGTTGGTTTTGGAATAGCGATTTTCAGTCCTGAAAATGCCCTTCTCGCTATTGGCGGAATGCTTGTCGGCGGAACTGCAAGTGGTGTCCTGCTTGCCTTGACAATGGCTAATGCCGGCGGAGCCTGGGATAATGCCAAGAAATATATTGAAGGTGGCGCACAAGGCGGGAAAGGCTCAGAAGCTCATGTAGCAGCCGTTGTTGGGGATACAATCGGAGATCCTTTCAAAGATACATCCGGTCCTTCACTAAATGCAGTAATTAAAGTTATGGGAACCTTATCACTAATCATTGCTCCTATTATTGCAGGTATGATCCACTAAATTTCCACGTACTCACGCAAAAAAAACGAAAGAATGAAATAATATAAAAAAAGTTAAGTATCGACTTGTAAAAAATTTTTAAAGCCGACACATCGAGTGGAATTTTCAACACTTGATGTGCCGGTTTTATTTTTTGAGTAATATAAAATATTTAAAAGTAAATTCCCCCAAATAGGGTATATAAATAAAAATAGCAAGATTGGTTATGGTATTATTGTTGGTTGGAAATTTGCAATTATTTAGTTCGAAAATTTTTAGGAGGGATTATTATGGCGGAAATACATGTGGACGTGAGAGGCGAAACCTGTCCGGTTCCATTGGTCGAAATGAGAAAAGCGGTCAAAAAAGCTCAACCTGGTGATGTCATTGAGATTATTGGAAATAATGCTGCATCGAAAAAAGAGATTCCGATGGCAGCTGATGCGCTGACTTTGAAAGTGGAGAGCATTGATGAAACGGATGGGATCTGGAAAATAAGGATTCTAAAATAAAAAGGAGGGGTTATCCTGTGGCAGAAAAAACGACCATTATTGTTCAGAGCGGAGATATGGACAAACTCTACAGCGCACTCATTGTGTCCAATGGATCGTTGGCGATGGGCATGGAAGTGTCGTTATATTTCACTTTCTGGGGGCTTTTGCGTCTGCAAAAAGGCGGATTGAATAAAGGGCCGTTATCCAAAATGAACTTTGGGGGATTGGGAAAAAAGATGATGTTGGGACGCATGAAAAAAAACAATGTTGCTTCGTTGGAAAGACTCATGTCTGACTTCAAAGAATTAGGCGGAAAAGTGATTGCATGTGAAATGACTATGGATATTATGGGGCTTACGAGAGCGGATCTTCAGGAAGAATATATCGATGAGTACGGCGCGGTTGGAACCTATGTACAAGAGGCCAGGAATTCAGCAATCACATTGTTCATATAAAGGAGAAGAAAAATGGAAAAAGTATATTATATGGATAATGCTGCGGCAACAAGGCTTGATGAAGCAGTTCTGGAAGCAATGAGACCATTCTTTTTTGAAACCTATTCGGTGGCCACTTCAGAATTTGGATATTCGCTTGGAATTGAAGCCCGAGATGCCATGGAGGATGCGCGAGGAAGGCTGGCTACCTGTCTGGGGGCAGATCATGATGAATTCATCTTTACTTCAGGAAGTGCCGAATCCAGCAATTTAGCCATTAAAGGGGTTGCAAAGGCTTTGGGCGAAAAAAAAGGAAAACACATTATCGTTTCGAAGATTGAAGATTTTCCCGTTTTATACAGTGCCAGAACACTGGAAAAACAGGGCTTCAAGGTGGATTATCTCAATGTCGACGAATTCGGCTTTGTCGATATGGAAGCCCTTGAAAAACTGATGACAGAAGAAACCATTCTTGTTTCCATCCAGCATGGAAATCAGGAAATAGGGACTGTCCAGGATCTTGAAAAAATAGGGGCATTGTGCCGGGGAAAGGGCGTTCTTTTCCACACCGATGCCACCCATTCCTTTACTAGGATGCCTTTGGATGTAAGAAAAGTTCCGGTGGATCTGGTTACGGTGTCGGCACATACGATTCACGGTCCGAAAGGAATCGGAGGGCTTTATATTCGAAAGGGAACAGCCATTTCAAAAATAATGGATGGCGGGTTTCAGGAATTCGATTTGCGGGGCGGTATGGACAATATTCCCGGGGCAGTGGGATTTGCCAAAGCCGCGGAGCTGGTGACGGTCGAAGAAAACCGGCGTCTTCGGGAAATGAGAGATAAGATCATTCAATTGGTTTTCGACCAAATACCGGATGTGATATTAAATGGGCATCCCAGCCAACGGACTCCACAAAATGCTAATATCACCTTTCACTACGTGGAGGGGGAATCCATTACCCTGCACCTTGACATGCATGGAATTGCAGTGAGTACCGGTTCAGCTTGCTTTAGCCGATCACTTGAGGCCAGCCATGTGATTGCCGGAATCGGAGGCGATCATGAAAGAGCTCATGGCTCCATCAGACTGACGTTAGGGCGGTTCAATACAATGGATGAGGCAGTCTTTGTGGTGGAGACACTAAATAAAGTTGTGGAAAATTTGCGGAAAATCAGCCCTTTGGGTAAAGAAAAAGAATAGGAGGAATAAAAAATGCCTAGTCCTTACAATGATATTGTTCTGGAACATTTTAAAAATCCAAGAAATACCGGAAGCATAGAAAATCCTGATGGCAAAGCCACGGAAGGAAGCCCTGCCTGCGGAGATATGGTTTCCTTGTACCTCAATGTAGACCCTGAGACAAAAATCATTACGGATATCAAATTTGAATCCTATGGATGCGCTTCAAATATCGCAACTGGTTCAATTATCACGGAGCTTGCCAAGGGAAAAACAATTGATGAAGCGAAGAAAATCACATGGAAGGAAGCCTCGGAAGCTTTAGGCGGTCTTCCTAAAATCAAGGCCCACTGTTCGGTTCTGGCGGTGGAAGTTCTCCGGTCAGCAATTCTTAATTATGAAGAAAAACATGGACTGATCACCAGCAAGGAACCCACCACGGAGGAAATTGTCCGAAAACGCCTTAAGAAGGTCATGAATCCCATTAAAGGTCTGGATATGGTGGCGACGCATCTGGTTAAGGAAATTGAAATAAAGGACGGGGTCGTCCGGATCCTTATTGATTTGCCGGAAAATCATCAGTTTGCCAATTCCATCAAGGAAGATGCGATTGAAAAAATTGAATCCCTTTGGGACGTTGACAAAGCGATCGTTGAGTTTACTGATTGATAAAAAATCGGATAAATAAAGAGAATGAAATCTATCGAAGGGATCATTTGCAGCTGTCATTACGCTAAAGTGAGGAAGAAGTATATAAATCATTAAAAATGGCTGCTTAAAGCTGATTTAAGAAGAATAAAAAAATATACAAACGTTTTCAAAAAAACTGTTTACTTTTTGGAAAAAGGTGCTATAATTGGAATCAATCAAAAGATCAACTCAATCCTTTTCTAATTGAATGATCTCGATCATTGAAAAGTAAACAAGACTTAGCGAAGGATAAAATTTTATAGTGGCTGATGGTCAGGAATAAGAAAGCTGATCATTACCTGAAAAAATCGGGGAGCCAATTAAATTTTATTAATCATTTACTCTTTATATGTTGCATACTGGCAAAAGTATAGTATGACGAATAGCATATTAAGTACTGGAAGAAAATTTAAGATCGGTATTAGTAGTATGGAAATTAGCCATCTCAGTTTTATCAAAGGAGATGCCCATAATGAAAAATAATGGATCAAGGATGAATAATCTCCAGGAAAGAGAGATCATCAACAAAAGGAGGGAAAGATGATTTAAATAAATGAATCCATCTGAAATTGAAAAGCTAGAAGAAGTCCAATGGTTTGATAAAAGAGATTAATTTGAAGAATGAAGAATATGATCAAAAGAACTTAATTTTCAGTTAGAAAAAAGCTGGAAAAACCCATATCAAGATGATAAGTTCTAAGATTAAAAAAAGTTCTATCAAATGATTTCAGAATAAATTCTGAAGGGGTAGGAAAAAATTCTAATTTTGAAGAGTAGGGTAATCTCCAGAAGTTAAGTGAAAAGTTTACATTAGAAAAGTGAAAAAGAAGATATTTGATAAAAACGAAAGGGGTGAGTCCAAAAGGATGACAATCGAGTTTTTGAGCTGAAGCCGGTTCTGCAGATGAAAATGTGGAATCGGCTTTAGCATTTTTTGCGTTGGTCAAATCAGAAAGTTAAGATATTTATAAAGGTAGAAACATAAGATAGAAAATCCGAAACGGTGGGGGTTTCCTATTTTTTTTTTGTTTAGAATCAATGGTTTTAACGTGTGAATGAACACCATATGGAATTCGTAAAATTTGTTTAGTATAGGGTGATTTCAGCAATGAAAATCAATTAGAAAACCAGAAGTTTGAAATTTGTTATATAGGGTAATAAAAAATATAAATAAAGGAAAAACTTCATTATTTAAGATCATAAAGCAAATAGAGCAAGACTTGGTTATTTGTTTAAATATTCTATATAAAATGCAATAATCCAGTAAACTGAAAGGTGATGATACCCATGAATAAACTTAATTTCTGCCCGAAATGCGGAACAAAATTGGATCCTTCAGAACGATTTTGTGGGGAATGCGGTTATGATGTAGAAAAGCATGATCATTCTGATTATACGAACCAGGAGCAGTTTAATCCGGCAGAATCATCAGGTAATCCTGATGCTACTCAAAATGCCAAAACGGAATTTAAACAAGCTTCTCAAACACAAAATAAAACACCAGGAAAATCCCAGAAGACGATGATTATTATTTTGTCAGTTGTTTTGGGAGTGTTTATTTTAATTGGAGGATTTTCATTTTGGTGGTTTAGTCAAGGCAATGCGTTGTTTAATAGAATAATTTCATCTGGCATGATTGGTACTTCAGAGAATAGAGAAAGTCTGGTAACGCTGAATTTACCATCCTATTCATTAAATGAAGGAAGCTATTCATCAGAACAAAAAGTAACCATAAACAAACCGGACGGAGAAGAGATTCAGGTTTATTTTACCATCGATGGTTCTGATCCTTCTGAAAAATCCAGCAAGTATGAAAATCCCGTTACTTTACAAAGCAATACCACATTAAAAAGTATTGCTATTGATAAGAATGGAAATAAAAGCGGAATAAAAACAGCCACTTATAATATAACTATTCAGGGACCGGCAACAAGTGAAAAAAAATTGGAGTCAACTACTAATACAGCGGCATCTCAAGCGAGTGAATGGGATAAGTTTGGAGAATATATCACGGGGACATGGAAGGTGACAACGGGAGGAAGGGATTATTATTTTCAATTTAAAAATGGAATAATGAAATTGGCTGATGCACCAGAAGGTACTACAGCTGCCGGTGAATATAACCAGTATTACTACACCTATGATATTATACCAGGAAATGGAGGAACAGTCGGCACGATATATGCAGAGAGCATAACGTTGGCAATTGACTGCAATCCTTTAGGAGATAATGCTATCTATATCGATGGCTATTTTGCCACTTATTCAACAAGCTCATTTCCGTATAATGACTAATAGAAAATCGCACGAATAAAAGATGCAAAGAGCCTTTGTAAGATTGATAAGGGGGAATATTTTACCCGCGAAAGGCTCTTTTGTTTTGCTGCTAGGTATTGACGCAACAGAGTGTACAGGGCACTTGTAAACTTTGGTTAACCTTCAATGTCAACGTTATTTTTATCCTCGACAATGGTATTAAGTGAGTAATGATAAGGCACGAGGATTGTTGTCACATTTTTGAAATGGCTGAGGTTCTGTTCCAGGAAGGCCGTTGTCTGATTGTGTAAAACGGCATCGTACCAGTGGTTGGCGACATATTTAATCATAATAACCGTCAGATTCTCACCATGACCAAGATCCTTAGCTTTTTTATAAACATAGGATTTAAGCGTATGGGTGATATCGCGGTATGGATTTTCAATTATTTCGAGTTTCAGTGGGATCTGCAGTTCCGTCCATTGTGCACGTAATTGTTTAGCATGTTCTGGGTAGCGGCAGATATGGAGCACCGTAATGTCGTCAGAAATAGTGTTGGCATAATTGAGGGCTTTTAAAGTTGCTTTATTGATGGACTGCAGCAATACAATACAGGGTGTTCCCTTCCCCCCGGATGGTCGCGGGTAATAGGGTGCAAATTCTTTTAGTTCCACCTGCTTTTGGACTTCGGCATAGTGATTCCGGATATAAATCATGACCAGGATAATAATCGGCATGGCAATGGCCAACATCCAGGCACCTTCGAGAAATTTCGAATAAAAGATGACAATCGATCCAACCCCGGTTACAATTGCTCCAAATATGTTGATGAGGGATTTGTATTTCCACCCTTTATCTTTTTCACGAAGCCATTTTCGAAACATACCGTATTGCGACAATGTGAATGAAATAAAAACACCGACAGAATAGAGCGGGATTAAGTTGTGTGGATTGCTATCAAAGACGATAACCAGGAAAATGGCAATGATCATAATAAATACAATCCCATTGGAAAAGCTCAGTTTAGCGCCGCGTTGGGAGAACTGCTTTGGTACATAGCGATCATGTGCCAATAGATAAAGTAAAAGAGGCAGGCCATTGTAGGCAGTATTGGCGGCCAGAAGCAGGATTAATGATGTTGTTATTTGGATTAGATAGTAAAAAAAGTTTCGCCCGAAAATCGCCTGGGCTATCTGGGCAACCACGGTTGTTCCGGATATGTGAACAACTTGCAGGCTCACGGCAAGAACGGTGGTGCCGCCGAAGATCAACACGATAATACCGGCCAGCAGATACAGGACATGGCGGGCATTATACTGTGATGGATCTCGGAAGGATGGTACCGCATTGCTGACCGCCTCGACACCGGTTAATGCCGAGCACCCGGATGAAAATGCCCGCAAAACGACGACAACCAGAAGGCCCTGGAATGCTTCAGTTGGTAAAACACTGGCCAACTGGTCGGCTGAGTAGGTGATCGGTGCAAGCGTTCCGGAAAACAAACGGAAAAGACCGATGGCAATCATAATGCCCATCGAGAAAATAAAAGCATAGGTTGGAATACCGAAGATTTTGGATGATTCCCGTATCCCTCTGAGATTGACAATTGTGACCAGAACAATACAGGCGACTGAAATGAGGACCGCGTAACGAGCGAGACTTGGTATTGCAGCCACAATCGCCATGGTTGATGCTGAAATACTGACAGCAACCGTTAGAATGTAGTCCACAATTAAGGCCGCCGCCGAAATCAAAGCCGGCATCTCCCCGAGATTTTCCTTTGAAACAATATAGGCGCCACCGCCACTGGGGTAATGGGCAATAATTTGCGAATAAGAAAAACACAGAATCAGCAGTAAAAGAATGATGGCGGCAACAACCCCGGGAACATAGCCAAAAGCGGCAAAACCAAGTAATGGAACCAGAACGAGTAATATTTCTTCAACGGCATAGGCGACGGATGAAACAGCATCGCTGGCCAGAATTGGCAAACCCCAGAGTTGAGACAATCGTTCATGTTTGATTTCATCTGTGCGTAATGATTTCCCGAGTAAAACATTTTTGACTTTAGACAAAACAAATCACCTGATTTCCATAAAATTTTGAGAAGTGAATAACAAGCGTTATAATAGATTTTATTGTTTGATCGTTTTTTTAAATATACCCAAATAATCACTGCAGTATCGATGCTTTTCAAAAAATAATAACAGAAACTAAAAGAAGATCTCGTTATTGTTTGCAAACAATAACGAGATCCTCTTTTAGTTTCTGAAGTATAAATAATTTCTTGCTTCTTTTATGGGGGATATTCATCGAGTAATCAACTGACTAAACCCAGATTAACGTCAGCTTCTTTCGCGATGAGTGTATTTGGCGTATTTTCAAAGCCATTTTCTAAATAGAGCCTTTTAGCGGTATTAAAATTCTATCTTTTGTTTTTATAGTAAGATTATCTTAATTAACAATATACCATAAAAATCTAAAAAGAGTTTATGCTAAAAATCTAAATTGGAAGACTTAAAACCATCCGTTGTCCTATTTTTTTTAGATGAAAGCATTAAGATGTGGCTGAGTTTTACTTAATGTCTTCTTTTGTTTCCTCGTTGACAGTTATGCTTTCTTCAGCAGTAGTATCTGAAACAATCGCTTCTTCTACTTCTTCTATTTCGGTAACATTTAATTCAGGAACAATGATATTGAGTTCATCATTTGTGCTCTGCAATTTGCAACTTGCTAATTTTTGGTTGATTAAACCCATACAGAATAAAATCATTGCAACTCCGCCGTAAAGTGCAATTGCTTCAAATACAGCAGGTAGTAATTGTGAAGGCATTAATGAAGCCGTAACCGTGCTTGCATCATAACCCTGAGCGACATACTGACTAACAGTATCGTTATAAAGCTTAACATTGTTGATTAACAATGCAATACCCAATAGGGCGACAATTGCACCACCAATAAAAAGGACAATTGATAAAGTGGATTTTTTGTTTTTGATAAGAGCTGTTTTTTCCTCGGTTTTCATGATAGATATTCTCCATTCCTGCCTCTTGGGCAAATGATTGATAAAAATTGATTAGGAATAAACGTTGGCGCCGTCAACTTCTATAGTTTAGCATTTTAAACCTGAAAATCACCTTAACATTAAGGCTTTTTAAGAAATTTTGACGGATAAAGGTTTTATTTAGTCTCAAAGTGCTTAAAAAATGAATGCTTTTTGCTTCTGCGAGGACAGAAGTGTTATAAATGATTTGAAGATTAATGGATAGAGCGGGTCAACTTGTTTGATTTGTGTTAAAATGGGTAATTAACAACAGATTAATTGAATATAAAAAATGGGAGGATTAGTTTATGAAAAATTTCAAGTTGCTTTCATTGTTATCGGTTATTCTATTGTTTGGTGTGGTCTTATTAGGGTGCAGCAGTGTTAGTAGTTTGAGTAAACAGGGAACTATTTCAAAAGAAACTGTTTTTGATTTTTATAATAAAGTACAACTTGATCAGACAAAAGACCAAGTGGATATTGAATTAGGAATTGTACCGACAGAAAGCACACAATTAAAAAATGTATTCAATTATAGTAATGAAGATACCGGTTATGGTGTGAGTATTTTATTAAATGAAAGTGGATTGGTAATAAGTAAAACATTAATTTATCCAACCAGTAAAGATATTGCATTTTTAACCGCTAAGGCCGTTACTCAGGAACAGGCAGATAAAATAACGGATGGTATGAGTTATAATGAAGTGAAAAGTTTACTGGGATCAGAAGGAACAGAAATTAATGGAACGCAGATTCCTTTTGAAGATAACAAAGTTAGCTATATCCGGGTGTGGGTTAATGATGATGAATCGATGATTCAGGTTGTTTTTGGTACTGAAGGAACAGTCAATAATGTTATGTTTTATGAGTAGCAATTTTAGGTTTGCAAAGTGTTCGGGCTTACAGTAGTCACTCTTGAGCTCGGACGCTTTTATTTTTGAGGAGTTGGAAAATGGTAGCTGTCAGTGCAACAATTATTTTAATTTTAGTCATTTTAGTAGGTCTTGTTTTTGCCTTAACCAATGGACTGCATGATGCCAGCTCAGTGGTGGCAACTTTTATTAATTGCAGCGCAGCGAGTCCAAAACAAGCAGTTGCAGTGGCATCTTCTTTTGGCTTACTTGGTGCGATCCTTGGGGGAAATCTGGTTGCCGATACCATTTCTGAATTGACGGATTTACCAACAGATACATCATTATTAACGATATTATTCGCAGCTGTTTTGGGAGCAACTTTATGGAATTTAATTACATGGAGATTGGGCTTGCCTTCAAGTTCTACGCATGCTTTAATTGGTGGAATTATAGGCGCGGTTGTTGTTTCTTCGGGGTATCAGCATATAGCCTGGGGCTGGACAGAATTAATTGGCAGTGATCATCAAATTACGGGAATCGTTAAAATAGTGATCGCTTTGTTTTTATCGCCTTTTATCGGATTTGCCATTGCCTTTTGCCTTGAAAAGATTGCGAGATTACTCTTAAGAAACTCTAAATTTCATATCAACGAGGGTATTAATCGTCTGCAATGGGTGATCGTGGCAGGACTTTCGTTTAGCCATGGTTCAAATGATACCCAAAAGATAATGGGAATATTAACTTTGGCCTTGGCCGCATGGGGAGGCACCGCAATACAAGCAGCGCCGTTATGGGTACGGGTATGTGGTGGAATCGTTATGTTTATGGGTACAATGTTGGGTGGCTGGAGCATTATGAGAACCTTAGGCAGAGGAATATTTGATATTAAACCCATCCATAGTCTTAATTCACAGTTAGCTTCATTAGGCTCTATTTTTGGTGCAAGTTTAATAGGGGCTCCGGTTTCAACAACACATGTTGTGGTCGGGAGCATTATGGGAGTGGGTGCTGCGGATGAATACAGAATGGTTCATTGGGAGATTGTAAAAGAGATTGGTATTGCCTGGTGTATTACAATTCCATTATCGGCGTTAGTTTCCGGCTTGATTTACACAATTACAACAAGTATAGTTACAGTAATTTAGGAAAGAAGAGAAATGAAAAAATCATGAATAAAAATAATATTGTTGATCGGATATTTCCAGTTAAGTATAAATTTTATGAAATGCTGTATAAGCAAGCCAATACCAACGGACTAGGTGTGAATGCTCTTTATAATTGGGTGAAAAGTGGAGCAGTTGCTGATAGTGAAGCGTTAATCCATTGCGTGAAAGAAGCAGATGAAGTTAGAATGAACATGGAGAAGGACTTGATTGAAGCGTTTTCTACACCTTTTGATCGGGGCGATATCTATTCAATATCGGTAGGAATGAATGAGGTTTTAAAATATGCCCAGTCAAGTTTGCTGTCTATGGAGGCTTTTGAGGTTAAACCAGATTTCATTATCATTGGTATGGTGGAACAACTGAAAATTGGGGTGGATGTCTTTTCGCAAGCTGTCAAAGATTTAGAAAAAGGTCCTGATAGATCAGCACAAGCAGTTGTAAAGATGAGAGTAACACATATAGAGATCGAAAGGCTTTATCGAGATGGGATGATTTCAGTTTTTGCCAGCGGCGATCCAATGTTTGCTTTGAAGCAGCGGGAAGTTTATCACCATATTAAAGATGCTTCAACAAATTTGGATGAAACAGTGGATGTGCTTCATAGAATTATCGTGCGATTGATTTAGAATCGTGGGAGGGCTGATTTTACTGAAATAGAAAAAACACGAACGGCCAGCATTATCGGGTTGTAAGCATTATTTCGGACCGGGGTAACCGGGCCGAAATTGCAGACGGAAGATAATGCTGGCCTTTAACTCAGTCGGTATCTTTAAGCAAGAGCGGCAATGATTTTGACGCTTTTTTTGTCTTTAAAACATAGGTAAGACACGTTAAGGCGATACAGACAATCATGATGCCAAGTAATACAATTGTGTATTCACCAATGCCGGTGCCTTGTGTCCCAATAGAAAGAGTTTGTTTGAATGCCTCGATCGAGTAAGTCATGGGCAGGTATGGATGAATCGCCTGGAAAAAGCTGGTTGTCAGTTCAACTGGATAAACACCACTGGAACCGCTTAATTGCAGGATAAGAACGAGCAATGCGATGAAGCTGCCGCCTTCATCCAGGACAACTCTCAACAAACTGGTGAAAGACATAAAGCACAGGGAAGTGATCCAGGCAATCAAGAAGGTGGCGACCACATTGACGGGAGATAAATGATTAAGCAGCATCAATGCGGTGATGGCTAATATGGCTTGCATCGTACTCACGCTAAGCAGGATAAATGATTTGCTGAGCCAATACGCGACGCCGTTTTTAGGTTTGTCGTTTTTATCGTACAATGGATAAAAAAGGCAGAAAGCCATCGCCCCCAGATAAAGTGCCAATGAGATGATATAAGGCGCCATACTGGTGCCGTTGTTATCAACAGTGGAAAAACTTTCTTCATCGGATATTGTGGGAGACACAAACATTTCGATGTTCTTGTCATTGGTATTAACGGCTGCAAGGGCTAGCGCACCATCGGACATTTTTCCGGCGAGCAACTGACTGCCGTCTTTGAGGGAAACAATTCCGTTGCCCAGTGTTTGTGATCCGGCCGCCAGCTGTGACGAACCGCTGCTGATTTGGCCGGCACCATTTGCCAGCTGGCTGGCTCCGGAGATTAACTGACTGGAATTTGCACTTAGTAACGAAGAACCATCCGCAAGTTGCACAACACCGCTGGTCAAAAGCGGCGTCTGATTATTGAGCTCAGTCATGGCCAAGGCCAATCCGTTTGAACCGGTCGCCAAGGTTTCGGACTGATTATTCAACGCTTGTAAACCAGCGGTAACACTGTTTACTCCGGCGGTATATTGTGCGACACCGGAAATCAGGCCGGCATTTTCATCATTCATTCCCTGCTGAAGCTGTTCCAACCCTTGATCCATCCCGCTCAAAGCCTGAATCAGCTGTTCCGTGTTTCCGGTAGAAGCTGTTTCAGGGGTTGAATTGCCAGGATTCTGAATCCTGCTCGCCGAATCACCGATGATATCACTGTTGACAGCGAGACTGCTGTGAAGACTTTCTAAAGCATCGGCCTGGGCTTGGACTTGAGGATCCGCAGAAGTTTTCAGGCTTTCGATGACTGCATCCAATGAACCCAGATCGTTTTGAATACTCTTTGTGTTTGTCAGAATATCAGTAGTACTGTCGCTGAGACCGGAAAGATCCGTTGCTGTTGCCTGCGGTTGATTCTGGATGAGTGATGCAAGAATTTGACCATTGACTGCTTTAACCTGATTGATGCCATCAGCTACCGAGGAAACACCGGCGTTAAGACTGTCACTGGAAGAGGATAGCTTCTGACTGCCGTCAGCGAGCTGGCCAACCCCAGTCGTATATTGGTCAATGCCTGTATTCAAGTGGTTTGTACCGGACTGAATCTGGCTGATCCCGCTAGTCAGGGTTGGAAGCTGTCCATTAAGCTGCTGCAGTCCCTGGCTGAGTTCTCCGACACCATCGGTATACTGAGTAAGACCAACCGAAAGCGTTTTGGCACCATCGCTGAAAGTCAGGCAGCTGTCCGCTAATTTTGAAAGATTGGCCGTGATCTGCTGATTGCCATTTTCCAGCTGTTCTGATCCGTCATTGATAGCCGTTGCCCCGTCAGCTGCCTGGTTCATTCCGGTTTTCAAAGTCGAAATTTGTTTAAACATGACTTCTGTATAGGTTTGAGTCACCTTGTCAGAAACACTGTTTTTAATCGAAGTTGCCGCTGTGCTTGCTATTTTGGAAGCAAATAAATTCTCGCCAGGATTGATTTCATAGGAAAGCACCATGGGTTGAGGATCGGAATTCATCAGGGTTGCGGCATTTTTCGAAAAATCTTCAGGGATCGTGATGACCATATAATAGTCGCCATTTTTTAAACCAGCCTGTGCTGTTTGCGAATCAACAGACTCAAAGGCAAGCGGCTTTTCATCTGCGAGGGTCCTGGTCAATTCTGCCCCGATATTAAGGGTGTTGCCATTATCATCGCAGGCTTTGTCTTCATTGACAAGAGCAACCGGTAACTGGCTGATTTTTGAATAGGGATCCCAAATTGAGGATAAAAAAATCGTGGTATACAAGGTTGGAACGAGTGATAGGACGATGATCAGCACAATTAGAAATTTGTTGTTTCTGAGATTCTGAAATTCACTTTTTAACATGATTGTTCCTCCTTCAAAGTAGACCTTTTTCGACAATTACGTTCCAGTCAACCGTTCCCGGAGTATTATTGTTAACAAAATATCTTAGTTGTCTGAGCGTACATTGCTTCAACCGATTTTTATAGAGCGTTTCGGCTTCGGAAATAATCGTGATGACGGTGTTTTTGTTTTTTTCAATGGTTTCTGGCATCAGAAAAACTTTCTCCACCAAATTAGAGGGGACAAAAAAGGGATCGGAACCTTCGATCGCTTCGAAAACCTCTAATAAAGTAATCGACTCATCGGATTTTGCAAGGCTGAAACCGCCGGTTTTCGATGCACTGGAATTAATTAGCCCACCGACCACCAGCTTTCGCAGAACTTTTTTGAGATAAGACTCCGACACCTGAAGCCGGGTGCTCAGGGTAACGCTTTTCAAGGGCAATCCGTCATGCTGTGAAGCCAGCATCAATAAAATACAGATTGCCTGTTCTACACCACTAGTTATTTTCATTTTTTCACATCCTTCGCTTGAAATCTATCGATATTATACATCTATGGATAAAATGTGTCAACAGATAATTTAGAAAAATATTTTTGTATGAAGAGGCAACAAAACGGGAAGCTTCTTCGTTAAATAAGTAGAGCGCGCGTTTGGGTTGAATAATTATTATCTTATAGACTTAATTAAGCTAAATCGTTATAATTAGAATATGCAATTTTGATAATGCCATAATGAAAAAGCAATTAAATGCAAGATCTTTCTTTGGCAATAACGGCTATAATAAGTTGAAAAATAAAAATCGGAGAAAATATTGTAATGAAAAGAAAATTGAAAAACTGGATAAAACTAATAATAATGATTGCCGCTTTTTCATTGGTCCTGCCAGCTGGAATTATGGCTGAAGAGCCTGCAAATAGTGATGAGCAGTCAGTTAATATAGAAAGTCAGAACAGTTACAATCAAGAAGAGAGTGCGGCTGTTTCTGATAATAAGGCAAGTACACCAGTTATAGAAACGATGGAGCAAGTGCCGAATCTTGACGAAAATAATAATCTGGATCAACAGGTTGTTGTTATTTATGCACAGAATAGTGATACAAATATTAAAGACCTTTCCCTGACGACAAGTGAGATTGTATCGGGTGAACATTTGTCCAATCGGGTTGATGTTATTGAAGTAAGTGAGGGTACTAATGTTGATGAATTGATGACCGCATTAAAAGACAATCCGAATGTCCTCGCCGTTGGTAAAAATGGCAAAATTCAGACGTCATCACTTCCAAATGATCCCTATATTACGAATGGATCGGCATGGCAATTTGAGAAAATTGGAGCAGACAAAACTTGGAATCAGGTATCAAATACTAAACCAGTTGTAGTTGCTGTTATTGATACCGGATTAAATATGAGTCACCCGGATATTGCGGGCAACACAGTCAGTGGATATGATTATGTTGCAAATAGCACTGAGGTTGTAGATCTTGCCGGTCATGGAACTGAAGTGTGTGGCTGCATCGCAGCAATTGCAAATAATGGTATTGGCACCGCTGGGGTTGCAGGAGCTTCAAATATAAAAATTGCCTCTTATCGAACCGGTGGCCAGTATGATGGCGATACGTCACTGGATGTTGGCTATATCTGTGCCGCCATAATGGATGCCGCGGATCGACCAGAAGTTAGAGTCATCAATATGAGTTTTGGTGGGTATGATCAATATACGGGTCTTCAGTCCGCAATACAATATGCTGTCAAAGCAGGCAAAATACTTGTTGCAGCGGCAGGAAATGAAGGGAATTTGTCCGCTTATGCCGGAAAATACGCTTATCCGGCATCATATAATGGCGTTATTTCAGTTGCAGCAACTACATCTGGAGATGGACATGCTTATTTTTCTCAATATAATGATAAAGTTGATTTATGTGCACCCGGGCAATCCATTTTAACAACAACGCACGACGGTTCTTATGGGTCAGTGAGTGGAACGTCTTTTTCAAGCCCAATTGCTGCCGGTTCCTGTGCGGTGTTATTGGCAAAAAATCCAAGTTTAACAGCAGCGCAGGTTGAAACGACTTTGGAAGATACCGCTGTGGATTTAGGAACGGCAGGAAAAGATAACTATTATGGAAGCGGAAGGATTCAGCTAGATGCTGCGGTTGAATCAATTGTTGCAAGTACGCCTTTAACAATAGACAGTTTTGTGACAGACAAATTGTCAGGTCAGGCAGTTAATTCAAGTGTTCAATTAAGTGCTGAGGCAAGTGGCGGAGTAAGTCCGTATCAGTATAAATTCTATTATCAATTGGACAGTTCGACTTTTGTGATCAATGATTTTTCAACAAAGAGTTCAGCTATATTTACGCCGTCAGCGGCTGGAACTTATTCATTGTTGGTTGATGTTAAAGATGCAAATGGTGCTATAGTGACTCAAATAATCAGTGATTATGTCATTAAGACTTCCTCAATTGAAGGAATATCCAGTACTTATCAAACGCATATCCAAAATGTCGGCTGGCAAGGCTGGAAAAGTGATGGACAATTAAGTGGGACGACGGGACAATCCCTTCGTTTAGAAGGAATTGAAATTAAAATTGATAATCTTGGTTATGCTGTCGATGTTACATATCAAACACATGTCCAAAATATTGGCTGGCAAGGTTGGAAAAGTGATGGGGAATTGAGTGGAACCACGGGACAATCCCTTCGTTTGGAAGGGATTCGAATTCGCCTGACGGGAACCGATGCGGATAAGTGTGATATTTATTATCAAGTCCATGCACAAAATTATGGCTGGCTGGATTGGGCGAAAAATGGAGAAAGTGCCGGGTCAGAAGGTTTATGCCTGAGACTGGAAGCCATAAGAATTGAAGTCGTGCCAAAAGGATCAGCCGCACCGGGGACAACGGATCAACCATTTATATCATGATTGATATAATAACGAATTTAAAGAAAAGCGAAAAATTATGGTGAATGCCATGATTTTTCGCTTTTTTGGCGAAAATAAAATGAATAAACCTATCCTTACTGGACCGAACTGGATGACCTTACAAAATTGAAAGTTCAAACCATCAACTTTGTAAGGTTGATCGATGGCAGACCAAAAAAAATAATGATAGACTTAGTTTAAAGTAAATGATTGGAGGCATATTTATGTCAGTATTAAAAGTCAGCGATGTAAAAAAAGTATATGGTTCAAAACAGGGTGGCAGTGTATCCACCGCACTTAATGGGGTGAGTTTTGAAATTGAACAGGGCGAGTTCGTTGGGATTATGGGTCCGTCAGGAGCCGGGAAATCAACGCTGCTTAATGTCATTGCGACAATCGATACGGTAACGGCGGGAGAAATTTCGATTGGGGGACAGGATATTTGCCGGATTAAAGAACCGGAGCTTTCCGATTTCCGTAGAAGTAAGCTTGGTTTCATTTTTCAGGACTACAATCTGCTGGATACCTTGACACTAAAGGAGAATATCGCCCTTCCGCTGATTTTATCAAAAAAAAGTCTGAAAGAAATTGAGGCGGCGGTTAAGAAAATGTCAACTGAACTGGGAATAGAAGATATTTTGGGAAAATACCCTTACGAGGTTTCAGGCGGCCAGCGTCAGCGAGCGTCTGCGGCCAGAGCGATTGTCAACTCCCCCGAGTTGATTCTTGCCGATGAACCAACGGGTGCCCTTGATTCTAAATCATCGAAGGATTTGCTGCAATGCATGCAGAGGCTCAACGAAAAAAATCAGGCAACAATTATGCTTGTAACCCATGACGCCTTTGCGGCAAGCTTTTGCAAACGGATTATTTTTATTAAGGATGGAGTTTTGTTTATGGAAATATTCAATACCGGAACCAGAAAGGAATTTTTTGACAAGATCCTAAAAGTCCTGTCTTCGTTAGGAGGGGATAACAGTGAACTTTTTTAGTCTTGCATTGAATAATATCAAAAAGAAATTTGGAACGTATTTGATCTATCTGATCAGCACCACATTTGCGGTAACCATCTTCAGCATTTTCTGTTCGATCTATTTTAATCCGCAATTTTCAAGTTACCGATTTGGAGCCGGTAAGATAACGGTTTTATTCAAAGCTGCAGCTATCGCAATTGTGCTATTCTCTTCGGTTTTTGTACTGTATTCCAATAAGTTTTTTGTCAAAACAAGAAAAAAGGAAATTGCGATTTATTCGCTGGTGGGCATGAAAAAAAGTCAGATTGGTCGGATGCTGTTTTATGAAAATATCATCATGGGACTGATCGCAACCGCTTGCGGGACTGTTTTGGGAGTTGCTTTTTCACGCTTTTTTTCGATGATCTTATTGAAGCTCATGGCCGATGGAACAGCGGTGACCTTTTCAGTTCAATGGCAGGCAGTGATCACAACGGTGATGGCTTTTCTGATTTTGTTTATGATCAGTTCGCTTAACGCCTATGGGATAATTTACCGCTATAAACTCATTGAGTTGTTATCGGCAAATAAAGAAAGTGAAAAACTACCCAAATATTCGGTAATGGGTGGAATACTATCGATCGTCCTGATTATTCTTGGCTACACAATTGCCATGGTCATGAATGTCAATGAAGGGGGATTTCACCTGATGATCCCGGCACTGGTTGTGTTAGTTTGTATCGTCATCGGAACGCTGATGCTTTTTAAAAATTTTATTCCGATGGCCATGTTGGCGCTGAAAAAAAACAAAGCCTTCTATTACAAAGCGGAAAATATTATCAGCATTTCTCAGATTGTCTATCGGATTAAAGCCAATTCTAAAATGCTGAGCATTATTGCCATTGCCTGTGCCATTACCATCACGATGATGAGCGCGACCTTCTCCATGTACCGGGCCTTAGGTGATCTGGTGCCTTATTACTCGCCATTTTCATATATGAGTAAAAATATTGATGATCAGCAGTTTAATGAGATGCTTGAAGTGATAAAACAGACCGGAGAAGTTAAGGTGACAGCCACCGATCAGTTTGAAATCATAAAAACCCAGCTTCAGAATGATGATTATTCAATTGAAACAGAGAACAACCCGGGAATGACGGTTGATGGGTTTATTATGTCTCAAAGTACCTATCGTTCAATCATTAAGGATACAGAAGTTGAAACCGGTGCTTTTCAGAATATAAAAACAGATTTCAATATGGATTTAAAAGATGGTGAAGGTTATTTTATTGATGGCAATACAAAAAAAGATTACTGTGAAAATTTAACGGGAAGTCCAATGAATCTGGAATTTTCAAATGTGACAGACACTTACTCGATAGTCGGGGTATCGTTGCATAAATACATTGGCATTTTGGATTTGTATTTAAAACCAACGCTGGTATTAAGTGATGCGACCTATAATAACTATCGGGAGCAGGCCGGAGCAGACGATGTGGTGAAATTTACCGGGATTATGTTTGATAATCCGGCGGGATCGGAAAATACGGTGGTGGCATTAAATAAAATTGTTCCGGAGAATACCAGGACCAGCAGTACCTTTGGCATCGCCAATCTGAGTTATATTGGGGTCTATAAATCAATCTTTTCATTGTATGGAGCCTATGTATTTATCGGATTGTTTATCGGCATCTTGTTCTTGCTTGCTTCCGGCAGCATTATGTATTATAAACAAATTATTGAGGCTCAGGAGGAAGTGAACCGATATGATATACTCAAAAAAATCGGGATGAGCAGAGCTGAGATAAAAAAATCCATTGTCAAACAATTAGCCATCGTGTTTGGATTGTCGTTAACCGTTGGGCTGTTGCATTCTACCTTTGCTTTATTGACCTATAACCGAACGATGGATCTGGCGGGAAAAGAGATGCCGACTATGATCAACGCCGGCATTATTGTGGGGATCTACATTATCATCTACTGCTTTTTTTATCTTTTGTCGGTCAATAGCTACATGCGCATTGCCTGGGGCCGGGAAAAATAATTTTTAAATATGGCCCGGGATAAAGTATAATGTAACGAGAAAAAGGACGATTTTACCGTCAACCTTTAGAGGGAAGGGTGATTTTTATTGTTTAAACTATTGGTGATTGAGGATGAGGCGAAAATCGCCGGCATTATGGTGGAAAACCTGTCGAAAGCCGGATATGATGCCGCAGCAGTGACGGAGTTCTCCGATATATTGCCTGAATTTATCGCGTTCAAGCCGGATCTGGTGTTGCTGGATATCATTCTGCCCTTTTATGACGGGTATGACTGGTGTGGTAAAATCAGGCTATTTTCAAAGGTGCCGATTATTTTTGTTTCATCTAAAAGCACAGATATGGATATCATCATTGCAACCAATATGGGCGGTGACGATTTTATTGTTAAGCCGTTTTCAATTGATATTCTGCTGGCCAAGGTCGCCGGGCTTTTGAGACGAACCTATTCCTATGATAATACCGAAATGGATATTATTGCTCATGAAGGATTGATTTTTAACAGGAGCAGCGGGGTGGTGTCCGTTAATGAAAACAGCATGAAACTCACAAAAAATGAAGCCCAGATACTGGCTCTGTTGCTCAAAAATCGGGGGAAACCAGTCAGTCGGGAAAGAATTATGCGCAGTCTTTGGAAAGATGCCAGTTTTATTGATGACAATACCCTAACCGTGAATATCACGCGTTTAAGAAAAAAGCTCAGGGATCTTGGCCTTGAAAACGTCATCGAAACAAAAAAGAATCTGGGTTATATGATATGACGCTCAAAGATTATTTATTGGATAAAAAGTTTCTGATCATGCTATACATGACGATGTTTGTTTTCGCCGGGGTTGTGATATCCCTTGGTGAAGCGGTTTCGTTTAGCCGGTCCAACGGGTTGTATGTAATTGAAGTATCTTTTTTTCTGTTTCTCATCTATCTGATCATCGGCTTTCTGTACCAGAAGAGCTATTATGAAAAACTCAAAAGAATATCGGAGACCGAGGGCCTCGACTGGGTGAATTCGCTTCCAGCACCGGCAAGTTCGGAACAACGGATCTACCATGAACTCCTGCAGAAACAATATCGGGGGATCAATAGAAAGCTAAGTGAACACCAGTCAAAAAGCATCGAAAATACGGAGTTTATTACCATGTGGGTACATGAAATAAAAACGCCGATTGCAGCGTCCAAGCTAATCATCGAAAACAGTTTAAATGATCCATCAGAGGAAGTTCTGTATAGTATTGAGGATGAGATCGATAAAATTGAAGACTTTGTACAGATGACATTGTTTTATTCCAGAGCGGATGATTTTGCGAAAGATTATCTGATCAACAGCATCAGTCTGGATAAAGTTGTCAAGGAATGCATCAAACGGGAATATGCGAGCATTACGAATAAAAATCTGAATTTGCAGTTGGATAACCTTGATTTTCAAATTGACACCGATGAAAAATGGCTGGGCTTTATCGTCAAGCAAATCGTCGACAATGCCGTTAAATATTCAAACCCAAATGGAAAAATCAGTATTTATGCAGAACAACATAATGCTGAAACGGTTCTGATCATTGCGGATCAGGGGCCCGGTATCAAAGCAGAGGATATCCGGCGTGTTTTTGATAAAAATTTCACTGGCAACAATGGCCGAAAATTTGAGACTGCCACGGGTTTTGGACTTTACCTGAGCCAGAAGATTGCCCGCAAGCTGGGTCATCACATTGCCATTTCTTCTGATTATGAAAAGGGAACAAGGGTATCCATCCATTTCCCTGTCTGGAACGATTATTATGATGTTTGACGTTGACAAAACGCTTGTGAGCTTCGCTGCCGGTTTGCGCGAACCAATTGTTACACTGTACGGCGGACAGTCTATCGACTGTTCGCCTACACGTTACACAACTGGTTGCGGAAACCGACAGCAAAGCAAATTTTGTTTGCGTTTTATGAGTTACGCAAGGATCTATGAATAACGGTGAGGAGAGAAATATATGAAACCTATTGTTGCGATACCCATGGGGGATGCCGCCGGAGTTGGCCCGGAAATTGTCGTCAAGGCGTTAGCCGAGCCACTGGTTCAGGAAAAAGCCAGATGCATCATTGTCGGCGATAAGAATGTATTGCAGCAGGCACTTGATTTTTGCAATCTTAAGTTGAGTATCAATGTTGTAAAGGATCCTGTTGACGGAAAATACGAACCGGGGATTCTGAATCTGATTGATCTTGAGAATATTTCAATGGATCAGTTAAAAATCGGTGAAGTGCAGGGGATGACCGGTCAGGCGGCCTATGCATATATCGTAAAGGCAACTCAGTTATGCCTGGAAAAAAAGGCGGATGTACTGGCGACCACACCGATTAACAAGGAATCATTGAAAGCCGCAAAAGTGCCTTATATCGGGCATACTGAAATAATTGGCGCATTGACAAAAACCGAGAATCCGTTAACCATGTTTCAGGTGCTTAATCTGAGAGTCTTCTTTTTTAGTCGGCATGTGTCATTAAAAGATGCCTGTGATCTGGTAACACAAGATAATTTGGCGGTTTTTATTGATCAGTGCGTTGATGCACTGAAAATCTTAGGCATCAAAAATCCCCATATTGCAATAGCCGGGCTTAATCCCCACAGCGGAGAGCATGGCTTGTTTGGACGGGAAGAAGTTGATGCGGTGATGCCGGCAGTTGAAGCTGCAAGAGCGAAGGGGATTGCTATCGACGGACCTATTGGTGCGGACAGCGTCTTTCATTTTGCGCTGAAGGGTGCTTACGATGCAGTGCTGTCTTTGTATCATGATCAGGGACATATTGCGACTAAAATGGTTGATTTTGAACGGACCATCTCACTCACCATCGGCATGCCGATATTACGGACATCGGTGGATCATGGAACAGCTCTGGATATCGCCGGAAAAGGCATTGCCAGTCCGGTGAGCATGATTGAAGCCATTCGTCTGGCGGTTGAGTACGCCCCGAATTTTAGACAGAAAAAATAGTGGATAATATGGATGGAAAGCATGGATCATATTCAAAATAACAGAAAAAGACAAACCACTTGATTCCAATGATTATCTGGTTATGCATATCAAGGCAACAGGGGGAGCCTGTTTTATCTTGAAACATCATCATTGGGTCAATCTTGGTTTGTCATTTTTCGCTTGCCATTTTGTCCAGTGTTCCGTAGCAATTTTTATCAATTGATTGAGTCTGAATGCGGTATCATCCATGAATACGCCTTTGGATTTTTAGAACTCAGACTCAGGAAGGTTAGCATCGGTTCAGGTGTTTCTCCCGCCGGTAATCATCAGCGAATCACCAGTGATAAAGCTTGAAAGGTCGGAAGCAAAAAACAGTGCAGCCGTGGCGACTTCATTCGGATCGCCCATTCTTCCCATGGGAATGGCCGACAGGCGCTTCTCCCGTGCTTCATCCGTGAGATTTTCAAAATTACGTTTGATCATGTCGGTATAGATGGTTCCGGGGGCAAGGGCATTGACCCGGATGCCGTAGGGTGCCAAAAATTTAGCAGCATATTTTGTCAGAGCGATGATCCCGGCTTTGGAAGCACCGTAATCTGGACTCGTATTTCCACCGGTTATGCCGGCAATTGACCCCATATTGACGATCGCACCGCCACCATGATCTTTCATATAGGCCGCCGCATATTTTGTTCCCAAAAATGCCGATCGCATATTGATATTGATAACGAGATTCCAGTCGCTTACAGATGTTCCGAACAGGTCGTTTGATTTGGATATGCCGGCGTTATTCACCATCACATCCAATCGTCCCCATTTATCCACAGCGGCATTGATCATTTTTTTGACATCTTCTTCATTGCTCATGTCTCCTGCAATTAAAAGGACTTCCGCGCCATAAGCTTCAGCTTCTTTTTTCAGTGACTTTGCATGGTCGTCAATTTTCAAGTCATTAACAACCAGTCCCTTACACTCTGCCTCAGCCATTTTTAAGGCAATAGCGCGTCCGATTCCTCTGGCAGCGCCAGTGACAATGACAACTTTATCTTTTAGACTTATATTAATCATTATAACAGCCTTCCTTCTTGATATTTCATTTAAGATGTTGGATTTAGCCCCAGTATTTCGTTGATACAGCTGCCAATTTATTGTAAATGTCGGCATCTTTCAAGGCCAGGAAGGTATCTTTGAAAATATTGTACATATCCGTGTATATTTTATGATTTTCCATATTTGGTTCAATAATACCAAAAGTGTGAACCATTTTATCTACCGCTTCTTCAATGTTGTCAAACACGCCAGCTCCTGCAGCTCCCAATATGGCAGCGCCTAATGTTGTACAATCAGACACGTTAAGCTTTTCAACAGGACGTCCATAAACATCTGCCTGCATTTGGCACCACAGTTTTGATTTTGCGCCACCTCCTGACAATCGAATGGCTTCAAAAGGTCGACCTAAGACATTTTCCATCGCTTCCACGCTCATTCGTAGTTCGTAAATAACACCTTCCATAACACCGCGAGCCATCGTTCCACGGTCATGGGCAAGAGTCAATCCCAACGAACCGCCGGTGGCATTATCATGATAGTAGGGTGAAACCTGACTGTTGAAAAAGGGCATGAACAGATATCCTTTACACCCGACCGGTGCGTTTTCTGCTTCAAGTGTAATGAGATCATAGGGATCCAGTCCCAAAGCTTTTGCAGCTTCTTTTTCGGGTTGACCATAGGTATCACGCCACCAACGTAAAGTAACACCGGCAGCAAAGGTCAATGCCTCCATATCCCATTTGTTGGGCATCGCATGACCTCCAAACAAAACGGTGTGATTGACATCCGGTTTGGGGCTGTCTACATGAGCGACCATAACAGCGGCTGTCCCGATTGTGATTTCCGCTAAACCTTCTCGAATAACTCCAGAGCCAATTGCTGCGCACTGTTGGTCGCCACCGCCACAGCAGATGGGCATGCCTTCAGCAAATCCGGTTAATTCGGAAGCTTTCTTGGAAATAACGCCAACCTGTGTCATCGATGTTTTTACCGGAGGAAGTTTATCTTTATCAATTCCGATCGCGTTTAATAATTCGTCTGACCAATCCAGGGTTTTCACGTCCAGCATGCCGTTTAGCGCCAGTGACGACGGATCCGTAAACAATTCCTCTGAACCCAAATTGTGCAGCAGCCATTCCTGACCGTTCACAAATTTCCATGCTTTTTTATAAAGATCAGGCCGTTTGTCTTTAACCCATTTATATTTAGCATAAGCCCACATACCTGAAAGCGGATCGCCGCTCACTTCATGATAATGATCACGTCCAACATGTTCTTCAATCCATTTAACTTCTTCATTGGCACGTCCGTCTGACCAAACAATTGAATCACACAAGGGGACCCAGTCTTTGTCAATAGGTACAAAAGTTCCACGCTGGCTGGATATTCCTAAAGAACCGATTTCTTTAGGATCTACTTCTGTTTTAATTAATACTTCCTTAGCAGCTTCGCAAATACCGGCCCACAGATCATTAATATCTTGTTCAACCCAACCAGGATGAGGATATTTACATGAATATTCTCTGTAACCAGTGCCGATAAGATTACCTTCAAGGTCAAAAATCATTACGGTAGAACCGGTCGTTCCGGCATCAATACCTACAACATACTTTACCATCTTTATTCCTCCTAATAATTTAATTAATCTAAAGAGAATACCTGTTATTTGGCAGCTGGTTGAAATAATTCAATATTGTAATGATCAGGATCAAGTAAATAGAAAGCATAAGCGCCGGTGCTTGGTCCATTATCAATATAGGTAGGTTCATTTCTGGTGGGAATATTATTATCTTTACATCGTTGATAAGCTTTAACAATGTCTGTTGTAGCAAAGCAAATATGACTGCTGCAGATATTATGCGGACTGACATCCAGCACGACACCCTTCGGTTCAACATACTGGATGAGCTCCAGTCGTAAACCGGGACAGGATACAAAAGCCACATTAAGAATACCGTCAGGATAACCGGTAACTTTTCTAATGTAGGCCAAGTCGACATTATAACGAATGTTTTCAAAAGTCATTTCCAAGACTTCGGTGTAGAATTTAACCGAACGGTCAATATCTCCAACCGTAATGCTGAAGTGGTTGCAGCCACTAATAATTTTATCACGCATAGATTAGTCCTCCTGTTAATAGGCAAATAAAACCGTTTACATTCTAATTTTATGCTTGATTCTAATAAATTCAATATAGAAAATATTTTCAGTAGCTGGCAATTGCTGATTTCCATGGAATAATTTTTTAAAAATCGGGAATGGTTATTACTATCGAAAAATTTCGAGATGATTTGACATCTTTAGAGAATTAACATAGTATTGTAACTAACAAATCATTTAAGAAAGAAGGGTTTGAAAATGGTTATTACATGGAATGAGATCATTGAATTAAACAAAAGGGTTAAAGAAAATAAACTTGATTATAAAGTTCATTTAAGCGATGCCTGCGGTGGGCAAAGTATGTGGATTGAATCACTGAAACCGGATAACAGCTTTGCAGATCTGGATGACTTGAACAAACTGATTGAAGGCTATTTTACTAAGATCAAAGCTGAAATTGTCTATAGCTGGGATAAAAAATCATTCTGGATGAAAGACCGTTCGTTTTGACTTTGGAAGATATCGACAGCATATCATTATAAGGTGGACAATATCTTAAATTTAATAAAGACAAATCTGTTAAGGAGCGCTTGCTTTCCTAACCGATTTGTCTTTTTTTACTATTTTTTAATGTACTTATTTACGAGGCGATAGGACGTTGTTTGACTTAATCCAAGGGCATCAGCCATCTCGTTGATATTGCCGTCATAAATTTCATAATAATCCTCGATAACATTTCGTTTGAAATTTTCAACAAGATCATCAAAAATTAATTTTCGCTTTTGGTGATCTTTGTTATCGAAAAATGCTGCCAGCTGTTCAGGCAACTTATCCATTCCAATAACACTTCCCAGACTCATAACAGCCATTTGTTCCACGGCATTTTTAAGTTGTCTTACATTTCCAGGCCAGTTAAATTGAATCAGGGATTCAATAACCTGATTCGAAAATACTTTATTTTGATTGTATTTTTTATTATATTCCTTCAGATAATATTGAGCAATAGGGAAAATATCATCCCTGCGTTCTCGGAGAGAGGGAATGGTTTGAGTGATGCCGTTAATTCGCCAGTATAAATCTTCCCGAAACTTTTCTTTTTCTACCAACTCAGCCAAATTTTTATTAGTAGCGGTGATAATTCGTGTGTTGACGGTTTTTGATTCCAATCCTCCGACGGAAGTAAAGCGTTGATTTTCCAAAAAATCCAAAAGCTTAACTTGTATGTTCGGTAATAATTCGCCGATTTCATCTAAAAACAAGGTGCCATTGTTTGCCATTTCTACCAAACCCTTTTTGCCTTTGGGACTGGCTCCGGTAAAAGCATAGGGGACATAACCGAAAAGTTCGCTTTCAATGAGATTATCGGGAATGGAAGCGCAGTTAATTGATATAAAAGGGCTTCCTTTTCGAGGACTGCAATCATGAATGAACTTGGCAATCAGACTTTTCCCAACTCCGCTTTCTCCCAAAAGAAGGATCGGAATATCAGATTTTGATGCTTTTTTTAATTTGTGAAGCGTTTGGTAAAGAATATAGCTACGACCGACGATATTATTGCTGGCTTTGTTTTTTTCGCCTTTATCTCTTCTTTTTTCTTTTGCTTCTGTTTCTACAATACTTTCTTTTTCAGGGTTTAGATAATCCAAATCAAATTCCACAAAAGATTCTCGTTTAAGCGTGTTATAGACAAGCATAATCAATTCATTTTCATTATTATATAAAGGGGTGGTAATGGTAATGTGTTCTTCATCAGGTAACAGTGAACGCTGTCTTGAAATAATTGTTCGTTTCTTTTCGATGGCGGCAGCTGTTGAAGGAGGCGTCCACAGACCCTGAAAAGATGTTAAAAAATTAAGCTTCCACATCTTTTCAGGGGAAATACCATGATACTGAAGGCACGCAGGATTGGCGTATAATACATTTCCATTTTTATCGGTAACGGTTATTTCAAAAAAACAATTTTCTAATATTTCTAGAAAAAATTCGTTTGGAAGCGTTTGCAAATAATCCAGATATTCCTGACTGTGTTCAAAGTAATTTCGCATTGTCTTTTCCTTTTCCTACAATTAATTGTAAGCACTTTCGCATTTAAGCTTCAATATTTTACATTTTTTATGATTCAACTAATTTAATTATAATCTATATTCTGGAATAAATCAAAAAACTTTGCCGCGAAAGGCCACAAAACATAATGGATTGTTAAAAATGGTAAATTACGAGGCTGTTTTTCATAATTGGTAAATATGTATGGTTAGGAAGCTTTGAAATTGGCGGTAAAACCAGTAATGAAGAATGAAGTTGGTTGGCACGGTTTTTGCGATACATAACATCAATAACTGACAGAAGATCCATATAAGAAAAAATGAAAGGAGTAAACAAAGAAAGATTGTAATCATTTTGCTGTTTGTTGGAAAATAAAAAGTACGCAATTATATTAATTAATGAAGGAGCGAAAAAATGTTTAGATTTACTGCAGATCAATTTGTTTATGACATCAATGGAACAAAAATAGGGGGACAGCCCGGAGAATATCCGACGGTATTAATTGGCAGCATATTTTATCGGGGCCATAAAATTTCCAAAGATTCTGAAAAAGGAATCTTCGATGAAGTGGCGGCTAAGGAATTATTAGACAGAGAAGCGGAATTATCGGAAGAAACTGGCAATCCAAGAATTGTCGATGTACTTGGAGACACGGAAATTGCATTAACCAAACATGTGGAATTTGTGCTAAAGAATACCTCAACACCAATACTGCTTGACAGTCCAAGTCCAGAGGTAAGAATCGAAACACTGAAACATTTTGCCAATGATTCGGAAGCAATGAGTCGGATTATCTATAATTCATTGGAAGAAAGCTGTTCAGATCATGAACTGGAAGTGATGAAAGAGTGCGGAGTTAAAACCGCAATTGTGCTGGCATTCAGTAAAAAACATTTGCAACCGGCCAAACGCGTTAAACTTTTAATAGGGGATGAAAAAAATGAAGGTTTATTGACCAAAGCAAAAAGAGCCGGAGTTGAACAATTTCTTATCGATCCGGGTGTTCTGGATGTAGCCAGCAGTAGCTGGACAGCAATGGCGATTCGGGATATTAAAGAACAATATGGCTATCCTGGTGGATGCGCATCATCGAATGCATTGTATTTGTGGAAAAAAATGAGAGCCAAAGGAAGCCCATACTTTGAAGCAGCTGGCGCATCAGTATTTACTTTTCCACTTACCCACGGGGCGGACTTTATATTATATGGGCCAATGGCTAATGCCGCATGGGTATATCAGGCAGTTGCGACAACAGATGCCATGATGGCTTATTGTAATAAAATAACCGGCACAAAACTAGGAACCTTAAACACCCCACTTATGAAAATATTCTAAAAAAATTCGAACCAATTCTAAAACAGAAGGAGGATTAACTAAAATGCAAGAAAAACAAGCAAAGAATCGAACCGTTTTGTACGTTTCAGCTGGAATAGCGATAGTTTTTGTATTGGCTAGTATGCTTTTTACTGAAGGTACAACAACGGTATTTAATCTGTTGAATTCATTGATTACAACAACTTTTGGCTGGTTATATTTGTTGGCAGTTGGTTTGTTTATTGTATTTGCTATAGGAGTCGCCATCAGTCCCTTTGGAAAAATTATCTTAGGCAAGGATGATGACAAACCTGAATTTACTAATTTCCAGTGGTTTTCAATGCTATTTGGCGGAGGAATGGGGATTGGATTAGTATTCTGGTCGGTATCCGAACCCATCATGCATTATCTCACTCCACAAATAGGAGAAGGGGGAACACAGGCAGCAATGGAATTGGCCATGCGGACTACCTTTTTTCATTGGGGGCTTCATCCATGGGTGATCTTTGCCATTGGCGGTTTAGGACTTGCCTATTTTCAATTTAGAAAAGATTTGCCATTCCTAATCAGTTCTGCATTTTATCCATTAATTGGTGAAAAAATACATGGCCCAATTGGGAAAACAATCGATATACTGGCTGTTTTTGCTACGATTTTCGGTGTTGCCACAAGTCTGGGTCTGGGATCAACTCAAATTGCTACTGGCCTGGAATATATTTGGGGAATAAAATCAACACCTATGACAGTCTCGATCATTATTGCAGTGATCACTGTTATTTTCACTCTGGCAACTGTTTCTGGACTGCATAAAGCCATGCAGGCAGCAGCGAATTTAAAAATTTGGCTGTCGGTCGCATTTATGGTATTCATTTTTGTTTTCGGCGGTAGTGTATTTATCTTAAATAACTTTACCAATACATTAGGTTCGTATCTCCAAAATCTTGTCGGGCAAACCTTCTGGATGGGAAATGTCGAATGGTTAAATGGCTGGACCATCTTTTACTGGGCCTGGTGGATTGCCTGGGCTCCATTTGTTGGGCAGTTTGTCGCACGGGTCTCAAAAGGCCGAACAATCAGAGAGTTTATTTTGGCAGTATCGTTATTACCCTCGGGATTTTCACTCATATGGATTGCCATTTATGGCGGGGCGGCATTTAATTTAAACGCAATCTCCGGTGGAGCGATTGAAGCAGCAGTTGGAGCAGATTATACCACAGCCCTTTATGCACTTTTACAACAGCTTCCTTTATATGGAATTACATCCATATTAGCGATCCTGCTAATCGTTGTTTGTTTTGTTGGGGCTGCGAATTCTGCGACCTATGTCTTAGCCATGCTGACTTCGGGTGGAGACATGGATCCAGACAAGAAATTAAGAGCCGGCTGGGGTATTGCCCAGGGTTTAATTACCATTATGTTAATCCTTGTCGGTGGAACCTCTGCTTTAAAGGCTTTGCAGACAGCTTCGATTGTAGCGGCATTTCCGTATATGTTAATTATGATAGTTATGTGTTTTAGCATTTATAAAGCGCTGAAAGCGGATTATACGGAAAGTCAATTATTACTAAAGAATAATGAACTAAAAGATGTTGGCAGCAGCCAGACGGCTGTAGACATAAAAGAATAAAATTTTAAGAAGAAGAGGTATTTTATCATGTTACCAAAATTTGATATTTTGACGGATGAACAACTTAACAAGATTCATGAAAACAGTATGAGAATTCTCAAGGAAATTGGTGTTGAATTTTCCTATGATCCAGCTATTGAAGTTTTAAAAAAACAGGGGCAACGAGTCGAAGGACATCGTGTCTATTTTGATCCTGATTTTGTAAAAGAGATGGTGGCAAAAGCGCCCGCGCAATTTACATTGCATGCGCGTAATCCTGAACATAATTTGGTCTGTGGTGGTGAAAATATTATCTATATGCCAGGTTATGGGGCCCCATTTATTTATGAGGCAGATGGCGTAAAAAGAGATGCAACCATGGAAGACTATGACAATTTTGTCAAATTGGCTGGCGCCAGCAAATATATGCATATGACTGGTGGAACCGTGGTAGAACCAACAGACGTCCGCGATGAGATTCGTCATTTGGAGATGGCTTACAGTCATATTGTCAACTCGGACAAATGCTTTATGGGAAGCTCTTCAGGATATGAATATGCAAAAGATTCTATTGAAATGGCAGCGTTGCTTCATGGTGGAATGGATGTAATCAAAGAAAAACCAGCTTTAATCTGTTTAATTAATTCGGTTACACCACTTAAATATGATGATCGTATGCTCGGCGGATTAATGGCTTATGCTGAAACTGGCCAGGCAATGGTCATTGCCTCATTGGTAATGTCGGGTTCAACCGGTCCGGCAACCATGGCAGGAGCATTATCATTACAGAATGCTGAAGTATTGGCAGGCATTACACTTGCTCAGTGTATTAACCCAGGGACACCGGTTGTTTATGGATCAACATCGGCAGTTACGGATATGTCAACCGGTTCATTGTCAATCGGAAATCCTGAAAATGCTTTATTTACATCAGCAAGTGCTCAATTCGCACGGTTCTATGGTGTCCCATGCCGAGGCGGCGGGGGCTTAACCGATTCCAAAACAGTTGATGCGCAGGCTGGTTATGAGTCCATGATGGTGCTCTTTGCGACCAGCACCACTGGTGTTCATTTCGTTATGCATACAGCTGGAATTCTTCAGTACTACATGGCCATGTCATATGAAAAATTTATGGTTGACGACGAAATTTCAGGAATGATTTTGAGATACCTCAAAGGTTTTGATTGTGAAAGTGATGAAAAAATGGCGTTTGACGTAATTGAAAAAGTTGGACCAGGCGGACATTTTTTAACTCAAAAACACACCCGAAAAAACTTTAAACTGGAATTCTACAGACCAGAATTAAGTGATCGACAATCTTTCGACGGATGGTCAAAAGAGAGCCTGGATACAAACCAACGGGCAAAAATAAAATGGCAGGAAGTGCTTGCCAGCTATGTGCCACCAGCATTAGATCCGGTTGTTAAAGAAAAAATCGAATCATTCATTGAAAAGCGAGCAAAAGAATTACTAAACAAATAATAAAAATAATATAATAGAAGGAGAATAAAATGAACACAATTTTTGAAGAAATTAAAGATGCAATCGTTGATGGAGATGAGGATTTAGCAGTTGAGTTGGCAGAAAAGGTAATAGCTGAGAAAATCGATCCGGTTCAAGCGGTTCAACTTGGGTTTATCAAGGGAATTGAAGAAGTCGGAGCAAGCTGGACCAGTGGTGAGGCCTTCTTACCAGATGTTATGATGGCAGCCGATGCTATGAAAGCTGGAATGGATGTACTTGAAGAAGTATTAGCGGCAGGCGAAGGTGAAGGATCTTATGAAGATAAGGGGAAAATTGTTCTTGGCACCGTGGCCGGTGACATTCATGATATTGGAAAAAATATTGTCGGTGCTCTTTTAACTTCAGCTGGTTTTAAAGTTTATGATATTGGTATCGATCAAAAACCAGAAGATTTTGTAAAAAAGGCCGATGAAGTTGGTGCTAAAATATTAGCAGCGAGTTCACTGCTAACAACAACTATGAAATCTCAAAAAGTACTGATTGAATATCTGGTTGAACAAAATATCAGAGATCAATACAAAGTAATCATTGGCGGAGGTCCTACAAGTGCTAAATGGGGAGCAGAGATTGGAGCAGATGGCTGGGCAGAAACAGCAGATGAAGCGGTACTATTATGTAAAAAGTTGTTAGGCTAATCAGTGTCTTCCAATCCGGTATGATATAATAAAAAAATAATCAAGAGATTAGCGCCAAAAGTTCACAAAGCATATTTTGGCGCTAACTCATTAAAAAATTGAAAACGAAATGGTGATAGACAAGCCTAAAAAACTAAATATATAATAAATACTGATCATTAACAACAGTAAAGAAGGTGAAGATATGATTCTTCATGTTTGTGCAAACGTTTTAATTGGGCATGATGGAAAAGGAAAATTGATCCTGGGAGGAGAATTATTATGAAAAGCAGAAATAATAAAACAGGCGATTTTATCCCCAGAGACAGAGCTGCGGTTACTAACAATTGGGGGATTTTTGGTCATTTAGATTCAGTCGTATTCATTATTTCTGCAATAATCTGTTTTGGATTTATTCTTTGGGGAGCATTGGATAATAATTCGTTATCGGTAGTGCTGGGGCAGGTTCTTTCAGCAACAGTTTCGAACTGGGGTTGGATGTATGAAGCAGGGGTGCTCTTTTTTGTTATTTTTTGTTTTGTCCTGGCCTTGAGTAAATACGGTAAAATTAAATTTGGTAAAGATGATGATAAGCCAGAATTTTCAAATTTTTCATGGTTTTCCATGTTGTTTGGAGCTGGTATGGGGGTCGGACTCATTTACTGGTCTGTGGCTGAAACGGTCTCTCATTTTCTGAGTGGTCCGGCATATGCAGGTGCTTCTGGAAGTACCCAGGCAGCCGAATGGTCGATGGCAATTTCATTTCTGCATTGGGGAATAAGTCCTTGGGCAATCTATGTTGTTGTGGGAATTCCTATGGGTCTTGTGATTTTCAGAAAAGGATTGCCAGCTCTTGTCAGTTCGTGTTTTTATCCAATTTTAGGTGATCAAATTTATGGCCCAATCGGTAAATTTATTGATATTGTAGCCTTATGTATCACTTTTTTTGGGGTGTCAACAACAGTTGGATTAGGGACAATGGAGTTGGGTGCGGGACTCTCATTTAATTATGGAATTACAATGAATAATGAAGCCTATATTATCATTCTCATTATAGTAGCGGCAGCCTATCTGGCATCGGCATGCTTACCGATTGACAAAGGAATAAAAATCGGTTCGGACATCAGTATGATTGCCTGTTTGGGATTATTATTGTTTTTATTTTCAATTGGACCTACAAAATACATTTTAGATAACTTTGTCAACGCATCAGGATTGTATGTACAGAATTTTATCAGGATGAGCACATGGACTGATCCGGTAGAGCAGGGAGGTTGGTTAAACAGCTGGACCATCTTTTATTGGGCATGGTGGATTTCATGGGCACCTTTTGTGGGAATGTTCATTGCAAAAATTTCCAAAGGCAGAACGATTAAGGAATTCGTTTTTGCAGGCATCGTTGTACCGGCTATATTTGATATGGTATTTTTTGATGTGTTTGGTTCGACAGCACTGCATTTTGAACTTGGCACTGAGACAAAGGGACTGATTGAAACAGCCATTACATCTGATGTTGCCAGTGGTATATTTGTGCTTTTCCATCAATTTCCTTTAAGTCAAGTCACAACACTAATTATTCTTTTTGTCGTGTTTACATTTTTTGTTGTTTCCACCGATTCTGCTACTATTGTCTTGGGAATGCTCTCCAGCGGAGGAAATGATTCACCTAGAACCAGTCTAAAGCTTTTATGGGGTGTAGCGTTGGCGTTTTCCGCAGGGATCCTCATTATTATGGGGGGACTGCATGCGGTACAAACCGTCGCTATTGTTGCCGTGTTCCCATTTATTTTTATTATGTTTGTCATGTGTTATTCGACCATTAAAATGGTTCGCCAGGATCCACTGATGCAAGCGGAAGAAGCTTTTAAAAAAGAAACAATAATAGCGATAAATAATAAAAAAAACTCAGTTCCTGAAAATAGTATAGAAGACATTGAAAAATAAAATTAGATAACAAAAAACAAATAACCGCGGTTTCATGACCTCGGTTATTTGTTTTTGAGAGTAAAATTAATGATTGTTTATAATTTTTCGAGCAAGTCTTTCTTTTTCTGATTAAATTCTTCTTCAGTAATCATTCCCTTTTCTTTTAAAACTGCCAATTTTTCGATCATTGCGATGGGATCTTTTAGAGGGATGCTCGGTTGCTGATCGTCGGCAGTCTCCGGCTGAACATCGGAATTAGCTTGCGTTGTTCTTGGGGAAGCCTCGCTTTTGTAATGATTGTATACCTGAATAAGGCGCTCAGCTTCCCGAGAGTAGAGAATATGAATGGTTTCAACGCCGTCGGCGGTATGGATTTCGGTATCGTTCGGGTTCATGCCCAGCGTGAGTGATAAGTCTAAAAAAGATACGGTGTTTTTCTGAGTTGAAATCGAAGTGATTTCATCATAGTTAAAGCATTTGTCGGTATTCAATTCCCGATCATACAAAATAATTTTATGATCTGTACAGATTATAAATTTCTTCGAGCTGAGGCTGTCCAACCCCCAGGCAAAATAGACCAGTTTTTCATTGTTGTCGATGAATTTGTTTGTGATTTCCAGTGTAGTTGGGTCAAGCTTTAATGAGATAAAAGCACTGATCTGATCTTCATCAATGGCGAAATCCTTTGCCTTAATGCGTCGGAGGTATTCTGACAAGGTAACATAATCAAAGTTTTGGATTTCTGCAGCAGGCGTGCTAATCAGCGGTACATTGTTGACAAGGAGCTGAAATTGCTGATCATCTCGGCTGATGCCGATGTCGATTAGTTTTTCTTTTGGGATTGAGCCGATGCTGTAAAATGAAGCGTTTTCAGGGAAAACGATTTTAAAATAAAGATTAGCTGTCGTAACAAGAATAATCTGTCCTTGTGAATCTTTGAACTGAAACAGGAATTTCTCCTGAGGATGGTAGCTGGTGAATGTTTTCAGAACGTTTTTCAGGATATTTTCCTCGTATGGGTGCATATCAATTTTAGTTGCCGATGAGCCGTTTGCCGGCAACAAGAGTTTTAAGGAAAAATCTTCGGTAAAAGCAACAAGCGCAGCATCACCGGTATCAATGAAAGGACGAGCCAGAGGGTCGATATTATTCATAAGCTGACCAAGTAGGGTATCGGTAAAAATTTTAATCCGGAGTTCCATAGCTGCTCTTAAACGTTCCTGTTCTTCTTTTTTTAGTGCTAAATCTGCCTGTATTGAATCAATACTATCTTTTGCCAGATCGGTAACGTCTTTAAATAGATCTTTTAATCCCATCTTTATATTCTCCTTTTTCGTTGAATAATATAGTTCCATTTTACATAAGGAAGACAAAAATAGCAACCACAAGAAATGTTCAGCATACAAATAAAACAGCCTTACGGATTAATCCGTAAGGCTGTTAAAAGAGGTGCTATCTAAAATAAAAGATAAGATATATAGTAATTTTTAACAGATGTTATTAAATGTAGAATAAAATATCTTCGTAATTTGGGTATGGCCAGTATTTCTTGCCAACAAGGCTTTCCAGTTCATCCGCAAATTTGCGAAGTTCTTCCATTGCGGGGATGACCTGATCACAGTAATAGGTGGCTTCAGCCTGAGCTGATGGGGTGTCCTGAGCACCGGCCAGGATTTTTTCGAGGTCGTCAATGGAACGGATGAATTTTCCGGACAGTTGGGAGAGTCGTTCGGCCAGGGTTGATTCAGCTGAGACATCAATGAAATCACCACAGGATTTTTTCGCCAGCAGGGTGTCGCAAACCTCTTTGGTGTAAGTGACGACAGCCGGTGAAATTTCACGTTTGGCGATGTTGAGCATGGTCAGGGCTTCAATGTTGATGGTTTTGCTGTATTCGTCTAGATGAATCTCATAACGGGACTGTACTTCCGTTGGAGTGTAAATATTGTGTCGGGCAAACAGTTTGACATTTTTTTCGGAAGCATATTCAGCTAAAGCTTCCGGTGTTGTTTTCAGGTTGGGAAGGCCGCGGCGGGCGGCTTCTTCAACCCATTCTTCAGAATAGTTGTTGCCGTTGAAGACAATCCGTTTGTTTTCCGTGATGGATTTTTGCAGCAGGGCATCCAGGGCGGTATCAAAATCATCGGCTTTTTCCAGAACATCGGCATAGTCGCAGAGAACGTCAGCGACTATGGTGTTAAGGGTAATGTTCGGCCCGGCGATGGACTGGTTGGAACCCAGCATCCGGAATTCAAATTTGTTGCCGGTGAAGGCAAATGGTGAGGTTCGGTTACGGTCCGTCGCATCCATGATCAGTTTGGGCAGGGTGCTGACACCCATTTCCAGCACGAGGTCTTTCGCTTCGGTAACCGGTTTGCCGGTTTCGATGGACTTCAGGGCGGCGGTCAGCTGTTCGCCGAGGAAAATGGAAACAATCGCCGGAGGGGCTTCATTTGCGCCCAAACGGTGATCATTGCCGGCGCTGGCAACGGTAATCCGAAGCATTTCACTGTATTTGTTCACGGCTTCAACACAGGCACAGAGGAAAAGCAGGAATTGTTTGTTGTTGACCGGATCATCTCCGGGAGTCAGCAGGTTTTCGCCGGTGTCGGTGGACATCGAAAAGTTGTTGTGTTTTCCGGAACCGTTGACAAAATCAAAGGGTTTTTCATGAAGCAGACAGGCCAGATCATGACGATAGGCTACCCGCTGCATGAATTCCATAACCAGCTGGTTATTATCCGTAGCAACGTTTGTATTGGTGAAAATAGGCGCCATTTCATGCTGGGAAGGAGCAACTTCGTTGTGACGGGTTTTGGAAGCAATGCCCAGTCGCCATAATTCCTTGTCGAGATCGGCCATGTAAGCGGCTACGCGGCCACGAATACGACCGAAGTAATGGGTTTCCATTTCCTGGCCTTTGGGCGGTTTTGCGCCAAACAGAGTCCGACCGGTGAGAATCAGGTCCTTACGTTCTTTAAACATGTCGCGTTCGATGAGAAAGTATTCCTGTTCAGCACCGATGGTGGTGGTTACTTTTTTCACATCGTCTTTGCCAAAAAGTTTAAGAATCCGAACAGCGTGGGTATCCAGGACTTCCATGGAACGCAGCAGCGGCGTTTTCTTATCCAGAATTTCACCGGAATAAGAACAGAAGACGGTTGGAATACAAAGGGTAGAACCTTTAATGAAGGCGTAGGAGGTGGGGTCCCAGGCGGTGTAACCCCGAGCTTCAAAAGTTGCCCGCAAGCCTCCGGAAGGAAATGATGAAGCATCCGGTTCGCCCTTTACCAGCTCTTTTCCCGAAAATTCCATAATCACCTTGCCATCTTCGGTGGGATTGATAAAGGCATCATGTTTTTCAGCCGTGACACCGGTCATTGGCTGGAACCAATGGGTAAAATGGGTGGCACCCAATTCCAGCGCCCAATCTTTCATGGCGTTGGCCACAACTTCAGCCACATTTTCTTCCAGCGGTAGATCCTCTTTCATTGTTTTAAGAAGAGAAGCGTAAATGTGCTTTGGCAGGCGCTTTCGCATGACACCTGAATTAAAAACTTTAGATCCAAAAATATCGGCTATATTTTCATGTGTAACATCTGGCACGTGAGTGTCCTCCTAAATTTGTATTTTGAATTATAAATCCCATGTATCATAATAGACAAACAGGGTATAAAAACCGGTGTGAAGTAAAAAAGGTGCCCTCAGAAGCGTATACGAACACTCCAAAAGCACCATTGCTATTTTATTTGTGTGGCAGTCACCACTTTTTAAATTGTGTTTATTATAGATCATGAAAAATATTTTGTAAAGAGAAATTTTTAAGAATTCAAATGTAAAGGTTATCAAGATACGGAAAAATTAAGGTTAATATAGCGTTTCTGATTCCTCAATTATCCCAATTATATAGTGTAGATAAGTTTAAAAGATGAAATCCTTATCATGCAGAATCATAAAAATAAAAATTGAATATCAAGTAGAAATGTGTTTTAATATAGAAAAAGTATAATGTATACAAAAAATTAAATAAGAACATTTATAAAGAACAATGGCGTTTGGTTCTCCTGAAAAATTTTAATTTCAGAGGGATTGATTTAGTATGTTCTTTTTTATTTTTCTTTATAAAGCTTATGTTATAATTGGAAAATATATAAGAGCTGGAATCGTTACTGATCCCATCGGAATAAGAATAATTAGGTACATAATTTAAAAAATGGAGGTATGAAATGAGCTTAGCGAAAAGAACCATTGATGCGATGGAATTTATTGAGGATAATGATGTCAAATTTATCAGACTTCAATTTTGCGATCTTTTTGGTCAGAATCGAAATATTGCAATTACACCGATGCAAATTGAACGTGCATTGAGCAGTGGAATTCCCTTTGATGCATCATTGGTAGTAGGATTTTCCGAATCCAATTATTCGGATTTGCTATTATGTCCAGATATCAGTACGATTCAAATTTTGCCCTGGAGGCCACAACAGGGCAAGGTTGCACGAATTATTTGTGATATCCGATATCCTAATGGAGATATTTTTGAATCGGATAGTCGTCGGATATTAAAAGAAACACTGGAACGTGCAGCTGCAAAGGGTTTTCAGTTTAATACCAGTGCTGAATGCGAATTTTATCTTTTTAAACAGGATGAAAATGGAGATCCCACAACCATACCAACCGATAAAGCTGGGTATTTTGATTTGGCACCCTATGATCGTGGCGAAAATACCCGAAGAGAGATTTGTCTGACCTTGGAAGATATGGGCTTTGAAATCGAAAGTTCACGGCATGAAGCAGGGCGGGGTCAGCATGAAATAGATTTTAAATATGATGATGCGCTTTCTTCTGCGGATAATATTATGACATTCAAAACGGTGGTAAAAACTGTTGCGCAACGAAATGGGATTCATGCGTCATTCTTGCCTAAACCACTTGTGGATGAACCCGGAAGTGGGATGCATATCCATATTTCATTGGAAAAAGACGGAATGAGTGTTTTTGAAAACAAAAACAATGTCCTTTCCGCGGAAGCCAAATATTTTATTGCTGGTGTTTTAGCTCATATTAAGGGGATAACTGCAGTAGCAAATCCACTGGTCAACAGTTATAAACGTCTGACGGGAGGTCAGGAAGCACCCCAACTTATTAGCTGGGGTGTTGGAAATCGCTCATCGCTCATTCGAATACCGACCTTGGCAGATAATTATTTTAGGTTTGAACTTAGAAGCCCTGATCCCACGTGTAATCCCTATCTAACCTTTGCCCTGATTTTAGAAGCAGGTCTTGAAGGCATTGAAAAAAAATTGCCGCTTATGGATGAGTTGGCAATGGGCGAGAACGAAATCATAAAAGACGTCAAAATAAATGAGAGTATTGAAGAACTTCCAATTACTTTAATAGAAGCCATTGCCGATATGAAAGCAGATCCCTTAATTAAAACAATTTTAGGTGAGAATTTGGCAAAGAATTACATTGAGCTTAAAACTCTTGAATGGATGGATTATATAAAAACCGTTCATCCCTGGGAAATTGATCGCTACCTGTCGACTTATTAAATCAACGAATTAAACTAAAAGGGCAGGAGGTAAGAAGGTTTGAGCAGTGTATTGTTAGTATGTAAACAAGATGACGTAATCCGAGTACTTGCCGATGTTTTACGCCCAATGAATTTTCAATTAATTGATTCAGCAACATCTGCTGGAGAGGGGCGTCGTCGGCTTCAGGAAATAGAGTATGATCTAGTGATTGTGAACACCCCTTTAGGTGATGAATTTGGCACTGATTTTGCTATCGATATTTCAGAAAAATTCATGGTTGGGGTTATACTCATTGTGAAAAGTGATTTAGTAGATAGTATCGAAGAAAAACTCGTTGATACCACGGCTTTTGTTATACCGAAGCCATTTAATCGTCAATTGCTTGTTCAAAATGTACGCTTTGTCTGTCAGTCGCGGGAAAAGTTCCAACGGTTGCAGAATCAGAATAGAGAGCTAAAAGCAAAATTAGATGATCTTAGTATTGTTTTTCGGGGGAAGTTATTTCTGATGGAATATCTGAATTTGACAGAGGATGAAGCCCATCGTTATATTCAAAAAAAGGCAATGGATATGAGAATATCTCCGAGAAAAGTTGCTGAACAGATTATTAAAACCTATGGTAAAAAAGCATAAATGATGTTCCAATAAAAGAATGTCCGAATTGATTTTTTTATGTCAGTTTGAATTTTGTTAATAAAATAGAAAAACAGCACCCTCTATGAAATTGAATGTAGCCATAGGGGGTGCTGTTTATTCAGTGATGATGTCGGTTGGGATGGTAGTGTACCATATTATACATACTGATAAAATACCAACAATAATTTTTATCCAAAAACTGAATTTTTAAATGTAAATCTTTTCGTTAATGATTTCAGTGTTTAATACAATACTTAAATTTCCGTTCCGGCATCGTAATTTATCAATGAATTCTTTTTGATTAATATCTTCCTTTAAACACAAAGTATAAACAATTTCAAATAGCGCACCGAAATCACAAGTTTTTACCCGTTGAACTTTGTAGCTCTGGGTATATTGCAGCAAGATATCATCAAAGCAATCCTGATAGTCCAGATCTTCCGGTATGGTAATTTTAAGCTGCATGTTGCGAGTTTTAGGTTTAGCATATTTTGTTGTGCTGAGAATGACCATGAGAGTACAAAGTATGATGGCAAAGATTATGCCATAAGCGATGTAACCCATGCCGCAGGCGAGCCCAACAGCCAGGGTAAAAAAGACATAGGAAATATCGATGGGATCGCCGGGTGCGCTTCGAAAACGAATCAGACTGAATGCTCCGGCTAAACTAAAAGCGCGGGCAATGTTATTACCAACTAATAGGATAATAATGGCAATGATAGCCGGGAGCATAATCAGTGTTATGGTGAAGCCGGGTGAATAACCGTCTTTCCCCTGGGTTTTAATGTAAACGATACTGATAAATAAACCCATGATTAAGGAAGCAAAGATGACATTCAAAGTTGTGCTTAAAGTTAGGGTATCGGTAAGCGTTGATGCAAAAAGCGTTTCTAACATTATATTCTCCTTTAGTTGCCGATGCAGTATTTTAATTCGGTATTGTCGGAAATGGGCATGTTGATGATTTTGGCCAGGCTTTGTCTGCGGTATTCTGTATACGCGTTGCCGTATTTTGAAAAGCTGGAGCTGTAAATTTTTAAGCTTGACAGCACATGGGTGAGCCATACGGGAATCGCACCCAAAATCTTTATTTCCATAATATAACCGTCTTTAGGCAAAAGTTGATTTCCAAAGTCTCCCTTTTCTAAAGAAAGATTGTTTTGCCGGCTTTTTATATTATAATCAAAAGTTACCCGGAATTCCGGATCGTTTTTCCCCAAATAGGCGCTGCGTTCATAACTGATATAGGCTTTGGGTTCAATGATGTGATGGTCTAAAAAATTATCAATTTCTTCAAGAACCAGGCGATTAATAGCGTTGGTTTCCAATGGGTATTCTCTTTTTGAGATGAAACGGTTGGCTTCATTCAGGGTCATGGTGGCCCGACGTTTGCTGACAATTCCGCCTATTTTCTTTTTTAATTCCAGAAAGACCTTGTCATCAGATGAAATTGGAATGGCATAGCTGCGGAGACGAAGTTTTTCTTTATAGTAGGGCTTCGAAAGGGAATGCCGTATAATATCGTAATTTTCAGTGTCAAAATAGATATTATAGATCGAATAGCTGTCATTTTTTGATGTATAACTATCCGGTACCATTTCTGTTAAAAGAATGGGCAGTAGTTGTTCAAACTGAGATTCATTTAATTGAAATTTGTTTTCATAGCGTTTAAATGTTTTTGTAATCATCATGAGCCTCCAAATATTTTATTTTTACAAAGGCAAAAATCCAAACGAGCACTTGCACTAACTTGGTAACTACCTGTGAAGTACAGAAAAAATCGGGTTATGAGTTTTTCTGTGGCTGTCTTAGGTATTAGTATACAAGAGCAATTTGTTAAGTGTTTGTTAAATTTGTGTTTTTTTTGTGAATATTGTATAATAAATGCACGAATAAGTTTACATCACAGATTTTAGACAAATTCACAGAGTTAAATCAAAATCAGTGGAGTCAGGGAAAATCAAGACTGATCAGAAGAATACAACGGTCACTATCAGAGGAAAAGGAAAAAAACACGAATCTATTTCTTATGACAAAAAGATGATGCTTTTATTCTCGTTTGGCTGGGCTAACGTAAGAATATAGCTGATCGCTGCGTTAAAAAATGATGAAATAAAGTTTAAGGTGTTATCTGAAAATAGTGAAGTAATAAATTGATCATATTTATTGAAGTTATCTGGATTTTGAATAAGTGAAGTATTTCAAGCGGTTTCGCTTTTTATTGTAGAATGTAAAATTTATTATTTACTTAAAAGACTTAAATATTTGGAGGATCATAATGATCACAACAACATTTAAACGCTATGAAAAAAAATATCAGATACATGAATTTCAACTTAAACAATTGATGCCCATACTTTTAGCGGAAATGATGCCAGATGATTTCACATTAAAGAATAATGGCTACTCGATTTATAATATCTATTTTGACACTGAAAATTACGATATTATACGGCATTCCCTTTCGAAGCCCTACTATAAAGAAAAACTTCGTCTTCGCAGTTACGCCATTCCATCTTCTCCCGATGACAAGGTCTTTCTGGAATTAAAAAAGAAAATAGGCGGAATTGTCAGCAAACGCCGGGCCACCATGACCCTGAATGAAGCCAACCGTTTCATCTCAAAAAGAGAATACCCATTGGAAACCAACGCTATTAATCGCCTGGTTCTTGAAGAAATTGATAATTTTTTAGACCATCACGTCATTGAGCCCAAAGCCTATATCAGCTATGATCGCATTGCTTTTGTTGGGAAAAACGATCCGGAATTCCGGGTAACTTTCGATTGCAACATCAAAAACCGTCAAAATAATCTTTCTTTAGAAGAGGGAGACTTTGGAAATCAACTTTTGCCTAAAGACGGTTATATTATGGAAATAAAGATTTTGGGTGCGATTCCCGTATGGCTCACCCATGCGCTGTCAAGCTTAAAAATTTACAGCTCCAGCTTTTCAAAATATGGCAACACGTATAAAGAATACCGCAGACAAAGCCTGGCCAAAATCATCAACATGCCCATTTCCGACAATACCGAATTAAAATACTGCATCAGCAACTAAAGGAGAATATTTATGTCAAAAATACTTTTTGCATCAGCGCTTACCGATACTCTGAGCGTAGGATCAACTTTGAAAATTATCTTTACGTCCTTAATTATGGGTTTGTTTATCAGTGTGGTTTATATTAAAACCCAGGGGAAAGACGGTTATTCACCCGGCTTCACCATAACACTTATCATGCTCCCGGCGATCATTGCCATCATTATCTTGCTCGTCGGCAACAATATTGCCCGCGCTTTTAGTTTAGCCGGAGCATTCAGTCTGATTCGTTTTCGAAGCGCCCCCGGCGATCCCATCGATATTTCCTATGTCTTTTTCACCCTGGCTGTTGGGCTCGCCTGTGGCATGGGTTACATCGCTTATGGTGTACTATTTGCCATTATACTTTGTATCGTCATGGTTATTCTCAGCACAACAAAATATGCTAAACCTAAAACTCGCAACATGCAGCTTAAAATTACCATACCGGAAGATCTGGACTATCAGGATTGCTTTGATGATATCTTGCTGCAATATACCCAGAGCTACAAAGTTCAACGGGTAAAAACTTGTGATTTCGGTGCGCTATTTGAAATTGTTTATACTTTGTGTTTAAAGGAAGATATTAATCAAAAAGAATTCATTGATAAATTACGATGCCGGAACGGAAATTTAAGTATTGTATTAAACACTGAAATTAATAACGAAAAAGTATATATTTAGAGCTGCTAAAATTTATCTTATGACGCACGTTGAGGCGGATACCCAAATTGGGTGTCCGCCTCAACGCATAATAAGGATATTGGCAAGTCATAAAAAGAAGGTTTTAAATTCTAAAGGAAAACCAAAAAACTGAGCCTTCATTTATTTTTGAGGTAGCACCATAATCGCCGCCATGCATGTCGATGATAGATTTTACAATGGACAAGCCCAGACCGGTTCCTGTGACCGCCCGTTTATGGGTTTTATCTACCTTATAATAACGTTCCCAAATGTAGGGCAGATCTTCAGCGCTAATCCCTTCTCCGGTATCGGCAACTTCTATTTTAACCCACTCATTTAAAGCATCTTCAGGATTCTTATAAGTACTTTGGGTGACAATAACTTTTTTATTGGATCCGGTATAGTTAATGGCATTTATCAATAGATTATAAAACACCTGGGAAATCCGTGTTTCATCAGCATTAACAGTTAATTCATGATCTGGTTCAAAGCTAATGTTGTAACCGTCCTTTTCCATCAACTTATTCATGCGGTTGACGGTTTCCTGGATGCTGGAGGTAAAATTGTAACGCTGCGGACAAATCGTATTATTGCCAGATTGAAGCTTCGAAATATCCATGACATCATTAACAAGGGTCGTGAGTCGTTGTGTTTCATCCACGATGATTTGAGCATTCTCTGAATTGTTTTCATCTGGCAAATCCCGCATGGCTTCTGCATAACCACTAATTAGGGTTAAAGGTGTTCGGAGATCATGTGAGATGTTTGCAATCAATTCCTGACGCAAATTTTCGACCTTGGAGAGCTCTTTGGCAGTATAATTAAGTGTGGTTGAGAGCTCAGTAATTTCTTTGTAGCCTCCTCCTTCAAAACGGGTGCTGTAGTCTCCGGTTGCCAGCATTTTTGCACTATTATTAATCGCTTCAATGGGTTTTGATATCCATTTTGCAATAATAAGTGCCAAAATAACCGAAAATAGAATCATAACAGCGGTGATGTAATACAGCTGTACGCGAAGGGTATTAACCGTAGCATTAACGGGAGAAATAAGCGAAGTAAGAACAAGGGTTAAATCATTATTGTTTCCATCTTTAATGATTTTAGAATAAACAATGGTTTCTTGATCACCATGAGATTTATTTGGAACCGGTGTTAACTCATCAAGTTCTGGAGTGGAATCAATCGTATTAGGAACATTATCTGCAGTGCTGGTAGTATCATCTGTAGTCACATTGTGTTTATAATACTGAAAAAGTTCACCACTATTATTATCGACTTCTGAAGAAACTGAATTTTCAGCAAAAGTTGAAGAATTATCATGCAGAACGTGGGATGAATAAAGAATCGCTCCGGTGCTCGACAAAACTTCAATATTGATATCATTGCTGAGGGTAATATTGGAGATAATGGTTTCAATATTGTCGTTATTAATGTTTTTTTCAATGGTTTTTGCTGAAGTCTTTATTTCATTAACTTTAATGTTCTTATAAAAACTATCTAAGAAAACAACCTGAAAAAGCCAAAGCAAAATTAGCAGAACGCCGCAGAAACCCAACAGGAAAAGAAAAATTTTCCATTTTATGCTGATATGATTCAGTTTATTTTTTGCTTTATTGTATGTAGATTTATTGTTCTTTTTCAATGGATTCAACCTTCAAATCGATAGCCAACCCCGCGAAGAGTTGTAATCAGCCCAGCATATTCGCCCAGACTTTTTCGCAGCAGTTTAATATGGGTATCGAGAGTGCGATCATCGCCATAAAAATCATAGCCCCAAACTTCAGTAATCAGTTTTTCTCGCGTAAGGGCAATATTTTTATTTTGGATAAAATAAAAGATCAGATCGAATTCTTTAGGTGACATATCGATGTTTTCATTATTAATAATGATTCGTCTTGCAGTAAAATCAGCTAAAAAACCGTCTTTTTGAAAGAGCTCATGTTCAAGGGACTTTTTCTTAGTCGTTCTTTTCATGATGGCATCAATACGCATCATCAATTCTTTTGGTGAAAAAGGCTTAACAACATAATCATCAATGCCTAATTCAAACCCATGGATTTTATCATATTCTTCACCTCGGGCTGAAAGCATTAATACTGGAGTATCCTGGCTTTTCCGAATTTCCCTGACGGCGGAAAAACCGTCTAACTCAGGCATCATAACATCCATTATAATAATATCGAAATTCTCTTTGCGACATAATTCAACAGCTTCCATACCAGTTGAGGCCTCCACTGCTTGATGACCCTCAAAAATCACATATTTCTTTATTAAAGTTCTAATTTTATCTTCATCATCGGTAATTAAAATTTTATACATTCATTTCACCTCTTTGTACTATTATAATATAAATAGAGTAATATTACTAAGTGTTTATTAAGTGAACAGGTTATGATTAATGGCTGAAAAATTATTATTTTAATGAAGACAACAGGAAAAATGAATGGTTGAGGTTGCCTGATGATTTTCTGGAAACCACGAGAAGTTCGGATCAAATACTTCTTATAGTTGATATTAATTCAAAAATAATTCATATAAGTACAGAATAATATATACAAGTAATGTTTTATTATGTTAAACTTACTATCATGAAATTTTTAATTAAGAATAATTCTTCAAGAGGTAAAAATAATTGTATTCAGATAAATCGTTGAACGGCTGGATACACGATAAGAAATAAAATTATACAGATGAGGTATTTATGGAAAAATTCAGAGAAAAAGCACTAACCAGAAAGATTTTTCTAAAACTTTCGCCGCCAGGTGATGGAGATATTATTGGAGATAAAGAGCGAATTATTAAAGCTTTGAGCCAGGAATTTGGAAAAGTCAAATTCTCCTATCAGATGTTAAGAACGATCTATCCTTTTTGTCGAGAAGCAAATTGGGAAATGACACTAACCCTTATAGAAAACGAGAAAGTTTGGGAGATCATCAGACTGGAAGCAGGTGATCGTACCGATTATCATTATGGTATCGCTGTAGACTTGGGGAGCACAACGGTTGCGATGGAAATAGTTGATCTGAATACCGGAGCTGTTCTTGGCCAAATGAGTGTTTTTAATCATCAAATTAAGTTTGGTGATGATATTTTAAGTCGTATTTTTTATACTAAAGGAAAATGTAGCCATTTAAAGGAAATTCAGAAAAGCACCATTGAAACGTTCAGTGAATTATTGAATAGTTTAAAAGAAAAAACGGGTATTGATCCTAAAGAATCTTATATTATGGTTGTTTCGGGAAATACAACAATGATTCACTTTTTATTGGGGATTGATCCATGGCCTATTTTTCAGTATCCTTTCGCACCAGTTTTTAATCATACTGGTTTCATGAATGCCAGGGATTTGGGGTTACCCGTAGAAGGCGTCGTTTTTTGCATGCCATCAGTCGCCAACTATTTAGGTGGCGATACCGTGAGTGGGTTATTGGTTGCAGGGCTTCATGAAAAGGAAGAGTTGGGTTTGTTTATAGACATTGGCACCAATGGCGAAATGGTGTTAGGAAATAAAAGCTTCCTTTTGGCAGGCGCCGGTGCAGCTGGACCGGCCCTGGAAGGCGCGATCAGTAAAAATGGGATGAAAGCGAGTAGCGGTGCTGTTGACAGCGTTATAATAGAAGAGAACCAGTTAAAACTGACAACGATAGCCGGCAGTAAACCCCGGGGTATTTGCGGATCGGGGATTGTGGATCTTTTAGCCCAGATGCTGTTAAATGGATGGATTGATTTTTCAGGGCGGTTTAACCCCGAGATATCAAAGCGAATTATCAAAATAGATGGAGAATACGGGGTTGTATATGCGTGGCAGGAAGAATCTGAAAGTAAAGAGGAACTGGTCTTTACGCAAACAGATATCGGCCAGTTCATTGATGCCAAAGCGGCTGCAAATACCATGGTTGCTTATCTCCTGGAACGATTGGGAGTGGAAGCATCTGAGGTTCAACGCGTGTATGTCTCCGGCGCATTTGGCACGTACCTCAATTTGGAATCAGCGATCACCATTGGACTTTATCCTGACTTGCCAAGGGATAGATTTGTTTCATTGGGTAACAGCTCGCTAAACGGTGCATATGCACTTTTGATAAGTGCTGAAAAAATGGATAAGGTTCAAATGCTTCAGGAAAAGATAGAATATTTAGAGTTTGGGGCAGCTTCAGATTTTTTAACACGAATGTTTGCCGCTCGGTTTCTGCCGCATACGGATTTTGATTCCTATCCTACAGTTAAAGCGGAACTAATAAAACGGGGGAGATTGCGTGACATAAAAAGAGACAGTAAATAAAACTGTCCTGGAGACAATTGATGTTACTCGTGTCTCCAGGACTTACTTTTTGTACTTTCGCAATAGTCAAAATATTTCAATTAATATGGGTGAGGTTAATATGAGCGTCTTTATTTTTTCTGTTCGATTTTCGGAAGGCTGTCAAATCCCTTTTGCAAATCTTTATCCGTCGGAATATAGTCAGTCATGGTTCCGGCATTGTAGCTGGCATATGCAGTCATGTCAAAATAACCGGTTCCGGTCAATCCGAAAATGATGGTTTTTTTCTCGCCGGATTCTTTGCAGGCTAAAGCTTCATCGATGGCGGCCTTAATGGCGTGGGAAGATTCAGGGGCTGGTAGGATGCCTTCAATGCGGGCAAATTTAACGGCAGCTTCAAAAACGTCATTTTGCACATATGATTTTGCGCGAATGTATCCTTCATGATAAAGCTGAGAAATAATGGGGTTCATCCCGTGGTAGCGCAATCCCCCGGCATGGTTGGGAGAAGGCATAAATCCGCTGCCCAGGGTATACATTTTAATCAGAGGAGTTGTTTTTCCGGTATCACCAAAATCCAATGCATATTTTCCACGAGTAAGGGAAGGGCAGGAAGCCGGTTCGACGGCAACAAAGTCGATGTCATTTTTCCCTTGAATTCTATCTGCCATAAACGGTGCGATGAGACCCAATAAATTGGAACCGCCACCGGCGCAGCCAATGATGATGTCAGGTTTAATGCCATATTTGTCACAGGCGATTTTTGTTTCCATACCGATGATGGACTGGTGAAGTCCGACATGGTTCAATACACTTCCTAAAACATATTTGCAGTTATCGGTTGTCACGGCAACCTCAATGGCTTCGCTGATGGCACAACCCAGGGAACCATTGGTATCAGGGGTTTCTGCAAGAATTTTTCTTCCAGCCGCGGTGGTATTGGATGGTGAAGCAATAACTTTAGCGCCATAAGTTTCCATGACTGCTCGACGATGAGGTTTTTGTTCAGCCGATACTTTAACCATATAAACAGTTAAATCCAGATTATAGTAAGCACAAGCCATGGATAGAGCCGTTCCCCACTGTCCGGCACCGGTTTCGGTAGTTAAACAAGTTAAACCCTGTTTTTTTGCATAATAAGCTTGAGCGGCAGCAGAATTTAGCTTATGTGAACCAGATGTGTTTGTCCCTTCATATTTATAATATATTTCCGCAGGTGTAGCTAATGCTTTTTCTAAACAATAGGCTCGAACAAGAGGCGAGGGACGGTACATTTTATAGAAATCACGAATTTCTTCCGGTATTTCAATATATTCATCGGTTACATTGAGTTCCTGATCCACAAGCTCCTCGCAAAACACCGGGAGAAGATCTTCTTTGGTGCAATATTCGCCGGTTGCCGGATTAACAAAAGGTTCAGGCAGTGTTTTCATTTTTGAACGGAGATTGAACCAGTATCTGGGCATCTCATCTTCACTTAAATAAATCTTGTAGGGTATCGTTGCCATAATAATACTTCCTTTCTATTTCCTTATTATATTTAAACAGAAACCTGTTTATGGGAAAACAAAAAACTCATCCTCAACAAAAATGTAAAGGACGAGTTTGATTACTCGTGGTGCCACCTTTTTTTACAGGAATAAAACCTGTCTCTGCAGAATACGACTATATTCCTCAACACTTACGTAGTTGTCACGTCATGAAATACTCAGTTAACACCTTTGATCATGCCCTCAGCGGTCCATTTGATGAATTGCGTACTGTGAGGTTCTCACCAATCCTCATTCTCTGGAAGTGCATTTTTCACCGTTATCTCCGCATCAACGGTTTGAAACTATTTATAATGAATTTCAGTTTAAAGTAAAATTCAAGAAATGTCAATCAAAAAAATCTAATCTTGACAAATATTTAGAAATGAAGTACAATTATTTTGTAAATAAATTGTAACAAAAACGAACTTTAATGCAATCATAAAAATGGAAACGGAGGTTTTATGGAAGAGAAACATACAAAAGGCCTTACAAAAGGGAAAAAATCAGTTCTTAAACTAGGAATGACCGGTATTATCGTAACATGCATAATTGGAACAACCTGTTCTTTTGCTTTTGCTAAAGAAGTGACCGTGAAGATTGGTGATACTGAAAAAGTAATGAGTGGCAGAATTTATGAAAATGTGGGGGATGTTCTTAAAGATAACGGAATTGAACTCGGAGATGATTATTCAGTTAGTGTCGATACCAATACCGCATTGTATGCAGTTGATAACATTGAAATAAAAGCCAAAGTCAGTGGAAATCTTTTAGTTGATGGAGAAACGATTGCTTATCAGACGGATGCAGAAACCGTGGGAGACTTACTGGAAGAGAATAATATTGAACTGGGAGATCTTGATCGCGTTGAGCCATCAAAGTCAACAGCATTGAAAGATGTGAGTCAGGTTAAGGTGGTTCGTGTTAAAGTATCAGAATTGCCAAGTTTGCAGACAGTTGCTTATACAACTGAGAAAAAAGATAATCCTGATTTAGAAGTTGGAAAAACAAAAGTTGTTCAGGTAGGCGTTAATGGAACAACCAGTCAGGTTGAACGAGTTCTTTATGAAGATAGCATTGAAAAAAAGCGGGAAGTTGTTTCTCAAGCAATTGTAACAGAACCAATTAAGGAAATAATCGAAGTTGGTACAAAAGCGACCGCTGTTGATGCCACACCGGCAGTAGCGCCAACACCGGCAGTAGCGACAACACCGGCAGCAACGACAACACCAGCAGCAGCGACAACACCAGCAGTTGAAACTCCTGCAGTCGTTGAAACACCAGCAGTAGAAACGCCAGTAGCAGAAACACCGTCAGTAGATACAACGACAACCATTCCTGCAGGCGCAGTTCAGACAGTCTTAAATTGCACAGCTTATACTGCAACAGGAAATGCAACCGCATCAGGTGTGATGCCAACAGCAAATCATACAGTAGCGGCATGGAGCGGATTACCACTTGGTACTAAGATCTATATTCCATCAACGGGGATAACATATACAGTTGAAGATCGTGGTGGTGCTGTTACCGAGGGGATTGTTGATATTTACATGAATACCTATAATGAATGTATTCAGTTTGGCCGCCAGAATCTGGAAGCTTATATTATTTATCAATAAGTAAATTAAAAAAGAAGATACTTTCGTATCTTCTCAGACTGAAGACAAAGGTCAGGGAAACCTGGCCTTTTTTAGTTTATTAGACTTTAGTCTGTTTCATTCGCATAGCGAATGAAACAATAAACCACCTGCTATGCGGGTGGTGGGTAAAAGGTTATACCCAAAAATCACCTTTCCAGATAAGATAGAGATGTTCAGGCTCT
>NZ_RXYA01000039.1 GCF_008086595.1 Acetobacterium paludosum | reverse complement strand
CCCCCTGTGTTAGGATAGTTGTCAGGTAGAGAAAAATACTTTATTATAGTAATTAACAAAGATGAAGGAGCCACCTGATGACACGATACAGTAAGGAATTCAAAGACAACATTATCAAACAGATGATGCCCCCAACCAATAAATCAGTTAACCAACTTACCGCCGAAACCGGTGTTTCAGAACATACCCTGTACGCATGGAAACGAGCTGCAAAATCAGCCGGTATTGCGGCCCCAGCCGGTGAATCATCGTCGGAACGCTGGTCAAGCGAAGATAAATTTCTAATCGTTCTTGAAACCGTAACAATGAACCAGGCTGAACTGGCAACTTATTGCCGGGAAAAAGGCCTGTATGTCGAGCAGGTTGAAGCCTGGAAAGACTTCTGCATCAATGCCAATGGCGGTGTTGCCGAACAGTCCAAATCTCTTCAGAAAACACTGAAAGAGAAGGAAAAGGAAGTTAAACAATTAAACAAGGAACTGCGACGTAAAGAGGCAGCGCTTGCCGAAACGGCGGCCCTGTTGGTGCTCAGAAAAAAGGCCCAAGCGGTTTGGGGGGATCACGAGGAAGACTGATCAATCTCTCCGACCGCAACTTAGCTGTTTCCTTTATCGATGAAGCCATTCAAAATGGCGCCAGACAGTCAAGAGCCTGTCAGGAACTGAATATCAGTGAACGAACCTACACACGCTGGAAAAATCCCCAAACACCAATGGAAGATCAGCGTCCTTTAGCAAAACGACCCGTACCGGCCAATAAACTATCTCGTGAGGAGCAGCTTGAAATTCTTGAAATCGTCACATCCGATACCTATAAAAGCTTACCACCCAGCCAGATTGTTCCCCGACTGGCTGATGAGGAGGGACGGTATCTGGCCTCGGAATCCACCTTTTACCGGGTATTGAGGGAAGAAAATATGCAGCACCATCGGGGTCGAACTTCCAAACCCCAGACTCGACCCATTTCAACCCATAAAGCAACTGGCCCCAATCAGGTCTGGATGTGGGACATTACGTGGTTGCCAAGCGGAGCAAAAGGTTTCTATTATTATCTCTATCTCATCCTCGATTTATACAGCAGAAAGATCGTCGGATGGGAAATATGGCCGGAAGAATCCGCCGAAAATGCCAGTATTCTTGTTAAAAAAGCCGTCGTATCCGAAGGGTGTCTAAACCGAACCCAACCGCTTATTCTGCATTCTGATAACGGTAGTCCGATGAAAGGTGCAGCATTACTTGAAACCCTGTATAAATTGGGGGTTGCCACATCAAGAAGCAGACCACGGGTAAGTAATGATAATGCTTATGCCGAATCCATCTTCAGAACAGTCAAATATCGGCCAGATTATCCCTATAAAGGCTTTTCTGATATTGACAAAGCTCGGGAATGGGTACTCAACTTCACCCGTTTCTATAATTATGAACATCGTCATAGCGGATTGAACCAGCTTACCCCGGTACAACGACACAGTGGGATAAGTGAACAAATTTTTGCCAATCGGATTGCTGTTTATCAGGCCGCCAAGGATAAAAATCCCAATCGATGGTCTCGTAATATCAGGGATTGGTCCCTGCCAGATGTCGTCTGGTTGAACCCTGAACGCACGGAAGTCCTGATGCTGGATTCACTGGAAGAAGCATGATTTTAAAACGTTTACTGCCAAAATATATTTCAATTATAACTGCCAACTATCTTGACAACTACCG
>NZ_RXYA01000038.1 GCF_008086595.1 Acetobacterium paludosum | reverse complement strand
CGGGACCAGTGAAAAAGACATGTTTTGGGGCTGATTTCTGAAAATATGAGTGAATTATTTTTAGAAACTAAAATTTATTCTGAATATAACGATTTTTTTAATAAAACAAGAAAAATCAGCGGTCATGATGGCCGCTATTCTTTTTATATTAACTGCAATGGCGGCCAGTTTCGATTGTTTGGACATCGAAACCAGACCGTAGCCTTTTGCCCGGCCCAGTCCATGGGATCGTTTGAGCTCAGCATTTTTCCCTTCGATGCTGGCTCTTTTTTTGTACTTCTCTTTAAATTCATTGGTTTTCTGACTTTGGGAGATTTCGTAGAATTCCAAGGTATTGATCCCAATATTCAGAATTTTTCGGACCGATTTTTTTGCGCATTCATCATGTTTAGGGCAACTCTTGCAGATTTTTATGTCGAAGTAATAATTATATCCTTCCTGAAAACCACTTTTACAGTCTTTGCGTTTCCGTTTGTAGTATCTTCGGCTAACCGTCTGATTTCCCTGGCTACAGAACCATTGATCAGAATCTTTGTTATAAGAGAATTCACTTTCATCAATCCGATAGGCAGAACCGCTGACGGGAATATAAGCTTCGGCCTCGAGTTTTTTAATTCTGTCAAGAATGGATTTTCTGAAGTAGGCCTTGTCACCGTAGAATTCATTTATCGTTAAACCACTTGCATGAGTGTCTTTGAGCAATGCTTCAATCATCGACCCATCCACATAGGCACCCGTACCGGTTCGAACTGCCGTGATCAAGCGTTGATTGGTGGTCATGATGAATTCAACCTTGTAACCAAAGAAGTTGGAGGTTTTGCTTTTTCGTCCAACCCGGGCGTCTTGATCGATTAAAGATCGGATGCCTGTTTGATTGATGAATTTGGGATCATCCAGAATTTCTTTTGCTTTTACAATCATCTGATTTGTTTCTTCGGTTTGAGTGGTAGTATTTATTTTCGCTTTTTCGATAACAATTTCCAGGTAATCTTTCATCACCTGTTTTGCTTTTTTGTGATCGCTGATTTCTTTGTAGGCAGGTTCTTCCGGCAGATTTTCAACTGCTTTACCTGTTTCTTTCTCACAGATGGTGATGATGTTTCTGGCCAGATGTTTCATCAATCGTTCCGGTGTTTTTTTGATGGTGTTGGCTTCCACATGGGTGGCATCAATACTAACCCCTTCATCTTTGATAATCCCCTTTTTCACACATTGTCTTACAATTTCGATGATGATTTCATCCAGGGTCTCTTCACCTAGCCGTTGGGTTCTGAATTTGGACAACAGACTTTTTTCCGGCAATGGATCTTCCGGGTTGATGTCCAGAAAATAAAGATGGGCCAGATTGAGAGTCGCTTCTTCAATCAACTTTTCATCAGAGAGATTGTAGATATGCTGCAGAAACAGCAGTTTGCACATCAGTTCCGGTTCTTTCGCCGGACGGCCAAAGTTTTTGCAGTAGGTATCTTCCAGCAGATCATTGATAAAACTGAAATCGACCGCTTTTTTAACCTGTTTAAGGATATGATTTTCCGGGATTTTGTTGTATAATAGACAATGGAATGATGATTGTTTTGATTCAAATCGAAGCATGATTTCCCCCCTGTTTGGTTGTTTTTGTTCGCACTTAAATTATACCATGCAGGGTTATTTTTTTACTCTGTTTTAATCAAAAACACACTGGATGTTTCAATTTCATCCTATAAATATTACACCATTTCTAATTCGTGATTTCCAATTTTTTCAACGATCTGTACAAACTAATATTTTCGACTTTTTCACTGGTCCCG
>NZ_RXYA01000037.1 GCF_008086595.1 Acetobacterium paludosum | reverse complement strand
TAAGTGCGCCCGGCATGGACGCAATCTAACGGGTGAAAGTCCCGAGTACAGGTAGGTAGTGCCAAGTGCATAGCTTAAGGCAAGGGTGTCCCCGGCGACGGGGAATCTGAAGGAAGCCGGCGGCAAACTTCCGGTCTGACGAACAGAAATCACATCAGGCATCATCAAATGGGTAAGGTTGCTTAACAAACCGAAGCCCCAAAACTACTCGGAAGTTGATGGTGTAAATGTGGCAGATAGATGGAAGGAAAGATTGCGTTCTTACCCGGGGAGATCTCACGGACGTGTGGAAACAGCGTATGAAGCATGGTTGAAATAAGATTTGTCGTGAGAAGTCAGCCGAAGCCATAGTACAGAGACATTCCAGATGTCGAAGGAAGGGCTGAACCAGAGGAGGTGAAGATCAATGAAAATTACTGTCAGTGATAAAATAAAACACAGAAAACTTCAAAATGAAGGCGATCTGCAAAAGATATCTGCGGAACAGAAAAGATATGCAGACGTGTGCGCATCACCAAAGATAATTGAAACCGAAATCACCAACACAAGCGAGCAGACGGATGGATTGATGGAGAGAATTCTAACCCGTGATAATCTGAACCTGGCTTATAAACAGGTGAAGAAAAACAAGGGTGCAGGTGGAATTGACGGGATGCAGGTGGATGAACTTCTGCCCTACCTGAAAGAAAACCGGAATGAACTCATTGAAGCCATCCGAAGTGGAAAATACAAAACACAACCCGTCAGACGGGTAGAAATACCAAAAGAAAATGGGAAAATGCGAAAATTGGGAATTCCAACCGTTGTGGATCGACTGATTCAACAGGCGATCACCCAGGTGTTAACGCCGATATTCGAGCAACAATTCTCAGACAACAGTTATGGATTTAGACCCAAACGCAGCGCACAGGGTGCCCTGAAACAATGCCAGAAAAATATCACCGACGGATATAAATATGTCGTGGATATGGATCTGGAAAGGTACTTTGATACCGTCAATCACAGTCGACTCATTCAGATTCTGTCTGAAACCATCAAAGATGGTCGGGTCATCTCCCTGATCCACAAGTATCTCAATGCTGGCATAATGACAGGTGGCGTATTCGAGCGAAGTGAGGAAGGCGTGCCGCAGGGTGGCCCAATCAGCCCAATACTTGGGAACATCATGCTCAACGAATGCGATAAAGAACTGGAACGTCGTGGACACCGTTTTGTCCGCTACGCTGATGATCTGATGATTTTCTGCAAAAGCAGGAAAGCCACTGAACGAAGCCTCGAAAATATCGCACCGTTTATCGAAGGAAAACTGTTTCTTCATATTAATCGGGAGAAAACAAAGGTGGCCAACGTCGCGAAAGTGAAGTTCCTCGGATATGGATTCTATATTTTTAGAGGACAGGGAAGGCTGAGAGTTCACCCCCAGAGCATCCAGAAGCTGAAGGATAAAATCCGACAGATTACCGGACGCAGTAACGGGATGGGAATTCAAAGACGAAAAGAAAGGCTGCTGCAAATCGTACGGGGCTGGATCAATTATTTCAAGCTGGCAGATATGAAAAATATACTGAAACCGCTGGATGAATGGATGAGAAGCCGGATACGGATGCTAACCTGGAAACGATGGAAGAAAATAAAAACCCGCTTTATTAATCTCAAGAAATTGGGGTTGGATGAAGATCGGGCTTGGATGTGGGCAAACACAAGAAAAGGCTATTGGCGAACCGCCCATAGCCCAATCTTGCTGAGAACCCTGTCGAATGACCGTCTGAAGCGGGCAGGATATCCCAATTTTTATGATTATTATCTGCAAGTAGCTGTGTAAACTTTGGAACCGCCGTATACCGAACGGTACGTACGGTGGTGTGGGAGGTCGGCTGATCAATTAATGGTCAGCCTCCTACCCGATT
>NZ_RXYA01000036.1 GCF_008086595.1 Acetobacterium paludosum | reverse complement strand
ACTCCGATAATCGATTGAATCTGATGTTTCAGGATCTCCGCTCTTTCCTCGTCAGCCTCCAGAGGCAGAGCACCCGGATTGGGAAGATAGACAATTTGATTGTTCAATAGTCTTTCTTTGCACCATGAGAAGGCTGTGGTCTCATAATTTTCCGTTTCACGAATGGTTGGTTTGACATGCTCATCCAGCCATCGGTATGCATAGCTGAAGGTGTCGATGTTTTTCGAAAACGAACAAATATAGGCTCGATCAGCATTGATATAACTTCCACTGCGTTTTAACAATTCGGTCACTTTATTATCAAAATTTTCGCTTGTGATGGCTATAAAACTTGTTGTTATGCTAGAAATCATCTTCTGAAACCTGACCTGGTGCTCATTTTCTTTCAGTCGTGCCACGTAGATCCGATTGATAAAAGCAGCTAAAATGATTACCATGGAGTAAATCACAAGTCTGGCAAAATAATCAACTGTGCCAACGTGAATAAACTGTTCCGGTTGTATAATACATGATAGGATACCGATGATTGTGCTGACCACTGCTATCATAGCAAACATTTTTTTGTAATTAAAAATGATAGTCATCATTAAATAGATCAACGGGATGGTCCATAAAACATTGCTCATTTGATTTTCGTGAAAACGAAAAAAGGTCAGGGGCATGGTGAGGGTTATCAGTGCCGTCATTATTCGATCCTGAGCCATGATGGATAAACCGGCGACAGTCAGACTGTAAATAAAGAGACCCATGATGACAAAGATGGTACTGAATAACATGTCTGACCAAAGTACAGTGGGATAAAAGAAGGTTTGCAAAATGTTAAAAAAACTGACACTTAAATATCCAATGGCTATGTATCGAATGAAAGTTGAATGGGTAGCATTGCTTAATATTTCCCTTGCATCCCGAATTTTTTTAGATTTATCGGGTGTCATGAAACCATATTTTCTGATGTTGTACGAAAACGCAGTAACGGGTATCAAAATAATAATGGGAGCAACCGAAGGTGTTTTCTCGGACAAATAGTTGTTAACCAGCATTTCGGATACTGTTCCAATGGCAACGGATAGCGAAAATGCTAAAAGCATGCTGAGTGCCTGCTTTTTATCAGTTGCGTCATCTGAATTTTGATACCATTTAATAAGCAGGTACAGTATAAAAATAGAAAAGCTCAGATAGTAGAGATTATAAAACGCATCCCAAATATTATTTACTGCGATATTTCCCCATCCTGCTTCAGTATGGACTAAATTATATTGAGCGTTGGCGAGTTTTCCGTAAAGTCCAAAAACAAAAACCGTTATTCCGGCCGGAAGGTATATAGCAATGTAAACTATTTTGTTCGTTAACCAGTTCTGTTTTTGGGTTAAAATCAGAATGAAATGCACAATAAAACTGAATGCCACACCCCAACCCAGAGAGGCGACACGTCGCCAAAAAATCACATCTTCAACATGATTTAAAGAATTGGAAACAGCAAAAGCAAAAGCCCATATCGAAAAGCTGAAACATACCAGAAGGAAAACCCGATTTAATGTCGCATTCTTATTAAGGGCAAAACAGAATACACCCAGAAAAGCATAGATGATAAATGTTAAATAAAACATGATTGAAATGACGGTTTGCAACATAAATTCATCTCCCTTCTTTCATTCTAGACCATTAAAATCTCACCATCTATTTCATCTGCTGATAGTGGTTTAAAATAGTAATAGCCCTGGATTTCATCACAGTTTTCATCGCGGAGAAATGCCATCTGCTCAGCTGTTTCAACGCCTTCGGCAATAATCTTGAGACCCAGCCGTTTGGCCAGATAGATCATCACCGAAATGATGGATTCATCTCTGGTGTTGACGCCAATGCCTTTGATGAACTGCATATCGATTTTGAGGCGATCCACCGGCAGGTCCTTAATCCGGCTGAGCGATGAAAACTCGGTGCCGAAATCGTCAATACTGATGGACACTCCCATGTCTTTTA
>NZ_RXYA01000035.1 GCF_008086595.1 Acetobacterium paludosum | reverse complement strand
AAAGATCTAAAACATACTCAAAGTTATTAGGCAATAATTCAACTTGATGTTGCTGCTGAACCTTATATTCAATTCCAGAATAAAAATCATTCAATCTCCGGATCGCTGTGATTATCGCTTTCTGACGTGAAACACCTGGTTCATTTTTAGCAAGATAAAATTCGTAATAATGCCGACCAACTTCAGGAGTATAAGCATCAATACCATTTTCATCCATATAGGGTTCAATTTTTCTGAGTGTCCGGCGATAATTATCTAATGTCAGTCGATCATAAGATTTATCCTCAAGGGATTGAATCAACTCATGCAGTAAGCCGCTAAAGGACAGGGTTTTAGACTTTTCAGAGTTCATGGGGGATACCTCCTTAGAATTTTTATAATTCTATTCTAAAGGAAGTTACGATTATCCGAGAAGGTAATTGTAAAGTTATTTAATCATGCGGCTTCTGTAGATTCTACTCGGATAATCATAGTTCTCGGATAATGTGACCAACATAAATTGCGCCGGATATTCTCGACTTTTTCATAAGCGGAATACGCATCGGTCGTTAAATATCCATGGAACCCGGAAAGCAGCTGCCTGGCGATCTCCCCTTTGCGACTGGGGGAGTAATGGAAGAACACGGCTCGGATTGTCTCACATGCCGCACTGCGGATTACCCACATATAGGATTCGCTGTTGGCTTTCCTGCCTTCCTCCCGGTTGCACTGAATCCGTGTCTCATCCATATGAAGCACCTCACAGGAAAGCAGTTCGGCATGAATGCGTTCATAAACCGGTGTCAGCCATTCTTCGCTGCAGCGGTTTGTCCAGTTGGCCATGTTTGACCGGGATAGAATGAGCCCCAACCGGTACCAGTCTTTTTCCTGACGGGCAAAGGGCATGCCCATGGCAAACTTCTGGTACATGACCTGGGCCACCAGTGACGGCGTGGCAATGGAATGCGGGAGTACCGGCACCGGTACGGCGGCTTTCTGAAAATGATCCTTGGGATTCTCACTGCCTTCTTTGCCGCACTGGGTGCATTTTGCAATCTGCTGGACAATCTGTTTCACCTTTAGTTTTGGCGGTTCATAGGTCACTTCGGTTCGGACGATCCGTTTCCCAATAACCGTCAGTTCCCCGCCGCATTTAAGGCAGGTCTCATCAAGTGGTATAATATATTCTTCAATCTCCTTCAGGAGACCGGCAAGCATTTCCTGACGAACTCCAGGTTGGCGGGCTTTCCTGGCATGACTGGGGACGGTTATTTTCTGCTGTTCGCTGAACAGTTCTTTCGCAAGCTCCTGTGTTGTTTCAAACAGGGACAGTTGTCCATCCAGGTTTTTCGATGTTTCGGTGGAGGCACCAAACAGTTTCTTTCTGGCCTGCAGAAGCGCCTGTACCATATTTTCAATTCGGATATTCTGTTTGGTAATAATTTCGTCTTTGGCAGCAATTTCTTCTTTCTGCTTTTCCACCAGCGCCCGTAATATCAGCAGTTCTTCCTGTCCCGTCATTGGTATCCATTCCTTTGCTTTTTATTGGTACTATTATACCATTTTTAGCATCTGAATGCTACAATTATTAGTAACAAAGCACCTCGAAAAAGCCGTTTTAAAGCCATTATCAAAATTTGCGCACGCTGTTTTGAAACAGTTAATAACAGCTGTTCTCAAGCGTCATCGTTACCGGCTGAAGGGCTTTTTTCTGCTCAATTTCAAGCCCCTGAAGCAGCCACTGAACTTGCTGGCCGTTTATTTCTTTGACTTCCGAAGGGGTTTTCGGCCACTGAAATTTCATCCCATTGAGCAGCTTCTTGCTGGCTAGAATGAAGCCGTTGCCGTCGTAACGCAAAACCTTAAGAGCGTTTCTTTTTCGGTTGCAGAAGATGAAGGCACATTTGTCTGAGAATGGATCCAACTTGAACTCCATATTAACAACGACGGCCAGACCATCCATCTGTTTTCTGAAGTCAGTGGCTCCACATGCAATGTAAATATGAGTTGTGTCTTTGATAAAACGATCCATCATGACTGCGAAAGCTGCCGGATAAACTGC
>NZ_RXYA01000034.1 GCF_008086595.1 Acetobacterium paludosum | reverse complement strand
AACCTTAATCCACAGCAGTAATAAAGTCGAAAGATAACCTGGTACTCCATTGAAAAACGACGCCATTTATCACCATCCGGGAGGTAGGTATCGATCACTTCGTATAAACTCTTTAATTCGTCAGGACTTAACAGGTGTGGAACCGTCGTGACTGTTGAGGCAGTCTGTCGGGGGATGTATGAAAGAATTCCCAACGAATTCATGTACAAGGATAGTTGCCGGACAAAGGAAACTCTCTGATTCCGGTAGTTAATGCCCTCGGTGTCTCTTTGGACCGCCCATTTCATAATCAGATCACGCGTAATGACCGTATCATTAAAGCCATTAATCATACAAAAATCATCAAAAGTTTTCAGACTATAAGCTTCATATTCATACAGAAAACCATCAGCTCTTTTCTGACGGATTAAACCTTTGATATATGGCGCAAAACTACTATGATAAACGTAATTTTTAATCATGACAACATCCCACCTTTCACCTCAACGCCTTTGAGCGAAAGGGAACATTGCCTCATGGTATCCCCATCTGTTGCCAAATATTTCATAACCGTTGAATTGTCCTTATGACCAAGTGAATCAGCGATGGTATCGGTATTGGTTTTGCTTATCAGCAGGCGCGTTGCAAATGTTTTTCTGGTTAAATGAAAGCCATGCTTCTGCTTATCAAGGATTTTGTTCAGAGCACTACAGCAACTGCCTGTGCCAAGTCTGCTGTAAGGAACGCAATGGGAAATGAATACATACTTGGAAACCATCTGAGGTCTGCCATTCGTGATATACTGATAAAGACTATTTCCGACATCAACTGGCATGGGAAGTTTTAAAAACCGACCCGATTTCTGTTGGTATATAGAAATCGTTCGTTCATCCCATGCAATATCAGTCAGTTTTAGCCCGGTAATATCTGAGGCACGCAGTCCCATGCGAAGGCCGATTAACACCATGGCTGTATTTCTTAACGCCATCGGTTTTTCTGCAATTGTTCTGTAATGATAAACGACATTGACTTCTTCATCCGTAAGGGTCTCCACGATTTCAGTTTTTACTGCGCATTCAATGGATAGCGCCAGCTGCAGCTTTTCAGGAACATATCCCAGTTGAGAAAGATAATCCAGAAACCCGCGAATCCTTGTACTGTAGGCATTCCTTGCTTCTGCCGTTGAATGGGAATCTGAAACATGAAATTCTTTTATTATTTCTGGACTTATTCTGGCACAGCAGCTAATCTTTTTCTGTTCAAGAAATTTTAGGAATCTCAGACATGAAGAACGGTACATACTGATAGTAGAGACAGAATTTTCTTCTTTTTTCTTCTTTGATAGAAAATCAAGAATCAACCGACGGCTCCAATCGGGTAGAGTGTTGATGGTATCTTCCTTATAGGTATAAACAATACTCGGATTGATATCACCGCACATCTGATACTGCTCAAAAAGTTTCATGGCACGACGGTATGTTTTCCATTCAACAGTATCATTTTTAAGACAGGTACACCAATATTCAGCGGTTTTATATGAATAAACGAGATTGTTGGCGTCCAGAAAAACATACAATTCTCGCCACGCTTTACGGAATGTTTTCTTCATGGTTTTTGAATAATGATGCCTTTCAAGAAAAACAGCTCCCAATTCTTTTGCCATGGAATAATATTCTACTGGGAGAATTTTGACTGACATCTGATCCTGCTGAAATAGGTCCACGCACTTTTTTTCATCAGGTTGTTCATCCAGGAGGATGATCCTCGGAATAGAAAATCGATCCAATGTAAATGCCAAAGAACCTGGAATAAAATCTTTATCAGCGAGATGCTTAAGAAATCGTCTGATAATGCGATTATATAAGTTTTTTGTCTTCAAGGTACGATAGTTGTACTTATTATAATAGTCAATTACATTTTTGTGTGTGACCTCATCCGGTTTCGTGACCCCCACACTCCAAACGTAAATCAAAAATTCGGAACATGCCATCCGATGTTGCCTGCTATAGTTGTCACAAAATGAATGTGCAGTATCGCTCAGGTAGCCATCCAGCAATAACCGACACCAATCCGGAAGTTTGTCATAGTTGCAGGAGTTTTCGTATGCATAGCGTTTTCCAGTAATATAGCCATTTTGCATGACATCATTAATCCGAAAAAGAGCAAGTCGGGATGTTTTAAACTTAGGATGTTTCCATTTGGGTCTATTGCTGTTTAACCACTCTATCGCCGTCTCATGTGAATAAGGAAGCTGAGTTTTTTCCAGATACTGCTTGAATGAACGATAACAATTTAAATGGCTGTAAACAACGGAACTAGAAAAATGATTTTGGGTAAAATACTTCGTTACCTCGCCAATTGCGTGATCATAATCTTGATACATGAAAATACCTCCCTGTTTTTAATCTTGGTAATTTCAGTATCATGCAATTGGTTGGAATATACAATAAAATCCTCAGGATTGAATGAAGAATCGCTGGTTTATGCGGCATTCATCCAATCCTGAGGATTTTTTAATAATGAGGATAAGCAGAG
>NZ_RXYA01000033.1 GCF_008086595.1 Acetobacterium paludosum | reverse complement strand
AATAAGGATCATATTTTTCGTCAGAATTCCTGATTTACAAAAGGAAGCATTCAGTCGAAAAATGTGTTAGTATTTGTATCAGTCGCACGCTAACGCTTAGCGACTTGCCAAATTTTATCAAATTTGGACAAATACGTCGATCATTGAAAACAGCATAGTGTATATAAAAATTTGAAAATACAATTTCTTTAACACGAAAACGTAACATCAAAAGGATCAAGAAGAAAAGAGCACAGGGTGAATGCCTTGGCAATCAGAGCCGACGAAGGACGCGACAAGCTGCGAAAAGCTACGTGTAGGTGCACATAACCGATCAAGCGTAGATATCCGAATGGGGAAACCCGGCTGATAGAAGATCAGTCACTGTTAAGTGAATAAATAGCTTAACAGAGGGAACCCGGAGAACTGAAACATCTTAGTACCCGGAGGAAAAGAAAGAAACATCGATTCCTTAAGTAGCGGCGAGCGAACGAGGAAGAGCCCAGATTACATCAAATTTTATTAATTAGCTGAACAGCATGGGAAGGCTGGACGAAGAAGGTAAGATCCCCGTAAGCGAAAATTAATAAAGTGGGTAATCGAAGAGTACCACGGGACACGTGAAACCCTGTGGGAAGATAGGGGGCCCACCCCCTAAGGCTAAATACTACTGATTGACCGATAGCGGAAAGTACCGTGAGGGAAAGGTGAAAAGAACCCCGGAAGGGGAGTGAAATAGAAACTGAAACCCTGTGCTTACAAGCAGCAGGAGCGCAAGTGACTGCGTGCTTTTTGTAGAACGGGCCAACGAGTTACGGTATGTAGCAAGGTTAAGTACTTCAGGTACGGAGCCGTAGGGAAACCGAGTCTGAATAGGGCGATAGTTGCATGCTGTAGACCCGAAACCGTGTGATCTATCCATGACCAGGATGAAGCTTGGGTAAAACCAAGTGGAGGTCCGAACCAGTGTCTGTTGAAAAAGGCTTGGATGAGTTGTGGATAGGGGTGAAATTCCAATCGAACACGGAGATAGCTGGTTCTCCCCGAAATAGCTTTAGGGCTAGCGTTGTAAAGAGAGTGATGGAGGTAGAGCACTGAATAGGCTAGGGGTCGTAAAGATTACTGAACCTTATCAAACTCCGAATGCCATACACTTATATACGGCAGTCAGACTGTGTGAGATAAGTCTCATAGTCAAAAGGGAAACAGCCCAGACCATCCGCTAAGGTCCCAAAGTCCAGATTAAGTGGGAAAGGATGTGCAACTGCAGAAACAACCAGGATGTTGGCTTAGAAGCAGCCATACATTTAAAGAGTGCGTAATAGCTCACTGGTCGAGTGGTGGTGCGCCGAAAATGAACGGGGCTCAAATCTGGCACCGAAGCGATGGATTACTTACTGTAATGGTAGGGGAGCAATGTCTTGAGGGCGAAGCCGAACTGTAAGGTTCAGTGGACACAAGACAAGAGAGAATGTTGGCATGAGTAGCGAAAGTGAAGTGAGAATCTTCACCATCGAAAGCCCAAGGTTTCCTGAGGAAGGTTCGTCCGCTCAGGGTAAGTCGGGGCCTAAGCCGAGGCGAGAAGCGTAGGCGATGGACAACAGGTTGAAATTCCTGTACCACCTTTAATTGTTTGAGAGATGGAGTGACACAGAAGGATAAGCGAACCCAGCGGTTGGAAAAGCTGGGCCAAGCGTCAAGGCTGAATTGGGAGGCAAATCCCCCGGTTCTTAAGGCTGAGGCGTGACGGGGAACGAAAAATAAGTAGGGAAGTCGCTGATTTCACGCTGTCAAGAAAAGCTTCTATTGAGAGAGAAGGTGCCCGTACCGTAAACCGACACAGGTAGGCGAGGAGAGAATCCTAAGATGAGCGGGAGAAGTGTTGTTAAGGAACTCGGCAAAATGACTCCGTAACTTCGGGAGAAGGAGTGCCCCCTCAGGGGGGCCGCAGAGAAGAGGCTCAAGCGACTGTTTAGCAAAAACACAGGTCTCTGCTAAATCGAAAGATGATGTATAGGGGCTGACGCCTGCCCGGTGCTGGAAGGTTAAGAGGAGTGCTCAGCAGCAATGCGAAGGTGCGAATTTAAGCCCCAGTAAACGGCGGCCGTAACTATAACGGTCCTAAGGTAGCGAAATTCCTTGTCAGGTAAGTTCTGACCCGCACGAAAGGCGTAACGATTTGAGCGCTGTCTCAACAACACACCCGGTGAAATTGTAGTACTCGTGAAGATGCGAGTTACCCGCGACAGGACGGAAAGACCCCGTAGAGCTTTACTGCAATCTGGCATTGAGTTTTGGTAGTAGACGTACAGGATAGGTGGGAGGCTGAGAATTTGGGACGCTAGTTTCGAAGGAGCCAAGCTTGGGATACCACCCTTGTACTATCGGAATTCTAACGAGTGGCCGTAATCCGGTCATCGGACAGTGTCAGACGGGCAGTTTGACTGGGGCGGTCGCCTCCTAAAAAGTATCGGAGGCGCCCAAAGTTACCTTCAGGATGGTTGGAAACCATCTCTTAGAGTGCAAAGGCAAAAAGGTGATTGACTGCGAGAGAGACATCTCGAGCAGAGACGAAAGTCGGGCTTAGTGATCCGGTGGTTCCGAGTGGAAGGGCCATCGCTCAACGGATAAAAGCTACCTCGGGGATAACAGGCTTATCTCCCCCAAGAGTCCACATCGACGGGGAGGTTTGGCACCTCGATGTCGGCTCGTCTCATCCTGGGGCTGAAGCAGGTCCCAAGGGTTGGGCTGTTCGCCCATTAAAGAGGCACGCGAGCTGGGTTCAGAACGTCGTGAGACAGTTCGGTCCCTATCCGTCGTGGGCGTTAGATATTTGAGAAGAGCTATTCCTAGTACGAGAGGACCGGAATGGACAAACCACTGGTGCACCAGTTGTTCCGCCAGGAGCATAGCTGGGTAGCTAAGTTTGGAAAGGATAAGTGCTGAAGGCATCTAAGCACGAAGCCCCCTTCAAGATAAGATATCTCACCAGAAATGGTTAAGGTCCCTGGTAGACGACCAGGTAGATAGGCTGGATGTGGAAGTATGGCAACATATGGAGCTGACCAGTACTAATCGACCGAGGTCTTGATCCAATCTATATACACTGTGCTGTTTTGAATG
>NZ_RXYA01000032.1 GCF_008086595.1 Acetobacterium paludosum | reverse complement strand
GTCGCATTATCCGAGAAATATGATTATCCGAGTAGAATTCCTAGAAGCCGCATAAGCTCTTGAGATTCTATTTTTTTTCTCAGATAATTACGCATCAGTCATTCAACTGCAAATTCAAAAACTCAGGCATATTATTTTTCTTGATCACTTCTTCCTTTTTGTTAAAATTCTGTGGAAACCACTTATGATTCCATTCTTTAAGGTGTTTATCCACAGTGTTCTGAGATAATTCAGCATAAATCTGTGTCGTTTGAAGAGATGCATGACCCAGGAAATTTTTGATAACAACAATCGGTACACCAGCCTCTAACATATGACTGGCCGTTGAATGCCTCATGGAATGAGGCGGATAGCTATCTTCACAGAACAAGGATGGGTTTTCTTTTTTTGCAACGCGCACATATTTTTTAAAGATACCTTCGATGCATGAAACCGTCATCTGCTCATGGGTTTGACTGGAAAAAACATGCCGATCCGGTTTCGATTCGATTCGTCTGTGTGCAATATAATTCTGTAATATCGTCGTGCAGGCATCCGGGATACCAATTCGCCGTGTTTTTCTGCCTTTTCCCTTGATATTGATGGTAGCACCTTTCGGATTAAACTGGATGTTTCCAACGGTCAGATCGCATATTTCCTGAGCCCTTGCCCCACTTGCATACATAAGACTGAGCAAAACCTTATCCCTGAGGCCTGTTACCTTAGTATTATCAGGTAATTGAAGGAGTATCTTTATTTCCTGAACCGAAAATACTGCTCGAGGTTTTTTTTGAGCTTTTTTCGTGGGAATTTTAATCACACTGCACCGAAAGATTGATGCTGCGTCAAAATCCCGATTCTGAGCATACTCAGAAAAAGAAATAATTGCGGACAGTCGCTGATTCTTCGTTGATGCACTACAACCACGTTCTTTCTCAATCCAGTCAAAAAACGCCATTAGTGTATAATAATCAAGCTGTTCAAAGGAAATCTTATCTGCCGGGATATCCTTCTTTGAGAACATGAATTCAATCAATAAACGAAAGGCATATTTATATGAAATAATGGTATTAGGACTAGCGCCAATCGAACACGTCATATAACTACTAAGATAATCATCAAGTAACTTCAGAAATTTCGAAGGCTCACTCATCGTATTTTACCTCCGGAAAAATCTGTGCAGTATAATCATCAAAAAGCTTCATTGCATCGGGAAACAACTCACTGCTGAATTTCAGGTATTTTTCTGTTTCTTTCAGACTATCGTGCCCCAGATAGATGGAAAGATATGGGATAGCATCGTCAATTCTGCGTCCATTTTTTTCAGCGTTAGCAAAAGATTTGAATACAAAGACATGCCTGAGGCAGTGCATACAGGGTCCTCTCTGATGTTTTTGCCGATTGGACAAAGATATATTGCCTAACTTTAAAATGTTATTAAACTGATACCCTGCAGCATGGATACTAACCGATACTGTTGGATCAGCTGTCGGGAACAGATACGCTTCTGGATAGCCCACCATACCCAAAGCCATACAGTATTTTTTGAGTATTTCTGTCAACGCGGGATGCATGGGTACCCGTCTCTGTTTGTTGCCCTTTGTATAGTTAAGTGTTAACACGCCCGCATCAAAATCCACATCTTTAATCTTTAATGCTAGCGTTTCGCCTATACGCAGACCACATCCGTACATGAGACGCAGAATCATTGGATACTCAATATGGATAAGGGTATTTTTTTGAAATCTGCCCATTGGTAAGGTATCAGCAATGGAAAAAATCATATCGATCTCGTCATCAGAGAATATATAGGGTACATAGTCATCGCTAACTTTAGGGATTGGTGGTATATAAGCATGAATCCCGTAACTCAGCAGGTGTTCTAAAAAAATCCGGATAACAATTACCACGTTAGCAATCGAACTGCTTTTCCCGGTCAACGTGCGTACCCAGCCAACCATTTGTGCTTCCGTTAGGTTTTTAGTTTCGCAATTGATTGAGCAGAGATACTCATCAAAATTCTGAAGCGTATGACGGTCGTGTTTATATGCGCTTTGGCTTTTCGAAACCTTACGTAATTCCAAAAAATCAGTCAGTTCGTTGTTTAAGATACTCTTGAACTGGATCATGCGTTGATACCTCCGTCAATAAAAGCTTTAAATGTGCCCGATGGCCTGGGGACTTCGATTGCGCATTCACGAAGTTTATCCAGATCAAGTTTTGCATAATGTTTGATTGCATCGGAATCGGTATGCCCCAGGATTTTCGTAACCGCTTCGTAGGGAACATCATCGTTAATCATTGAATTGGCTAATGATGATCGAAATGTATGAGGGCCGTGTTTTTTCGCAGTGATATCAATACCCGCCATCTTAAAGTATCGTGTCGTTACAAATCTCAAAACAGAAGTGGTTATTTCCTTAAAAGGTGCATTTTGACGTAAAAACAGGGTATCGCCAGTTACTTTAGGTCGGGCATTGTTGATATAATCGGTCAATGCGATCTTAACTTCTGTTAACATCGGAAGTCGTAATCGTTCACCTGTTTTTTGCTGTATAAAAGTAATCTGATCGCGCTTAAAATCAAGATCAGCCAGCGACAACTTTACAATATCTCCGGATCGCATACCAAGTCTGGTTGCTAAAATTAGCATTGCATAATCGCGTTTGCCTATATTACAGGTACGGTCAATCACCTTTTCAATTTGGAAGATCTCCTTTTCACTATACGTGACAGGGAGATGGGTTGGCTTTCGATAACGTGGTACAAGTGTCGAAAAATCGGCTTCAATTATTCCGTTGATGCTTAAGAATTTTAAAAAAGCTCTTATAATGGCCCAGCCATCTTTATTCTCAACCCTCAGGCAGGCTTTAGCAACATAGGAAGGTTTTAGCGAATAAATGTTCATGCAACCAAGATCAATACAATCTTTGAGAAAACAACGTATGAACCGTTTCTTTGCCTTTATCGTGTTAACTTTATTGCCAGCTTCATTGCATTGCAGAGAAAAAAGATCTAAAACATACTCAAAGTTATTAGGCAATAATTCAACTTGATGTTGCTGCTGAACCTTATATTCAATTCCAGAATAAAAATCATTCAATCTCCGGATCGCTGTGATTATCGCTTTCTGACG
>NZ_RXYA01000031.1 GCF_008086595.1 Acetobacterium paludosum | reverse complement strand
TGTGACGATCTGTACCTGTTCTCTGATATCCTGTTCCCGTTTGGTTAACATAAGGTTTTCCTCCATTTGTTTTCTAATTTTATGATAAACCATGAACCTTGGAATAAGCTTTTTTGATTTCAAAAAACTAAAAAAGGCCAGGTTTCCCTGACCTTTGTCTTCAGTCTGAGAGCTTAATAAAAGCTCCATTTTAAAAGTTAAGAATTTTTCGGAATAAAATGATCAAACATTCAAATGATTAATTGTCTGTGCCATTTTTTTAATATTCTCAGGCATGGGTTTAGCGGGTGGTTTATTATCTTTTTCAGTCGCTTTTGCTACCATTTTCATGATTAGTTTATGCGAAAGTTTCATCTTGTCGATTCGAAACTCACCGCCAAAATTTTCGATTGAAAGGGCAGCGTTTATTAAGGCTTCAGGGAAAGAGTTCTTAATATTCTCATCAAAATTTTCAGCACTGCCGCAGGAGATAAAGAAGCCAAGATTCTTCTTTTTCAGTGAATCTGCATTTGCAAGACAGTATTCTTTAATTTTTTTCTGAATTTGCCCCATGTAAATGGATCCCCCAATTAAAACCGTATCGTATTCTTCCAATGGCGGAACAGGATCAGCGTTAATATTGACAAGAAGGACATCGCCAAGTAAATCGTTAGAAAGCTTCGCGGCACATTCCTGGGTATAACCATAGGTGCTGGCATAAAGGATCAGTGTTTTCATAAAATTATATTCCTCCTAAGATATTATTTAATTTGATAAAGCGTTTTCGATGGATTTCAAATAGGCCTTACTTGTAACGGTGGCGCCACTGATTGAGTCCACTAGGGTATTCTGCTTTTCTATGACATTATTGATTAGAGCATTAGTTACTTCAGGTTTTTCAAAATTTACAGATTTAATAACATTAATTTGAGTAATCTTTTTTTCACTAACAGTTACTTCTACTTCATTGCTCCATCTTCCGCCTTGATAACTTCCGGTATAAACACCATCTGCAACTTGAGTGGGATCCACGGAATTAATTACTAAATTTTTGCCTGATTCTAAGCCATTGCTTATATAGAGGATACCACCGCCAATGGCCAATATAATCACACCAAGGATAACCAAGATAATAATGAGTGCTTTTTTCATTTAATTTGACCTCCATTTTCCATTTTTTCTAAATTTGATAACATTTTTTCAAGGACAGATCGAGTTGCCGCCATTTCGTCTTCAGAGATACCATTAAACAAATTTTTTATAAAATTAGCGGCTTTAAATTGGGTCTCTTTTCTAAAAGAATCAATTTTAGGTGTTAATTTAATCCGTGTGACTCTGGCATCTTTCTCATCTTTCTCTAAGGTAAGGAATCCCTTTTGTGCGAGTTTTAGAGCAACCTGTTTGACATTCTGATGAGAGCTGCCCATTGCTACGGCAGTTTCTTTGATTGTGGGAGCGTAATCAAAAGATTTTTGAATAATGGCGGTAAGGAACCATTGTTTTGCAGTTAAATCTTGTTCTTTAAGATCTCTTTCAAGTAAAGTGTTCATCTGATTTGAGACAATTTGAACGGAACCAAAGACAAATTGCCGATCAGCCATAGCATCAATATTTTTCAAATAATACCTCCAAAATTCTATTAAGGTAACATATTACCTTAATAGATAATACATTACCTTTATTTGTATGTCAACAGTTTTTTAATTAAAAAAATTGAAAGGGTTTGCAGTGAAGTTAAGGTTATACAGTATCATTTTATATGGTATTATAAAAAAACAGATAAAAAAGGAGAAATTCGATGCCAAAAATAGGAATGAGAATTTTCAAAACATTTATTGCAGTTTATGTATGTTTTCTAATCTATCTGCTGCTCGGGAAACAGGGAGATCCCTTTTATTCCGCTATTGCAGCAATTTTATGTATGCAGAATTATGTTTCCAATAGCTTTAAGGTGGCGGCGAATCGTACTGTTGGAACTTTTATCGGCGGGATCATGGGGATGTGTCTTTTGATTTTGGAGAAAAGCTTTTTGCCAACGGATCTGCCGGTGTTACAATACTTTATTGTTTCATTGTGCATTATTCCATTGATATATTTCACCGTGCGGGTAAAAAAATCGACGGCGTCTTATATAACCTGTGTTGTGTTTTTGAGTATTACGGTAGTACATGGCGCTGATGTAAACCCGTATATGTTTGCGATAAATCGAATGATTGATACATTAATTGGTATTTTTGTATCCCTTGGCATCAATGCTTTTCATTTGCCGCGAAGGAAAAATAAAAGTGCATTATTTGTGACGAATTTAGATAGAACCTTGCTGAACTCGAAAGGTGAAATCAATAATTATTCTAAGTTTAAATTAAATACAATGATCAACCGAGGGGCGCTGATCACCATAGCCACAACCCGAAGTGTTGAAACACTGTTGCCGCTTATAAAAGACTTGGAAATGAAACTCCCCGTTATCATCATGAACGGAGCGGCACAGTATGATCTCAAAAAATCGACGTATCTGCAGTGTAAAACGATGAATTTCACAACGGCGTTACGGGTAATTGGAATTTTTGATAAACTGGATCTAAACTGTTTTACCCATACCATCATCAATGATGTTTTACATGTCTATTACACTAAGCTGGTAAACCCCGCCGAGGAAAAGCTCTATCACTCTAAAAAACGGCTTCCAGAAAAAAGTTATGTTTGTGGCGATTTGCCGAAAAATCAGGATGTGCTTTCAATTGTTGCCGTGGACCGACTTGAAACAATAGAAAAATTAGTTGATATATTCATGAACTTGGACATAGCACCGTTAATTAATGTTTCATACTATATTGATGAAGCGCATGAAGGATATTATTTTATTGAAATAACTGGTGCGGAGGCATCGGTAAAAAATGCAGTAATGGAAATGAAAGAGCATTTGTCAGCAGATCAGGTGATCGCTTTTGGTAATGATGAGAAAAATATTCCTTTGATAGTGGCGGCCGATTTTGGTTATGCTGTCAAAAACGCAACAGCCGAATTGAAAAGAACAACCCCACGGATCATTGGCGATAATGACAGCGATTCAGTGGTAAAGACCATCGAAAAACATTTTTATCTCAGACCTTTTGGGCGAAATAAAGAGGATGTTTAAAAAAATGCAGAGATAGCGATCGTATAGAGCTTTAACACTTACATCCGATATCGAATAAACACAATTGACACTACATGTGGTATATGATAAAATAACACACAACTAAATATGATGATGTTGGGGCTGCGTTTGATAGCGCAGCAAAGGAGAAGCAGGTGTAAGCCCTGCACGGTCCCGCCACTGTAATGGGATGTTTTTCACAGAACAAATAGGGAAACCTGGAAAGCAGTGAAGAATTTTTTCTAAGTCAGATCACCGCCCATATTATTTGCACAAACACTCTACGCGTGATAGAGGGTGTAAGAACCATGAAAATAATTTTATGATGGCCTCTTGACACTTTGTCGGGAGGTTTTTTGTTTGCGTGAAGATAAATGAGTCAATCACAAGCTTGCTTGTAGCTAGTTTGAAAAGGGTTATACCAAGCCTGCAAATAAAAAGTCAATAGAAAATTGAAGTTTTTTTGAAAAGGTTATATGTTGGATTTTAAGTATAACAAATAGACCACCACTATACGCTGGTCTGAAAGAAGGAATGCAAGAGGTAATT
>NZ_RXYA01000030.1 GCF_008086595.1 Acetobacterium paludosum | reverse complement strand
AATTACCTCTTGCATTCCTTCTTTCAGACCAGCGTATAGTGGTGGTCTATTTGTTATACTTAAAATCCAACATATAACCTTTTCAAAAAAACTTCAATTTTCTATTGACTTTTTATTTGCAGGCTTGTTAGGTTCTTCTTTTTAACGTTTTTTTTATTTTTTTTACAAAAAAAGGAACTCCTATCCAAGTCAAAATGACTTGTGACAGAAGTTCCAGAATGTGCTGTAGAACTTTGTTTGATATGATCCTCTTTGCGTTGGATCAAACCTGTCGATAAAAGAATGAGTTCCCGACTGATGCCTTTCGGCAATCACGGTAGCGCATCTGTTTGGGATTTTCACCCATATTCCTTTAAGGTAAACTGCGATCGTGCCGCTTTTAAATTTACCCGACCTAATAGAATCTTATGGCTATTCACCACCGATTCCCGGTATTCTTTTATCTTTAAGCTGTATTTAATTTTAGTCTTTCAGTACGAAAAAATGCTCATCTATTAATAGCAAATCTTATTTAATCGCATCTAAATTACAAGCTGAGTATAGCATTGAAATTCCAACATTGCAACCGTTTTTTTGTTTTTTTAATGTCAACGATTGTTTGGCAAAACAGCTTGCGTGAAGTTATCTATCTCTCATATATTTTATCCTGACCTATATAAGTTTTCCGTATTCTGTCGCTCCATGAGCAATGTGATAGACGTATACTGTGTTGCTAATCAGTCGGTAAATACAAACATATTTATCACAAACCAGTATTCGATAGTCCTTGCTTTTAAGTTCTGTATCTGGAATATGTGGGCCGGATAACGGGAATTCTTCCAGCTGTTCCAATGCATTTAGTATTTTGTCTGTTATTTTCTTTGCCGAAATTCGTCCGACCACCAATAAATGATACTCTGCAATTTCTTCCAGCTCTTTTAATGCAGGCGCAAGTATTTCTACCTTACACTGTGGCACTGTATTTCTCCTCAATGCGTTTGCGTGCTTCATCTAATGAAACAGTTGTCTCCCCCGATACTCTTGACGTTTCTGCAACCATTATTTTTGCACGCAGTTTGAGAATCTGTTCTCTCTTTTCAAAAGCATCTATACTCATCACGACGATGTCGCCCTCACCATTTTTAGTGATGTAAATCGGCTCTTCCGTCTCGTGTGCAAGCAAAGATATTGTACCGTAATCATTTCTTAGTGCCGTTGACGATTTAATTATCATGTTCTCATCCCTTTACACAATTATTTTGCTATTATTATATCATTATTCTGCTATGACATCAATCGATTTACAAAAGATTTTTTAGTCGCACTCCGGACATTAAAAAAGCAATGACACAGGTGGTTTCCAACCTATGCCATTGCTCGGCAGAGTTATTGCTCTAGGCCTATCAATACTTATTATTCAGCCGTTCAAATGGCAGCCGTACCCTTTTTTTCAATCCTTGCTTTGGTTTCAAGCCCTGATACCGCATCGTTGAAAAATAAATAATCATGACTGTTTAGGGCTTCTTCTTTGATAATTGTCCAGTCATCTTTTACTTCAACGCGTAAATCGTAACAGGCACTGTTTCCGTATTGGTCAGTGGCATTGATCAGGGTTTCATACTCTCCCCATTCGTTATTATGATCCGCTTCCTTTACGATATAGGTCGCCGTGTCGCCTGTCATTGTTTGGCAAGTCCGTTTATCTGAATTCCCGGGGATATCAATATCATCCTGCCCGTTGGCCGTGGTCCAGGTCGGAAACATGACCTGGTCAACCCCGGTATCATCAACCACCCTGCATTTTATCGTATAACCATTCGTTGAAACATCTGTAATTTCCACGTCTGAGATGGTTGGCGGGCTCACATCCGTCACAATCCCAGTTTGGCCCGCTGCTGAATATCCGGCCTTGTCATAAGCACAAACATTGACCGTGTAGGCGCCTTTTTCCTGATTATGTTCGCTGTATAAAATTCGACAGGACGCCGTATCGCCGCTGACGGTTCCGGTATAAGAAACCAGGTCATCCTGTCCGGCGGCATCCGTCCAAACCGAAAACGTGACATGATCAATGCCCGAGCCGGCATCGGATACATCCGAGGTGACCGTAAATCCTTCTGTATCGATATCTTTAATGGCAATATTGGCTACCCTCGGCGGGGTCACATCATTGCAGAAATCGCCAATATAAATATATCCCTGAAAACCGCCTGAGTAGATTGAATTTTCAGACCCGATCGTGTAGGATGAATTTCGAAACAGAAAACTGTTCCACCCCGACTCTGAAATGGTAACCTGATCACCTGAAATTGCCTCCACAACCGCGACATGACCGCAGGCACTGCCACTCCAACAGGCAATTGCCCCAACCTTTGGTGTCGTCCCGCATGAATACACTTTTCCGGTTGAATTATAATTCCACCATTGATTGGCATTCCCAGCGCATAAATTCGGCTTGCTCCCCAGCAGCTCATAGGCTCGGCCCCAGGCATAGGCTGTACAGTTCGGCATGCCATAACCTGACTGGCAGAAAATATTTTCGGCATAATAGCAGGGATTATTTGTACCCGGTGCTGTAAACCGGGGTTTGAATGAATAGACATTATTATTATCACTCAGAACTTCGAAACTTTCTGCCACCGGCGGCCTTTCTTCCGTAGCATCGGCTGAAACAGCATCTTCTGAAGCCGAATCATCGGCCGTTATGTCAGCCACTGTGGTATCCTCAGCAACATTCGCTGGAACTACTTCCGGGACGGCAGCTTCCGGCACAGCAACTTCCGGGGTTGGTACATTTTCGGCTGGATCAGTCTTACTACTGTCTCCGCTGTTAACCGTATTTGAATCTTCATTGACACTACTATTTGTCGTCTTATTTGAGGTGCTGTTTCCGACAACACTATTTTCCTTCGCCAACACATTAACTGAAAGCATCCCCAGAGTTATCATTAAAACCATCCAAAAACAAAATCCTTTTAACTGTCTCTTTTTCATTGATCCTCCTGTTATTATTTCGTGGTTTTTTGATGAATAACCACAATGATTTTTTTTATTTTCACAATCTTCCTATGGCCTTATTCTGAATGTTTATATAATCGTCTAATTGTTGCAAGTTTTGTGTCTGTAATTCAAACACAACATATTCGGGTTCAATCAGATCAATAATATTTTTAACCAGCGGATGGTCAAATGGCACGTGCCAATCAATTTTTTTAATATGACCAACCGTTTTAATGTATCGTTCAAATTGGTCTTCTGTCTTCAATATTTCTGCATATTCAGATTGATGGTCCGCCGTTAAATAATCTCCCGGCAATGATAAATTGACATGAATTCCCTTGATCCATTCTTTTAGGCTTCCTAGTTTTTCAATCGTTTCGATAATGTATTCCGCCGCTTCTCCGGCCGTTTTCAATTTGGGATTTGTAATCATCAGATGGCTTAAATCCAACATAATTCCTTTGTTTTTATAGTTGATCCGGGCTAAAAAACGTTGCGCTTTTTCCTTGTCCAAAAGCGTCAATCCCGGCCACCATAAATTTTCGAAAAGCAGCATAACATCACTGTTACGATCAAAAGCCTGATTGACCAGTTCCACGGTTGCATCTAATACATCATCATCGGTATAATCGAATGCTCTTGTAAAAGAATGCTCCGTCGTCACATGGGAAACGTGGTAGACCATATACTCCACCCCAAATTCCTGAGCTCTCTGATATTCATTGCGAAAGGCTTCTTTCAGCGTTTCCGGATGGATACCACCATAATATTGACGAACGCCTTCAATTCCGCCAAACATCTCACACACTTTTTCATGATTATTTTTATAAAACTCCAGCCAGGTTGGAAAATATTTTAAGTGAAGACCCTTTAAAATATGACGAGGAAGTGTCTCAAGATATTCTTCATTATAACAAATCAATTCCACCCCATCCAATTGATGTTTTTCTAAAAAGCACTCAACATTTTTCCAATCTTTCTGAAATTTCTCCAGATCACCAGAATAATTTGAAATATTCATCAAATACATTTTCTCTTACCACCACTCATTAGTTGTTGCTGATAAAAGCCTGATCGGTTGAACCCGGAGCGGCGGTTCCTTTCGGCACCAACATGATGCGAATGCCTTCCAGGCGGTAGGCAAAGCCTTCGGTTCCGGCACTTTCGCCGTTTTTAGCCCAGCCCATCCAGCCAATGTTTTCGGCATGAACCTGATAGTAAATATCACAGAGATCGGCATCGGCTCCGGTGAGGCTGATGCGAATGCCTTCCAGCCGTTTGGACTGGCCCTCGGTTCCGCTCATAGCACCATCGGTCTTCGAATCCTGCCAGCCGATATCCTGTACATGGGTCTGATAGCTGACGCCGACATGATAACCGGCATTCTCAATATTGATTTTAATACCTTCCAGTCGCAGCGACTGTCCGGTGGTTCCGCTGAGGTCGCCATTGGCTTTCGTATCCTGCCAGCCAATATCCTGAATCTGAGTCTGGTAGCTGCATTTGATGTTTCCGGTTGCAAAGCTCTGGTCGGTGCTTCCCGGAGCGGCGGCATCTTTGGCCACGACTTTAATTTCGATGGCTTCCAGTCTCAGACTGAGCCCTTCGGTTCCGGCCCTGGCACCGTTTTTGGTCCAGCCCATCCAACCGTAGTTTTCGGCATGGACACGATAATAGATATCAAATTTATCGGCATCGGTTCCGGTCAGTTTGATCTGGATGGCTTCCAGGCGTTTGGACTGACCTTCGGTGCCGCTTAAGGCTCCGTCAGTTC
>NZ_RXYA01000002.1 GCF_008086595.1 Acetobacterium paludosum | reverse complement strand
GGCCCGGGTTGCCATGCAGATCGGGCTGACTTTGGCATGCCTGAATATGAAAAAACTGGCAAATCTGCTGTACCGAAAACGAATGCGTTTTGGGTTGCCTTCACGTTTTATTCTGTTTTTTCATTTTGGGGCAGCAATATAAAAACCCGACTACAGCTTTGTTTGCTTGTAATCGGGTTTGTCTTCGCTCTGAGCAGTCCAATGGACTGCTTTCTTTATAGCGTTGATTCACCGCCTTTAACAATACAGAAAAAATCTTTATCAAGGTCATAATCTCGGAATATCTCACAATCTTCGCAAAGACAGCCTTTCTTTTCATCAATACATTGGCTTGTCTCAAAAGCACAAAACATTTTTTCGGCATGCGCCTTTTCTTCAGCATCGCCAATTTTCAAACTCACATTTTTAGGCATTGACTTAATTTTGCAAAAAAAATTGTAACTTGGACACTTCAGACACAGACACTTTTTTATATTTTCCTTAGTTTTTGGTACGTTTGACATAAATAGACCTCCTTTTATTTGAATCTGATTAACAAATACTCTTTTATATAATTTTATATACCCCCATTCCGGCATAAATAAAAATAAGTTATAAAATATTTCTCTCACTTTCATTAAAGATCATAAAATGATACAATAGTTCTATTGAAATCGTTCATCATTATTTTTTTCGCAAGGATAAGAGTAAAAGCATGTTACGCATTTTTTCAAAAATAGAACTTTCTTCAGGGAGGAACTTAAAAATGTTTATTGCAAGACAACCTATTTTTAATAATAAAATAGAAGTTATTGGCTATGAATTACTTTATCGTTCTGGCAGTCAATCAAAAGAATATGATGGGATATCATCCGAAGCATCGACAGCGTCCGTAATCAATGGATTATTTGAATCCGGATTGGATAGCATTATCGAAGATAAATGTGCCTTTATTAATTTTGATGAAAAATTTATTCATACAGATGCATTGGAGCTGATTGATCCCGATCGACTGATTGTGGAAATGTTGGAAGATGTTATAATTGATGCCTTATTGACGGACCGCCTAAAAGAAGTTAGGAATAAGGGATATCGAATTGCTTTGGATGATTTCAGAGAAAGTTATAGCGACTATCCATTGATCGAATATGCGGATATTATTAAATATGATCTAATGGCGACGCCATTAAAATCAATCGTAAAAGATGTTAACAAGGCGCTGCTTAATAATAAAATTATATTGGCAGAAAAAGTTGAAACGGAAGAAGAATTCCTAAAGGCCAAAGAAATGGGATTCCAATTATTTCAGGGTTATTTTTTTTGCAAACCGCATATCGCCAGCAAATCAATCGATAAATCAGCTTCTAAAGTTCAGTACATTCGGATCATTGCAGAGCTGAAAAAGAAAGAACCGTCTTTTGAAATATTGACAGGAATTGTCGAGCAGGATGTCACTTTAGCTTATCGATTTTTAAGAGCGGTCAGTTTTCGAAAAGGCGGCAATCTGGTTTATTCCATTAAGACGGCCTTAACCTATATGGGTCTGAACGAAATAGAACGATGGATCAACATCCTGATGCTTCAAGATTTAGGGCAATCAAAACCGGAAGAATTGATGAAAATTTCGTTAATTCGCAGCAGCTTTTCAGCATCGATAGCAGGGCATATGGGATTAGAAAGCTTGACCCATGAAGCATCATTAATGGGATTGCTCAGCGTTTTGGATGCGATATTGGATCAAACCATGGAAGCGGCACTGGAAGGCATCGCTCTGCCAAATTCCATCTTGGAAGCTTTGATTGACCATAAAGGCGTTTTGTTTCCGGTATATGAACTGCAAATTGCTTATGAAAAAGCCGATTGGCAGGCCGCCGAAAAAATATCAAAGGAACTAAATATTGATGAAAATATATTGTTTGAAGATTATTTAATAGCGCTGGAATGGGCGAATGATATTGTTGCGCAAATCGGATAAAATAAAGACTGGCTAGACTTGATCCGCTTTTTTCGACTAATCAGATTAAAAAATCCGAAGAAATGAATTGAGCGAAGACAAATAAACCTATTATAAATACGAGAATAATGCTATAATTTATGTAAGAATCAATTCCATTTCAGCGAGGTGCATTTTTGGAAAAAGCAGCATTACTATTTTCGTTGTTATTCTTTATTCTTTTTGTCATATACGTTGTTTTGGGATTTTACGTCTATATGTCTGCCACCCAAAAAGCCATTAACCGAATTTCTCTTGCCTTGTTGCTAGCTTTGAGTCTATGGACGCTTAGTTTTGCGATTGCTATTTCAGCGCCAAGTTATGCGGCGTGTTTGTTTTGGCGACGGATAGCGGCATTAGGCTGGGGTTCTTTTTTTGGCATTCTTTTGCATGCCACGCTCATCTTAACGGAAAAGAAAAATTTGCTGAAAAAGTGGTGGCTGTATCTGGGTATCTATTTGCCGGCGGTCGTTATCATATTTGCCTTTTCTATTTCAAACGATTTAACACACACCCTTTATAACCTGGCAGATACCCAATGGGGTTGGATAAACTTTGCCCAAAATAGCGTTTGGGACATGCTGTTCACTGTTTATTATATTACCTACTCCATCACAAGCTTAATTTTAATCTTTTTATGGGGCTATCGCTCAACTGCAGAAAATAAAAAAAAGCAGGGGCGCCTAATTGGTTTTTCTCTTGGCATGGCGCTTATTCTTGGTACGCTAATTGATACTCTCGGCAATACTTTCTTTCTGATCACAACCCCCCAGTTAGCCCCAATCGTGATGGTTATTCCGGTTTTTGCTATTTATTACAGTATTCGCCGTTATGAATTAATTAATACTTCTTCGTTTTCGAAAAATGAAGAAGTATTATTTACTGAAATTTCCAAGAAAAAAATATATGATTACTTGTCAATTGCGGCAATAATCGGGGGCGTAATAAATTTCATCTCGCAATATTATTTTGCCGAAAATCCGGATCTTTTTCATATCCTGTTTTTAAGTGTCGTCCTTTTTTTATTTGGTGTTTTAATCCAAGTAGTGCAGCATTTTGATTTAACTGAGGATCAAAATGACATCATCTGCGTTGGCCTGATGGCCTTATTAATTCCGATCATTACCTTTCAATTTATTGGATATGCCGGTATCACGGTTTGGGCATTTCCCTTCATTTTAATCTTGGGATTCCTTATTTTCAGCCACAAGATTCTACTGCTTATTCTTTCCGTGTCCATCCTTCTGACCCAGGTGCTGGTATGGATTTTTGCCTCAACCATGACAGTGAAAGTTGAGTCCGCCGACTACCTCGGACGAATCGGCCTTTTATGCCTAGCGATATGTCTGGCTTATTATTTGAATAAAATATTCGTAACGCGATTAAATGAAACAACCCAGAAAATGAAATTGCAGGAGCTTCTGACTCAGATCTCATCAGAATGTGTGGTCATCAATCAACATAATTTCGAAGAAAAAATTGGTAATATATTAAAAATGTGTTGTGATTTCTTTTCTTTGGATCGTACCCATATTTCAATATTTGATTACGAAGAGAATAGCTTTTCCTGTATTCAAGATTATTGTCGTGAAAGCATTATGTCTCAAATAGATCTCATTCAACATGTACCGATCAATAAAAGCCATTGGCGAATCGAAAAATTACTTAATAATGAACTGTTTGTCGTTTCCGATATAAGTGAATTGCCATCTTTTACCAATGCCGGACTCAAAGAGATTGGTTTAACCAAGCTAAAATCTCAGATCATGGTTCCCATCAGCAGCAAAGAAAAGGTTATTGGATTTTGGGGGTTTGATTCGGAAACCAGGATCATTCATTGGAAAGAAGATCATATTAACTTTGCTAAAATTATGGCTAATATTATCGGGGATACGTTAACGCGGATTGAAACAGAAAAAGAAATCAACTTTATGGCTCATTATGACGAGATTACCAAGCTTCCGAATCGCAATTTGTTTACCAATTTTGTTTATTTTAATATTATTAAACAAGAATTCACCGAAAGAAAAATGGGCATTATTTTTGTCGATTTGGACTCGTTTAGAACCGTTAATGAAACGGTTGGTCATCGGATGGGTGATGAGCTTTTATTTATGGTTGGAGAAAAAATAAAAAGTGTGCTCAGAAAATCTGAGATCATCTCACGTTTCAGCGGCGATGAATTTCTGATTATGCTCGATAATCTTGAGGATGAGTCAGCAATTTTGCAAAGGGCACAGAGCATTATCAATCTGTTTAAAGAACCTTTTTTATTAAAAGGACAGGAATTTTTCATAAGTGCCAGTGCCGGTATTGCCCTTTATCCAAAGGATGGAAAAGATGCCGAAACTCTGATTATGAATGCCGATATCGCCAAGTCCAGGGCCAGGGAAAAGGGCAGAAACCAGTATCTTTTATGTTCTTCCGAAATAAAAGGTGCGGTTAAGAAAGAAATGCAATTGACCAGTCATTTATACCGGGCGCTGGAAAATGACGAGCTCTATATTGAATACCAGCCACAGGTTTCTCTTAAAACGGGAAAAATAACCGGAGTGGAGTCTTTATTAAGGTGGAAACATCCTCAATTAGGCCTTATTTCACCAAGTGTGACGATTCCTTTGGCGGAGAAAACCGGGCTCATTAACCCGATTGGGGAGTGGGTTTTGGAAACCGCCTGTCGGCAAAATAAAATATGGCAGGATATGAGCATTCCGCCGATTTTAATGGCCGTAAATATTTCGGCCAGCCAGTTTAAAAACCCGCTCTTTATCAAGCAAGTCGAACAGGTGCTTAAGAAAACCGGCCTTAAACCTGAATTTTTAGAAGTGGAAATAACCGAAAGTATTGCGATTATGGAATTCGCTGAAATTGTTGGCAAATTAATTGAAATTAAAGCGCTAGGCATCTCAATTGCCATTGACGATTTTGGAACGGAATATTCGTCTCTTGGCCGCCTGAAAAAATTACCCATTCATCGCATTAAAATGGATAAGCAATTTGTGGATGGAATCGGTCAGAATCATAAAGATCAGGCTATTGCCACTGCCATTATTGATCTGGGAAAAAGTTTGGGTTTGTCTGTCGTGGCAGAAGGTGCGGAATTTGAGGATCAAGTCGCATTTTTAAAAACCTCCCAATGTGATGAAATTCAAGGCTTTTATTATTATAAGCCTCTTAACGCCGCCGCAATTGAAAAAATACTGAAGAATGAAGAATGATGATTCTTATTGTTGGAAGCTGTAAAATATCAGTATAAAAATTTACAAAGCTAGCAGGATCGTATATAATAAAGCCAATTAAAGAAATACTAAAAAAGAAGGAGTAAAACAGATGAGTTATTTTATAATTGTTCTTGTTGTTGTCCTTATCCTGGCTGTATTTTTAGCCGGCATTCGCATAATCAGACCCACTAGTCGAGGACTCATAGAAACATTGGGTAAATACACAAAGTTTGCAGAACCAGGCTATCATTGGATAATTATTGGGGTGCAAAAACTATATGTGGTGAATGTTACCGAGCAGATGTTTAATGCGGAACCGCAGGTTATTATTACCAATGACAATCTTAATGCTACCGTTGATGCCCAGATCTACTTTAGAGTTAAATCCGATGAAGAAAGTGTTAAAAATTCAGTATACAATGTAAATGATTACAAAACGCAAATTGTCAATCTCGCTAGAACTACCTTACGTAACATCATTGGGACCATGACTTTGAAATCTGCTAATAGTGAACGAAGCATCATCAATACGGATTTATTGGTTACGCTAAAGGAAGAGACCGACAAATGGGGCATTGATATTGTGCGAGCGGAATTAAGAGAAATTGATCCGCCGGAAGATGTTCAGGAAACCATGAACAAGGTTGTTAAAGCTGAAAATGAAAAAGTCGCAGCGATTGATTTTGCAACGGCAGCAGAAACAACCGCCGATGGGGTTAAACGAGCAGAAATCAAGAAAGCTGAAGGCATTAAACAGGCTCGAATTCTGGCCGCTGAAGGTGAAGCCCTGGCAATTAAACTGGTTAATGAAGCTGCGGAGCTCTATTTTATCGGAAATGCTCAACTATTAAAAAAATTGGAAACAACTGAGATTGCTTTGAAAAATAACGCAAAGATTGTGATTCCGTCCGATACACAGCTAATTAATGTCATTGGCGAAATGTCCGGTGTCTTGCCGGTTGAAAGATCGAAAAATATGAAGTAAATATCTGTTACCGGTTATTGCTTTTTAAATTCCGGATGTTTTTTACCATCACCCCGAAGGTTTCATGCTTAACCAGGGTAGGGTCAAACCTAAGCATTTTGAAGGTGATTTGGATACAAAAACCGATGGTAAAAGCTGAAAGCAGGGTGCCCAGGCCAACCATCCCGCCTAACAGCCAGCCAATAATGACTACGCTGACTTCCAGGATACCTCGGCATAATCCCACTGGAAACCCTGTTTTGCGGGTTACTGCTACCATCAGGCTGTCCCTGGGGCCAGCTCCAAAAGCGGATGAAATGTAAAAGTAAGTGCCTAGCGAAATAATAAAAAGCCCGAGAATCATGACAAGCGAACCGAGCCAAAAGTCATGCATTAGCGGAACGATATTGGATTTAAGGATTAAATCCATGAAAAGACCAATCATAAACATATTAAAGATCGTACCCAGGCCAATTTTCTCCCCCAACAAACAGACAATGACGACGATGATCGCGCCGACACCGGTGTTTACTAAACCAATGCTGATGCCCAAAGTTTGACTGATCCCGCTATGCAGAACTTCCCATGGGGCATATCCGACGTTCCCTTTCATTGTAACCACAATCCCTAATCCGTAGAGAAAGAGGCCAAAGTTCAGCTTTAAAAATCGAAATAGATATGTTTTCATTATGATCTCCAATTTGCGAATAATGTTTATAGTATAACACAAAATTAAAGATGAATATACAAAAGCCAATGATTCCGGATTTTTAATCAAAAACGATATTGACTGGTCCCACCCCACCATTGATATCAATACGATTAGGTGCGGTTTTTGAGCCGGGACCTTTTTCTTGAATTTTTAGACCATTAATTGTTATCGGTCCTAAACCTTGATCAGCATTAATGAAATAGTCATCCGGATTGCCAGAAATGTTTAAACTTGTTTGACCTACGCCACAGTCTATTTTCATTTTTCCGGTGATAGCTCCCTGTATCTTAATAAGTCCTACCCCACCATCAATGTCAAAATCCTTAAGCGCTACATTTGAAAAGTTTACGGAACCAGCACCGCCTTTGAGTTCTCCAGCGTTTGCTTGAACATCGGTAGCAGTTATTTCCCCTGCGCCCTGGGAAATGCTTAAATTATCAGTCGTGATGCCGTTGATTTCGCCCCGACCAGCGCCCAATTCCAAATCGACACTTTCCAATTTCGAGCTTTTAGGAATGGTTACTACCAAATTGGGGGCATTATTTTGGTCAAACAGACTTGCCAGCAAGTTGTTGGGCCCCTTTTCCTGAATGATTAATTTACCATCTTCCATTTTTGCCGTTAAGTCTGACGATAGATTTGTACCTTCCACTTTAAATTCATCACCGCTTTGAAGTATCAGACTACCGACGTTATAGACAACTGAAATGGAATTTAAGCTTCCGGTATATTCTTGACTGTAAGAACCGGCTTCATTTTCAATAAGTTGTGTTTTGTTTTCAATTAACCCTAAGCCTGTTAATACGTAAATTCCACCATGGACAAGGGAGGAAATAATTCCTAATGCTAAAACAAGGCCAAAGGCAATGGCTAAATATTTAACCCATCCAAAGTTTGATTTCATTTTATTTCAGTGCCTCCAAAAATACTGATGCTGTTAACATAGACGGTGGGGGGATTTTCTCCAATTGGCTGCATTGCTTTATTTGTGGTGCCGCCGAAAATAGGCGTGCCGGATACTTCAACACGAACGTTGTTTGGCACCATAATATCGACACCGCCGAAAACTGCCGTGGTTGAAATACAGATATCTTCGTTGATGATGGCTTGTCTGAGATCTAAAGTGATACTGCCAAATACGGCCGTTAAGTTGGCCCCTTTGAATTCTTCACCAGGAAAATTTAATTCCTGACCGCCAAAAACAGCCGAGTATTCTGAAAGTCCGTCTTTGTTCAAACTTTCTATCATTTTCACATTTTTATTCATTTTTCCTTTAAACATAATGCTCAGACCAATTGCAATAATGATGATTGGAAAGATAAGATTCCCGACCAGCTGGCCGTTAAAATATCCCTGTGCAGATACAAATAATAGAGCACCGATGCCTAATCCAATGGAATTCCAAAGTTGAACTCCATTTTGGAACATGCTGATTGCACAAGGAATAATAATAAATAAAGTCCACCAACCATTAAAAAACAGTTCGAAATTCCATAAACCAAATGCATTACCGGCAAATCCCAGGCCGATGGCCACTAATAAAAAGCCCCATAACAAGTTACCAACTCGATTTCTCATGTTAACTCCTTTTAATTCGAATTTTTCATCATTATATCATGATTTTGTCGAATTTTACAAATTTGTAATGAAACAAGCAAAAAAGAAGGTATAAGTATACTGGCTTATTAAAAAAGCACAATAATGAAATATAATCATTAATACTAAGTGAAAATAAAGAATTAACGGAAAAAAAGAAAACAATACTCTTGATTAATATATTTGCATGTGATAATGTTTAACAAAATAGCAACTACAGTCTACGAATAAAACAGTGGGAGGGGTAACTTATGGCATTAACGGAAGTTAAACGATTTATAAAATATCTGGCGGAAAACCGTAAAGCACTGACAGAGTATAATGAAAAATTACTTGCCAGTGGCAGCTTTCGGTATAATGAACCAATGCTTGTATCGGCCGGGTACTATGCATCGCCGATGATTCCAGAAAACATTGAAGATGATCTGCTCCAAAGAATAATTGATCTTGACGGAAGATCAGCACGAAAATTAGAAAAACTCAGTGCCGAAAAAGGCGAGATAATTAGTTTAAAGGATCGACTCGTTAGCAAGTTTGACGAATTGGTTCATGGCACTGAAAATAAAAAGGAATATGTTCTCAATAATGAAGAAATAAAACGACATCGACTTTTTGAACATTTAGCTAAATTGGCTCAGGAAGATGGTTTTAACATTTCAACGGATGATCTTCTTTATTTTATTGGAAAAGCAGTGCTGGTTATCATTGTGGAACACCCGGATTTTGATGAAACACAAATTTTTAATGCTGTGCTGGACTCGTTTGATTAACTTTCCGATACCAGTAAAGGCGGTTATAAAAGGACTGAAATAATTGCTGAACAAATTCTCAACAAATGATCGCTGATGTCGATAACAGAAGATAAGAACACTGCGAACAAATATAAATGAAGGAGTATAAGTTCTTATTTAGTAGATAGAATAATATGGTATGCCAATACAAAAATAGTTCGTTTATCAGAAAGAGGGAGAGTTATTTATGGATATGAACTTAGAAGATTATGAGGAAACTGCGGAAATAATAAAAGCACTGGGACATCCGATCCGACTTTGTATCACAAAAGGACTTATCGAAAATGGTCGATGCAATGTTTCCTATATGGAAGAATGCCTTGCGGTTTCGCAATCAGGAGTTTCACAGCATCTTTCCAAGTTGAAAAATGCTGGCATCGTAAAAGGTGTACGAACTGGAAATGAAATTTATTATGAGGTTGTCAGTGAACGGGCCCAGAATATTATTCGGGCATTATATGGTGAACAATAATAACAATGATTTTGTTTAAATTATTTGACAAAATACCGAATTGATAATATAATAATAAACAAATTATTAATTAGGAGTTATTCTTATTCATGAAAAGTAAACAAATTCAAATGTATACAGATATGATTCGTGGTGCGGGGTTAAAGGCAACCCCGCAACGTATTGGTGTCCTTAAAGTACTGTCAGAAATGACATCTCATCCCGGTGCAGAAATGCTAATGGAAGCCCTTGAAAATCAGGGTTATATTATGTCGGTGGGTACTATTTACAATATTTTAGAAACATTTTCCGAAAAAGGATTGATTCTAAAACTCAAAGATAATCAAGAAGTGATGCGTTTTGATGCAAACACTAAGTTTCATGTTCATATCTATAATGAAAATGATAATGCAATCTGTGATTATTTTGACCCGGAACTTGAAATTTTGCTATCTAGTTATTTAAAGGAAAAGCTTCCTGACCAATTTTCTTTAAACCGTATGGAATTATCCCTTTATGCTTAGTGGTCAAATGTATTAAACTTAAAAGTCTGGACACGATAGGTGCCGGACTTTTTTTATTTTCTAAATCTTAAGACCGTTTGTTTTCCGCTTTTCATTTTAGATGATTTGGTGTATAGTATAGATGATATAAAAAATTAAATTGAATTTAAAATTTTGGAGGATAATATGTCAGAGACAAACCCAATTGTAAAAATAGAAATGGAAAATGGACAAACGATGGAGGTCGAACTCTATCCGGAAGTTGCACCCATTACGGTTGAGAACTTTTTAAACCTCGTTAAAGATGGCTTTTATAATGGCTTGATTTTCCATCGCGTAATACCAGGCTTTATGATTCAAGGCGGATGTCCTTTAGGCAATGGCACTGGCGGGCCCGGACATAATATAAAAGGCGAATTCTCCGGCAATGCTATTCCTAATGATATTAAGCATGAACGCGGTGTGATTTCGATGGCCAGATCCGGTCAGCCAAACTCAGCGGGTTCCCAGTTTTTCATTATGGTGGAGGATGCTCCCTTTTTGGATGGTCAGTACGCAGCATTCGGTAAGGTGACAAAAGGCATGGAAACAGCTGACGCAGTGGTTGCGGTTGACCGTGATCCTTCAGACAAACCATATGAAAATCAAGTGATCAAAAAGATTGAAGTTTTAGCATAAATTATATTTTAAAATTATTATATTTATATGATAAAATAAAATAAAAAGGATGTGAGTGCAATGGCAAAGTATTGTCCAAAATGTTATGCGGGTTTAAGGAATGATGATACCGTTTGTAGTAATTGTGGGGCAGAATTAGAAAAAAAAGATATTGCTGAAGAAGACTTCACAAGTGGCGTTTTCGATCATGAAAATCTTTCTCATGATGTTACCGGTAAAGAAATTGTGCCTGAAACCGTAGATGATGAAACATCTTCTGAAGAAATTGTTGCCGATGAGATTATCGGTGATGGAATCGCTGCTGATGAAGTGGTGGCGGAAGAGATCGTTGTTGCTGAAAATGTAGTACATGATCCAGGGCCTGTTCAGACGGCACCTCAAAAATCGCCTGTCACTGTTAAAACTGAAGAAGTTATGACTCTGGGAGACTGGATGCTGACACTTTTACTGACCTATATCCCGGTTGTCAACCTAATTATGCTGATCATTTGGAGCGTTGATGAAAAAACAAATGTTAACAAAAAACATTTTGCCTGGGCCTCATTAATCTTTATGGGTATCGGCGTTGTTCTTTCGATTATATTTTCAAGTATTGTAGTTGCGATCCTTGCTTCAGCAATGCATTCAATGAGGTATTATTAAAAACAAAAAAGAACTGTCAAATGCGACAGTTCTTTTTTTAATGCTGGAACGATTTGCCCGATCATTAATTATTTTGTGATGTCCAGGGCACCGAACTTTCGAAACCGGTTATAACGGGTTTGCGTCAAGATTTCAGGAGATAAAATTTGGCTTTTGCGAAACCGTTTATAGAGGTTAAGTTTTAATTCCCGATACACGTTTTTGAAATCCCGATGATTTTCTGAGATGATTTCATCAATGACCTCAAGTTCCAGTAAATCCTGGGCCGTTAATTTAAGACAATTAGCGGCTTCTTTTGTTTTTGAAGGATCTTTCCAGAGAATACTGGCGCAGCCTTCTGGTGAAATCACTGAATAAATGGCATTCTCAAGCATCCAAACTTCGTCGGCAACACCCAGAGCCAAAGCCCCGCCGCTGCCGCCTTCGCCAATAATAATGGAAATCACCGGCACTTTCAGGCTCATCATTTCCATCAGATTCTGGGCAATGGCATGCCCCTGACCGCGTTCTTCCGCACCGATCCCGCAAAATGCTCCGGAGGTATCGATAAAACAAACAATGGGACGGTTAAACTTCTCAGCTAAGTGCATTTGCCGAAGGGCTTTCCGATATCCTTCGGGATGAGAGGAACCAAAGTTTCGCTTAATTCGCGATTTCGTGTTTTTCCCGCGTTCCTGGGCGATAATCGTTACCGGCATATCTAAAAGATAGCCGATTCCGGTAATGACCGCCGGATCATCTCCGAAATAGCGATCCCCGTGAAGCTCGATAAAATCGGTAAAAATATTGTTTATAAAATCCTGCCCGGTCGGGCGGGTTTTCTTACGTGCCAGTGCTACTCGTTTATAGGCTTCCATGGTCGTCACCGCCTTTTGGGATGGAGTGGAGGGATAACAATCTAATCAAGGTATCTTTTTGAAGATTACGGGGAACAATCCCATCCACAAACCCTTTTTCAAGCAAAAACTCGGCTCGTTGGAATCCTTTTGGTAATCGCTGACGAATGGTCTGTTCGATGACCCGCGGTCCGGCAAAGGCGATTAAAGCTTCCGGTTCAGCTAAAGTAATGTCGGCTTCCATGGCAAAACTGGCTGTCACACCGCCTGTCGTGGGGTCGGTTAGGACCGCAATATACAAGAGGCCGGCATCACTGTGACGTTTTACTCCGCCGCTTGTTTTTGCCATTTGCATCAAAGCCAGCAGGCCTTCCTGCATACGGGCTCCGCCGGAAACGGTAAATCCGATGACGGGGAGATGATGTTCGGTTGCATATTCAAAAAGAAGGGTTATCTTTTCTCCGACCACTTGTCCCATGCTACCCATCATAAAGGTTACTTCCATGACAAATAAAGCCACATCATAGCCGCCAATTTTTCCGATGCCGGTGATAACCCCTTCGTTTTCATGGCTAAACAGAGTGGCCTGTTCCAATTTTTCTTCGTATCCCGGAAACTCCAATCGATTGGTTGAAATGAGATTCTGATGATGTTCGGTAAAACTGCCGGGATCGATAATCATATTCAGACGTTGCCGGCCATTAATGCGAAAATGATATCCGCATTTGGGGCAGATATGAAAATTATTATCTAAATCCGAGGTGAAACTCAGTTGTTTACATGAGGGACAACTGCGGCAAAGTTCTGAAGGAATGGCAGGATCGCTTTGACGTTTCACCCAATGATGGTCTTCTAGTTCGTTTTTTGGTTTTTTAAATAGACCTTTGCTAATCATTTAAAAACTCCCTTCCTATTCAGACAAGGGTTTGTCTAATTCTTTTTCCATAAAATCGGTGTAATAATCCCCTTTAACAAACAGGGGATGACTTAAAATATCGAGCTGTATCTGGCTGGTATGGTCGATTCCTTCAATAACCAATTCGCATAAGGCCGCTTTCATTTTTCGGATGGTCAGTTCTCTTGTTTTGGAATGGACAATGAGTTTTCCAACCATGGAATCGTAGTAAGGTGGGATGGTATAGCCCTGATAGAGCAGGGTATCGAATCGTACCCAGGGGCCTCCGGGAACATGGAGAAAATTAATGGTTCCACAATTCGGCCTAAAATCAAGCAGTGGGTTTTCCGCATTGATCCGACACTCGATGGCATGCCCCTGGATGTGAACATCCTCCTGACCAAAAGTCAGTGGTAAGCCGGCGGCAATGCGAATTTGCCATTTAACGATGTCAACCCCGGTAACCATTTCGGTAATGGGGTGTTCCACTTGCAGTCGCGTGTTCATTTCCATAAAGTAATAATGACTCTGGGCATCCATTAAAAATTCAATGGTTCCGGCATTTTCGTAACCGATGGATAGCGCGGCTTTTCGTGAGACCGCCATCATCGACTCACGAAGTTCAGGTGTTAGGGATGGGGAAGGGCTTTCTTCTAAAAGCTTTTGATTCTTGCGCTGAATCGAGCATTCCCGTTCGCCAAGGGCCACAACATGATTGAAGTGGTCACAGAGCAGCTGAATTTCAATATGCTTGACATGGGTTAAAAACTTTTCCAAATAGACGCCATCATCATTAAAGGCATTTTGTGCTTCTTGACGGGCCAGCTGAAATTCGTTTATGAAATCTTCCGATTTTTCAACTAAACGGATGCCTTTGCCGCCACCACCCGAACGGGCTTTAACAAGCAGCGGGTAGCCAATTTCATCCGCTTTTTTTTGAGCTTCTTCTGGATCGTCAATGATATCGCTTCCGGGTACGATGGGGACTCCAGCCGCGGCCATGGTGGATCTGGCCTGATCCTTATCGCCCATTTTTTTGATGATTTCCCAGTTTGGTCCGATAAAGGTAAGTCCACATTGGACGCATAGACGGGCAAATTTTGGGTTTTCTGAAAGCAGACCGTAACCCGGGTGAATTGCTTCGGCTCCGGTGAGTACGGCGGCTGATAAAATCGCTGAGATGTTTAAGTAGCTATCTGTAACAGGGGCGGGACCGATGCAAATACTCTCATCGGCCAAGCTCACATGAAGGCTGTCTTCATCTGCTTTTGAGAAAACAGCGACTGTGGCAATGCCCATTTCTTTACAAGCTCTGATGATTCGCAGGGCGATTTCGCCACGATTGGCAATGAGTATTTTAGCAAACACAGGTTTCCTCCTTAGTCCATTAGGGCAAATGAAAATTCGCCGACAACAGCAACTTTACCATTTACGGAACCTGAACCACTGGCAAAATAAAAAGGTGGCTTAGATCGGGTAATGCTGCAGGTGATTTCCAATGTATCGCCAGGCAGTACTTTATTTTTAAATTTTACTTTGTTAAGTCCGGTGAAATAAGGCGTTTTATTGGTGCCACTGATTTCAGCCAGCAATACACACGTGGTTTGGGCCATGATTTCACAAAGAATAACTCCGGGTACCACAGGGTTTCCGGGAAAGTGACCTTGTAAAAACCATTCGTCGCCTTTCACCGTGTAACGTCCAACTGCGGTAGTTTCATCAACTTTTTCAGCCTCATCAATGAGGAGCATCGGTTCTCGATGGGGTAAGATGTTTTTTAATGCTTCGCGTTTCATTCTTGTTCCTCTTTAATGCGATACAGAACCTGCCCATATTCGACAACCTGGCCATTTCCAACGCATACTTCCATAATAGTACCTGATGTTTCGGCGGTAATTTCATTCATCAGTTTCATCGCTTCGATGATACACAGCGTATCACCTTCTTCAAAATGCTGTCCCCGCGAAACATAAGGGGGTTTATCCGGTTGGCTGCCCTGATAAAACACACCGACCATCGGCGATTTTATTTCTTTCCATTGAGCGTCAATCGGTGGTTCGATCGGTTCAGCCTCAACGACCTGGGTTTTGTGCCAAACATTTTGGCTCAGGTCCTCTTGAAAATGGTTTTCTGAAGGCAGCGAAGCCTGAGCCAAAACAATCTCCCGTTTCATTTCTATTTTAAGGTTACCCTGATCAATGGAAAGACTGGTCAGGTTTTCGGCAGACATGACTTTAGCCAATGTCAGGATTATTTCCGTGGTTAATTCCATATCTACACCTCTGTATATTTTACAAATGCCAAACAACCGTTATGGCCGCCAAATCCCAAGGATAGCGATAGCGCCACATTGCTCTGGATCAAACGTTTTTCATTGGGAACAACATCTAAATCACAATCCGGATCTGGTTCTTTATACCCGATGGTCGGCGGAATAACGCCATCTTTCAAGGCCATAATAGCAGCGATAGCTTCAATCGCGCCAGCCGCACCCAACATATGTCCGGTCATGGATTTGGTTGAACTGACCAGCGTTCGTGACAGGTGATCACCCATGGCTTTTTTAATGGCAATGGTTTCTGATTTGTCATTTAAGGGGGTGCTGGTACCATGGGTATTGATGTAAAACTGTGAATCTTCAAGGATGACTCCGGCAGCAACGGCTTCAGCCAGGGCCTGGCTGATGGATCGAGCGCCACCGATAGCTTCCGGGTGAGGGGCCGTGATATGATAAGCGTCGCAGGTATTTCCGTACCCGACGATTTCGCCATAAATCTTTGCTCCGCGCTTTAAGGCTGTTTCCAGATCTTCTAAAATAAGTGCTCCGGCACCTTCGCCCATAACAAAGCCGCTGCGGCGTTTGTCAAAAGGAATCGATGCCTGAGTAGGATCGTTAACCGTGGTCAAAGCCATACAATTTGTAAAGCCGGCAATGGCAAGCGGGGTAATACTGGCTTCCGTTCCGCCGGCAATAATGGCATCGGCATACCCGTGCTTAATGGCACGGTAGGCTTCACCAATCGCGTTTGTTGATGTGGCGCAGGCGGTCACAACCGGCAGACAGGGCCCTTGGGCATTGTAGCGAATGGCGATGGAGCCGGCGGCAATGTTCGAGATCATCATCGGAATGAAGAAAGGGGAGATTCGCCCCGGTCCTTTGGTGGTCATTTTTTCGCATTCAGTAATAAAGGTGTGAATGCCGCCAATTCCAGATCCCATGTAGACGCCTAAACGGGTTGGATCCACGTGTTCCTGAACACCGCTGTCTTCCATCGCCTGAACGGCAGCGCCTAAGGCGTATTGGGTAAAAAGATCAGTTTTTCGGATTTCGTTTTTCTTAATATAGTCCAGGGGTTCAAAATCATTGACTTCCCCGGCAATCGTTACTTTTAAATCAGTGGTGTCGAATTTTTTAATAAAATCAATCCCACATTTTCCATTAACCAGGTTCTTCCATAGGGTGTCCACGGTGTTGCCCACTGGGGAAATTGCACCGCATCCTGTTATGACAACTCTTCGTTTCATTGATTACTCCTAAATATAGAGACCGCCATCAACTTTGATGACTTCTCCGGTAATATAGTTTGAATATTCACTGCTTAAATATACACAGAGGTTTGCAATATCCTCTGGCTGTCCCAAACGTTTCAACGGAATTAACTTGAGAATTTCCGCCTGAATTTCAGGTTTTAGATCTTTGGTCATGTCAGTATCAATAAAACCAGGGGCAATGGCATTGCAGGTTACTCCACGCAACGCCATTTCTTTGGCCGTTGATTTGGTTAAGCCAATGAGTCCCGCTTTGGCAGCAGCATAATTACATTGTCCAATGTTGCCCATAAGACCTGACACCGAAGAAATATTGATGATTCGGCCTTTCCGTTGTTTCAATAGATACGCGCCCACATGTTTGGTCATGTTAAAGGCGCCCTTTAAATTTGTGGCAATGACAGAGTCAAAATCTTCTTCTTTCATGGCAATCAAAAGCTTGTCATTCGTAATCCCGGCATTATTCACAAGAATATCCAGATTGCCAAAATCTTTAATAATCTGGGCAACCATAATCTTGGTTGCATTAAAATCGGATACGTCACATTGATAGCTCTGAGCTTTGACGCCTAAGGCGATACATTCATTTTTAGTATCTTCGGCTCTTTTTTCGCTGCCGCGATAAACAATGGCAACATTTCCGTGTGCTTCAGCAATTTTCAAAGCAATAGCCCGGCCAATTCCTTTGGCGCCGCCAGTTATTAGTGCTGTTTTTCCTGTTAACATTTGAAAGACCAGTCCTTTCCGGCATCTTTGGCTTCAATATAATCCTTGAAAATCAATTCGCAGTGATAGTAAGCGAGAGCAGGATTTATTTTCTTTATAAATCCCCCCAGTGTTGTTCCGGGACCACACTCAATAAAGGTTGTGAAGCCGTCATCAATCATTCTGCGGATTGTTTTTTCCCACTGTACCGGGTGATTGATCTGGTACAGAATATTAGATCTGATCGCTAAGGGTGACTCCGGATATGGCGTGGCATCGACATTAGAGTAAAGGGGAATAAATCCTTTGGAAAAAGTCAATTCGAAAATATCTTTTTCCAAAATTTTAGTTGCATAAGTCATAAAAGGGGAATGAAAGCCGCCCGGTAAACTCAGCGGAATAGCTCTTCCTCCGGAATCTTTAACACGTTTAACGAATGCTGCCACATCACATTTTAATAGCGACACCACTAGTTGACCGGGACAATTGTAATTTACCGGATAGCACTGGCTGAACTCACTGCATAGTGCTTCAACTTGAGTATTGTTTCGCCTTAAAACCACGACCATGGCAGCATCTGTTTTACCAGCGGCTTGTTCCATGGCCTGACCACGCTTTTTGACAAATTTCAAGCCATCTTCCAAAGATAACATATCAGCGGCAACCAGACCGGTTACTTCACCTAATGAAAAGCCGGCAAGCCCCTGAATGGCAACTCCGATCGCTCGTAAAGCTTCCAAAGCAGCTAACTCTACGGCAAAAATACAAGGCTGAGTATTACAGGTTTTATTCAATTCTTCTAACGGACCTTCAAAACATTGTTTTAAAGTCCCGACTCGAAGGGATTCGATTTGATCAAATACTTTTTTCGCGGCAGGACTCTGTTCATATAATGATTTTCCCATTCCGATAAACTGGGATCCCTGACCCGGAAAGAGTACGGCTATTTTACCCATTGAAGTCCTCCTTTTAAGGCGGTTTCGGTTTCTTTTACCAGTGTTAAGATAATGTCTTTTGCGCTTTGTTTTGCTTTAATCAATCCGGCAATTTGACCGGCCATAAAACAACCTTTTTGAGAGTCCCCTTCCTGGGCGGCAATACGCAGAGCGCCCCGACCGTATTCTTCCAAGGTTTCTTTGGAGGTTGAGGGGTCATTTTCGGCTTTAAGGAAACTTCTGGTAAATGACGTTTTTAATGCTCGAACGGGATGGCCCAACGATTTTCCGGTAAGCACCGTGTCGATGTCTTTAGCTTTTATAATTTTATCTTTATAATTTTCATGAATATTGGTTTCATCAGCGACTAAGAATCGTGTCCCTAATTGAACACCGACAGCACCCAGCATCAAGGCCGCGGCAATGCCCCGACCATCGCCGATGCCCCCGGCCGCGATGACCGGAATGGAAACGGCATCACAGACCTGTGGAACCAGGGGCAGGGTGGCCATATCGCCGACATGACCGCCGGATTCTCCGCCTTCAGCGATGACTGCTGTTGCACCGGCACGTTCGGCAAAGCGGGCCAGCCCGGTGGAAGGAACGACCGGGATCACTTTAATGCCGGCGGCTATCCAGAGCTTCATGAATTTTCCCGGGTTTCCAGCGCCGGTGGTGATCACCGGTACTTTTTCTTCAATGAGAACCTGGGCGATTTTATCAACATGGGGATTCATCAGCATGACGTTTATTCCAAAGGGCTTGTCAGTCAAGCTTTTGACCTTATGTATTTCTTGTCGCAGCCAGTTTTCATCGGCATTCATTGAAGAAATGATCCCCAAACCACCGGCATTGGATACGGCAGCGGCAAGCTGGGCATCGGATACCCAGGCCATTCCTCCTTGAAGAATGGGAAATTCAATATTTAAAAGATCACACAGTGGTGTTTTTATCATACTGTCACACCTATGCGATTGCTTTTTCGATAAGGCCGACTACATCACCAATCGTTTTAAGCTCTGAATCCATTTCAATGCTTGTATCAAACGATTCTTCAATTTCCATTACCAGTTCAACGGTATCCAATGAATCCAGTTCAAGTTCTTCAAAGCTGGACTCCATCGTTACTTCCAGTTCCGGTTCCTCTTTATAATTACGTAAAATTTCTACTACTTTTTCAAATACCATTTGATTAATCCTCCTAAGATTAAGAATAAATTTTTGTGTTTTTTTGTGAGAAGATCAGGACCATTCCAGGATACAGGCGCCAGTCGTCAGGCCGCCGCCAAAAGCGGTTAAAGCAATCCGGGTTCCCGGAATAAGCTTGCCCTGGCGGTTCATTTCATCCAGAACCAGGGGAATACTGGCGGCCGAGGTATTACCGCAGAAACTCACCTGCAAAACAAATTTTTCCATGGGAATTTTTAATCGTTTTGCGGCACTTTCGATGATTCGCAGGTTAGCCTGATGGGGAATGACATAATCTAAATCATCCAGGGTAATCCCGGCTTCTTTGACAACGATTTTCAAGTCTTTACAGATGGCAGAAACGGCAAAGCGATAAACTTCAGATCCATCCATTTTTAGATAGGGGAGTAGGGTTTCCTGATTTCTCAGAAGGGGGTGATTTCCCTTCTGCCAGGGGATGCACAAGGCATGTTGATTGCCGACTGCTGTTAAATGAATGGCTTTGAGGTCATCGCCTGAAGAAAGAACCGCGGCACCGGCACCATCTCCGAAAAGAACTGCTGTTGCGCGATCTTTCCAATTCACTAATTTTGACATGGCATCAACCGCGATCACCAAAATTTTCATTTGTTTATTTCGGCTAAAGTAGGCATCAGCTACATCCAACCCGTACACAAATCCCGAACAAGCAGCGTTTAAATCAAAACTGGGGCAGGCGGCACCCAGTTCTTTCTCTACAAGACAGGCGAGGGACGGGGTAACGGTGTCGCCGCCAAGCGTCGGACAGATAATAAGATCCAGATCCTGCGGCTTTAACTGGGCATTGTCAAGGGCGTTGAGACTTGCATCAAGGGCAATATCCAAAATGGATTCCTCAACACAAATATGTCTTGCCTCTATTCCGGTTCTTGAAACGATCCATTCATTTGAGGTTTCAAGAAATTCGGTTAGGTCTTCATTGGTCTGAATTGTTTTTGGCAATGCAGATCCTGTGCCAATAATTGAAAAGGACATTTGTTCCTCCAAGCATCATGGGGCAGTGGTTTCATTCTTGTCTGACAGCCCTGATAGTTTTTTTGTGAAAAATCCATTTAATTTTTCCATTCCGTGAATCAAAACTATTTTTTCATCATCGGACATTTCTTTGGAAATATCTTTCACCATTTTCATATGAAAATAATGATGAATTTTATCGATCCTGAGACCTTTATCCATGAGTCGTACATAAACGACTCGTCCATCGACACTGCTTTTTTCTTTTACTACATACCCTTTTTTAACCAATTTATTAATGGCTATTGTCATTGAAGGAAGAGTTATTTTTTGGGCTTGGGCAAGATCGCTGATGGTTTTACCATTATTATCGCTTTTTCCCACATTCTCAATGATGTGCATTTCATTAATGGATAAATCAATATTGGCAGAATGTTTAATGAGATCCTCTTCAAACTTAAGAATATTGTTAAAGGTTTCCACTAAAAGTTCATTGAGTTGGGAAGAAAATGATTCCACAGACACACCTCCGTAATTATTTAGATAGTCTAACTAATTATAATATTAAAAAAACATTTGTCAAGAAAAGCGCTGAAAAATTAAAAAATTACAGGCTTCTTCGTTGCATTAAAAATCCAGCAGTTCATTCATTAATGCTGCTACGGTGGTAATCTCGGTGATTTTATAGGCATTGGCTCCGGAAAAAACATAACCGTTTTCAAAATCTCCGCATTTTCCGGCCATCAGGGCCAAACCGATACAATAGGGTGACGTTTTATAATCACAGGATTTAATACAGTTAAACGGACAGTTCTTAGGCTTTCTTAAACCGGCCGAAACTTCTTCTAAAAAATGATTGTGAATGGCTCGACCGGGTAATCCGGCGGGGCTGACGATAATTTCAATATCCGATTTTTGGGCATTGACCATGGCTTCTTTAAAAGCTAAGGCCGCATCACATTCTTCGGTTGCGACAAATCGGGAACCGATTTGAACGGCTGATGCTCCGGCTTCCAGGGTTGCTCTGACGTCGGCTGCAGTTGTGATGCCGCCGCCGGCAATTAAGGGGATTTTTCGGCCCACTAAATCTTCATAAGGTTTGATTTCTTCAAGAACACCGGGAATAAGACCTGGCAAAGACTGTTCCAATAATCTTTCGGGCGTCAGATCTTCCAGTTTGAAGCCTAAATGGCCTCCTGCTAAAGGTCCCTCCAGCACAATGGCATCCGGAGCTACTTTGTAATGCCGCCACCAGTGTTTTAAAAGCAGTTTTGCCACCCGCTTTGATGAAATAATCGGGGCTATTTTAGTTGCCGAATTTCGGGTCAGTTCGGGAAGGGTTAAGGGCAGACCGGCGCCTGCAAAAATGATATCGACACCGACTTCGATGGCATCCTTGACGATTTGTTCGTATTGAGTCAGAGCAACCATGATGTTGAGTCCGATTGGCCGATTGCCTGATATCGCCTTGGCTCGTTTGAAGTGATCCTCTAGGGCCTGGCGGTTGGCAAGCAGTCGATTCGTTTTGTAGTTTGGGTAATCACACCCCATTTCGACACTGGAAAGCACCCCAAGACCGCCGTTTTTCGAGACATTTCCAGCCAGGCTGGAAAGCGAAATGCCGATGCCCATTCCCCCCTGAACAATGGGTTTTGAGAATTCTAAATCTCCGATATTAAACTGATATTTCAAAAAAAAACCTCCTCTGCAATTAGTCTTGCATTTGGAGGTAATCATAGCATGATTAAACTTAAAAAGTAAAGAAAAAAGCTAATGCTCGGTAATTTTTTCAGGGTTATTTTGTTTAATCTTAAGAAAAGACCATTTGGTTTCGGCGGTGATAATGCCAAGAAAAATAATGATGCAGCCCAGGAGCATGGTGAAGGTAAATTGATCCCCAAGAAGGAGAATCGACAGGGTGCTTCCAAAAACCGATTCCAAACTGAGAAAAATCGCCGCATGCGTAGAACTGGTATGCTTTTGCGCCAGGTTTTGCACTAAAAATGCCAGGAAAGTACAAAATACCCCGAGATATATGCCGTTTAAAAGGCCCGGAACCGGGATGACGATCGTAAATTCTCCGGACCAAAAGACATAAATCAACGAGATGATGGCGGCAAAAGCCAATTGAATCACCGTCAGCGCAATGGGGTCATGCTGCTTTGAAAACATCCCAACGACGACAATGTGACAGGCATAAAGAAAAGCGCAGAGCAGGGTTAGGGCATCACCGATATTGAAGGAAAAGCCAACCGAAAAATCAATGGTCAATAAAGCTAAACCCGTTATCATAATAAAAGCCGCCATAAAATTATATTTGTCCGGTTTGTTTTTCTTGACCGCCCAGTATATAAAGGGAACCATGATTACATTGGTACCCGTTAAAAAAGCCTGCTTTCCAGCCAGCATGTATTGAAGACCGATCATTTGGGCGGCAAAGGCTGAGAACAGAAAAAATCCGATAATACAGCCAGCCTTAATGGTTTCTTTAGATAGATTTCTTAAATTCTTCCGAAAAATAATCCCCGATAAAAGCGCTGCAATGCTAAAACGCAAGGCCATCAGCATCATCGGAGTCATGGAATTTAGAGCATTTTTGGAAGCAACAAAGCCGCTGCCCCATACAAAGGACACAGCGATAAGCCCAAGATCGGCATAAAGAGGGTATTTTGAAGTTTTGTCCATGGTGATTTCCTTTCAAACTGTTATTAATTAATTATAACTAAAAAGATTGGGATAAGCAAAAATATTTTGGCCTCTCGGATTAAAATGGGTTATAATGAATAGATAAAAGATCAAATGATCAACAAACATTAGTGTGAATGTCGCACTAATAAGAAAAATAAAATAGCATAAGGAAAATTTAGATGAAACTCGTATTAGTAAGACATGTTGAAACATTCGGTAATGTAGAGCGCAGACTAAATGGCCATACAGAATCGCAATATACCCGTCGGGGTGAGGCAATGAAAGAACTTTTAGTTGAAGAATTAATTGCTCTGGATGAGAAATTGACTTTTGATAAAATCTACGCCAGCCCAACTTCACGGGCTTTTAAAATTGCCGCGGATGTTGGAGCAGCAACGGGAAAACAAATTCAGGTTGATAATCGTCTGCAAGAATTTAACTTCGGAATTTTCGAAGGAAAAACCAGCGATGAATGTAGTGAAACCGCCAAAACCGAGTGGGATTTATGGATGGATGATTATTTGGATTATGTCGTGCCGGAAGGGCAAAGTCAGCGGGAATACCACACTTTATGTAAAGAATTCTTAGCAGAGCTAAATCCCGATGAAACCGTCTTGCTGGTTGCTCATGGGGGAACTGTTCACGGGATGCTCACGAATCTTTTGGAGCTTCCGATTGACAGTAAATGGCATTTTGATATCAAGTTAGGCAGCATTACCGTTGTTAATTATAATGATGGCTTTGGTATGTTATCAACTATGATGACGCCGGCATATGATGAATTAATAGTTGATCAGCCGCCGTTAGGTGAAGCAAACATTTCAATAATGAAAGCGGCTGTTGCAAATGACTGATCTGATTCTTGTAAAAATGGAATAATAAAGTAATGAAATTGAGAGGAAAAACTTATGCTCGTAGTAGCTTATGATAATCGAAGTGATGTTGAAATAGATGAGTCCATACTGGAGGAAATTGAAGATGCCATGAAACGAACCCTGCTTCATCAGGAAATTGGGGTTGAATGTGAAATTAGTTTTTCGTTTGTAAATGCTGAGGAAATAAAAGAACTGAACGCAAATTATCGGGGCAAAAATGTCGTCACAGATGTTCTTTCCTTTCCCATGCATGAAGATTTCTTATATGATCGGATGATGATCCTTAAAGATAACCCGCACTTGCCGTTACTGCTTGGGGATGTTGTCATTTGTATTCAGCAAGCCATGACACAGGCGGAAGAATATGAAAATACGCTAACCCGGGAGCTTTGCTATCTTTCGGTTCATAGTGTCCTTCATCTTTTGGGGTATGATCATATGGAAGAGAATGAAAAATCGGCGATGCGCAGTATTGAAAAAGAAATTATGGGCGATGATTAGGATACCAAGTTTTTCAATAGAATTAAAATCAGGAGGTGGGAAAAATCAGAAGAAAGCTCACAAAAAGTTTTTCTTATGCCATCGATGGAATAAAATATACGATAAAATCCCAACCCAACATGAGAATTCACCTTGGCGTTGGGACAATTGCCATCGCGGCAGGGATTGCCTTTAGAATCGCAAGTTATGAATGGCTGGCACTGGTGATAGTCATTTTTTTTGTTTTTATATTGGAGATACTAAATACTGCCATTGAAACCCTGGTTGATCTTTATACGGAAGACTATCACCATTTAGCGAAAGTCGCCAAGGATACCGCAGCAGGAGCGGTGATGGTCGCCGCGATCATGTCAGTCTGTGTGGGACTTATTATCTTTTTACCAAAAATAGTCAATTGGTTTTTCTAACCAAAGAAAGAATGTGAACGATGAACGAACCATTTAAATCAGGATTTATCAGTATTGTAGGACGACCAAATGTTGGGAAATCCACTTTATTAAACAATATTATGGGAGAAAAACTGGTCATTACTTCAGCCAAGCCCCAAACCACCCGAAATGCTATTCGTTGTATCTATACCGATGAATATGCCCAGATGGTGTTTATCGATACCCCAGGGATGCATCGACCCAAAAATAAACTAGGTGATTATATGCAAAAAGCCGCCGAAAATACTATTTCGGATGTCGATGTTGTTTTGTATCTGGTTGAGCCGGAGACGAAAATCGGCCCAGGCGATCAGTATATTCTTGAAAAGCTGAGAGTCAGTAAAACACCGGTTATTTTGGTGATCAACAAAATCGATTTGTTGCCAAGAGAAGATCTTCTGGTGACCATGGCCGCGTATCAAAAATATGATTTTCTCAATTGTATCATTCCAATTTCTGCCGCAAAAGGGGATGGAATCAGAGAACTATTGGATATCATTACCAAACTGTTAGAGCCTGGTCCGATGTTTTTCCCGGCCGACATGATTATTGATCAGTCCGAACGTTGGGTCGTCCAGGAACTGATCCGGGAAAAACTTCTGAACCTGTTGAATGATGAGGTACCCCACGGGATAGCCGTTGAAGTCACTGCGATGAAATCTCGAAAAGGAAAAGATATCATTGATATTGAAGCGACCATCTTTTGCGAACGAAAAACCCACAAGGGTATCCTGATCGGCAAGGGCGGTTCCATGCTGACAAAAATCGGCAGTCAGGCTCGCCGTGATATCGAGTTTTTCTTAAAATCCAAGGTCAATCTTCAGCTTTGGGTAAAGGTCCGTTCTGACTGGCGGGAAAGCAATTTTGATCTCAAGGATTTGGGCTATTTTGAATAACCCATTTGGGCAGGAGAATTATGGCACTGATTAAAACAAAAGGCCTGGTTATTAAAGAACAGGCTTATAAAGAACAGGACAAGATTTTGACGATTTTCACCGAGAATGAAGGGAAAATTCAGTGCATGGCCCGGGGCGTACGCCGTCAAAAAAGCGGCCTTTTGGCCAGTACTCAGATTTTCGCCTACGGTGAGTTTGTTTATTATCCCGGGAAGAATTTTGGCATCATCAACCAGGCAAGTTTAATCGAAGCGTTTTATCCGTTAAGAAATGATCTGACAAAAATGGCATTGGCCGCTTATTTGCTGGATCTCATTAACAATGCCTTTGATTTTTATCAAAAGAGTCCGGAGATCCTTAAACTGTTACTGCATGTGTTGTTTTATTTATCAGGGGGAAAAGCCAAAAATGATCTTGTTCTGGTTGGTGCCTTTCAGTTGAAACTCGTCAGTGTTTTGGGTTATCGGCCCGGGATTACTCAATGTATGATTTGTGAATCGGACCAGAAACCGGCTGTTTTCAGTATTGAAGGTTACGGCATTTTATGTAAAAATTGCAAGCATCAGGCGACCGGTTATTCCTATAAATTAAGTCCGGGGATGCTGGAGCTTTTACGGGATTTTTTAAGAAAACCGATCAAAGAACTAAAAGAACAGGATGCTTCCACCGAAGATGCAACAAAAGTCAATGATTTATTGGACCATTACATTGGCTATTGTGTTGGGAAATCATCAAAAGCCTACACTTTTTATAAAAGTTTGCTGAATCCTTTATCGAAAATAAAATAAGTTCCCCTGGTACAAAGTGAGTCAATAATTATCGTGAAAAAGGAGAAAAAAATGTATCTGGCAATGACAATGGAGGGAAAAACGTTGGCGAGCAAGGTCTCGCAACGCTTTGAATTATGTAAGTATTTATTAGTCGTGGAAACGTCTGATTTGAGTATTAATGTGATCGAAAATAAAGCTGATCTTTCAGAAGAAAACCTGGCTCGAAAAGTAATTGAATTCGGTTGTGAAGGCATCATAACCGGCGGACTGAATCCAGCTGCCTTTGATGTTTTGGCTGATGCTTATATCACCAGATATTCAGGAGTCGGTCATTCGGGAACAGAGGCACTGAAGTTACTGGAAAAGCGAAAACTGGAGTTGATTAAAACGGTTGATGGATCCGATGGCTGCGGCCGAGAGCACCAGCAGTTATAAATTAGAGAGTGGATTCGAAAGTGACCCTTAAAACAAAACTTTAAATTAGTGCTTGAAGAAAAAATTCAATAATAAAAGGAGAAAAAAATGGGAAAATTTAAAATGGCACATACGATGATTCGCGTTTTAAATTTGGAGAAATCGCTTGCTTTTTACAAGGAAGTATTAGGCTTTGAAGAAGTGAAACGAAATGATCAGCCTGAGGGCGAGTTTACCTTGGTATTTTTAGGGGATGGTGAATCGAATGGTCATCAATTGGAACTTACCTATAACTATGGTCAAGTTGTACCGTATGATTTAGGCACCGGCTATGGCCATCTGGCATTGCGCGTGGATGATCTTGAGGCGGCTCATGCTGAGCATCAGGCAAAGGGGTATAAACCGACGGATCTAAAGGGTCTCAGTGGCGATGGCAAACCGCGCTTCTACTTTCTTGCCGATCCTGATGGCTATAAAATTGAGATTATTCGAAACTAAAACTGCTGGGCTCAACAAACTGGTAGGCAAAAATTAATGGTAAAAATCATTTAGCACACGTCGTTTCGACGTGTGCTAAAAAATGCAATAAAGTTGATGCGGCTATTGGACGATCAGTGCTTTCATCTTTTCGATAACCTGATCAATGGCGGCTGCTGATACGTCATGGTTAGTGACAAAGCGATACAGGCCATCTTCTTGACCGTTGATTTTGATCTTTTCACTATTTAAGCCGGAAACAAGAGCAGACTCGCTGATGACGGACTCATCCAAAGTGAAAAAAACCATATTAATATCCAATCGATCACGACGAACATGGCAGGAATCAATCTCTTCAAGACGATCAGCCAGATAACGGGCATTTTTATGATCTTCCGATAATCTTGAGGTCATTTCAGTCAGAGCGATGATCCCGGCAGCGGCTAGAATTCCGGCCTGGCGGAGGCCACCGCCCATGAGTTTTCTGTTTTTACGGGCTTTGCGGATAAAATCATTGCTTCCTAACAAAAGTGATCCGACTGGAGCACACAAACCTTTGGAAAGACAAACGTTGACGGAGTCCCCGCAGGCGGCAATCTCTTTCGCATCCACCCCAAGGGCAACCGCGGCATTGAAAATGCGAGCTCCGTCAATATGCACGGGAATATTTTGCGATTTTGCAAGCTGGCAGACGGTCTGCATATTTTCAAGCGGAATAGCGGTTCCGGCTGAATGGGCATTTTCCATACAGATCAAGCCGGTATTGGGAAAATGAATATCATTGCCGCGAATCATCTTTTCCAGCTTGCAAACATCAACTCGCCCGTCATCGGTCGGGAAGGGCCGGGTTTGAACGCCGGAGAGGACTGCTGCCCCGCCGACTTCATGCATGAGAATATGACATTCATCACCCACGAGAATTTCATTACCCCGCTGGGTATGAGACATGATGGCCACCTGATTTCCGAATGTTCCGGAGGGAACAAAAAGAGCCGCTTCTTTTTCAAACCGTTCACTTGCTAATTTTTCCAATTGGTTGACTGTTGGGTCATCACCGTAGACGTCATCACCTACTTCGGCATAAGCCATCGCCTGGCGCATTGCCGCTGTCGGTTGGGTTACGGTATCACTTCTGAGGTCGATCCACATTTCTTTCTCCTTCTAAAATGCTGCTGTATTGTTTTTAAAATATTATACTATACTTTAAAAAAATGTGCCAGATAATGGATCAAGTTTAAAAATGAATCGGCCTCATGAATCATCGGCGGTTGGAAACGGTGGGAATGAAAATAATCAGATTTCTTCTGCCAAATAAATTAACACGCATCATCAAAATTGAAACTGAGTGTTTCGGCGATTTCTTCCCAGGTAGTAAAACCAAGATAGGTTTCTTTGATTTCCTTAATACTTTGGCGAGATAAGTGTTTCAGGGAATTGTCCCACATGGAAGCATCGCCGCTTTGGGAGTTTGCCAAATCATCGAGGTTCGCATCGATATTAAGGAACGCATCACTTAATATATAAAAGCTGATTATTTCCCGTTCATTGACGCCGTTGTAATTTTCTTGTTCATATTTCATGGCGCCTTCAATTTGACGTACCATTTGAATTCGGTCCGTATCTAAATTCGTGCTTTTCGTTAAAGCGTTTTCGGTCTGTTTGGCTTCGCCGATAAAAATAAATTTGTCGGTTTGAACAAAGATATCCGGCTGCGAGTTGCTTTCCAATACCCACCATTTATGAGGAAAACCGGCGGTTTCATCATGGGCAAGGATATTATTGGTGGCTTCTAAAACCGTTCGCTTTTCGCCAGAAATAAGTTCATTTCTTTTTTTTGTTGTTTTGTTTTCGGGAAGAACTCTACCTGCATTGGCCTGATTAAGATTTTCAACAAGCCAGATCAAGCGAGACTTTGTGGGAGCGAGACTTTTCTCTTTTAAGTCGGAACCGTCATAATAAACGGCCTCGATGGTGCCGATATCCTGATCCCGCCAACGGTCTTTTCGGTATCCGTCGTTCATTAGATTTAGGAGATCAATAAAACGTTTACAATCTTCCTGGACGTAATTGGCCATTAAGGAGTTTACCCTCGTTTTAGAACTGCTATTGTTACCCATATACACATTCTCCTCTAACACGATTTTTATCAAGCAATTTAATCATTTTTCCTGAAGTCCAATCCAATAGCTGTGAAATAAATGAAAACGGAGTTACACATTAAAATCAATCTCTACGGTTTACCAACATTAATTCTCGTTCATGTCTTCTATTATACTATTCAAGTCGAATAAATGGTGATTTATATTTATCAATTTACACAATTAATCAGTTTTGTCGATTCAAACAGATGCGGCTTTTTTTAAGGTATATATCGCTGGTTTGAGATAAAATGTGAGCGATAAGAAAGAAACTGTATTTATTTTCAAGAACTCATTATTAAACGGATTACAAATCACTTTGATTAGCGATTAAATAATAATTAAGGAGAGAAGATGGATGATATAATTATCGCTCTAAACAATGTATCCAAAAATTTTGGCAGGAGAATCATTTTAGAGCATATCAATCTGACTATCAAGAAGGGTGAGTCGATTGCACTGCTGGGACATAATGGTACCGGAAAAAGCACTTTGCTAAGAATGATATGCAGCTTAACAAATATTACTTCAGGTAACATTAAATATACAGCCCGATTAAAATTTAATTATGTTCCTGAACATTTCCCCAAGATAGATCTTACAGCTCGTGAATTCATTGGCTATATGGGATTGATTGAGGGAATGTCTGAAAAAATGATTAATGACAGAAGCCGAGAATTATTTCATGAGTTTTTTATGGACGAGATGATTGATGTTCCGATTAAACATTTGTCAAAAGGTACGATTCAAAAAGTTGCCGTAATACAGGCTTTATTGCAGACTCCCGACGTTTTACTGTTGGATGAACCCTTATCAGGGCAGGATAGTCAATCTCAAATGGCCTTTATTAACCTAAGCAAAGAATTAACTAATCAAGGGGTAACCGTCGTCATGTCCTGCCATGAACGTTATCTTGTCAAGCAGTTATCGCACTCAGCCTATGAAATAATCGACAAAAATTTAATGCCGGTAAATTTGACCGGTTTAAAAGAAATTGATTATGATATTATGGTTTTTGATGCCAACCGTGACAAAAATATTGATTCCAGCATCATGGCAGGGATTGAACAATTGAATAATTTTGAAAATCGGTTAGAATTAATTGTCAGAAGAAATAAGAGTGATGAGGTGTTAAAGCAAATGCTAAAGGATGATTTTAAGCTGCGGTCAATGGGAGCAAAAGAAGAATGAAAAATCTGTTAAGATATCATATTAAAGTATATTTCAAATCAAATAAGTTATTATTGCCCTTTTTGATTTATCTGATTTACTTATGCACGGCATATAGTATTATGCCTTATTCAATTGTTTCAAGTTTTTCGGAATCAGCATGGGTCCTGTTTTTTGTGATGACCTATGTAGGCTTCAGCTATACCGAGCTGGAGAATCCGGTTACCGAACAATTGGTACTGCTGAAAGTCAATAACGACAATTTATATTATTTCAGTCGAATAACAGTTCTTCTGATTGTTGGGGTTATTATGAGTGTCATGGGAATTTTATATCCTGTGATTTTCAATGTTATTAATCATTCGCTATTATTTACCAGAAGCTTGATGCTTTCGGATATTATGTTTGGATTTGTTTTACATTGCACGATGGGATTCTTAGGGGTTATGACCGGTTCGCTTTTTCACCCGAGAATTATTAAAAACAGAAAAATAGCGATCCTGATGGTGTTTTTTGTTGCAATATTGTCCGTAGCAAAAGGATCGTTAATAAAAGAACTGCCATTGATTCGCTTAGTTACCGGGATTTTCCCACCGGTTTATGATATTCTTGTGACATTTACAAATAGAGATTTTTTTAGTTTGCAAACGATGGTGATACCAATTCTGGGGGGGATAATTTACGGGACTGTATTAATGCTTGCGCAGATATATTTTTTAAAGAAAAATAAATTCTAACGCGTTGTGATCGTATCAAAGAGCTAAAGAATCAAGATAATTCTATTTGAAAATTTTGATTCCATCACCCCAAAGTGGGTACTTAAATGTAAGCTAATAAAAATAACGTAAAAATATTAAATAGATATAAAACATGCAGCTTTCGAAAAGTGAGAAACAAGAAAAAGAAAACTCTTTTGTTAAATTTTCGAAAGCTTTTTTAAGAAAAATAATGATTTGCAGGAGTGTTTGTGTTTTTTGAAATAAATCGCTTGAAAGGCTTTGCAAAAGGAAAATATAACAAGAGTATTAATTGCTAAATTGATCTTTCGTAATTTAGAAAATTGAATTTATTAGCTAATTCGTAAATATGAAAATTTTATTAAATAATGATTGACAGAAAGATTAAATTGATTTAAAATTGATTTATCGTAAAAAAGAGTCAATAAATAATTGCTCTTTTGAAAAGATAAGAACAAAGAAGTTTAACGAGGAGGTAGATTAGTATTGATTATTATTGGCGAAAAAATCAACGGAGCTATTCCTTCGACAGCTAAAGCAATTGCTGAAAAGGATGCAGACTTTATTCGAAATCTTGCCAAAATCCAAACAGAAGCAGGTGCGGATTATATTGATGTCTGTGCTTCGGTGGAGGATAGCATTGAACTTGATACCATGAAATGGCTGATTGACTTAGTGCAAGAAGTTACCGATACACCGATTGCCGTAGATAGCCCGAATGTACATACCTGCGTTGAGGCGATGAAATATTGTAACAAACCAGGTTTATTCAATTCCGTATCATTAGAAGGTGATAAAGTTGACATTGCATTCGCTGAAATCGCTAACACGAAATGGGAATGTGTGGCACTTTTAAACAGTGATAAGGGCATTCCCAAAACAGCTAAAGACCGTTTGGATGTCTTTATCGATTTAATGGCAAAAGTGAAAGAATATCATATCGATCCATCTCGCATCCATATTGATCCCTTAATTGAAATGCTCTGTACCTCAGAAGAGGGCATCAGCATGGTAACCGAAGTCATTAGAGGCATTAAAGAACAGTATCCCACCATTCATGTCACCGGTGCCGTCAGCAACATTTCCTTTAATCTGCCTGCCCGAAAAATCGTCAACCAGGCCTTTGCCGTACTGGCCATGAACGCCGGAATGGACAGCTTTATCCTGGATCCGCTGAATCAGGATCTGATGGGGATGCTTTTTGCCACCGAAGCGCTGCTGGGTGAAGACGACTACTGTATGGAATATATCGGTGCCTATCGTGAAGGTATCTTTGGTCAGAAAAAATAATTATAGAAAAAATAATTATATAGTTTAACTACACACATAGTTAAGAAAAATTAATTAAAAAATAGGAGGAAGAAAAAAATGTCAAAAATTGAAGAAGTAAAAGCTAAGGTAGAAATTGGAAAATCAAAACTAGTTCCCGGTTTGGTACAGGAAGCACTAGATGAAGGAAATAAACCAGAAGATATTCTTCAGGCGATGGTTGATTCAATGAGCGTTGTAGGGGAAAAATTCTCGGCAGGAGAAATATTTGTCCCTGAAATGCTGATTGCCGCTAAAGCAATGTCAAAAGGGGTTGATGTACTTCGACCACTTCTTGCCGGTGATGGTGCATCTTCATTGGGAACCTGTGTTATCGGTACTGTAGCAGGAGATTTACATGATATTGGTAAAAACCTTGTTGCCATGATGATTGAAAGTGCTGGATTTACAGTAGTTGACCTTGGTGTTGATGTACCAGCCGATAAATTTGTTGCCGCGATTAAAGAAAATGAAAATGTAACATTAGTAGCCTGTTCAGGACTGCTAACGACAACAATGCCGGCACTGAAAGAAGCTGTTGCCACGATTAAAGCCAGTGGATTAAATGTTAAAGTCATCGTTGGCGGAGCACCTGTAACGCCAGAATACGCCGCTGAAATCGGTGCTGATGCTTATGCACCTGATGCTGGTTCTGCAGCCGTAAAAGCAAAAGAAATCGTAGCTTAAATATAGACAAGAAAATAGTTAGAGTGTCAAAATGATTTTTGACACTCTAAACAAAATCTTAGACTAAGAATAAAGGAGGCAATGTAATGTTAACTAAAAGACAAAATTTAATGGAAACGATTAAAGGTGGCAAACCTGATCGCTTTGTAAAACAATATGAATTTATGAACTTCATAATGGAAGCTCCAATGGGCGCTATGGTAGGTCCAGGTCAGACAATTGTGAATGACTGGGGCATTACATTCACATGGCCAGAAGGTCAGTTGGGCGGGTTCCCTGTTCATGATGATGAACACAAAGTATTGAAAGATATTACTGAATGGCGGAAATTCGTTAAAGCACCTTCGGCTATCTACCCAGAAGAAAGATGGGCGGCAGCGATTGAACATGCCAATTCAATTGATCGCAACGAAGAATTTGTAACGTGTTTTGTTGCTCCTGGTATTTTTGAAATGACGCATCATCTAATGAGCATGGAAGATGCCTTAATGGCGCTTTATGAAGAACCTGAAGACATGCATGACCTGATTGATTACCTTGTTGAGTACGAATTGGCATATGCAAAACAAATAGTTGATCACCTTCATCCAGATTGTATTTTTCATCATGATGACTGGGGCAGTCAACGTTCGTCATTCGTTTCTCCTGAAATGTTTGAAGAGTTCTTTTTACCGGCATACAAGAAAATCTATGGCTTCTATAAAGCAAATGGTGTGGAACTGATTGTCCATCACAGTGATTCCTACGCTGCAAATCTTGTTCCTTTCATGATTGAAATGGGAATTGACATTTGGCAGGGAGTTATGACAACAAATAATGTTCCCGAACTGATCAAAAAATACGGCGGCCAAATCTCCTTCATGGGTGATATTGACAGTGGCGTAATTGATTTCCCGGGCTGGACACCGGAGATCATTTTTGAGAAAACTAAAGAAGCATGTGAAAGATGTGGCAAATTATACTTTATTCCCGGCGCAAGCCATGGCTTGAATTTTGGCTGCTTCCCAGGCGTATATGAATCAAATGATGAAGCGATCGATAAAATGAGCAAGGAAATGTTTTAACCTAATCGAAGATACTTTAATTAATAGCTCTATTTTGGCAAATTCCTTGTGAGGAACTAAGCCAAAATAGAGTTTTATGTCGTTCAAATTAAATTGAACAAGGAAATTAATTTTATAATTAAAGGGTGGTTAAGATATAAAAAACTTGTCACGCGTTGAATTACTCTCTATAATAGTTACAGAATGGTAAGCTCGATTGAATATTAATGTGAAACAAACTAATAATTTAGAAGCTTATCAATATTAGAATAAGGAAGTGAAAAATGAGCTTTGAATTAATCCAGGAGATTCCGTCCCCAAGTGAAATATTTGAATTACTACCCTTGTCAGAGGCAGGAAAAAAAATAAAGGCAGAACGTGATCGCATCATCAAAGATGTCTTTGAAGGTCGGGATGATAGATTTATATTGATTATTGGCCCCTGTTCGGCCGATAATGAAATAGCTGTTATTGACTATGTGAGTCGATTAAGTAAAATTCAAAAAGAAGTTGAAGACAAAATCATTATTATCCCGAGAATTTATACGAATAAACCAAGAACAACTGGTGAAGGATATAAAGGAATGTTGCATCAGCCGGATGCGAATAAAAAGGCAAATATGGTCGAAGGCATCAAAGCCATTCGGAAACTGCACATCAGAGCCATTGAAGAAACCGGCTTATCCTGCGCCGATGAAATGCTTTATCCCGAAAATTACGCATATTTAGAGGATGTCCTCAGTTATGTGGCAATTGGAGCAAGATCGGTAGAAAATCAACAGCATCGTCTGGTCATCAGTGGTCTGGAAATACCGTCAGGTATGAAAAATCCCACCAGCGGTGATATCACGGTGATGCTGAATTCCATCCAGGCCGCACAGGCGGGCCATACATTCATCTATCGAAACTGGGCAGTAAAAACATCAGGTAATACTCTGACCCATGCTATTTTAAGAGGTTCAGTCGATCAGCATGGTCGAAATTTTCCCAACTACCATTATGAGGATATAAAACGTCTGATTAAAATGTATCAAAAAAGAGATTTTCATAATCCGGGAATTATCATTGATTTGAACCATGCCAATTCAAACAAGTGCTTTAGTGAACAACCTCGAATTGCGCGTGAAGTGGTTCGTAATCGTCATTATGATGCTGATATGAAAAAATATGTCAAAGGTTTGATGATTGAAAGCTATATTGAAGAAGGTAACCAGCCAGTTGATGGCGGTGTCTATGGAAAATCCATCACAGATGGTTGTCTTGGATGGCCAATGTCGGAAGCACTCATTAGGGAGATTGCGAAAAAATTATAAAAAAATGTATGCTGCCCGATAATGTTAGCTAGCTAAATGGCTGACTACAAAAGCTAAGAAAAATCCTGAAGCTGTAGCCAGGGCAATGAATCTTCCACCTTCCTCAAAAGCTTCAGGCATCATGGTATCAGCGATCATGGCTAAAATTGCACCGGCGGCCAAGGATAATGTAATAGCAATCACGTCCTTAGATGCATTGCCTAAAAAGGCATAACCTAAAACGGCAGCACAAACGGAGGTTGCGATTGTAATTCCCCAGACTGATAGAATATAGATGTTTGATTTTCCAGCGACCTTCATGCCTTGGGCACCGGATATACCTTCAGGAAAATTGCTTATAAAAACGGCAATCATCATACTGAATCCAACACCTTGTCCAGCGGCTAACCCAATGCCGATGGCTAATGATTCAGGAATACCATCCAGAACCGCGCCCAGAAGTATTGCTGATCCTGAATTCACATCATTCTTTTGATCTGTTTTATTTGTGTGAATCTTGCCGTGTCTACGTTTACGAAAGTGTCCACCCAAATGGTCAATTAAGTAATCACCAATGACAAAAAGCAATGTTCCGGCAATGAATCCAATTGATGCAGAATCAAAACCTCCAGACAAAAAAGCGTTTTCCATAAGATCGAAAGTTAAGGCCGAGATCAGCACCCCCGAACCAAAAGCCATAATAGCACCGATGGCATATTTAGACACTTTTAAATACATGCCTAGAAGTGCCCCAATAAAGAGGGTAGAGCCACTGATAAGACCAAAAATTGCTGCAGTAGTCATTGATGATAGTTCCTTTCTGTAATAGGTATTGATTTAAACATTAAGGTTTATTTAAGAGCTTCCGATTGTATTAAATGAATAAAATAGACTTAGTTCCATAGAATATTTTATTGATAAGTGGAGCTTACTACAATTCTCATTCTTTTGTCAAGAAGTCTCAAAGATGTTTTTTGAATTCAGATAAGCCATTAATATTTTTCTTGCACTAAACTTAATTAATTGCGGGAATTCTTAAATTCCTTGACTCTGCTTTAAATAATAGTTATATTCAAAAAGGTAAATAAATTTGAAAGGAAGCTTACATGAAGAACTTTTTAAAAGAATTTAGAACCTTTGCCCTGCGGGGAAATGTGATGGATCTTGCGATCGCGGTCATAATCGGAGCTGCTTTTCAGGGGGTCGTTAAATCGTTAACCGATGATATTATATCTCCCATCCTTGGCATTTTTGCAAGGACCGATTTCAGTAATTTTGTATTACCGATTTTCGGTGTCGAAATTCGATATGGCTCTTTTTTTACAGCGATCATTAACTTTGTAATTATGGCTTTTGTGATCTTTTTTATGATAAAAGTTATGAATCACTTAGCAGGTCTGCGAAAAACTAAAAAAGTAACGGAAGTAAAGACAAAAACTTGTCCTTATTGCTGCACTGAAATACCAGCCAAAGCTCAGCGATGTCCCAATTGCACAACGAGTCTGATAAGACAGTAAAGCTAAACAAAAAGGTGTTCAAATTGTTAAATCAATTCGGACACCTTTTTGTTTTTTGGGGATTGTGGTATTATATAAAATATGTTTTGAAACAAATAAATTTTAGGAGAACCATGTGGAAACAAAAAAATTCTTTTCTCTGAGTTTGGACAGCATTGAAAGTGCAACTGCGTTTGTTCGAGACTTGCTGGAAAAATACAATTGCACAAAAATGGATAGCGTTCGGGCCCAGCTCTTTGTCGAGGAGACGATTGTCTACTGGAAAAAAGACTCCGAGGAAAATGAAAAATTTGAGATATCGCTGCGGAAGCGGTTTAAAACGATCACCTTGTCGATGAATTACTGGGGGGAGCAATCTAATCCTTTGACACTGCCGGAAGAAACAGATGAGGCGGAGATGGATCTGATCGGTCAGAACATTTTAATTGGTTTATCATCAGTTACTTATTCCTACGACAACGGCTGTAACAATGTCTCCTATACTTTAAAGGAAAAGCCGATTAATCCAGCCATGACAACGGCTATTGCTCTGGCAGCGGCGATTATTATCGGTTTAGGATTGCTGCATTTTGCTCCTGCTACGGGGGTTCTGATTGCCAGTGCCATTCTGACACCATTGAGCAGCATCTTTTTCGGCTTCCTCAATGCTGTCGTTATCCCGGTATTATTTCTTTCAGCAATCGGCAGTATTTTCAACATGGATAATATTTCCCAGATGAAGATAATATTTAAGAGTCTGCTTAAGTGGTGTGTGGGAATCATGGTGCTGGCTTCTGTTATAGCCCTGGCGGCGGCACAGCTATTTTATCTTGGTAACAGTTCTGCGGCTTCCAGCGGTGGCAATAGTGACTTATGGAGTCAGGTCGGAAAGATGATTTTCGGCATCATACCGGCCAATATCATTCAGCCTTTTTTGGATGGGAATACGTTGCAGATTATGTTTCTCGCTATTATTGGCGGCATCGTGATGCTGACATTGAAAGGGCGCTTCCCTTTTGTTACAAAGATAATAACAGAGGCTAATTTAATTTTTTCAACGATTCTTGATGCCGTTTGTTCGCTGATGCCCTGGGTTGTCTTTATCAGCATCTTGAATATGATGGTCTCCGGAAATGGCGGAGCCCTTTTTGGAGCAATCGGAGTGATTGCATTGATTCTAGTGTGTTTCTTGATACTGGTTCTGATTATGCTGCTGAGTGTCGCACTGATTGAAAAGATGAGTCCCATTGCGTATCTGAAATCCGCTGCGCCATTTTTATTGATTGCCTTTTCTACAGCCAGTTCAAGTGCCTCTTTTGCAAGCCACAACGCAACGGCAATTTTCAAGCAGGATATCCGGGACTATGTGGTCAATTTTTCAATTCCGGTAGGGGTGTTATTCAACAAACAAACAGTCATTATCTATATGGTATTGACATCGTTGTTTATGGCTGGATATTATCAGATGACCTTTTCAATTGGAGAAATTATACCGGTGATCATACTCTGTATGATTTTGTCAGTGGCCTGTCCGCCAACTCCGGGAATGGGCGCTTTTCTTTTTACTATTGCGTTTAACCTCATGGGAATTCCATTGGAAGGATTGGCGTTGGCAGTCAGTATTGATATCTTTCTGGACTATCCCTGTACCGCCATTCAAGTGATGATAACAAATATTGGTATGCTGCATACCGAACATATGTTGCGAATCAAAGAAAGCAAGGCGATCTGACCAAGAATTATGTTTTAAATATATTCATAAATGTTTTCTTTAAAACGTCAGCAAAAATTGCGGCATTGGGTTCTTCAGGCCGATAACAGATGTAAATATCCTGATAAGCAGATTTATTGGCTATTTTTACATATTTTTTATATTTTCGGGAATCCGTATAATAACTGATATGCAGTGAATCACTTAAATACAAATGGGACGTGAAAAACAAATGCTTATAGGCATAGTCCAAATCATAATGATAGGCAAAATTTAATTTTATGTTTTCCTTTTGGCAGAGGTAGTCGATAAAAGGAGCAGTTTTAATAATATTATTTAGTTCTCCCTTAATATTTACGAACGCTTCATTTTCTAGTTGATTCAAGTTAATTTCTTTCAATGCCGCATATTTGGATTCCGGAGGAACCGCGATAAAAAGTTTATTTTTAAATAAAAAGGTTCTTTCAATATTCTGATCAGTCAGTTCCGCTTTGTATTTATTGATACTTAAGTGATCAGTAAAGATAATATCGGCCTTTTTTTCAAGCAACATTTCGATCGATTTTTCAAAAGATACCGTTTCTTTTTTTACGCGGATGTAAGGATATTTTTGCAAAAAAGTGCTAATCGATTTGTCTAGAATATTTTCACCGAGATCGCACAATACAAGGGAAGAATGAGTCGTGTTATTGTTTTTGTTAAAATATTGATTCATATTGTCGTAACTGTTTAAAATGGTATTAATATATCTCAGCAACACAGTCCCGTTTTGATTGATATATATCTTTCTGCCGATGCGATCAAAAAAGGTGCAGGTGAATTCATTCTCAATATTCTTCAATGTTTTACTCAAGGCTGAAGAGGTAACAAAAAGTTCATCGGCAGCTTTGGCAATACTTTCGTGTTTAGCAATTATTTTGAACTGCTGCATCTGTAAAAAATTCATGGCATCCCCCTAAAAGTGCTTTATTATTACACTAAAATCAAGTGAAAGTTATAGTAAAAGTATAACACAGACTGGCATTTTTTTTCAATTATTGACTATCTGGTTAACAATAAAGATAAAAAAGCAAATAGACGTAATCGTAAATATTTTATAATATATAATTATAAGAAGTGCTTCATAATATAAAGTAATAATAAGTAGTAAACGCTTATTTATTTTATAAATTTAAATGAAATAGAGGGATTTATATGAGCAAATTTATGGAAGTAGCAGCGAATCGGGATTATTCAAAAGAATGGCAGGCACCGGGGAGTTTTCCATGGATTTTTCAACGACCGAAAGAGCCCATTGCGGGGCGACCAATCCGTGTCAAAGACAATTATACGCGGTGCGCCAAAGGGGAGCAGCCTTACTGGATGCCGGCATATTTTTACGAATCCAATATTGTTTGGCCAGATGCGATGGAAGAGCATCCAGTACCGGAAGTTGATGGCTATGACTGGTGGGGTGTTAATTGGATGATGGTGGAATCGGCCGGCGGGATGATCACAAAGCCGGAAACTAGAACAATCGCTGACTTTTCCAATTGGAAAGCAGAACTAGAATGGCCGGATTTATCCCGGGTCGATTTTAAAACAGATGGTCAAAAAATTCAAAATATGCTTGATCCCGACAGACCGCATATTTATGAATGTGTGGAAGGTGTTTTTGAACGGCTTCACGAATTGATTCCTTTCGGAGAAAGTCTGATGGCATTTTATGAAGAACCGGAGCTACTGGAGGAATTCTTTCAGAAAATGGCGGATTACAAGATTGAATCAACGAAAAAAGTATTCGAGAACTATGGAAGAGTCGATGGTGTATTATATCATGATGACTGGGGAACGCAGCGGGCGGGATTTTTCTCCAATGAAATGTTCCGTGAACAGATCATGCCGGCAACCAAACGCTTTCTGGATTATGTAAAAAGCCAGGGCAAGTTCATCGAACTGCATTCCTGCGGTAAGAACATTCAATATATTCCGATGATGCTTGAAATGGGGATTGATATGTGGACACCGCAGCTGTTCATCAACGAGCCGGACTTTTTGCACACAACCTACGGAAAGGATATGACTTTTACGTTCCCGTTAATGATTGCGCCGGATTGGAATGAAGACCAAATCCGCCAGGCAGTGCGGGATTTTGTGGATCATTTTGGGGAAAACGGACGTGTAATGTGCTGGATCATGGTAGAAAATTTTGATCAAAAGCTAGAAGCGATAGCACAAGATGAGCTGTATCATTATTCACTGAAATATTACAATAAACTCTATGACAGAAAATAAGCTATTTCGCTTTATCAATAGACTCCTGTACTTGTACCAATAGTGGTTTATCAATCGTTGGTACGGTTGTTTATCAGTCTGAGTCCGCCTTTGTGCGGACTTTTTTTATTGTTGGACTATTCTTTACTAATTTGACATTTTTATTAAACTAGCGTATTATTAAGCATAGATATAATATGTATACCAATTAATACTATGCATATTATATTTATAACATGTAAATTTTGGAGGTGTAGAAAATGAAATCTCTCGATAAATCGATTGGTATGTCTATTAATTACGTAAACAGAAAAATACAAAGATATTTGTCAGCAAATCTAAAAAAATACAATATAACGACGGAACAATGGTCAGTATTACTGCAAATATTAGAAAATGATGGGATCAATCAAAAACAGTTGGCCAAAAAAGCTAACAAAGATCAGACGACCCTTGTTCGAATATTGGATATTCTTGAAAGAAAAGAGCTGGCGATTCGCAAAAAAAGTCCGGATGACAGACGCTTTTATTTGATTTACGGTACGCCAGAAGGCCGAAAACTGAAAGAAGAAATATATCCATTTGTAGAAGGTTTGTTCCAGAATATTATAAAAGGTATTTCACAGGATCAATTGGATTTATTTATCGATACACTAAATAAAATTGATGAAAATATACCTGTTGAAGCACAATAATTCTGAGGCGGATCATTGCGCAGATAGATTGTGCTGCTTAATTTGACAAGAACAAACTATGCTCAAAATTTCCCGGGTATTTTGAAGGCACATAGGAGTTTTTAAATATAGCTTAATTACAATTGTTACTGAATAAGGAGAAGAAAATTTATGGAATTATGTTCAGAAAAATCAAATTATCAGAAAAAAAACTATAATGTGGTGCCTATCACGATTGCCCTGATTATGGCAGGATTTTGCTGTATGCTGAATGAAACGGTACTGAATATGGCATTAAATAAATTAATGGTTCAATTTACCGTATCTGCAAATGCGGTTCAATGGCTTAGTACCGGATATATGCTAGTTATGGGAATTGCAATTCCGGTTTCGGCGTTACTTATTCAAAGCTTTTCAACGAAAAAGCTTTTTATTGCGGCTGTCATAATATTTTTAATCGGAACATTGATTTGCGGCGTTTCAACGTCCTTTACAGTTTTACTGGCGGGCCGATTAATTCAGGCGGTTGGAACCGGTGTTTTAATCCCAAACATCGTTAATACTTTAATAATTATCAATCCTGTTGAGAAACGGGGAAAAGCACTGGGGATTTTTAATCTTGTGATGTTTTGTGCACCGGCGATCGGGCCAACCATTTCCGGTTTAATTATTCAATCTCTTAATTGGAGATGGTTATTTTTTATAATCTTGCCTTTTTCGATTGTGTCTTTAATTTTAGGCAGCAAATATGTTGAAAATGTGACGAAATTGACGAATCCGCCAATCGATTTTTTATCGATTATACTGTCAACCATCGGATTCGGCGGATTCATATATGGTGTCAGCAATATTGGCAGCGCATATACATATTTAATTGCGATACCGATGATTGCTGCCGGTATCGCGTTAGTCATGTTCGTACTGCGTCAGTTGCATATGAGCGAGCCGATGTTGGATATGCATCCGTTCAAAGAATCGATGTTCAGCCTCGGTTGTATACTTATGATGATCATGCATATGGTTAATTTTGCAACAATGCTTATTTTACCAATGTTTCTTGAAAGTGCTTTAGGCATGACGGCATTTGCGGCTGGTCTTATTATGCTGCCAGGCGGAATTATTAATGGAATCATATCACCGATTTCAGGTCATCTGTATGATAAGTTTGGCCCCAAAGCATTGATTGCTTCGGGATATGGTATCTCGGTTATTGCATTCATTTTGCTTTCACATTGTGTATCAATGACGATCGGTATCCCTGTCATTATTGCATTGCATTGTTTATCTCTCGTAGGGGTTGGACTAATTAATACTCCGGTACAGACAAATAGTTTAAATCAATTGTCTCCGAAATATTATCCTCATGGTACCGCCATCACAAACACGCTGCAGCAAATAGCCGGAGCATTTGGAACGGCCTTATTTGTTGCAATTATGACTGCCTATCAAAATAAGTCTTTATTAGCGATGAGCAATCCTACCGCTCCAGAAAATCAATCGTTGAGTTTGATATATGGAGTTCAGCACGTTTTTACAGTTGAAACTGGAGTTCTTGTTTTGGCTTTTGTATTATCTTTATTTATAGCAAATAAGAATTCAAATAAAAAAACGGTAAAATCTTTGGCTGATGGTAGATTGGAAAATAGAAAAGTGATTTAAATGAGGAATGTAGATTTTGATTTCTTATATAAGCTTTGACTTCAATCGTCCTATATATATAGCAGGGTATTTGACAATTGCGAAACGGTTGTGAGCTTTAAATGGAACCGATGGAATGGACACTAATAAAGTCTATTTCATCGGTTCTTTTTTTTTACAGTGATTTTGAATAAATATCTACTAAAAGCTGTATATACAGCAGCGGCTTATATGGTATAATAACTCGATATAACTTTTTTCTGATTAATCAATTTTGTTTTCGCTTAATGATTATATCATAATCTGGCAGTGAGGTAGTTTTATAGTAAAAATTATCTAACAATAAGCAGGCTTTGGCATTTTATATAGGATTGATATTTCGTTGTTTGAAAGGATAAATAACAATGAGTGAAAAAAAAAGAAATAGAGTGATCGCGCTTAGCATGAAACCGATCAATTTCAATGTGGATAAGATCATTTCATTATTCATGCGCGAGTCGGCACCGATGATTGACAAACGAGGTTCTAGCCTTATGGATGGTCAATGATAGAGATGATTATATGAACAATCGACATTTTGTTAATAAGGCATTTCGCATATTTGTAATCAACAGCATCCTCTCTTCGGCAGGGATAGCGATGGAAACATTTGTAGATGCGATCATTCTGGGGAATGCTCTTGGTGAAACGGGGCTGTCGGTATTGGCGGTGGCAATGCCGGTGTATATGATCTATAATTTATTCGGTTACGCATTTGGGGTGGGAGGTTCCCTCAAAGTTTCAGAATGCATCGGTGAGGAGGATAAGGACGGAGCAAATGCTTATTTTACCCAGGCAGTGATATTTTCTGTTATTACCGGTGTGATCATTGCGGTATTTGGGAGGCTGTTCCTTCCGGAAATTATATTTCTGACTGGCGGATCGGGTATTACTGCTGCTACAGACTATCTGGCTCCGCTTGTGCTGAGCGCTCCGATATTTATTTTAGCACCGGTGATATCACTGCTGATTCGCAGTGATGCTGATCCGTTTCTCTCCACTCTTGGTATCAGCCTATCCGTTGTGGTCAATCTCGCACTTGACCTCGTGTTTATCTTCGGGTTGAATATGGGCTTGTTTGGAGCAGCGCTGGCGATGGTATTGGGGCAGCTTGCAGCAATCATGGTGTATCTGATGCACTTTCTCAAAAAACACAATCATCTTAAACTGCGTCAGGCGACCCTCAGTCCCCGAGCCGCGTATCGGCTTTTTCGAGGCGGATTCGGGATTGCCTCAACATTTGTCTATCAGGGAATCACACTGATTATCATCAACAATATTTTAAGTGCAGCCGTAGGTTTGAGCGGGCTTGCGATTTACAATATTCTTTTCAATATATCGATGTTTGCCTATGCAGTGTTTGATGGAATTTCACTTGCTCTGACTCCGCTGGTGGGAACTTTTGTGGGTGAAAAGGATACCGAAGGTGTTTACAACACCATGCGATTAGCATTGAAGACTTCCATCGTTTTAGGAGCCATTTGTACACTGGTGATATTTATATTTGCCGATCCGATCGCCGCCCTGTTCGGCGTGAGGGAGAATTTGCCGCTTGTTGTTCTGACGATTCGAATCTTTGCGCTTTCGGTGATGCAGAGCTGTTTCAACTGCGTGATGGCAAGCTTTTACCAGACGATTAAACGGCAGTATTTTGCGGGAGTCATTTATTTTATGCGGGGCTTTGTGCTGTTATTAGGCTTTTCTATATGGTTTATTCCTATTTTTGGCGTTTCAGGCACAGCCATGGCTCTGGTTGCAAGTGAAAGTGTGACGACTGTAGTTTTAGTAGTTACGGCGGTGATCATTAAGAAAAAAGGAGACTATCGCAATCTTTTACTGTTCACCGAGCCTATTATCCAAAAGGATTCATTATATGAAACAACGCTTTCTTCCGATCTCAAACAGCTGGAAAACTGTGTTGCGGAGATTGAAGAATTTTGCGAGCGGCAGAACATCGATAGCAGCAATGCTTATTTCATAAACTTGACGATTGAAGAACTTGCGGCCAATATTATCAATTTCGGATTCAATGACGGGAAACCGCATTATATTAATATAAAAATTGTGCTGTTTGATGAGGATATTTATATTCGAATGCGTGATGACAGCACAACCTACAATCCTTTTGAAGAATCGGGAAAACTCGACGAAGAACTGGATTACCTCGGAGTTTCCATCGTTCGGAAAAAAGCAAAAGCCTTTGCTTACAACCGGACACTCGTTTACAACAATCTTCTCATTATTCTGTAGAACAAGGTGGTATTTATGAAAGAGCAAAAGAGTATTCGAAAAATAAGTCTTAAAACCAAATTTTCAACGGCAAGTATGATTCTGGCAATGGTGCTTTGTGTGATCATCATTATTATTTCTTATTTCAGTTTCCGGGATGCGATGTTCAAGCGGTATGAACAGAACATCACTTCTCTTGTAGACACCGCGGCAACCCTCGTGCCGCTGGAGAAAGTCAATCAATATTATGAATCAAAGCAAACGGATGCGGACTATGATCTTCTTGTCAAGCAGTTTCAAATTATACAGGAACAAAATAATCTTGAATATCTATACGCTTATGTTCCGACGAAAGCAGGACTAGATGTCTTTGCACAGGGCACCAAGCCCGGAGACACCGGAAATTTCGTGCTCGGTGATGTCTTGGGTACCGATTATTATCCTCAAAAGGATATTGATGCGGCAAACGAACTCTTTACAAACCCCGATGCGGCTAAAATTTATATTACCAACGAAAGTAAATTTGGGTACCTCATTAGTGCCTTTGATGTGTTGCGGGATGAGCAAGGAAACCCGGTGCTGGTCGTGGGTGCCGATATGTCGATGCAGGACATTAACAGTACGCTCAGCAATTACATTATTTTCGTATCTGCTATTGCAGCGCTGATCTTTATTATTTTCATCAGCATTTATCTGCTTTTCCTGAACAAATCAATCATCAATCCCCTTCAGGTCATTGTCGACAACGCCACGGATTTTGTGAATAACAATATTGATGAAAACATGGGCGAGCTTGTCGCATTGGATATCAATGTAAAGACCGGTGACGAAATTGAAATGTTGGCGGATGCTTTCAATAAAATGACAAGTGACATCATCCGCTATATTAATGAGTTGACCAGCGTAACTTCTGAGAGAGAGCGTATTGAAACGGAGCTTCGCATTGCAACCTTGATACAGGACGGCATGTTGCCACACAATTTCGATTTTCCAGATCGCAACGAATTTACAATTTATGCATCTATGCGGGCGGCCAAAAATGTGGGCGGGGATTTTTACGATTTCTTCTTTGTGGATGAAGATAATTTCTGTATTGCCATCGGTGATGTTTCGGACAAAGGCGTCCCGGCTGCGCTGTTTATGGCAATGACCAAAGCCACAGTAAAAGATCTTGTGCTCCGGCATCTGCCAGTTGATGAAGTGATGACGGAAGCAAACATCAGTTTATGCAAAAACAACGAGCAGGGAATGTTTGTTACTTTGTTAATTGCGATTGTTAATGTGAAAACGGGTGTGTTCCAGTGGTGTGATGCCGGACATGATCCGGCAATTATCTGGAAAAAGAACGGAGCGGTTGAAATGCTGACCGGAAAAAAAGGATTTGTCTGTGCCGGTCTTGAGACGGCGAAGTACGCGATGAACGAATCGAAAATTGAAAAAGGCGATATCATTTATCTCTATACCGACGGAATTCCTGAAGCCAACAATCCGGAAACAGAATTCTATGGTGAAAATCGGCTGACAACGCTGATTGGCTTAAAAGAAGAGCATGATATCAAGTTGCTGTGTGCGAGTATTTTAGACGATGTTGACAAATTTACCGCCACTGCACCTCAGTTTGATGACATCACCATGCTTGGATTCAAGCTCGAGGAGTAAAACAATGGAAATGACGATTAAATATGGCAATGAACTTTTCGCTGAAGAATTCAATTCTATTCTTGCACTTGATTGCAAGATTTTTGGCAACGAAATTCTGACAAATGAAGGCTTGGCGTTGAAACGTTTTTTAAAATGCCGGGACAGCATCATTACCGCCTATTCGGGCGATACGCTGATAGGGTTTATCAGTTTTTTCAATGTTGACCCTATTGTTTACGAACGGGCAGTATATAAACAAGAATATATTGACGATAACCTCAGTGATAGCGAAATCGAGCCTTTGAAAAGGGGCGGGGAGAATAATATCCTGCTATTTGACCATGTTATTGATGAACCCTTCCGCCATCAGGGTGTCTCAAAGCTGCTACTTGAGTCGACGCGAAATTATCTGAGAAAACAACATCAAGATGGATATCCCATTAATCGGATATTTGGATATGCAATTACTCCAAAGGGATCCAGAATATTGTCATCTTTTGGAGGTAACGATATTTGGACGAGAGACGGTATCACATTTTTTGAAATTGATAAAGAAATATTTTTGAGGCGGTTATGATAGTAATAAGGGACAAAAAACTGGACAAATATAATCTTGCCGGGACCACGGACATTTTAACGGCTGCTTTTAAAGATGATCCTTTGTATCAAGCTATTTTTCAGAACGAAAGAGAACTTCGCCGGTATTTAAAACTGATGCTTGACTACTTTAATGAAAATGGCGAAATTCATACGGCTGTTGTCAATGATGAAATTGTCGGGGTTTCAATTTGGAATTTTAAGGGCACCCCATTTTTCAGCATCCGCAATGCACTCACAAGCGGAATGTTTGGGGAGATATTCAAATTTTTAATGATAACCCAGGTCAAAAGCCTGATTAAGCTGAAAAATGAAGGACTGATAACCGAGCGGTATCATTATAAACGGGAGCATCATTACCTGTTTATGATCGGTTCTGTGAAGAAGGGAGCGGGTCGTTTGCTGATGGAATATGCCATCGGAAAATTCAGTGAATGCCCAATTTATCTAGAAAACAGCAATATAAAAGACAACAAAATCTTTTACGAGAGGCTTGAATTTCATTCAATAAAAACGATAGATGTGATGGGTATCTCAGTGGATTTATTAACTAACGGCAAAAGAGAGCTGCTTTGAAGGACTTGATTGGCAATCAGTATGCTGATAATCGACCGACAACACATAAATTTATCGATGCTTCAAGTTGAGAGGATAGATATAAATTTCCGGCTATTCACAATAAGATCCAGTATCGATACAAAATAATAGAGGTGAAAAAAAGATGCTAGTACTAGATATTCCCGGTTATGAAACAATCAATGTGAAGAATATTGTGTTTGATTTTAATGGAACGCTTGCGGTAGATGGGGCTTTGGTGGCTGGGGTAAATGAAAAAATAACAGCGTTATCGGAGTGCGGGGTTCATCTTTATGTTCTGACTGCGGATACGTTTGGGACAGCAGTAAGGCAATGCCAGAATTTGCCACTTGACATCCATGTGTTCAGCAAAGAAAATATTTCCGCGAATAAAAAGCAGTTTGTTCAAACCATTGGCCCGGAGACTACCATTACCGTTGGAAACGGCAGAAATGACCTTGCTATGTTTGAAAAAAGCATTCTTTCAATTTGTATAATTGGTAGCGAAGGATGCTGTGCCAAATCAATGAATGCCGCCGATATCATCGTCAGCAATCCGCTTGATGCACTGGATCTGTTGCTGAAAAATGATCGTATCGTCGCCACGCTAAGAACGTAAAATTAAATCTGAATTTTTGACCTGGGGGAATAATCAATGGATATTCGCAAGATAGAATATTTTATCTGTGTTGTAGAAGAAGCGAGCTTTACAAAGGCGGCGAAACGTGTTTGCGTATCCCAGTCCGGCATCAGCCAGCAAATTGCCAGTTTAGAGGAAGAAATCGGAGCAACCTTGATTAATCGTTCAAAAAATAAATTTGCGGTAACCGAAGCCGGTGTGTATCTGTATAAAGCGTGCAAAGAATTCATTGAACAGTATCATTCTATTGAAAGAAAAACAAGAGAAATTCATTGCCGAAGTCAGCTGGATATAAATATGGGATATGCCGGACCGCTGGAATTTACGGTTATCGAACCCGTTGTCAGTCTGATCCAGGAATCCTACCCGGATCTTAATTTTACCTTTGATAAAAGCAATTTCAGGGAGATCCGTGATGCTCTTTTGAATCGGTCCATGGATATGGTTATCGCCTATTCCTATGATCTGATTCAGTCCAAACTGATTGAAACCATTCCGCTGAAGCGAGATGCGATGGGACTGATTGTCAGTAAAAAGCATCCTTTGGCTGGAAAGAAAAAAATCAGAGCGGTCGAGGTGGCAAACGAGAAGCTGATTATGCTTGATCCGGATTATGGTCGAAAAAATTACGAAAATATGATCAAGTGCTGCCGGATGGATGGTTATGAAGCGAATATTATTCAGGAGGTCAAAACCTGTGAGAACCTCATCCTGAAGGTTGCCGCCAACAGCGGCGTGGCATTTTTTTCGAGAGGATATGCAGAAAAAATGTTTCAAAATATCTGTTTTGTGGAACTGGAAGGTACGCATCATATAAACCGGATCGATCTGGCCTGGCTGAAGGATAACAGCAACGATTATATTCTGCGAATCATCAGGCTGATCCAGAAAAATGGTCATAAGTTATTCTAATAACGCAATCATATCCTTATATTAGACAGATATTTACTGAACGCGTATAATTATGTTAAATTATCTGCTTAAGAAGGAGTATTGAAAATGGAAAATTGTAAATATCCGCATCTCTTTTCACCAATTATTTTAGGAAGTACCTTGTTTCGTAATCGAATTTTTGCATCACCGACCGGTTATCAGAATTTAAATGGAGACGGTTACTTAAATGATGGCGCAGCTGCCTACTATGAACGTAAGGCTAGAGGCGGAGCTGCTTCGGTAACGTCTTTTGAAGGCATCGTGGATGGCGAGTTCGGCCGGGGCGGGGCTACCCATATCTGTTTGGATACCCCGAATATCAAGAATAATCTTTCGCGAATAGCCTATGGAGTTAAAACATATGGCGCGGTTGCATCGCTTGAATTGCAGCACACCGGCATGTTTGCCAATCGGGATCTGTCCTTTTTCGGAGCTTCATCGAAAGGAATTGCCTATGGTCCGGTAGAATGCGAACTGGGCGGAAGAACCATCCGGCCAATGGATGAGGCGATTATTGAACGCACCATCCGAAAATTTGTCGATGGCGCAGTGCTTGCAAAGATGTGCGGATTTGGCATGGTGACGGTACATGCCGGACATGGTTGGATGCTGCACCAGTTTCTTTCACCGATAACTAATCGCAGAACAGATAAATGGGGTGGTAATGATGTGAAGAATCGCGCCCGCCTGTTAGTGACAATTTGCGATGAAATCCGCAAGGCCGTAGGCCCCGGATTCCCGATTGAAGTTAGGATCAGTGGCTCAGAATGCTACGATGGAGGATTTGATGTCGAAGATGGTATTTCAATTGCTAAAGAGCTGGACGGCCATTGTGACCTGATCCATGTTTCGGCCGGCAATCACGAAATCGAAGAAGTATTTCCGGTGACCCATCCAAGCATGTTTCTGGAAGATGGCTGCAACGTTGAATATGCGGCTGAAATTAAAAAACATGTCAAAACACCCATTGCAACAGTCGGAGCTTTGGATGATCCGGAATTAATGGAAGAAATTATCGCTTCTGGAAAAGCTGATATCGTCGAAATGGCTCGGGGATTGTTAGCCGATCCGGATTTTCCGAATAAAGTACGCAGCGGAAAAGAAGACAATGTCATCAAATGTATGCGCTGTCTCTCATGTTTTTCCAGCGAGCTGACAAACGGCGAACCCTATTGTGCACTTAATCCTGAGACCGGCCGTGAACTGGAAATGAAGTTTGCGATTCCGACAGCTTTTAAAAAGAAAGTACTTGTTGTCGGCGGGGGCATCGGCGGGATGCAGGCGGCTCTGACCTGTGCCGATAGGGGACACGAAGTCGTGCTTTGTGAGCAAAGCGACCGTCTTGGCGGCGTTTTGCTTTGTGAAGAGGATGTTGCTTTCAAGAAAAATCTGGAATACTATCTTGGCCAACAGGCCCAAAGGATTAATGCTTCTGACATCAATCTGCATCTGAATACCGAAGTAACGCCGGAGTATGCCCAAAAGATCAATGCGGATGTCATTATTGCGGCTCTTGGGGCGCAGCCGGTCAAACCTCGGATATCCGGAATTGACAATGCCAATGTCATGTGTGCCCAGGATGCCTACACCGCCGTTGATAAAATCGGTGATAAAGTGGTCATCATTGGTGCCGGTTTGGTTGGGGTTGAGCTGGGTCTTCACCTGATTGCCAATGGTAAAAAAGTTGCGATCGTCGAAGCAACCGATCATGTCAATGACGGCGGGAACTTCCTGCATATGCTGGGCCTTAAAGTAGAAATAAAAAAACGCGGCTTAATCATCAATTATAATACAAAAGTCAAAGAAATTAAGGCTGCCGGCGTTTTATGTGAGGTTGAAGGGGCTGAAAAAATAGTTGAAGCCGATACCGTCATTTATGCTGTTGGTCAGAAACCACGACGTGATGAAACGATTGCCCTGAACTTTTGCGCTCCGGAATTCTATCTGGTTGGAGACTGTATCACTCCGCGAGATATTACGAGTGCAAATACTGAGGCGTTCATGACAGCACGGAATATTGGCCGTTTCTAGTACAAAATGAAGTGGATTAGTCACCTTAAGGTGACTAATCCACAAAATTATACAAATAATTTATAGTTTGCTGCGGTATCGTTTAACGTCATAATCTTCAACAGCCTCAGTCAGCCATTTATTTTTATTATTAACGGTTTCATCATCAGGAGCACCAAAAAGCCATCCATCAAAGATATAATTTCCTCCGGGCAATAGGTTGTCAATGACATCATTGACTGCCTTTTTGAAATTTTCTTCAGAGCATTCCGGCTTAATCAACTCGCCGTTGGCATCGAATCCGCCGATGACAATTAAATCACTTCCGTATTTTTCCTTAATGCCAAGCAGATCATTGCAGGTCTGAGCAGGTTCCCAGTATTGAACGCCAAAATCTCGCCAGTCATCAATAAAGGCTTCGCACTTGCCACAGTCATGCATGGCAACTGATAGTCCACGGTCCAGCGCAAACTGTGCTTCTTTGGCATGGTATGGTTTGATAAGTTCACGATACTGATCTGGCGAGATAAAAGGTGCGCCCCAGGCAGCCGTATCATCAACGATTTCAATCAGATCCGGTTGATAATAGTCGAATGATTTTGCTTCGACTTCGGTATAGAAATCACTCAGGTATTCCATCAGTGCCTTTACTTCTTCCGGTTCTTCATAAAGTGCACACAGACCTTCAGTAAAGCCCATAAAGGACATCAGCAATTGAAAATAACCAAAGTGCATGCTGTACATCATGGCCGTTTCATCTGGATTTATGCCCATTTTCGCCAGAAAGTCCATATCGTCTTTGGCCATTTTTTCCCAGTCAAAGCCGGAAATATCAGGTGCTGTAATCACATCGCGCCACTTGGTAATGTCTTTGAGAATAAAATTATTCGGTTCCGGCATGCCTGAATAACCGGTATCTTTGGTTGTGATATAATTGACTCCCCAGATGTCTTTTCCGCCTTCAGGACTTCGATGCTGATTTAAAAATCCCGGTCCGCAAAACATCGTCATCAGTGGACGTTTGGAATACGGATTTGGCCCATATGCAAATTGCATGAGAGTGTCAGAAGGAATACCTTTTGCCATATCTAAAAAATTCTGTTTGGGTGTACGCTGTGCTGCCATAATGAATACCTCTTTTCTTCAATATATAGTTTAGCCTAATATACCAATGTATTTGCAGATGCTTATGTAAACGATGTAAATCAAGCTGAAATCAGTATAAACCCTACTGTTATATTTGTAAATCATACCATTATATTGATAATTATCGACTAACCTTATATAATAAGTATAAGGTTAGGGCAAATTAAAGGGAGGCAACAAGTTAATGCAGATATCACCGGAATTGATCATAAGGGGATTAAAAAATGAATTTCAGGATTTTACGCTGTTGTCTTCAGAAAAAAACGATTTTTCAACAATGAAATTATCGGGGATTTGTTCGATTGATACGGAAACGGTAATTAGAAATGGGACCCTTTATCTAATGGATCCGGGGTGCGATTTATTGGTTAATGCAGATCTCATTAAAAGACTTAAAAAATCAGACGCTGTGATTTGTACGCTTAATCGTATGGCAGATGAATTTGAACAACACTGTATTTCCTATATCTGCTTTATCAAAAACATGGTATCCGGTGATGATACCAACTTTCTAGGACATCATTTTTACAATCGCGTTTTTCACAGCATCTATGACATATTTCAGCAATATCAAACCTGGCAGCAAAATCTTTATCTTGCCGTTGAGAATGATGATATTCAGGAAATGATGGACTATTCAGTCCCTATTTTTGCCAAGTCCATCTATGTTGCGAATAAGAATCAGGAGTATCTAGCGGCTTCTGGTCCGTGTCTGGATTACAGCGGCAGCGGTTCCCAAGTGCCGTTGGAGACTTTCAATTATTTGAAAAATGAAGATTATATCAAACCATCATTTAACAATCAGGAACCTTTCCTTTATCCGGCGGGCATCCTCAATTCCGACGCACTGTGCCGGGATATCTTTGTCAATGGTGAATTTTTTTGCAGAATTATTATCATTGATGAACTGGGTAATGAGTCATTCAGTCCCGGGGATTATGAATTGATCAAGATCCTTTGCAATGCGCTGCAGCTCTTGATCAATCAAAACTATCAGACGGCGTCAGAAGACAACGGAAATTCGAAAAAAAGCAGCAGTTTGATTTCCCTGTTCAATCAAATTATCAGTAATGAAAGAGTTGAGAAAAGTCAACTGGACAGTGCGCTGCTTAGAAACGGCTGGCTGAAAGACGAAGGCTGCTATATTGGCTATCTGCTTCTTGATCCATCAAACATACAGGACAAAAGTACGCTTTACTACTGCCGATACATTGAAAAGAAATTTGTTGGTGTTTATTCAATCGAAAGAAATGATCATTTGATATTGATTATACAGGAAAGTATCTATCCGTCACTTGATAAGTTCTTTGCTGAGTTCATTCTTTTTATTCGCGACTGCAATTTCCGGTTTGGCGTCAGCAATCGCTGTTCCAACTTTATGCAGCTTTCGTTTTATTATCTTCAGGCTGTGATCGCAGTGAATCAGGGTATTCAGAGAAATGAAACCATCTGGTGTCACAAATTCGCAGACTACGCATTTAATTATCTGCTTCAGGAAGCCTGCCATGAAATGCCGGCAGAACTATTATGTGCACCTGAACTGATCGTGCTCAAAAATTATGACAGGCGTAAAAAGACCGATTATTACCTGACGTTGAAAACGTATCTGGACAATCATAGAAATGCAACGCAAACGGCGAAAGAGCTGTATATTCATAAGGCGACAATGGTTTACCGTTTGAAGCGTCTGAAAGAACTGACCGGTATTGACTATGATGATAAAGATAAAATGCTGTATCTCCATCTATCTTGTAAAATACTAGAAATTGACTGAAAGTTATCAAGGATAACGCAAAAATCAGGAAGTAAAAAATAAGAATTAGAATGAATGTAGTTATGTGGTAATATTAAAGACAAGATTAGTTCCCAGATAATAGTATTCATATGAAAAACGGCACTGGTTAGAATTTAATTACTAAGATTCCAATGATGAAGTGAGAGGAAATATGTATGCGAGAACAGGACGTAATTGCCAAGAAAAATAGTCGCGAACAGGCAAGGGGAACAATACCGGATTCACATGCTCAGTCAGCACCCGGAGTTGAACTCGGAATATTGGAAATCGACCCATGGTTAAATCCCTACAAGAAGGATTTGGAGCTGCGAATAGCTAGCTATCAGGGTGTAAAAAAAGCGCTTCTCGGTGAAGGTGTCAGCTTCACCGATTTTGCCAACGGTCACAATTATTTTGGCTTTCATTGTACGAACAAAGGTTGGTATTACCGTGAATGGGCTCCCGCTGCTGATGCGCTGTTTTTGATCGGTGATTTCAATAACTGGGACCGAACATCGCATCAACTGGTCAAGAAGGAAAACGGCATTTGGGAAATATTCATTCCCGGGAAAGGATCACTGAAACATGAATCCCGAGTCAAGGTCTATGTCATACACAATGGCCATAGTCAGGATCGGATCCCTTTATATATCAATAGAGCGGTACAAGATCCGAATAGTTACGATTTCTGTGGGCAAATCTGGAATCCTTATCGAAAATATAAGTGGCAGGATATTGATTTCCAAAGTGATCACACAAAAGCGCCGATTATTTATGAAACGCATATTGGAATGTCTCAGGAAAAAGAGGCGGTCGCAACTTACCAAGAATTCGAGGAAAATATTCTGCCGAGAATCAAAGAGCTAGGCTATAACACGATTCAAATAATGGCCCTGACGGAGCATCCTTACTATGGTTCATTTGGTTACCATGTTTCCAATTATTTTGCCGCTTCATCGCGCTTTGGAACCCCGGATGAGTTGAAATCTCTGATTGATAAAGCTCACTGCCTGGGAATCAGGGTTCTGATGGATATTGTGCATTCACATGCTGTCAAAAATATCAGCGAAGGGATTAATGAATTTGACGGTACCGACTACCAGTTCTTTCATACTGGCAGCAAGGGCTATCATAGCGCCTGGGATTCAAAACTATTTAATTACGGAAAACATGAAGTCATTCATTTCCTGCTGTCAAATTTAAAATACTGGATGGAAGAATATCATTTGGATGGTTTCCGATTCGATGGAGTAACCTCGATGATCTATCATGATCATGGACTGGGAAGCAACTTCGATAGTTATGGTAAGTATTTCAGCGTAAATACTGATGTTGAAGCCATCACCTATCTGCAATTTGCGAATGAGCTGATTAAGGAAATAAATCCTCAGGCGATCAGCATAGCCGAAGACATGAGCGGTATGCCCGGTATGTGCCTACCGATTGAAGATGGCGGAATCGGTTTTGATTATCGTTTGTCGATGGGAATACCGGATTTTTGGTTTAAAACAATCAAGCTGAATGACAACGATTGGAACATGAATGAACTTTGGTATGCATTGACCACCGGACGACCAGGAGAAAAACGCATCAATTATGTTGAATCACATGATCAGGCTTTGGTTGGTGATAAGACGCTTATGTTCAGCATGGCGGACCAGGATATGTATTGGCAAATGGCTAAAAAAAGCCAAAATCTTGTCATTGATCGCGCGATAGCACTGCATAAGATGATCCGGTTCATTACAATTGCCGCTAATTCTGATGGATATCTGAACTTCATGGGCAACGAATTCGGACATCCGGAGTGGGTCGATTTCCCCAGGGAGGAAAATGGTTACAGTTACCAGTACTGCCGTAGACAGTGGAGTCTTGTCGACAATCCGTCATTGCGCTACGATGACCTCAACCATTTTGATGGAGCCATGATCCGTTTTATGGAAAAAAATGGCCTGATAAGCGTGATGCCTAAGCTGTTATGGCTGGACCAGGAACGAAAGATCATTGCCTACCGAAAAAAAGACTGCATTTTCGTCTTTAATTTCCATCCAACTGAGTCCTATCCAGAGCTGGAAATACCGGTCCATGAAAATGGCCGTTTTCAGGTTGTTATCGATACGGATGAAGCGTTGTTCGGTGGATTTGAACGTATATCCCATAACGAAACCTATGAATCTCAGCAGTTGAAGATGAATCCGGAGTTTATGGGGCTGTTCATCTATTCACCATGCCGAACCGCGATGGTATTGAAAAAAATATAATAATGAAAAATTTCATTATGCACGAAAAAATTTTGACAAAGCGAAGCATCAGGCCATCTTTGAAATTCAGATAAGGTTCATTCATATTTAATTAATGAGGCTGAATGGAAAAAACGCGAATTATTTTTATTCAATCAAAATTTGGTCTGGTTGGGGGTGACAAGGAAACGGAAGTTTCCTTTGTCACCCTCTTTTAAGCTGGAAATAAATCAACAAACATCAGGTTGAGCATCACCTCTTCGAGCCGGTAATTTCCGACTATTTAAGATTAATCCGTTCGCCAACGCTTTAGTGTTGGGAAAAATGCTTCCATTATTATCTGTGCTTCTTCAGCCGAAATTTCCGGTTTTTCTTTAATCAGGAAAGGAATACTGACTTCAATCATTCTTTTCATTGAGATATTGCTTGTGAACTCTCCGTTTTTATAGCAGTCATCACAATAATCCCGGCTCTTTTCGCCGTTCTTTTCAGTACCATATAATTTGTCCGTTTCACCCATGGGTTTACCGCAACTTTGACATAACTTGTCACTCATGTTGAATACCTCCAATCATATTAAAATAAGAATGATTACATAATATCATCAATTTCTGCTGTTTTCAATGGTTCGGTATCCAGTATAGATATTCCACCAGGGACCAGAAAACAGAAGATAAAATAATCGGTCTGTGTTTTTTTGAATGTGCATGAAGGGAAAGGGTATATATAATTATAAAATAATCAAAAAGTGAGGAATGATAGTATGTTTTCTAAAATAATTATTGCATCGGAAAGAACGCCTGTCGCTAATAATATTTTGAACTACATCGCAAGCTTGAGAAATTCAGGGATGAAGGAATGTCTTCTTGTTCAATGTTTAAACCCGTATGAAACGAATGTAAATATAACAGCATATTATGCATCGCTTTTTGAAGAAAATCTGGAAAGACAAAAAGCGATACTGGAAGAGGCTGGATATCAGGTTGAGACCAGAATTGTTTCTGGACTGATGAAAAATGAAATAAATCAAATAGCCGTTGATGAAGATTTCGATCTCATCGTCGTGGCAGCGGAAGAGCATTTTATAAACGGCGAAATATTTTCAGGAGGTATTGCCCACGAAGTCATACATAAAGCTGGAAAACCAGTGTTGATCGTCCGATTATCGGACGATACTTGTGAGAGAATAAATAGAACAAAGGAATGCGGTATTAGTTCTCACATTCTGTTTCCAACTGATTTTTCGGATAATGCCAAACTTGCCTATGGCTATGTAAAGGAATTGGCTGAAAAAAGCGCGAAAAATGTCACAATCGTACATATTCAGGATCATTCAAAGAGCCTTGCACATCGTATTAAGGGACTTGAAGGAGTAGATAAGCAGAAGCTTGAAAAATTCAAGAACCAACTTAGATTTGATACAATGGATGAAGAAAAACTGCAGGAACTTAAGCAAGAAGTTCTATTGAATAAAGTGAATGAAGAAAGACTTGCAGCGCTTAAAGAAGAAATTTCCGGAAATGCCGAGGTTAATGTGGATTTGTTTTTTGGTTCGCCGACAAGAGAAATACTTCGATTGATCAAGGAATTGAAGATACCGCTGGTTGTGATGGGGAGCCAGGGAAAAGGTTATATCAAAGAAGTCTTTCTGGGCAGCGTCAGCCATAACATCATTGAGCATTCAACGGCTTCGATATTGCTTATTCCCGCGAATCGAGAAGAGGTTTAAAGCGCTGTTCTTATTAATCCGAAAAACAAGAAAACACAAAATTATTTACACGGCCTAATGATAAATATCTGGGTATAATCCGCGTTTAGTCATCGTATTAAAGGGTATAAAATAATGAGAGAAAATTAATAGAATGAAGATACCCAATCGAGTACTAATAAAATTGAATAAGGGAGGCAAGGTCAGATGAAACAAGATATCTATAAAAAAGTTATTGAAAATTCTAGCATCGGATATGTTTTTCTCCGTATCATATACGATCATGCCACAAAACCCGTTGATTACGAATTTTTAGATACCAATGCTGCTTTTGAAGATCTGATTAACCTTCAAAGTGAAGAAATATTAGGTAAATCATTTGCTGAAGTGATTTTAAATATACATTTATTAAAATATGATAGGCATTCTTTTTATCATAAACTGGCAAATAAAAACGAAGATCTTCAATTAGAATTATATTCTGAAGCAACACACAAATGGTATAACATTCATGCTGATTATCCGGAATCTGGCTATATCGTTCTCCTCTTTATTGACATTACTAATAAAAAAGAAACAGTGGAAGAAAAAATCGATTTGCTGTCATCCCTTTATGAAATATATTTTGAATTGGACAGGGACTATCGATTTACCAAAGTGATTACTAATAATGAAGAGCTTCTTTTTATTCCCAAAAATAAGATCATTGGTAAACTGATTACCGATATATTTGACAAAAACTGGTCCGAAAATTTTATTCTTGCTTTTCAAACGGCTTTTAAAACTGAAAAAAAACAGTTTGTCGAATATGAGTCGCGATTCCCTAATGATGATCGATTTTTTCTGGCTGAAATAAATTGTCTAAAGAGAAATCATCAATTCATTCAGTATACCGTCGGAATCTCGGACTTTTCTTACCAAAAACGGGCAGAGCGGAAACTGAACGAAGATAAAGAAAGATATAAATTGATTTTCAATCATGTACCGGTTGGTATTATGCAATTTGATACCAATGGAAAAATAGTGAATTGCAATGAAAAATTTGCTCAAATTATTGGTACTGATAAAGACAACTTAATTGGTTTCAATGCTTCTGCCGTCAAAGATCCTATTTTTTATAATGCATATATCAGTGTATTGAATAATAAAACGATAGAAGTTGAAAATGAATATCATTCTTTATCTGGCAATAAAACCACCTATCTCCGGGCTTTGTTTGAACCAGTGATAGGCGAAAAAGGGGCGACTATTGGTGCAATCGGCATTGTTGAAGATATTTCAAAACGCAAAAATCTGGAAAAGCAGATTGAATTTGAAAAGGAACGGTTTAAAACAACTTTATTATCTATTGGTGACGGTGTAATAGCAACTGATATTTATAACAGAATTATCCTGATGAATAAAGCGGCAGAAAAAATTACCGGATGGTCTCAGGAAGATGCTTTAGAAAAATCTTCGGAAAATATTTTAAATATATTTGATGAAAAATCCGGGGAAAAATGTGAAAGTCCGGTTATTAGAGTGATGAAGACCGGTGAAATTATTAGCATGACTGATCATACAATGCTGGTATCCCGTACTGGCAAAACAATTCCGATTAAAGATAGTGCCGCCCCTATAAAAGATGAATCAGACAATATTATTGGTGTGGTGATTGTGTTTAGAGATATTACCGCAAGTAGAGAAAAGGAAGCCGAAATAAAGTATTTGAGTTTTCACGATCATCTTACTGGTCTTTATAATCGTCGCTTTTTTGATATTGAAATGCAAAGACTAAATACTGAGCGAAATTTACCGTTAGCACTGATTGTTTCAGACGTCAATGGCTTAAAACTAACAAATGATGCCTTTGGTCATCTCGTGGGTGACCGGCTTCTGAAAACAGTAGCGAATACCATGAAGCAAGTCTGTCGCAGTGATGAAATCATTTCACGAATCGGTGGTGATGAATTTGTTATTCTGCTGCCAAAAACGGACAGTGCAAGAGTCAAACAAATTGTAAAACAGATTTCCGATAACCTGGCATCAGAAATTTTAGAAATGGGCAGTGTTTCAATTTCCAGTGGATGGGAAATTAAAACAGATATGAACCAGGATATTGAAGAAATTCTTAAATCAGCAGAAAAAAAAATGTATCGTCATAAGGTTTCAGAACGAAACAGCACCAGAAATGATGCCATTCTCTTTATCGTAAAAACGCTTTATGAAAAATTTCCGCGAGAACAGAAACATGCAGAAAATGTGGGCGAATTAAGTGAAATGCTGGGAAAAACAGTCGGATTAACGAATGAAGAAATCAATGAATTGATCACAGCTGGAAATCTTCACGATATAGGCAAAATTGCCATAAGCAATGACATACTGAATAAAAATGGCGCTTTAAGCGATGAAGATTGGAATGAAATCCGAAGACATCCGGAAATCAGTTACAGTATTTTAAGCACAATCAGCAACTATGCGTCGCTGGCAAATATTATTTTATACCATCATGAACGTTATGACGGAAAAGGTTATCCAAAAGGTCTTAAAGGAAAAGAAATACCATTACAATCCCGCATTATAACCATTGCTGACGCATATGATGTCATAACATCTGATAGTTCATATAAAAAAGCCTTGAGAGGAGAAGCCGCTATCGCCGAACTCAGATCTGGAGCTGGCTCTCAATTTGATCCGGATCTGGTGGAGGCTTTTATTAAAGGATTATTGTTTCCAAATGATGATTGAAATGAACTGCAACTGTAACTAGGATTGAGATAAGTATTTGAAATAGATCAGGGAAATCACAAACCTTAAGTTAAGTTATGTCGCGTTTCGCATACTGCGTCGTTCAAAGATAGTGATTTTAATAATAAAATTTGAAGAAAGTTGTCAAGTATGTAATAATAAATTTGAAAATGGCAACTGAGCTAATTTTGCTTATTGAGCTTTAAAAAAATAGAATAGTTTTGCGTAGTATGAGTAAAGTGTTTTCAATAGAAATAAGAAATGCGTGCACATTAATACAAAATAGGAGAATTATATGACGACAGAAGTATATATTGTTTCTGGATTTTTGGGAGCCGGGAAAACAACGCTTATTCAAAAAATTTTAAGAGAAACATTTAAAGAAGATAAAGTTGTACTAATTGAAAATGACTTCGGTGAAATAAGCGTGGATTCCGCTTTGTTGAAATCAGACGGCGTAGAAGTGAAGGAAATTAATTCTGGGTGTATATGCTGCAGTCTTCAAGGGGATTTTGTGGCGTCCATCAGGGAAATTATAGACAAATTTAAGCCAGACAAAATTATCATTGAACCATCTGGCATTGCCAAACTTTCAGATATTGTTAAGGCCTGTAATCATTCATCGATTAATCAACACATCAAGGTAAAGGAAAAAATTACGGTGGTCGATACAGAGTTTTTCGAAATTTATCTGGAAGACTTTGGTGAATTTTTTGAAGACCAGATAAAAAATGCTGATGTAATTCTTCTTAGTCATGGCGAGACCTTTCCAGACAAGGCAGCGAAGGCCGGTGAATTGATTAAGGCGATAAACCCGCATGCTTTTGTTTTTTCCAAGGAGTGGGCGCATATTAGTATCGATAAAATTTTGTTTTGCGAAAATAATCACAAAAATTGGAATAGCTGTGTCGAGCATCATGAATGCGGTGGTTCTGAACATCATCATCATGATGCTGAAGAAATATTTGATACGCTTACCTTGTTTACAAAGAGAATATTTACAGTAAATGATCTGCGCGAACGAATATTGGAAATGAAACAAATTTTTCAGGGGGCCATATTGCGAGTGAAAGGGATCGTTTCTGGAGAGAATGGTTACATAAATTTACAGTATACTCTCGGTGATTTGCAAATTACAGAAACATCTGCTGAAGGTAATTTTATCTGTATTATCGGCAGTAATCTGGATAAACAGAATCTAGCCAGAATTTTTGAAGGATACTAGTCTATTATAATTGGATGAACCTATTTATAAATCGGTAATTATTTTATTGTGGTAGGTATCAAACAAATGATTGTTGCTCTGTCTTTATATAAGACAAAGCAACTTTTTTTATTGAAAAAATGTACACCTATTAAAGTAAGAACAAATTAATATATTTGATTAATAAAGAATAATTATCAAATATAACAAAAAGTTATACATAAATAAATTATATTACTCTTTGTTATATTGAAAAACTCTAGCATTTGTTGGATATTAAATATGTTAAAATAATAACAATGTGGATAATTGACTGTTTATTAATAACCTATTAAATGGATAGTTAGTAAGGTTGGCTTCTTCAGGCCAGCTTTTATGTGGGTAGGCGATTGCGATTTAAGCAAGATGTTTTTCTATTTCGCAATTTTCAATATGAGGAGGTCTGGAAAGGATAAATAAAATGGATGAAGTAAAAGAAATGAAATCCAAAAAACTGACGGATTTTAAATGTAAAAGAGCAGAATCGTCGGGCTTTAGCGATGAAATCATCGCGGAGTTAAACTTGGAGTTCCCGAAAAGTTATGAAAATGCTGAAATTATGGCAAAAATTTCCAAAAGTATTAAAAAAGAATCGGAAAGCCAGATCTGCATTCTACCATTTTGTCATACGGTAGAGGCAGAGGCTTTCGGAGCCTTCATTAATTTAAGTGAAGGAAAATTCGGCCCTCGGGCGGCTTCTTATGCATATCAGTCAGTTGAAGAGTTATTAGATTTGCAAGATGTTGATTTTAACCAAGGGAGAATCAGTGAGGTTTTAAAAGCTTGTCAAATATTATATGCTCAGGGGGAAAAAGTTGCATTGGAGATTTCGGGCTTTCTAACAATATTGAATTCTTTGATCGATGTCAGCAAAATATTTAAAGCATGGCGGAAGGAACCGGAAAAGATTGAAAAGGTATTTGAAATTTTAAGTGATAATCTGTACCGTGTTTTTGAAGAAGCAAAGAAAGTCGGAGTTTCAATTGCGTCCTATGCCGATCCTGCAAGTAGTGTTAATATCGTGGGCCCGAAATTTACTGAGAAGATGGCTACCAAATTTACCTACCCATTGCTGAAGAGAGTGGCTGATTTAAGTGATGATAATTTTATCATCCACTTATGTCCAAAAACAAGTTTGATCTTCTTCGACTTGGGATTAGCGGAAAGAAAAACTTTACTGTTTAACGAGAGACTTTCTTATAATGAGGCCTGTCTGAAGGTCATTGGCAAAGAAAAGGTCATTGGTCAAGCGTGCATCAAGGATACCAAGAGCATTTTATGTCATGGAAAAATCATCGCATTGAATTTTATCTAACGATAATATATAAATAAAAATGAAAGAGAGCGTAACAATGAAATTACAAACTGAACTACCTGCTGTATTTGAGGAGTTTGCGGAAGCAAGAAGAAATGGATTTCTGGCTGTAAAAAAAATAAAAGATCAAAACGTGCCGGTTATTGGAGTATTCTGCGGTTATTTTCCACAAGAAGTGGCGATGGCAATGGGAGCGGCAATCGTCGGTCTTTGTGCCTTTTCAGATGAGACAATTGCTGAAGCGGAAAAGGATCTTCCCAGAAATCTTTGCCCACTTATTAAATCAAGCTACGGATTTGGCAAAACCGATAAATGTCCATACTTCTATTTTTCAGATCTGGTGGTTGGGGAAACAACCTGTGATGGAAAGAAAAAAATGTATGAATATCTTGGGGAGATCAAGCCGGTTTACGTTATGGAGCTCCCCAATTGTCAAAGCGAAGAGGGTCTGAAACTTTGGAAAAAAGAAATCATTCGTTTAAAAGAAACACTTGAAAAAAAGTTTGGTGTTACTATCACTGAGGAAGCTATCAAGGAAGCTATTGTTGTGAAAAACAAAGAACGAAAAGCATTGAAAGAATTCTATCAATTATCTAAATATGATCCGGTACCGATGCTGGGTCAGGATTTATACAAGGTAATGATGGGTACTGGGTTCGAATTTAATCGAGTGCTCATTCCGGAAAAATTGGATGACATCAGAAAAAAAGTTCTTGCAGAATACAAGGAAGAAAAGAAATATTCTAAAAAACCCCGGATTTTAATCACCGGATGTCCAATTGGCGGGGCAACAGAAAAAGTAATTAAAGCCATTGAAGACAATGGTGCGGTCGTTGTTGCTTTTGAAAGCTGTGGTGGAGCGAAAACGGTTGAGGATTTAGTTGATGAAAGCAATCCGGATGTTTATGAAGCTTTGGCTGAAAAATACCTTGCGATTGGTTGTTCCTGTATGACTCCCAACCCCAATCGAATAAAACTTCTGGATCGCATGATTGATGAATATCAGGTGGACGGCGTAGTGGACATGATCTTAACGGCTTGTCATACTTACAATGTGGAAACCCTGAGCATTAAACGTTTTGTTAACGATAAGAAAGAAAAATCTTATATATCGCTGGAAACGGATTTTTCAACATCAGATATTGGTCAGATAAATACCAGAATGGCAGCTTTTATAGAAATGCTTTAAGTGTAAAAATGGTTATTCCGAAAATTGATTCAAGTTTTATATTTCACAGTATCTAAAACTAAGGAGGGTATTGAAAATGATAACGAAAGAGAAATATTTACAGATGTTGTCTGATAATGTAGTAGACATGGAAGATGAACTGGTTGTAGGAGTTGCGCAAGAATACATCGAGGCAGGTTATCCTGCTTTGGATGGTATTTTAAAGGGATTGGTAGATGGGATGAATAGAGCAGCCGTTTTATATGAAGAAGAAGAGTATTATATTCCGGAACTGTTGATTTGTTCGGATGCCATGTACAATGGCTTAAGTGTTTTACGACCACTTCTGGAAAAAATCGATGCTAAAGAAAAATATAAAGTCGTCATTGGTGTTGTTGAAGGTGATACCCATGACATTGGTAAAAATTTGGTAAGGGTTATGTTGGAAGCAGCAGGCTATGAAGTGTATGATTTAGGAAGAGATGTTCCTTTACAGAATTTCATTGACAAGGCAAAGGAAATTGAGGCTGATGTTATTGCAATGTCCACCTTAATGTCAACCACAATGCAAGGAATGCGGAAAGTGATTGAAAAACTAAAAGAAGAAGACATTCGAGATTCAGTAAAGGTAATCATTGGTGGTGCTCCCATTTCTATAGCTTTTGCACAAAAAATTGGTGCTGATGGTTATTCCGCCAACGCCGTAGAAGCGGTGAAGCTGGTGAATAATCTTATGGAGAATGAAGCCGTGGAGTTAGGCGCTTAAAGCAGAATTTTACAAAATTTGAGGAGGTACTTATTTATGTATAAAGAAGATTTAATGACCCCAGTAGAAAGAGCTCAGGCGTTGGCAAAAGGGGAATCGGTTGACAGAATGCCGATTTCTATGTTTTATGGCGCTCCCGGTCATTCTCTGTTAGGATGGACAAGACGACAGGAGGTTGAGAGTGGCCGATCACTCGCTGATGTACAAGAAAAAATTTATGAAGTTTTTGGTGGCGATGGCGTAAGTGCCAGTTATGGTCTTCATGGTATGGCGGTGAATTACGGAGCAAAAATGACGAATCCAGAACATCAACAACCGGCGATTCTTGAACCACCGATAAAAAGTATTGCTGATTTGAGTACGTTGGATTTGGATCGTTTCACAATAGAAAACGATCCTACAGCAAAAAAATGTTTTGATGCGGTTAGAATATTAAGAGATGAAGTTGGAAATGAAGTCACCTGCGGGATGATGTTCTCAGGGGCTTTCACTTCTGCATCAGCCTTGGTCGGAGCAGAACAACTATTGAAAGCTCTTCATAAAAATCCGGAACAGGTACATAAATTGTTGAAATTTACCGCTCAGGCAATACAGCAAATGGCAAAGCCTTTTTTAGAAGAGGGCTTTGGGGTTTCAATCGCCGATCCGGTTGCATCGGGAACGATTATCACAAAGAAAATGTTTCAACAATTTGTTGTGCCCTATTCACGCAAAATGGTTGAGATGTTTGAAGTGAGCAAACCTGGTCCGGTTTTATGCCATATTTGCGGAGACACCACGAAAGTATTGGAAGAAATGGTGGACTGTGGATATAAGGTGCTTAGCCTTGATAATGTAGTGGATTTGGCTGTTGCAAAGGAAAAGGTGGGCGATAAGGTGTTTTTAGTGGGAAATGTTGACCCCATCGGTGTCATCCATTTGGGAACGCCTGAAGAGGTTAAAATGGCTGTTCGGGAATGCTGTAAAAAGGCATGGAATAGTCCGGGCGGATTTATGATTTCCACAGGTTGTGATTCTGCTTATGGCACGCCAATGGAAAATTCACTGGCCTTTATGCAAGAAGCCCGGAAATGTGCCAAATATCCAATGAATCCGGATAATTTTCAATAATATTTGAGCCTTTTAAATTCAGTAGATTTTGTATGGAATAATCATGAGGCATGAGAAAAATTCCTTTCGTTTATTGATTGTTTTGTTAAAAAAATAAATGATTGGGTTTTCTCTGTTCTCTTTTTTTGCTTAAAAAATTGTTGGTGGCTATTCCACCAACACCAAATATTAAGTGGTACAGGCGGCTAGAGCTGCAGAAAAAGTATTGTACAAAAAATAGCGAACATGGCCGCATTATGAGTGGCTCTTTTGCGTAAAAGGAGGTTTTAAAAATAATGAGTGAATTTAAAAAAGCCATTTGTGGGGTATGCCCAGGAGGTTGTGAAATACAGGCTGAGGTTGAGGATGGCGTTCTGATTTCCGTAAAAGCGGCGGAAAATACACCCTTTGGCAATCTCTGTATACGCGGGAAAGCGGCACCTGAAATTGTCTATTCACCTGATCGGATAAAAAAACCGCTGATTAGAGTTGGTGAAAGAGGAGAAGGCCGTTTTCGGGAAGCCAGTTGGGATGAGGCCCTGGATTTAGTGGCAGACAAAATGAAGAACATAAGCAAAGTGTTTGGACCCCAGGCTATCGCCAGCCACTCAGGCAGGGGAGCATTTGAACAGGCCATGGGCGATTTCTATAATGGCGTTGATATGCTCTCTTTAAATCTGCTCCAAGCGTTTGGTTCTCCCAATGCCGCAAGTGATGGCTCCTTATGTTATGTTTCTTACGGATTGCTGGCACCCTTAACAACTTTTGGGATACCGGCTACGGGTTTGCTTCCGGATTTTGAAAACAGCAATCTGATCGTTATCTGGGGCGCCAATCCGATTACCGATTCTCCGCCGTTTATGTTTAAACGGATTGTTAATGCTCAGAAAAACGGAAAAAAAATTATCGCCATCGATCAAATGAAAAGCGATATTGCCACCCGGGCGGACCAGTGGATTGCGGTACGATCCGGTACGGATGGTGCTCTGGCGCTGGGTTTGATCAATGTAGTCATCACCGAAAATATTTATGACCAGGAATTTGTGAAAAACTGGACGGTAGGTTTTGATGAGTTAAAGAATTATGTTGAACAATTCACGCCGGAAGCAGTGGAAAAGATCACGGGTGTTGCCAGCGATCAGATCGTGGCTCTGGCCCGTGAAATAGCAACATCAAAGCCAGTTACTTTACGTACCTATACCGGGCTTGAATACAGTAATAGCGGTGTTCAGAATATTCGGGCGGTATTTATTCTCTGGGCGTTAACCGGAAATCTTGATATTCCCGGAGGGCTGATTATTGGTTTGCCGCCAAAACTTCCGATGGCACCAGTTGATATTCCCCGTCATCAATTAAAGCCCTTTGGAGCGGCAGAATATCCTCTTTTTTATGAACTTATCGGGAGTGCTCATTTTATGGAATTTCCGAAAGCCGTGCTGCAGGGCGACCCATACCCGGTAAAAGGCCTGATCGTCAACGGTTCGTCCACCTTAACCTCCTATCCGCAACCGGAGATCTTTGAGAACGCTTATAAGAATCTGGATTTAATGGTGGTGATTGACCGCTTTATGACAAAAGATGCCCTTTTTGCCGATGTTATTCTTCCGGCAACAACCTATTTTGAAATTGATTCTTATCAGCGTTATCCCGGCGGATATTTCCGGTTGCGCAGGAAGGTTATTGAACCGGTCGGGGAAGCGAAGAACGATGTTCTGATTATGGGAGAATTGGCAAAAAGACTGGGATTCGGTCATCTTTATCCCCAGAGCGAAGAAGAAATATTGACCAGAGGCTTTGCGAAAAATCCGGAACTTCTTGGACGTTTGAAAGAAAGCGAAGATGGAATCCAGTTGCCTAAAAAGCCAGTGGAATATAATAAGTACGAAAAAGGTTTGCTCCGTGCAGACGGACAGCCAGGCTTTCAAACACCATCCGGGAAGGTGGAATTTCGATCTTTTCTGCTGGAGAAAAACGGTTATGAAGGTCTTCCGGTTTATGTTGATCCAATAGAAGGCCCAAACAGCGATGAAGCTGCTTATAAAGAATACCCATTAATTCTCAATACCGGCGCAAGAATCCAATCCACTTTCCGTTCACAGCACTTAAGTATTCCCAGTCTGGTAAAAATTCAGAATATACCACAGGTTTTAATCAACCCGAAAGATGCCGACGAAAGAAGTATTAAACAAGGGGACAAAGTACTGATTAAGACGAAAAGAGGAGAAGTAAATTTTTGGGCAAAAGTAACCGAAAATGTACTTTCAGGCACGGTTGAAGTCAATCAGGGCGGCGGTACAGGCATTCAGGTAAAGGAATGGCAAGACAGCAATGTAAATGAGCTGACGGATTTTAGCAATCGAGATCCGATTTCTGGATTCCCTATTTTCAAAGCACTGCTTTGCCAAATTGAAAAACTGGAATAACAAAAAGTTGTAAAAGGAGATCGATTAATTATGAAGAGCCACGAAGAATTATTTCAGATGTTATCTGACTATGTAGAATTATATGAAGAAGAATATTTTATTCTGGAACTAGGGGCCTAAGCAATGCGAAAATTTGCACAAAAAGATAGACTTTTGGCTGTGGCGAGAAAACAGGAGGTTGATAAACCGCCTTGTATCTGTCCAGGTGGAATGATGAATATGATATCCAGGGATATTATGGTGAAATCCGGTTGCCTTTGGCCTGAAGCACATATGGATTCTGAAAAAATGGCAGCGCTTACCTATGCTTTAAATGAAGCTGGTGGTTTTGAAAATTACGGAGTGCCCTTTTGCATGACGGTGGAAGCCGAGGCAATGGGAGCAAAAGTGAACATGGGCGATCTGATCTGCGAGCCCCATGTGGTGGATTCGCCATTAAAATCAACTTCACAGGTGAATTTATTACAGCAGATCGATGTAAATTCCGGCAGAGTGAAAGTGGTGCTTGACGCTATCAAAATTCTAAAAGCTAAAAATACGGATGTGCCGATTATTGGCAATGTGACGGGGCCAGTCAGCACGGCGGGTACCTTAGTGGACATGTCTGTTTTAATGAGAGAATTCCGTAAAAAACCGGCTGATGCCGAAAAACTGATGAATTTTATCGTTGAAAACTTGGTTGTCTATGCTAAGGCTCAAGTGGAGGCAGGGGCAGATGTCGTGTGTATTTCTGAGCCAAGCGGAACAGGTGAAATATTAGGTCCCCAAATATTTAGAGATTTTACTATAAAATACGTCAATAGAGTTTTAGATGCGGTGGATGTTCCGGTGAAAATCGTTCATATATGCGGTAAGTTGAAAAGAGTCTATCAAATTATTCCGGAATTTCACTGCAACATTTTCAGCTTTGATGCCATTGTACCGATTATGGAAATCAAGCCATTTATCCCGGAAATGGCGGTAATGGGAAATGTAAGCAGTTTTGCATTGGGGGAAGTATCTTCGGAGAAGGTGAAAAGCCTGGTGAAGCTCGCCATGACAAAAGGGGCGGATGTTGTCGCACCGGCTTGCGGGTTATCGACTACGACACCTTTAATCAACATTCAAACCATGGTAGAAACAACAAAACAGGAAATAGTCAGTTTATAAAGGATTAATGGGAGTAAAAAATGCCAAGAATTATTATAAAAAACGGTGCCGATATCGATCGTGTTTATGAATGCGATCCAGAGGACAATCTGTATCATTTCATGACCGGACTGAATTTAATTGATGCACCCTGCGGCGGGGTGGGGTGTTGTGGAAAGTGCAAAGTGAAAATTTTGGAGGGGAATGTTATTCCCGCAGATGCCGAAAAAGAATTCTTTTCAGAGCAAGAAACAGCCGCAGGATGGCGTTTGGCGTGTCTGCATACGGTCAAGGGTGAGCTAACCCTTGAATTGGAACCTGAAGAGGTCATCGGGGAAATCATCAGCAAGGGTTTTTTAAAAGAATTTACTAAAAAACCATATATTTCCAAGCACCTCGATGAACTGGGCAATACTCTTGTTATGGCGGGCAATGAGGTGATTGATCGGGAAGTGGGAGATACCAGAAATCGACTTTTTGGTCTCGCGATTGATATTGGGACAACCACGGTTGTCGCCGCTCTGATCGATATGTCAAACGGACGTGAACTGTCCAGCATGTCCTGTTTAAACGGACAAAAAATCTTTGGACAGGATGTAATTACAAGAATAAATTATGCCATGATCCAGAAAAACGGGACATTAATTCAGCAAAAAACGATTTTGACAGATTTAAAAAATTTAATTGCGAAGATTATTGCTGAATGCCACAGGGAGTATGATTTAACAGCCAATGATATTTATGAAGTTACCGTGGGCGGCAATACGACGATGATTCATCTGTTGGCCGGAATTGACCCTTCATCAATGGGAACGGCTCCCTATACACCAGGATTTAGAGGTCCCTTGATATTAAGTGGAATAAATGATTTGCAATTGCCGGTATCAAAAAATTGTCTGGTATACTGTCTGCCTTCAGTGTCGGCTTTTGTCGGCGGAGATATTACAGCGGGAATATTAGCCTGCAGCATTCAGCAGAATCCCGGTAACATTCTGTTTATTGATATCGGAACCAATGGGGAAATGGTGCTTTCAAAGGGTGGAAAACTTTCGGCCTGTTCCTGTGCCGCGGGTCCTGCTTTGGAGGGAATGAACATCAGCTGTGGAATGAGAGCTGCCAATGGCTCTATTGAAGAGGTAAAACTACGAGGTGATGGTGCTGATATCAGTGTGGCGATTTCCGTGATTGGGAACGAAAAACCAAAAGGTCTTTGTGGCAGCGGACTGCTTTCCGCTGTGGCAGAACTCAACAGAACGGGCATATTACGGAAAAGCGGAAGACTACTTGATCATCCTCTGGTAGAAAAAGTGGCGGGTAAAAAACACTTTATTATTGATCAGGAAAATGATATCTATTTGACCCAGCAGGATATCAGACAGGTGCAGCTTGCAAAAGGAGCGATCCTTTCCGGGATTCAGGCAATGGTTCAGGCAAATGAAATGACTTTCGGAGAAATCAATCAGGTAATGGTTGCCGGTCAGTTTGGTGCTAATTTAAAAGCAGAAAGTTTGACTGGTGCCGGACTAATTCCCAGTGAATTGGAAGATGTGATCACTTATGTGGGAAATACTTCGAAATCTGGAGCATATCTTTGTTTGCTATCTACAGAAGAAAGAGCAACCGGCGAAAAAATAGTCGATGAAGTTAGCTATATTGAACTATCAAGGCTGGCCGGTTACGAGAAATTATTTATTAAGGCGATGAAGTTTTAAAAAAGGTGATTTAAAAAATGTGCTGAGGATTGATGACTGTTTAGAAAACAACCATCAATTCTAGAGCAATTTGTTTTTCGGAGTTTAAATAAGATAATAATTGTATTGCTTTTATTTTATAAAATATTGGTGAATATCCAACAGGTGGGGATACTTGGCAAACAAAGAATCCACCCGTTCTTTTGCCTTTTGAATAATGTCAGCGGTGCGTTTTGGATTTCGATCATATCCCAGACAATAGTACATTAAATCAACTGAATGGATCAGTGCCTCATCAGCACTAAAATCAAAACCTTCAGTTTGCTTTTGAAGAATAGCACTGAAGGTGGAATAGGTAGTTGCTAGAAAAAGAGTAAGATTTTTTTCTTGATTGTAGTTGTTTGGCTGCATATGTATAATCAATTTAAGATAAATCTGTTTAAAGCTACTTGCATAAATAGCTTCGCAGCTAATATTTTCCGATTGCGTCATCCTGACAAAACTGAGCTTTTCAGGATTGGCTATATCTATGCGCGAATTGAGATCATAAAAGCTGACAATGTATAAAAAAATATCTTCGTCAGGATTAACAATATATTTGAGGTAGGTTGATAAAATCTGATAGTCTTCTTTATAAATTTCGATAGCAATATTGCGCTTAGTCTTGAAATGATAGGTAATCAGGCCTTGGCTGATACCAATCTCTTGAGCGATGCGACGAAAGCCAACCTGGTAGCCTTCTGTAAAAAAAAGATTTTTGGCAGTATCATAAATAAGTTGTTTGTTTGTTTTTGCTTTATTAACACTCATAGTTTCTCCGTTTCGATAATATAAAATCAATTAATTAAACCACATAAACAACGAATTATCAATACTAAGCTATATGTGCATAAAGAAAGGGTTGACGTGCTAATGTTGCGATGATAAACTATACACGTATTAATCGATGGTTTGTTATTAAATTATTTTAGTACAGAAGCGTACTGAAGATAATAAAATTTTATTATCGATCAAGGAAATAAGCTAAAACTCAAAGCGAAATATCATATCATGATATTTCGCTTTTTTAAATGCGATTAAAATGTTTTTATTGAAATTAATTTGCAGTAGTGGTAAGATCTATACAAATGATTTGTTAGGATCAAGGTGCTTTTAAAAATGCAGATAAATTAGAAAAAAATGATAATTTAAACGAAGATAAAATGATTGACTGATTTATAAGACAGATTATATCTGGAAAATATTGAATTAAAAGGCAAAGAGTGAAAATTTAAAAGGAAAAGGTGGAAAAATGAAAAAAAGCAGGAGCTTCTTATCAAAAATGATTTTGTCTATTGGGTTACCAACTGTAATCGTATTCGCATTAATGGTCGGGACACTGTTGTTTGCTGAAAATGCTCGAAGTGTTGTGTGGATAACTGGAGGAATCGGACTGGTTATCATAATGGGAGTCATCATTTTAGCATCAAAAAAAACATCGAATATTATAAACGGACTTGCAGAAGTTACCAGTCGGCTTGCAACAGGAGATACGGATGTTGATATAAATATCCAAAATTCGAATGATCAATTAGGTGAACTGAGTTTAGCAATAGCTACGGTTGCTGAGAACATCAAGACTCATTCAATTGTTGCAAAGAAGATGGCGGATGGAGTCTTGTCGGTTGAAATACAGCCAAATTCTGAAAAAGATTTACTTGGAAAGAGTTTGCTAACCATCAGGGATGCTGTTAAACAGCTTGAGACAGAAACAGCCATGGCTGCGGATTCAGCAAAAAGCGGAAATTTTGATAAAAGAGGCAGTAGCAAAGCGTTTTCGGGTGATTACAAAACAGTGATCGAGAATGTGAATCAAACCATGGATGCAATTGTTGACAAGATGGAACTTTACTTGGCAATTGTTGATGCACTGCCTTATCGAGTGACCACCATGAATAAAGATAAAAAGATTATCTTTGTAAATAAAACACTTGAGGATCTGATGATACTAACTGGCACGGCTGAGAATCGGGAAGCAATTTATGGAGTGGACTGCAATACGTGTAATTTAGAAATGTGTAATACCGAAAACTGCGGTATTAGACGACTTCATGAAAAAGGTCTATCGGAATATCCTTTCGAATTCATGAACCGGTATTACAGAATGGATACCGTGGATATGAAGGACAAAAGCGGAGATTTAATCGGTTTTGTTGAGATATCCCATGACACAACTCCTACGATGAGTGTTAATGTTTATACTGAAAGAGAAGTAAAAAGATTGGCCAGCAACCTGTTGAATTTGGCAGACGGAAATTTGGATTTTGACACGAATATTGCGGAAGTTGGGGAATATACGGTTGAAATAAATGACGAATTTAAAGAGATCGAAATGAGTTTAGGGCTAGTTAAAAAATCAATTGCCATCTTGATTGAGAATGTAACTGCGCTCTCCACCGCAGCCATCGAAGGAAAACTGGATAAAAAAGCAGATGAAACAAAATTCAACGGATCTTGGAAGACTCTGATTAGTGGGATGAATAATATCCTTGAAGAAACGGCAAGACCAATACGAGAAATTGCTGATGTTATGAATAAAATGTCAAGCGGAAATTTACAAGTAACAGTTAAAGGCGAGTACAAAGGCGAATTTGATGATCTGAAACAGTCGGTCAATAAAACAGCCACTAATTTAAACATGGTTGTTTCGAAAATATCCGAGGTAACCGGGAATATTGCTGATGGAAATTTTGATATTGAAAGTGTTATAATCTGGCAAAATGATTTTGCTGATGTATCTCATGCATTAAATAAAATTGTTGAAACATTAAATTCTTTAGTCGGAAATATTAATGATGCCGCCGAACAGGTAACAGTTGGCTCCAATCAAGTATCCGACGCAAGCCAGGCATTAGCTCAAGGTTCGACGGAACAGGCAAGCTCGGTACAGGAGTTATCAGCCTCCATTGCGGAAATTGCAGATCAGACGAAACAAAATGCAATTAATGCGAACAAAGCCAAAGATTTGACGACGGATGTTCAGGAGTACGCCGCTAAAGGCAATGCCCAAATGGCCGAAATGCAGAATTCAATGGCTGAAATCAATAAATCTTCCAGTGCTATATCAAAAATTATTAAAGTCATTGACGACATTGCTTTCCAGACCAATATCCTGGCTTTGAATGCTGCAGTTGAAGCTGCGCGTGCCGGACAACATGGTAAAGGATTTGCAGTGGTTGCAGAAGAAGTCCGTACTTTGGCAGCACGAAGTGCGGAAGCTGCCAAAGAAACATCAGGTCTTATTGAAGGATCCATTGAAAAAGTAAAAGACGGAACAAACATTGCGGATGAAACAGCAGCAGCCCTTAATGAAATTGTTGAAGGAATCGTCAAAGTAACAGATTTAGTCGGAAATATTGCAGAAGATTCGAATGAACAAGCTTCTGGTATTGCCCAGGTTAACATGGGAATTGAGCAGGTTGCCCAGGTTGTTCAAAATAATTCGGCAACGGCGGAACAGAGTGCAGCAGCCAGTGAAGAGCTTTCCGGTCAGTCAGAAATGTTAAAGGAAATGATTGGACAATTCCAATTAAGAAAATGATCGGAATTCATTAATAAATAAGGAACATGATTTAATAGCGACAACTCTTTTTTCGGTAAATCAATCGATGATTTAATCCGAAAAAAGAGTTTTTTTGATGTTAGGGAGAGAATTTTTATTATTAGATTACTTTATCCTCAGAAATGTTTTCATGATTTATAAATATAAATTACTAATTTTGAATATTCGATGGATATTTAAAAATATTTAGGGTATTCAATAAAACATAGCTTTAAAAAATTTCAATTTTAAAACTTAAGGTTATAAAATAATTTGGATAATGGAGAGGAAATGTGTCAGTGAATTTTGAAAATGAACCAATGATGGATATATATATTTTTGAAACAAATCAAATGTTGGATCAATTGGAGCAAGCAATTATCAGTAGTGAAAAACAGGGCGGTTTCAGTGCTGAAAATATCAGTGAAATATTTCGTTTTATGCATACAATTAAAGGTTCATCAGCCATGATGCTTTTTAATACGATTGAAAGGGTGGCCCATACCGTTGAAGATATTTTTTATTTTATAAGAGAACAAAAACCGGAGCAGTTGGATTATTCAGGTATTTCTGACCTTGTTTTGGAATGTGTTGACTTTATAAAAATTGAAGTTGAAAAAATTACGAATAAAAATGAGCCTGATGGTGATGCCGAAACCTTAATTGAAACCTTAAAAATCTTTCTTGATGGAATGAAAGCAGAATCTGGTGGAGTCGAAATAAAGGATAAGCCAGAGGAAACAAAGGCTAAACAATATTATATACCACAGGAAAAAAATCCCGCCGTATCATTAAGTGCTTGCTTTCATGCGCTTGTTTTTTTTCAAGATGATTGCATGATGGAAAATATTCGAGCATACACTTTAATTTTAGGACTAATGGATATGGTAGAAGAAATTTATTTTTCACCAGCTGATATCGCGGATAATCCCGAGACGGCCATTGAAATTCGAGAAATGGGGTTTGAAGTTTATATGAAATCGGATGTTGGTTATGAAATGATTAAAGCTTATTTTGATAAGTGTATTTTTGCTGATCGATTATCCGTTCGAGAAGTGGATGAAAGGGCTTTGAAAGCATTTCAGAAAGAATTGGAAGTTGCTAAACCAGTGATACCGCAAGCACCATTGATTGATTTATTCGAGGATAAAAAATCACAACCGGCATCAAATGAAGTGACAGGAAAACCTAATGGCGCAAATGGTCAAGCCATGATTAGTGTAAATGTTGATAAACTTGATAAACTTATGGATTTGGTGGGTGAATTGGTAATATCTGAATCAATGGTGACCCAAAGTCCGGATGTCGAAAATATTGAATCCGAGAATTTCCATAAAGCATCTTTAGAGCTTCATAAAATTACTGAAGAACTTCAGGATATGGTGATGGCCATAAGGATGGTTTCTTTATCAAATACTTTTATGAAAATGAACCGAATTGTCCGGGATATGTGTAAGAAACTGAACAAAGAAATAGTTATGGAATTTATTGGTGAACAGACGGAAGTTGATAAAAATATCATTGAACATATTTCGGATCCTTTAATGCATGTAATAAGGAATTCTATTGATCATGGAATTGAAGACGAGGATGAACGACTAATTAAAGGAAAAGATAAAGTTGGACATATAATTCTGGAAGCTAAAAATATGGGTAGCGATGTTCTTATTGTTGTAAAAGATGATGGGCAGGGGCTTTCAAAAGAAAAAATCATTGAAAAAGCAAAAAAAAATGGAATTTTAGAAAAATCTGAAGAAGAAATGACGGATCGGGAAATTTACAAACTCATTCTACTACCGGGATTTTCTACAAATGAGGCAATTACTGAGTATTCCGGACGGGGTGTTGGTATGGATGTGGTAGTGAAAAATTTAGAAAGCATTGGAGGAGTCGTGTTGGTTGAAAGCGAACCTGATCATGGAACCACCATTACGATGAAAATTCCATTAACCCTGGCGATTGTTGAAGGTATGAATATTAGTGTCGGCAGATCTCGGTATACGATACCCATAACAACAATTTCAGAATCATTCAGACCTCAGGCAGGTGATTGTTTTAGAGATCCGGATAATAATGAAATGGTCATGATTCGAGGAAAATGTTATCCAATTTTGCGATTGCATGAACATTACAAAATAAAAAATGGTCAAACTGATTTATCAAAAGGTATTCTTATTATGGTGGAACAAGATGAAAAACGAATCTGTATTTTTGCGGATGAATTGCTGGGACAACAACAGGTGGTGGTGAAATCCCTTCCCCATTATGTAACATCTATGAAGAAAATTCTTGGATTGGCTGGATGTACCCTTCTGGCTGACGGGAGCATCAGTTTGATTATGGATATAGGGGGACTAAGTGGATTGCGTATCCAATAGCGTTTATGAAAGGAAATAAAAATGAATAATGAAGCAGTGAATATTTTTGATGAAGAAGTTGATCAAAAGGGACAATATCTAACATTTTTATTGGAAGATGAAGCTTATGGGATTTGGATTGGCTATGTCACAGAGATTATTGGAATATTGCCATATATGGAAGTTCCAGAATTACCGAATTATATCCGAGGCATTATCAATCTGCGAGGCCGAATTATTCCAATCATGGATATGCGATTGCGTTTTAGCAAAAATTTTGTTGATTATAATGAACGAACCTGCATTATTGTCACTGATATAGAAGCAGATACTGTTGGCCTTATTGTTGACAGTGTTTCAGAAGTTGTTACGATTGGTGACAATAATATTATTGACAAGCCTATGATGAGTACGGGAATTTCAAACCAATTTGTTAAAAACATCGGTAAAGTTGGTGATGAAGTAATACTATTATTGGATTGTGAAAAAGTACTAATGCATAATGAATTTGAAAAGCCGTTAAATGAAGATGAATAAGAGAGGAAAATAAAATGAATTGGTTTAATAATTTAAAAATTGGGACAAAATTGATTTTCAGTTTTTTACTTGTTGCTTTAATTGCAGGGGGCATTGGTATTCTCGGAGTAGTTAATATTAAAACCATCGAAAAACAGGACATGTATCTTTATCACAACATGACCGAACCCCTCGGTGAATTGATTTACATTGTTGAATCTTTTTCTGAAATTAATTCAAGTATTAATAATATTGTGACTGCATCGTCCCAGGAGGAAATAGCCACACTTGAAACTAACATTCAGAAAAATAGTGCATCTTTTGATAAATATTTAAGCAGCTTTAAAACTACTTTGATATCCGAGGAAGGAAAACAACTGGTTGACGAGATTACGGACAAAAAAGGAAGCTTAGATAAACTTATATCGGAAGTAATTACTCTTACAAAACAGGGTAAGCAGCCTGAGGCAGCCGCACTTAAAAAAGGTAGTGACTATACAAATATACTAGATGTTATTAACAAGGATATTAATCGTGCAATTGAAATAAAACTTCAAACTGCGGAAGAAACAGCGACAGATAATACCGCGATTGCGAACTCATCGACGGTTATGACTATAATAATTCTTTTCATAGGAATAACACTGTCAATTATTCTAGGCTTATTTGTATCATCTACGATTAAAAAACCTGTTCGTAAAATGATGGCAGTATCCAAGAAAATGGCGGATGGAGATTTGGATGTAACTGTTGATATTCATACCAAGGATGAGATGGGAATATTGGCAGATTCGTATAATCAAATGCTGACGAATATCAATGAAGTTTTGCACAATATTAATGAAGCAACCGATCAAGTTTCAACCGGTTCCCGACAGGTCTCGGATTCAAGTATTTCTTTAGCTCAGGGTGCCACTGAACAGGCAAGTTCAGTGGAGGAGCTGACATCATCAGTCGAAGAGATTGCGTCGCAGACCCGTTTAAATGCAGATAATGCAAATCAGGCCAATGAATTAGCTGAACATACAAAAAATAATGCAATTGCCGGAAATAATCATATGCAGCAAATGTTACGATCAATGGAAGATATTAGTGATTCATCCAATAATATATATAAAATTATTAAAGTCATTGATGAAATTGCGTTTCAAACAAATATTCTGGCACTTAATGCTGCGGTAGAAGCAGCTAAAGCGGGGCAGAATGGTAAAGGATTTGCGGTCGTAGCGGTAGAAGTCAGAAATCTGGCAGCGCGTTCAGCGAATGCAGCAAAGGAAACCACAGCACTTATTGAAGGTTCAATTAAGAAGGTTGAAGGCGGCACCAAAATTGCCAATGAAACAGCAACAGCCTTGAATCAAATTGTTGAATCGATCGAGAAAGTATACACGCTTATTAATGATATTTCGGTAGCTTCAAATGAACAGGCAATTGGGGTTGAACAGATTAATCAGGGAATCGTTCAAATTTCTAACGTCGTTCAGGCTACTTCAGCGACTTCAGAGGAAACCGCTGCAGCCAGTGAAGAATTGGCCAGTCAAGCTGAGCTTTTGAAAGAACAGGTAGCCCGTTTTAGACTTCGACGAAATTCATTTTTGGAAGGTGGGAGTTATGATCAATTAAATTCTGAAATGATACGAATGTTTGATAAAATGAAAGAGGAAAATAAACAGGCAATTATTAGAAACAAAAAGAAGGAAACAGAGACCTCTTCTGATAAACGAATTCTTCTTAGTGATGATGAGTTTGGAAAATATTAGATAAATGTAATTGAAAATTCTGGGAGGTGACACGAATGATTGAAATTACGAAAGAAGAGTATGCACTCCTGACGGATTATATTTATAAGGAGTCTGGAATAAACTTAAAAAAGAACAAAGAACTGCTTCTTGTTGGGCGGCTGCGCAAGTTGCTTATTGAATTGGGCTTTGATTCTTTCTCAGAATATTACCATTATTTAATCAACGATAAAACCGGAGGGGCTAGTTCGGTATTGATTGATAAAGTTTCTACCAATCATACTTATTTTATGCGAGAATCGGATCATTTTGAGTATTTTAAAAATACCGTGTTGCCTGATTTAAAAAAAAAGAAAGAAAACGGGGTGAAGCGCGATATTCGATTATGGTGTGCGGCCAGTTCAACTGGGGAAGAACCTTATACTCTTTCTTGTATCATGAAGGAGTATTTTGAAAAAGACACACCTTTATGGGATACCAGCCTTTTGGCTACTGATATTTCAACCACAGTATTGGCAACTGCAAAAAAAGGAATTTACAGTTGTGAAGATATCGAACCGCTCCCAAGGATTTGGAAACTAAAATATTTTGTACGTCAGGATGATAGTTTTGTTAGGGTTAGTGATGAAATCAGAAATAATGTAATCTTTCGTCGGTTCAATCTAATGAATCCGGTGTTCCTATTTAATCAAAAATTAGATGTTATATTTTGTCGGAATGTGATGATTTATTTTGATCAGCCCACAAAGGATCGACTTTCTGAAAAAATGTATGATTGTCTCGAGCCAGGAGGTTATCTATTTATCGGTCACTCTGAATCCATTGATCTGCGAACAACAAAATTTAAATACATGATGCCTTCAGTCTATCAAAAATGCATTTAAAAGATCGTTTTTCAAGGAATGACAATAGGAGGAGGTAGGGAGAAAAAGTTGTGATTTAAAAAGCTTTTGAGGGTGAATGGAGTGATCAAATGAACAAAATTAAAGAACAATTGGAATCTAAAGATAAGGCTTGGCTCGTTTCCACGCTTTTTAGTGCTGGAGATGCCATTATGACCAGTGGGCTCGATGGGTGTGTCGATTTTCTTAATGTCATGGCTGTTGAAATATTAGGGAGACCCTCTTCTGAATTGATTGGGAAACCCTTTACTGAGGCCTTTGAAATTTATAATCATGGAGAAAATACTCCTATTTGTTTTGGGAAAATCAATCATAGTATTGGTCTGCCCTCCCAATCGTTTTATGTTAGACCCGACGGTGAAATTAAATATTTGTCAGCCCGTTTATCACCAATTTTTTCAGATTCAGGAGAACAGATCGGCAATGTTATTGTCTTCCGGGATATTTCAAAAATTATCCATGCAGAGGAATTAATTAAAAATGAACGCAATAATTTAAAAACAATATTTCAACTGATGCCGACAGCTATGGTAATCACTGATATAAATGGAATCATTCGTGAAACTAATCAGGCCTTTCTAAAAATCTTTGGAATGGATAAATGCAAAGTGATTGGAAAAGGTTTCGGAGATGCTTTTGGGTGTGTGAACAGTTATGAAGGTGGTTGCAATGCTTCATCAAACTGTGCTTTCTGCAGAATAAGAAGCGCAATGAATAAAGTAGCTGAAGATGAAATAGCAGTAAAAGAGAATTCGGTTCCCTTTAAATATATTAGAGAGGGAGTTGAACAGCTAATATTCTTAAATACCAGTATCATGATAAGCATCATTGAGGAAAAAATGGAGTTTGTCATGACAATAGAAGATATCACTGAAACAATTTACTATGAAAAAAGCTTGAAAGATGCCCGAAATGCTTGCATGATAACATTAGACAGCTTGCCAATGATGATTTTTAAAATTGATAAAAATCATGATTGTGATTTTTTTAATGAAACATTAAAATCTTATTTGAATATCGATAAGGGATCATTTTTGGAAGCACTCCAGATGCATATGAAACCTTCTGAATATATACGGCTTTATCAGGTCTTTAATGAAGCCTTTCTGATGGAGAAATCTTTCAATATTGAAGTTGAATTATCGGCATCCGATGAAACCTATCGGATTTTCAGAGGAATGGGAAATCCTTATTATGAAAAAAATGGTGAATTCGCAGGAATAATTGGTCTATTTCTTGATATTCATGATGAACGATGTGCCGAAGAACTATTTCGAAAAAGTCAGCAAAAGTATTTTTCGTTATTTACAAACCTGGACAGCAGTATTACATATTTCAAAGCAGTTTATGATGATAATAAGACAATCATCGATGCAGAGCTGATTGAAATGAATCAAGCAACTGAAAAACTATTTTGTACTAGTCGCAATATGGTTATCGGTCATCGGGTTACTAAGACAAACTTTCTTGATTCAGAGGAAATCAGTAAGCTTCTCAAATGCTTTAATAAAGAGCTTTATGAAAGTAAAAATATTAATATTGAAGAATATTATTCAGAGCGGTTGAAACGATGGGTGGAAGCATCTATTTGCAGTCCTGAACCAGATCATATTGCAGTGCTTACCTGGGACATCGATGCTAAGAAGCAAACAGAAATAAAATTGAAATCGGCGATGGAACGTTCTGACGAGGCCAATCGTGCGAAAAGTGAATTTTTAGCAAATATGAGCCATGAAATTCGAACACCACTTAACGGTATTATTGGTATGATTGATCTTACCATGATGGAGTCTCTTTCTGAGGAACAGCAAGAAAACTTAAACACCGCTAAAAGCTGCGTTCATTCATTGATCGATATCATTAATGATATTTTGGATTTTGCCAAGATTGAAGCGGGAAAATTGATGATTGAACCAATGAGTTTTAATCTCATTGACATGATTGAAATGACCATAAAAATGCACCAAAATCATGCAATAGAAAGAGGATTAAGCTTAAGTGTTCATTATGAAAATGTACCGAAAATATTTGTTATTGGTGATAGCAGACGACTTAAACAGGTTTTAAATAACCTACTGAGTAATGCTATTAAATTTACTAATGTAGGGTCAGTCAAATTGATTGTCAATCAGGAGGTTATTTCCGAAAAAACAGATCAGGTGATGCTTCATATTGATGTGAAAGACACAGGCATTGGAATTGATCCAAGTAAATATTCAAAACTTTTTAAGAGCTTCAGCCAAATTGATGGCTCGCATACCAGAAAGTACGGAGGCACAGGTATCGGATTGGTAATTACCAAACAGTTAACAGATATGATGGAAGGAAAAGTTAGCTTTATCAGTGAATTTGGCTTAGGAAGCACCTTTTCCGTTCATATTCCAATGAGAACCACAAATAAAATAGGAGTAAAATTAGAAGAAAGCGTTCCGGAAGCCATGTTTAATGGCAATAAAATTTTATTAGTAGAAGACGACCGGGTCAACCAGATTGTTATGTGCAAGATGCTGAAGAGTTTCGGAATCGAGACTGATTTAGCTGAAAATGGAAAAGAAGGGGTCCTATTGTCAGGAAAAAATAAATACGATCTGATTCTGATGGATGTGCAAATGCCAGTAATGGATGGGATAATGGCGACACAAATTATCCGGCGAAAAAGAGAATTGGAGGATATAGAATATTCTGATTTTCAAAAATTGGATCTATTATTAAATGAAGCAACCCCGATCATTGCATTGTCGGCTTATGCACTTAAAGGGGATGAAGCAATCTTCAGAGCCAGTGGTATGGACAGTTATTTATCAAAACCGGTAGATCGTAATCAAATGAAGAGTTTCCTGGGTGAATATTTAATAAATAAAAATACCAGTGAACTGGCAATAATAAGAGATCGAGTCGAGCGTTATCATAAAAACAGTAATGAGAATTCCGGGAAAAATGAAAATATACCAGTAACAGTAGATGGGAGAACAAGAATAGAAATTAATCAGAAAATTACGCAGCTCAAAGCCCTTGTTATGGATAGAAATTTTGTGATGACAGAGGTGGTGGCGCATCAATTAAAACAACTTTTTGATGAAATAAACGCAGTAGGATTAAAAGATCTTGTTTTTAAACTGGAATTGGCGATTCGCAAAGATCAATTGGAAAATATACCCGAATATTTACAACGGATTGAAGAAATTTGGCTAATAATGAAACAAGATAAAGTTTAGGAGGAAAGTGGGATGAAAAGAATTTTAATTGCGGAAGATGATATGGTAAGTCGTAAGTTTTTATGTAAATTTTTAAGCAAATATGGGGAGTGCGATTTAGTAGTGGACGGTCTTGAAGCAATCGATGCCTATATGCTTAATGTTCAGGAAAAAACACCCTATAATTTGATCTGTTTGGATATCATGATGCCGAAAATCGACGGAGTTAAAGTCCTGAAAACGATACGGGATTTGGAAAAACAACAAGATTTGCAAGAAACTGAAAAGGCAAAGATTATTATGACCACTGCATTAGGAGATTCGAATATTGTTCAATCAGCCTTTGATTTTGGGTGCAACGCCTATGCCAATAAGCCATTGGACATGAAAAAAATAACTGAAGTACTGGAAAAAATTGAATTTATCAAATAGAAATGATCAATATTGAAAGAATTGATAAAATTGAAATGGCAGCAGCAATTATGAATAAAGTGTAGCTAGTTAAGGCGCTCAAAATGGAATTCCATTTTTGGGAGCCTTGCTTTTTTAGTTATTGAAAAAAAAAGAATTATAGAGTAAAATAAAAGAGAAATTAAAGAATAAAAATAGATTTTGATTATAAGCTGGACAATTGCTTTTAAAAGAACCTTTTTAAGATAAAAACAGCAATGATAACAATACAATTATTTTAGGTCGACTTTTTGTCAGAAGGTAAACGATAACATGAAAGGAGGAGGATTTAAAAAATATTGTGAAGTGATTTATTAATAAAAGCGATTCATTAAATATGGGAGATTTAAAATGAATAAGACATTGAGATACTACAATAATACAGCAAAAGATTTTATTGATGCGACACTGAATACAAATATGTCCGACGTCTATCAATTCTTTCTAAAATATATACCGGAAAATGCAAGCATTCTGGATTTGGGGTGCGGATCTGGTCGCGACAGCAAGTTGTTTATAGAAAAAGGCTATTCTGTTTGCGCAATGGATGGGTCGATGGAATGCTGTAAATTGGCAAGTGAAATTATCGGACAAGAAGTTGTTTGCAAGACTTTTGAAAAATTAGACTACAGTCACGAATTTGATGGTATATGGGCATGCGCTTCACTTTTGCATGTTCCATTTGATGATATGCCTGGAATTTTCGAAAAAGTATCACAAGCATTAAAGCCAGGCGGCTATTTATTTGCATCATTTAAATACGGCCGTTTTGAAGGAGAACGCAATGGCCGTTATTTTACGGATTTAAATGAAAAAAGTATGATGACATTAGTAAACCTTTTAAAAGAACTGCAACTCATTGAGACGCTTGTAGCCAATGATGCTCGGGTAGGTCGAGAAGGTAAAAAGTGGCTAGATGTGATTCTAAAAAGACCCCAATCATGTTGATATGGATACGTTTAAAAAAAGATTCTAACAAGTTGTGCTCATTATATCTTTTATAATGAGCGCTTTTTTATGCAACAGTTATTAGCCTATACAGTGAGCTTGGAAGTAATTTTGTGCTGGTGCTAGTTCAACTTATCATATGAACATATGAACAATTATTCATTTATTTGTTGACAAACCCAGAATAGCTGAGCTATAATAACAGTATGAATAATTGAACGATTGTTCAACTGTTCATATAAAAAATGAGGTGATAAGATGGCTAATAAAGTACAACCGATTGAACGGTGTGACTGTGACGTGATTCATGAAGATATTGTAAAACAGGTAAAAAATAAAATGCCCCAGGAAGAGACGTTATATGATCTCGCAGAATTATTCAAAGTATTTGGAGATTCCACAAGAATTAAAATACTCTGGGCGCTGGATGAAGCTGAAATGTGTGTGTGTGATATTGCATTTTTATTGAACATGACCCAATCAGCGGTATCTCACCAACTTAGAGTCCTAAAACAGGCGGATCTGGTTAAAAACAGAAGAGCAGGAAAAATTGTTTTCTACTCTTTAGATGATGAACATGTCAAACAAATATTTAACCAGGGATTGACGCATATTCTAGAATTAAGGGAGGATCAATGATGCTAAAAAGAGAACTGATACTTGAAGGATTAAACTGCGCCAGCTGTGCATCCAAGATAGAGTGTGAAGTCAATAAGCTTAGCGGAGTTAATGCATCCATGAATTTCATGAACAAGACACTGACGTTAGAGATAGAAGCAGATGCAGCTGTGGAAACTATTGTAGATCAGGTCAAATTAATCGTGCATAAACATGAACCGGATGTAAAAGTTGTTTTAAAAAGCAGAAACGCAAAAAAAAATATAAAAGAGAACAGTGAAGACGAACATGAAATCGGGGATAATCGCAAAACTCAAATCATTAAACTCGCAATTGGGGGGGCCTTGTTTGCTATCGGGTTGATCTTTGATTTTCAGAATTGGCTGGAATTAACTTTGTTTTTAATCAGTTATATTATTGTTGGCGGCGACATCGTTTTACGGGCAATCAAAGGAATCGCTCGAGGGCAGGTGTTTAGCGAGCACTTTCTGATGAGTGTTGCTACAATTGGCGCCTTCTTTGTTGGTGCATATCCTGAAGGGGTAGCGGTTATGATGTTCTATCTGGTTGGTGAACTATTTCAGGATATGGCAGTGGATCATTCCAGAAAATCAATCAGTTCATTAATGGATATAAGACCTGATTATGCAAATTTAAAAGTAGGGAATGAACTCCAAAAAGTATCACCGGAAGATGTGAATATCGGAGATATGATACTGATAAAGCCGGGAGAAAAAATCCCACTGGACGGAAAAGTTATCGAAGGACTTTCAATGGTTGATACATCTGCATTAACCGGTGAATCCATCCCTCGAGAGTTGGAACCGGGACACGATGCTTTAAGTGGATTTGTTAATAAGAACGGCGTTCTGACAGTTAAGGTGACAAAAAGTTTTGGCGATTCTACGGTATCAAAGATTTTGGATCTGGTGGAAAATGCCAGCAACAGAAAAGCACCTACAGAGCAATTTATCACAAAGTTTGCCCGCTATTATACGCCGGTGGTTGTCTTTGGCGCTCTGGCGTTAGCTATCATACCGCCACTGATGATTCCAGGAGCTGTTTTCTCAGATTGGGTTTATCGTGCCCTGGTATTCTTAGTGGTATCCTGCCCATGTGCCCTGGTGATTTCGATACCGTTGGGATTTTTCGGTGGTATCGGCGGCGCTTCTAAAAGAGGTATTTTGATAAAAGGAAGTAACTATCTTGAAGCATTGAATAATGTTGAAACGGTTGTCTTTGATAAGACCGGGACGCTGACAAAAGGCGTATTCAAAGTGACGCAAACTAATCCTCAAAATGATTATACAAAAGCGGAACTTCTCGAATATGCAGCTTATGCCGAAAGTTATTCAAATCATCCGATTGCACAATCAATTACAAATGCTTATCATGCTGAAATTGATCAGAGTCGCATCAAAAATTATCAGGAAATAGCAGGAAATGGAATAAGTGTAACGATCAACGGCAATGAAGTTTTAGCAGGGAACTCGAAATTAATGGATAATGAAAATTTAAGGCATATCGATGATGTTGAGACTTCAGGAACGGTGATACATGTTGCAATCAACAAGAAATATGCAGGACATATCGTCATTTCAGACGAAGTTAAAGAAGACTCAGCGCATGCCATTAAAGAGCTTAAATCTCTGGGCATCAGAAAGACGGTTATGCTCACCGGAGATTTAAAGAGTGTGGGTGATAAAATCGGAAAGCAGTTGGGTCTCGATGAAGTATATTCCGAATTACTGCCTGAAGATAAAGTTGAGAAACTCGAATGGCTGGAAAGCAAAAAAACTCCGAAAGGGAAGCTTGTTTTCGTCGGCGATGGGATCAACGACGCACCGGTACTGGCAAGAGCCGATATTGGAGTGGCGATGGGCTGTTTGGGATCGGATGCTGCGATTGAAGCCGCCGATATTGTCATCATGACTGACGAGCCATCAAAGATAGCATCAGCAATACGAATAGCCAAAAGAACGAGGGTCATCGTTTTTCAGAATATCGTTTTTGCATTGGTTGTAAAGACCATATTTCTGGCCTTAGGGGCATTGGGTTTAGCATCAATGTGGGAAGCTGTATTTGCTGATGTCGGAGTAGCTCTGATTGCCATTTTTAATGCCATGAGAGTCATGAATACAAAAAAAATATAAACACATCCGACGATTCACTTCAATGGGATAAACGGCGACCCTGGCATTATGGCCCATGGTGTCATTCGCCGATTTAAACGCATCCAGATCGAGAAAGATTACTCCGATAAAAGTTTCAGCACGCTGAACAGTGTATAAGTGATGTAATAAACATTGAAAAATAAAATATTACTTTTGTCTCGCTATTATTTATCTGTTAATAACTGAAATTATAGTGTAAAATCAATGATAAGGTTTACAACTTACAATATAACTATATGTAAAATAAGAAAGCGCTTGCTATAGCGATGAAAGGAAAATTTGATGACTGATAATAGTGGTCAAGAAGACCACATAAAAGAAGAGAATCAGCACGGCAGATACTTAACTTTTCACTTAGGAGAAGAAGTTTTTGCGGTTGAAACTAAATATGTGACTGAAATCGTTGGCATGCAATTAATTACAAGTGTTCCGGAAGCTCCTGCTTATATAAAAGGGATCGTTAATTTAAGAGGTGTAATTATACCAGCCATTGATGGTCGGCTGAAATTTGGCATTGAACCGATAGATTATGATGAAAAAACTAGTATTATTGTTATTAGTATCGATGCGGTTTCTTTTGGCTTGATTGTCGACGACGTTGAAGATATGCTAACGATCAATGATGAAGAAATTGCTCCCCCGCCATCAAAAATAACTGGTTTCACAAACCACTATGTTAAGGGTTTTGGAAAAGCCGAAGGAAAGATTCAGTTGCTTCTGGATTGTAAAAGCCTCCTGAAAAGCGCTGAAATGCAAGTCGTTGAGGAATTGTTTGAAGAAGTCGTTTAAAATGACGAGAAGATTCGTGAATGAAGGGTAAAAGTATCGAAAAGAAATACTTTGCTTTTGGGAGAGTGGTAAAAAGTCAAGTGAAGCGCTGGCACAAGCTTAGCGTTTTCTTAATTTTTTGCCAATTCATATAATTTACAGAATAGTTAAAGATTTTAGGCTTATTATCAACAGTAAGGAAACAAATAAGCCTCCCTTTATTTTCATTCCTGAAATAGAAATCGCAGATAACAGATGATCTGCGATTTCTATTTTTTTTGTATGATTAACTCAAACTTTGCACATAAATAATTAACTTGAGGTTCATGTTATGAAAATTATAACACAAACTAATACAGACTTAAATTCCAATTCTAAACTAGTGGCGCGTATTTTGAAAAAAATATCAGGTAAGCTCACATTTAAAAACATGCAATGCCTACAAAACCAGAAGCTTTCCGGTGATTTCGGTTTTTGATTATCTTTTAAGCATCGTTTTACCAACCGATCGATATACATGAATTATGTGACCCATCATCATTGTCCGGAGTTCGAAAAAGATACGATCTATTGATTCACAAACTCCGTCTTGACAAGCTTGCACGATATATTTCGAATAGGTACCGTTTATCACTAATTGGTAGCGGTTATTCTTACAACTAATTTCATTTCAATGGTTTTAACTAAATTTACAAATACAAAAAATAATTAAATTTCCGAGGCTGCCTGAAACAAAACTATAACTTCAGCTCAGATATGCGATCTTTGCGCATCCAGTTAGATGTGTTTGGACGAGAAGAAGAAAGAGTACAAATGGAACAACTGGATAATATCGTTGATCATATCCGGTAATCTTTCAATACGTTGAGCTATCACCATAGGCGAACAAATAAGATAATCATGAAATAGAACTTGACTAGGTGCATTTAAAGGCATATGTTTAATAATAAATATATGTTTGCTATTTTATTTTTGTGAATAATGATGCGGGTTAAAATACCTTAGCAGTGATGTTAGAGAGCTAAACAAATAAAAGTAAGAAGACACATAATACGAAAATAGGGTTTTAAAAAATATTGCAGTATGAATTTTATAGTATACAAAATAAAAATAAAGAGTTAGGAGGATGAATTTTGGAAAAAATCAGTAAGAAAATTTCAAGTTTTTTAGTTGCGGTTTTAATTTTGAGTACAGTTTTACCAAGCGTAGCTTTTGCTAGTAATTCTCAAGACAACATGATAAAAAACAAAACTTCCAATAACGAAGTAATGACTACTGAATCAGCTGAATCAGTTCTTGTTTTTGTTGGAGGGATTTTTGTTGGATTTATTGTTGATGGAGTAGTCGTATTTGCAAGTGGACAAAGTAGTGCAGATTGGGTAGCTGATGCGTTGGCAAATTACTTCGCAAATCCAGGAGTTACTTCGATTTATTTAGGTGAAGGCGGTGGCAGTTGGTAATCTATTTTACAATAAAGAGAATTAGTTTGAAGTGTTTAAAATGAAAAAAAGCAAAATAATAATGATATTTTTATTGGGAGTTTTATTTTATTTTATAATATCTACACTTTATTTTTTGTATACTTAAAATTATAATATGCTCTCCCTATAGTGAACAGTCTAAATAAAAAAAACTGTTTATTACAAGGTGGGGCATATTTTTTATCGAAAGAAAAAGCAAAAATATACTAGAAGAAAAATTAAAAGTGCATCAAACAATTGTAAATAGCATAGATCCGATTCACAATCAAACCCGGATGTTGGGAATAAGTAAAACGACAATCCATCAATGGATTTGCAATTATAATGACTCAGGAATTGACGGTTTAAAACCAATTGTTAAAAACAGTTATGTTCTCAATAAATAAGCTGGAATCGGAGATGTACTATCTCAAAAAATTGACACCTATGAAGAATTAAAGTATGCTATCGAAAACTATATCGACTATTACAATAACCATCGTTATCAGAAGCGTCTGAATTGTATGCCCCCACTCGAATACAGGGGTTATCTGGGATCTGTTGCATAAGAATGCCGCCAATCATAAATGAATATGATTGGCGGCACACATATTCATTTATAATTATTTATTTTGTCTACTTGACTGGGAGCGGTTCAAGAATGGTTACACCCACAATGAGAATGATCGTGAACCATAGCTAAAAGCGGGTTGGGGGTTCCTTGTGTTTTTTTATTAATAAAATCGCTGTAAGCAACACTAAGTGATTCATAATTATCAAAAATATTTGTATCGCCGATGTTTTTATTGAGCTGTAGCAGTAAATCTCCCGCGAAGGAATGGGTGATGTATCCCGGCAGACTGAGGGGTGCATTGATATAGCATCTGATGGCAAGATACTGACCGTAGAATTGAGCAAGGTCATACATGTTTTCAGAGAGATCACCGGTTAGTATTTTTTCGTAGGCGGGTACTAACTTACTGATATAGGCAAAAACTAAAGCGTCTTTATCAGCATTTGTCAGGTGATAGAATAGTGTCGGACCCCTAAAACTGGCTCTAACTTCCGAAACAAATTGAAAACAATCATGATCAGGAAATGAATCCTTTCTCAGGTTGACGATATTATATTTGTTTTTGCACTCGAAATAATCGATTGCATGAGTATATTCGTAGGCGATTGTCTGAGAATAAACACCGCTTTCATTAAAATGATCCTGCCGGATCAACAACAAAAACATTGAATTTTGTTCATCCGGCAGCACTAACAGTTCATTGCTATTTTGAAGCTCCGGTTCAGATCCTTCCACATCCATTTGTTCACTCATTGTATTGCATAATTCGAACCTGTCTGAATAAATATTGTCAGTTACAATAACTTCAAACGGGCAATCTTTTTTACTTTTGAAAATATGATCATATCCTTGTATGATATCTTGGACGATAGACATTGTGAGACCTCCTCTTATTCACATGAATTTGTGAATGCTCGCTAATATTTAGTATATACTTTATGGTTTATGGTGTAAATAGTCGGGAAAAAATTAAATGTAAAGGTAAAAAAGCAACGGTCAATTAGGCCGTTGCTTTTTGTATGAATTATAGGTGTTTAAATTCATAATCAATGACACATATGGCCCTTACCAGCTGCCGCCGCCACCACCGCCGCCACCGCCGCCGGAGAAACCACCGCCGCCAGAGAAGCCGCCACCGCCGAAGCCGCCGGAGCCAGAGTTAGGCGGAACAATGATATTGGATGAAATTGAATTCATGCTGTGCATCAGCGCACTGGCAAATATTATCGACGTAAAGGGATCCCCATAGGTCTGTCCGTAATACCAACTAGGCTGTTCAATGGCAATTGATTCGAAATTTTTCGCCCATTTATCCGTGACCCCTAAAACATAAGCATAGGGCAGAATATTGTAAAAATACTGAGGGTTCTCATTGACTAAAGCTAAAATACGATCTTTTTCAGCTTTTTCAATGAAATTCTTAAAACCAAGAACTTCGCCTAACCACTGACGGCCAGTTTCCGTTCGTTTAGTTGAGATGATTTGGAATACTGAAATGCCATAGGTGGCAAGTAATGCTACCAGTGCCGGGATGATACTTTCATAACCCAATAGCATGCTGGCAACAAACACAATCAGAGCAAAGACGACAGTGAGTACAATGCCTAAAATCAACCGACCAGTTGTTTTTTTTGTTGACGTGCCCTGTCGGTTTCGAATTGCTGTGGTGATGATGTTAACGCTGAAGATTGTCGGCAACACAGTAAAGAGTGCGGAAAAACCGATAGCAAGCAGACCATCCCCAAAAGATGTCAGCATGCTTGAGCGATAAGCACCGTTGATCACCAGTGTCAGCAGCGGAAAGCACATGATCGCTGTGATGAATCCAAAGCCAGCCTTTGATGCCGCGGTAAACAGTCTATTTTCCGGAATATTAAAATAACTTTTGATCTGGAGCTTCGTCGCAACAAACGTATCGTAAAAGCTGGCCGGTACGCTTTCGGTTGAAAAACTATCTTTTTGATCAAAAAGATTAACGAAAAAAGTCTGTTCAAAATCTTCCGCTGTATCTGGCAGATTCTTAATCTTATGGAATATAAATTTCTTTTTATCCACCTGTTCGATGGTCATATAACCCTTATCTGCCCAATACATGAGCAGAGAAATGACTTCCGGTTTGTCTAGATCACCATCCACAATAAAACCAATCTGGGATGGGGTGAAATCATGTGGTGGGTAAAATTCGACTGGTTCCACCGGCTTTTCGTCTCGTCCTGTAAAAAACCAGATCAGAGCCGCACCCAGTAAGGACAAAGCGAACAGGATATACATCAAGGGATCAAATTCGTTACCGGTAAAGGCTCCCACAAAATAACCTTCAGGTAAATTTATTTTTAAGGTAACGCCTTCATTGTTGGATAATGGCCGATTCAGAGTTCCATTAATGGTATTTCCGTTAATGGTAAAATCAACGGCGGTGGTATCGGTACTGCCATAGCCACCTGTAATAAATTCTACCTTAGAAGAATCAAAAGCTTTTGGCATAACAATCGTGAAACTGGCGTTCTGAATGCTTGTATCCCAATTTTGTGGAATGATATTGTAATAAACATCATCCATAGAATTAATTTTATCATCACCTGGGTTCCAAACGTAAGAAATGGGGTAGGTTTGAGTTCCAGATACTGTTTGATTTTTATCGCCAATAGTGATGACAACATTATTATTTTCATTGGATGTTTCATATTTGAAATTAGAAACCGAAACATTAGAGACTCGGGCGGTATAAGGTGTATCGACGGGCTTTCCATCAATCTCGCGATAAAAATCTCCTTTATAAGGAATGTATCGAAAAATACCATGGCGTGCTGCGGAAAAAGCGACTGTTATGTTTTCTTGTATATCATAAGCATGATTTTCCTGAACGTCCATGGTCACATTATATTGTGTTATATCAAAAGCTTCTTGAGCAAACGTGCTTCCAGGAAAAACAGATCCAAAAAGAAGAAGGCCAAGAAGAAGAAGTGCGCATCGATTTTTCACTTCGTTTACCTCCAAAATGATATTTTTAATTAAATTTAACTTGGACGTTTTCTCGTTCTTCTGGAGCTCCCACTTCAAAGAATGGTTGTTTTTTGAAGCCGAACATATTGGCAACAATATTGCTTGGGAAGGACTCAACCTTCGTGTTCATTGTTCGAACGGTTGCATTGTAGTATTTTCTTGAATTGGCAATATCGTTTTCGATGGATTGCAGCTGTTGCTGCAAATCAAGAAAATTCGTGTTTGCCTGGAGTTGGGGATAAGCTTCTGCAACGGCGAAGAGACTTTTCAAGGTTCCGGACAAGGCATTTTCATTGGCAATCTTTTCGTCAATACTGGTTGCGCTCATGGCTGCTGTTCTGGCCGCGGTTACTTTTGCGAAGGTTTCTGATTCATGGGTCGCATAACCCTTTACCGTTTCCACAAGGTTGGGGATCAGATCATAACGTTTTTTCAAATAGACATCCATAGTTGAAAAAGCTTCTTCAACTTGGTTTTTAATCTTAACGAAGCTATTTCGAGAAACGATGAGCCAAAGCCCAATTATAACAACAAGACCGATAATAATTAGAAGTGCAATCATTTTTAAATCCTCCTTTTTAATTTTGTTTGTTATATTATAACACTTATTAATGAAGGCCACAACGAATCTTTGCGGATACGATGTCTGGATTGACAATAAAAAAATAGTACAAAAGAAAAGCTTTACATTGTTCAAGTGTGATATTTTGACTTGTTGAATGGGTATTTGTATATTACAATGAGGTTAAATTAGAAAGAATCCGAATTCCAATGATGAAATGGCAATGAATAATGAAACAGGATAGGATCTTTTTACTACAATACCGGAGGAAAGGAGATATTAATATATATGAAATATTCACACATTATATTTGATTTAGATGGAACGCTAATTGATTCCAGCGAAACCTTTCGTTTCTGCCTTGAATACGCTCTGGAAAAAATGAAGTATCCGAACCCAAAAGTTGTTGATGTTAATCCGCTGATTGGACCGCCGATTCTCAAAACCTTTCAGGACGTTTTTGGGTTTTCTCCAAGCGAGGCCCAACAAGGATATAAATTTTATCTTGAAGAGTATGTAGACAATGGCAGAATGTATAAAACCCCGATTTATGACGGAGTGAAAGCAACGATTCATACCCTATATAAAAACAAGTGTTTTCTGGGGGTAGCGACAACCAAAAATGAAACTAACGCCAGAAAAATCATCCAGAGCATGGCATTTGACATTGAGATTGATCGGGTTTATGGAACATATAACGACGGTACCCGCAGCAATAAAAAAGAAATCATTGCCGATCTTCTGAATGATCATCAGATCGTTGATCTATCGGATGTTTTAATGGTTGGAGATCGCTATTACGATATTATTGGGGCAAAAGAAGTTGGCATCGCTTCCGTGGGGGTGACCTATGGCTGCGGCAGCGAGGAAGAGCTCAGAGAAGCTGGGGCAATACAACTCATTGCAAGTTTTTCCGAGCTTCTGAATATTGTTTGTTAGGAGGACAGTATGCAAGAAGAAAATATTAATTTAGAACGTACAGCAATCATTAAAGGTGACTTGAAATACACAAATATTGGACAGATTATAAAATCTTCGTTTTTTAAAAAATTAATTAAAACCTTTATTAAAGAGCTGGAGGTTAAAAAATCTTATCTAATCAAAACACTGGAACCGTTTCAAAATGAAAACGGAGATTTTAACGAACGTGAATTTATTGATTTTATATATTTGCTCAATATCAATTCACTGGAAGAAATTATCCGTTCCGGCTATTTTGATATTCAAATGACTTATGAAGAATATTCCCAATTGTTTTTGGGCTTTCTTGAAGGCTTTTACAATTACTGGCGAGGAATCCAGCGTTTTATGATTAAAATGGATGGTTATAGCCCGGATGAAGGCACAAAACGATCGAAAGCTTTTTCTTTGATATCAAATAATGATGCGTTTAAGAAAATGGTTCTGGATCTTTATCGTAATATTCATTTTAATGTAACCGGAAAAGGTGTGCGTATTTATCGACAGCTTCCCAGTGGTGCCCAGGTGGCCTTTTTAGCTGATTATTTTGAATTCGACCGGGAAGCGAAGAGCAAAAACGATTCGCTATATCAGATTCCTTATATTTGGGAAGCAATTTTTGAGCCCCCTGTTATTTTTTACACCCAGTCGAACAAACGCGAAGGGGTATTTCCAGTTAAGGATAAACGTATTTTACAAAAATTTTATCTGGCGAGTGATGAATGGTTTGCAATTCCTTTGAAGGTCGGCCGCTTATTATCCATTGTTTATGTACAAAAAGAGTATATGGCATTAGGCGCTGGCTTGTTCAATTTATTTGAAATGGCTACGCCAGAAGAATTTACAAAACAAAAGCCGGATTCAGTGGTTTTCTTCGGTTTGGATGAAAGTATTTTTGACGAAGATGAGAAACTCGGCTTTGTGACAAAAGAAGATGATGTTTATTATGGGCTGATTCCAGATCTTGCGCAAATCGACTATTTTGGGTATATGAAGAAGATTTTGCTGACGCTTCACAATGTCATCCAGATTGAAATGAAAGCACTGCCGATTCATGGGGCCTTTGCAAAGATAAGAGTTGGCGGCAGAAAATCGGCGAACATCATGCTGATTGGCGACAGTGGAGCTGGAAAATCCGAGACACTGGAAGCCATTAACAAGCTTCCCAGAGAAATGGCGTGTGATTTTGACATCCTTATCGATGATATGGGATCACTTCATTTTAACAAGGAAGGTGAGCTCATGGCAGTCGGCACCGAAGTTGGCGCCTTTGTCCGGCTGGATGATCTTCAGCCGGGTTATGCCTACAGCACAATGGATCGCAGTATTTTTATGAACCCCAACATTGCGAATGCCCGAGTCATTGTGCCTCAAATGACCTATGAAGAAATTTCGAAATCGACCCGGGTGGATTTCATCTTTTACATCAACAACTACGAGAAAATCGACGATGAAGTCCCGGCCATCGAAATATTTGAAGATTTAAACGCGGCCTATGATGTTTTCTCTGAGGGAAAACGGATGGCCAAAGGAACCACTGGAGAAGTGGGTTTAACCAATACCTATTTTGCCAACCCGTTCGGTGCGGTTCAGATGAAAGAAGAGCATGAAAAAATTGCCAGGAAAACATTCAAAAAAATGAAAGAAATCGGAGTGCAGGTTGGCATGATTAGAACACAGCTGGGGATTCCTGGTTGCGAACAGGATGGACCCTACATCGCAGCTCAAGAGTTGATTCGATTTATTGATAAAACAAACTCAGAAAAGCTGTAAAATAGGTTTGATCTTTTGGAAATAGGGTATATAATATACTTATAGAAGATTATAATCATTATAAAGGAGAAAGATATGGGTAAACTGAACGGTACACAAACACTACAAAATTTAATGCAGTCTTTTGTCGGAGAATCCCAGGCTAGAATGCGTTATACATTTTTTGCATCGGTTGCCAAAAAGGAAGGATATGTTCAAATCAGCAATATCTTTACTGAAACAGCCGGAAATGAAAAAGAACATGGTGAATTGTTTTATAAATATATTGTAAGCAACGAATATGTTACTGGAGAAGCAGTTAATGTCAACGTCAATGCCGACTTTCCAGTGGCGCTAAGCGATACCAAAAACAACTTACTGCATGCAGCATCTGGGGAGAATGAAGAATGGAAAGAACTTTATCCTAAATTTGCTGAAATAGCAAAAAAAGAAGGTTTCCCGGAAATTGCAGAAACCTGGCTGGAAGTTGTTGTTGCTGAAAAAGCGCATGAAACACGTTATTTGAAGCTGGCTGCCAATATTGAATTGGGAAGAACCTTCAAACGTTTCAGTGATGTTAAATGGAAATGCTCAAATTGCGGTTACATTTATGAGGGCGCAGAAGTACCTGATACTTGCCCAGCCTGCAAGCATGCAAAAGATTATTTTGAACTGTTTGAGGAAACCTACTAAAATTTATTAAATTAAATAATATAATCAAAACAATCAGTATCATGTCTCAACGGCATGATGCTGATTGTTTTCTTTGTGAAGATGATACATGAATAGATAAACGTCTTTATCAGGTTGTCGAAGTCAATGAATCAGATTTCTATCGTACAAGTTTAAAAATAATGGTTGACAAAATAATACTTCGCGAGTAGAATTAAAAATAATTCACAAGTCGAAGCAATATTGCGAAATGAAAAAGGAAAGAAGACAATGATTAAAGAGTTTAATGGCAATTTTGAATCGATAATATTTGAGTATATTGACAAGATAAAATTTCTTTTATCACCAGAGACGTGGGGCAATGATCTTTTTAACTGCTCTAAGAATGAGCTGTTTATGATGCTCCTGCTGTACCGAAGAAGTGATGTGAATATGACTCAGATTGCTGATTATATCGGGGTTCCCCTTAATACTGCCACAGGAATTGTGGCGAGAATGGAAAAGCGGGGGCTTGTCAGTCGTGAAAGAAGCGTTGAGGACAAACGGGTTGTCACCATCCATATGACGGATGATGGTTTGGGTACGATTAAACGCATCATCAGCGAGATGAGTCGCTATGGGCAATTGGCCATGGACAGCTTTACGCAAGAAGAGATTCAGCTGGTCTTTAAATTAATCGACAAGGTGATGGACACCCTGAGTCGGGATCCTGAGAAAAAGAGCAATCATGATAAGACTGAAACAAAGGTAAGAAAAATTACCATTGAGTGACCCCGGAAGGTGGCACTCAACAAGATGTAATAAGTATTGGTATTACCATTTCTAGTCAACTTGCTGCCGGAAGGCAGCATCTTTTTAAACAATACTTCGGAAACCGAACAATTCGAAAAGAGAATAATATAAAAATATGGAGGAAATTATGAAACGGATACTTATATTTACCGGCAAAGGCGGCGTGGGAAAAACCAGTGTGGCAGCTGCACATGCTTTGAAATCATCAAAAGAGGGGAAGAAAACCTTGATCATCAGCACGGATATGGCCCACAACCTGGGAGATTTGTTTAATATGCCGATTGGCGGGAATGAAGTTCGAGTGGCTGATGATTTATATGCATTGGAAGTGGATGCGAATGAGATGATGGAAAATGATTATAAAAATATCATGAAGGCATTCTCCAATCTCATTGGTTCCTTTAATCAGGATAATTTAGAAATGGATGAATTTACCATGATGCCGGGAATGGATGAGTTGTTCTCGCTCCTTAAAATCCAGGATATTTATAATAACAGCGATTACGAACGGATTATTGTCGATTGCGCCCCAACCGGAGAAACATTGTCACTGCTTAAATTTCCAGAGCTTTTATGCTGGTATATGGATAAGTTTTTCCCGATGGGGAAAGTGGCCATGCGGATATTATCGCCGGTCTCAAAGTCGCTGTTCAAGATTCAATTGCCGGACAAGCATGCCATGAGCGATATCGAAAAGCTCTATGTAAAGCTGATTGAATTGCAGGAGCTGCTCAAAAATAAGGAAGTCACCTCAGTCAGACTGGTTACGATTCCTGAGAAAATGGTGGTGGAAGAGACAAAGCGGAATTATATGTACATGAAACTGTACAACTATCATGTGGACGGCGTTTTTATCAACCGGATTCTCCCGAAGGAAATAGACAACTCGTTTTTTGATGAATGGGTCACCATTCAGAAAACCTATATTGAAGAGATCAATAATTGTTTTGAGACGGTTCCTCAGTATAATATCCCCTGGTATGACACGGATCTCCTCGGGCTGGATTCCATCAACCGCATCTGCGAAGATGCTTTCAGCGGGAAAGATAGCTTGTTTGATATCATGGATGATATTGAAGGGGAAAGCTATGAAGCGAATGAAAATGGTTATGCCATGAAATTGTATTTGCCAAATATTACAAAGAATGAGGTGTCGGTCAATCTTTCCGGGTCGGACGTGATCATAAAAATTGGCAACTACAAACGGAATATCCCCATGCCGAATACGCTCCGGGGAATGGAAGTTGTTAGTGCCAAGTATGACGCGGATACCCTCGTCATTCAGTTTGGAAATCAATTGGAGGTCAGAAATGCGTAGTGAATTTATCGAGAAAATGATCCAGGCGAAAAAGATTGAAAAAGAAGCATTTTCATCACTGCTGCCAACATCCGTGGTTGGACATATGGATGTTATCGAAAAAGAAATGAAAATGATGATCTGGGAACTGGTAAAGGAATGTGTCGTTGACGCAGCCCACCCAGGAGGTGAGCCGAAAGAAGAAAAAAAAGTTAAGAAAGTTACAATCAGTTGAAAGATGAGAGGGCAAAAATGAGAATCATTTTATATACAGGAAAAGGCGGAGTTGGCAAAACCAGTGTGGCGGCGGCTACCGCAGTGAAGGCGGCTAAGGACGGAAAAAAAGTGTTGATCATGAGCACCGACCAGGCTCACAGTCTGACCGATTCTTTCGAAGTACAACTGGGAAACGAACCGGTGGCCATCACCGATAATCTCTGTGGACTTGAAATAGACGCCATCGTGGAAGGCGAACTGGCCTGGGGAAACATGAAAAACTACCTTAAGGAATTACTGACAGCAAAAGTAGCCGGCGGCATCGAAACTGAAGAGCTGCTTGTCTTCCCCGGGCTGGAGGAATTATTTTCGTTGTTTAAAATCATCGATATTTATGAAGAAAACCAATACGATCTTTTAATCGTGGATTGTGCGCCAACCGGAGAAACCATGGCGTTGCTGAAGTTCCCGGAAATGTTTGGCAATATGATTACGACTATGCTTCCCATGAAGAGAAAAGCGACAAAAGTGGCGGGCCCGATGGTTGAAAAGGTAATGAAAATACCGATGCCGAAAGACAATGTTTTCGATGATATCGAAAGGTTGAATCAGAAGCTTTATCAGCTCCAGACCATTATGACTGATCCGGAAATTTTGAGCATCCGCATTGTTACCACCCCGGAACGGATTGTCATCAAGGAAGCAAAAAGAAATTTCACCTATCTTCATTTGTATAACTATAATATTGATGCGGTGATTGTCAATAAGGTTTATCCCAGACAGGCATTGGACGGGTATTTCAGCAAGTGGATCAACCTTCAGGAAGAAGGGCTTAACGAAATCAGAGAGAGCTTTTGCAATGTGCCGATTTTTACTTTGATGCTTTTGAATAAGGAACTGAAATCGGAAGAGGTGCTTCTGGAAGCAGCGGAAACGATTTTTGGTGATACAGATCCCGCGGAGGTCCTGTTTGCCGATAAGATATTTGAAGTAAAAAAAGAAAGTGATGGGTATTACTATATTTTAAACCTTCCGTTTACAGAAAAAAGTGAAATGAATATGAGGCAGAAGGGAAATGAACTGATGCTTCAGATCAAAAATCAGAAACGATGCTTTACTCTGCCGGATATATTGAAGAACAAAAGCGTGGAAAGTGCCCAGTATAAAGAAGATCAACTTTATGTGAAATTTGTGTAGATAAAGTTAATGAAAATAGTAAAAAGCATGCACCTCACAATTAAGGAGGGCATGCTTTTAGTGATTGAAAATTCATGAAAAAAAGTGTGTTTCGTTATTGTGGTTTCATACCGCCGCCCTGACCGCCGCCTTTGCCACCGCCCATTCCAGTTGCCTGGCCGTTGCTGGTTACGACCGAGGTAAGCGCAATAGCTGCTGTCTGACTGCCACTGGTCAAGGTATAAGTTGCTCCATTTTGAAGCGCTGGGCTACTGATTACTACCGACTGATAAGATTTAACTGGCGTATAGGAAACGATTGTATTTCCAGATGCATCCGTTAAGGTTATCTCGGTTCCGGCAGCACAGGCGGTTGTGAAGTTATTTAGTAAGGAGTATTGAGTTGAAGTATCAGAAAAGCCTTGTGCCATTCCTGAACTTCCGGCGGCAACGGTTGTTCCGCCAGTGATTTCAGCTGTGCCATTATAATCAAGAGCACCATTGTCATTAGCTGTCGGTCCGCTGACATAAATAGTCCCTCCTGAGATATAGAGATTACCGTTGCTGTCAATCCCATCGCCGGTCGCATTGATGTTAATTGTTCCGCCCGAGATGGTGAGATAGCAGTTTGCATCAGCTTCCATTGCGCCACCGCCCGGACCATTTGAATTAGTTGTTGTTGTGATTCCATCGGCGGCGTTAAAACCATCATCCTGTGAAGTGATATCAATTGTTCCGCCTTCGACAATGATTGCGGTGCCTTCGATTCCTTCAACACTGTTTGCTATTTTAATCGTTCCACCGCAGATGTAAACATATCCTTTGGTGTTATCCTCGTCATTTTTCGAGGTAATTCCCTTTCCGGTTGCTGAGGTGATGTTAATCACACCGTCTTTGATTTTTATACAATTTTTACTGCTGAGGGCATCTTTTACAGAGGTAATATTATAGGTGCCGCCAGTGATAACCAAATCATCTTTTGATACAATGGCATGTTTATAATTTGCGGTAATATTTAAAGTACCTTCGCCATTGATGGTCAAATCAGCTTTACTGAAGATAACGCTGTCGACGGTATTTTCATCCGTCTGAACATAGGCGGAACCGTCGGTTAAGGTATTCACAGTATCTTTACCAAGGGTAATAAAGACCTTGTTGGCGCTTTTTATATAGATTGGGGCATTATCGGCACAATTGATGGTCACACCATTTAGGACAATCTGAACCTTGTCTGTATCAGCTGCCGCCACCATAATCTGTCCGTCTGACAGGCTCCCGGTGACGACATAAACACCTTCTTTGCTGATGGTGAGTACCCCGCCGCTTGCCGTGGCTCCGTCGCCTGAAACCTGAATAGTTGTGCCAGCCATCGTCACATGCACTGCCGTGCTGTCATCATAGGTTGTTTTCAAATCGCGGTCCGAAAATTCCGGGTCCACCGCAATTGTAGAAGTGGATGGAACAACGGCTGTTAAACCGGCTGCTGCTACTGCCACAGCAGTAGTATTTGTTGGGGCAGTATTGGCGGATGATTGACATCCGGTTAATAATAGCATAATTATTAAAAATGGTATAAGAATCTTTAATCTTTTCATAGTAAGTTTGTTTTCTCTCTTTCTTTTATAGTTCAGCATCATTGCTGTGATTAAATATACAATAGTTACGTGATAGAAATGTGAACAAACAATGTTTTTTCTGAAAAATCGAAATGGTGCAATATCATTCAAGAAATATTCTCGTTATGATGTTAGAATGATTAAGAAAACGAGAGAAAGAGAGAAAAGTCATGGCACAAGTGCAAGAACAGCGGCATGTTTATTATGACCGCGATTTAGAGATAGAAGCCTATAATTTGAGCGGAATCATTCAAAAATTCCCTAATCACTTTCATGAGTATTACGTCATTGGATTTGTGGAGGGGGGCAGTCGGCACTTGTGGTGCAAAAACCGCGAATACGATGTCGTCACTGGAGATTTGCTTCTGTTTAATCCCCGGGACAATCATTTCTGTGCGCCCATCAATGGAGAAATATTAGATTATCGGGCGATCAATATCAAGCCGGAAATTATGTCAAAAGCGGTCAAAGAAATCGCCGGTAAAGACTATACACCTTATTTTACCCAGAATGTAGTCTGCCAAAGCGACATCACACTATTTCTTCGGGATTTTTACAATGCGATTATCCGTCGTGCGCCAAAGCTGGAAAAGGAAGAGGCCTTGTTTTTCCTGCTGGAGCAAGTTCTGCAGGAATATGCAGCGCCCTTTGAAGGAATCGATATATCAAAACCAAATCAGCAAATCAAAACGCTTTGTACCTACATGGAAAATCATTTTGCGGAAAATATCACCTTGGACGATTTACTGGAAATGACCAATTTTGGCAAATCCTACCTGCTGAGATCATTCACAAAGCAAGTGGGGGTTTCGCCGTACCGCTATCTGCAGACGGTACGGCTGGACAGAGTGAAAAATCTTTTGGCACAAGGCATAGCACCGATTGATGCGGCGTACATGGCTGGCTTTTCCGACCAAAGCCATTTTACAAATTTCTTCAAGGAATTCATCGGGTTGACGCCGAAGCAGTATCAAAGAATCTTCATGGATACAGAACAACCGCCGGAGCCGGCAAAGGCGTGGCAGGATGACAAATAACAAAAATCCGGCGGGGCATCTGGCGGCATTTATCACCATTCTGATCTGGGGCACAACCTTTATTTCAACGAAGGTACTGCTCCAGACATTTGCTCCGATAGAGATCCTGCTCATCCGGTTTGTAATCGGGTACTTTGCTTTATGGTGTGTTTGTCCCCGCAGATTGTCTGTATTGCTGAAAAAACAGGAATGGACCTTTGCCGCTGCCGGTCTGTGTGGCGTGACGCTGTATTATCTGTTTGAAAATATCGCATTGACCTATACGCTGGCTTCCAATGTGGGGGTTATTATCTCAATCGCGCCATTCTTCACCGCCATTTTCGGATTTCTGTTTTTACATGATGAAGGGCCGAGCGCACGTTTCATGGGCGGTTTCTGCATCGCGATGGCGGGAATCTGCTTGCTTAGTTTCAATACTGAAACGGCCTTGGCACTTAATCCGTTAGGTGATATGCTGGCAATCGCGGCGGCGGTTATCTGGGCGGCCTACGCAACTTTAACAAAGAAAATCAGCACCTTCGGCTACAACACGATTCAAACGACACGGCGCATTTTTTTCTACGGTTTGATTTTCATGATGCCGGTCGTGTTCCTGACGGATTTCAATGTCACGCTTTCCCAGCTGGCCGAACCCCAAAACCTGCTGAATCTTCTGTTCTTAGGCTTGGGGGCATCTGCGTTTTGCTTCGTCACATGGAATTTCGCAGTCAAGCTTCTGGGTTCTGTCAAAACAAGTGTTTACATTTATATGGTGCCGGTAATTACAACGGTTACTTCGGCCTTCGTACTGCACGAACAAATCACAGCAACGGCGGTATGTGGTATTGTTCTGGTTTTGACCGGCTTGCTTTTATCGGAAAGCAAAAAATTGCAGCAAGTGCATAATTAAGTTTAAATTTATTAAACATGAAATTCTGATCAGTTGGAGACAAAGCCCTTCATTTAGTGATATAATTTTACCATCGATTCAAAAACAACAATAGTGAAAGGCGGTATCAAAGACAATCTATGGATATGATTTTAATTATTGAAGATAATAAGGATGTGAACCATATGCTGGCAGAAGCATTAACCGATGCAGGTTATGCGGCAAAATCTATATACACAGGAACAGATGGCATCCGAGAAATCAAAAATCATGCCTACGATTTGATTTTGCTGGATTTAATGCTTCCCTATAAAAGTGGTGATGAGATACTCAAAGAAGTCCGGTTATTTTCGGATGTGCCGGTGATCATTATTTCCGCAAAGGAACTGGTTGGCACAAAAATCGACCTTTTGAAAATCGGCGCTGATGATTATATAACTAAACCCTTTGACTTAGGAGAAGTGGTAGCCCGGGTGGAATCCAATCTAAGACGTTCCCATCGGCAGATCCAGGAAAACAAGGTTTTTCAGCATAAGGATCTAGCCCTGGACGACAGCACCAAACGAGTGAGTGTGGGGGAGAGGGAAGTCGAATTAACCGCCAAAGAATATTTAATACTGGAACTTCTCTTAGAACACCCGAGTAAGGTTTTTACCAAGTCGAATCTCTATGAAACCGTATGGGAGGAAGATTATTTTGGGGATGATAATGCGGTGAAAACCCATGTGAGCAATCTGCGCAGCAAACTGAAAAAGGCCAATCCTCATGAAGACTATATCGAAACCGTCTGGGGATTTGGCTATCGGCTGTACAAAGCTTAAGTGATCTGTCCCACGATACTGCAAAACCAGCCTTTGTGAGGTGTCATTGTACAAAAAAACGGATTTCGAATTTGAGTTATCCTTTACCTGACATATTTTTGTCTTACTTAACCTTTTCTAAACCTTTTGATTCTAAACTAAGGTCATCGGTAATTGCAAACTATATATAAGCCGACATCAAGGGATAGACATTTCGCAATTACCACAAAAGTCAGGAAAGGATTGGTAAATGAAATGAATGATGGTGTGCTGAAAATTAACAATCTCACAAAAACCTATAAAGGCACGGATGTACTGCATAATGTGTCGATCACCCTGGAGGCCGGGAAAATTTACGGACTCATCGGACAGAATGGCGCCGGAAAAACGACGCTCATGCGGTTGATCGCAGGACTGAGTTTCCCCAAAAGTGGGAGCATTGAGCTTTTCGGTCATACCGGTGAAAAAGCATTGGAAACCGAACGAAAACGGTTGGGAGCCATGATTGAATATCCCGGTTTAACCCCTAACATGTCTGCCGGCGATAATCTTAAACTTCACAGAATTATGAGAGGCATTCCTAATAAAGAAGTTGAAGCTGAACTCCTGACCCTGGTAGGACTTGGGGAAACCGGAAAAAAGAAAGCTAAAAACTTTTCTCTGGGCATGAAACAGCGTTTAGGCATTGCCATCGCTCTGCTTGGCAACCCGGAACTTCTGATTCTGGATGAACCCATTAATGGCCTTGATCCCATTGGGGTCGTCGAAATTCGTAATCTGCTAATAAAGTTATGTGAAGAACGACAAATGACTATTTTAATTTCCAGTCATAATTTACCGGAGCTCTATCAAACCGCAACCGATTATATCATCATCCATAAAGGAGAGATCAAACAGACATTGACCCTTGAACAGCTTGAAGAAAACTGCCGACACCATATTCTTATTAGCTGTGATCAGCCGGAAAAGCTCACCAGCATTTTAGAAATGGCTTTGAATACCACCAATTATAAGGTGATGCCTGATCAGTCGGTAAAACTTTATGATTATCTGGATGATAAAGCCCTGGTGGCACGATTGATTTTTGAAAACGGGATTATTGTGACGAATTTTTCAATTGAAGGGGATACTCTGGAAAATTACTTTATTTCTGTGGTAGGGGGTGAAAGTCATGCTTAATTTAATTCAGGCTGATTTATTTAAAATGCACAAATCAATGGCCATTAAAATATTGTTTTCTATTACCACCATCAGTGCCCTGGCCATGACCGTTCTTGCATATCTATTGGAACAGGGACAGATAGATGCCGGAATGATTGGCATTGGTTTTATGTTCTCGGATGTTAATATGGTCAGCATCCTCGGTGCTGTGTTAGCAGGGGTTTTCATCTGCGGTGATTTTGACAATAAGACAATCCATGATGCTATTTCATCCGGCAGCAGCCGAGGAACCGTTATTGTGAGTAAAGCCATTGTATTTTTCTGTGGGATCGGGTTTATTTTACTTCCCTATGCCATTGTTACCGGGATTGCTTTATGGACAGGTTTTGGATTTAATATGGGGGCTGTCTCCGTGGGATTTCTGAATAACCTGACCCAGGCTAGCACAGCTGCTTTTCAAGCATCTAATCTTTTGAAATTTCTGTTGATTGCTTTAATATTGATCATTGTTTATGCATCCCAATTGAGCGTTTGTGTGCCACTTGCTTTTATTCTCAAGAAACCGGTTCTGGTGGTACCTATTTATTATGTAATTTCACTTCTTGGTGGTCAGTTGTCATTATTGGCAGCCAGTTCTCCAGGGTTTAATCGTATTTTTTCATTAACACCCTTTGGAGGCAGTTATTCGTTTTTGGACTTGAATGCACAAGCAGCAGACATTTTCAAAGCAATTTTAGTCAGTGTGATCTTCATTATAATCATGCTTGCCATTACCTATGCCGCCTTTAGAAAAGCAGAAATCAAGTAGACGCGAACCCTGATTTAACAGCCAATGTTTGATGGTGCTGCGTGCTGGAATTTCCTATAAGCCAGAGATATTGGTCTTGAAACACAATTTAGGAGTATCATATTTCTGAAATGAATGTTCAAATTTTATAATTCTCAAACATTATTAACAGAAAGGTTGGTGAAAGGATTGACGATTACATTGAGTATTTTGATTTTTTTAGTGGGCCTCCTGGCCGTTTATATTGGAATTCTTCAGTATCAGCTTCACAGCATGAACAGCCAGCTTGATAAGCGTTTGAGAGAGAAAACCAGGCAGCCATTGTCTCTGGAACTCATTAATCCAGAACTCAACTGTCTTGCCGCCAATATGAATAAAAGTCTCAAAGCCGAAGAAACCCTTCGGCTTAGCGGCATTCGTGAAGAAAAACAGTTTAAGGAAATGATTGCCAATATATCCCATGATCTGCGAACCCCTCTGACTGCCATTAAAGGCTATCAGCAACTCATGGAAAAAGAGGAATTAACCAAGGATCAACAAGCAAAACTTCACATTGCCCAAAAACACGCCGATGAACTGGGCAACCTGATTCAGCACTTTTTTGAATACTCCTATTTGTTAAATGCGGAGTCTGAACCAACAATTGAAAGTTTTAATCTGACAAACCTTGTGGCCGAATGCCTTGCAGAGTCAGTTGCAGTTTTCGAAGAAAACAATCTGTCGGTATGCTTTAAAGAAGGGCCTTCGGTCTTTGCTTTTGGAGATCAAGAAATGACCACCCGAATTGTTCGAAATCTCATTCGGAACTGTATTGCTCATTCGGCAGGGGATGTTAGGGTAGCGATTTTGGCGGAAGAATATGCGCAGATCTCCTTTAAAAATCCGGTAGCAAATCCACAGGAAATTGATGTGAAGCGGCTCTTTGACCGATTTTATACTGCAGATAAAGCCCGGGGCAAAACCACCGGCCTGGGACTTTCCATTGTTAAATCTCTTGCCGAGAAAATGGATGGCCATACAAAAGCGGATTTAGATGAATGTGAGCTTGAAATTCGGGTTGAACTGCCACTATGGGAGATGCCCTGATAAAACCCCATGGCTTGTTCAATATATTTTTGTTTTTTTAATGCCATATGAATGATCCCTGAAAGATTGAACCAGAAAATAAAGACCACCAGTGTTTTTGAAAATGAGATTAGTATAAAACACAAGCAGCAATGAGACTGAATTATGTTATCGGTTTATTCACACTTTTATTGCCAAACTTAACCGTTTCTAAACCTTTTGAAATTAAACTAAAAGTATAAAACAATTGATGATCAAAACTAATGAGAAATCGAAAATATTTTATGTTTGGGAGGCCGTTATGGAAAACAAGAGAGAAATACTGTCGGTTAAGGATTTAAATAAAAGCTATGATGCATTTAAACTGAAAAATGTGTCGCTCACCCTTCAGGCTGGTTCTATTATGGGGTTTATTGGACGAAACGGAGCAGGGAAGACCACAACCCTGAAATCCATGGTGAACCTGGTTCACTCGGATACCGGATCGGTTGAATTCTTCGGGATGGATATAAAGACTCATGAATCTGAAATCAAGCAGCGGATCTCCTTTGCTTTTGGTGGGGTGGATTATTATCTGCAAAAAAAGCTGGGGACAATTACCAACGTATATAAACGATTTTATGATCAGTGGGATGAAAAGGCCTATGAGGATTACCTCAAACAGTTTGAACTGAATTCGGACAAGAACGTTAAAGAGCTGTCCCAGGGAATGCGTGTGAAATACGGCCTTGCTCTGGCGTTATCCCACCATGCGGAAATCCTGATTCTGGATGAGCCTACAAGTGGCCTGGATCCGGTGTCTCGGGATGAAATCCTAAATATCTTTACTGATGTTGTGGATTCGAAACAGGCAAGTATTTTATTTTCTACACATATCACATCCGATCTTGACAAATGCGCTGATGAAATCACCTATATTAAAAACGGAGAGATTCTTGTCAGTGAGGAAAAGGACTCTTTTGTTGATTCCTACCGACTGGTGGAAGGATCGATGGATCAGCTAACTGAGGCTTTGAAGTCCATCATTATCGGTTGTCATGAACGCAGGGGCGAATTCTCGGGATTGATCAAAAGCAAGGATTGTGAAAATGCACAAGACATCAAGTGCTCCCCAGCCGATTTGGAATCCATCATGATTCATATTGAAAGGAGAGCATAAAGTGAAAAATTTACTTTACAAAGAATTTAAACTTGCTTTGCATCCCACCTGTTATATATTCCTTTTGATGGCGTTCATGCTTCTGATCCCCAACTACCCATACTATGTTGCCTTCTTCTATCAGACACTGGGTATCTTTTTCATTTTTGTCGGAGGACAGGCGAACAACGATGTGTATTTTACAACCCTTCTGCCCGTTCCCAAAAGAGCTACAGTTAAGGCCAGATTTGGCGTGATCATCATCATGGAACTTGCTCAAATTGCCGTTTCGATACCTTTTGCCATTCTGAGAAACAGCCTCAATCCTTTAGAAAATCAGGCGGGAATGGAAGCCAATATTGCGTTGTTCGGTCTTGTCTTGATGATGTATGCCATTTTCAACATGGTCTTTCTACCCATGGTTTATAAGACGGCCTTCAAAATAGGGCTGCCCTATGTTTTCGCCTGCAGTGCCATGGCCATCTTTGTTGGTGTTGCCGAGCTTTCAATTCAGCTTATACCAGCTCTGAAAACCACACTTGATACTTTGGATCTCCGCTATTTGCCTCAGCAGCTGGCTGTTCTTATCTTTGGAATTTTGGTATTTTTACTGGTGACTACTCTTGCTTACCTGAAATCCGCAACGCGTTTTGAAAAAATAGATCTGTGAGCGATTCAATAAAACTTATTTGAGATCAAAGAGGAGAAATTCAGATGATTGACTATTTATCATATAGTTTAGAAGTAATGGGAATTATTCTAATCGTGTGGTCATTAATTTGCCTGATTCGGGTAAAAAAACAGGATTCCTATGGTGTTGAACTTGAGGCAATCGTGGTTGAGATTCACCAAAATAAAGTTCGAACCGGGAAAGAGGTCTTCGATGAGTTTACACCAATTTTAGAATATACAATTGCAGATGGTATCTATCATGCTGAAGGACCAACGGTACAGGTGGGTACACATTATAAGCTGGGTCAGACTGTGTTAATTAGGTGTAAACCAGAAAAACCGGAAACAATCGTGACTGTTGGGGATAGAAGTGGTTTATTTAACTCGGTGCTAATTGGAATCTGTGGTTTGATGATGGAAATTTTGAGTTTCCTTTTATGATGGCCTGGGGAGATTGAAAATCCCCAGGATCCCAAATAATTTATATTATTATGGGGAATGGATAATTTTGAACTGCGTAATTTCATCAATTTTATGGCAATAAGCAATATAATAATAAGGAACGGAAATGCTTATTATGGTACCTAGGTGAATCATGAATTCAAGGTTAGCAGATTTACAAATGACTTTCTTGAATTCAGAAAGATTCAGAATTATCAAAGAAAATAAATTTAAAAAAATAGAAGCCGTGTAACCTGATTTTCCAACACTAACGGTATGAAAGATACAAATTAGCAGTTGAACCAGGGTAACTAATCCGACAAATGGCAGATCGAATGGGAATGTTACCTGATAAATAGCGAGGGCTGAAAAAAAGAGGACATAGATGGCAAAGGTAATATAAGCATTAATAGTTGCAACTATATTTGTTTCGATATATTGATTTGATGATTGCATTTGCGTATTTGATAGTATCATAAACATTAGTCCTTGTCTGAAGCATATTTTGTTATAAGTTAGTTTACAACAAAAATTTGGATGTCATATGTTAGCTTTATGTTTTATTTGTGAAGATTAAAGTATATTAATCTTCACATTGAACGATCATATATATTTTATGCATTAGACGTAAAAACGATGAGAGATCATGTTTCAAAATTATTGGCTTAATTTATAAAATGAAGTATTGATTTAGATAAATGTGAATAATACAGTAAATCAGGGGTATAATTATCATGACAACAAAAGCAAATAAATGAAGGGAGAATAGAAATGATCGATTTGGATTTAAGAAAACTGACATTTAGCGATGATCTCTATTTGTCGAAAACAACTGGGGAAGTATTGAAGGGGGATTACCAGAATGGAATTCTCGAAGTGATGGGTGACCGAGGCGAAATCTCGACGTTCGGCTCGGTTTATGAGGTGGTGCAGCCAAAATTGGATCGGTTGACCTGGCATGCAAAATATCGACCCATCAAATCGGAAATGGACGAAGTCCTCGGGTATGAGGAAATCGGAAAAGATAGCTAAAAAGAATCGAATTGGTATCAATGCGTTGAAATCCCCTTCAGGGGATTTTTTTGGTGCACCCGGTTTGATGTAATCAATTTAGGAATCATTGATGTTGTAGCAGAGCTTTTTGTAAAAAAGCAAAAGTATACAAACCTATGATTATTGGTTTGAGCGGATCGAGTTATTACCAATGCAACTGAAGTAGTGAAAATTTGTCAAAAAGGGATATAATACGAAAAATTGCATAAAATTTGAAAAAGATTATAGAGTCTTTAAATATGAGTTTTTTAAAAATACAATTTAAAAGATAAAAGGGCGAGAAGAACATCTTTTCCTTTTATCTTTTTTTTATTTATTATCTTAGAAAAAATCAGTTTTCTTCATTATAAATTAAAAAAATTCTCAAACCTCTGGTATATCTGCATTTACAGCAATCATGATTGAAAAAATCATTTAGGGCTGTAAAGAATCTGATTTTATGATAAAAGAGCTAAATTGTGAAAGAAGGAGATAGTCGCAATAAAACCAATGTTCGTAAATTGAACAAAATAACTAAAAAAAGCGCCGCTTATATGCAATAAAACGAGCATAATTTTATATAAATCAAAGAAATGTATAAAATAAGGTATACAATCGGATATTTACATGGTATGATCCGTCAAACGATTACAAAAGAATCGTTAATCCAATTGTAAGGTGGTGTAGCAAAAAGATGACATGAATTTTCAGGTGAAAACTTGTCAGTCATGTTACGTGAAAAAAACAAAAATTATAGGAGGAATATTTTATTATGGCTATAGCAGATCAAGTGTTTGGATATTTCATGCCAGTAGTGAATTTAATGGGGCCAGGTTCTGTAAAAGAAGTTGGTGAACAGGCAAAGGGTTTAGGACTAAAAAAAGCATTGATTGTAACAGATGCTGGCTTGAAAAAAATGGGTGTTGCTGATCAGGTGAAAGAAATCATTGAAGCTTCAGGGCTAAAGGTAGTTATCTTTTCAGGAGCACAGCCAAATCCAACAGATATAAATGTTCATGATGGCTTTAAGGTATTCCAAAAAGAAAAATGTGATTTAATCGTGTCATTAGGTGGCGGATCTTCCCATGACTGTGCAAAGGGGATTGGTCTTGTTGCTGGAAATGGTGGACATATAAGAGATTTTGAAGGGGTTAATAAAAGTACAAAAGCAATGACACCTCTCATTGCAATTAATACGACAGCTGGTACAGCCAGTGAAATGACACGTTTTTGTATCATCACAAACTCTGATACCCATGTTAAAATGGCAATTGTTGATTGGCGATGTACGCCAACCGTATCCATCAACGATCCAGTTTTAATGATGGGAATGCCCTCCGGGTTAACTGCTGCAACAGGGATGGATGCTTTAACACACTCAGTGGAAGCGTATATGTCAACTATTGCTACTCCGGTAACGGATTCCGCGGCACTCATGTCTATGAAGCTTATTGGCGAAAACTTGCGTCAGGCAGTTGCTAACGGTGAAAATTTTGAGGCGCGAAATAATATGGCTTATGCTCAATTTTTAGGTGGGATGGCATTTAACAACGCAAGTCTGGGTTACGTTCATGGAATGGCTCATCAACTGGGTGGTTTTTATGATCTGCCTCATGGGGTCTGTAATGCTATATTACTTCCACATGTGCAACGCTTTAATCTAAACAGTAATCCAAAACGGTTAAGTGAAATTGCCGTTGCATTAGGTGAGAATATTGATGGCCTTTCAGTGCGAATGGCGGCTGAAAAAGGATTGGATGCGATTACCCAACTTTCGCAGGACGTAGGAATTCCTTCCGGATTAACTGAGCTTGGGGTAAAGGAAAAAGATTTTGAACTCATGGCAGAAAATGCAATGAAAGATGCCTGTAGTGGTACGAATCCAAGAAAAGCAAAATTAGAAGAAGTGATTCAAATCTTCAAAAATGCAATGTAACAATTTTGAGAAAATTACTTTATCAGGTTATAAGAATCATAGCGAAAAGTTATGACTATTGAAGAAGCACAGTATCGGATAATCTAAAATTTACCGATTGGTTTGGAAGATAAAAGGAAGATAAAACATCTTTTCCTTTTATCTTCCTTTTATCTATTCCACTAAATCAATCTTACTAAAAACCGTATCCAACGACCGTCTGAAGTGGGAAGGATATCCCAACTTTTATAATTGTTATCTGTTAGTAAACAGTGTAAACTTTGGAACCGCCGTATACCGAACGCGTACGTACAGTAGTGGTGTAGGGAGGACGACTGATCATAGCTCCTACCGATTGCAAATGAAAATATAATCTATTTAGGCTAAATATTGCACTCGATTTCTCCCACCAGTTTTTGCATGATACAGTGCTTTGTCTGCAGTTTTGACTAAATTTTCATGGGTAGAACCAACATTTGGAATCATACATGAAACTCCGATGCTCACAGTAACACAATTCTTCACTAAAGAGCCTTCATGGGGAATGGCAAGGTTATCGATTCTTTTTAGCAGCCAATGCGCGATATTTATGGCTTCTTCTTTCTGGGTCTCAGATAAAAGCACAATAAATTCCTCGCCGCCGTAACGAACCACCATATCGGTTGGACGGGACAGAGAAGTTCTAAGTGTTTCCCCGATTTTCATCAAACATTCATCACCGGCTATGTGACCATACTGATCATTATAATTTTTAAAATAATCGACATCAATAAATAACAACGCTATTGGATTTTGCTGTTTCAAGCACCGAAGCCATTCCAATTGGATTGCTTCATCATATTTACGTCGGTTCCATAGCTCGGTCAGCGGATCTCGCAGCGAAAGTTTTTGAAGTTCGTGATTGATTAGTTCCAATTCAAAATTCTGCTGTTCGACTTTTTCGTTTGAGGCGGTCAGCTCTCTTGTCCGTTGAGAAACTAGGTCATCCAGATGATCATTCATTGCGGTCAATTTTTCACCCATTTCGGTTTTGTATTCTAAAGAGTCAGAGAAGCTCTTTGCCAGCAGCAAAGAATTGGCAATTGCGAAGATCAATTGACCGGATGAACTGTAATCATCATCTTGAAAGATCATTTTAAATAAGGGCGGCCAACTATCGTTGATCCATCCGCTAAGGGTGACAATATCGATGAGACTGGTTGATGCCAGAATCAGACCACCCAAGAGAAAAAGCCAACTGTCTTTTTCTTTATGTAGGACTACTTTTATGAGCCTGGTTAATAGATAAATAATTATGAAAATACTCCATATCTGATAAAAGGGATTGATGATGGTAAAAACGTTTGTCGGGGTAAGAAGAACTACCACGGCATAAACCATTGCTAGGAATTGAACCATCTTGACGATTAAGGAATGTAAATAGTGAGGAAAAACTGACCTGAAAAACAGAATAATCACTGGTAACGCCAAATAGTAGGCCAGGGTCTGGATCTTACGGGCGATTTCAAAGCTCAAGTCTGGGAAAAGAAAGAATAGATAGGATTCACCAACCATTAAAGTTCGAATTGCCACCAGAATACAAAACAATCCAAAATACAGCGGGGCAGGGTCTTTTTTACTAAAGAAAAATAATGCCAGATGATAAATACCAATTATTATTAAAGCGCCAAAAATGAAAAGTTCATAAGCAATACCATTATAGCGTAATCCAAGGATCTGGGTTTCTCCGCCAAGTTGGATGCTGTTGAGCAGCCCCCCGCTGGGCATAAAAAAATTAGAAATCTGAATGACAATTTCATTTTCTCCCGGCTGGGCTTCAAAGGAAGCAATCTGCGGCAAATATTGAGGAGTCATTGTATCTCTGGTTTTCCCTATTTCCCCAGCATTTGCGATCAAATTTCCATTGACCCAAAGTTTATAGGCCGTGCGGACTTTAGGAATCTTTAGTGCCAGAATTTCTTTTTCAGAGGATATAAACTTCAATCGATAGGTTGCATAGCCGCCGCCGGAAATTTGCTCATTATTTAGTTCATATTTATTCCAAGAGGAAGGGAAATTTACATAACCACTCATGGCGCTCTGTTCCAATTCGCCAGGTTCCAGAAGCTGATTCCAGTAAAATTCCCATTCGCCGTCTAAAGGAATTACTTTATTTTCCAAACTAACTTGACTGAAATCAAGAAGACCTTTTTCAGCTTCTTGATGGGGTGCTGAAATTTGATTGGAACATCCTCCCAAAAAGGGAATCATTAGGATGATGATCAGCAGTAATATTTTATGTTGGCGCATGGGATGCCTTCTTTCTGGTAAAATTATAAAATCAATGCGAAGTAGAAAATCACACTGGTTCAAACAAAAAAAAGTCGTAATGCTTTGCAACTCTATTATATTGCTTTATTATACAGCTAGAAGCTCAGTATAGTCAATCGGGATAGCGCTTTTGATTCACAGTTTTAAATAAATCTTCGGCAAATCAGCCGATTTTTTCAGACGCGCCAATTATAAATAATTAATGGCGTTTTATCAGCTTTCGATTATAGGCAGAATTATGGTATAATATAAAGGTAAAAGGTATCGGATTGAATCGCGTATTACTCCTTAGTAAATGCTTTTAACAGCCGATCTTATCGGATCTGTTGTACAGAAATCAGGTTGATCGTTTACAAAAGAGAAATCAATTAATAATTGTGAATTAAGAAATGGAGAATGAATGAGTATTTTAAATGTCGAAAATCTTTCTCATGGTTTTGGCGATCGAGCGATTTATAATCAAGTCTCGTTTCGATTGTTAAAAGGAGAACATATCGGTTTAATCGGTCCAAATGGCGAGGGTAAGTCCACGTTTATGAATATTGTAACCGGAAAGCTGATGCCGGATGAGGGCAAGGTGGAATGGGCCAAGAATGTGCGGGTTGGTTATCTGGATCAGCATGCCATTTTACAAAAGGGAATGACAGTCCGGGATGTACTGACTTCAGCCTTTGAATTTTTGCTGGATATTGAAAGTCGGATTGGTTTTCTCTATGAAAAAATGGGTGAAGACAGTCCCGAAGAGCTGGAAAAGAGTTTGGAAGAAGTGGGAGACCTCCAGGAACTGCTGGAGTTTCATGACTTCTATCTGATCGATTCAAAAGTGGAAGAAGTCGCGAAGTCTCTGGGTCTGAATGAAATTGGCTTGGAAAAAGATATTACCGAGTTAAGCGGCGGCCAGCGGACAAAAGTGCTGCTTGGAAAACTACTGCTTGAAAAACCGGATATCCTGCTATTGGATGAACCGACAAACTATCTGGATGAACAGCATATTGAGTGGTTAAAGCGCTATCTGAATGACTATGAGAATGCATTTATTCTGATTTCCCATGATCTGCCTTTTGTCAATCAGGTAATTAATATCATTTATCATATGGATAACCAGAAACTGACGCGTTATGTCGGGGACTATGGTAAATTTCAAGAAGTGCTGGCAGCAAAAAAAGACCAGGAACAGGCGGCTTACAACCGACAGCAAAATGAAATTTCGGAGTTAAAAGACTTTGTTGCCAGAAACAAGGCCAGGGTGTCGACCCGGAATATGGCCATGTCCCGACAGAAAAAGCTGGATAAAATGGAAATCATTGAGCTTTCAGCTGAAAAGCCGAAACCCAGATTTCATTTTAAAGAAGCCGGTTCAACAGGACGGCGCGTTTTTGAGACCCATGATTTAGTCATCGGTTATGATGAACCACTGTCGAAACCGCTTAATTTAACTATGGAGCGAAAACAGAAAATTGTATTAACTGGAACAAATGGAATTGGTAAAACAACCCTTTTAAAAAGCATTCTGGGATTGCTTTCGCCGATCGGGGGCACCGTAGAGCAGGGCGAAAAACTGGCAACCGGCTATTATGAACAGGAAATGGATCAGAATATCAGCACCAGCTGCATTGAAGAAGTATGGAATGAATTTCCCGGATTGAATCAGAATGAAGTGCGTTCTGCGCTGGCGCAATGCGGACTGACAAGAAAGCACATTGAAAGTATGGTCAGGGTGCTGAGCGGTGGTGAGCAGGCGAAGGTACGGCTGTGCAAACTGATCAACCGGCTGACAAATGTACTGGTTCTTGATGAGCCGACCAATCATCTCGATGCCGATGCAAAAGCCGAACTGAAGCGTGCGTTGACAGAATATAACGGCGCTATTCTCATGGTTTGCCATGAACCCGAATTTTATGAGGACTTTGTCAGTCAGGTATGGGATTGTTCGCAGTGGACCACCAAAGTTTTTTAAATTAAAAGAAAGACCTTATTTGACAGACTGCCAAATAAGGTTTTTCATATTAATTATATTAAAAAAGTCGAGAAGATAGCTAATGAATGCGCTAGTTAGATGAGCTGTTCTTTACTCCAACACAGGGAATCTTTGATTTCATAAACAAATTCCATGAAACTAGGGATATAAGAGAGAAAATGGTGATCAGCAAGCCCAGACCGAAGACAATATTTCCTGATGGAATTGATGCCAGGGCCATGCCGATGCTTCCTAAAACGGTGAATAGCGTGCCCATGACGGAGGAGACGGAGCCAATATCACTTTCTTGTTGATCCAGCAGCAGGTTAGAACTGAAGGGACGCATTACGGCACCCGATAAAGACATGAAAAGGAATGAAATCCAGAATAATATCGGCGTTAAGGTGCCCAGGGTCATGACTAAAACGCCGCTTAATGTTGCGAGGGCTAAAATCATTGAAGCAAAGAGCTTTTTATTCATATTGCTGAGAAATTTGACATAGATAAAAGGTCCGGCGATGGACAGTAATGCATTAGCAGCAAAGAAATAGCTGTAAAACTGAGCACTGAGGCCAAAGTAATCTACGTAGACATAGGATGAAACAGCAATATAACCCATAAATGGAAGCGTACTTAAAGCAAATATGAGGGCCGGGATAATAAAGCTCTTGTTTTTGCTGACAACGACCAGGCGCCCGAGGGAACCAAACAATGTTCCCGTATATCGTTCTTCATCTTTTAAGGTTTCCTGGAATAAAATGGAAAAGCCCAGGTTAACGAGACTGATGATTGCAAGGGCCCAGAAGGAGCCTCTCCAATCAGAAAAGCTTAGAATTAAGCCACCAGCAATGGGTGCAACCATGGGTGCAAGCCCGGAAATGGACTGACAAATGGCTAAAATCGATTCTCGTCTTTTTCCGGAGTACGAGTCCTTTACAACCGCCATGGAAACCGATGTAATTGCTCCAGAACCGATCCCCTGAAGGATTCTGGCGGCAATCAGAAAGTAAATGTTTATCGACATCGCACAGGCGATGCTGCTTGCCGCATACAGGAGGCTTCCCACTAAAAGAATGGGTTTGCGGCCGTATTTGTCACTGAGCGGACCCCAAAATAAAATGCCAACGGCATAAAATAAGAAAAATGCGCTTAAGGTTAGATTTGTAATGGCGGAACTGCTTCCGAAATATGAATTCATACTCGGCAGTGCCGGCAGATACATATCTGTTGAAAGAGGAATAAACATGTTCATGAGCGCCATAAAAACGATGAGTCCTTTATGTCCCAGATATTTCTGTTTATTTCCAACTTCCAGGTTGAGCTGGTTTGGTGATTGAGTCATTAATATTTCTCCTTTAAATTTCCTGAATATTTTTATAGACGGTTTTTAATGATGTGTGCAACTCTCTGATTTGATCGTTTGTCAAGTCCTGTATCATTTTTTGTTCAATTGTTTTTCGGAAATGTTCCATCGAACAAAAGAGATTGATACCTTTATCGGTTAGAAAAATATTCTTCACCCGTTTATCCTTTGAATTTGTTTCACTTCTAATAAAGCATTTTCCCTCTAATCGGTTTAAGATACCAATAATTGTAGGATGGGTTACTTCAAAAAAGTCTTCAAGATCTTTCTGAGAGGTTGTTGCCTCATTATGATCATGTAGATAAAAAAGAATACGAGCCTGAGATAAAGTCAAATCGAACTGTTTAAGGGTTTGATTGGCTTTTTTTTCAATACATTCATTAATAAGTTTTATAATAAATCCGATATCATCATGTTGTTGCATCGTTGTCCTCACTAAATATGTAGCATGCTACAATTATATAAAGAAACAGTAAAAAGGTCAATAATTAATAATGACTTTTTTAAACCTGAAAACCATATCATAAACTAGAAGCTCGCTCCTCTGGCAAAGGCTGGTGGTTTTGCGCTGAGGTAGACGGATGAAAATTAAAGGTCATGCTTTTACAGCCCATCGCAGTTTAGCAGAACGTGCGCGACCATTGGTACTGCATTCTTCTGCCGAGGGCCGAATAGGACCGGGAGCTATTTCACGATAGACGCCTTCACGAAAAAAGCGCTGAAAAGATTTTTTAACAAGACGATCTTCTCCTGAATGAAATGAAAGGATTGCGATGCGTCCGCCCTCAGCAAGGGCAGCAGGAAGCTTTTCCAAAAATTCGTACAACACTTCAAATTCATCATTGACATCAATTCGTAACGCCTGAAAGCATCGTTGACAGGATTTTTTTATCGCATCTTTACTATTGCATCCTGGAATTGATTGAAGTGTATCGTTGATAATTTTCTGAAGCTGCGTTGTTGTGGATATACTGATTCCTTTATTACGTTGGGAAATAATTGCGTCAGCGATTGCGGCGGCGTTAGGCTCATCCGCGTTTTCGACCAACATCCCTTCTAATTCATCCTGGGAAATAGTTTTTAAACGATCCGCGGCAGATATCCCTTTTTCAGGATTCAGGCGTAAGTCTAATGGCCCTTCACTTTTAAATGAAAATCCTCTTTCGGGATTGTCGATCTGCATTGAAGAGACTCCCAAATCTGCCAATACAAAATTCAATGGCCCTGATTCTAAAGCAATTTGATCAATAGCGGAAAAGTTCATCTGCTTGATGGTTAAAATATCAGAGCCATAGCCTAAGCTCGCTAAGCGCTTTTGGGTGCGGGGCAACTCAATCGAATCGACATCTGTTGCGTACAAGTGTCCCTTTGAATCTAAACATTTAAGCATCTCCAAAGTATGGCCGCCAAAACCAAGGGTGGCATCCAATCCTGTCTGCCCAGGTGTGATTTGCAGGAATTCCAATATTTCTTTAACACAAATTGAACGATGCATACCGGCAGGGGTACTGCCCTTTTGAATAACTTTTTCCACCGTCTCAGCATATTTTTCTGGTTGTAGTTCCTTATACTTATCTTTATAAGCTTTTGGGTGAGTGCCTTTATATCGCGGACGTCGCTGATGTTTTTGCTCTTGATTATCCATTGCGTGACACTAGAAATTTAGCGTGTGCAAATTCGAAATTTGAAATGAATTTCATATAATATGTTGTGCGCATTCTTTTTTCCACCTTTTTAATAGTTTTTTAATGTTGTTGAAATATTATAATACCAAATACAACTCATAAAATCAAATTCACAGCAAAAAAGACATGCTTTTTTAGCCGTCGATTATTTCTTTAAGGACAATGTGGCGATTATAATGTTACAATATTTGCTGAATAATAATGGAGTGGGGGAGTATTGAATCAGCGATTGAATCAGTAATGAGCAGTGAAAAAATAACAATATCGGTGTAATGAAAGCACTGACAATTAATGGAGGCAAATATGAATAAATTATTATCGATGCAGGATATCACCAAAAAATATAACACAAGTGAGGAAAACCTTGAAATGCTTAAACACATCGAATTTTTAGTGAACGAGACGGAGTTTGATTCAATTCTCGGTTCAGCTAAAACAGGAAAACAGCCGATGATGACGATCATCGGCTGTTTAGACGTATCGGCTTTTGAACAGTGCGAGCATCAGCAAGTACCAGTTGCTTCAAGCTTATTGGTGCATTGCGAAGTATCTAGAAAGGTGTCAGCATGAAATATATATCCTTTGTAGTTCCCTGTTATAACTCAGAAGACTATATGAATCGCTGTATTGATTCATTATTATGTGCCGGAAATGATGTGGAAATCATCATCATCAATGATGGTTCAACAGACAAAACACGTGAAATAGCTGAGGATTACAGCATCAAGTATCCAGACATGATCAAGGTTATCAACAAAGAAAATGGCGGTCATGGTTCAGGCGTAAATGTGGGGTTGGAAAATGCAACCGGGATTTATTTCAAGGTTGTGGATTCCGATGATTGGTTGGATCGGCAGGCATTGGACCGATTGATGTTCAGAATTAGAGATTTTTGTCTAAAAAAACAGAGTAATCCCGGAACTATCATTCCAGATTTGTTCATTTGTAATTATGTTTATGACCATCTGTATGAAGAAACGCATCATGATATCTCTTACAAGAATGTTTTGGATGACGAAAAATTATGCAGATGGAAGGATATTGGCAATTTTAGAGCATCTCAGTATTTGCTTATGCATTCGCAAATTTTCAAAACAGCAATTTTAAGAAAAAGTGGGGTAAAACTGCCAGAGCACACGTTCTATGTTGACAATATTTTTGCCTACCAGCCGTTACCCTATGTTGAGCACCTATACTATATGAATGTTGATCTTTATCACTATTTCATAGGCAGAGAGGATCAATCCGTGAATGAAGATGTCATGCTCAGCCGGATTGATCAGCAAATCCGGGTAACGGAACGGATGCTGACCTGTGTCGATTTACATGCCGTGAAAAAGAATGAACCGAGACTTGCGGCGTATATGTATCGCTATCTGTCAATTATTATGTCCATCACCAATATTTTGTTGCTGATGATTAATTCTGAAGAATCGATGCTGCAAAAAAACAAATTGTGGAACGAGATCAAGTCACGCGATAAAAATCTTTATCGTAAACTGAAATATACATCAATGAGTGGCTTAACTAATATGCCCGGTTCCGTCGGCAGAAAACTGTCGATTTCCGGTTATCGCGTTGCTCAAAAAATTTATAAATTCAATTGATGCTACCGGCATCGGAAAGGAGGGGCGGATGGCTGTAAAAGTAAACAAAAAGTTGATTTATTTGCTCTTTTTCCTGTTCGTCATGGGTCTGACGATTTATACAATGCTACAGGGCAATGACATTGGGGAGATCCTGATTGCTATTTCCAGTATGAATGTCGGCTATCTGTTCCTTGCTATTTTGGCGGCTCTGATTTTTGTTGTCCTCGAGGCCGTCATCATTTGGTATTTAATGCATGGTCTTGGTGAAACAAACAGCATGCTTCGATGCATTGCTTATTCTTTTATCGGCTATTTTTATTCATCCATCACGCCTTCCGCCCTAGGTGGACAGCCAATGCAGCTCTATTATATGAGAAAAGATGGAAACTCTTTATCGAATAGTTCGGTGATATTAATGATATTGGCACTGTTTAGCAAGCTGGTACTCGCTCTCATCGGCGTTGTGCTGTTGGTGTTTTGGTATGCTCCGTTGACTTACTATCTCAAGAGCTTCATGGCTTTATATTATCTGGGCTTGGCACTCAATATCATATCCGTTGTCGTTCTGCTTGCCGCCATGTTTGTACCTGGGATTGTGCGTCAAATCACTCAATCTGTTGACGGATTTTTGATTAGAATCCATATCCTTAAATTATCAAAGGAACGCCAGCTGAAAATTGAAAGCTTTATTGAAGGTTACCATGGCGCCGTCAATTTTTTAATGCTGAACAAAACGAAAATTCTGGTTGTCTTCATCTTGACGTTTCTGCAGCGTAACTGTCTGTATATTCTTACTTATTTTGTATATAAGGGATTTTCCCTGAGTGGGACTTCTATGGTCACGGTGGTGCTGCTTCAGGCGGCGATTTATGTGGCCGTGGAAATGATGCCCCTGCCGGGGGCTCAAGGCATTACCGAATTGATGTACTACACCGTATTCCAGGGAGTATTTACCAGTGCCTTGTTAACACCATCACTTTTGGTTACCCGAGGGTTGGACTTCTATTTTCTGGTGATCATCAGTTTGATTGTTGTCGTTGCCAAGTCGTTTCTGTTGAAAAAAGATGTAAAATCAATAAAAATAGAAAAAAAAACGAATAATCTAGAAGAACCGATCATTTAAGTCTAAAAGCAAAGATCAAAGCTAAGAAAAGGACGTCAGATTGCAAGGCTGCCGCTTCATGTTATATATTACTTCCTTGCAAAACTTAATATATGAGGAAATTATATGAAATTCAACTATCTCATCGTCGGAGCGGGTTTGGCGGGACTGACCTTTGCCAATCTGTTGGCTCAAAATGAAAACAACAAAATTCTGATCATCGAAAAAAGGCAACATATCGGCGGAAATGCCTATGATAGCTACAATGCCAACCATATCCTGATTCACAACTATGGCCCCCACATCTTTCATACCAATAATCAGCAAGTTTGGAAATATCTGAGCCAATTCACCGAATGGCAGGATTATCAGCATCGCGTTTTAAGCTTTGTGGACGGACAGTTTATTCCCATGCCGATTACGCTGGAGACCATTAATCAGTTGTATAACACCAACCTTTCCCAGTTTGAAATGGCGGATTTTATCGAAAGCCAAAAGGAAAAGGTGGAGCTGATAAAAAGCAGCGAGGATGTGGCCTTAAGCAATGCCGGCAGAGATATCTATGAAAAATTCTTTATGAACTACACCACTAAACAATGGGGCGTGTCGCCGAGCGAACTGGACCCGTCAGTAATATCCCGGATCCCTTTCCGGTTCAACCGGGATACCCGGTATTTCACAGATCGTTATCAGGGGATTCCCAAAGCGGGTTATACTAAAATGTGTGAGCAGATGATCGATCGCCTGAATATCAAGGTGATGCTCAATACTGATTACAAGGAAGTGACCGACGCGATTGACTATGACAAGATGATCTACACTGGACCAGTTGATTATTTTTATGATAATCAATTTGGTAAACTGAAATATAGGAGCGTCCGTTTTGAAATGGAAGACCATGATTGCGAATCTTTTCAAGATGCAGCGGTAGTTAATTATCCCAACGATTATGATTTCACGCGGATTACGGAATATAAAAAAATAACAGGACAGCAACACCAGAAAACAACAGTCATGAAAGAATTCCCCGGCGACGGAGAAGAACCTTTTTATCCATTTCCAACAAAAGAATGGCAGGAACTCTATTTAAAGTATAAAGCCAAAGCTGATGTTGAAGAAAATGTCGTTTTTGCCGGCCGGCTCGCCGAATATCGCTATTACAATATGGATGTCGTCGTTGCTCGAGCGATGGAGGTTGTTAGTGAATTGAAAATTTTGGAATCAGAAAAATAGTGTTCTGAAAAATAGACTTGATCCTATTGCATCTAATCAATTGGGGCATCCTAAATAAGACTATTTCTCCGATGAAATTATTACAGTATTATGGCAAGACTTTTTTATCGTATCTTTACTATTATTGCCAGGAATTGATTGAAGCGTATCTTTGATATTCTTTGGAGCTACGTTGTTGTTGATATACTGATTCCCTTTTTCCCTTAGTAAATAATAGCCCTCGCAATTTCTGGCGTGTTAGGTTCATCGGCGTTGATGAATCAGATAAGATCGCATTTGGTTATCTGGCAGTCTTTGCCCAATTTATGTGACCGGTGTTTCGGCCGAGATGGTAGCAGTAACGTTGGAAATCGGTTAGATGGTAATCGAGGTGTCATGTTATTTAAAAACAGTTTTTTTTGTGAGTATAATTATTATGGGGATCACAGTGGTGCTCAATGATTTAGGATTGCATGCACTTGAAAAGAAACGTGTATACTGGAAGGGATATCAATATTTCATTCAAAACGATCTAGATACTTATTGACGATAAGTATCTAGATCGTTTTGAATGAGATTTTTGAGCTAATCAATGTTTGAGAATAACTGCAACGATTGATACAATTGAAGAAGTTGGGTTAGAAGACAAGCGATATTCGAAAAAATAATATACTGTTATACTATAAAAAAAGCGGTAAAGAATCTCCCAATATTAGATAAATATATCTGATATTTAAAGGTCAACTTTGCCACTTTATTTTTTTAAAAAGAAGCGCCTATGAGCAGACCAAGAATGGCTCCGTAAATAGCAGTTCGATGTGCCTTTGAAGTGATAGGGCAGCTCCCGTTTGGACAGCCAACCAATTTGTAATAAAGCAACCCCAAAACTCCGCCTAAAATTGTACCAATAATCATGTGTATTGTCATTTTCTTCTCCTAATTCGTAATTAATTCGATGCCTTTATTCAAAGTGTCTTCATCAATGGCACCATGATAACTTTTAACAATATCGCCTGCTGCATTTATAAATAAGGTGGTAGGTATGGATGATACGCTATAAGCTACAGCGCCTTCCTGCTTTGTATCAAAGTAAACAGGAAAATCAAAACCCTGTTCGGTTACATATTGAAGTCCTTTATTTTTTGTCTCCCGTTCTCCATCCACAAGATCCACCATTAAAAATACGACCTCATCTTTTTTATCGGAGTAGACGGCATTAAAGTGAGGCATTTCGCTTTTGCATGGTGGACACCAGGAAGCCCAGAAGTTAAGAACAATAGGGTGTCCTGAAAAATCAGAAAGCTTAGCAGGGTTCCCATCTTTATCAAAAAAGGTAAAGTCTGGCGCTGATTCTTTAGTGGTGTTTTGTGAGGTGTTTTCTTTATTTTGGGAGAGGTCTTCAGAAGCAAATCGTGATGTCAGAAAAGTGTATCCCCAATATGCAATACCCAGGAAAGCAGTGAAAGCGACGATACTGATAATCAGTGTTATTTTTTTATTTTTCATTGGTTTCTCCTTAATAAGATAAAATCGAAAGAAAATATCCCATTGTGCTGGTAGCCATTAAAATACCAACGATCACAAGAAGTCCTCCAGAAATCAGATTGATAATTCGATAATTACGTTTAATAAAATCAAAAGTTGATTTTAGGCGGTCAATTAAGATCGCACTGAGCATAAATGGAATTCCAAGTCCCAAAGAAAATGAAAAGAGCATTAATATACCCTTTAAAGTACTCCCGCTGGAAGTGGCTAACATCAAGGCTGAGCCTAAAAAAGTACTCACACATGGTGTCCATCCAATGGAAAAAACGATTCCGAATAGAACAGAAGATAAAAATCCAACTTTGAAAATTTCAAAGTTGATTTTTCGGTTGCCATTAAGAAATGGGAGGTGCAATACGTCCATAAAATTTAAACCAAAAATAATGATAATGATTCCACCAATCAAATTTACAATGGTACTATACTCAATCAAAAATCTTCCGATACCCCCGGCAAACGCCCCAAGCAAAATAAATACGAAAGTAAACCCAAGTACGAAGCCAAATGCGTTGATGATAACAGTGAACTTACTATCTGCTTGGGTTTGTCCAGTGAAATATGAAATATAGATGGGCAGCATTGGTAAAAGACAAGGTGAAATGAAAGTAATGATACCTTCCAAAAATGATACAAAATAATTCATGCAGGCTCCTTGTAAATTTATTTGCAGATTGAAATATTACAAAATCAGTTTAATTTAAGTACCTTTATTTTAACAAAATTATATTTTATTATCTGTGATTAAATCACATTACGCACATAATGAAGATTATTGTTCATCTGAAATGACGGTAAACTGTTTCTGATATCATGAAAAGCAAAGAAAATAAAAAAAAGCTACTCAATCAAATTCTAATTGAGTAGCTTTTTTGTTGGATAAATAATTAGAATAGCATTTTTTTAACAACCACAGAATCACATGTATGTAATTCTTTTTCTAAAACGGCTATTTCTTCTTCTTTATCAGGAAGAAATTCCAAAATGATCAGGCCAGTGATACTGCATGATGATTCAGATGATTCATGTAAACCAAGACGTGTTTTTATGATACAGCCGTTTTTGGTCAATAATTGCTGAACCTTTGATGCATCACTTTCGCGATTTCCAACTTGAATCCCCATAATTTGTCTCATAAATAAACCCTCCTTAATAAAGATCTTATTTTTATTATTATATGCTATAAAATGAGATTTAAACAAAAAATAAAATTAAAAATGCAAAAAAACAATTGAAATTTTACGATGAAAATACAAAAAGTTTCGGCACCGTTTTTTTTTATATTTCTTTATGCCAAATGTTCATTGACTCAATTGAACCGGATATCTGTGTGTTGTTAAAAAGGGTGCCGCCAAAGCTGTAACCAGCCTTTGCAAAGGTACTGTTCATGCCATAGGATAAGGATCTGGCAATGGTATACAATAGCCGGTAGCCTTGTTGTTTCATCTGTTGTTCAAGTTCCAGTAGTAAATGCAGGGCAAGTTGATAGCCTCGATATTCAGAAAGAACTGCGAAATCGGTCATTTCAGAATTCAGATGGGCGGGATCGGTTTCGCTTGAAGCCACGGCCACCAGACCATCCGAAGTAAAAACACCATAATACTGAATATTGTCGGCCATGGTTTCGAGGAGATATTGTTCATCAAAAATGGGAAAAGGATAGCTTTGGAAAACCGTCTGATAGATCTGTGCCAAAGCTGGTACATCATTTTCTGTCAGGCGTCGGAGGCGCCATAAGCCGGGTAATGCTGAAGGAGGCTCTCCCGCTTTTTTCTGAACACTTTGAATAATTTTTTCTAATTTAGACGCGTTTTGTATTTTTGCTCTGTCTTCTGTTAAGTATTTGCTCATCATGACACAATCCTGATGTCTTTGGTAATAGGATGGCATGACCGCTTCCTGTTCGTAGCCATAGTCTTTAAAGCTGTTCTTATGGCTAAAAGGTAATTTAGCCACTATTTTCGTATAATTTTCTTTATTGGCAAGAGTATCCAAGTATTTCAAAAGCACTTTTTCATCTCGTTTATCAAATTTCATTAAATAAATTCGATTGCCCTCTTTGCCATGCTGTAAAAGGCTATGACCAAAGGTTTCTATTGTATCACTCACTTAAACCACCAATTCCTCGATATCTTTATTTCGTTGGTCCCGTTCAAGATCTTCAGGTACAAGAGTAATATCATCATCGTAGTCACATAATAATCTGGAAATTCCGATGGGTTTAAGATCGGCTTCGTCGTTATCAAGTTTTAATTGCAAATTACATCCTTCACAGTCTAAATTACAAACAGTGTGTTCATAGTTTTCCGGCATTTTATAAGTGGTAATCACACCTTCATAATTTCTTAAAACAACCTTGTCCGTGGACCAGGAAATAAGGTAATTAGGCATAATCGGTATTTTACCGCCACCGCCGGGAGCATCAATGACATAGGTTGGAACTGCAAAACCACTGGTATGACCTCTCAAGCTTTCCATAATTTCAATGCCTTTTCCAACGTTGGTCCTAAAATGTTCAAGACCTTCAGATAAATCACATTGATAAAGGTAGTAAGGACGAACGCGATTAGCTACTAATTTTTGGACGAGCTTTTTCATGATGCGAGGACAGTCATTGATATCTCTCAGCAATACCGATTGATTTCCTAAAGGAATCCCGGCATTGGCTAATTTTTTAAGGGCGTGTATTGAGGTTTTTGTGAGTTCACGCGGGTGATTATAATGGGTGTTGATCCAGAGATTGTCATATTTTTTCAAAATTCTTGCTAAATTGTCGGTGATCCGATAGGGTAAAACAACAGGAGTTCGGGTTCCGATACGAACGACCTCAACATGGGGGATTTGGGTGATTTGTTCTAAAATCCAATCGATCTGTTCGTCAGGAAGTAAAAATGGATCGCCTCCGGAAAGAAGAACGTCCCGAACGGAGGGAGTATTTTTGATATACTCAATACCTTCGAGGATCATGTCCTTGGAGGGAATGGAATCAACATCACCTACTTTTCTTTTTCGGGTACAGAAGCGGCAGTACATGGAACAGATGTTGCTGATATGAAATAAAACTCGGTCAGGATAACGATGGGTAATACCAGGGACAGGACTGTCTTTGTCTTCACTTAGAGGATCGGCCATGTCAAAAGGCGAAATTGTTAATTCTTTGATGCTGGGAAAACATTGCTTGAAAACAGGATCGTTCTCATAATCATCCGAATCAATGAGTGATAGGTAGTAAGGGGTAATGGCCATTGGAAATTTTTCAATGGTCTTGTTAATTTCATTTCTCTTTTCATCTGAAAATTTTATTCCTAGGATTTTTTCAACGGTTTCTACTTTTCGAATGGTGTTCTTAATTTGCCAGTGCCAATCGGACCATTTTTCCATTAAATATTTTGATGCAGTTTCACTGTTAAGATGTTCTTTGGTTATTTTAATTGCTTCTACTGTTGCTTGCATATTGTCTCCTTTCAAGGGACGATTATTTATAAAAAAGGCACTCTAACTCTGTGTTAACAGAGTTAGAGTGCCTAAGTTTCGCTATAAGATAACTCACTTTATACCATCAAAGGTGCTACGTTGATAGTGTAGTATAAGACCATTGGGATCCTATACAAGCCCCAGTTCTATAGGGGTTGATGTTTTTCTATGTAAATTTCATTGGGCCTTTTCAATAAGTTGATTTATTTATTTCCACTTTCAAAAGGAATACATTAACAAACTCATCAACAGAATTACTCAATACATATACTTCACATTAATTTGTAATATATAGCCATTATACTAGAAAAGACAGTTGCTGTCAAAATCAGCTTAAGAAATCGGTATACAAAAGTGTAAAGGCAGTGGTAAAACTGGAAGGCTTCTAGTATTGGTCTTATACGAATCTGGTCAGTGAAAAAGACTCTAGTGTTTTGATCAGTCGATGGCAAATAAAAACAAAATCTTCGCTACTTTTACGTCTGGTGTATGAAAAAGCAGGTGCGTTTTAATGATTTAGTAGATGACAAATGGCCTTCGAGAAACGTTCCGGTCACCGGGTAGATACAAAATTAGTTCGCAGGATTAGTTTATCAATTGATTTTTCGAATCTTTTGTAGTTTAATATAAAAAGAATATTTAATAGACGAGGAGAAAAAAATGGCAAAACAGTGGTATCCAGTTATTGATTATGGAACTTGTATTAGTTGTGGCAGTTGCACAGAGAAATGTACCCATGGTGTATATGATAAGGAGAAGGCCCCTTCAGCCCTTGTCGTTTATCCGGATGGTTGTGTTGATCATTGCCATGGATGCGGAAATTTATGTCCAAGTGGATCAATTACCTATAGCGGTGATGATACGGATTGGGTGCCTCCTAACCGGTAATGATAGAGATTATCAGAGATCGAAGGAACGGTTTGGGACCAACGAAAAAGTTGCAGTTTGAGTTCAGCATTTTTACCTTTAATGCTGGCTCTTTTTTTATATAAGCTAAGAAAATTTTGTTTTTTGAATTGTGTCAGTTTCATCATTGATAAAATGATAGAATGATAGAATGATAGCCTGGAGTTTGCATTTCATTTGTTATATGACAAGTCGATTGGGGGGGATGTAAGTCAAAATGCCTCCGTGTTATTTTTGCGTCATCTCTGATGATGCGTCAAAATCAAAGAAGTGAGTAGGGAGATTAAAATATGATATCAAGAACATGGCATGGGATCGTGCCCATTGAAATGAGTGATTCTTTTAAAAAATATGAATACGAGACAGGTGTAAAGGATACATTGGCAATAAATGGAAATAGAGGTGCATTTTTAAAAATTGTTGATCAAGGGGAGTATGTTCATTTTTTCTTGTGTACGAAATGGAATTCAATGGAAAGTATGATCGCGTATGCAGGTAATAATCCTACGATTGCAGTAACCTACCCTGAAGATGAGAAATATGGTCTTATTTCTGATCCCATCGTGATAATTCAGGAAGTTGGAGATGACAGCGATCCTTTTGTTGCGTTTGAAAATTTTCATATTTCTAGAGTCAATCTCATTTAACATAAGAAATATTTGTTTCCTGATGCCCATTATATTCCAGCGGTATCATTAGTGTGAAATATTTGTTGCTTACTGGCAATAAGAACAGAAAAAGGAGGAAAAATCAATGAATAATATTCTTCTGGTAGAAGATGATTTGAGTCTCATCGACGGACTTGAGTTTTCCCTGAATAAAAACGGATTTCAGGTTGATGTTGCCAGAACCGTACAGGAAGCGCTTTCTCGATTGCAAAAACAAAGTTATGACCTCTTACTGCTGGATCTTACGCTGCCGGATGGAACGGGGTTTGATATATGTAAGAAGGCAAGACAGCATTCAACGGTTCCCATTATCTTTTTGACGGCATCAGATGAGGAGGTCAATATTGTGATGGCCCTGGATATGGGCGGTGATGACTATATCACCAAGCCCTTCAAGCTCAATGAACTCATTTCCAGAATTAATGCGTTATTACGACGAGCTGGAATCTCGCATGATTCACACAATGAACTTAAATCCAATGGCATTATTATTAAGATGGATGAAAATCGGGTGACTAAAGAAAATAGCGTTGTTGAACTCACTGGAGCTGAATATCGGCTTTTATGTTTATTGATGCAGAACCCGAATATGACGTTAACAAGATCCCTTATATTGGACAGACTTTGGGACGAAAATGGTAATTTCGTTGATGATAATACATTGTCAGTCTATGTACGCAGATTACGGAGCAAAATCGAAGATGATCCGCAAAAACCATTGAATATTGTAACGGTCAGAGGCGTGGGTTATAAATGGAACAACCAAAAGTGAGGATAGACAATGTTGATACTAAGTGATAAAAATGTGAGATTTCAAGCGGCAGTAATGGTGTTAATCCTTTTACTGCTTATTATTGTCAGCCAGATTTCTGTGATGCGGATGGCAGATGATTATAAAAGAAATATGATTGCACATGATGCTGAAATAGCGGGGTACCTGCTTGGAAACGGATTGGATGAACAGCTGATAAAGATGGCCTTCACCACTCAAAAAATAGCAGTTGATCAGAAGATGGGAACAGCCGTGTTAAAGGATTCGGGTTATGATGAAAATACAAGTAATTTCTTATTGCCTGAGATCACGGGATTCCAACAAAAATATGCGGCCATCGCATTGGCACTTTCGCTCAGTGTTTCCTTGCTCTTGTTGGCGACATTTTCTTTTTTTCTATGGAAACAGGATAAACAGCTTAATGATGCCGGCAAAAAAATTCAAGGTTTTATGGATGGGGACGTATCCATCCGTTTAGAGGACAGTTATGAAGACCATCTCTCTCGTTTGTTTGCAAAAATCAATACTATGGCAACAGCCCTAACTGCTCATATGGAAAAGGAAAAAAACAATCGGCTTTTTTTGAAAGAAACGATTTCCGATATATCTCATCAGTTGAAAACGCCTCTGGCGGCATTGCAAATGTACAATGAAATTATTCTGGATGAAAAAACAGGCAATGAGGTGGTGGACGATTTTTCGCAAAAAAGTCAGCGGGAGCTGTTACGGATGGAAAATCTGATCCAGAATCTATTGAAGCTTGCCAAGCTTGACGCAGGAACTATTGAGTTGGAAAAGAACCTGCATAGCCTGAGTGAATTTCTTGAAAAATGCCGTTCTACGTTTATGACCCGTGCGGAGCTTGAAAACAAAAAAATCAGTTTGGTCTGTGATCAGGCCATCAGGCTGTGTTTTGATGAAACATGGCTCAGTGAGGCCCTGGAGAATATCATTAAGAATGCCATTGACCACACAAAAGCAACGGATTCAATTGAAATATACGGTGAGGAAAATAGATTAGCAATTGAAATTACGGTCAAAGACAACGGATCTGGCATCCATCCGGATGATATCTATCATATTTTTGAACGCTTTTATCGAAGTCGATACTCGAAAGATCAACAGGGAATTGGTATTGGTCTAGCACTTTCAAAATCTATTATTGAAAAGCATGGCGGTACGATCACAGTTCAAAGTGAATGGGGGGAAGGAACCCTGTTTCATTTGATTTTTCCAAAGCTTACAAATTTGTAAGAAAAGATTCACTTGTCAGTCATGTGAGCATGCTATCATTTCAATAAAGAAAGGTGAGGTGTGAACATTGAATATTTTATCAACGCTTAATTTATACAAAACATATGGAACAGGCGAAACAAAAGTAGAAGCATTGAAACAGGTGTCTATTTCCGTATCAAAAGGTGAGTTTGTATCGGTTATCGGGCCATCAGGCTCAGGGAAAAGTACTCTGCTTAATATGGTTGGTGCTCTGGATCAGCCCACATCAGGAATGGTAACGATCGATGGCAGGGAGGTCCATAAAATGAAAGAAGAGGAACTTTCAGTATTTCGTCGTCGCAATATTGGTTTTATTTTTCAGTCCTTTAATCTGATTCCCGAATTAAATGTTGAAGAAAATATTGTGCTTCCCATATTGCTGGACTATCAAAAGCCCGATCAACATTACATTAAGGAATTACTGGGGCTCTTGGGTCTGACGGAACGAAAACATCATCTGCCCAGCCAGCTTTCAGGAGGACAGCAACAGCGTGTGGCTATTGGCAGAGCATTGGCTACAAAACCAGCCATTATTCTTGCCGATGAGCCAACGGGGAACCTTGACAGCAAAAATAGTCAGGATGTCATGAATTTATTAAAACTGTCGGTAGCTCAGTATCACCAGACTGTTATTATGATTACCCATAATCACAGTTATGCATCCTTTGCGGATCGCGTCTTTCAGGTAAACGATGGCATGGTCAGAGAACTTGGAGCGAGCAGGAGATGAAAACCTATCTTGATTTAGCACCGAAATATTTGTCCGGGCATAAAAATAAAACCAGGCTGACAGTGCTCAGTGTGGTAATGGCGGTGGCCTTGGTAGTGGGAATATTTTCCATGTTGGATGCCCTGGTGACATTCGAGAAAGCCCAGGTACTTAAGAGTGAAGGCAATTATCATATTCTCATTCGAAATCCAACGCAGACTGAAATTGATATCATTGCAAGCCGGATCGACGTTGAGAATTCAGGTATGCTGAAAGATTTGGGTGAGGGTAAAATAAATGACGAGATGTGTGCCATGGGATATATGGATGGAAATTTTGCCGGCAATTTGAATATTGTGCTGGCAGAAGGTGAGGCGCCCAAAAATGATAATGAAATCATGCTTGAAAAATGGTATTTAGACCAACTCGCCTTGCATATTGGCGACACGGTAAATATCGCCTTGTCTAACGGGATCGCCGATGATTATGTGATTAGCGGTGTCATTAACGATTGGGGTGCTACCAAGGCCGCTTCCATCCCCTTTGTATTTGTGTCAAAGGGAACGTCAGAGGGGCTGTCAGCAGTGACCAGTCAGTATTTTGTATTGTTTAAAGTGGGCGTTAATATTCAGAATACGGAAAGAGAAATTGCCGCCGGCTTGAATATTTCAGCGGACCGGGTTGGCTACAATGAAGGCCTTCTGGCCCTGATGCTTCAAACCAAAAATAATCGTGTATTAACGTTTTATCTCATTGGAATGGTACTTTTCGGCCTAGTACTGGTTACCGGGATTGTGATGATCTATAATACTTTCAATATATCGGTGATGGACCGGGTTCGACAATTTGGATTATTACGGTGCATTGGTGCTTCCAAAAAACAAATCAGACGAATTGTAAGAAGAGAAAGCCTGATCATTTCACTGAAGGCCATTCCGATTGGTGTGTTGGGCGGAATGTTCATAACTTTTATCTGTTCCGGGATACTAAAAATTTACAATCCTTATCTGTTTGGCGATATTTCAATTTTTAGTTTCAGTGGAATTGGTATTGGAGCGGGGGTACTGACTGGGCTTTTGACGGTTTTGATTGCTTCTATGCTGCCGGCCAAGAAGGCCGCAAAGGTGTCTCCAGTCAATGCAGTTACCGGAAGTGAGAGCGTAAAAATCTCAGGAAGGCAGAAACAAGGGGTTCTCACCAGGCTGTTTCCAGTTGAAATTGCCATGGGAGTAAATAACGCCATTAATAAAAAGCGGACGCTGATCCTCATGACCAGCTCGATCGCCATCAGTATTATCCTGCTTTTGGGATTCAGCGTTCTGGTCAATCCCGCTTTTATGGGGATGAAAACCGATGAACCATACACCCCTGATCTGACATTGACTTCAGATCAGGGGATAACTTCTGAATTATCGGAAAAATTATCACAGATTGAAGGTGGTGAGGTTCTGGGGAAACCAACTGAACATCAGATTGATCTTCAATTGAGTGGCAAAAATGACGAACAGACAGTCAATGAAGTCGCGGCAGTGATTGATGAGACCATTACGCTGCACGATAAACGGCAATTGAATGCTGAGGCTGATAACGCTTTTATGACCATCGCCGTTTTCATATATGGGTTTGTGGCAGTCATTGCCTTAATCAGTATATTAAATATGATCAATACCATGAATACCAGTATTGTATCCCGATCCAAATATTTGGCAATGCTGCGGGCCGTGGGAATGTCGGACAAACAGCTTAATAAAATGGTTTTAGCTCAGTCGATTACTTATAGTCTGACCGGGTGTATCACTGGGTGCGTTTTAGGAGTGGTGCTTCAAAAGGAACTGCTCGATTTTCTTGCAACGGACTGGTCTTTCCCTTTATATCAGATAGTAGGGATTACAGTAATTTGTATCATGACGGGAACTTTATCAGTAATAAGTCCACTGAAAAAAATCAAAGAAACGGTTATTTCAGAAACGATTACCTCGTTGTAAGAGCAAAAGCTCATTGAAGCCAATGGTACCAAGTTCATTTAAATTATTTTACTTGTCTTGAAGCGAATGAACTTGAAGCATTAAATCAGAAGTTGATGTATTATCGAGAACTATTAAGAAGCTTTCTCTATTATAAAGAAATGAAAGAGGCTTTTCAGCAGGTTCGTTTGGATTGGATGATAATTTTATAGCGAAATACGGTCCGTTGAGTCCCCTTCTGAGGTTTTTTTATGTAATCGAAAGAATTTTCTTGCAAACACAGCTAACATGCAATACAATATAGCAAGTAACATGCATTACATGGTAGTGAAAGGAGGATCAGATGATTCCATCACAAATGCTTAAAGGAACACTGGAAGGCAGTATTTTGGCCATCATCAGTGTACAGGACAGTTATGGATACGAGATTTCTCGTCAATTAGAAAAATTTGGCTTTGGTAATATTTCTGAAGGTACAATTTATCCTTTACTGCTTAGACTTGAAAAGAATGGATTGATTTTAGCGACTTATCGAGAATCAGGCAAGGGTCCGAAACGTAAGTATTATCAACTTTCTGATTCTGGAAAGAACGAACTGAAACAATTTTTCGATAGCTTTGAAGAATTGTATAAGGCCGTACATCAACTATTGAAATATTTGGGGGAGGACAATCAATGAACAGTAAAACGAAAAAATTGTTGCACGAGAATAATGAATTTGAAAAAAATCTAAACGATATGAATAAAAAGAGTCTCACGGATATCGTCGTTTATCTCCGGGGGTGCAACATTTCGGAATATCATCAGGAGGAAGTCCGAAAGGATATTATGCAGATGGTTGCCGATGGCGAAGCGAGAAACGAAAACATGAAGTCAGTAATTGGTGACGATTTCAAACAATTCTGTGATGAAATTGTCAATGCTTTTCCGCCTCGGTCAAAGAAAGAAAAAATATTGGTGGCGTTCAGTGAGGCTTTCTCATTATCAAGTCTGATGTTGGGCATTTGGCTGGCGGGCGGGATACTTGAGGCTGTTCTGAAAAAAACGACGTTTTCGGCATTATTCCTGACGCTGGGTGATGTGATCAATGGATTGTTGATTGTGACCATTGCGATCGGGATTGTAAATTTTGTCTGCAAGACATCATTTAAACCGGTAAAGAAATCCAATCGGATCAAGTCTTTTTTAGTCACCTGGGTGGTACTGTTTCTGATATTTGCATCGATCTTTCTGATTAGCCATTTTTTGACATTCAATCTTGTCAGTATCCCAACCATAGGGGTCGTTCTGTTAATAGTTGGATTGTTAGCTGTCAGCCGTTTTATTGACAATGTAATGATTTGATAAATCAAGAGCATGCCGACGTTCTGATTGATCAAAATGCACCCGATACACCAACATATCGGTGCTTGCTTTTTTTGAATCGTCCGACGTATGATGAATACAGTTGGCTAGGCATCTATGCCAATCTGCATCAGGACACCATACTGTTACTAAAAAAGCAGAAGAAGGTGGAAGGATGTATTGTGCAATTATTGGTGATCTCATAAAGTCCAAAGAGATTATACCGTCTGAGCGGAAAGAACTTCAGGAGAAACTGTAAAAACAGTCTGGAGTTTTACGACAAAGCACTGGCTATCAGATTGATGGAAATGGTTAAATCAAATATTTGTAAAAATCATGTCACATCGCATGCCACACATTGAGCAGGCTACTTTTCTGTGTTAAAATGAAGTGAATTAAACATCGGAACAACAAATCTTATTAACCGTTTAGAAGGGATTTGCATGGATACGAATAGAAGCAACACAGAATTTATTGAACATTATGGTACTAAAAAAATGGATCTTGACGAAAAGAAGTATATGCCTTGGATAAAAATCGGCATATGTCTTCTTTTTTATGGTATAACGATGTTAATACAATTTCAATTTCAATTTTTATTTGGTATAAATATAGGTGGCATAGCTGCACAATTCCAGGTGATGATTTCTACCTATCTGGTTATCTCGGTAAAAAAGCAAGGGTATCTGATCGCCATTTCAATGAATATGGTGGTATCTGTCATGGTGGCATTTGTGGTTTTTGGAAACGGTAACACGAATGCAATACCGGGTGTGATCGTCCCAATCTGTACCATCATTACCATTAGCATTATTTCATTTTATGAGAAAGGTCTCGATGCTAAACTGGAAGAAGTTTCACAACAAAAGAAAGAACTTGCTGACCTGTATGAGGAACTTACAACTTCGGAAAAAGAAATTATTAAACAGAATATCCTGATGACAAAATACGATAATGAAATAAAGAAAAGAGAAATCAGAGAAAATTATTTTGCCTATATCGATATTTTAACAGAACTTCCCAATCGTAAAATGATTATTGAAAAGCTGGATCAATTTGTGGAGATTGCACGCAATGAAAAAATAAATTTTGCGGTTGTTTTTATGGATTTGGATGATTTCAAAAGAATCAATACTTCTGAGGGTTATCGTATTGGCGATTTATTACTCAAAGAGATTGTTGCAAGAATAAAAAGTGAGATCCATGAAGATGATATCATGGGTCGCTTGGTTAGTGATGAATTCGCGTTAATCATCCGTCGTAATTTGGAAGAAGAAGAAATCTACGAATATGTGGAAAGAATAAGATTAGTTTTGTCGGAGTGTTTTATTGTCGAAAAGATGGAATTTAATATTAGTGCAAGTTTTGGAATTTCAATTTTCCCCCGAGATGGTATTAACTCGGAAGAATTGCTAAATTATTCTAATATAGCAATGTATAAAGCAAATGCAGTAAAATAGCACCTAAACTGCAAAACAGGGTATATGCTCTATATGAAGGAGGATTTATTTATAACCGCTGCAAAAGGTAAAATTGAGAAACTCAAAGATTAGACCACAGAAATAGGGCCGGTTTTGAAACATATGATTGACAGGATCATCATGAATGATGATCATATTGAGGCGACCTTTTTGGTCGCCTCTCTTTTTCTTTTGCTGGCAGGGCATGACTCAAATAAACTTATAAAGTTTGAATAATAGGATGATATGGTTTACAATAGATAAGAGAAAATATGATGAACAAGATGCGATTTCGGTGGTGCTGGGGGATACGCTACTCGACAGGGGACTCCGAAATTTATGGAGTCATCCGGATTGACGGCGATTATGTGAAATTGATGGTCTGTTCGATGTTTTATAAGTCAACTTGAATTTTGACACAATTGATCACTGCCTGTGCAAAGACGCTACAGGCTGCATCGCAGTCTGACGAGGTGCCGGTAAAGATTGCTCCACTTCGGTTTGAAGTCGTTGGTGTATCCCAAAATTCAACAATCTTCACCTCGGTGGTTCTAAGCACTTCATCAACTCCAATAATCCCCTCTAATGGAGGTGCTGACACATAGGCAATGGATGTTCCTTTTGGAAGATTAAGCCTTTTCGAAAAATAACTTCCGATACTTGCAATGGTCTGTGCAAAATACGTGATACTGGCCTCATCATTTGCACTGTATAAGCCGGCCTTGCTGTTCACAAAATCAATGATGTAACTAAGTCCAGCTTTCACATCATCAATGGAAGTACCTGAAATAACCCCAAGCATTTGACCGCCGTTTTCACAACCAAGCCCACCATAGCTTGATCTGGCATAAGCCGCACATATATTGGCTTCTTTAGTGGACTCATCAATTGCTACATAGCCGGCCTCATCGGTTTCAGTGGTAAAAATACCGATATTGGAATGGTTTTCTGGAAGCTCGAATTTTTTGATCATGATAGCTTCCACGGCGGTTAACAATTTTGCTGAGATTACCTTGGCTTTAATTAAATCACCTGTCATTTTTTCCCTCCTGGTTTTAATTATTTTGTTCAGTTAGGTAATAATACCCAAATTTAGGAAACCAAATCATTAGGGCGTTGCAAGCATCCTTTAGGTGTAAGTTTTCCCACAATAGTAGCTATTATGTTAATTCCTGAATTAGCCGTTTTACTGACAATGCACAGATCAGAACATCCTACGATCCAATCTGACGATCAAAAAATCTCCAAGCCATTAAAATGAGTTGAAAAGAACCAAGTAAAAGGTTAAAATAAAAAAATATAATGGATATCAAAGAAAGCAAACCCATAAATATTCTATGACACGTAAAAATTACAGTGTCATAAAAAAAATGTCGAACAGATACCGGATTTTACAATGAAAAACCGGATTTTTTAGCGTAAAGGAGCATGAAAATGTATATAATTTTATTGAAGTATATCAAATCGTTAGAAGCCGTTGATGCGGCAATCCCCGCCCATATTGAGTATCTGGATAAATACTACAACCAGGGAAATTTCATCTTATCTGGAAGAAGGAACCCTAGAAACGGCGGTGTCATTTTATGCAATGCCGAAGATCAAAGGGTTGTTGAAGCCATCATAGCTGAAGATCCATTCCATATCGGAAACATTGCTGAATATGAAATCATTGAATTTCAACCCACGAAGGGCACACCGGAACTGGCAGCTTTGATCAGTTGATGAATTAAACGGCAGAAGTATACGATAACATTTGAGTTGTGTATTTGGCGAAAAAGTGTCATAATTGACACTGTCATATAAATAAGTGGAGGTAAAAAATGAGAATAGCAGCTTTAACAAACAATTCCTCAAACATGATCAGTAATACTCAAAAGAGTTTAAATAAGAAAGAGGATAGCATTTCACAAGGAATCAGAAAACAAATAGATAGCATAAAAGAACAAATGGCAAATCTTTCAAAAAATGAAGAAATGTCGACCGAGACTAAAATGAGTAAAAAGAAAGAACTACAGGCAATGGTTGACGATTTAAATAAACAGCTGACGCAACGGCAAATTGAAATCCAAAGTGAAGCCACTAAAAAGGAGGTTGAGGGAGTGGAACTCAAGGCTTCAGATAATCAAACACCAGGCAATGCGCAAACAGTTGCCGGAAATTTAGATGTTGTCTCAATGAAGGGACTTATCAGTGCCGGGATTACCATGTCACAGGTTAACAAATCCGAAGCGGTAAAAACGAATATGGAAGGTCAGGCGGGGGTTTTAACCGAGGAAATAAAAATTGATAGAAGCAGAAGCAAAGATACAAGTTTGAAACAAAATCGACTTTCCGAAATCAAGGGAAATATCTCCAGTGTTTCAACCAATACAGCCGCAAAGCTTTCAGACGTTAATGAGAAAATAAAAGATACGAAGAGTGCAGTGTCAGAAAAAGATCCAGAGAAAACTGGCGAAACTGATTCCATAACCCAGGAAGACAATAAGGAAAATAATCAGATAAAAACTGACGTGGGTGTAAAAATTGCTGAAGATAAAAAGAATATAACTAACGACATTATCAACAATGAATTTATTTCTTACGATCCTGTCGATGTTCGCTTCTGATTTTTTTGCTGCCAAAACAGTAAATGATATCAGCGTGGCAGTTTTTTAAGCGCTCTTTCAGTTTATAGGGACATCAACCTTTCAGTTTATTTTCTGTTTTGGACCGGGTAAAAGGTTAAAATATCATAACATAAAATAAAGCAAGCCCATAAATTTTTCGGGATTAGCGAGGTGATGCAGATGCTTAAAAAAATAGGGAAACCAATGATACTGTTATTTGTTATCCTCCTGATTGTCGGAGTTTTTGGCTTTCTGTTTGGAAAGAATAATGTGACCATTGGCATCAGCACCGTGCTGGCGGTGCTGATGTATCTGTCACGGGATCTGACCGCCAATCCAGTCAAAAACACGATCAAACTGATTTTGTTCAATGTCATCATGGGGCTGGTTGCCTATGTGTCGTCCCTCAATCTTTTTCTGGCTATCCCCATTAATTTCATCAGCCTATTCACGATTGCTGCCGCACTGAGCTATACCATCAGCTCGCCCATCTCAACACCCTTCAGTATGCAGTATATCTTTCTGATTGTGTATCCCGTTAGCCTTGAGGCCTTACCGCTTCGGCTGATGGCTTTGGTCACCGGGGCGGTTTTCATCATGGTCATTCAATTGCGGGTTAACCGGAATCGGGTTGGGGAGCAGAGTAAAAAGATATTTCCGGAAATCTGTCGAAACCTCGCTCTTAAAACAGCCGGCATCAAAAATAGGGAAGACGTGGAACCCCTTGATCAGGCAATCCGGGCAGCGATCAACCAACTCAAGCGGATCCTTTACGACGCCCGGATCGATCATTATTATTTCACCAGAGAAGGCGAAATTAACCTGGATCTTGCCATCATCATTGAGCAGATCAATGATCTTCTGACGCAGCTTTCGGATGTTCGGGAAAGGGATGATCTGCTGGATGACTTGGGCCTGTTAATGGACCGGATCAGGGAAGCTTTTGAAGAAAAAAATCTGGCGGAACCTTCGAAGATCGGATTTGATGCATTTTTTGAGAAATATGTGGACGAGTCAACCGCTGACCTGGCGATTCTGAAAGTGGTCAGCCAGCTGGAATTATTGAAGGACGGACTGGAAGCATTCAGTCATCCCGATGCTAGTGCGAATGACCGTTTCGAAAAGTTCCAGTCCCGTGCCAGTCAATCCCGGACAATGAACCGGTATCGGGTCAAGCTTTCAATCGACGCCTTGAGCCTGTCCTATGCCTTTCGGCTGGCTGTTGCCATCGCAATCTGCGCATTTCTAGTCGGTTGGTTTCACCTGGAACACGGCAGCTGGTTGTTGTTTACCATCTCGTCGGTGACCTATCCGTTTTATGAAATGTCCCGGCAGAAAACCGGATTGAGGATCGTCGGCACCATGATCGGCGGCGCAGTTGTGATCCTGATCTTTTCGATCCTGCATCTCCAGAATGCCGGCATGCTCGTGATGATCGTCTCGCTGTTTCTGACGATCATCTTTATGAACCAGTACGTTTATTCAATGATCTTCGCGACCATCATGGCGATCAGTTCACTGGTGCTGATCCAGAATGCCGCCAGCCTGAGCCTTGATCGCATCGTTTATGTGATCATCGGGGGCATCGTGGTGGTGGTGCTGAGCAAATTTGTTTTGCCCTATACCGAAAACGATGCCAAAAAAGATCTGCTGAACATGTATGATGAGATCATCGTTCATTTCTTTAAAGACATCAAAAGCTCTGCCAATTATACCGCTGACTTCAAACTTAAGATCATGAATCTGATGCTGACCACTACCTTGATCGAAGACAAATTGGCGGCTTCTGTCGAACCTGAAAGCGACGATGGCATGCAAGCTTTTATTGACACACGGCACGGGCTGATCATCGATATTGATCAGGTTTACCGGTGGCTGCTGAGAAACAAAGACTGTCTCGATGAGTTTAAAGCCGTCTCCCTCTTTCTTTATGAAAATGAAGACGCTGTCCTAAAGGAAAAGGACAGCGTCTTGATCGCTGATATCAAAAGGGACCACTCCCGGATCAGTCGGGTGGTGATTGGGGAAGGCATAGCCATTTTCAGAGCCATGCATCAATTGAAACTTTGACTGGTGAGGATGCCCATACTGCGGTTAGCGTTGGAAGAGCCTGTGCTTGCTTATGGTATGCTACTTGTCTTTAATAAGAAATCGTTCCGGTTTGATCGGAATTTAAATACATAAAATTGATGCCGTTTTCGGCAGATTGATCAGTACCGACGCCGCTAAAGACAATTTTAGTGCCGTCATTTAAATCAATGCCGCTAGAGAATCCCATGGCTTTCAGGGAGGCAACATATGTTTCGGCGTCTGCCTTGCTCATATCTGAAAAATTAACAATGGTCAGCTTGCCAGACATAGAATTTTCGTCATAGCGCGTAACATCGGTGATTTTACAGACTGGGGTGGGGAGTTTGCCGTTGAACTCGTCTGGCCACTTGGCAAGTTGGGACGAATCCGAACTCTGTGTCGAACCTTGGGTGGTTGCCGATGCATCCGTGTTCGCTGGGGCATCACCGGCGGTTGACTTTTGTGGGGCGCAAGCGCAAAATAAAATCAGTGTAATGGCCAAAATGATAAAAAGGGTGATTTTTTTCATGTTAACTCCTTTATTTGCATTTATTGTGTGGTCTCACAGGCTATATTTTTCGGGTTCACCAACATAAGCGATAGTGTTGATTATACAGATGGTTTTCACCGCTTATTCAATACTTTAATTGTAACATATTTGCTGCTTTTTCTCAATGCTAAAACGATAAATGAGCGTGAAATAGGCATATAATTTTATTGGAATTTATCAAACCATTAAAAGTTGTAGATGTGACAATCCCACCCATGTTGAGTATCTGGACAAATATTACACGTAAAGAAAATACTTTTATCGGGAAGAAAAAAACCAAGAAATAGTGGCGTTATATTATATATGCCGAAGATCGAAGAAAAGTGTCCTCGAAGCATTTTTGAAAATTGGTTTATAGGTATGTCATGAAAGTCAGGAGGTCTTTTGCATGAATGAAAATGATTACGTCGGCTTGTGGATGGATCTTTCGAAAAGAACTGGAATATCTCTTAATGAGGAAAGTATTGTTTTATTACAGAATGTTTTTAAACCTAAGTTAATAAAAAAAGATCAATTTTTTTTGCAGGAAGGTGAGAAATCTACAGAAATTGGGTTTGTTACAAAAGGTCTTTTCCGCTCTTGTTACATCACTAAAATGGGTAATGATATCACAAAGTATTTCTATGCAGAAGGGGGAACACTCTTTTCTTATGTGGCATATCTGTCTAAAAATGAATCGACCTATTGCATACAGGCTTTGGAAGACAGTGAGCTTCTGATTGCAAGTATTTTTGATTTTGAGAGGCACGTGGATGGTCACTATGAACTGCTTCTATTCTATAAAAAAATGATAGATGGCGTCCTTGTTGCAAAAGAGGAACACGCAATCAGTTTTAAATTATTAAATAGTGCAGAGCGATATATACAATTCCTTGCAGAATATCCAGGCCTGGAAAAGCGTCTGAAACAGTGTCATCTTGCCTCCTATTTAGGAATAACCCCGGTGTCACTCAGTCGAATAAGAAAAAAATCAAATCTTATCAAATGATAATGCAGATAACCTTCAGATGACTTATGATTATGCCCAGGTTTATTAAGGGAGGTTGACTGCTATGAAAAATAATAGTGTTGTTTTGATCACCGGGTGTTCCACCGGTATTGGTCGTGAATTGTGTAAGGTCTTTTTTGATAAGGGAAATACAGTGGTTGCCACAGCTAGAAATGCTGACAGTTTAAAGAACTTGGCCGCATCTCTGAAGCTATCCATAGATGTGACAAAAGAAGCGTCGATTCATGCTGCAATAAATGAAATAATTTCGCGATTTCATAAAATTGATATTCTTGTCAATAATGCGGGCTACTCGATGAGAGGCGCTCTGGAAGAGATTGACATAAAGAGTGCCAGGGATATGTTTGATGTGAATGTCTTTGGAATCATCAGAATGGTTCAGGCCGTGGTGCCGGAAATGCGTAAGCAAAAATCGGGTAAGATTATAAACATCGGCTCGATTTCTGGAAAATTTGCTCAACCAATCAACGGGGCATACTGTGCATCGAAATTTGCAGTAGAAGCACTAAGTGATGCATTGCGTTTAGAATTGCACAGTAGTCATATTCAGGTTACCGTCATTGAACCAGGACCCATGAAGACTTGTTTTTTTAAAACCCTGGATAACAATTCGAATGATCTGACATTAAATCCCAATTCTTATTATTCTCATTTTTATGAATCAGATGCACAAAACAGGAAGAAGCAAAATTTGACTGAGTCGAAAGAAGCGGCAGAAATCATTAATGATATTATTGTGAAAAGTAAGCTTAATGCCCGTTATAAGGTTGCAGTGCCATTCTCATATAACATGATTACACATTTTCCTGATTTCCTAAAAGAATACATTATAAAAAAGCGGTAAGTTAAGGGGCGGGCCCACCGTATGCCCCTTAACTTATAGTATATTGACATTTAGGGACGTTTCTCGAATTATGCATATCTGACTTCAACTCAAAGGAATGATCCCCACGCGTTATACTTAATTTTAGATTTGATTAGATTAAATTGTAATTATCGAACAAAAAAGTTTGCATAATCGAGGTTAAACGATGAATAAAGATAAAATAGAAAGCATGTTTTTGAATAAACAGTTCACTGATTTTAAATGGGTTACTGGAGAAAAAATAAAAGTTGCTCAATGGGTTCGAGTAAAATGCATGTACGGATGCGATAGTTATGGTAAAAAAAGTACTTGCCCACCAAATACACCAACAGTATCGGAATGTCGAGAGTTTTTATCGGAATATGAAAGTGCAGTAATTTTTCATTTTCAGGAAAAGCTTGATACCGATGAGGCTTTACATCAATGGTGTAAACATATTAATAAAGAATTACTGAAAATAGAAAAGGAAATTTTTCTGCTGGGATTCCATAAAGCGTTCGCTTTGCTGGTGGATGAATGTAAATTATGTTCGGATTGCGTTTCGGACAGAGTCATGTGTAAAAATAAAAAAATGGCGAGACCCTGTACCGAAGCAATGGCTATTGACGTTTATGGAACCGTTCGGGATCTTGATTATCCCATTCACGTGCTTGCCGATAAGAATGTGAAAATGAATCGCTATGGAATATTGCTCATTGATTAACTGAAGAAACGGTAGATCAGGTGCTAGCTTTTTGAATCGTCCAGTGTATGAAAAATACGATTGGCTAGGCCTCTATGTCAACCCACAAAGTGCTGGCGTTTTTGATTCGCTGATGTATTAAACGGCAGTTAAGCTAACACATGTTTTTATTTTATATCAAGGAGGTTAATTAGATGAAAGTTATCGCAATTATGGGGAGCCCGCATAAGGGAAAAGGATATGAGATTGTCCAGAAGATTGAAGTAGAATTGAAGCGCAGCGGCGACATTGATTTTCAGTATATCTTTCTAAGCGATGTCAATTTGCAGCCCTGTATCGGTTGTTTTTCCTGTATCGCAAAAGGGGAGAGCTTCTGTCCGTTACAGGACGACAGGAAAATCATCGAGAAGAAAATATTGGAAGCGGATGGAGTCATCCTTAGCACGCCGGGGTATACCCAGAATGTAAGCGGCTTAATGAAGAGCTTCATGGACCGTTTTGCCTATAGTTTGCATCGTCCGAAATTTTTCAATCAGTCCCTGATGCTAGTTGCCAATGGCGGTTCTGGTTTGAGAAAGGTAAATAAGGCACTTGCGATGACCCTTGGCGGTAGCAGCAAAGTCTGTGAATTGAAAATAACCACCACCCCTTGGGAGCCTACAAAAAAGTATGCGGATCAGACGGATCGAGCCATTGAAAAAAGTGTAAAATGTTTTTATGCATCGATGGTTAATAAAAACGAAGCCCCTCCGGAATTGGGAAACCTGATCTGGTTTCGGATCTTCAAAAAAATGGCCAGTTTGTCAGAGCAGAATTTACCGGCAGACTACCAGTTCTATAGGGATAAACAGAATTATTTCTACCCTGTTCAGGTGAATCCCATAAAAAGCGGACTGGCCGAAATCGTCGCAATTTTTGCGGTCTGGAGTATGAAAAAGCAAGTGGCTTTTAAATAGGTTGAGGGCGTATAATGAAAATAAAAAGGAAGTGTGATGAAAAAAGTGTGGCATGAATTATATCCGGGAAATTTGGAACCTTCTTTTGAGAAAATTGAAGCCTATATTGATAATGCTTTATGGACAGAGATGAATGATTTTTTAGCAGATACCTATTCGGTTACGCCGCAACTGGTATTTAGCAGGTGCTCGGCTCAGCCGGGATGGAATATTAAATATAAGAAAAACGGAAAATCCCTTTGCACCCTTTATCCCATGGATGGTTATTTTATCGCATTGGTAGTGATCGGTACCAAAGAAATGACAGAAACGGAAATCCTGCTGCCGCTTTTAAGCGAATACACCCGGGATCTTTTTAACAGTGTTTCTTTTTCAGCTGGCGGAAGATGGCTGATGATAAACATCACTTCAGAAAGGGTATTAAATGATGTAAAAGAACTAATAAAAATTCGGGTCAGACCCAAGGGAAAAAAACAAGAAAATAAAGTCCTAAAGTAAAACTGCCCAAAGGGCCAATATAGCTTGGCCCTTTGGCAAGTCTATTTTTGTTAAATGGTTTGAGCACGAATGTGGTTGCGAAATTCATTGGGGTAGCTTATTTGACTAGCGTGAATATTTTGCTATTTTTTAATAACAGGTATCCAAACCTCATATTGTGCGTTTTGCGGATCGGCGTTTATGTAAACCTCGATGTCCGGGGCGTTGGTGTATTCATAGCCTGAAGTCGGAAGCCATTCAGTGACAATCCGCTGTTCCAATTCTTGAATAGACAGGCTTGTTCCACTGCCAGAGAAAATTGCCCAGGTAGAAGCCGAAACAGTGTATTCCTCTAAAATATCGTCGAGGCCTTTGGTACTGGCAACAGCTATAAATACTTACAGTCCGCGGTGTTGTTGCAGGTACTGACGCCCAGCAGACTCATTAGGCAAACATTCGCTGAAAAAGATACGTTGAGCAACAGGCAACGGCAGCAATTTGATTATAATCGACCTCTTCGTTAAGGTGTTCTTCAATATAATTTATTGCATTATTTAATCTTTTAATCCACTCCATTTATTCAGCTCATTGTTACAATTATACTATTCTAAAATAATAGGTCCTCTCTTTTCATGCACAAATTAGCGAGTTGCCTGTTAATGCAAAGCACATAATTATTCGATGATATAAGCACTGATGATCTCCCTGTAAATAATTGGTATAGTCCAATACGTCAGTTTCTCTTTTCAGACTTAGCCTCCTAGAGTAGTTTTTGTTTATATAATATGATAAAATATACAACTAAGCAAGTAGGGCACTGCACGACTTTATTTATGAATCCAATCAGGGTGAAAATCTGTATTTTGTAACAGATGTGAAAGAAGCACAGATAAAACTCGGCTAAAATCAAATCAATGTAAAAATCGATCAGAGTTACGCTTGCAAATAACATCTAATATGTTTATGAGGAGAGCTGAAAGTAATAGAAAGATCATTAGAAAATGCATTCAGGATGAAAAAATGATTAAACAAGACTTGAAAATAAAGGGAATTCCTGCTATTTTATGGGGAGAAAATTCTAGGAACATATTTATTGCGGTACATGGAAATATGTCAAACAAAGCGGATGAGGTAATTGTAATTCTGGCAGAGAAACTAACAAAAGCCGGTTACCAGGTACTTAGCTTTGATTTGCCAGAGCATGGAGAACGGAAAAAAGATCCAACCCCATGCAAGGTTCAAAATTGCGTCAAAGACCTTTCAAGTATAATGGCATATGCAAAAACAAATTGGAACAATATCAGTTTGTTTGCATGTAGCATGGGTGCATATTTTAGCTTGCTGACCTACAAAGATGAGGATTTAAAGCAGAGTATATTCCTTTCGCCGGTTGTTGATATGGAAAGAATGATAAGTAACATGATGACGTGGTTTAATGTAAGTGAGGAGCAGTTAGAAACAAAAAAGGAAATCACCACACCGATTGGACAGATATTATATTGGGATTATTATTGCTATGTGAAAGAACATCCGATTAGGTCATGGCCTAAATCGACCGTAATTCTTTACGGTTCGGATGATGAATTGTGCGAATTTGACTTCGTTTCTAACTTTGCACACAAATTTAATTGCGATCTGACGGTAATGGAGCATGGAGAACATTATTTTTATACTGAAGAACAATTAAATTTCTTCAGTCAATGGATAGAAAAGCGGATAAGTGTTTAAGTCAAATGCTGTTTTAATAAAATAGTGCAGGGGTTAGATATAGAAAAAATGCAAATCCAAGCTTTGATAGTAACTTTGAAAGTTATTTATAATCGGCTTTTGATGAATAGATCAAATCGGTAGGGATGCCTTGATAATGTCAAACGGATGAGTGAGAAGAACTTGGCTTTAATACGAAAAGTTAGTGCAAATTCAATTGCTTTTATGTATAATTAACATTAAGACTGTTCGGATACAAAAAAATAGTTTGATTCTTCAATGAGCCGCTGGCTGATGATTAGCCAGAGGCTTTTTTTGACGATTCACCAGATAGAAAATTGCAAGGTGAGTTTTATTATAAAGAAAATTCTGTTGAGATAAAACCTAACATGTAAATGATTACACATAAGATTGTTAAACGTCAATTAAGAGCGAAGCTTAGGTCAGCATCGCAATTACCTATTTTAGTATTTTAAGGAGAGAGAAATGAAAAGAAAATTAAAAGTGGCGTGTCTGGTGTTGAGTATGTTTATTTTGCTGACGGGTTGTTCGACAGCGTCAAAGTCGGTGCTGGATCCGAAAAATCCGGTGTCAATAACCCTTTGGCATTATTATGTCGGTGACAATAAGATTGCTTTGGAAACGGCTGTGGATCAGTTCAACAAAGGTGAGGGTTCCGAAAAAGGGGTTGTCGTTACGGCAGTGGCTAAAGGCAGTATTTTAGAATTGGAGAAAGCAGTAACCGATTCGGCCAAGGGTATTATCAATGCTGAACCCATGCCAGATATGTTCTCAACCTATCCGGATAAAGGACTTGAGATTGATCAGCTGGGCAAGCTTTGTGATTTAAATGATTATTTTTCGAAAGATGAACAGAAACTCTACATTACAGCTTTCCTGAATGATGGCAAGTATGACGGCGATCGTTTGTTGAGCATTCCCATTGTGAAAAGTACCGAGCTGCTTTATGTCAATGCAACAGCCTGGAATGAATTTGCCGCAGCTACCGGTGTTAATGAAAAAAACCTGACCACCTGGGAAGGGGTCTACGCAGCCGCACGTGCCTACTACCAATGGACCGATGCACAAACCCCGGATACAGCCTGGGATGGTAAAAGCTTAATGGGTATTGATTCGGTTGCTAATTATATTATCATTGGTAATAAACAATTGGGGGTTGAGGTCATTGATGGAAAGAATGAAAAGGCGGTGTTAAATCATGCCGACTTGAGAAAGCTATTTGATATCTATTATGGCGGAATGAGCCTTGGCTATTTAAATGCAGTTGGTAAGTTTCGTTCAGATGATATTAAAGCCAGCGATTTAATTGCCTATGTGGGTTCGTCATCAGGCGCCGCATATTTTCCCACCTGGATTGAAAAAGATAATACCCAATCTCCTATTGAATTTACGGCTCTGGCATATCCTTGTTTTGCTGGTGGCACCCCCACCGCTATTGTTCAGGGAGCAGGTATGAGTGTGACCAAGTCCACACCTGAGAAGCAGGAGGGTGCGGCGCTCTTTCTAAAATGGTTTACCGCCGAGGAACAGAACATTCCCTTTGCCATGACAACCGGCTATTTACCGGTAGAAACAGGAGCTTACGGGAATGCGGACTATAACGCATCATTGAAGTCTCTAAGTTCCGGTGACCAGGCAGAAAAAAATGTGGCGGCAGTTTATGATATTGCTTTAAATCAGATTATGGATTCCAATACTTATGCATCCACACCGTTTAACGGCAGTTATAATGTTCGGTCAATCTTAGAAACATCTCTCACAACGATGGCAGAATCTGGACGTCAAAGTGCCGTAGCATTAAAGGAACAAGGTATGACCGAAGATGAAATAGTGACAGCCTTGGATATGAATGCTCGTTTTGATGAGTGGCTTTCCAGTATTCGCAGTCAGCTTGATACATTAGGAATTTCATATTCTGAGGAATAATCTACGATGTTAGGAAAAATGTATGAAAAAAACATGGACACTTCGAAGACAGTTAAATATTTTATTGGCATTGATTGTCATTTTTCAAAGTATCGCATTAATTTTTGCTTTGTGGTTTTCCCAGGTGTATTTTATGTTGGATGCGGAAGCGGTTCGTTTGCTTAGCAATACAACGGAAACCCGGGCCCAGACCTTCGATTTATCTGTTGGTGCAATGATTGGCAACATGGCAAATGAGACCGAAAACTTGAATTCAGAATTGGTTCAATTAGCACAGCAGAACCAGAAATCGCCAGAAGATCTATATCTCGACGACGATAGTTACAATCAGGCTGCTTTGGTGGCAAGTGCTACACTGGTATCAATTTTGAAGCAAAATCATGTCACTGGGGCATACTTTATTTTGAATGGATCAAATGCCAACAAAGCCGATACAGTTGCGCATTCCGCAGTTTACATAAGAAATTCGACTCCGGATGTGAGTGCGTCTACAAATTATTCGCTGGAAATCGGCCCGACTGCCGTATCCAAAGAATATCATATGCCAACCAGCATTCGCTGGAATCTGGATATGCGCTCCGATAAAGAAGAAAATTACTTTGATTTTTATGAAAAGCCAATCTGGGCGAGTACCCAGTTTAAGGGCTCAGAAATGGAGCGTTTTGGTTATTGGTCCACACCAAAGGATATATTAAATGACAATCAGCAGGTTGTTTGTTATACCATGCCGGTTTTAGATGAGAATGGTAACGGATACGGTGTCATCGGTATCGAAATTGCCATGCCTTATTTTTCTCAGCATTATTTGCCAGATTCGGATTTGCTTTATCACAACAGTTTTTATGTGATTTCCGAAATGCATGACAATGCCCTGGACTTAGGCTGGTTTATTCCCAGTGGTGTCCTGGCAAAAACCTATTTAAAAAGTGGTGAGCCATTGCAATTGAAGGCGGTAAAAGAGGGCGGAATATTTGAAACCACATTGGATGAATTGGGAACCATGTACAGTTCGGTGCAAAAGCTGAAGGTTTACAGCGAGAATTCACCTTTTGTGGATGAAAACTGGACATTGTCCTGTTTCGTACCCAGTGATGTTTTGACAGAAAACTCGGTGTCTGTGCGAGAGAAAGTGTTTTACAGTATTGCTCTTACCACGGTGCTGGCATTTACTGCTGTTTTTGTATTAGTCTATTTTTTCACCCGCAAGATTTCCAGATTGTCAAAATATGTTCGAAATCTTTCACCCTATGATGAAATTCATTTTTTGCCAACAGGTATGCGTGAGATTGATGATTTAACGTCTGCGGTTCAATTGCTGAATCAGAGCCTGATGAATGTTTCCAAGACCACGTCGAAAATATTGGAATTGAGTTTGTTACCCATTGGCGGATATGAGGTTCTTGATAACAACAAACATGTCATTCTGACGGATTTTTTATACAAGCTGCTTCATATTGATCAGGGAAGTCTGATTTCTAAGGATGACTGGGTTCTGTTTTATAATAAACTGACTCAATATCCGATAGATGATCACGATGATATTTATGAGTATTATGATGAATACGCTGGAAAACAGCTATGGCTGCGTATCTTGGAGGCTAAACAGCCAACCGGTTCGGTTGGTGTTATTTTGGATGTCACCGCTGATATTGAAGAAAATCGTCGCTTGGCCAATGAATTGGATTATGATGCATTAACGCATTTATTCAGTAACACGGCTTTAAAACGTGAGGCAAATCGAAAAATAAAAGAGGAACCGGATAAAATCGGGGCCATGATTTTTATAGATTTGGATAATTTGAAATACATCAACGATAATTTTGGACACGATATGGGGGATCGCCTCATCATCCGGGCCAGTGAAATATTTCGCTATTTTGAACAATTTAAAGGAATTGTTTCGCGAATTTCAGGAGATGAATTTGCCGTTTATTTACATGGCTATGAGGATCAGGATGAGCTTCGAAAAATTATTGAAAAGCTCTATCCTTATAGTAAATCCTTTAGTTTCATTAGACCGAATGGTACCAGTAACCGCATCCGCTTTTCGTCTGGAGTCGCATGGTATCCCGAGGATGCAGACAACGTCATCGATCTATTAAAGCTTTCCGATTTTGCAATGTATGAGGCAAAGAATAAGGAAAAAGGACGATTGTTTGAATTTAATCGGGATTATTATCAACAGATGTCGTATCTGTTGGAAAATCGTGAAGTCATCAATCGTTTATTGGATGAACAGTTGATTCGTTTTGCTTTTCAGCCGATTGTGGATTTGAAAACTGGTGAAATCATTGCCTATGAAGCATTAATGCGTTCGTTACTGAATGACTTTAAAAATCCCATGGAAATTTTAACGGTTGCTGCTGCCCAGTCAAAATCTGCACAGTTGGAACGAATGATTATTTTAATGGCATATCAGACTGTTGAAGAAAATTCCCAGGAGATTGGTGATCGCAAAATATTTATAAATAGTATCCCCAGCCAAAGACTGAGTGAAGAAGATCATTTGATGCTTGAAAGACATTACCGTCACATTTTTAAAAATATTGTGATTGAGGTTACCGAAGAAGAAAATAATAATTCAAATAATATGAATGAAAAAATCAAATTTATTCGGAAAAGTGGCATCCAAATTGCAGTAGATGATTTTGGCAGCGGTTATTCCAATGAACTGCGGATTCTTTCATTGCTGCCGGATATTATTAAAATTGATATGGAACTGATTCAAGGGATTCACAGCAATAGTGACAAACAAAATATAGTCGCCAATTTGGTTGAATTCTGTCATAATAAAGGCATTAAAGTCGTGGCGGAAGGCATTGAAGAGACAATGGATTTGGTCAAAATCATCGAGATGGATATTGATTATGCACAAGGTTATTACCTTGGACGTCCAACTTTTTCATTTGCAAAAGAGGATGAACGATTAAAAAAAGAAATTCTCGATTTGCACAAAAAATAGAAGACCGTTTATTTGTTGTAGAAGGCAATTTATGAGAAAGAGCATTAGCAGTTGCTCCTTCTCATTTTTTTGGTGGAATAAATTATAATTGATAGATTATCTGAAAATATATTTTGGAGAAGGTTGGAAATTGAAGGGTTATGGGTATAAAATTAACAAAGTCGTTTAATAATGATGATTATGGATATTAAATGGAACAATCAAATAATCCTGTTTATGGTTTTGGCGTCGTATTTTTTGTTCTGATACTTCATCCCTTTTTTGATAAGAACTGGTATATAATTTTAATTTTAAGCATGGTTGTTGGCGGTGGATTTGAGTTCCTAAGCAGTTGTTTTCAGCAGTATGCAACCGGAACGGTTTCCTGGCAATATCAGCAGATGCCATTAAATTTATATGGCAGAACCAGCCTGGTGCTTTCATTTTATTGGGGCGTTTTAGGGCTTTCCTGGGTAAAAATAATTGATCCATTGGTATCAACGGCGATAAAAAAAACCCCTCTAAAAATCGAAGTGATCGTCACTTCGATTCTCAGCATTTTTATGATTTTTGATATGATAATTTCCTTTCTGGCAGTGAAACGCTGGGATGAACGAATAAACAATATCCCGGCAAATAGTAGGGTAGAAGAATTTTTAGACAATACCTATCCGAATAGTGTTTTAGAAAAAATCTATCCAGATATTACTCTTGTATCCCATTCATAGAGAGACGATACGATGCTCAGAAAAATGTTTCGGTGATTATCAGAGATAATAACACAGAGATTATTTTAGACAACCACCGGTTCCGTTGAAAAAAGGAGGCAGATGATGTCCGAATTAACTGGCATTAATAATCAAATTAGGAGGGATCTCGAATGAAACTGAAATTATGGCAGAAAAACTTATTGTCCATGCTTATAATTGTTGTCGGTGGCTTGACACTCTTTTTAGTAGCATTTTTATTCGCAGCCCTCGTCATGCGGGTTTGGGATATGATCATTTTTTCATTGGTGAATAAGGATAGTGATAATTTTGGCAGAATTCTTTCGATCAATGATATAATCTATTTAATTATTATTCTTTTGGTTTCATGGTTGGTTTTCAAATCGAAGTTGAATGATTTGGTTAAAGCAACTTTTTTAACCATGCCCTTGATGGTTGTTCTTATGGAGGTTGGGATTTTGTTTAACCAGCAGTCTGAGTGGGTGGTTTTGTTAATCGGCTCTGTGATTGTTGCTGCCAGTCTTTATTATTTATATAAAACAAAACGACCATGGCTGTATTATTGCGCAATTTTATTTGTTACAGCTGTTGTGCTTTTCATCAGTCTTTCAGGGATGGAAATATAGTAATGCTAAAAAAAGGAGACTTACGTATGAATGAAATAACAAAGAAATCAACGCCTTCTGTTGACGAATGGTTAAAAGAAGCAAAAAATGATTCGGCTGCTTTACAGGAAGGAATGTATTTGGTTCACAATGGTACTGTCCGCCAAACGCCAAAGGCCAAGGTTCGTCAAGGCTTGGATGACGGTTCCAGCGTAACAGGAATGGAATTTTTTTATGATGCCCTAAAGGTTGATGTCGCCATTGCTGAAACAAAAAAAATGGACGGCATTTTCCATGTCAGGGTTTGGCTTAACGAAGGGTATCTGAAGGTAGGTGAAGATATTATGTATGTTCTCATTGGTGGTGATATCCGACCGCATGTCATCGATGCGTTACAATTCCTGGTTGAAACGATTAAAACAACATGTGTAACTGAAATCGAAAAAAAGTAACATTAACCCGATATTTTAAAGCTACATCAGACAAAAGATGGAAGACTTGAAGTCGAAGCGGTCAAAATGATTACTTATATTTAAAATACCTAGTTTATACGAATCGGGGAGTAAGGATAACAAATTCTTCAGTCCTGATTACTGCGTCTTAATAATCGCATAAAAACGGCAATGTTAGCGTAATCAAAGAATAAATATTAACCGGTAAAGTAAAGCTTGAAATTATTGAAAACTGGTGATATAATTGATTTTACAATAATTATACGCATATAAATTGTATGGCGGTATAATATCTTATAGGAGGAAATGTTTATGCTAACTAAAAGACAGAATTTATTGGAAACGATTAAAGGCGGCAATCCTGACCGCTTTGTCAATCAGTATGAGGCTTTTGTGTGTACTGATGCAATTTACGGTATGATAATGGGAGATCCGATTTCAGGCCAGGGTGAGTTCCCGATGCCTGGTGGCCAGCCGGCAAAAAATGGTTGGGGAATTACCTTTGCGTGGCCGGAAGGAACTCCTGGAGCATTTCCATTGCATGATGCCGAACACAAAGTGCTTAAGGATATCACAAAATGGCGAGAATTTGTAAAAGCGCCCAAGACAGATTTTCCGCCGGAAGCATGGGCACCATTTATGCCGGCAATTGAAGCAATCGATCGTAACGAAGTTTTTGCAACCGCATTTGTTGCCCCTGGTGTCTTTGAACAATGCCATCATTTAATGGGCATGGAAGATTGTCTGATGGGCTTCTATGAAGAACCGGAAGAAATGCATGCGCTTATCGACTATATCGTCGAATATGAATTGCGATATGCAGCAGAACTGGTCAAATATTATAAACCTGACTGTATCTTCCATCATGACGATTGGGGCAGCTCTTTGAATTCGTTCATGGCACCAGAGATGTTTGAAGAATTTATTGTCCCTGCTTACAAAAAAATATATGGTTTCTATAAAGCCAACGGCGTCGAGCTGATTGTTCATCATAGCGATTCTTACGCTGCGAATTTGGTACCGCTGATGATTGAAATGGGAATCGATATCTGGCAAGGCTGTATTTCGTCAAATAATGTTCCGGAACTCATTAAAAAGTTTGGCGGACAGATTTCTTTTATGGGAGATATCGATAACTCACTGATTGATAACGAGGCTTGGACTCAAGAAAGTGTTGGCGCAGAAGTGCGAAAGGCTGTAAAACGATGCGGAAAACATTATTATATTCCGTGTATTACACAAGGCGGACCAGGCAGCGTATACCCTGGTGTTTACGAAGCGATTACAACAGAACTTAATCAAATAAACAAGGAATTGCTTTAATTATCCAATGTTGAAAAACGTTGGTCTAAAGAAATAACTCATTCATATGAACGTATAGCCGGAGTAAAATCTCCGGCTATTTTAACGAACAGGCACCGTTTCAACCGTCATGTTTTAACTGGACATCTCCAAATTCCAAAAATTCTGTGAAATATTTTAGCGCATAAAAGTGTAAGTGTTGAACATATCATTAGTGTTATCACAGTTGCATTTATTTTTTTGTGCATTAAATCCTGTTCCTGGTGGCAATCAAATGATACAATATTTCATAAAGTGATGGATATAGGGACATTTCGGGATCAGTGAAAAGGCCAGTCTCACTTTGATAATTTTTATAAAAGAAAAAAAGGCTGTGCAAAGCCATTGGAAACAGAGGAGTTTAATGGGAGTATTATTTTTTGTAAGCATTGGAATCATCGGGATGATTGTTTTTAGTCTGGTCTCCAGCAGAAGAGCCAGAATCATCTTTCGGCAACGTTTAATGAATGAATTTGGAAAAGCACCAACCAGTTTTAATCCCGATATTTGGGGAAGCGTTTCCGATTATTGGGATCGAAAACTCAAATACGAAAAGATCGATGTCGCCATCGATGAACTGACTTGGAGCGATTTGGATATGGACGATGTCTTTAAACGTCTGGACACCTGTTTAACCTCGGTTGGTGATGAGGTGTTGTATGCAACGCTTCATGAGCCAAAATGGCGGGATGAACCACTTAAAGAACGCGAAAAGCTCATCAATTTTTTCGCTGAGAATCCCAAAGAACGGCTGGAAATTCAAATGATTCTGTCAAAATTGGGCAAAGCAAGTTACAATGATGTTTCGTCACTTATTTTCGAAAGTCAAATAAAAGCCCTTAAGAATCCGAGCGCCTATACGATCCTGGCCATTATTCCTTTTCTTTGCCTTGGAATCTGTCTGTTTAATCTATCAATTGGTCTGCTGTGTCTGATTCTTTCAGTCATTGTTAATGGGGTGGTCTATTACTATTTTAAAAAGGAAATAGCCAAAAACCTCTTGACCATTCATTATTTATCAGCCATGCTCCGATGCTGCAACAGACTTTTGCCGTATCAGACAACGGATGGACTCAGTGGTTTAATTGAGAAAATTCGAGAAGATAATATACACTTTAAAGCCCTTGCCGGTAAACTCTCAGGAGTCATGATGGGAGGCACATCTGATATTGATATACTGCTGGACTATTTAAAAATTATAACCCTCTACGACTTCAGAACTTATAATAAAGCCATTGCCCTGGTGTCAAAAAACAAAGAAGCTTTTCATCGTATCTATCAGAATATCGGAGAACTGGATCTTTCGATCACTTTGGCATCATTTCGAAAAAGTCTTCCCGGTACGGTTAATCCGTCTTTTACCGCGGAATTTGAAGTGGTTGTTGCCGATCTATATCACCCCTTATTGAAAACACCCATAGCGAATGATATTGAACTTCTGAAGAACAGCCTTGTTACCGGGTCAAACGCTTCTGGAAAATCAACCTTTGTCAAGGCCTTGGCAGTCAACAGTATTTTTGCCCAAACCATTTACACCTGTACAGCCAGCAGTTTTTCGCTTTCCCATTGTCTGCCGATTACCGCTATGGCAGTGAAGGATGACATTCTTGCCGGGGACAGTTATTTTATGGCTGAAATTAAATCTTTAAAACGAACCATCGATCAGGTAAGCAGCGTTCCCTGTCTTTGTTTTATTGACGAAATATTAAAAGGTACTAATACCATCGAGCGAATTGCCGCTTCCGCTGCGATTCTGGATTATTTAGACCGGGAAAATTGTCTTTGTCTGATAGCCACACACGATATTGAGCTCACCAGTATTTTGGCAAAAAGTTATGATAATTATCATTTCCAGGAGACGATTACGGATGAAACGATTCTGTTTGATTACAAGTTACATACTGGCCCGGCTCATACAAAAAATGCCATTGCGTTATTAAACTATTTAGAATTTGATCCGGAAATCATTGAGAACGCCAATACCCTGGTGGATACATTTATAGAAACCGAAAAATGGCCGTTGATTTCATAAGGAAGCTTCTTAATCGCAAAACGACCGGCCAGATTGCAGTTGAGGATTGGCACGGTCATTTAAGTAAGTAAATAAACGGACCTTCTTTTTAACGATTGAAAAATTGCTCGGCTTTTTCCACCCATTCTTCAGGATGATAAGCGCTGATTTCTGAATGACGATAACCCGGCAATTCGATTAATTGACATTTTTCAACATAGCTTTCGAATAGCAACCCGGACTGTTTAATGCACTTCATTTCCTTGCTGCCGTACCAGTAGATGGTATCGGCCTGGCTGTCTTTTAAGCTGTCTTTCAGTTGATAACGATAGTAGGTTTCAAAAACTCGATTCATGGTCGCAATTTTAACAGCCGGGAGATCCCTCAAATATAACGCTGTAATTTCATCGGGTAAATGCATTTGTTTGGGAAGCTTCGTTAGCGCCCACTGATTGAATTTTTTTGAAAACAGCCATTTGCCAAAATGTTTATAGACAAAGAGACTGTATCTCAAAAGACCGGGTTGGGGAATGCACAGGCCGCTTTCGATAATTGCCTTCTCGGCAAGGTCCGCTCGTCTGGATAAGAGCTCAATGGCAATCTGTCCGCCTAGAGAAACCCCACTGAGGGCAAAAAGTTTGCCACCACAGTTATGATCAATATAATCCAGTAACCGATCCGCAGCTTTTTCGGTCGAGATATAGGGGACCTCGGATTCTTCACCGTGTCCGTCTATTACCGGTAAGATCACATGGTATTTATTTTGCAATAATCTGGCTTCTTGTAAATAAAGCCAATAGGACCAACCCGCACCGTGAATGAGCATGATCGATGGTAATTTTTTATCCCCATATTCGTAGAATTTCATAATAGTCATTCCTCTCTGTCTTTTTTAAATAAAAAGTTCATCCAGCATATTTTCGATCATCCGAAGGATCATTTTCGCAACCCCGGCTGCCACCAGGATGTCTTTATTTTGGATCGTAAGATTCATGATCTGAATCCAGTTAATGACTGCATCCAGATCATAATTCTCTTTTTTTTCACGCGCGTGGAGTAAATTTAGCTCCATTTCCGCTTTGACATCTGTCATTCTACGAAAACAATCATGGGGAAGTCTTGTATATAAGTTCTGTAGATCTTCTCTGGTGATGAAACGATAGACATTATCCTCATCTTTCAAAAACATACGACTGTATAATGTGCCTAAATCATTTCGTTCAAGATATCCCTTTGATTGAATGATTTTTTCAAGCTGCTGATTTGTTCTTTTCTGGTATGCGTCAGCAAGTTCATAAACGAGCATTTCCTTTGAGCTGAAAAAATTGTAAAAGGTACCTTGGGCAATTCCCACTTTTTTTGTAAGTTCTTGAATACTCATTCGTTTTAAACCATTCTGTTTGATCAGTTCCAATCCAACCAGCATCAGTTGATTTCTTATTTCTTGTCGCTTTTCGTTTGAATATATTTTTGGCACGCATCTACCTCCGAATAATATGAATATATTTATTATATATTCATATTATTTAGTATAGTCCAGAAGTTTCCTTTTGTCAAGCCAGCCTATAGATCGACTTTGAGCCAGTTATGCAACTACCTGGGCTTGGATACAAATGGTATCACTTGGTGTTCTAAATTTAATCGGCTCTGCTTAGAAACAGATTAAATAGCTAGAATTTTTTTCATATGGATAACCTTGGAAAAACCTGAATTAGAAGTGAATAAGCTGGTATCTTCAACGTCTACAACAGCGAAACCAACTCTTTCATATAGCTTTTGTGCGTTAGGATTTGTATCAACGACCTCAAGGAAAACACATTTTCGATTAATTGATCTTGCAAAATCAATCGTGGCATTTAATAGCTGTGTTCCAACCCCCATACCACGGGCGTTGCTTGATACAACGATGGGATCAATGTGTACTTCGTGCTCGATTCGATTGTTGTGGAGCAGACGATAAATACCATAGGCAAGAAAACGCCAGGTAGCACCAAAAAGACCGAAAACTTTTGAAAGTGAAGAGAATTTGAAATTGACAAAAAGGCCATCGCCGGTTTCAAGACCAATAAATCCAAAAAGGCTGTTCTCACTCAATGCATAGAGTCCTTTTTTATAATTAATACACTCCCGTAGTACCGCCACCGCCTGGGTTTCGTTTTTAGCAAACAACCATAATGTGCTGAACTTTTTTTCAAAAGCGCTATAAAAGAGTTTTGCCACCTCGGTTTTTTGATCTTCGTTAATTGATTTTGTGATTTCAATATTAAATTTTGCCATAAGAAAATACTCCTTTTAATTTAATAGCATATCAGATGATTGCGAAACGGACTGCAAAGTGAATAACCCTTTGATAAGTGCCGATCACATCGCTTCCCGATAAAAGACAAGATATTATTTTATTTCTGAAAACCCGGATAAAACGGTATTTAACAATAAATCAGTCGCATCATTTTTGGCTAGATTTCCAGCTTGAATATCCTGCCATGTCATAAATAATAAGCTGTAGATTACGTTTAGTATCCATCTACTAGGGTAATCCTTTTTAAGACAACCATTATGTTGCCAAGTTTCAATGGCATCTAGAATCGGACGTTTCAGATGGGTTTCACCAGCTATGATGGTCGGGTTTTCATCAATAGAAGCTGCCGTGCCGAGAAAATAGATTTTATTGCCAAGTGGTATGAGGGCATCAAAGAGTCGTTTAAGAGAAGCCTTCATGTCATCGGGATCAATGATGAGCGAAGCAAAAGTTTCCTCGACTAGATGAATGGCATTTAGTGCTAGTTCATCCAGAAGGGCTTCCCGGGAGACAAAGTGACGATGCAATGTGGCAATGCCGATTTTCGAATAATCGGCAATCGCTTGCAACGTTGCTGTTGGTTTTAAAGCTAACAATTCAGTAGCCGAATTTAAAATGGCTTGGTGTTTGATGTCTTTCATGGTTAAAGTTGTATTCATAAGGCCTCCAAAGATATACTCATATCAAATGATAGAATATACTATCATTTGATATGAGTATATCTTTTTTATGTCGGATAGTCAATAGTCTTAAGAAAAAATGGGGGAAATAAAGGTGCCAGGGAAACCTTGCCGATATTAAAGCCGAGAATATTGATACCATTGGCGGCTGGATTTTATGTTCAGCTTGAGGGATATCCGCAAATTAATGATCAATTTATTTTTGAAGACTATGAATTTACGGTTTTGAATTGCGACCAGAGAAGAGTCATAAAAGTACGGATTAAGAAAATAAAAAAAATATTGACAGGCTAGTGAACACTAGCTATACTATAGCTAGTGTTCACTAGCCTGTTTTTGTTAAGGAGATAAGATGACAAAACGAAATACCAGAGAAATAATTTTAGAAGAAGCACTGAATCTATTTTCTGTAAAAGGATATGAAAGTGTAACAGTCAAAGAAATTGCCCATGCAGTGGGAATTAAAGACAGTTCACTTTATAAACATTTTGGGAGCAAGCAGGCAATTTATGATACATTGCTGGAGTGGATGAATCAGAAATTTGAAGAAACAGTGACATTCTACCGATTGCCCCAGGGAGAAATAGAGAATGTCGCCCGTGAGTATGGCCGGAATGATCTAATCTGGCTTAAAAAAGCCTGTGAGGCAGTGTTCTTATTTTTTTTGAAAGATCCCCAGGCATCAAATTTTCGCAAAATGTTAACCATTGAGCAGTACAAAAATGATGATGCAGCCAAAACCTTAGGCAATTGGTTTTTCGATGATGCGATCAAGTTTCAGACCGATTTGTTTAGTGAAATGATACGACAGGGAACTTTCAGGGAAGGGCCGCCAAGTATTATTGCCTTACAGTTTTATGGCCCTTTCTATACACTGTTATGTCAATATGATAATATGCCGGAAAAAGAAGCTGAAGCACTCGGAATTCTTAAGGCCCATATTGAGCAATTTGCTTCAATTTATCAAATTAGAAAAGAGGAAAACTAATGAATTTAAATATAATGATGGATCAGGGAATGACCCAGATCATGAAAACAGCCGGCCGATTCTATATGAGCAACGCCAAGGGACGGGCATTTTTGAAGTGCATATTGCCGGAGATGGCAAAAAGCACGGCGATCCGAAAACAGCAGGAGAAAAAAGGCCTGCATGTGCCGCCGTTTCTGATCGCCAGTATTGCCTCACAATGCAATTTGCGCTGTGCCGGATGCTATGCCCGGGCCGGCGGAGGATGTGGCAGCACCATTGGCAAAGCTGATCTGGACACCCTCCAATGGGGGAAAATATTTGATCAGGCTTCCGAGCTGGGGACCGCCTTCATTCTGCTGGCCGGAGGAGAACCCTTTTTACGCAGAGATATTTTAGAACTGGCCGGTGAGTACCCGAACCTGATTTTTCCGGTTTTTACCAATGGCACCATGCTGAACGATGATGCGGTTGAATTTCTCGATCAGCATCGCAACCTCATTCCCATTCTCAGTATTGAAGGCAATGCTGAAGAAACAGATTCCCGCCGCGGGAGTGGTACCTATGATCAGATTGAATCGGCAATGGCAGCTTTAAAAAAGCGTCATATTTTGTTTGGGGTATCCATCACGGTTACAAAAGAGAATTTGAAACTGGTGACGGAGTATAAGTTTTTATCATCGCTTGAAAACAAAGGTTGTGGCGTGGCCCTGTATGTGGAGTATGTACCGGCTGAAGCAGGAACTGAACATCTGGTACTGGATATCGGGGAGATTAAGCTACTTCAGAAAATTTGTTGTGAACGCAAAAAATCCTTTCGACGAATGGTGATTTTGTCATTTCCCGGTGACGAGGAGGAAATGGGCGGATGTCTAGCATCTGGACGGGGATTTTTTCATATTAATCCTTACGGCGATGCCGAGCCCTGCCCCTTTTCACCTCATGCCAAACAGAATCTGACAAGTGATTCCATTGAAGATGTTCTGCGGTCCCAGTATTTTGCCGATCTCAGGGAGATTGCCGCCATCGCCGGAAACCATGGGGGGTGCACCTTGTTTGATCAGAAAGAGCAAGTGGAAAGACTGATGGCTTAATACCTGTTGCTTGATGTGTGCAGAACCAGAAACTTACCGTGAATAGAGAAAAAATGGAAGTGATGAAAATAAGTGAAGCTGTTGTATGCTGGCGCTGGAAGAAAAGTTTGACGAAAAAAACATCGAATTTGGCGCCGACCTGGAAGAAGTCGCAATTACCACAGATGAAAGTCTCATGGAAATTGTCTGGAACAATCTGTTGACCAATGCCATCAAGTTTACAAAAAAAGATGGTTTGGTAAAGATAGAGTTGAGAAAAGAGGAGGGCCAGGCCATTGTCAAAGTCAGCGATACCGGATGTGGCATGAGTGAAGAAACCTGCCATCGCATCTTCGACCGCTTCTATCAGGGCGATACTTTCCATGCAGAAGAAGGAAACGGCCTGGGACTGGTGCAGGTTAAACGGGTGGTTGATCTGGTGGATGGAACCATATCAGCCGAAAGTGATCCTGAGAAGGGCACGACATTTACGGTGATTTTAAAATTATAAAAGAATAACAACGCCCTGATAAATCTCTCGCATGAACGATGTGGGGGATTACCTTATATTCTTTATAAAAAAATATCCGGAAAAGCACGGAGCAGGTGAATCCGATGATTGAAAGCAATTACGATGCGATTTATGAAGCCTGTGAAAAGGCCTGTCAGCTAGCAGATACGATGAAAATGCTTTAATTCTATCCACAGAAGGTTCATGGTCTGCAAAAAATTAACTTACCATAATAGTTTTCCCGATTGAATGTATCCGGTAACCGAAGGTTATGGCATTACCGTGATGCAGACGGCTCATGTTTAAAAATCAGCTATAATAATGGTGGCAATTCTGCCACTTATTTCAGCTGGTTTTGTTTAATGAATTGAAGATACCATAACCAGCGATTACACACCAAAATATTTGGTGCTTTTTTGCGAAAAATTATGAAAAATTTCACTTTAACACAATATTAATGTATTAAAATTATAGCATTTATTCGTTTTTGATGTTAAACTTAAGTGGTCAAAATTTCAAACGAATTACAGGAGAAAAACGGATGGATCAGAATAAAAGCCTTTTTAAAAAGAAACTTGCACTATTCATTTCAATAGCGGTATCCTTTTTTCTCCTGACGGTTTTTTTGCTGATCATTGGGATGTTCTTGAATAACATAAAACAGCAGGAAACATTGAAAACCACCGATAATTTCATGGATTTTAAAAGTCAGGTGGAACAGTTGATTTTCACAAACAAAACGCTGGTTCAAGGTTTTGAGGCTTATATCCAAGTGAATCCAGGACTGGATGAAGAGCAGGCCTATACATATCTTAATAATCTCTTATCTCAAAACGAAAATCAAATCAGGAACATTGGGGTATGTCAGGATACGACCATCATCTGGAATTATCCAAAGGAAGGAAATACAGCAGCAATCGGAGTTGACTTATCCAAGTCTGAGAGTCAGAAAGATTTGGTCCTTAAGGTTAAAAATGAACTGGTACCGATCGTCCAGGGACCGGTTGATCTGATTCAGGGGGGAACTGGTTTTATTATCCGTCTTCCCATCGTCAGAAAGGATACCGGTTATTGGGGACAGATCAGTATCGTGCTGAAAGGGGATAAAATCATTGAAGACATTAATGCCTATGCAGAAGATGCCGGATTAAATGTCGCTATCTTTAATGATCAAAATAAAACGGTGCCATTTTATGGCTCCATGAGTGCGGTTGGAGAATCACCGCTAACCTTTGATATCGATCCGACCTTTGTTGACTGGAAGGTTGCCGTATCACCCAGAGATGGGTGGGAAAATAATCAGTTCATTTTTTGGAGTGCCATTTTGCTATCAGTGTTAATCGCCGCCGGGGCGGGTCTATTAACACATAGAGCTGTAAAAACAAATGATCAATTGCGCATTCTGTCCAGCCATGATTCCCTGACCGGTCTTTTCAACCGGCATTATTTAAATGAATATCAGACCATGGTTTTGGCAGCAGCCAAGAGAAATAATCGGCAGGTCGGGTTTATTAGTATGGACTTAAATCATTTCAAAAAAATCAATGACACCTATGGCCACAACGTTGGTGATCTGGTTCTTGTTGAAACAGCCCGGGTTTTAATCGAAAGCACTCGGATAGAAGAGGCCGTTTTTCGACTGGGCGGCGATGAATTTCTCATTATCATGCCGGATATAGAAGACAGAACTGTACTCCAGCATGCTCGGGAACGACTTTCAAACAGTTTTGAAAATGAATTTCACCTAGCCAATTACCCGGTCAAAATAGCTGTAAGCATCGGCACGGCATTATTCCCGGAAGATGGTGATAATATTGATGCATTGCTTCAAATTGCTGATGAACAGATGTATACAGATAAAAAGGAACAGAAAATGGAACAAGCAAGAAATCAATCAGATAATACCGGTTGAAAGACTGCGTATAGCTCAGTATGTAATTATCTCAATATGAAGCGGGCATCCCAGACGATTACTGAAATCTTAGAAGTAGTCCGCTATTATCCAGTTCTCAATTTCACACCGAATTTTCGGTGTTTTTTTTTGCAAAAAAAATAAAAGTGTTCACTTTAACACAATCTTAACAAAATATTAACGTTGCGGAATAGTTGAAGCGTAATATGTGGTTATCAAAAGAAATAAAAAAAAAGACAAGAAGGTCATTAAACTATAATTTACAAATTAAAGGAGAGCATGATGAAAGTACAAGGAAAAAATATTGTCGTTACCGGAGGCGGAAATGGTGTTGGAAGAGAGTTGGTTTTACAGCTGCTGAACAAGGGCGCGATGGTAGTGGCAGTAGATATTAACCCGGATGCTCTGGAGGAAACGGTAGGAATTGCCGGAAAAAATCCAAAACTGTTTACCGAAGTGGTCGATATTTCGAATAAAGAGGCGGTTTTTGCTTTTGTTAAGAATGCCATAGAAAAGTACGGAATAATCGACGGCATTATTAACAATGCCGGTATCATTCAGCCTTTTGTTCATCTGAATGAATTGGAAATGGATCGCATTGAACGCGTAATGAATATTAATTTCTACGGAACCTTATATATGGTCAAAGCATTTTTGCCCTATTTGCTGAAACGACCGGAGGCACATATTGTCAATGTTTCAAGTATGGGCGGGTTCTTACCAGTACCGGGGCAAAGTGTCTACGGAGCATCCAAAGCGGCGGTAAAATTACTGACCGAAGGATTGTCTTCAGAATTAAGAGACACAAATGTCAACGTATCGGTGGTCATTCCCGGTGGTATTGCGACGGATATTAAGAAGAACTCAAATATCTCAAATAAAGTGTCAGCCGAGAACAGCAATACTAATATGTTACTAACACCTGAAAAAGCGGCAGAACTGATCATCAAATCGATGGAAAAGAAAAAACTCCGTGCTTATATTGGAAAAGATTGCAATGTCATGAATATATTATACAAAATCAGTTCAGTTTTTGCCATGGGTATGATCAATAAGGTCATGGCAGCCAATGAACATTAATAATCAAATGATGATAAAAAAATCAGATATAATTTAACAAAATAAAGCTTTAGCTAAAAGAAAGGTATAAAATGAAAAATATATGTGTAATTACCGGCGGCGGCAGTGGTATGGGACTTGCCACTGCCAGGTTAATGGGAAAAGATCACGACATTATCATATGTGGAAGAACGGTAAAGAAATTAGATACTGCCGTTTTGGAGTTACAGCAACAAGGTTTTAGACAGGTGGATGAAATTGCGAGTTTATTTGCCTACTGCGCCAGTGCCAGAGCGGGCTATCTGACTGGTGTTGACATCTTGTGTGATGGCGGACTTGTCGCATCCGGTGTTAATCCAATGAAAAAATATAACTGGAATTGTCAATATTAGTTTTAAATATTCATGGCTTTTTCAATCTGATCCAGCTCAATTTGTGTTACTCTCGCTTGTTACATCCTAAGAAGTTCCCTGCAATTGTGGTGGAGGTGGCAGCACGTTAAGAGCGAGTCAAACCGACAAGCGCTTCAAAGTGGTTGTTATTTTGAGTGCGTTTATATGAATATTATGGTAAAATGCATAGTCATCCAAACTCTACATTCAAATATACTTTAAGCAGTCTTCTTGCTATCTGATATGTCGGTGGTTTGTTAATATGACACTTAAAATGTAGACACTTTATATAATAATTTGAAAGGTGGTAAAGCTTATTCGTCATAAATAGCGAAAAGCTTATTTTTATAGCGTATGACAGCAAAAAAGATGTTAAGAAAAGCCCGTATTATGATGTGGGCATCAAAGATTCTATTTCGATTAAAGCCCTTAAAGCGAACATCGGAACGAAGTTTTCGCAAAGTGAAAACTTCTCAGGGCGTGGTCAAGGTGATCGAATACGGATTTCAGGATAAAACACCTGCTCCACTGTATGTAGATATGCACGGCGGCGGATTTGTCCTGATGATTGCCCAAGTGGACGATGATATGAACCTATATTTTCGCGAAAAAACCGGGGTTAAAATAATAAGTATCGACTATCCTAAAGCACCTGACTTCCCATATCCCGCCGCGGTTGAAGCGGTGCATGAAGTTGTTCAATATTATTTTAATCACGCTGAAGCGTTTGGCATCGACTCAACCCGGATTGGAATCGGAGGACATAGCGCCGGTGCAAATCTGGCAACGGTTGAATGTATGATAGCAAAGGAACGAAGCGATATGACGTATATTTTCCAGATGCTGGATTATCCGCCATTGGATTTAGACGTATCTGCTTATGCTAAACCTCAGCCTGAAAAATGTATCCCACCAGAACAAGCTACAATCTTTGATACCTCCTATGCAAAGCCGGAGCAAAGAGCGCATCCACATGTTTCTCCGGTGTATGCAACTCAGGAACAGCTTATTGGACTTCCGCCGGCATTACTGATTGTAGCGGGATTTGATTCCCTACATGACGAGGGAGTAAAATATGCGACACTTTTAGAACAAGCTGGTGTTTCAGTGGAAAAGGTTGAGTTCGAAAATATGGCGCATGGTTTTACCTATAACAAAGGAGAAGATACAGTTAGAGCCCTTGCTATCATTGCTGATTTTATAAACAGGCATATTGTAAACGAGTCAATCAGCTGAAAATGTCTGTCTGAAATCAAAGTATCATGTGGATCGGTTATAATAAACTAGCCATTTTTTTCTAAAACACTAAAAAAGATATTTAAGTATAGGTTAGTTTAATCTTTTCATTATGTAAAAAATAAACAGTACTGGTCGCTGATAAGCGCTAGTGCTGTTTATTTTTTGTGACATCCTAAAATTGACAATTTATCATATAAAAAATATATGCTTTCTTCTACTTGCTTTTATCACCGTTGATTTATTACAGAGTTTTGAAACAGAAATCTATATTCAGGCTTTAATTAAAGTTTTGGCGGAAGTTGAACTTGAATTTAATGTGTCAAAGAAGATTAGCTTTAAGACCCCAAGAGATTCTTTGTTAAATGAATAATGGTCTAGACGGACATAAAATCCTACAAATCTTTATTATAAAGGCAGTGTTACGGTAAAGACACTTCCGGAACCGGGTGAGCTTTCAACATGGAGGGATCCGTTGCATAGAGTAATGATACGTTTAACAATGCAAAGGCCAAGGCCCAGACCTTTTGTCGCATAAGTCGGATTGGATTGGTAATATTTGTTGAAAATCTGATCCATTTCCGATTGGGTTATCCCGATTCCGGTATCGCAAATACTTACATGAACATACCCCTTTTCAACTTTGGAACTAATGGAGATTTCACCATGATCTGGTGTGTATTTGATGGCATTGCTTAAAAGATTAAGCCAAAGATGCTGCAATAAAGCAGTATCGCCGGTGTAGGTAATGGGCGTCAGTTCAAGAGAAAGATCCAATTGCTTTGCTTCCCATTTTGAAGTGAGAATGATCACACATTGCCGAATTTGTTCATCAAGGGAATAAGGCGTTTTATTGACGATGATCTGCTGCGATTCGATCTTTGAAAGTAGCAACTGGCTTTGGGTCAGGTCGGCTAGTCGGGCACTTTCTTTGGCGATGATCGTTAAATATTGTTGCTCACGTTCGGGAGTGAGATTGTCTTCAAGCAGGAGGTTGGCAAATCCATTGATGGACGATAAAGGTGTCTTGAATTCATGCGAAAAGTCATTGATAAAGTCGTTGCGTAAAGTTTGAACCCCCATAAGTTCTTTGCTCATTAGATTGAAATTCTGATAGACTTCCTTTAAAGGACCGCCTCGATTTTCAGATAGCATGACATTAAATTCTCCATTTGCAATTTTTGCAATGGCATTGGCCAGATTAGCAGTATAGCGGTAAAACAGTTTTGAAAAGAGAAAATAGAGACTGCCCATCAGAATTTCCATGGGAACAATCATGCCAAGGGCTGTAATGGGATGATAGTTTGGATTGTGATAAACCCAAACATTGGCAATATAGTCCACGAAGGCAGCAATGCAAACTGAGCCGGCGATAATCAACAGGCATGGAATGACTAACCAAAGGGTGATATGCTGAGAAGTGTTCCTTTTTGTTTTGGATTCATTATTCATAAATAACTCCTTTGTAGCCCAGCCCTTTAATGGTAATAATCTGGAATTCATTAAATTCGGTAACTTGATTTCGTAGGCGGCTGATATGGGTTTTAACAGTATCTTCACTGCTTTCTGAGTCAAAACCCCAGATATCATCCAGAAGCTGATTCTTTGTAAAGATCACTCCGGGATAAGAAAGAAATTTAAAAAGCAATTCAAATTCTTTTTTGTTAAGTTCTATTTGTCGGTCTCCTTTAAAAAAGGTATAGCCGGATTGGTCGATAACGATATCGGCAATTCGGATTATTTTTTCATTGGCGATATTGGCTCGGCGCAGCAACGCGTCAATGCGCCAGCGGAGCTCATCATAATTAACCGGTTTTGTTAGATAATCATCAGTACCAAATGAAAAACCAGTTTGTTTATCTTCGATGGATTGTTTCGCAGTAAGAATCAGCACGGGAAGTCGATAGTTGTCTTGTCGCAGCGTTTTCAAGAGTTCAAATCCGTCCATCGCAGGCATCATAATATCGGTAATCAACAAATCAATCGGTTGAGTTTCAATAATGGTTAGGGCTTCTTCGCCGTTATTGGCGCAAAGAATAGTATAAAATGGGGTAAGTCGTTCAGTCATCAGTAATTGAATATTCATATCGTCTTCTGTAATAAGAATAGTTGCCATAAAATCTCCTGAAAAATGCATTCTTATTGAAGTGCATTCATTTTCTCCTGTGGATAAATTTAGATTTTTACATTATACCTTATTAAAGTAACACTTATGTAAACTGTTTAAGCAAAAGTACTTTATAATAGCAATATTTTGAAAGATAAAAACAAGATTTTAAACGTATTCAAAAAAAGTGAATTTTACATTGATGTTACCTATCGAGGTTATACTATGCTCTGTGAAGGGGCAGATGAAAATAGTCCGGATTAGACAAACCAAAAAGTTGAACACTGAATAAGGAGGCATAGAAAGAAAGGTCGAACCCGGTTGTTTTCACAAGACCTGATTCATTTAATGAAAAAGGAGGAACAAAGTGGAACGATTTACTGAAAGTATTGTAAAACATAAAAAAGGCATTGTGCTGATAGCTCTTATACTGACACTGATTTCTGCCCTGTGCTTTTTTCAGGTAGGTATCAATTATAACATGACGGATTATCTGCCGGCGGATGCCAATTCTACCATTGCACTTAATACATTGAAAAACGAATTTGGTGAGGCTATCCCCAATTGTAATGTATTAATGGAAAATGTGAGCATTGAAGAGGGTATGACGCTTAAATCCCAGATTGAAGGGATCGACGGGGTGGAAAAAGTTAATTGGCTGGATGACGTAGTGGATATCCATGTGCCATTGGAAACCCAGGATCAGGCAATGGTTGATGATTATTATAAAGATGGGGATGTCCTCTTTTCGGTTGCCATTGCAGATGGAAAGGAACAGGCAGTCACCGATCAGATTCAGTCGCTGTTGGGAGACAAGGTGATGATGTCGGGGCCTGCTGTTGAACAGGCTGATGCTCAACGGATGGCGTCGTCTCAATCCATCAAGGCAATTTGCTTGTTGGGACCGCTGATCATATTAATTCTGATACTTGCCACAACCAGTTGGATTGAACCCTTTATTTATCTAACGGTTATGGGTGCCGCTGTTTTATTGAATCTCGGAACGGAAATTTTTCGGGGAGAAATATCATATGTCACTTTGGCTGTTGTACCGATTCTTCAGATGGCAGTTTCACTGGACTATGCGGTGATTCTTTCAACGAGTTTTGCAGCGCGAAGAAAAACCGAAGAAAATGATACCAAAGCTATGAAACTGGCCATGAAAGATTCGACTGCGACAATCGTGGCCAGTGCGTTCACCGCCATCTTTGGATTTATGGCATTGATAGCTATGAATTTTAAAATTGGCCCAGATATGGGAATCAGTCTGGTAAAAGGAGTGACGTTGAGTCTGGTATTTTGTTTGACATTTTTACCGGCTATGATTCTGCTTTTAAATAAGTGGATTGATAAGACTAGACACAAATCTTTTCTCCCGAGCTTTAAAAAGGTTGGAAAACTGGCGGTTAAAAGGCATATCCCCATTTTTTTGATTATTGCCATTGTTTCGTTTTTTTGTTACATGGGACAAAGTGAAAATCAATTCATTTATGGAAGTGGTGATACCTCAGGTCATTCCATTGCAACACAGACAATTGACGAAAAATTTGGAGTTGATAATGTTCTTGTACTGCTTGTTCCTAAGGGTGACAGTACAAAAGAAATGCTGCTTGCAGATGACATTAAAAAAATGGATTATGTAAGCAAAGTGACTTCTTATACCACGGAGATTGGAAATAAAATTCCGGAAACAGTGGTGCCAGATATCGTTACCGACAATTTTTATTCGGACAATTATGCTCGGATGTTTATTTATTCAGATTTACCTGATGAGAGTAGTGAATCGTTTGATCTGGTCAAAAATATACGTGAGGATGCGGCTACTTATTACGGCGATAAAACCTTGTCCTGTGGGCAGAGCGCTAATCTCTATGATATGAAGAATACGGTGGAAAGTGATAATAAAGTAGTCAGTGTTTTGACGATCCTTTCAATTTTTATCATACTTGCGGTGATGTTCCGGTCCTGGTTAATTCCTATTTTGTTGATTCTGACCATAAAATGTGCTATTTGGATTAACATGGCGGTACCTTACTTTACCGGCAGCAGTCTAATTTATATTGGATTTCTGGTGGTGAGTGCTTTACAGATGGGTGCCACGATTGATTATGCAATTCTGCTGACGGATCATTACATGAAAAATCGCAAGCAGATGTCTGCTAAAAAGGCAATGGAGAAATCAGTGACGGATGTCATTCCGGCAATTTTGGTTTCTGCAGCCATTCTTGCATTCGCAGGTTTTTCACTAGCTCTGGTATCAACCAATGCGATGGTTTCGGCTCTTGGTGTTCTCATCGGAAGAGGGGCTCTGATACCATTGGTTCTGGTGAGTTTGTTCTTGCCGGCATTGTTGTTGATTTCTGATAAACTGATTCCTTTGACCACTTGGAAATCAGACTTTTATCAGAGTGGTGAAAAAGATAACAGACAAGATGGACAGTTGAAAAAAAAGGAAAAAAAAGAGCGAATACCGGTTTTATCGGGAGAAACGATGTTGGTGAATATAGGAGATGATGTTGATGATTCGGTATCATGGATAACTGGAGGAAATAATAATGAATAAAAAGAAAATTGTTAAAGGAATCACCATAGGGGTGATAACGGTTGGAATGGCTCTGTCATTTGTAACTGGTGTTTTTGCTGCTTCAGATGCAGACTATTCAAAAAATGAAAATGTATATGTGGCATTGGATTATGAAGGAAAAATGATAAATTCGTATGTTGTCAATACCTTTACAGTTACAAAAGAAGGGGAAATAACAGATTATGGTGATTATGCAGCGGTTAAAAATCTTACCAATCTGGATGCTATTAAAAATGACGAGGACGAACATAGCTTTAATGCAGAAAATGGAAAATACTTTTATCAAGGTGAACTTAACAATGCACAATTGCCCTGGAAATTTGAAATTTCCTATACCCTGGATGGTAAGAGCGTGAAGCAGGATGAATTGACAGGAGCTGATGGAAATCTGAAAATGCATATAAAAGAACAGAAAAACCCAGCTCAAATTAATGATGTTTTTTACAATAACTATCGGCTTCAGATTGGGATAAACCTTGATACGGAGAAATGTAAGAATATCGAAGCAAATGGGGCGATACTGTCGGATGCCGGTTCTGATGAGAACCTGACTTTTGTGGTGATGCCTGGAACAGATGCGGACTATGAAGTGACAACTGAAGTTAAAAATTTTGAGATGGATGATGTGACTATCAATGCAGTACCAACTACTGATGTGCCGGTATCCTATGTATCTTCTCAAAACACACATATGGGAAAAGTTTCGTTTGCATTATCTGCTGATGGTGTGAAAATACCAAAAGAAACAAAAGTGGCAGAAGCAGTGACAACAAAACCAGGAATAGTTGAAAAGCTACTCAATTTGATTCGAAAAAATTAGGAAAGGATGTCAAAAATGAGGATTAACTTAATAAGAGCAACGATTCATCAGTATAAATGCATTGAAACCGAGCAGACTTTTGAGATTGAAAAAGATATCACCTTATTGATGGGGAAAAATGAAGCAGGTAAGACCAGTGTCCTGGAGGCTCTGGCAAAATCCAACTATTTTGATAGTTGTGATTCTAAATATGCTTATAATCCGACTTTCGACTATCCGCGAAGTAACAAAAGAAACCTTGACAAGACCGTTGGAAGCCCATTAGCGGTAACCCTCCATTATCACGTTTCGGCGGAATTACAAGAAGAAATAAAACTCGAAATGCTTCTGCCGGTTGAGGGAATAGGATTTTCAAGAATCACGAATTATCTTGGAAAACATCAGATCATCGATAATGCTTTTGAATACCAGCCATTAGCTTTTTGGGAGGCCTACGCCTCTCAAGTGGATGGGAATATCCTGAAATATCGAAAAAAGCTGGCAAATATCAGACATGCTGAAGGCTTTCAGGATTTCATGAAAATAGTATTACCTGATGCGTCAGTTGAGGAGATTACCTCACTGGAAAATATTGAAAGGTTTTTTGAAAACCCTCATGAATGGGACAATCCGATTAATGAATATGTATTTAGAAGGTATTTACAACCAGATATTCCCAAATTTATGTATTATGGGGATTATCATCTATTGCCTTCCAGAGTTTCCTTGAACCGTCTTTTAAAAGAAGAAAATCTGACTGAAGCGGAAAAAACAGCAAAGATGTTTTTGAAACTGGCAGACATTGATCTGGATGAGGTGTTGCATGCTCAAGATTTTGAAACATATAAAACAGAAATAGAAATTACACAAGCGAATATGACAAAAGAATTATTAAAATATTGGCGAACTAACCAGAATTTACGTATTGAGTTTGAAATTATCCGAGAAGAAATAGATCATGAAAATATTAACAAAAAGAAAAAGTTCCTTGGGTTTATAGGACGAAAAAATGCGGAGATATCGCCGTCCTTTGAGACCTTTCTGGAAATTCGGGTTCAAAATCTGAAAAAGATGGTATCACTTCCTCTGGAAAATCGGAGTCGGGGATTTAACTGGTTTTTCTCATTCTGGGTTTGGTTTAGTGCCATTGAAAAGGATAATAGCGCTAGTCCCTATATATTCTTGTTAGATGAGCCGGGCTTGAATCTCCATTCCATTGCTCAAAAAGATCTGATGCGACTCATTGGAAAACTTTCTTCAAATTATCAAATCATGATCACTGCCCATTCTCCTTTTCTGATGGAAGAAAAACTGGATAAAGTGCGATGTGTTGTGGATAAAGAATGTGGAACCTGTATAACAACCTTAGATGATGAGGATGATGAAGAAACCCTGTTTCCAGTCAGGTATCTGATGGTAAACGAACAAAACTGAATATTTAAAAAAAAAGTGGTGGATGCTCAAATAAAAAGCATGCCATCGCATTGCAAGTGAAACAGCAACAGTTATCAAAGATATGATCAATCAATTTACTTAAGTAACTTCGAATTATTCTTGAACTATCTAGGTTTGTGAATAATTCCAGGTTGCTTTTTTATATCAGACAAATGGGATGAGTTGTCGGATTGGTGAAATTATTTTTCATCCAGTTCTTAATTTTGAACCGAATAGTAGCTGCCTTTATTTGCAAAAAATGAGAATTGATCCAGTAAAGTTAATAGTTTCATGAGTTGAAACAAGATTTGGAATAATGCAGTATTTTAAAAAAATCATATAGACTGTCAATTTAACATTAGCTTAATAAAATATTAACGTTAAGGAATAGTTGAAGCGTAATATATGGTTATCAAAAGAAATAAAAAAGAATAAAGACAAGAATGGCTTTAAACTATAATTTGCATATTAAAGGAGAAAATGATGAAAGCATTAGGAAAAAATAGTGTAGTAACCGGTGGTGCCATGGGCATGATCAATAAGGTAATGGAAGCCAATGAACATTAATAACTAGAGATTATAAAAATTATAATATTTTTAATTTGAATAAATTATCAAAGAAACTTTACAAAAGATCAACACTTATGTATAATAAACGTGTATATACACTAAAAATAAGGATGATCATATGATAACAGAAAATGAAAATAAAAAATCGTCAGTTTGTAACTGTCTCAACATGCGGCGCGCATCTCAGGCGATAACAGAAATCTACGACCATTATCTGGTGCCCAGTCAAATTAGCATCAGCCAGTTTTCAATTTTGAAGCACATTCATGCAATGGAGCCAGTGAGTGTCAGTGCGTTGGCCGCAGAAATCCGATTGGACCGCACCACATTGGTCCGCAATTTAAAACCCCTTGAACACTTAGACTTGATTCATGATATTGCCCAACCAGGCACCCGGAACCGACAACTCTGTTTAACGATAAAGGGCAAAGAAAAAATGGAACAGGCGCATGTGTATTGGAATCAGGCCCAGGCTCAGATTGAAGCACAGCTGGGGCAGGAAGACAGCCAAATTCTACAAGACTTGTTATTAAAAATTGAGGTCATGGTGCCTTGATTTTTGGATATATCGTGTAAGTACACTAATAAATGATGAAAGAGAGAATGTGTGTAAAATGAAGCGGTTTAAGTCAAACCAACATTTCATGTGAGTTTTCTAATCCCATGGGAATGATTAAAAGCAAGGATGGTAACAATGAATAAGCAAACTGAAATTGAAAAAGATCTGGCCCAACTGCCCATTCTGGAATATGTTTTTTTCAAACCGGAAGAGATTATTTTCGCTAAAGAAGTTCGGGATCTTTGTGAAGGAAATGGCTGCGGCATGTATAATACAAACTGGGCCTGTCCGCCGGCAGTGGGAAGCATAGAAACTTGCAGGGAAAAATGTCAAGCTTATGATAAAGCCATGCTCTTTACCACAGCCACCGAAATGGCCAGCAGTTTTGACATGAAAGGTTGGATGGATGCAAGAGTGGAGCATGAGGCATTAACCGATCAGGTTGCGGATGTTTTTCGCAGATACGACAAAAATGCCTTGATTCTATCGACTGAAGGGTGTACGGTGTGCAAAAAATGTGCCTACCCCGATGCTCCTTGCCGCTTCCCGGAGTGTATGTATCCGGCTACTGAAGGTTACGGTATCATGGTGATGCAAATGGCGCCGGCCTTAAATATCAGCTACAATAATGGTGCCAATACTGTCACTTATTTCAGCATGGTGCTGTTTAATGAATAGTCGATACTCAATGTTGAGCTCTTACGATGTCATTTACGAGGCATTGTTGCCAAAATTGACTCAGTGTAATTTGCGGGAAAGTGCTGCCCATTTTGGCCTCGACACTAATTCCAAAGGGGATATTATCATCGAGTTTCTAAAACGAAATTATCTCATTAGTAATGCAGGGGTGACACCGGTTGATGGGAAACCGGTTAATATCAATAATCGGTCCATCCTGATCCATTATGTTTTATCTCAAGGCATTGGTGATCCGGTTTATTCATTTAAACCCCTTTTTCGGATGACGACTGTTTTTTCAAGCGGAGATACCGGGAAAACCAGCATGATGGATGCTCCCTTGATTAAAACATTTGGAAATGACGTCAATAAATTAGCAGAAACCATTGTAAAATTAGGTGGAAAATCTGAGCGTTCCAGAGAACCCAATAGCCGGTGCTGGCTATTGGAAGTGCTGCCCAAAATACCGGTTAAGATTATCTTTCGGGAAGCCGATGAAGATTTCCCAGTTGAGATTCAAACCCAATTTGATGAAAGTGCTCCGGAATTTCTGGAGTTTGAATGTCTGGCATTTTTATGCGGCTGTCTCGTCAGAGCATTGATTAAAACTGCCGAATATGGGACAGTGGATGGCTGGGAGTAGCAACCGGCCGTCGAGTTTTTAATCGCACACCGAATTTTCGGTGTTTTTTTTTCCCAAAAACATGAAAACCAGCACGTTACATTAGCTTAACAAAATATTAACGTTGAGGAATAGTTGAAGCGTATTATAAGGCTATCAAAAGAAATTAAGAAGATAGCAAGGCAAAAATCCTATGAGAAACAAACGATTCATAAGATAAGAAGGAGAAAATGATGAACGTACAAGGAAAAAATATATTTGCACTTGACTTAGAGTTGACTCCAAGTGGTAAAATAAAAAAAGCTCGTATAAAAAAAATTATTTGCAAGAAAACAGGACGTTCACAGTGCCTGCCATTCATCGGTTATCCCAGAAGCCTGAACGCAATCAGCTGTGTGAACAATGCCATATTATAAGAGCTTCTAAACCTTCGATTTGTCGAGTAATGGCACTCGCCTATTTCATCGCATTCTCCCATTTTTTCTTTAATTTTATCATATTGTATTGTAAAGTGGAGCGGAGTCATATAAAATAAACAAGTTCCGGTAAAATTACGGGATAATTTTTGGCCGCACTATTTTTATTGAAGAAAAGATGGAGTTAAAAATGATGATATTAGACACTAGGATTCAGATCGTTACCATATGTTTTTTTATAATTGTATATTCTGATCATATCAGGAATAAAAAATTACCGCTTTTATCGAATTATTTTTTTTCAATGATGCTTTTTTTTACAGCAGGAAATTTATTTTTTGACCTTGTTAAAGTTTATACCATCATATATATGGACGTGGTTTCACCGCTGATCAATCGATTATGCAATCAGCTTTTTTATGCAACGCTAATCATGATTGTGGCATTTTTGTTCTGGTATGTTGAAATTCTAGGGCATAATCAGAAACGAATGGAATGGAAAAAGTTGACATTTAGTCTTTTGTTGCTTCTTTTCCCGATGTATATGATCGTGTTTGGTGAACTGAATTATTATATCGAGGATAATCACGTCTATGCTTATGGATCAATGACTGATGCCTTCTCGTTAACTGTTCTGATTTATGGCATCATGATTATTATCGACACTTTTTTATATAAGGATACAATTGGTAAAGATAACCGTTTTGCCATTCGACTTGGTGTCATGGTTTTGATTGGAGGCGTGGTCGTTCAATTCTTCAATCATGGACTGCTCACGTTAGGGGTGACCATTACGCTCATGATTCTATTTATTTACTTATCGCTTGAAAACCCTAAGGAATATGTGGATGAAGATACGGGAACTTTCAACAAAAGAGCATTTCATCTGATGATGGAAGAAAAAAAAGAAGCAGACAGATCGCTGATCCTTGTGAGTGTAGTAGTTGATGATTTGAACAAAATTCAAACCATGGTGGGACATGACCGCACTAATCATGTGCTAAAAATCATTGGCGATCAGATGAATGAAGTATTTCAGCTTGAGGAGCATTTTCATGGAAAAATGATGAAACAGGTATATGAATTCAGCATGCAACACAAGCGAAAAAAGATTAGAAACACCTTTTTATCAAGTGCTTATCATACCCGAAGCAATGTGATGACTTTTTTAGTCGAGCAACCTCTGGAATCCATCCAGGATCAATTGAACCAGCTCTCAATGTTTATCAAAGAACCGATCACCTGTTCACAATACACCATAGCAATAAAAGCACATATAGATGTTATTTTAACAGATGTATACAAAGAACAGTCTAGCTGTGACGAAGTGTATGAAATGATGAATTATATGGCAAACCATAATGAAGCACGGTCAGATACCAATGTTCATTTTCTGGATGAGGAGATCATCAGTCAAAAGATGCGTTACACGACTATTGAAAATATCCTTCGGGATGCTATTGCAAACCAGGGCTTTGATATGGTATATCAGCCGATTTATCATTCAAAGACAGGGGATTTTCTTTCGGCAGAAGCACTGGTACGCTTAACCGATACCACCACTGTCGGTTTTGTCTCACCGGAAGAGTTTATTCCCATTGCTGAGAAAAAAGGTATGATAATGGAGTTGGGTCAGATCGTATTTGAAAAAGTTTGTGCTTTTGCCCGTAAAAAGTGCCTTCAGGAAATAGGGATTGAATATATTGAAGTTAATTTATCCGGTATTCAGTGTATGCATCCGGATCTACCCAGTCAGTTGCAGAAGATTATGCAGAAATATGAAATAACACCGGGTTTTATCAATTTGGAAATTACAGAAACTGCATTTGTGGAGTCAGGAGAAATGCTCCAGGTAAATATGCATGAACTTAGGGATATGGGTTGCAGCTTTTCAATGGACGATTTTGGAACTGGCTACTCCAACCTGTCCCGGATGGCAGAAGTGACATATGATCTGGTAAAACTCGATAAAAGTTTAATTTGGCCTTGTTTCTCAGAAGAAAGCGGGAAAGCCAATGCAATTTTAGAAAGTGTGATTCGGTTGCTGCATCAATTGAATGTCAAAATTGTAGCAGAGGGTGTGGAAACAGAAGAAATGGCGATCTACCTGAATGAACACGGGGTAACCTGCTTGCAGGGATATTATTATTCAAAACCCATTGGTGAAGAGGCGTATTATAATTTTCTTCTCAACGATCAGAGGGGGAGATTATCATTAACTTAAGATCAAGATTTTCTGATGACCAATTGTGCTATAATACACTAAATGAAAATACTTGTTGAAACAATATTAAGGAGAAAGTTATGGCAAAAGCAATAATCGCAAGTGGCGTTTGTGGTTTTACAACCGAGGTAAAGGCAGAAAGTTCTGGTCAGGGCATTGTTACCCTGGAAATTTTGACCGATTGTCCCGCTTTTCAGAAATTAAATGATGCTTTAAAAGAAGTTGATGGGATGGCTTGTGTCTTTGGCAAGATCGGTGAAGGACCTATCTATGAAGCCTGCCGTGTTAATTGCAGGCATGCTGCCTGTCCCGTTCCCATGGGAATAACCAAAGCAGTGGAAGTAGCCGCCGGTTTAGCTTTGCCCAGGGATGTAAGCGTGATATTAACAAAATAATATGAGCCAGTTATTTACCATCAAACTGAAGTTTGTAAATAGAGGAGAACGAGAGAATCATGCTTAAGCAAATCAGGTATTTTCAATCCGTGGTTCGTAATCAAAGTTTTACCGAGGCTGCCGAAGAATGCTTTATTTCTCAGTCGGCTATTTCTCAGCAGATCCAGGCATTAGAAAATGAGTTGGGGGTGCAACTCATTGTTCGCGAAAAACGGAAGTTTTTTCTGACGCCAGCAGGTGAACATTTTTACCAGAAAAGTTCGGTGATCCTTTCTGAATTTGAAGCACTGTGCCGAGAAACGATGCGAATCGGTCATAATGAACAGGCAGAACTTCGAATTGGATATTTGAAAAGTTATGGTGGTAATGAGATCCAATTGGCGGTGATTGATTTTTCGGCAAAATATCTGGATGTCGCGGTTCAGATTATAACCGGAAACCATGAGGATTTATATGATCATCTCCGTTTAGGCAAGTTAGACCTGGTGTTGAACGATCAACGACGGGCTTTTTCGGATGAGTATGTGAATCTGTTATTGACTGAAAGTTGTTGTCACATTGAGATTGCCAGCAGAAATCCAATCGCTGATTTTGAGTGGGTGACGACGGAGCAGCTTCGGAAAATCTCGTGTATATTAGTCGCGTCACAAAATCAGTGGGAAACCGAACAAACTTACTATCGCGATATTGTCGGATTCAAAGGAGATTTTTTGTTTTTTGATAATTTAGAAGAAGCGCGACTGATGGTTGTTGGTGGAAAAGGCTTTATGCCAATAGAGGGTGGAGAAAGGCCGAGTCAGTTTGGGACAACCATTTCCCGGGTCCCTCTTTATAAGCGAGGTTCACCAGTACACCGAAGGTATTGTGCATTCTGGAAGGTCAATAATTCAGTTAGTAAGCTTAAAGAATTCTCAGAAATACTTAAATCTAAATTCAATAAAGGAAACTGAAAAAGACTGCGTTCATGGTTATGGAGGCAGTCTTTTTATAGTTTTAGCATAAGATTATCTTATGGAATAGGGCTGATAATAAAATTGTACTTTAGAAGGGAACGGATTAAAATAAGGATCAGATGATGCGTTTAAGTGAGTATTTGTGTGGCAGTTTAGTACGATCATTAAATTGATGATTTGATAAATTTAGCTTTAAATAAGGAGGAAAAATGAAAGTATTGGCAATTAGTGCAAGTCCCCGCGTCGGAGGAAATTCAGACGTGCTTTGTGATCAGTTCTTAAAGGGTGCAAAAGAAGCCGGGCATGATACCGAGAAAATTCAAATTAGAAATCAGAAGATTAACCCGTGTCTTGCTTGTTATGCTTGTCTTAAGAATGGTGTCTGTGCAATAGATGATGATATGGAAGAAATTCAGCAGAAAATGATCCATGCAGAGATTATTGTGCTATCGGTTCCGGTATATTTTTATTCGATGAATGCACAGATGAAAATGGTGATTGATCGCTGTATCACCCATTACAAAGAAATGAAGAACAAGCAGTTTTATTTTGTGGTTACCGCAGCAGATCCCAATCGGAACGCGGTTGATGAGACAATCGCAGGGTTTCGCGGATTCCTGTGTTGTTTACCGGAAGCTTTGGAAATGGAGATTATCTATGGAACCGGGGCCTGGGACAAAGGGGATGTATTTAAGCATCCGGCTTTTGAGCAGGCTTATGAAATTGGAAATAAATTGTGAAAGAGCAGGATTATACGGAAGTAATATTGGTTTATGGAAGGAGAGATTAAAATGCAAGATGTAATACTTTGGACAGGTGCCGGGCAAATCGGAATGGCGATTGCCAGAAGAGTCGGTTATGGCAAGAAAATAATTGTGGGCGATAAAAACATCAAAAATGCGGATGAAATAGCAAAAATAATGAACGAAGCCGGATTTGATGTGGTATCAGTTGAGACCGATATTTCGTCCCGAGAATCGATTTTGAATTTGATTGCAGAAGGACAGAAACATGGTGAAATTACAGCACTGATCAATTCGGCCGGGGTATCACCGAGTCAGGCATCGATTGAAGTTATTTTGAAGGTCGATTTGTATGGAACGGCGGTATTACTTGAAGAAGTGGGAAAAGTCATAGCGCCCGGCGGTGTCGGCGTAACAATTTCCAGTCAGTCGGGACATCGAATGCCTCAACTTGGAGCAGAAATGGATGAGTTATTAGCAATAACACCAACAGAAGCGTTGCTTGATTTGGATGTGCTGCAGCCTCAGAATATCAAGGATACCTTGCACGCTTATCAAATGGCCAAGCGTTGCAATGAAAAGCGGGTGATGTTTGAAGCGATTCGCTGGGGAGAAAAGAAAGCCCGGATTAATTCGATTTCGCCGGGAATTATTGTAACGCCTTTAGCTATCGATGAATTCAATGGACCAAGAGGCGATTTTTACAAAAACATGTTTGCTAAGTGCCCAGCTGGACGTCCAGGCACAGCCGATGAAGTTGCGAATCTGGCAGAATTGCTGATGACTGAGCGGGGCGCCTTTATCACCGGATCGGATTTCTTGATCGATGGCGGAGCGACAGCATCCTACTTTTATGGGCCACTCAGACCGGAATAATCGTTTAAATAACTTACGGCTATTTTTTATTTTAGTCTAAATGGTTATGAAACGTTAATTTTATAATATTTGTTTTAAATGCCTGTGGAGGTGTACTGCTGAAATAGATTTAATTTAGAAATAAATCAATTTAAACCTTGACTTAGAGTCCACTCCAAGTGCTAAAATGAAAAAAAAGGAGGTGCTTTCACATAAAACAAATTTTAAATAAAAAGCACAGCGACAACGTAAAAACAGCAGTTGTTTATATGACAAAAAATATTAGTACTGAGGGACTTCTGGCTATTTATGAAGCACTGGATCATAAAGCCACCGGAAAAGTAGCGGTGAAAATATCTTCTGGTGAACCAGGAGGCCATTATTTTCTGTCACCAAAACTCATCCAACCATTGGTGCAGGCTGTAAACGGCACAATTATCGAATGTAATACTGCTTATGGTGGCAAACGTGCAGATACAGAGTCCCATCGCAAGGTAGTGGAAGAACACGGCTTTACAGCAATTGCGCCGGTCGACATTATGGATGCAGAAGGTTATATGAGTATTCCGATTGTTGGCGGAAAACATTTACAAGAAGATCTGGTGGGCGCAAGTTTTAAAAATTATGATTTTGTCGTTAATTTGGCGCATTTTAAAGGGCATGCCATGGGAGGCTTTGGCGGTGTCATCAAAAACATGTCCATCGGTATCGCATCTTCAATGGGAAAAAGCCTGATTCATAGTGCGGGCACAGAGACCACCGGTTTTGGCATTGATACGCCACAAGATGATTTTCTGGAATCGATGGCTGAAGCGGCAAAAGGTGTTGCAGACTATATGGGAGCAAATATTGTATATATCAATGTAATGAATAATCTGTCAGTGGACTGTGATTGTGATGCCCACCCAGCAAAACCAGAAATGGATGATATCGGAATTCTTGCGTCTCTTGATCCGGTCGCACTGGATCAGGCATGTGTGGATCTTGTCTATGCCGCAGATGGGAAAGCCTTAATTGAAAGAATGGAATCCAGACATGCTATTCATACTTTGGAGCATGGCGATTCCATCGGCCTTGGGACCAGAAATTATGAGCTGATTTCAATGTGAATGAGGTTAAAACGCATAAGCAAAAATTTCGATGAGAACGCTGATGCAGCTGGTATTGAGTTAATAACAGCTGAAGTGGCATCGATTGATGCAAAGCTTGACAGGAAGGAAATGTCAGAGGTGTTTGGCGGTTCCCCGGTCAAGAAATAAAATAGTACATCCTAAATTGCCTTTTCGAAAGAAAATTTTGAGCAGCATTGGATAAAAAGGGGGGGGGGAAGTCTACTCTGCCCTTCTTTATTTTATTTAAAAAAAGGCCAGATTGGTAAAATGGTAGACTTGGAGTTCACTCTAAATGTTAAGCTCAATTTATAAAATGTGTCAAATATAACCGATCAAGGCGGAAAGGATTATCTTTCGGAAGGAAGTTATATCAACTCTGTCATCGGTAAACTTAGCGAAGTGTTTGAAGAGGAAAGGCGAGAAATAAAATTGGAGAAAACAGCATTATTAAAGATCAAAAGAGTTGAGAGGGGTCAACATTTATTTACGAACAATGATTTGTTCAAGTTATTTATCCCCCTGGTCATTGAGCAATTTTTGGAATATATGGTGGGACTGACCGCTTCCATTCTGGTTGCTCATGTTGGCGAAGCAGCGGTATCTGGGGTTTCCCTGGTGGAATTTGTCATGGCACTGCTCATTAGTATCTTTGCGGCATTGGCAACAGGCGGCGCAGTCGTTGCCGGACAATATATGGGAAATAAACAGATGAAAGAGGCCAATGAAGCGTCGAACCAGCTGATTTGGTTTGTCGGGGTTACCTCCGCTATCATTATGGTTTTGATTTATTTATTTCGAACAGCCATACTGCATGTTTTATTCGGAGCAATCTCTGACGAAGTCTATAGTCATGCCAGTACTTATTTATTAATTGTTGCCGCTTCTATTCCTTTTCTGGGGTTGTATAACGCGACAGCGGCAGTATTTCGAACCATGGGCAATTCCAAATTACCGATGAAAGTGATGCTGGTCATGAATGTTATAAATGTGGCAATGACTACAGTGTTGATTTTTGGGTTCCATATGGGAACAGCAGGCGTTGCCATCCCGACTTTGTTATGCCGTATGGGCGCAGCCATCATCATTCTTGCACTGGTGATGAACAAAAATAACTGTTTGTATTTGAAAAGATCAATCCGCTTCAAATTTGATGGAACCATGATCAAACAGATTCTGAAAATTGGGGTACCCTCAGGTTTTGAAAACGGCATGTTCTATTTTGGGCGGCTCATTATCTTAAGTCTGGTTTCCACCTTTGGCACGGCTGCCATTGCGGCAAACTCGGTGGGTGGAACCATTGTCATGTTTGAGGTGCTGCCTGGCATGGCAGTTGGCCTTGGCTTGACCGTTGTCATATCACGCTGTGTTGGTTTGGGTGATTATGAACAGGCAAAATATTATACCAAGAAAATTATGGGCACGCTTTATGTGGCTCAGATCATCAGTTCGGCCATTGTTCTGGCCTTACTGCCATTGATTCTTAATATTTATTCACTTTCGACGGAAGCCACCCTGTGGACAACCCAGATTGTCTGGGGGCATGCGATTGTGATGATTCTGATCTGGCCGCTGGCTTACTCATTACCGGTAACCTTTCGGGCATCCGGAGATGCGAAGTTTCCCATGATCATCAGTATCGTATCCATGATCTTCTGCAGAATATTTTTAGCCTATATCTTTAGTATTAATTTCAATATGGGAATGATTGGGACCTGGGCAGCCATGTTTGTTGACTGGATTTTCAAAGCCGTCGTTTTTGTCTGGCGGTATTTTTCCGAAAAATGGACAAATTATAAGGTGATCTAGTTATTAGACTGGTATTCACGATGAAGGACCTAGGCTTAAAGTAAACTTAATTATTGAACATGGCTATTGACTTGGAGTTGACTCCATATGATAAGGTAAATAAAACAAATATTGAATAATAAAGAAAAAGGAGAATACCGATATGGAACAGAAAAAACTGGGATTTGGCTTTATGCGCTTACCGGTAACTAATCAGGAAGATTCAACAAGCATTGATACGGAGCAACTGAATAAAATGGTGGATACCTTTTTAGAAAGAGGGTTTACCTACTTTGATACAGCCTATATGTATCATAACTTTAAGAGTGAAATTGCTTTAAGAGAAGCCCTGGTTAAACGACACCCGAGAGATTCTTTTACGGTTGCCACCAAGATGCCAACTATGTTTTTAAAAGCAAAAGAAGATCAGGAACGAATTTTTAACGAACAGCTGGAAAAATGCGGCGTAGATTATTTTGACTATTATCTCCTTCATAATCTTAATGTTTCCCATTATGAAACAGCAAAAAATATGGACAGTTTTGGATTTATCCAGAAGAAAAAAGAGGCGGGGAAAATCAGAAACATCGGCTTCTCTTATCACGATAATGCGGATTTGCTTGATGAAATTTTGACCGCGCATCCGGAAGTGGATTTTGTACAGCTGCAGATTAACTATATGGATTGGAATAATGAGAGCATCCAGTCCGGGAAATGTTATGACATTGCCACAAAGCATGGTAAACCGGTTATAGTGATGGAACCCATTAAAGGTGGCACTCTTGCAGCGGTTCCAGACAAAGCAGCGGAAGTCTTAAAAGCCTATCATCCGGGAATGTCTATTTCTTCCTGGGCAATTCGTTATGCAGCCAGTCTGGAAAATGTGAAGATCGTATTAAGCGGTATGTCAAATATGGATCAGTTACTGGATAACACCGGATATATGCAGGAGTTCAAACCTTTTGTTAAAGAAGAATATGATATCATCAATAATATCATGAAGATCATTAATGAATCAATCGCCATTCCATGTACAGCTTGTCAGTATTGTGTGGAGGGGTGTCCGATGAATATACCTATTCCCAAATACTTTGCTTTATATAATGCTGAGAAGCAGTGTAAAAAGCAAGTGTTTTCAACACAAGGTGTCTATTATGGAAATTATACCAAAACGCATGGAAAAGCGTCAGACTGTATTGAATGCAAGAAGTGTGAAGAAAGCTGTCCGCAACATATCGAAATTACAAAATGGTTAAAAGAAGTAGCCAGCACATTTGAATGACATGATTTCAGTTAATGATCAGAACCAATTTGGAGGAAAATAAAGATGACCATTACCGAAGTAAGTAAAAAATATGATATTTCTCAGGATACTTTGCGTTATTATGAGCGAATTGGATTAATTCCTGCTGTCAACCGAACTAAAGGTGGCAATAGAGACTATACCGAAGAATCCTGCGGATGGATTGAACTGGCAAAATGCATGCGCTCCGCGGGGATTCCGATCGAAGCCCTGATTGAATACTGTGCTCTCACCCAGCAGGGTGAAGAGACCATCACGGCCCGAAAAGAACTTTTGGTTGAAGAACGTCGAAAACTTTTGGAAAAAATGGAAGATATGCAAAAAACCATGGACAAGCTCAATTACAAAATAGACCGATATGAAAAGGCGGAAATCACCGGCGTTTTGTCCTGGGATAAATAAACCAATGTTTGACCGGATCAAATGAGTGTATACAAAATTGCATTCCTTAAAAGGATGGGGATTTTTATAAAAATTAATGATTTCTATTGACTTAAAGTTCACTTGATATGATAGAATAAATTAAATTAGTCATGTACAAAATAAAAAACAGCGAAAACCGATGGCGAACATGTTTCATTGGGCATAAGAAAACTTCAATTGTTTAATACTGATTAACGCTGTTTAAATTTAAAATTAAGGAGATTGAAAGATGTTGTATCGAAAATTCGGAAAAACAAATGAAGAAGTTTCTGTTTTAGGATTTGGTTGCATGCGGTTGCCGGTTATTGACGGGGTTCAAACAAATATCGATGAGGTGAAAGCAATTGAAATGATCAGATACGCCATTGATAACGGCGTGAATTATATTGATACGGCGTATCCTTATCATGGAACCGGTTTTGATAAAGGGGGAGAGAGTGAACCTTTAGTTGCCAAGGCATTAAAAGATGGCTACCGAGAACGGGTTAAACTGGCAACGAAACTTCCGGCATGGTTGGTTCAGACCAGAGCTGATATGGATCGATTATTGGATGAGCAGCTGAAACGTTTGGATACCGATGTCATCGATTTCTACCTGATGCATGGACTGAACAGCGGCTCCTGGCAAAATCTGGTAAAACTGAATGTCGGTGAATTCTTGGATCAGGCAATAAAAGACGGAAAAATCAAACATGCAGGTTTTTCTTTTCATGATGACTTTGATTTATTTGTCGAAATTGTCGATGCTTATGACTGGTCTTTTTGCCAAATCCAATACAATTATCTGGATGAAAATTACCAGGCCGGTACAAAAGGCTTAGAATATGCGGCCAACAAGGGAATGGGGGTTACTATTATGGAACCCATCAGAGGCGGTGCGTTGGTTGACAAATTACCCAAAGAAGTTTTAGAAGCCTGGAACGAAGCCCCAATCAAAAGAACCCCGGCTCAGTGGGCGCTCAGGTGGGTCATGAATCATCCCGAGGTGTCAGTGGTCCTGAGTGGTATGACTGAGATGGCCCAGGTGGTTGAAAATATCAATACCGCCAATGAAGGTGCCGCCAATTCCTTAACGAACGAAGAAATCGCGTTAGTGGATTTTGCCAAGAAAACAATAAAAGAAAAAATGAAAGTCAACTGTACTGGCTGCCGATATTGTATGCCTTGTCCAAACGGGGTCGACATACCGGGACATTTTTCACTTTATAACAATGCCTTTCTATTTGATTCGCTCCCACGAGCCAAAGGTCAATATGCGATGATGTTTCCTCAAGATGCAAAGGCGTCGAATTGCGTTGAGTGCGGACAATGTGAAGAACATTGTCCCCAAAATATTGCTATTATCCAGGAATTAAAAAATGTCAGAGCCGCCTTAGAATAAAAATGCTGCTTAAAAAATAAGGTACGGATATTTTTTAAAGAAATGAATAATTGTAGTTGACTTGGAGCAGACTCTAAGAAGTAGTCTATTAATAACGATTAAAATTATCCAATTGAACTTATAAAAAAGGAGTAAACAAAATGAAAGTACTTTTAATTAATGGCAGTCCCAATGCGAAGGGATGTACGTATACCGCATTAACAGAGGTGGAAAAAACCTTGAATCAAGAAAACATCGAAACAGAAATCATTCATGTGGGACATAAGGATATTAGAGGGTGTATCGGATGCCATAAATGTCGAACACTTGGAAAATGTGTTTTTGATGATATTGTCAATGAAACGGCAGTAAAATTTGCTAAATGTGATGGCATCATCTTTGGTTCATCCGTTTATTATGCGTCAGCCAATGGGACAATGATCTCTTTTCTCGACCGCTTGTTCTATAGCGCCAGTTACGATATGACTATGAAAGTCGGAGCGGCCGTGGTATCGGCGAGAAGAGCCGGGACCACGGCAACCTTTGACGAGCTGAATAAATATTTTACAATATCCAATATGCCCATTGTATCCAGTCAATACTGGAACATGGTCCATGGTTTTACACCCGAAGACGTCTATCAGGACAAAGAAGGCTGCCAGATTATGCGGACATTAGGTAAAAATATGGCCTTTATGATTAAGAGTATCCAGCTGGGCAAAGAAAAATATGGTTTGCCGGAAAAAGAGGAAGAACATATATTTACTAACTTTATCCGATAAAAGCGGTCAGTTAGTCACAAAGAGAAGGCGAACTAAACGTTTAAACGGTAATTATTGATGTATTTAAAATCTCCGAACCTTAAATGGTCGGAGATTTTTTTAAGAAAAGAATAAATAGCTATTGACTTGGAGTGAACTTCAAGTGGTAAAGTATAAGATAATATCAATGAGATAAAACAAGTTAAACCAGAGGTGAAAATGGAAACACAGGAAATATTAAAAAAAGTAAAAACGGGAGAGATCTCGGTGGAGGAAGCAGAGCTTATTTTTCGCCGACAGCCTTTTGAAGAAATGGGTTATGCCAAACTAGATATGCACCGAAAGATACGGTCCGGCTTTGCCGAGGTAATCTTCTGCAGCGGCAAAGCAGATACCCATTTGCTGAATATATTTGGAAAGCTTTATGAAGAAGATGGCGAGGTGATGGGAACCCGGGCCACCAGGCATCAGTATGAAGTGATTAAAGAAGTCTATCCGGAAGTTGTGTACGACGAAATATCCCGGATTATTAAAATCGAAAAAACCGGCAAGAAACGGGTGGGAAAAATTGCCATCTGTTCGGCGGGGACCGCGGATATCCCAGTGGCGGAAGAGGCCGCCCAGACGGCCGAGTATTTTGGCTCCTACGTAGAACGGCTTTACGATGTGGGCGTCAGCGGAATTCACCGGATTCTTTCTCAGCTGGATGTGCTCCAGAGTGCTAACTGCGTGATTGCGGTAGCAGGGATGGAAGGGGCTCTGGCCAGTGTCATTGGCGGGCTGGTGGACAAACCGGTCATCGGGGTGCCCACCTCGATCGGATATGGGGCTAGCCTGGGTGGCATTTCAGCGCTGCTGACGATGATCAATTCCTGTGCCAACGGCATTTCGGTGGTTAACATCGACAATGGTTATGGGGCAGGCTACACGGCCACCCAGATTAACCGATTGGGGGTGCGAACATGAGTCAAACCTTATATTTGGAATGTTATTCCGGCATCAGCGGCGACATGACCGTGGCGGCTCTCCTGGATCTGGGAGCCGATCAGTCGGTGCTGGAGACGGCGCTCAAAAGTTTGCCTGTCACAGGTTTTGATATTGTCATCAGTCGGGTGAAAAAGGCGGGACTGGATGTCTGCGATTTTCACGTCAAGCTCGATTGCGACAACCATGACCATGACATGGCCTATCTTCATGAAAATCATCACCATCATCACGGCGATGAACATGGTCATTCTCATGCATCGGAACCTGGAGAGCATGAACATCAAGAAAAAAAGACCCATTCGCACGATCATCGGGGACTTCTGGATATCGTTGCCATCATCAATCAGGCGGCGATCACGGATCATGCCAAAGCGCTGGCCATTCGGATCTTTTCAATTATTGCCGATGCCGAAACAAAAGCCCACGGGGTTCCAAGCGAGCAGGTACATTTCCATGAGGTGGGAGCGGTGGACTCGATTGTAGATATTGTAGCGGTAGCGGTCTGCCTGGACAATCTGGACATCCACGAGGTGATTGTGCCGGAAGTATATGAAGGCCGGGGGTTTGTACGTTGTCAGCATGGAATCATCCCGATTCCCGTCCCGGCAGTAACTCATATTGCTGCCAGACATGGTTTAAATCTGCATCTTACCAGTACCGAAGGGGAGCTGATTACTCCAACCGGAGCGGCCATTGTGGCCGCCATTAAAACCGGGGACCAGTTGCCAAAGCAGTTTGCGATTGAAAAAACCGGCATGGGCGCGGGTAAACGAACCTACGACCGGCCCAGTCTATTGCGGGTCATGCTGATCACCGACAAAACGAAAAATAGTGGTGGCATTTTCAAACTGGAAAGCAACATTGATGACTGCAGCGGTGAAATCCTGGGTTTTGTTATGGAGCGGCTGTTTGCGGCCGGAGCCAGAGATGTCCATTACACGCCGGTATATATGAAGAAAAACCGGCCCGGCTATTTGCTCAATGTGATCTGTAAAAAAGATGCCATTGCTGAGCTGGAACAGATTATTTTTGAAGAGACCACCACCATCGGGATCAGACGTATTCAGATGGAAAGTACCGGTTTACGGCGAACCGTCAAAAGAATTCTAACCAGTCTGGGGGAAGCTCAGGTAAAAGTCTGTGAGCTGGAATCGGGAAAACGGATTTATCCCGAATACGCCAGTGTGGCGGAACTCTGTCAAAAACACCAGATGGCGTATCAGGACGCCTACCACATCATCAAAAAAGAGTGTGAAGCAGCCGAAGGAATCTCGCAGCGCACATTGGTTGAGCTCAATCGGTTTGAGCTGCCGTTAACCTCATGATCGAAAATTTTATAATATAAACTGGCATTTGCACCTTATTTTATTGACAAAAGCTATTTAAGCTCGCTGAACGATCAGGAAGTGGGGATTTTTAATGTGACCTTTGAACCGGGATGCCGCAACAACTGGCACATCCATCATGGAAGCGGCCAGATCCTGATCTGTGTCGGCGGCCATGGCCGGAACTAGGAGTCTGGAAAAGAAGCGTAAAATAAAAATAAAACATAAAACATGAAGTTGGGAAGGTGAAAACATGAACAATAAGAAGATTTTAGTAGCATATTTTTCAGCAAGTGGTGTAACCGGTAATGTTGCAAAGACACTTGCTCAGGCAGCACAGGCGGATATTTTTGAAATAAAACCAAAAGTACCCTACACAGGGGCAGATTTAGACTGGATGAATAAAAAAGCACGCAGTACCATCGAGATGCAAGATAAAATGTCCAGACCGGCTATTGCGGAGAAATTATCGAATATGGATGATTATGACGTGATATTTGTAGGCTTTCCAATCTGGTGGCACGTTGCGCCAACCATTATCAATACATTCCTGGAGGAATATGATTTTGCAGGAAAGACCATTGTTCTTTTTGCAACATCAGGTAGCAGTGGCTTTGGAAAGACCGTCGCTAATCTCAAAGGCAGCTGTGCTGATTCAACAAATATCAGCGAAGGTAAGCTTCTTAATGGTAGAATTTCAAAAGAAGAACTGACTGCCTGGGTAGAGAGCTTTTAGAAAAATTTCAGAAGCGTAAAAAAAGTCAAAGTCTTGAAGAATGAATATTAAAAGAAAACCCCGCTAATATCACCAGGATTTGGTGATATTAGCGGGGCTAAAAATTTCATTGTAGAATCAAGTTGAATTAGTTAATAATAGTTTAACATGATCAGTAGAAAAACTCAATCGATGATTTAAGATGCATGAAAAAAATAAAAAGATGAGAATCTGCTTTAAAGAAGGAGGAATACAATGGTTATAAATGATTTTCTATCACACTTGAACCGTGGTGAAACGGTTATGGGCGGTTCTGAAGTGCATCGAATGATGCATGAATTATCCCAAGAGGCATTGAAAGTGACTGCTGAAATCAATGGTTCCTACCATACCCCGGAAGAAATTCGGGTCTTGTTTTCCCGCTTAATAGGCAAACCGGTTGATGAAACCTTTGCTATGTTTCCACCTTTTTATACCGATTGCGGAAAAAACATCCAGGTGGGGAAAAATGTTTTTATCAATTCCGGATGCCAGCTTCAGGATCAGGGCGGGATTAGCATCGGTGATGGTGCTCTGATCGGACATAATGTGGTGCTGGCCACCCTAAATCATGACATTGATCCGGACAGACGCAGCGATATGCATCCGGCTTCCATTATCATCGGCAAAAACGTTTGGATTGGGGCCAACGTGACGGTTGTTCCGGGCGTCGCCATTGGCGCTGGTGCGGTTATTGCCGCCGGTGCAGTTGTCACCAAAAATGTGCCACCAAATGTCATTGTCGGTGGTGTGCCGGCAAAAATCATCAATAGAATTGAACCTGATCAGAAATAAATTGCGAAATCGCAAAGCAAAATTGGAGGTAAAACAGGATATCCTGACATTTTTACATCATTATAATTGACCACAAATTTTGAGAGCAGTCTCTTGATTTGTATTTTTTTTATGAGCGTAAAAAAAATTCAATATTTTACTTGACCTGAAGTTGAGATAAGGGTTTATAGTGGATTCATCGATAAAAATATTGATTGATAGGAGAAAAAAATGAAAGTAACCGTAATAACAGGAAGTCCTCATAAAAAAGGAACCACGGCTTTGTTGGCCGATAAAATGATTGAAGGGGCTCAAGAAGCAGGACATGAGGTGTTCCGATTTGATGCCGCTTTTGAAAATGTCAAACCATGTCTGGCTTGTGAGTATTGTTCAAGCCATGATGGAGAATGTGTGCACAAGGATTCCATGAGTGACTTTAGTCACCAATTGGTGGAAGCAGAACTGATTGTATTTGTGACCCCGCTTTACTATTTTGGCATGTCAGCCCAGATCAAAGCGGTGATTGACCGATTCCATGCCAGCAATGCAAAAATTGCCGGGAGTAAAAAGGCGATGCTTTTAGCGGCGTCCTATGGTCCAGACGATTGGACGATGACGGCCCTGGAAAAAATGTATGAATCGATGCTGCGTTTTCTAAACTGGGAAGATGCCGGAAAGTTGCTGGCAACTGGATGTCCAGTACGAGAAGTGCTTGAACAAACCGATTTTCCCCAAAAAGCCTACGAAATGGGTAAAGCATTAAAATAAAGTTTAGGAGATGAAATTATGCCAGTAATCACATTAGAAGCAGGAAAATTGAATGCTGATCAAAAAAGACAATTGGTTAAGGAATTCACCAATACAGCATCAAAAGTGATGAATGTACCGGAGCAGGCTTTCATTGTACTGTTGAAAGAAAATGAATTAGACAATATCGGATTTGGCGGAGCACTTCTGTCCGATCAACAAGCATAGAAAGAAGAGGAGACACGATTATGCAAAACTTTGATTTTTACAATCCCACTCATATTATATTTGGTAAGGACAGACTTGCTAGTATTAATGAGAATATTCCTGTAAATGCAACAGTCTTAATCACCTATGGTGGTGGAAGTGCCAAGAGAAGCGGTTTGATCGACAAAATCAAGATGGCACTTGGCAATCGAAAGATTTATGAATTTGGCGGGATCGAGCCAAATCCAAAATACGAAACGATAGTGAAAGCGGTTGAAGTTGTTAAGAATGAGCAAGTTGATTTTTTACTGGCTGTCGGTGGCGGGTCAGTTATCGATGGCACGAAGTTTATTGCGGCAGCATCGAAGTTTGATGGCGATTCCCGAGAAATACTAAAAGGTGGATATACTCCGCTTCCCGTGGAAGAAGTCGTTCCATTTGGCACCGTGCTAACGTTGCCTGCCACAGGGTCTGAAATGAATCCCACCGCTGTCATAAGTTATGAACATGCTAAATACTTCTTCTCCAGTCCATTGCTTTTCCCGAAGTTTTCAGTTGTCGATCCGACGATTACGTTTACCCTGCCTCAAAAACAGGTTGCCAACGGAGTGATCGATGCATTTATCCACGTTACCGAGCAGTATCTAACTTTTCCCGTTGATGGCAGAGTGCAGGATCGCATGGCTGAGGGAATATTGCAGACATTGATTGAAATCGGGGGAACCTCCGTATCTGAACCTGAAAACTATGATGCCCGTGCAAACCATGTGTGGAGTGCTACGATGGCGTTAAATGGTCTGATTGGCTGCGGTGTGCCACAGGATTGGTCAACCCATTTTATTGGTCATGAGTTGACGGCGATGTTCGGGATCGATCATGGGCAGACTTTAGCGATTATCCTGCCTTCGTTACTGGTGGTAAGACGCGAACAAAAACGAGCAAAACTGTTGCAGTATGCAGAACGGGTGTGGCATATTGATACGGGAAGCGAAGAAGAGAAAATTGATCAGGCAATTCAGAAAACACGGGGATTTTTTGAAAGTCTTGGTGTAAAGACGCATTTGTCTGAGTATGGTATTGGAGCTGATAAAATACCAGCGATTGTGGAACAACTAAAGGCGCATGGCATGACGGCTATCTCAGAAACCGGTGACCTGACGCTGGAGATTAGCCAGAAGATTCTTGAAAGTTCAATGTAAGGTCTGAAAAAGTTATATACTTCAATAATAGTATATTTTTAAAATAAAATATCTTTACATAAGTCAGAACCAGAGCGAGAGAAAGGAGCGATTACTGATGACGATTAAAGAAGCAGCCGAAATAACAGGGATTAGTATTGATAACTTACGGTATTATGAACGATTTGGCTTATTTCCTGAAGTGCCAAGAACCGCCTCTGGGATGAGAGATTATGATGAGATGTCATTAAACTGGATTGATTTTGCGATGCGTTTTAAAAGAGGCGGGATGTCATTAGAAGCGATTCGCGAATATATTCAATTGGCTTTACAGGGAGAATCCACGAAGCCAGCCAGAAAAGAGATTTTACTGGACGCAAAAAAAGATCAGGAAAAAAAGATGGCTGAAATTCAGGAGAGCCTGGATGTCATTAACTATAAATTGGATACTTATGAGCAAAAATGCGAACCAGTCACGATCGAGATGGTAAATGCCTGGAAAGAGAATCAACGCTTATTAAAAGATGAAACAGGCCCTGAAGCTATTTAAAATTGAATAACGAGTCAAGAAAGAAAACTAATTGTTATAAAAAAAAAATCGCTTACAAAAATTTAGAATGTCAGCTATAATAAAAGTATTGAAATTTTTAGCGCGTATAATTGTTCAGCGTGAGATCATTTATTTGGTCTCACGCTTATTTTTTGCCTAAAATTCAAAAAAAAACGAAATGAGGAAATGAACAATGGAATTTTACATGAAACTACCGCGTAACAAAAAAGAATTTACGCTTTTTATGGCGGTAATATCCGTGCTATCAGTGAATATTATCGCCCCGCTGATTACCTGCTTTGAAGTGGGCTTTCGAATGGCTGTATGGGCGGAGGCCATCAAAATAATTCCCTTTATTTGGATGGCTGTCATCGCCCTGGTGCTAATAACCTATAAACCAGCCGGCTGGATGACCGGAAAAATCATCGAAAAGGATGACAGCTTTGCGGCCCATATTGTGGTGAATATTTTATGCAATGTCTTTTTGATGTCAATCTTTCTGACCGTTATCGGCACTTGGATTGGCAACAGACAGGTGAGCATGGAGCCGATTCAGATGTTTTTTTATAGATGGCCGCGAAATTTTGCGATATCATTTGCCGTTGAGGCGTTGATTGCCCAGCCCATTGCCAGACTGGTGATGGTAAAACTGCATCAGCTGAATGATGGCAGATTAGAAACCGAAAACATAAGGACGCCAAATTGAGTAATTGTCAAGCCGCTGTCTTTTAAAATAGTTGCTGATCGTCGTTGGAGTGTTTGCGTTGTCCGGCTCATGGCGATTAGCAGGGCAAGATCAAGTTTATCTTCTTGGTTATAAAGCATCGGCACACCGTTATATCGAATTTTTGTCGGAGATCAAATAACTGGTCATGGACATCGAACCCAAGGTGCGAGAATCATTAAATATCGTAATGTTGTCATCATCACCGGCAGCACCCAGTACATATAAAAGGGGATAAAAGTGATCCGGAGTGAAGAAGGCCAGCTTTGATGATTCCCCGGCGGAGTGGTAATTGATGACATCCTGATAGCGATGGTTTAAAATGCACTCTTTAATATAGGCATCAAACTCGTCAGCCCATGAATAACCTCCGCTGAGTTCCCAATTCACCCGGGACAGATTGTGGACGATGTTACCGCTGCCGAAAATGAGAACACCCTGATCTCGCAGTGACTGGAGTTCCTGTCCGATCTGATAATGGGTTGCGGCCGCGGCGCTGAGATCAATACTAAGCTGAAAGACGGGAATTTCGGCGGTCGGATACATGCGATGCAGCACCGACCAGGTACCATGGTCAAGTCCCCAGGTATTGTCAACCGTAACGGCTCGGGTGATCAGATTTTTTGTGAGATGAGCCAGCTCGGGAGCACCGGGAGCGTCATAGACAACCTTGTAAAGTTCGTCCGGAAAGCCATACATGTCATAGATCGTTTCGGGTTTATCCGAATCGTTTACTTTGGTACCTTCTGTGTACCAATGGGCCGAAATCGACAGAATTGCTTTGGGAGTTGGTATTTTTGCAGCGATTGCTTCCCAGCCGCGGGTAAATTCATTGTTTTCAATGGCATTCATCGGCGAACCATGGCCGACAAACAGGACCGGCATTTTTTCATTCATGTTCGTTCACTCCTCTATTTTTAAGTGATTTCAATTGGTTGTTACCAGGATTGTATCACTAACTAGTGATATCATCAACGATCACCAAATGCCTTTAAGTTTTACCTCAGCATAATCACTCACCAGCTTGAATAAGATAACTCAAGCTGGTAGTTTAAATCAGAAAAGCATTCAGATTTCTTTCTGAAAAGCTGGGTTCAGAGATGCGTTAGGGGTTTGATCAATTCCGTTTTTTGCGGCTGAAATTGTTGCTTTTTCTTTAGTTGAAATATTATCGGTCAGGGCAATCAGCGCCGGAATGGCTACCGGAAGCAGAACGAAGGCCAGCAGGAATAAGCCGATGACCACGCAAATGGCCAGCTCCATCAGGACGATGATGTTGGATGGATACAGGGTTGCAAAGGTTCCGGCCAGGATCAGGCCGGCCGACATCACCACGCCCCCGATGTTTCTGGCGGCAAGCACGATGGCTTGTTTGGGCGGCAGATCCGGATCTTCCCGATAGCGGTCCATCAGGAAGATGCTGTAATCAACCCCCAGGGCGGCAATCATCACGAAGGAAAAAAAAGGTACATTCCAGGATAATCCTTCCGATGCACTGCTAAACAGAAATTTCGCAATAAACGCCGTTGCGGACAAGGCGGTATAGTAGGCAAGTAAAAGGGAACCGACAATAAAGGCCGGAATCCGAAATGATATTGTCACGCCGATCAGCAGGATAAAGATGGCCATCAAAACGATGATCTGGGTAAAAATGATATCATGGGTGGCAACATTCTTCATATCGTAGGAATTCGATATGGCACCGGTAAAATAGTGGGTGACGGTCAGCTTTTCGGTGGCTGACTGAAAATCTTTGATGACGGTCTGGTTGTCTCGGGTTCCCTTTTCAAAGGAAATGGGAATGATCAGAGTGGTATTATCGGCTGATAATAACTGATCCTTTGCCTCCGGAGTACTGAATGAATCGATGAGATTGGTGATCTGAAGTTGTGCCCGATCGGCATTGAGCTCATTGATGCCGGTCTCGATGGCATTCATATCATTGTCGGAAAGTTGATTTTCATCATTGAAAACCAGCAGCATGGATTCTCCCTGGGAGGTCCCCATTTTATTCAGCATTTCCGTGGTCACGGCGGATGATCCGTCAGGCCTTTTTGGAACTGATCCAGGAAAAAGATGTGGAAAAAATAACGGTGACGGATATTATCACCCGGGCTGATATCAACCGTGGGACTTTTTATGCCCACTATCAGGATATTCCCGAGGAGATCAAAAAAACACCAGAATTCATTATCCATTTGCATTTTATGGCCGGCGGCATCATCAATTTGTACCAGGTCTGGCTCCGGGGCGGACTCAATAGTTCGATTCAGGATATTACTTATGAAATCTGGCGGATTCTTTCGATTTATCCGGAATGTTCGTAAGTCGTAATTGAGAATAATAATCCCGATTTTGTATTCGCTTTAGGAGCACTCCTGTTGTGATGTGATGATTTGCAGGATGTAAAAGAAGCTCTGGACAATGGCGACATGGCCATTTTACTGAGATTGTGAGACTCCGACAAAAGTTTTTATAGCATTTCCAGTCTAAATTGTAAATGATTACTTCTGGGGTGGTGTTAAAAGTTCTAAAAAGGTGTATAATACAATAAAGACATATAATAAGCGGAGGTGTATTTATGAATATGTTACAGTTAGAACGAATGAAAAATGACAACGGTTTTATCGCGGCACTTGATCAAAGCGGTGGCAGCACACCTAAAGCACTTGCAATTTATGGAATCCCCAAAGAAGCCTATGCTGATGACACGGAGATGTTTCAATTGGTTCACGACATGCGATCAAGGATTATGGAAAGCCCGGTTTTTACCAAAGAAAGAATTCTTGCTGCGATCCTGTTTGAAAAAACAATGGATTCAAAAGTGGATGGAAAATACAGCGCAGATTATCTTTGGGTAACGAAAGGAATCTTACCCATTTTAAAAGTGGACAAGGGGTTACTTGATTTAGAGAATGGTGTTCAATTAATGAAACCGATTCCAAATCTTGATGATTTGCTGAGTCGCGCTAAAGAACGTCATATATTTGGTACTAAAATGCGTTCGGTTATAAAAGAAGCGAATAAAATCGGCATAAAAGCAATTATTGATCAACAGTTTGAAATTGGCAAAGCCATTGCAGCGGCCGGTTTTGTTCCTATTTTAGAGCCGGAAATCGATATTCATATGGCTGATAAAGCAGCGGCGGAAGAAATTCTTAAACAAGAAATTCTAGAACATCTGAAAACATTGGATGCTAACTGTCTGGTGATGTTTAAACTTACCCTACCGGAAGTTGATAATTTCTATGAAGAGATCATGAAGCAGCCAAACGTGGTAAGAACGGTTGCACTATCGGGAGGATATTCCAGAAAAGAATCGAATGAAAAACTGGCAAGGAATCCTAAACTGATTGCAAGCTTCTCACGAGCATTAACCGAAGGGCTAAATGTTAACCAAAGTGAAGAAGAATTCAACAACATGCTGGATGAATCGATTCAATCGATTTATGATGCATCAATTAAATAAAAAAGTAGGATTGCTAGTTTAACATAACCGTGTCTGCTCGTTCAGCGCAAAAAGGCTGATCAGCCTTTTTACGGTGATTTTTGCGGTGATAGAGTAATTTACAAGGACTGAGCCCTGTACAATACAGCACTCAGTCCTTGCTGGTTGCTTTTTTTATTTTCGGTCTTCTTTGCCAGAAAGGTTGCATTTAAAATCAAAATGAGATAATATTATACATATTTAATATTGGAAGATAACAAAGTTTAAAGTTTGAATTTGCAAAAGAACGGAGAATAAATATGATCGATTTAAAAAAATTAGCATTGGCAATGGGCGAACTGGAAGATGAAAAAGTGGTGAAAATTTTACAGGAATTCGTATCTTCCAATCCCACGGAACAGGAAGCCATGGAAGTATTGGAAGTCTGTCAGGCAGCCATGAGTACGGTGGGTGAGAATTATGAAAAAGGTGAATATTTTGTTGCTGACCTGATTTTTGCCGGTAATTTATTAACATATGTAATCGATTTATTGAAGCCGGTCATGTGCAGTTATCAAACTGAAGTTAAAGGAAAAATTTTAATCGGGACAGTGCATGGTGATTTGCATGATATCGGAAAAAATATTTTTATCGGCCTGGCAAAGACCGTTGGCTTTGAACTCTATGATCTGGGTATTGACGTTTCGATTGAGACCTTTGTCGAAAAGGCCCAGAAGATTCAACCGGATATTATCGGTTTAAGCGGCATCCTGACTGCGGCGATCGATTCCATGAAAAAAACGGTGGATGGGATGAAGGAGGCTGGCATCAAATCTAAAATCGTTATCGGAGGAATACCGGTTACGAAAAAAGCCTGTGCTTATATCGGTGCCGATGCCTTTACCAATAATGCTGCTGAAGGGGTCAAAATCTGTCAGGAATGGATCTGCAACGACAATTAGCTGCGATAATATTTTGAAAAGTTAGATTAATTCGAATATCCGGAAATAGCTATGATCATTGCGCGCATATTTTAAAATGGCTGGTTGATATTGGAAAATGAGAAAGAATGAGAAAAGGAGGAGGAGATATGATCTTGAATGAAAAGAAAAAACTGCTGCTGATTGTCGGGGTTGTTGTGCTGGTGACTCTGGCTTTAATGCTGTGGTCGCCCAAACAGCCCGGGATAATGACTGTTAAGCCAAACATTGCAACAACCGAAGATCCGGATAATCCAACTCTGAATGACACGGTTACAACCATCAGCCTGACCTTCACCGAAAAGATTGATCCGACAACCATTGCCGATGCGGTTAAACTTTATCGGATCGACGGTAACGGAAATACGGTAGAAGAACCGGGCGTCATCAAAATAGATGCGGCTGATCCCAAGGTCATTGATATCAACAATAAAGCAATGACTGCCTTGACCCAGGGGGAAGAATATCAAATTTCCATCAGCCGTGATTTGAAAGCCAAATCCGGTTCAAGTCTGGCCAGTAATTTTGTCGGCTATTTTGCCACAAATTATCAATTGAACCTCGCTGGAAATAAAGATCTGAATAACGAGCGAACCCAAATTGTTGTGATCAGTGATATCCATCTGGGGATCGATGATCGGTATACCGAGACTCTGGCAAACAGACAGCCTCTGGTTGATTATCTTAATCAGGTGAAGGCCTCACCAAATGTGAAAGAACTGGTGATTGCCGGGGATTTCCTTGATTTCTGGATGCTTCCCATGGATTATATCATGCCGGATTCCCAGTCTGCATTTTATGATGCAGTGGCGGCAAACAATCAAACCGTGGTTGACGCTATCAATGCGATCATTCAGGGCGGTGAGATCAAAGTCACCTATATCCCGGGGAACCATGATCTGCTGGCAACCGATGCCGATATTGCACGGATTTTCCCCGGCATCAACCAGGCCCGGGACAGCATGCTGGGGCTGGGTTCCTACGTCACCGGAACCAATTCAGAAATTGTCATTGAACATGGCCACCGGTATGATTTGTACTCGGCCCCGGACCCCATTTCAAACCGGGAAATTACCCAAAATGGCACCTCGATTCTGCCGCCGGCTTACTTCTATGCCCGGATCGGATCATCGGCAGTTGCTGAAGGATATCCCAAAACTACCAACACCTTCCCAGATTTAAAGGTGGATAAAGACGATGCCAACCAGCTGAATATTTATCGCTATGCTCAGGTCTGGAAAGCCTTGCTGTCCGCCATACCAATTAAAGAAAGCTACGCCGATCCCGTCATCAAAACAAATGTTGACGGGTATACTCAGACCTATGCCGTTGATGATCTGCTGCCCCACCAGAATGATGATGGCACCCTGTCGATGAATCTGTATAAAGACATCCAGAGCACTTGGGATGAACGCCAGTCCATCAACGGGGTGAAGGTGAATATTCCGGTTGCGGATGCGGTTGCCAAATCAGCGGACAGTGCCTTTATTGATTCCCAGGCTCAGACCCAGATTTTTGATACGGACCCAACCAAACGCATTGTGGTCTTCGGACACACCCATCATGCCCGGATCGCCCCGATGACGAATCTGGCCGGTCAGAAAACCATCTATGCCAACAGCGGTACCTGGATTGATCATGCCCCCGGGAATCCCTCGATGACCTTTGTGGTGATTTCGCCTCAAAAGGCCGATTCCGCCATTGAAACCGTGAATCTCTATCAGTATGCGAAGGACCAAACCATTACCCAGTGGGCGGATGGACAGGCAATCACCAATCCCTAAGCGGATGCAAAAAAAAGCAACCCTCAAGGACTGAGTTCTGTATCGTACAGAGCTCGGTCCTTGAGGGTTGCTTTTTTTTATTGGGGATGTATTATTTGATGATGCTATCTCCAAAATCATTCATTGTCCATAAATAACTGGCTAACTGAAGCATATCAAATGCGGTTGTTTTTCTTTTGCCTTGTCTTTTTTTGTCTGCTGCAGCTGCTTTTATTTTTTGATGATTGGTACTTATTTTTTTCTGAAGTGAACGGACGCCTTTTTCAATGACAAGCGACTGGGATTGACTGTTCCTAGATAAATTTTTCATTATCGTTCTCCTTTGATATTTCTTGCAGCCACAACGCTGTGAATGCAACATCACTTTTATTTGAGTGAATCAGGAATTGTTTGATGACTCGAATCGTTTCAAAAATTCCCGGTGCAGTGCTGAAGTGATTTAATATTTAAAGAATAACCGATCAATGTGAACACAATGTCAACAGAATGTGAAAATTAAGAAAATTAAGGAAATGGAGTGTTTCAATTGAAAAAGAATCTGAGCAGGTATCGTTGCCTCATTCAGTAGGTTGTCATATTCAAAAGTTTTATTTCTCATGGAGATTGATTTACTCTGGACTCCATCAATAAGAAATATAAAAAATTGACATAATGTATCGATACAGGTATGATGTATATAATCTATACTGTATACATACTATACTCAGCAATTGATAAATGGCTATAACAATATAAGGGAGTTTGATGATGAGAGATTATACATTGGTGGCTAATACCATGGAAAGAATTATTTATAAGTATATGGAAACAGAAAAAAAGTGCAGAGACTATGGAACTGGTAATATGCTAAGTCAGGTTGAAATCCATACGATTGAAGCAATCGGGGATAACGATGGAATTAATATTACTGCACTTGCATTAAGTAAGAGGAAAACAAAAGGAGCAGTATCTCAGATGATTTACAAGTTGGTAGAAAAAGGTCTGGTAGAGAAAAAAGTTTCTAAAACATCAGATGCTGAAGTCTCTTTGATTCTCACGCCAATGGGAAAAAAAGCTTATGATGGACACAGAAAATTTCATAAACAAGCAAATGATGAGGTCTTCATAACACTAAGAGAAATGTCGGAGGAATCATATCAGGATTTAACAGGGTTGCTGACGGTATTTGAAAAATTTCTTGATCAACGCATTTTAGCAAAATAAATTATATAGTATAAGAGGTGAGCATAATGACAGAAAAAAAGAAATGGATCATCGGTATTATCGCCATTATTGCATCGATAGCAATTGTTTACGGTGGCGTCAATATAATCATAAATAAAGATAAAGATTACATCGACAAGATAGTCGAAAAATATAGTCCTCAAGGCGCAGCGGTGGCGATAATTGAAAACGGTAAGATTGCCGAAGTAAGAAATTATGGCTATGCAAATGTTGAAAGCAAAATTCAGGTTGGAAATGAAACCAAGTTCAAAATCGCTTCGATCTCCAAAACCACAACCGCCTATGCAGTGATGCAATTAGTTGACGCGGGAAAACTCGATCTGGATGCGCCGGTCAGCACCTATTTGACAAAATGGACCTTGCCGGATACCCAGTTTGATGAAAACAAGGTCACCCTCCGAACCTTGATGTCCCACACAAGCGGCATCACCGGCAGTGACGAGAGCGGCTATAACTATCCGCTGCCGGCCATAGAAGATGTGCTGAGGGATCGGAATATCAGGCTTCAAAGAGAACCCGGCGAGGTTTTTGAATATTCTGAATTTGCTGGATTTGGAATCTGCCAGTTAATTATTGAAGAAGTAACTGGTGAAAAATTCGAAGACTATATGAAAAACACTGTTTTTAAAAACCTCGGCATGAATGATACAAACTACGATAATGAATCCAGTGACGGTTCATTGGCGGTACCCTATGCGGGAATAAACAAGCCAATTGCCATCACCCCAATTGTCATGAATGGCGGCGGCGGAGTGACGACGACCGCCGGAGATTTGGCAAAATTTACAATCGCACTGATTAACTACTATCAAAACGGAAACAGGGAAATGTTTCAACCGCAAAAAAATACCGAGAGTGCCGGGGGAGAATACGCATTGGGCATCATCCCCAGGACACTCATAGACGGCAAAACCGTCTATGAGCATAATGGGACATTAACCGGATGGAATGCCCAGCTGGTCATGGAACCAACGAGTCAGAACGGGATCGTTATTTTGACAAACTCCGATAAAGCGTATTATCTGACCTATGAATTGATGGAAAAATGGGGCAAAAATGTCCTGGGGGAAAAGGTTGTTGATACGTTTATGCTTCAAATAACCAAGATGATCACTTACGTTACAACCGGACTGCTTGTGATACTCCTGATTTTTGGAGGTGCTTTCCTTCTGCAATTAAAAAAGGGCAAACTCGTGCTCGCTGAGAAAGCAAAACGCAATAAAAGATATTTGATATCTGGCATTGGCAGTCTGCTTTTAATGGCTTTATATTTTTCAATGCTTTATACGGAAGTCCCCTTTGAACTGGCATACAATATGAGGGATTATTACTTATTTACCTTTTTCCCGCCTAGTTTTGTCTGGATAAATGTGATACTCATTCTATTTGCTGTTTTACTGATATTGAGAAGCGGGTACGAAAGGGTAACTAAAAACAAATAATTCAGTTTGAATTAATAGAGCACCATCATTCATATAGTTACATGATTGGCATCGTTGACATACTGCTTATAATTTCAGGATTAACCATGCCGAAGATCATGGCAATATGTGCGGTTACAAGAAAGCCTGAAATAAGAATAAAATGGATCTTCATTTTTTCTTCTTTCGTTTTACCTTTAAATAGGATGCCAAGTTCCATTAGGGCAATTGGAAGAAGAAATATTACGCCCAACAAATAAAATCCGACTGCGACAACATCGACCCAGGTATGCCATTGACCGGTCGTGGTTATGGGAATAACGGCGGCAATAAATAAGTAAATAAAAATTCCTGTAAAATACAGTCCGGCAAAGATGCCAACGGCTTTGTTGAAGGTCCTTAATCTTCCCGTTTGTAGCCGATTAAAGATGATAAAGAATTCTGAAATCGTCAGTGTTTCTGCGCAAATTACCGGAATCGCCATGAAGATTAATAAATTCCATGGTTGGTTGCTTGTCAATAATGACATGTAATGGGTCATATCCATAGTGTTTTTCCTCCTAAAATTTAATTTCTTTGCCTATAATACAGATTAATTATGTAGGAATTATGGAGATTCTTAACTTTATTGAAAATTTAGAAAGATTTTCAAACAGACGGTGATAAGTGAACTTAAATAGTAATAAATATTTGTTGATATAACAATAAAAATACTATAAAATACAAAAAAAGTATTAATTCTTTGTTGACGCTTAAATGTTTGATTCTACCCCTAATTAAATCCAAATAAGGAGAAATCATTATGAATGATGAAGAAAAAGTAACGGGAAAAATTGAATCAGTTCCAGGCAATGACGAATTGCCAAAAGACGAATTGCCAGCAGAAGAAATGAATTCAAAAAATCAAAAAACAAGAGAAAAAAGTTTGGCGAAAGAAATACCCCCTCATCCAAAAGGTAAAAAGAAATTAATAATCATTTTAGGAATCGCTGGTGGCATATTACTTCTTGCCGTCCTGGCTTTTTTCCTTGTCAATCAGTTTACCACGTCAAATTCGAATCAGAATTCAGATGATAAAACAATTGAGAATACCACGGATAAAGAAGAATTAAAAAAGTTGTATGATGAACTCATTAGTTCCTATGTCGCATCAGGAAAATCCGAAGCTGAAATACTTGCATTATTGGAAAAAGCGGCTGAAAAAACAGGGGATCAAAGCTACATTACCGAAAAAGAAAATTATGTTGCTAAGAATCCAAGCTACAATCTGGCTCCCGGAGCCTATCAGGGAACACAGAGTTTGGAAATTATTAAAGGTAATGCTACTGATAAACTATTCTATACAGTGGATGGCAACGTCCCGGAAAAAAACTCGACGGAATATACAAGTCCCATTAGTCTCCCCATCGGCGAAACGACGGTTAAAGTGATTGAAGTCAATTCCAAAGATGTGTCCAGCTCGGTATTAGCAGGCAAATACATCCTTACCAGCCCAGACAGCAACCTCACCGCTGAAGAATTGATCAACAGATTATCTGGAGTCTGGTACAAAGAAGACACCGGCAGCGCACTGCAAATAGCCCAAACGACCTTCCGTGAATACATACCAAAGCCCCTATCTACAGCCGGTGGAGATTTCGTTGTTGTGAGTACAACTGAAAATGGCGGAACCATAAAAATAAGTAATTTTACGGTTGATGGCAATAATCAGGGGGATATGCTCGTCGACGTTGACCTTGGAGCGCAAGGTGATAATAAATTCAGTTTCCGATATGAAGGCAGAGACTGGCGGGAATTTACTGCAGCCGAATATCTCGGCGGCAACCAATATCGTTTGCCCTTCGCATTTGCCGGATCCGATATTATGACAATGAACTAGTTTTGAAATTACTGCCCCAAAATAATAATAGCCATGCAAATAATAGTCGATTAGTCTAAAAATTTAAAACTGTTTAAAAAGTCTTCCTGTGGGTATTTATTATCATTGTGGAGGCTTTTTTAGAAATCAAACTGACGCTGGACTAAAGTGCTAGTTGTTAGTTCAGTATAAAAAAACTACGTGTATAGTTAAAATATTTTAGCTTAGAAAGGAATGGACTAATGAAGAATACAAATAAAAACGAACAAGAGCATACACAAGTTGGCATGCGTTTGTCCACAAAATTACTTGCATTCACTACCTTGATTCTGGTCGCTGTCGTACTCATATTAGGGTTGATCGCTATCACTATCAGTTCGGCTGCTTTGACGAATGAATCAAATAAACAGGATGAGGCTTTTGTCAGCGAAGGTGCCGGTCATATTGGTGCTGTAATCTCTGGTAATCTTGGAAAACTCGATGAAATTGGTCTCCGGGCGCGAACAGCCACCATGGATTGGGATACCCAAGTTTCCTCCATATCGGTAGATGTGGCTCGTTTGGGTTACCAGGATATTGCAGTTATGGATATGAATGGCCATGGCAAATATATCATTGGCGGAGGGGAATTTAAATCAGAAGGTGAATACTGGTACAAGGACGGTTTTGCTGGAAAATCATCCATTTCCGACGTTGTCATCAGCAAAGTCACCAATGAACCCTCTGTTTTTGAAGTGTCTCCAATTAAGAATAATGGGCAGGTAGTCGGCCTCCTGGTCGGTCGTCGGGATCCCACCTTCTTATTGGATATCACCAATGGCATGGGTGACGGGGTTAGAAAATACGGGATGGTCATTAATGAAGACGGCGCTGTCATGGCCCATCCCAACGATCAGCTGATTCTGAATCGAACGAATATATTTGATGAAATTGAAGCCAATGGTCCCTTAAAAGAGTTCGGGTTGGCGATAAAGAAATTGGGCGTGGGACAAACCGGAAGTATTGCCTATAATTATCTGGGAGAAAATAAAATTGCGTATACTGCCCCCATTCCCGGATCGAATTGGACCCTTATTGTCGTCAAATTTGAGAGCGATGTGCTAGCTCCCATCAATAATTTGAGAAATATCATTCTGATTACATCCTTAGTAATCCTATTAATTGGCGGTCTAGCCACCTATATTCTGGCCAAAAAAATCACAAAGCCGGTCATTTCTTTAAATCACATGATCAAGGAAATGACTCAGGGACATCTGGGTGTACGGTTGAACATTGAATCTAAGGACGAGGTCGGTGAAATGACCATCTCCATGAACCAACTAGCGGATGACTTGCAAAATGTAGTCATCGGCACCATGAACCAGATTTCAAATGGTGACGTCTCTGCAAATATTGAATTAAGGGATCCCCAGGATGAAATCGCACCGGCTCTCAAACGTACCATCGAAACCATCAGGGGGTTGATTACCGAAACTACTCTGTTGTCCCAATCGGCAATCAATGGACAATGGGAAACAAGAGGAGATGCCAACGCCTTTGATGGTGGTTTTAAAGAAATTATTGAGGGCGTCAATGCCACCCTGGATACGGTTGTAGATAAAATGTTATGGTACGAAGCCATCATTGACGGTATTCCTTTCCCTGTCCATGTAACCGATAATAATATGAAATGGACCTTTATGAATAAGTCCTTTGAAGCTCTGATGATTACCAACGGCGTCATTAAAGACCGAAAATCTGCCTGTGGCATGGATTGCTATAATGCCGGCGCCAATATCTGTCAGACCGAAGGTTGTGGAATCCGTCGGTTGGTTGATAAAAACCTGCCTGACAGTTATTTTGAATGGGTTGGAAGAAACAATAAACAGGATACGGCATACCTTAAAAATAAAAAAGGTGAAAATATTGGTTTTGTGGAAATCGTAACCGATTTAACTCCGATTATCAGAGTCAGTGACTATACCAAAACGGAAGTCACCCGACTGGCTAATAACCTGATTTATTTAAGCGAAGGAAATCTGGACTTTGACCTAAATATCGGTGCCGCCGATGAATATACCAGTGAAGTCAATGCTGAGTTTAACGAAATAAACAATAGTTTAATTACGGTAAAAGCAACCATCAGTGAGGTACTTAATGAGGGCGTCATGGTTACCCGTTCGGTTAATGATGGAAATCTTAAAGCCCGGACAGAACTCAGCAAATTAAATGGAGCCTGGAAATCATTGGCTGGTGGCATGAATTCCATTATTGAAGAAATCACCAAGCCGCTGAGTGAAGTTATGATTGTTATGGATGCGATGTCAAATGGCAACCTTCAGGAACGGATCACTGGGAATTATAAAGGGGATATCGATGGTCTCAAACAATCCGTGAACAACACTGCCAGTCGTCTGGATATGGTTGTCAGTGAAATTACAGATAAAATTGAGCAATTATCCCAGGGTAATCTGGATATCGAAAATGCCCGGGAATTCCGGGGCGATTTTGTCACTATCTCCAATGCCATTAACGTGATTATTGCTTCGCTAAACGATGTCATGGGCGATATCAATGTGGCGGCAGAACAAGTTGCCTCCGGCGCCGGCCAAGTATCCGCGGGAAGTCAATCGCTGGCTCAAGGTTCCACCGAACAGGCAAGCGCAGTTCAGGAATTAACTGCTTCCATTACCGAAATAGCAAACCAAACCAAGAATAATGCCATTGATGCCAATAAAGCCAGAGAATTAGCAGACAACGTAAAAGATCATGCTGCTAAAGGCAATGCACAGATGTCAAAAATGCAGGGTTCTATGGTAGCCATCAACCAATCATCCAATGACATTTCAAAAATCATCAAAGTCATTGATGATATTGCTTTCCAGACCAATATTCTGGCCCTTAATGCCGCTGTGGAAGCTGCCCGGGCCGGTCAACACGGCAAAGGTTTTGCCGTAGTTGCCGCGGAAGTCAGAAGCCTGGCTGTCCGAAGTGCAGAAGCCGCCAAGGAAACCACGGTCTTAATTGAAGGCTCCATCGATAATGTTCAGGAAGGAACAAAAATTGCGAATAATACAGCCGCGGCTCTGGAAGACATTGTGGAAGGCATTGAACAGGTTACCACCCTTGTCGGAAACATTGCCATTGCTTCCAATGAACAGGCATCCGGCATCGCCCAGATTGACACTGGGGTAGAACAGGTAGCTCATGTGGTCCAACAGAACTCGGCAACTGCCGAACAGAGTGCTGCAGCCAGTGAAGAACTTTCTGGGCAGGCTGAGCTGCTTAAACAACAGGTTGACACCTTTAAGCTCAGAACCAAAACAAAATCAAACACCCGGGCGGCCAAACCCCACCAGGAATCATTAAAAAGACAGTCAGAACCGACTATTGATTTAGGCGATCGGGACCTGGACAAATATTAAAGGCATCCTTTCTTACAAAAAAGGCGTCGTAAAAGCGTCTTTTTGTAAGACAATCGTTTTGCAAACGGTACGCTTTTGATTTTGATTGTGAGATAAGAAGTCCCAGGTACCAAACACATCTAACTTTATTTATTTCCAGCGTTTATCTTCGGTTTAATAAGGTATATTAATATTAGATTGATTTAAGATTGATCGAATATTTAAAAATCGAGGAGGATTACAATGACAAAAATTGGGATAATATTAGGCAGCACCCGACCGGGTCGGAATGGGGAAGCGGTGGCAAAATGGGTTAATGGACTGGCCCAGAAACGAACCGATGCCACCTTTGAGTTAGTGGATGTGGCGGATTACAATCTGCCCCTTCTAGATGAGCCGAATCCGGCGATGATGCAGCAGTATACCAAAGAACATACTAAAGTCTGGTCAAAGAAAATCAGTGAATTTGACGGATTTATCTTTGTCACAGCTGAATATAACCACAGCATTCCCGGGGCCTTAAAAAATGCCATTGATTATTTGAATGTGGAATGGCAAAACAAAGCCGTGGGATTTGTCGCTTACGGCAGTGCCGGTGGGACCCGGTCAGTTGAAGCGCTTCGACTGGTGGCCGCGGAACTCCATATGGCCGATGTTCGGGCCCAAGTGATGCTCAATCTTTTTACTGATTTCCAAAACATGAACGTGTTCACACCAGACCCACGCAACGAAAGTGCTCTGAATGACGTGTTTGATCAGGTCATTGCCTGGAGTGGGGCGCTAAAGACTTTACGCGTTTAAGTGCTAAGCATTTTTAGAAAGCGCAACCGACTGGTCAATTGACAACGTTCTGGCCGGTTGAAAGTAAAATGACCATAAAAAACCAGAATCCAAGACTAACAACTTGGATTCTGGTTTTTTTGTTGCTTATTAATCTTTCCCTGACAACAATTTAGTGATACAATATTTCCATTAAATACGATTACATCGACTTGACTGAGGGGATAATCAATGAAATCAAACTATGAATTTTTAGGCGATCACTTTCCGGCACTGGCGATGATGGGAAGTCTGGCCGAAGACTACCTGTATACCGACGGGAACTCCTGTATTATCAAGCTGGGTCTCTTCGGGGAAACCATCGTCAATTTCATGATGGAGCTTGACAATGTCGAGCCTCCGTTAATGGAAAACACCCATGCCAACCGGATCAAAGTTTTAAAAAAAGAAGGTTTGATTGCTCCGGGAATTGACGACATTTTTTACGCCCTGCGTAAAGCCCGAAGCAAGGCCGTTCATCAAGGCTACGATTCCTATGATGATGCGGTGATTCTGCTGGAAATGGCCTACAACCTGGGCGTCTGGTTTATGCAGGTCTACGGCGACTATGCTTATGAATCTGTGTTCCCCCCGCCCAGTTGACGTCCATGAGTTAAACTGGCTTACGTTTAATGAAACAGTGTCGCTTTTATAGATGCAGCAAAGGCATGGTACTTCTTATTAAATTGAGAATGTTGGTAAAGAATAACTTGCTCATTTCTTTACTGCTCGCAGTATTCCATTCAAAGTAGGGAAAGAGTTAAACCGGGTCTGGCGAGTTCATTATGAATAGTTTCAAAGACAGAAAGTTTTATGCCATTGATGCAGGCACGACAGGGATAAAGAATTGTCTGCATATCTGGATCGGTCAGTTCATCTAGTATCGGCCATTTATATCTTTATCCTGTGCTAGTTGTCAAGCTTCAACAACGGTATTACGTGAGCTATCAGTACTGGTAGCAATATTGGTGTTACTATAATCCTGATTTTTCAGCCGGATTATTTCTAGATAATTTACCATAATTATCGACTTCCATAATTTGTTAGGGTGCCAAAAGCAAATTAGACAATGTTTTCATACAATATACAGACTTGTAACTTACTTTTTAATCAATATACTGTTTGCTTAATGTTTCCGTTGAGTTTTGACACCTTAACTATAATTGTATTTACACAATTACTCGTGAATAAAATAATTATAATGCTACTGCACTGGCTTCGAAAAAGGGTGCACTATTCAAGCGGAATATTCAGTTATTTCAATCGTCATATTGTAACTAAGTAGTAGAATTTCAAAGAAAGGAATGTAATGAAATGCTTATGCCAAGAAAAAAATCTTGGTGATAAACATATTATACGAGGTGATAGAAGATGAATGAAGATTCAGTGATAGAAGAAAAAACAAAATTAGATGCGATTCTTGAGGCTAAAGAAAAAACGACAAACCAATGCCAAAGCAATAAAATTTTAATAAAAAAAATTCTTGAAAACAGTGGAGTAATTATTACGGTACTTACTACTTTAGCATTCATATGTTTATATGGATTTCAATCAGGTAAATTGTTATATTTAGGACTGCCAAATACAATGATTCAAATTGATTTGATGTCATATTGTTATATTATTACCTATTTAATGCTTATACTTACAAGCTTTGTAAGCTGTTATTCGATGTATAAAGCTGATCAAATTTTGGATATACACCGTTTTCGTTTTGATAGATTCGTTATCATGTTGTTCGGGTTAATGTTCTTTATTCAAGCTTTAGGTTACTATACATTACAGACAATGATAAGCATTACTTTTGTAGCGATACTCATAGAATTTGTTTTAAAAAAGAAAAATAATCTAAAAAAACCAGACATAGAAGAAAAAATACCTGAAAATAAATACAAGGACACTGTAGCATATTATTCATATAAATTTCTTGAAGTCAGTTATAATAAACTCATCGTAATTGTTATAATAATGGCGGTATGTGCATCTATATCGACTGGAATAGGTTATTTTAGAACAACAAATCAATCAACATATCAAATTTTAGAAGAAAATGGATTAATAAAAGCTATAGTCGTTGATTATAGTGATACAGCAATTGTATTTAATGCTGAAATCATTGATAAGCAATTGTTTTTACATAATGATAAATATATGTTAATTTCAAAAGAAAATCTTCCATTAACTTACACAGAATTCAATAATGTAGTTATAACTCGCTAACGTTCGAGTCGAGGGGACGGTTTCTATGAAATTCAAACATCATTATCTGACAGTAACTGGTTCATTTAGCTTAAGAATAATATTATAGACTACTTGTGTTAAATATCTATTTTGAACATGAATTTTCATTGATAATTGATTGCTTTAGAAGTGGAGAAATCTAAACTCAAAAATAAAAAATAGGCGCATGACCGTGCCAGATACCACTTAACTTTAATGACTTTTTAGCTGGTTTTATTGAGAATTCACGACGTATCCATGCTATAAAACATGTGCATAAAGATTAATTTAATCGAGATATGACGTCCTGCTAATGTATTGACGAAGCTATGGAAAAATTTGATAAACAAGCTTCTGAAATATAATAAGATAATGGGTTATACGTTAAAGCACTTATACTAAATACTGCAAAATGTTTTTGTTGAATCTAAAAAGTTCTATGAAAAATGTTTGAAATTATCAAAGAATGAAGGAGAAATCTTATTATGAAAACGCGTGAGGCGATAAATAAAATATATGAAGATCAAGAGGATTTTGTTATTATTGGTTTAACAGGAAGAACAGGTTCTGGTTGCACAACAGTTGCAGATATTTTAGAGGAGCCCAAATTCGAAAAATTAAAATTAAGAACTCCAAAGAACTATGATTTTAAGGATAGCGAGGAGATAAAATATTCAATATTGTATAAATATGTAAATGAGCCCAAAAACAAATGGCAACCATTTCAAGTTATTTCAATCAGTAATATTATTGCATCCTACATATTTGAAAAAGGATACGAAGAGTTTCTAAATTATTTAGCTAGTACTTTAAAAAAAACTGATGCTGAAGAAAAGATAATAGAGAGTCTTTCTGCTTTAAAAACAGAAATAAATCAAATAAAGGAAGATCTTGATTCTATTGATTATGAGAAAATAGTTGATTGTAAATTATACAATACATTCATAGATGGAATTCCACCAATAGCTTCAAGACTGAAAAAAATTCTAGCAGTTCATATTATAAGAGATAATGAAAAGGATGCTCAATTATACACATATGTATTTCAGAAAATAGGCAATAATATTAGAGCATCAGGCGATCCTTTTGAATCTGAATTTAAACCAAAAAAAATATTTGCTTTGGCAGAACGGACAAATACTTTAATAAAAGAAATTCGGAAAATTAATAAAACGAAGAACAAACATACCCTAATTTGTATTGATGCGATAAGAAATCCTTTCGAAGCAACATTTTTCAAAGAACGTTATAGTGCTTTTTATTTAATTTCTGTAAACACAGATGATGTATCAAGGAGAAAAAGATTATCTAAATTAGGTGCCGACGAAATTCTAAGTCTGGATAAAACGGAATATCCCAAAAAGCTAGAACGTGAAGAAATATTTTACAAGCAAAATATTTTAGCATGTCTAGAAATATCAGATATTCATATTTATAATCCGGATCGTAAAAATTTCAATTATTATTTTTTAACAAGACAATTATTGAAATATGTTATTTTAATGCGTCATCCTGGCTTAGTTACACCTTCTCATATAGAGAGATGCATGCAAATTGCTTACAATGTAAAATTAAATTCGGGATGTCTTTCTAGACAAGTTGGTGCAGTTGTAACAGGCGATGACTATTCTATAAAATCAGTTGGTTGGAATGAGGTTCCAAAGGGACAAGTATCATGCAACTTAAGGGATATTAAACAGTATTTAGAAAATAAAGACAAAGAATCGTACAGCAATTACGAAATAACAGATTGTGAGTTTTCTGATACAATTGAAAAAGTATACGATAAAATTGAATATCAAGAACTAAATGGACGTAATCATCCATATTGTTTTAAAGATATATACAATGGTATGAAGTGTCAAAAGAACCAAGTTTATACAAGGGCACTTCATGCAGAAGAGAATGCCTTTCTACAAATATCAAAATATGGTGGTATAGGTGTAAAAGGTAGTTTCTTATTCACAACTGCGAGTCCATGCGAATTATGTGCAAAAAAGGCGTATCAATTAGGTATCAAGAGAATTTATTATATCGACCCCTATCCAGGAATCTCTCAAAGCCATGTATTAAAGTTTGGTAGTATCGATAATCCTGAGATGCATTTATTTTATGGAGCAATAGGTAATGCATATATTGCTTTATACACATCTAAAATTTCATTTAAAGATGAGTTGGAGATGTTAATTGGAGTAAATCCAAAAGAAATAATAGAAAGAAACAATAGAAAAAGAATAAGAAAAAGAACTCTAAAAAAATGATGGTGTCTGGCTCACTTAACCAGAGTTCTGGTGTCAAGCTTACTTAACTTATCAGCTGGTTTTATTGAAAAATCACGGACGCTTCTAGTATTTATAATTTTTCTTGAAATTTGTATTTCCCTTATTGATAGCAACAGCGTTATTGATTAAAAGATTTGCAGCGAAGACTGCGCTGTGACAGGACAAGGGGCGTATCGACCGTCACACAAAATAGTATACTAAATATTTCTGTCAAAAAAGACTCTGCAACATACCTGAAAGGACATGAATCATTGAAAAAGAATGAATTTCTAACTGCCAATTCCGTTCAGAACTTTATGCATTGGTTGGAAACGAAGATGGATCAAGCAAATTCATTTTCTCATGGCTATACGATGAAGAGGCCCATTATGCAATGGAAGTGTAATTCCATTTATTCAGCTTATGAAAATTATTGCTGGTCATTCAGCTATAACGATCCCACCAACGGAAAAATCGTTAACGGTAATACATTTGATAGAAGTGCGTTAGCATTATCAAGTTTGTCTCATGGATTAAGAAGAAGCATTCAGGATTCCGACTCTGAAGCCTGTCAAAAACATTGCTGTTCGATTTTCCAGTGGGGCGGTGTACTGCGTAGTAATGATAAACGAGTCGAAGGACTTGGAAATGGTATCTGTCACTATTTAAAGAAAATTAAAAACTGCGTAGCTGAGGATCGGTCATCCGATGACTATTATCAACGTGAGATGATTATGAATTCTGGATTTACAAAAATCTATTCTTTATGTATTGATGATTTTATTATATACGATGGTCGAGTCGGTGCCGCTTTAGGGCTTCTAGTAAATAAGTTCTGTGAAGACTATTCATTGGAAGCGGTTCCGGTTGAACTGGCATTTGCCTGGGGAAAAGGAAAAGAAAGCACCTATAAACGCAGTTCTGAGAACCGGCGTAATCCAGGCAGTGACAGATATACTTTTCCTGAATTGAATAATAATCCCAAACGACACATTGAAAACAATATCCGGGCGAACTGGCTACTGAGAGAAATCACTGATCAAACAGAATCCAAATTCAATAAAATGGATAGAGATTTGCAAATGCGAGCAATTGAGGCGGCTTTATTTATGATCGGTTATCAGGTCAATGGTTGATTACACTGACAGTGCCTGCCTTAAATAACTTGTTTGTGAAAGTGAATCAGTAAAAAATAAAAGGGAGCTGAACCATGAACTTATCAGAAAGACTCTTATACCAGACCGAAGATGGTCAGTCAAAGATTGAAGTCACTATGAAATGCAATACCATCTGGTAACCGCCAATTTGTTGGAATACTGCAAAACGTCACGAAAAGAATCAATAGTACCCAAAAAGGGCTTTTCGGTACCTACCTCAACTTAACATAAATCAAATAAAGTCATATTTTAAAATTGGATGGTGAAAGATAACATAGCACAAATTAATAAACAAATAAAGGAGTATTAAATGTCTGTAGAAAGTTATATTAAAGAAAACGCCTCATGTTTGTGTGACAAGGTTTATGTTGCGCCTGAAATTCCAGAAAAAATGTTGAACAATGCTATTTCAGGTATAGCACCTGGTGTTAATCATGAGTATGTATTAGCTATTGCTGATACATCAATTTTTGGTAGTGCAAAAGAAGGTTGCTTATTTTTGGGTGATTCGGTTCATGTACGTGGCATGTTGGAAAAACCACAAAGCTTTAAATTTGAAAACATAACATCAGCAGAGTACAAAAGCATAAGAAAAGTAAAGGATAATGGGAAAGTTGATATCAAGGAAGAAGTGATATTACATCAAGTTGATGATATTGAGACTTCATTGACTTCTTGTCTGACGAATATAAGTTTCAAAGAGTTTGCAAAATTGATTAATGGTATTCTTGAAGCGAGTGGTGAGGAAAATAAATTTGAAACCACATCCCAGACAATGCCTCTGGAATCAATGGAGAATGAGATTAAGAAAGCGTACTTGAAAATTATTTGCAATTTTGCTTGTTCTGACGATGACATAATTGATTCACAAGAATATGCTGAAATACTTTCATTGATTGTCAGAATTGAACTTGATTCTTTGGATCGGCTTGAACTCCGAAATTATATGTATCAAACGGATAATAGAGAAGATAGTGATGACTTAGTAAGGTATTTAGAAGAAAATGTACCGGAAGGTAGCTTTGAGATAATAAAAAAATCATTGCTAAAAGATATGATTTACTTGTTCAGAATAAAAAACGAGTATGAATGCTGGCCGCAAAATAAGTTTTTTACGACATTGCAACAGCAGTTTAAGGTTAATGATGAACAGATTGATCTGATGATGCTGGCAATAAAAAATGATGAAGAAATTCTAGCACAGCGTAAAAATGATTCGGAAATAACAAAGTCGATGAAAGAGATAGCAGCAAAAGCAGGTGCAGTAGGGGTGCCTTTGGCAGCTATTTATTTTTCCGGATCGGTAGTTGGTATGAGTGCAGCAGGTATTACGTCAGGCTTGGCGACGCTTGGTATGGGTGGCCTATTAGGTCTCTCCGGAATGGTGACAGGAATAGGCGTCGTTGTTATTGTTGGTGTTGGCGCATACAAGGGGATAAAAACAATAACGGGACTTAGTGATCTGGAGAACAATAAACAACGTGAATTAATGCTGCAGGCAATCATCAAAAACGCCCAAAAATCTCTGAATTATTTAATTGAAGATGTTAATGAAATTTCTACGCAGCTAATGAAAGAAATTAAAAATGGCACTGAATCCACCATGAAAATTGAAAAAATATCAGCAATGCTCGGGATGTTAAGTAAAGGAGCCCAAACAACAACAGAAAAGATTACGCATGCAGAAATTGAATCAATCATTGCCCAATTACCACCTAAACTTGATGCTGTTCGTTTAAAAGAATTAACGAAAGAAGCAACAAAGGAAAAATTAAAGACATTCGTTTTAGCCTGTTATATTGAAACTGAAACAATTGTTGATGATGGTGGGGTCCGAATAATTTATTTATTAAGTGGTAAACTACCTTTGAATACCTATGAGCAGTTATATTCAGTTCTTGAAAATATTGGCTATTTGGATGTCTCTTCAGCAGCGTTTGCTTCTATAAAAGGAACAGCTAAAAATCTATTTAAAGACTTAATTAATTAATTCACAGCGGTGTATAAAAAGATCTATTGCGAGTATTGAGAGGGGTATTCAATGTCTGACAAACGAATTGATGAAGAGTTTATAAATAATGCAGGAAAGGTGCTATTAGTCCAAAAGCATCAAAAAACTGATGTAAATAACCAACTTTCACAAATTAATATTTCCTTGGAACACTTATCGGAACTGAATTCAAATAATCTTGAAAATTTGGATGTCATACTAATGGAAGCGGAGCTCTTATGCCAGCAACAAAATATTGAGCCCCTAGCTTTCACAATGGAAGACTTTGAATTTGGTTTTGAATTAACGGCATTATCTGCGAAAGAAAAGTCTAGTATCCAAGTAGATCAGTTAGAAATGCTTGAAACAGTGGCAGTTGATGACAATTGTGAATGGGAAGAATATCTTAATAATATTGAAGTCTACGCAGAAAAAAATGATATCGACTTATCTCGAGATCCATTTGAAAATTTAATGACTGGTTCAGAGCGTACACAGCTTAGCGAACGGATACAATCTGACTACATGATGAAAAAAGCAGCATGTGATAAATATGATTACATGATTGCCGCCTTTTGTGGCGCAGGTGCTGGGTTGATCGACAGTTTTTTTGTTGGTATGCCTGATGCGAGTAAATTAGGGACATGGTCAGATAAGCAAACTGACGGTTTAGTTCAAAAGTTTTCAAAAATGGTTTGGAATGCTGACAAAAAAAATGGTATGCCAAACTTAAAAAAAGAACCTGATGGGATAGCAAGTGCAATTGGATACCTTGAACGTCGGTTTAAAGTGAATTATGATGCGAGGTATGCTAGTGATTTAGAAATGGGTGAAAATATTCTAAATATGAACACCAAAAATCATCATTTAAAATCCCTTGGACATCAACCAGATTTAATCGGATTGTTTTTTTCAATTCTCGACCAATTTACTGGGAAAGCAAGCTTTATATCGGATGGTCAAATTATTAGGTTTGAACCGAAGGGAAATGGTTTTGAACTAAAAGGCGGGAACTTTTTAGCCAAGCTGTTTTCTGGATTTTGCAACTGGATTGGTCATATTATGTCTGATGTTGCAGGTTCGAGTGGTACTCGCGGACATGAAAATGGTGGTAAAGGGATGGGCGTTGGTATTCCCTTCTTTGAGATGTTTCAATTTTGCAACTTTGGTTCTTTTAATGTAGAGGGAGAACAAAAAAATCTGGCTGAGTTGATGGCAAAGGTTTTTGAGAAAGGGTATGATATGCGCCATGGCATTGCGATGGCGATACCGGTTGCAATCAATGAGCTTTTCATCCGTTTGTTATGGGCAATTAAAAGTCGCTTTTATCATGAAAGAACTTGGCAAGAGTCGCTTCCTTTTGGGAGTAATCCTGAACTTAGACGAATGCTACTTGTGGGACATGGAACATTGTGTCTAGTTGACGGTGCCGATGCTGCAAAACGTTCGGGCGGTGTAATGTTAGCGTTTGTGCTTCATCTTAATATGATTGCATGGTCTCGGTTCGCTTTTGCTGGTCTGAAAGAAGTTCGTACTTTATATAAAGAAAATTGTTTAGATATGGAATCAATGGAGAAAGATCTTGAACTGGAATGGAATGAAATTTATGGATATATGTATTAATAATTGTTGTTCCAGGGGCAAGGAAAATTAACTTTAAGTTGGCGGTGCCAGGCACACTTAACTTATTGACTTAACTTATCGGGGTCGACTCTTCCCGTTAACACATGAGACTGAGGTTTTGCGCACCATCTTCTAACGGTGCCGGCCTCAACTTAACTTACTATGCGCGGCGGGAAAGATAACGATAAAAAAGGAGATGCAAATGAAACCTTGTCAAAAATGGGATCAGCTGATTGAACAAACAGCTTTAGAGCTGACGGGAGCAACCCGGGACTATCAGCCGGAATGGGATGCCGTCCGATATTTTATCGGTGAGCTGATGTTTGCCATGCGCGGTGAGAACAAGAACGGCGACTCACTGTTGACCCTCAAGCTGCCGATCGGCGATGGTGAAATTCTCCGCTCCCATTATCCGGATATTATTCCCGGCTATCATATGAATAAACAGCATTGGAATTCGCTTCTGCTTGCCGGCGATGTCCCGGAACCGGTTTTGATTGAATATTTCACACCAATGATACTGCCGGTATTCAATTGGATACCGGCAGTGCACACATTGATACTGGCAACGATTCACAAATCAATACTGGCTATTTAAGGAATGATACCGCTGCAATATAATGTATATAAGGGAATAAATATCCCTTAATACATTAAAAAGGAGGACATGAATATGTCCCGAAAAATCGCAGTGAAGCTCATTATGGAATTACGTGCCAATGGGCTTTCGCAATCATCAATCGCACGTAGCAGACACATGTCAAAAACTTCTGTTAATGAAGTTTTTCGTATTGCTGAAGAACAGCATCTTTCCTATGATGATATTAAAGACCAATCTTCAGGAGAAGCTTATCATCTCTTTTTTCCGTATAAACATGCTGAAGAAACCGTTTATACGCTACCGGATTATGACTATGTTCATAATGAGTTGACCAAAGTGGGTGTCACCCTCAAAATTCTCTGGCAAGAGTATCGTGATAAATGCAGTGCAACGTCACATCTTGGCGTTGGTTATACTAAATTTTGTAATGGCTACCGTGATGAAGTGGAGCGTAAAAAGCTAACCAATCATCTGACGCATAAGCCCGGTGTGATTGCCGAAGTTGACTGGAGTGGTAAAACCCAAAAGCTGATTGATCAGATTACTGGTGATGAAATAAAAGTTTATCTCTTTGTTGGTACCTTACCTTACAGTCAATATACATATGTTGAACCTTGTTTAGATATGAAACAAAATACATGGCTCAATTGTCATGTGCATATGTTTGAATATTTTGGTGGGTCAACAGTTCGTACAATTTGTGATAATCTCAAAGTGGGTGTTGTTTCTCATCCAAAGGAAGGTGAGATCATTCTCACTGAAGCCTATGAAGCTTTGGGTGATCATTATTGTACGGCTATTATGCCCGCACCGGTAAGAAAACCAAAAGCAAAGGCTTCTGTTGAAGGAAGTGTTGGTAAAATTGCCACTGCGGTGATTGCTAAACTCAGAAATAATGTCTATTACAGGCTTACCGATTTGAAAGTCGATGTTCTGGCTGCACTAAAAGCATTTAATAACAGGCCTTTCCAGAAACGGCAAGGCAGTCGCACTGAAATTTATGACACCATTGAGCACGCCTGTTTGAGGCCATTACCAGTCCATCCCTATGAGGCAGTTACCTGGTTTTACAACAAGAAAATCTATTCGGATTGTCATATCATTTTTGAAAAGAATCATTACTCTTGTCCTTATCAATTTGTGGGCAAACAAGCCGATTTACGTGTCGGTGATTCATTCATCGAGATTTATTGTCACAATGAACGAATTGCCAGTCATCATCGTTTTCCATACTATGCCATTGACCTATGGTCGACCCATGATGAAGATTTGCCTGAAAGTTTTAAGCAGGCAGAATGGAATCAGGAACGTTTTATTAAAGAAGCCCAGGAAATGGGTGATTCCACTTTGGAGGTAATTCATCGGATTTTCGAAAATACCCGTCTTCCGGAAAGAGCTTATAATCCGTCGTTGTCTGTACTGAAACTGGCTAAAAAATATACGTCGTTACGTCTTGAAAATGCCTGCGAAATGGCACTCAAAACGCATCGTTCTCCAAGGTATAAACACATCAAGCCGATATTAGTCTCTGGTGAAGATATCCTTTATGCCAAAGACCGAGATGCAGCTCATAAAGCTGAAACAGCCAGTACTACGGGTTTTATACGCGGTGCATCTTACTATGGAGGTTACGACAATGATTAATGATGAAACCCGACGTAAACTCCGTGAAATTCAACTGGAGGAAATGATTCAGGTGATTGACCAACAGGCAAAAGATAATATTTTTGCAACCCTGTCTTTTGATGAGCGTATGAAACTCATCATTGATTATATCTATCAGGAAAAGCACAACAAGCGTGTCACAAGCCTCATAAAGCGCGCAAGATTTAGAATCCCAAATGCCGCCGTACAGGATATTTTCTTTGCTGAGAGACATCTTGACAAAGATCTGATTCTGGAAATTGCTTCCTGCACTTTTATCAGCAACAATCAGAATATTGTTATTCGAGGGTTCACTGGTTCTGGAAAATCATACATGGCCTGTTCTATTGGTAAAGAAGCCTGTAAACAGGGGATTCGCACACGGTATATTCGCTTGCCGGACCTTCTAATGGAATACACTGAAGCAAAGATCCAGCCAGATGGGCAAAGTAAAGAACTCAAAAAATATACGAACTATCCCTTATTGATCCTTGATGAATGGCTAATTACGGATCTTTCTGATGATGAACTCCATTTTCTGTTTGAACTGATCGAACGCCGTTACGACAATGGAGCTACCATTTTCTGTACCCAGTATAAGATCGAGGACTGGCATGCTCGCCTCGGTGGCGGTGTTCTAGCTGATTCTATTATGGACCGCATTATACATGGTGCCCACATTGTAAGCTCTGGCAGTATAAATATGCGCGATTATTGAATATCAGTATCAATTTATGAACCAATGGTATCATTTCAAGTACTGCCAGTATCATTAGTGTGTACTGGCGGTACCCTTTGTGTGAAATAATCATTTGATCGACTGTATCCAATTGGCTTATCAGACCGTGTTTATGAAACTGACGAAAAAGAAGCAGCGGGAAATTGCGGAAAGCAGTCCTGCGTGATCGTGCCAGGTACACTTAACTTATGATCGAAAGTCATAAAAAGATGAGTGGTAAAAAGGCAGCAGGAGTAGACCAATTAACCAAAATTGAGTACGAGCAAGATTTAGAATCGAACATTGAGTCACTTTTGGAACGGCTGAAAAAGCAGGCATATAAATCACAAATTTTGGTGCGCACTCGGTGCCAGACTCAACTGATTGTGGTATGATCGATACCTCGCAAAACTTAGCGAAAATAATCATTATAAAAGGAGTTCACATAGGAGATGATGAAATGACTAATAAACCGCCGTATACGATAACGGAAAAATCTGCCGATTACCTAGCCAAAATAGTAGAAACCGTAACGAAACTGGAATACGCCACAGATTTCAATCGGAATATTCGTCTACATCGATTAAATCGAGTTCGGACAATTTACTCATCCCTCGCTATCGAAGGTAACTCCCTCTCGCTCGGGGAAGTAACTGCTGTCATTGAAGGCAAGATAATTGCAGGAAAGAAAACGGAGATAAAAGAAGTAACAAATGCATACGAAGCCTATGACAAAATTATAAACGTCAACACCCCTATGATGTAAAAGACTTTTTGAAGGCCCACGAGTTAATGACACAGGGCTTGGTTGAGGAATCAGGAAAGTTTCGAAGAGGCGATGTCGGCGTGTTCGACGGCGATGTGCCTGTACATATCGGCGCAAGACCACAATTCGTACCTGTCCTTATCAAAGATTTGTTTGAATGGGCTAAGAAGTCTGATCTACATCCCGTGCTAAAAAGTGCAATTCTTCACTATGAAATTGAAACCATCCATCCGTTTTCAGACGGAAATGGACGCATGGGACGGCTATGGCAGACCCTCGTGCTTGCAAAATGGAATACAATTTTTGCTTGGATTCCAATGGAATCTGTTATGTTTGAGAAGCGTCCGCAATACTATGATGCAATCGAAGCGGCAAGAAAATCTAATGATTCCGGCGTGTTTATCGAATTCACGCTATCCGCTGTTTTAGATACGGTGAGTCTGATATAAAAGAGATACGTGATTTACGCAACAAAACAGGTGAGGTTTTTCACGAATATAAAACTAGGCTAGACAGAGAACATAAAAACGTTACTGGATTTACGTCAAGAGAATGGTTTGTAGAAGAACGAGTTAACTATTATAGCAAGAACATTGATGAAATGAGTTTTACACTCCAAGTTTGCTTTGAGGCTGATAGACTGAGTATGCAGGCTGAATTAGCAGAAATTGCGGTACGAATGAGGTTGAACTATCTGGATCCTATGCTTGAAGATCTTTTTTATCAGCTTAAGTATAATTACGATAATAGCTTTAGCATTTCGATTGATGATAATATTAAAGAAATTTTTAAACCAATTAACTCAAATGCAAAGAAAATTATTGGTGATGGGAAAGATCTTATTTTTATAGACAAGAACCCAAAAAAACTTTTAAAGTATATTTCTGACAAGTCTAACCGATTAGAAGAACAACTTAACTCAACAGCTGGCAGTAATTTAATTAAGCAAGCTTTATCTGAACGATATGAGCAGCAGGAAGTCCTAATAATGCCCGATGATGGACTGCAAGGGCAACGAATATTTATCCCAGTAATTGAATTAGAGTAAGAACGCAGACCGGTGCCTGCCCCTTAGCTTATTTCACTTAACTTATTGAGATAACCCGGACATTTATATTAACGTGTAACTAAGATGCAAGGAGGAATAAAAGTATGACTATTGGAGAAAAAATTAAGGAAGCTAGAAAGAGTGCGGGACTTACACAGGAGCAGATGGCTGAGAAACTGATGGTATCAAGCCAAGTAATTACAAAATGGGAAGCTGATCAAGAAATTCCAGATGTTGATAATTTAAAGGCAATTTCGAGCTTCTTTAATGTAAGTATTGATCATCTGTTTGATAATGAACAGGATATCGATACATCAATTACTAGAGAAAAGATTGACATATCAAAGTATAAAAAGAATGCGAAAGAGCAGATTATTACTGAAAAATATCCAGAGGCTGAGATATGGTTGTTAATTGCCGAACAAAAGCTTACAAAGGGTGAGAAAATAATTGATAATGTATTAGGATTTATATTTAACGCACCCTTTGGGATGCCGGGATTAGCTAATGGGCTTAAAAATAGTAATAAATCTTTCTATTTGGTAAATAAAGATAATAAACAGTATTTTGTTATGATAACAAATGAGTTTATCGAAAGTCGTGAAATGACAAAGCCTCTGACAGAAAAGAAGTTTGAAATTGATGATATGAAATTTATCAAGTGTAACTATCGGGTGAAAAATAAAAATAGGTAATGATCGATATCAGTTTCGTCAACAGATAAAATCGCATTCAGTTTTTCCTTGTTTTATCTGGTTCATCCGGAGGATCATGAAAAATGGCTTAGACGGTATAGAGGGTTTTTCATTTAGTGCTGTCACCCTTGGACAGCAGACAGAGAATATCCCTAAAGACAAGAGCTCCAATGAGACCGATGCCTGGCGCAATTTAAAATAAAAGAAAAGGAGATGCAAATGAAACCTTGTGAAAAATGGGATCAGCTGATTGAACAAACAGCTTTAGAGCTGCCGGGAACAACCCGGGACTATCAGCCGGAATGGGATGCCGTCCGATATTTTATCGGCGAGTTGATGTTTGCCATGCGCGGTGAGAACAAGAACGGCGACTCACTTTAGAGAATGGCGCTGCCAGGCACACTTAACTTAAACCTGGTTTTCAATTTTGATAAATTGCAGCCGACCAATACCGTTTGATGCTCACCGTTTTTCACATTATGCGAAGGCGCAGGAGAAAAAATGCAACTATAAATGAATAGGGAGACATCGATGGGAAATACCGATAGTTTGTGGATAAAACTTTTGAGAAGTACTGGAATGGTTTTAGATGATGATAACATTGCGCTATTGCAGAATAATTTTATGCTTAAGTTAATAAAAAAGGATCATTTCTTTTTACAGGAAGGTGAGAAATCCAGAGAAATCGGGTTTGTCATGAAGGGTCTTTTTCGATCTTATTACATCGATAAGAGGGGGAATGATATCACAAAGTATTTCTATGCGGAAGGTGGTACGCTCTTTTCTTATGTGGCATACCTGTCTCAAACGGAATCGACCTATTGTATTCAGGCTTTGGAAGACAGTGAGCTTCTGGTTATGAAAATTGAAGATTTTGAGAGAATCGTAGATGGTAACTATGAGCTGCTTTTATTTTACAAAAAAATGATTGATAACGTCCTTGTTGCAAAAGAGGAACACGCAAACAGTTTTAAATTATTAAATAGTTCCGATCGCTATAAACAATTCCTTACAAAATATCCGGACTTGGAAAAGCGTCTGAAACAGTGTCAGCTAGCATCCTATTTAGGAATCACCCCGGTGTCACTCAGCCGTATACGAAAAAAATCAAATCTTATCAAATGATAATGCGGATAAGCTTCAGATGACTTATGATGATGCCTAAGTTTATTAATGGAGGTTGACAGAAATGAAAGATGGACGTGTTGTTTTGATTACGGGATGTTCGACCGGTATTGGACGGGAACTTTGTGAGGTCTTATTTAATGCTGGACATAAGGTGGTTGCAACAGCTAGAAATGCTGACAGCTTAAAGGATTTGTCGGCATCGTTGAAGCTGTCCCTGGATGTGACGAACGAGGAGTCGATTCATGAAGCAATAAATGAAGTGATTTCACGATTTCACAAAATTGATATACTTGTCAATAATGCGGGCTACTCAATGAGAGGTGCACTGGAAGAGATCGACGTAAATCTTGCCAGAGATATGTTTGATGTGAATGTTTTTGGGATCATTCAGATGGTTCAGGCAGTGGTGCCGAAAATGCGCAAGCAAAAATCCGGTAAAATCATAAACATCGGATCGATTTCGGGGAAATTTGCTCAACCGATTAACGGAGCCTACTGTGCATCAAAATTTGCAGTAGAAGCTTTAAGTGATGCATTGCGATTAGAATTGCACAGCAATAATATTCAGGTTACCGTTATTGAACCGGGACCAATGAATACATATTTCTTTAAGACGTTGGACAACAATTCGAATGCTCTGTCATCCGATACAAATTCATGTTATGCTCGTTTTTATGAATCAGATGCAAGTAATAGGAAGAAACAAAAATTAGCCGAATCGAAAAAAGCTGCAAAAACCATCAGTGATATCATTTTGAAAAGCAGGCTGAATGCCCGATATCAGGTTGCGGTTCCTTTTTCATACAACATGATTACACATTTTCCTGATTCCCTAAAAGAATACATTTTGAAAAATAGGTAGAAGTGGTGGGCAACGAGAACGCCTTCAGCTTTTATGAGCGCTTTGGCTTTTATCCCAGAAAAACACAACTGGAACAGATTAAATAGTTTGCCGGAAAATTAATAGTTGAGGGGCGGAAGTGATGAAACAAATTAACTCAATTACTGAAATCGATGCTTTTAAAAAGGAAAATGACATGTTGTTGGTTTACTTTGGCAGCAATACCTGCAGTGTCTGTCGCGATCTGCTGCCCAAAATTGAACAGATGCTCGGCAACTATCCCAGCATTTCTGCGGTTAAAGTGGATATACAAAAATCGCCTGCTCTTTCCGCAAGTTTTAGTGTTTTTACGGTACCGGCAGTCATCCTGTTTATTCAGGAAAAGGAAACCCTGCGGGAAGCGGGGATAATGAGCCTGAGGCATCTCGAAGAACAAATTTCAAGATACGTTGAACTTTTTTTTAAAAGGTAACTGATTTAAAGGAGGCAATATCATGACAAGAATAGGAATGATCGGCGGCTTCGGACCAGAATCAACCCTGGATTATTATCGACTGCGTCCAACTGGCTTATCAGACCGTGTTTATGAAACTGACAAAAAAGAAACAGCGGGAAATTGCACAAAGCAGTCCCGCTGCAAGGCTACACTTAATCTAAGATCGTCCGGTTGGTTGACAACCTGATAATAAAATTTAGGAGGTTGATGATGGCATTTGAAGAAAGAAGTTTCAGATCATTTAACGAAAAGGATACAATCCAGGCTTGGATATACAAGCCGATTCGCAAACCCCGGGGAATTGTCCAGATTGTCCACGGTTTTGGCGAACATTCGAGACGTTATCTGCATATGATTCTGAAGATGAACGAGGCAGGGTTTGTGGTTGCCGCCGATGATCATGTCGGACATGGTAAAACCGCCGCTGAATCGGGAAATTGGAGTGATTGGGGAAATAAAGGTTACATGACGATGGCCGAAGATGAACACAGTCTGCGCCAATTGGTTCAGGCCGAATATCCGGAGCTGCCTTATTTTATGTACGGTCACAGCATGGGCTCGATGATTGCCCGATCCTATGCCGCCACCTATGGTGAGGGCATGGACGGGTTGCTGATCTGCGGAACCTCGTCGGTTTTTCCAAAGACCGGAGAGCTGGCTGCGGCACTACAAAAGTGTATCGACGAGGGCAAAGGTGAAGAAATCGATCCCAGTTATTTAGAGGTTCTTTTTGAATGGATGACGAACCGCATCGCTAATCCCCTGACTCCCAATGATTGGATATCTGGCGATCCGGATATCGTCGCTGATCATGCCAATGATCCCTTCAACAATTTTACCAGCCCGCCGAATATTCGTTCAACCTACGATTTTATCATGATGATAGATAGCATTATCGGTACCCAGTGGGCAGAGAAAGTTCCGGCTGTGATTCCGGTTTATAATATTGCCGGCGATCAGGATCCAGTCGGCCTTTACGGAGAAGGTGTCTATGCGGTTTCAAGCTGGCTGGCGGAAACTGGAAATCAGGTCAAAACCAAGCTTTATACCGGGTATCGTCATGAAATCCACAATTATCGGGATATTCGTGACGAGGTCGAAGACGGAATGATCGACTTCATCAATGAGATCATTGCGGTTAAGGGAAACTGATTTAAAGAGAAGAAGTAATAAGGTTAACATAGGGTCGTTTTGATCGTCATTGCCAGAAGCGCTTTCACAACCTGTGACAAACGAAACGACCCTAACAAGCTTACATCAAAGAATTAGGCGATGATAAATATTTGAATAATTACACTATTCTGTTGTAAAATTAAATACCGTCACAATAGTAAAAGATTGCGAATTAAGATGATAAATGTGTAACAACGACGGACAGGAATTTGAATTGCTGATTATTTATATTATTATGGGAGGTAGTTTAATTGAGAAATTATACTATTGTTGATTGGTTTGGTTATAATCTTTCTCCACGAGAAAGAATGAATGTTATCAAATCTGCAGGATTTACTGGTGTAATTTTGCTTTGGACAGATCAGTTTGATAGTGACTACAAAGACTTTCCACGGTATGCTATGGAAGCTGGGTTATATGTTGAAAATGCTCATGCACCTTACATTGAGGCAAATACTTTGTGGGAAGATAATTCAATCGGACATGAATATGCAAAAAAGCTTATCACATGTATAGAGGATTGTGATACTTATGAAATACCAACTTTAGTTATGCATCCCACAAATGGTAAAACTCCTTTACCTGTATCAAATACTGGAATAGAGCGACTAAAACGAATTATAGACAGGGCGGAAAGCTTGAACATCAATATAGCTTTGGAAAATATGGAAAGTCCTCAATATCTAGAATTTATATTTAGTAAAATTCAATCAAATAGGCTTGGATTTTGTTTTGACAGTGGACATCATAATTTATATTCTCCAGACCTAGACTTACTCAGTTTATATGGTACTAAACTTATGGCTTTACACCTGCACGATAACAACAGTAAAGAGGATATGCATGCACTTCCGTTTTCGGGAAACATTGATTGGAATAAACTTTCAGACAAATTGAAGTCAGTTGATTATAAAGGTGCCGTAGCTTTTGAAACGAGAAACACAGGATTTGAATATATTCAAAGTGAAGATGAATTTTTAAGCATTGCAATAGCTAAGGCAAAAGCTGTTTTATAGTTATTAGTTTGCCAGAAAAAATTAACCAAATCTCTGTTATGTTAAGGTACGCAATCTTCAGATATTGTGTCCATGCTTATAATGCCGTTTTTTTGGAGGACCGTTGGATCAGGCTGGATGCAAGAGGAAATAAGCCAGGTGTGCATGCACAATTTTCATTGAAAAAACTGGTTCTTGCTTTTTCGAATCGACCGGAATATGATGAATACTACTGGCTAGGTATTTATGGCAATCCTCACCGGGATACCATGCTGATACTTAAAAAGGCTGGCAGTTTAAAGGATGTTCTTGATCACCTGCCAGAGTTGCTCAATGAAAAACCGGATGTTTCGGTTTAGACTGATCAACAAATACTATAATATTAAAATACATAAGAAAGAAGAGGTAACATTATGTATTTAGAAGAATATCAGGCCGGTCTACATGAATCACAATCGGATTTCAGTTCGTTTATTCCGGCAATGATTAACAAACAGTGGGAGTGGAAAACAACCCAGATTAATGTTCTTCTGGAGCAGGCTAATCTTGAACTGGGGAGATTGGGTAGTTACTCTGAGTTGGTTCCAAACATCGATTTATACATTAAAATGCATCTTCAGGTTGAAACAAACAAGTCAAATCGTATCGAAGGAACGCAAACGACCATTGAAGAAGAACTCATGCCGATCAGGGATTTAGATCCTGAAAAACGTGACGATGCCAGAGAAGTTCATAATTATATAAGAGCTCTTAAACATGGGGTGGATCGCATTATGCAGGATGATTTTCCGTTGAGCTCGCGGCTGATACGAGAAATACATAATGAATTGATGCAGGGTGTACGCGGTGAGCATAAAACCCCGGGAGAATATCGCACCAGTCAAAATTGGATCGGAGGCAGCATGCCGTCCAATGCATGAGAAAGGAATTTTAGATGAGATCACAGGATATTCAAGAAATCGTATCTATGCTATGAAAAAATATCTTGATGTTTTTCGTGTTTGATTTTTTTGAATGAATAAAACCTTTTAATTTTTCAAAAGAGTCATAATCAATTTCAAATCAAAAACGTCACGAAATAAACCATAGTTCCAAAAAGGCCAAAAATTGGAACTATAAAAATCCATAGTTCCAAAAAAGCTAAAAATTGGAGCTATAAAAATCCATCGTTTTAAAAAAGCCAAAAACTGAAACTCAGAGCAGCTGAAATACGCTTTTACCAGTCATCAGAAAGCCGCCATCAAGTTATTATCAAAACGAGGTAAGCTTATGTCATCAAATTTTGAATACCTAAAAAAAACTGCCCTTTATCGTCAAGCAGGGGAATCTGGCCGTGCATACCGAAAAATCCGTATCCAAAAGTGATGCGTACAGAAGGTTGCCTAAGAGACTATCGTCCCATTCAATGCCGGACCTACCCCTTTGAACCCCACATCGAAAATGGTGAATTCTCAATTGTGATTGAAAAAGAGCAGATTCATGGCTGTGTACTGATTGAACGAATGCCGGAGTGGCGCCAGGCATTTATCGATGGTGTTTATAATGGTTGGCTTGAACTGATGAAGATCCCAATCATTAAATATAACATTGAATATTTTTCAAAAGAGCGAATTGCAGCAAATAACATTATGAAACAATACTTCAAATAGCTATGATAATCTGATTTCCCCAGAGCCTATTGCGAAAGTAAAATCAAATCTTAAAATTTAAAGGAGAACATTATGAACCTAGCATGGGTAACCCTAACTGTAAAAAATATGGACGAATCCTTAAACTTCTATACCGAGGTGGTGGGACTTACCCTGGCGAGCCGCCGACCAGCTGGCCCCCAGATGGAGCTGGCTTTTTTAGGCGATGGCGAAACCAAGCTGGAGCTGGTCTGCAACCAGGCCGTGACTGAATTTGATATGGGACAGAGCATCTCTCTGGGCTTTGCCGTGGCTTCGGTTGATGAGACCATGGCGGCTTTGCAGAAAAAAGGCATTGCCATTCACAGCGGTCCCTTTCAGCCCGCCCCATATATCCACTTTTTCTTTATCACCGATCCCAATGGCCTAAAAATCCAGCTGATTGAACACCTTTCCTAAAAGCCCCGGGTCGAGTAGACAAAGCCTCGCGGCTCCAACCCCTCACAGAACCTTAATTTCCTTTGCACAAAGTAGGTGTTCAGTGTGATTGAGAGTCCGGTGCTGGCCTATTTAATTATTGAAAATTCTGTATTGAAAGAAATTATTCCATGAAAAAATTAATTGATCCTCAAAAAAGTTCAGAAACCGTTTCTAAAATTTTACAGAAAACATACGATGCTGAAAAAAAAGCTACGGTAAACATTCAAAAAAGTGCCAAGTCTTTATCAGATAAAACTAAAAATGACAGTTATTTACGCAAGTTGAAAAAATATAATCCTATTTTCCCTGAATTTTATAGCAGCACTGATTTCAATATTCCCAACATAATTATGATTGTTGATGATGCTGTGAGACGTGATGTTGATGTCTGTGAGGGTTCAGTTCGATGGCTTGGCAAAGAAAATGATATTGAAATTCTCTATCTTTATGATACCGCAATTGAAATGAGTGGAATACAGTTCATACTTATGGTTACATGCGATGCCGTCTATTGTGTTGATAGTTTTGACAGCAATCAATTTATAAAAGCTGATTATATTTTTGCGAGAGCACAAGAAGAAAGATTAGCTGAGTTGAAGCATATTGTTTTTTCATTAGGGGCAAAGAGTTGTTCGATCGAAATAAGTGAATCGAATACGGAAACAAATTTAAAAAATAAAGAAAATAAATTAAGTGAAGAGGTTAGTTTAGCAAAGCAAGAAGTTTCTACAGCTGAAAAATTCGAACAAAATATGTCTAAAAAGGAAAGTAATCATCGAAGAGGAAAGACAGAAATGCAATTTGAGGGAAGTAATATACCTAAAAGGCCTGTACTTAAATTGTTTGCTCATGATGGAAATATTAATAGACTTATCGAAATGAGATTTGAAAATGGCAATGCTATCAAATCGGAAATTTTAGAATTAGCAGGTTCGTCACTGACGACAATGTCTGAAAAAGTAGCATATGCTATGGATATGGCCATTAAGAAAACGGGGGTCAAAGGTAAGGCTAAAGGCAGTTCTGAAATAAGTTCCCAGGTAGCAAAAGAGAGTCATAACAAATTGATTTTCAGAATTGAATTTTAAAATGAAAAAGCAAAGTCGTATCTACGTACTGAAACTTTTGGACCTGGTGCCAGGCACCACTTAGCATAAACTTATATGCATTGAGAGTTGCGGCATCATTGAGCGTCGGGCACATGGGGATGGAGAATCGTGAGCTTTTATAAAATGAAAACAGCCTATCGCTGAAGTTTGTTGATAAATGAGGACTACTTAACTTGAAGGTTATGGAAATATAAGAAATGAAACAGATAAATCAGAATTTTTTGTTATGGGGTAAAAGATATGGCAAGAGGAATTATTATTTTTGGATCAGCAGGTTCAGGAAAAACAACATTGGGGAAAATGGTCGCTGATAAGCTTGGCTTTCCATATTTCGACATAGATAATTATATATGGAGAAAAGATACTGATAAACCTTTCACAGTTATGTATACTCGTGAAAAGAAGATTAATAGATTAATGACAGATATATCGAAAAGAAGTTATTTTGTGATGGCTGGCTCAATGGATAGTTTTAATGCACCATTTGTGCCATTGTTCGATTTGGCAGCACATATTACAGCATCTGCCGAAACAAGAATTGTTCGGATTCATAAAAGAGAATATGAAATATTTGGAGAAAGAATCGTCAAAGGCGGAGATATGTATGAAGAACATTGTTGTTTTCTTGATAACTCAGCTAGATATGATTCGGATGGTTCTCCGTGTAAGAAGACACATGAGCAGTGGGTTAATTCATTACCTTGTAAAGTACTACGGTTGAGTGGAGAGGAGGACTTAAATAAGAATGTTGATATAATAGTTCAAGAATATTTAAAAAAAGTTTAAAAAAAGAGATTTTAATTCTGATGATGCATGGCTCACTTAACTTAATGACCTAATAACCAGCAGATATGGAAGGAGAAGGAAAATGAAACCTTGTAAAAAATGGGACGAACTGATTGAAAAAACGGTTGAATCGATGCCGGGAACAGCCCGGGATTATAAATCGGAATGGGATGCCATCCGGTACTTTGTCGGCGATGTGATGTTTGCCATGCGTGCTGAAAACAAAGAACGGGACGCGCTGTTGACCGTCAAGCTGCCCATTGGCGATGGTGAAATCCTCCGTTTGCGCTATCCGGATATTATTCCCGGATATTACATGAACAAACAACACTGGAATTCGATCATCCTGGACGGCGATGTGCCCGAGCAGGTGCTGGTCGACTGCATCCAACTGGCTCATCACACCGTATTCGTCAAACTGACAAAAAAGAAGCAGCGTGAAATTGAGGCAAGTATTCACGTTCCTGAAGGCAACATTGTGGAACTTCAGAACTGGAGAACCCGTTAATCGATATGGTTAGGTTATCGGGTAGGGTTTTAAACCCAAACCCAATTTTCGGATTACTCCATGGGCTTGTTGGAGATAGTGAAGATATGATAGTCAAAACGTCCCGGTGGAATGAAAGTTGTTTGTAAAGGTATGAAAACAGGAAATAAAGGGGGTGATTGCTTGAATTCAGGAGTATGGATTGCGATATATATGCCAATATTTTTAGTAATCTTAGTTGTTTTACCACAACAGTTTAATATGCAAAGAATAATAAATAATAAATTTAAGAAGAAGAAGGGGTTAATAATTATGGCTAATGAAGCAATTGAAAAGTGTATAGGAAAGAAGTGCAAAATTTCTACAGGCTCATATGGAACAAACTTAGTGGGGAAAATAATTAATATAAATGAAAATTGGATAGAGGTTGAAACAAAAAAAGGCGTTCAATTTATTAATGCTGAATTTGTACAACGTATTTATATTTTTCAAAGTTAAAAAAACGATTGTGTACTGGCTCAACTTAAATGTTAATATTGTTTTTTATGTTGAGCGCCAAATGGCAGTGTAATAAATAACCAAAAGGAGGAAAATGATGAATGTAATTATTTTTTTAGCAGCAGGATTTGAAGAAGTAGAAGCTTTAACCGTTGTCGATTATTTAAGAAGAGTCAAGCAAATTACGGTTCATATGATTAGTATCGGAGATACCCTTCAGGTTTCAGGAAGCCATCATATCGAAGTAAAAGCCGACAAGCAAATCGATGAGCTGTCAAAAATTGACTCCTACGAGGCCGTTATTATTCCCGGCGGAATGCCGGGAGCAGCGAATCTAAGAGATGATCAGCGGGTCGTAAAAATCGTCAGAGAAATGAATGAAGCAGGGAAATTAGTGGCAGCGATCTGTGCCGGGCCCATCGTCTTAGAAAAAGCGAAGATCATTGATGGAAAAAAAGTGACCTCTTACCCCGGATTTGAAAAAGATCTGCCCAATTCAATCTATCAAGAGGATGCGGTGGTAAAAGATGGTAACATTATCACATCGCGTGGACCTGGAAAAGCGGTGGATTTTGCCCTTGAAATTGTGACCGTTTTAGCTGGTGAGAAAGAGGCCGAGAGTTTGAGAAAAAATATCCTCTATGACAAGAAGGTATGCATGGAATAGCAAACAGGGTAGCAAGCATCTGTCTGTTGAAATTGATTGTGTAGAGTTGGCGTGAACACATCAAAAATTTGGTAAATAAAGATAATAAACAGTATTTTGTTATGGTAACAAATGAGTTTATTGAAAGTCGTGAAATGACAAAGCCTCTGACAGAAAAGAAGTTTGAAATTGGTGATATGAAATTTATCAAGTGTAACTATCGGGTGAAAAATAAAAAAAGGTAATGATCGATATCAGTTTCGTCAACAGATACGCATTCAGTTTTTCCATGGTTTTACTACGTTTGTGCGGGCTGGAAGGCGCAATCCGGGGAATTCGCTGGCATTATTTAGATGACAACCTGAAAAAAGAATTGAAATCTTTTTATGAAACCAGTCGATAATAACAATACCTTATAAATTCAAAAAACCTCGGTGATATCAAAATATTTCATTAGATTAACACCTCTGGCGGAAATGGAAAGGATACAATCCAGGCTTGGATATACAAGCCGATTCGCAAACCCCGGGGAATTGTCCAGATTGTCCACGGTTTTGGCGAACATTCGCGACGTTATCTGCATATGATTCTGAAGCTGAACGAGGCCGGTTTTGTGGTTGCCGCCGATGATCATGTCGGACATGGCAAAACCGCCGCTGAATCGGGAAATTGGAGTGATTGGGGAAATAAAGGTTACATGACGATGGCCGAAGATGAACACAGCATGCGCTAAATGGTTCAGGCCGAATATCCGGAGCTGCCTTATTTTATGTACGGTCACAGCATGGGCTCGATGATTGCCCGATCCTATGCCGCCGCCTACGGTGAGGGCATGGACGGGTTGCTGATCTGCGGAACCGCATCGCTAATCCCCTGACTCCCAATGATTGGATATCTGGCGATCCGGATATCGTCGCTGATCATGCCAATGATCCCTTCAACAATTTCACAAGCCCGCCGAATATCCGTTCAACCTACGATTTTATCATGATGATAGATAGCATTATCGGTACCCAGTGGGCAGAGAAAGTTCCGGCTGTGATTCCGGTTTATAATATTGCCGGCGATCAGGATCCAGTCGGTCTTTACGGAGAAGGTGTCTATGCGGTTTCAAGTTGGCTGGCGGAAACCGGAAATCAGGTTAAAACCAAGATTTATTCGGGGTATCGTCATGAAAGCCACAATTATCGGGATATTCGTGACGAGGTCGAAGACGGAATGATCGACTTCATCAATGAGATCATTGCGGTTAAGGGAAACTGATTTAAAGCGAAAAAGTAATAAGGTTAACATAGGGTCGTTTTGATCGTCATTGCCAGAAGGCCTTTCACAACCTGTGACAAACGAAACGACCCTAACAAACTTACATCAAAGAATTAGGCTATAATAAATATTTGAATAATTACACGATTCTGTTGTAAAATTAAATACAGTCACAATAGTAAAATAAAGCGAACAGGTTAATAGGGGTTATATGCAGGATGTTCTTGAACACATACCGGATAGCCTCACTGAAAAACCTGATGTTTCTTTTCGGAATATGGAGGGATAAGATGTTTTTTAATCCACAAAAATCCAAGTGGAGAGCATTATTGAGTACTGCCGGAACCACTAGTCTCATGAATTCAAAGGGTCTATCTAAAGCATTTCGTCTTTAGCTAAAGATATTCCAAAGATAATTATAGCGATATAATAGTACAAACGGAGGAAATTTATGAAAACGCCCATTCTGGAAACACCGAGATTAATATTCAGACCCTTTTCACATGATGATGCAGAAGATGTGTTCCACGGCTGGGAAAATGATCCTGATGTGGCACGGTACATGTTCTGGACCAGCCATAATGATATCAATCTAACAAAAGCTTGGCTGTCCTTTGAAACAGAGAAAATCCTTGCTGATGACTGGTTCAGATGGGGTTTGGTGGAAAAAGAAACCGATCGTCTAATCGGCACCGGTCTGATATATTATGAGAAAGAATTTAAAATGTTTGAAGTTGGCTATAATTTAGGCAAGCAGTTTTGGGGAAAAGGATTTGCCACTGAAGCCATGAGCGAAATTTTAAGATTTGCAAGAGAGAACCTAAAGCTAAAAGAAATTGTGGGGAGATATGCAACAGAAAATCCGAGGTCGGAACATGTCATGGAGAAGCTGGGATTCAAATATTTCGAAGACTGCAACTATCCCTGCAATAACGGAGCGATTATGCTGGAGGGAAAAGTCCTTCGGTTAACATTCTGGGATGAGGGGATGAAGATTGGATAAAGTTCACTTATTCCGGCTCACATAATTTACTTTTTAGTGTGTTATCATTTGAAAGGAGAACGAAAATGACTGAAAATAATCTGATTGAGAATACTGAGCTGACAAGCCTGCCAAACATTGGCAAAGAAATGGATAGGCAGCTTCGTGCCGTTGGGATCAATACCCCTGCGGAACTGGCTGCGTCGGGAAGCCGGGAAGCCTGGCTGAGAATCCGCGCCATTGATGCATCGGCCTGTTATAATCGACTGTGTGGGTTGGAAGGCGCCATCCAGGGCATTCGCTGGCATTATCTGGATGACAGTCTGAAAAAAGAACTGAAAGATTTTTATGAAGCCAATCGCTAGCACCTTTCCAAGGGTTAAAAACAGATCGTTAAAACAGCTTAGTGCCTGACGTTAACTTATAAACTGAATGAATCGATTAAGAAATTTATCAAAAGACCTTCAATTCATCCTCCATAGGTGGGGGATGAATTGTCAAAGCTCCCACTTCAAAATTGGTCGCGGTTTTAAGTGGTGGGAGTATATCATAAGAATGGAGAATCTATGGAATCTCAGTATAACAAGAAAAAACAGTTCATTGTAAATACGATTTATGTTTTTCTGATCATAGCAATAGTATATGTCATTCTAAAATATGCTATTACATTGATTAGCCCTTTTATTTTTGCATTCATCATTGGGTATCTGCTGAAAAATCCAGCAAAATATGTTTCTTCAATGCTCAAAGTACCACGTAAACTGGTATCATTTTCACTTGTTTTAGTCTTTTATTGTACGGTGGGTGTTATTGTCGTATTGATTAGTGTTAAACTCACAACAACAGCTTCAACTATTATTTCAGTACTGCCTATGATCTATGCAAATCAATTTAGCCCATTTCTTTTTTCAGTATTTGATGGCATCGAGAAAGTAGTATTCCGCTTGGATCCAGCGCTGGTAGAAGTTTTAAATGACGGATTTGATCAGTTTATAAACTCACTTGGCGTGAATATTACAAAGATATCATTATCATTTGTAGGCACTATGTCGGGTATCGCATCATCATTGCCAGCCTTTTTAATCAAAATTTTACTGATGGTTATCTCGACATTCTTTTTTGCAATGGACTTTGATGTATTAATGGGATTTGTGTCAAGACAGTTTTCACAACGCGTAAATGAAATTACTCATATGATTAGGCAGTACGTGGTGAACACCCTTTTTGTGGTGATTCGATCATATGCTTTGATTATGTCGATTACATTTGTAGAGCTATCGATCGGTCTTTCTATTGTGGGTATTCCAAATGCAATTCTCATTGCATTCATTATTGCGATATTTGATATATTGCCCGTGCTTGGTACCGGTGCAATAATGATTCCGTGGATAATAATTACGTTTTTAAAAGGTGATTTTCAAATCGCTATTGGGTTACTTGTCGTGTATGTTTTCGTAACAATCATTCGAAATATTCTAGAACCAAAGATAGTTGGCGGTCAATTAGGAATACACCCTGTCGTGGCATTAATGAGTATGTTTATCGGTGTTAATCTTCTTGGTATTATTGGATTATTTGGTTTTCCAATTACTCTTTCTTTACTAAAATATTTGAATGATACGGATACTTTTAAACTATTCAAGTAATCTGTTTGGACTTAAGAGAGTTGTTTAAGTTGACGTGAAATTTAGGTATTAATTGATTATTTGCAGACTTCAAGGGTATATACAATAGATAAGTGGCTAACTGTAAGCTTTAATGAAAGCACTTAAATTTATCGCCAAGAAAGCCGCATCTTTTGGATGGTATGGGTGGAGTGGGGAATCAACAAAGGTTTTAAACGAATTGTTAGCCAGTGTAGGGTTTGAAATAATGAATGAAGGATTTAGAAATCTCTGGAATCCAGACGAAGAACAACAGCAGGATGCCATTGAATTCGGAAAAAATTGCTCGGAGCTAATGGGAAAAATGGTTATGCGTGAAGTCGGCTCAGAAAAAATATCTCAAAATAATGATTACGAGGAGGAATGAATGGCTAAAACATTATGCAAACGCGTTAAAGAAGATTACTTAAAAGAAAATTTAAAGGAATATATAACGATGGTAAAAGAACCCAAATACATTTGTAAAAAATGTGGGCGGGTTGCTGAAAAGGAAGAAATGCTGTGTAAGCCTAAAAAAATGGAATAGAGAATTAAAAAAAGCCTATCCCAATGCGGACAGGCTTTTTTAGGGTAAAAAACTATTTAGCTTTCATTTATTTCCTCTTTATGTCCTTATTTCAATTAAATTTGTCAAAAAAGTGAATATAGAGAATACCCGTGGCGTGAAAAGTGTAATTAGACATGGTCATTTTTTCATAGAAAGCGTATAATGATAAGCAAATACAAAAATAAAACAATAAAATTTATTCGGGAGCTGACCCGATTTTTTATGATGTTGAAACGCACACTTAACTTCAAAAATACGGTTAAGAAGGGAACTCCGATGTTTCAAAAATTTCTATTGGAAACGGATGCGATTGATTTTCGTCATCCGGAAATGATAAAAAAATCGCTCTAGTTGTTCACACGAAACTGGTCAAAATGGGTTTTTTGGTCAAATAATTTTGACATAAATTAAGTGTCGGGAAGGTGAATGAATGGGACATATTACAAGTAAAAATGCCTACAAGAATTTAGAAGAAAGAATTAACTGGTTTACTCAGGGTGCTCCGCCGACGGAGAGCCTGTATAAAATATTACAGGTTTTGTATACCGACCAGGAGGCCAAATGGGTTGCCTTGCTGCCGGTTCGTCCATTTACCGCTAAAAAAGCAGCCCAAATCTGGCATATCAATGAAGCCAAAGCGGAAACCTTTTTAGAGCATTTGTGCGAGAAGGCATTACTGGTGGATTCCTTTTATAACGGAAAACGTGAATTTGTAATGCCGCCACCCATGGCCGGTTTTATTGAATTTGCTTTAATGCGGACAAGAGGCGATATTGATCAGAAGTATTTAAGTGAGTTGTACTATCAGTACATGAATGTCGAAGAAGATTTTGTCAAAGATCTTTTTTTTGCCACCGAAACATTTTTGGGACGCGTCTATGTTCAGGAACCGGTTCTGACAAATGATCATACGATTCATATTCTGGATTATGAAAGAGCCAGCCAGATGATCGCGGAAGCATCGCATATCGGACTGGGAACCTGTTATTGCCGGCATAAAATGTTGCATGTCGGACATCCCTGTCAGATCGATGCGCCTTTGGATGTATGTCTGACCCTCGGAAACGTGGCCCGGTCCCTAGCAGAAAATGGTCAGCATGCCAGGTTAATTGACAAAAACGAAGCGATGGCGGTATTGGAACGTTCTTATGCAGCGAATTTGGTGCAAATTGGGGAAAATGTCCGGGAAAATCCGGCATTTATCTGTAATTGCTGCGGTTGCTGCTGTGAAGCCCTACAAGCTGCAAGAAAGTTCAGCCCCATGCAGCCAGTAGCGACAACGAATTATATCCCGGTTATCACCGATGCGTGTATCGGGTGCGGTAAATGCGAAAAGGTCTGTCCGGTACTGGCTATTTCCATGAAAAATAAGCAGGCGGGCCAGGGCGTCGCTGCGGTGGATCATCAGATATGTCTGGGATGTGGGGTCTGTGTCAGAAATTGTCCGACACATGCGATTCATTTGGAACGACGAGAAATCGAAGTGATCACCCCCGTGAACAGCACCCATCGGTTTGTCCTGCAGGCAATTGAAAAAGGGACGCTTCAGAACCTTGTCTTTGATAATCAGGCCTTTGCCAATCATCGTGCGATGGCCGCGGTATTTGGCGTTATTCTTAAATTACCTCCGCTCAAACAGATTTTGGCTAGTAAACAGTTCAAATCCATTTATCTGGATAAACTGTTGTCTGCCTCCAAGTGATGCTTGGTTTGCCAGCGAATTATAACTGCCAATTCTGTTTAGCATATTCCCTATAATTGCTTTAGCTTATTGTTTTTCATGAACACATTTAAGTGAGGCAATCAACAGTTCCGGCGTTATTTAATGCTGTATTTGAATTTTAAATAAAATACCTCGATATTGTCCCATTAAGGACATACCGAGGTGAAGCATTAAAATCGATATTCACTTATATCTTGCCACACTTTCCATTCCTTTCTCTTATTTTGCAACAGGCATAAGCCCATCCTTGGTAAAAAACAATCAATATCTTATTCTATTCATTGGACTGCTTTCTCACTATATTTTCCACAAAGCCAATTTGATCTATTTCCATCCAATTTTCATATCTTTCTACTGCAAGAGAAATAGCCCCTTGTTGATCCAATACTATTTTTTTAATTTTCATTTTCAATCCTCCATGATTGCAATTAATCGGATGGATGACGCAGAACCTTCTTTTAATGGCATTGCCACTTTGTCAGATATCCTTAAACGACTTTCATCTCAGCTTCTTTCAAGACTTCAACACACCTGTTTTTACCACGTACCAAAGATAAAAGAAGCGCTACTAATGCACAACCGGCTGACACGATACATACTATACCCATTGCCTGACTAAAGGCCGCCTGTTGGAGCGCTGCTCCTTCAAGTCCCGTTGTCGCAAAGATGGTCGTTGCATGATCGATATTGTATGACAACAAAGCTGCCGATGTAGCCTCGCCCAGAACCATACCGATATTACGCATTGTCCCCAGGGTGGCTCCGGCAACCCCTCGGCTGGAAGCCGGTACACTTCCCATCACGGCGCTGTTGTTGGGTGTATGAAACAGCCCTGCTCCGATCCCGGTGACAGCAAAGACAATCAACAGCAATACCGTTGGCGTGTCTGTATGAAATGTACTAAAAGCAATAACCGCGATTCCCAAAATTCCCAGTCCCGCACAACTGATGAAACGGCTATCATACTTATCCGAGATTGAACCGCTGATGGGTGCCATAATCATCATTGCCAATGACATTGGGAGCATCATCAATCCCGAAAACGAAACAGATAGCATCCGCTGTTGTTGCAGATAATAAGGTGAAATAAAAACCAGCATGAATTCACACATATAAAAAAAGATGGCTGCGAAATTTGCCGTGGTAAATACTCTGTTTTTAAAAAGATTTAAATCAAGAATGGGATGGTCACTTTTCATTTCATAAAGAATAAATGCTCCCAGTGCCACGATGCCGGTAATTAGCGAACCAAAAATCAAAATTGGATTAACTGTTGATTTGCTGAGCATATCCAGTGGCAATAAAATCAGCACCAAAGCCAGTATAATCAGCACGCTTCCAATCGGGTCAAACTTTGATCCTGATTTCGGTTGATCTTTTTGAATGTTTCGCATTGCTAAGACCGTTCCTATGATCCCAATCGGAATATTGATAAAAAAGATACTGCTCCATCCCAACCAATCGGTCATGATCCCACCGATGGAAGGTCCGGCACAGGTGGCAACAGCAACGGCAATGGCTGTTACACTCAATGCTTTCCCGCGATTCTCAGGTGATACTGCATTAATAACAATGGCGCTGCCCGTTGACATCAGCATGGAACCGCACAATGCCTGAATGATTCGGAAAATTATTAACATCCCGATATTTGCTGATAGACCACACAATAGTGAACTGACAGTGAAACCGGCAAAACCAATGACATAGATTTTCTTTAAACCATACAGATCTGAAACCCGGCCAAAGGTCAGCTGAGTTGCGCAAAGTGTGAGCAAATAGGCAACGACGACCCACTGCACAATCGCTATGGTGGTATTGAATCCAGACTGGATTAAGGGCAATGCGACATTTGTCGCATTGATATCAAAACAAGTCATAAAGGTACCGAGAGCTACAGTCGCAACGGTTAAGCGGCTATTTTTTTTAATAAGATTCATATTCATCCTTCTTTCGTCATAACATGAGTAATTACTCACATTATAAATACCTTTGTTTTATTTGTCAACAATAATATGAGCAATTGCTCGTATTATTTGACAAAAACACCCCTTTACTTTAAAATAGGGTTAAAGGAGCTGATGATATGGCTGAAAGTAAATCCGTGCGTAAACCACAGCAAAAAAGAAGCATCGAAACAAAAGAGAAGATCCTAAGCGCCGCTTACACACTTTTTTGTGAAAAAGGCTATTTCAGTACCACCACCAATGAAATTGCCAAGGTTGCCAAAGTTTCAATTGGCAGTCTTTACGCTTATTATAAAGATAAAGACACCATCCTGCTTGATATCTTAGAACGATACAACAATTCATTTCTTAAAGTTCATGATGACTTATCCGCAGAAATTGAGATTTATAAAAACGATCCTAAAAAATGGATTCGTCTACTCATTGAGAACCTGATTGAAGTGCACCAATCGTCAAAAGCACTGAATCGCGAAATGGAAATTCTCTGTTTCACAATGCCAGCAGTTGCCGCGGTCATGGTCAAACAGCGGGAAAAAACCTGGCAAACGACCCTCAATAGTTTTCATTTGTCCAGTGAATATATCACTGCGAAGGATCCCGAAGCAGCTGCGATCATCGCTTTCAGTTTAATCAGTTCGATTGTCGATCAGATTGTTTTTTACAAAAATGAAATTGAAGTGGAACGTATTTTACAAACCGGTATTGACGCGGTTTATCACTTGTTAATGGGCTGAATCTGTTATCGGGTAAGAGGCTGACTATTCTAATGCCGTTTTTTGAATTCTTTTATTTTTTCGCCAGATTTTCCAGCCACTTCAAAAAACAGAAAAGACGACCCGAGTCTCGTAGAACTCGAATCGTCTCTCTTCTTTCTCTTCTCTCTGTTTCTTTACCCGCAATCTCAATAAGTTAAGTTGAGTAAGTTTCCCTGGCTCACTTTACTTTGTTTCTATTTAAAATCTTTCGTTTCAGGCAATTAAATGATACAATAATGCCATTCAAATCGAAAGCATTATTGCGTACTACCGAAACCTAAAGTATTAGGAAGCGGTGGCCTTATTCATTTGACGAGATCAAAAAGGGAGAGCAACATGTTCCTAACGGAGATTATCAGACTATTTTTAGTCTTGATGTGATACCAAATTAGCGTAATCAAGGAATTGCTGCACAGTTAAGCAATCATTTTTTTACTCAAAGAGGATTGCAGTTGTGGGACGATTCCGTCGCAACGCTCTACATCTGTGCTACCTGTTTCGCATCAAAACCATCCTTTTCAAAATTGAAATTCAGTATCTTAAGTTGACCGGTTGCCTGCTCCGTAACTTATTTCTGGTCTTATTAAGATATCACGAGCATTTCCTGAAAAAAAATTAAAGCATAAGTCTTGGGATCGTTCTGTTTGTCCGATGACAAGTTGTTAGTGTGGGAGATTACAATCGTCAACTTACTTGTCTGCCCGCTATTATTCCTTACAAACACAAAAATACGGTTAAGAAGGGAAAGTCGATGTTTCAAAAATTTATATTGGAAACGGATGCGATTGATTTTGGGCATCCGAAAATGATACAAAAATCGCTCCAGCTATTCACACCAAAGATGTCGGATGTTGAAAAGGCAATAATTGCCTATGAATTTGTCAGAGATGAAATTCCTCATTCCTTTGACTGCAATGCCAAGGTCATTACGGCGAGAGCATCGGATGTACTCATCCACCAAACGGGAATTTGCCAGGCCAAAGCAAATTTGCTGGCAGCACTTCTTCGGTCTCAGAATATCCCAACGGGTTTCTGTTTTCAGCACATCACCCTTGCCGATGATGATTCTCTGGGATATTGTGTCCATGCTTATAATGCCGTTTTTTTGGAAGACCATTGGATCAGGCTGGATGCAAGAGGAAATAAGCCAGGTGTGCATGCACAATTTTCATTGAAAAAACCGGTTCTTGCTTTTTCGAATCGACCGGAATATGATGAATACCACTGGCCGGGTATTTATGCCAATCCTCACCGGGATACCATGCTGAAGCTAAAAAAGGCTGGCTGTTTGCAGGATGTTCTTGATCACCTGCCAGAGTCGCTCAATGAAAAACCGGATGTTTCGGTTTAGTCTGATCAATCTATTTTTTAGGTAAATTATTACTTCAATAAAAGGAGAAAATCATGTATATCCTTTTATTGAAGTAAATCAATCCCTTGGAGGGGGTTGAATAGGCAATATCTGCCCATATCGTATATTTGGACAAATACTATGATCGGGGTCCCTAATAAAAAAAATCCGGCTGCTTGGGTTCTTTGAACAGGGTGTTCAATCGGATTGATGCATCATGTACCGGGCCGAGTTTGATGGTTCTGGCATGCAGGGGGCATTTTTTGATGCAGGCGCAACAGGTGATGCATTTTTCTTGATCAATCTGGCGGCTGTTTTCCTTGGAAATCGCTCCCACTGGACAGACTTCAGCACAGATCTGGCATTGATTGCAGTCACTGCCAACGGCGATAAAATCGACATTCCAGAGCTTGGTTGCGCCGCGAAAGGGGAATTCACCAGGTACATTCAGCTTCCCAATTTCATCGACAGATAAAATTGCAGCCAGTTTTTCATTGATTTTGCAGCCAAATGCTTCCGCTTGACTCAAATCTTGAATATTTGGACGACCGGCGGCAATGGGTATTTCAACACTGGAAAAGGAATGCTCGCCGATAAAAGCCCCTGAGGCAATGGGGAGGCATCCGTCAGCAACGAGAATTTCTGTAAGTTCAAGTAAGGCATCGTCATAGACACGGTTACCGTACACAATAATGCAGACCACGGGAGTTTTTTTGGCTTTAATGGATTGGAGCCATTCCCGGATCACCTCCGGCACCCTTCCCATATAAACAGGTACCCCAATAATCAGCAATTCGTCTTTTCCGGTATGCAATGGTTTTAACCGAGACTCCGGTTTGGTCAGATCAATCCGTTCCACTTCAATTGCATCAATGCCCTGTGCAACGCCTTCAACCACTGCTTTTGTGGTTCCTGTTGGCGAAAAATAAACCAGTTTTGTTGACTTTATTTTCATTTGAAAACCTCCATTATTCTATTTTCTAGAATAGCATATTACAGATGTTATAATATTACCAGAAGTGTATTTATACTGGTATAAATTATAACAGAAAGAGGCATTACCCTATGGACAGTGAGCAGCAACGATATAAGGAACTTGGTGATTTTCTAAAAAACCGGAGAGCAAAAATACTGCCTGCTCAGGTTGGTCTCTCATCAGGCCAGCGACGGCGAACTCCTGGTTTGCGAAGGGAGGAAGTCGCTCAAATGGCTGGGATCAGTCTGACCTGGTATACCTGGCTTGAACAGGGCAGACCAATTCATGTTTCCACCCCGGTGGTGGAAAGTCTTTCCAGGGTATTGCAGCTTGACCGGGAAGAATGTCATCATCTTTACCGGCTGGCAAACCAGCCCCTGCCTGCCGATATTCCAGTGTCCCGGGAAACAGTGAGCCCAGCGCTTCAGCATGTGCTGGACAATCTGACATACTGCCCATCGCTTATCACTGATCAGCGATGGAACGTGATTGCCTGGAACAAGGCATCATGTGCAATTTTTGGTGACTTCGATGCTATGAGCGATCGGGATCGGAATATAGTCTGGGCGATGTTCACCGACGGCAAATATAAGGAGCTGTTTGTTGACTGGGATCGACATGCCAAGGGAATGGTGGGCCGATTTCGTTCAACCAGCGGAAAAAACATTGATGATTTCTGGTTTGTTCAGTTTATTGATGAGCTGAAAACAAGGAGTCCGGAGTTTGATTTATGGTGGTCGCTCCATGAAATCCAGAACAACGGCGAGCTGTACAAACAGCTGAACCACCCCCAGGTCGGACAGCTGGATTTTGAAATCAGCAATTTTGATGTCTCCGATCATTCAAATTTGAAAATGGTAGTCCATGTCCCGATGCCGGGAACCGATACAGCCGAAAAAATGAAGCTTTTGATATCGACGGCATGTTGAAACAAACACCGGGATGGCTCTGCGTTTAAAATTACTGGTATTGAAAGCGTGCCGTTACCCGGTATGAGGATCACATACCAGAATCTCCTGGTATTGCAGAGGGTTAAAAAGAACTGGAAGGGGAACTCAGCAACCACGAGTTATTATATCTTTTGGTTATGACTGGATTTTCCAGCATAGGGAAATTGGGGTTCACTTAAAACAAATGCAAAGGTTTCCCGGTTCACACTTCCCAAGGTGGCAGAGCCGTCGTAGAGCTCCAGCAGAAAGGTTGCCATCTCAGCGCTGGTATGGTAACGGCCAAAGGTCTGATTGTAATCATAGTTGGTGACATCATTGGCAACCTGTCCGAATTCGGTTTGAGTTGCTGCCGGGGCCAGAACTTTTGCCTGGAGCCTGGCCCCGTTTTCTTTAAGTTCCCGGGACAACCCTTCGGTGAAACTGCTCACATAGAATTTTGCGGCGCAGTAGGTAACCGCCCCTGGGACAATGGTATAAGCCTCCGGCGGATGAAACATTGATCAGCTGAGTGCCATCAACGTTACAGTAGTCCCGGACATATAAGGATGAAAAAATAGTCAAGGCCTCCACATTCAGATGAAGCATGGTCTCGATTTTTTTCAGATCTTGATCAGCAACCCCAGCGTAATTGCCAAATCCGGCATTGTTGATCCAGACTTCAATAAAATTGGTTTTAAGTTCGTCATATACCTGATAGACATTGACTAATTGAGAAAGATCAGCAGCTTTCACCAAAATGTTCAATTGGGGATGGTCCTTCAGAATTTCACTTTTCAACGCTTCCAGTCGTTCTAATCTTCTGGCAATTAAAATCAGATGCTTACCGCGTTCGGCAAAAGCCTTGGCCATGGCCCAACCGATCCCTGAACTTGCGCCGGTAATGACAATATATTTTCTTTTTTCCATTTGAAAACCTCCTAGTTTTTGTTATGATAGTATCGTACAATCTCGAGTTGACTCGAGGTCAAGTGAATTTTAATAATAAATTAAAAAAATGTTGAAATAAGGGGGATTAAGCGGATGACCTATACAATCGGGGAGTTTTCACGTCTGATCAATCTCAGTATCCACACCTTGCGCTATTATGAACTGGAAGAACTGATCGCGCCACGGAGGCTGGAGAACGGAAGGCGGTGCTACTCAGAAAATGATTTGACCTGGATTCAGTTTATCAGGCGATTGAAGGATACTGGCATGCCAATCAAGGAGATTCAGAAATATGCAAAAATGCGGGCGATCGGGGATCCTACGCTAGAAGGGCGCATGGAACTGCTCATCCAGCATCGGCAGGTATTGCATCAGGAAATAAAACAGCTGGAGGAACATCTTGAAAACCTGGATGATAAAATTGACTACTATAAAAATGTCATTGTTAAAAGGCAGGAGCAAAACTGATAAGGCGCTGAGTAGCCAGATGGCCGCAAAATATATTTCATAGAAAGCAGAAAATCAAATGATAAAACAGTATATCTTTATGTATTTGATATCATGGCGGATTGGGAAGCGGGTTATTTATGTACTGAATTGAATTCGGGAAGGTATTTTCGGTTCAAACATTGGATGCCTGGTTTAACCTTTACACTAGCCATGATATGAAATATTTTTACGAATTGCTGGATTCCATTGAAGACAATAAATAGATCGAGTTTGGCGGGAAACATCCACACGGACAAAAAATCGATGAAAGGAACGAAAAGATGGATCCGTATTTAATGAAATTTATGGCGAAGTATACTGATTTTAATAAAGAAACATTACAGGAAATAATGGGGCATATGGTGGTTGAAACCTATGAAAAAGGGACAATACTGCTTAGACAAGGGGACATATCCAGTAAGTGCTATCTGGTTTTGAATGGGTGTGTCAGACAATACAGCTATGGGGTGGAAGGCAAAGAAATTACAAATGATTTTTTTACCGAGGAACAATCCGTTACACTATTCAAAAGTTATAAGTTAAGACTGCCATCTGATTATTCGCTATCCTGTGTCGAAAAAACAACCTTGCTAATTGGCGATGCCGATTTGGAAGAAAAGATGTATGAAGAATATCCAGTGCTCCAAAATATCACAAGATCGATGTTAGAGTTGAATTTGGGGGAAACCCAGGATGCCAGTGCGCGGTTTATGTCGAAAACCCCAGAGGAACGTTACCGCAGCTTGGTAGAACAAAGACCGGGATTGATCAACCGGGTGCCGCAACATCAATTAGCTAGCTATCTTGGAATAACGCCAGAATCCTTGAGTAGAATTAAGAAGCGGTTATCCCAAGACAGTAGTGGTTAGAATTCAGATGCTTTTTTGGGTCTCTTGCCGCCCTTTAGCAATAGCCAGATTCCAAAACCCAATTCACCCGCAGTCATCGGTAGGCTTAAGATCTTTTCGATTAGCGTTGTTGTGGTTTCATATTGCGGCAGAAACAAATACATCGAATGAATCAGAACGTAACTTAAAGCTGCAATGACTAAAAGGATACCCAGGAATTTGGGGATAAAGTCTGACTTTAAAATCAAATAAGCAATGATTAATAAATGGAGACCAAAAACAATCAAGCCCAGAGACCAGATGCTATTAAATGCACTGAGATATAACATGACTTGAGCACTCAATTGATCGGCTGGCAGGGATATTGAATAATTATCGCCACTGAGTATAAGCGATACCAGCACTAAATTGGAAATGGCAATGCCTAAAATCATTGCATAGATTAGTCGAAACCAGCCACCCAGTAACGACAGATGAGCGTCAATCTGCTTCATGAAAATAGTTAAGGCCCATGCAATAATAATATCGAAGACCAGAATCAGGAACCAACTGAATATTTCCGCCCGAAAGAGGGGGGTATTTTGTTGGATCTGGCTCACGGTTGCTGCCGCATTCCCTGTGATAACCAGACTTGAGTGAATAAATCCATAGGCAAAACCGGCACATAGTGCAATCATAATCATCGCCACCCCAACGATGACAGCCGCTTTTCTTGGTGATATTCTTTCTGTTTCACACACTAATATAATTACCTCCTGTTTGTTTGTAATTATGTTAGCATGGCGGATATGGTATTTCATTGACTTAAGTTAAGAACGAATAATATTTTAAAAGTTACAAACCAATAGTTCGGTGTTAACGTTTTTTAGGCATTGAAAAATTGTGTCGCTGGAGCCAGGTACCACTTAACTTAACTCCATGGTTTTCTACACCGCCGGACTGGTGCGGGACGGTTCATCAGGAATCGGTATGGGTTGATAAGGTGGCGAAAGATTTGCTGCTGAAGACTGCGCTGCGACAGGTCGAAGGGCGTATCATCGGTCATATTAAATAGGGTGCTAAATATTTCTGTCAAAAAATACTCTGCAACATACCTGAAAGGATGAGAAATGATGAATCGAATTAATATTATTTGTATGGGCGTCAGCGACATGGCAAGATCCATTTGTTTTTATCGCGATGGTCTTGGTTTTGAAACTGATGAAATGGCTGATAATCCGACCGTTATATTTTTTAATACCACTGGGACTAAATTTGAACTATATCCGCTGATACTGTTGGCCGAGGATATCAATCCTAATAATCCACCGCCATTGAGCAATGGTTTTGCAGGAATCACATTAGCTATTAATGTAAAGGAGAAAAAAGAAGTCGATGAGACCATAAAGATGGCCAAAGCCGCCGGGGCAACGATAGTAAAAGAACCAACCAATGTATTCTGGGGTGGATATCATGCCTATTTTTCTGATCCGGATGGCTATTACTGGGAAGTTGCATGGGGGCCTGATTTTCAATACGATGAACAGAATATGCTTATTTTTTAAAATCTAAAACCAGCACATCTTAAAGACAAGGCAGCGAAGGGAAGCCTGGCTCAGGATCCGAGCCATTGATGCATCGACCTGTTATAATCGGCTGGGAATTTATGTTCTGGTTAAAGGAAATAAAAGACACTGACGGTGCCAGGTTCTAGGCACACTTAATATAAATCAGAATTTTTTGTTATGGGGTAAAAGATATGGCAAGAGGAATTATTATTTTTGGATCAGCAGGTTCAGGAAAAACAACATTGGGGAAAATGGTCGCTGATAAGCTTGGCTTTCCATATTTCGACATAGATAATTATATATGGAGAAAAGATACTGATAAACCTTTCACAGTTATGTATACTCGTGAAAAGAAGATTAATAGATTAATGACAGATATATCGAAAAGAAGTTATTTTGTGATGGCTGGCTCAATGGATAGTTTTAATGCACCATTTGTTCCATTGTTCGATTTGGCAGCACATATTACAGCATCTGCCGAAACAAGAATTGTTCGGATTCATAAAAGAGAATATGAAATATTTGGAGAAAGAATCGTCAAAGGCGGAGATATGTATGAAGAACATTGTTGTTTTCTTGATAACTCAGCTAGATATGATTCGGATGGTTCTCCGTGTAAGAAGACACATGAGCAGTGGGCTAATTCATTACCTTGTAAAGTACTACGGTTGAATGGAGAGGAGGACTTAAATAAGAATGTTGATATCATAGTTCAAGAATATTTGAAAAAAGTTTGAAAAAAGATTTAAACTCTGATGGTGCCTGGCTCTCTTAACTTAATGATCTGATAACCTGCAAATATGGAAGGAGAAAAAAATGAAACCTTGTAAAAAATGGGACGAACTGATTGAAAAAACGGTTGAATCGATGCCAGGAACAACCCGGGATTATAAATCCGAATGGGATGCCATCCGATACTTTGTCGGCGATGTGATGTTTGCCATGCGTGGTGAAAACAAAGAAAGGGACGCTCTGCTGACCGTCAAGCTGCCCATTGGCGATGGTGAAATCCTCCGTTTGCACTATCCGGATATTATTCCCGGATATTACATGAACAAACAACACTGGAATTCGATCATCTTGAACGGCGATGTGCCCGAGCAGGTGCTGGTCGACTGCATCCAACTGGCTCATCACACCGTATTCGTCAAATTGACAAAAAAGAAACAGTGTGAAATTGAGGCAAGCATTCACGTTCCTGGAGAATAATGAAGAGGACTCTCCCTCGAAATAAAAATAACGAAGGAGAACTAAAATAGCCTTGGTGTCTGCCCCTTAACTTATTGACTTAACTTAATCAATATAGCAAATTAATTCGAATGAGAGGTAGAATTGTGAAGTGGCTTTTTAATAAATTACCTGAATATGAAGATTTTGATCCGGCTAGGGAAGGCTATAAAGGAATTAATGAAACTAGTCGTATAAAGACAGTCACGATGGAAATATTAGTTGCGATTCTCGTTGTAATATTAGTTGGATTTATTATAAAATTAATTATTGGGGTTAACTATAAATTTGTTATTTGGGATAACTACATGTGGATTGTTGTTTTGATTGGAATCATTCCAATTCATGAATTGTAGCATGTGGTACTTTTCCCAGAAAAATTTACTTCACCTAATATAAGCATTGGATATTATGGCGGTTCATTTTATGTAGATTACGCAAATGATATAAAAAAAACTAGATGCTTAATCATTAGATTATTCCCATTCGTGGTATTGACTTTTTTACCAATCATCTGTATTTTGATATTCAACTCATATATTGAAATACTGACGAAAATATCTCTAATAAATGGAATGCTCTCTTGCAGAGATATCTTTTCCTTTTTTGTTATTCTCAAGCAAATACCAAAAGGTGCTTCTATCAGAAATAAGGGTGATGTTACATATTGGCGGTGAGTAGTTTAACAGAAGGAGAGTATTATTAAAAAGTATTTATCTAAGCGATTGCTGTTTATCATACCGGGAGTGGTGGCATATATACTAAATAAATATGCTCAGAATCATCCGGATTGGGCAGAACAATACAGTAGGACAGGTTATCCGGTGTTGTCTAATGCCGTGGGATTTTTACCTTCGCTAGTAAAATTTTCTGTTGGTGAATGGCTGGTGGTATTGGTTTTGTTGTTATTGCTATTATATATTGGTTATTATGTGCGTAAGGTGATCATCAGTAAAGGGACACGAAGGATGGAAGTTTATCGTGGTGTGATGGGAATCGTCGCGATGGGTAGCATGTTATATTTTTGTTTTACTGTTTTGAGTGGATTAAACTATCATCGGGATTCTTTTTTGTCTTATACCGAATATCATGAGGAACAATACAGTGTGGCGGAACTGGCGGAATTGTGTCAGTCACTTGCCGATGACATGAAACCGGTAAGAGAGGAACTGGGAGAGGATAATGACCTTTTGGTCCAAGCTCCAGATGATTTTGATTATTATACACAACACGCAGTGTTGTCGCTGCAAATGTTGTCAAAGCAGTATCCTGTTATGGCGAGGTCTTTGTATTCCACCCCAAAACCAGTGGTGATGTCAAAACTGATGTCTCGGGCAGGGATAGAAGGCATTTTTTGCCCTTTTACGTTGGAATCTAATATCAATGTTGACATGCCCGTTTTCATGATACCTGCCGCTATGACTCATGAACTGGCACATCAGTGCGGTTTTATGCAAGAGGATGAGGCGGGTTTTATATCCTTTCTGGCATGCATGCAGCAGGATGAACCAATGATACGTTACAGTGGACTTTTTTTGGCGTTTGATCATTCCATATCGGCGCTGGAGAAAGTTGATCCGGATAAGGCATTGGAAATAGAGTCCAGTCTGTCACAGAAGGTGCAGCATGACATGGTACAGAATGAGCAGTATTGGGGCAAGTATGATGGTATTATTTCAAATGTTTCAACTCGTGTCAATGATGCCTATCTGAAGGCGAATAACCAGACAGACGGTGTGAGTAGCTATGATAAAATGGTAAATCTGTTACTGGCAGAGCAGCGCTATAATCTTTTGCGAACGTCCGTAAGTTTGAGTAAAATGAATTAGACAAGAGAAATTATAATTGAAAAAATGTGATGTAAGAATAAACACACTATTTAGTAGCATCAATTCAGAAATTGGAGAGGAAATTATTTGAAAAATAAAGTGAGAAGTGGTTGTGACTTGGTCCTCGGTATTTTATTTATTGTCACAGAAATCTGGGGGTATTATACAGATATCAGCTATATGGGCGAATACTGCTTTATATCGGGAATGTTGGTGGGGATATTTTTCTTAATTTCCTTTTGCCATTACATAATGACAAAAAAAGAATTATCCGTTTTGTGGTATTTTAATTGTATGCTGGCAATTTTAATTATTTTGATTGTGACCCTGGCGATTGGTTTAAATGTGGAAGGTGCTTTTATATTTATCCATATTGTTAATCCGATTGTGTTATTTGTATATTGGGGTGTCTTTTGCAATCATTGCGAAATTAAGAATCCATTACAGATTGCCACAGTTGTTGTTTTCCCAATCTGTTACTTTGTCTTGGCATTTGTTTTATGGAAAATTGTGGGTAAGTGCCCGTTTCCGGCAAGCCTGATTTTAGTCGATAATTCGTTGGGAATGGTGCTGCTAAGCGTAGGTTGTGTTGTTGTTCTATTTCTTGTGTTGGGTTATGGGCTACATTTTCTAAACAAACTTGTATATAATAAATTATCAAGCCCCGGTGCCAGGCACCGTTGAATTATATGTGAAAGGTCTTGCCAGCGGTAAGAATGATAGGGAAAAAATAGTGAAAATAGAAATTTGGTCAGATTATGGTTGTCCTTTTTGTTATATTGGAGAAAGAAAGCTTGCCTTAGCCCTTGAGCAAACAGGTATGACTGCAGACGTTGAGATCGTTTTTAATTCGTTTGAATTAGACCCGAACGCAAAAAAGAGTGTTGATGAGAACATTAATCAACTGCTTGCCAAGAAGTATGGGATGAGCATGGATCAAGCCATAGCGGCCAATAATAATATTATCAATGTGGCGAAAGAAGTGGATCTGGTTTTCAATTTTGACAAATTACAGTCGACCAATACTTTTGATGCCCATCGGTTGTCACATTATGCCAAGGATCAGGGTAAGCAGAAGACCTATACCGAAGCTGTGATGAAAAGCTATTTTACCAATTCATTGAACATTTCAGATTTTGAAGTGTTAACGTCAATTGCCGTAGAAGTGGGATTAGATCGAGTTGAAGCATTACGCATTTTAGAATCATCAGCTTTCGCAGAAGCGGTTCGACAAGATGAGGCTAATGCCTATTCACGCCAGATAAATGGCGTGCCATATTTCTTGTTTAATGGAAAAGAGACAATAAATGGCGCACAAACAATTGATACTTTTGTGGCAATGATTGAAGGGTTAAAATAATTTATTGAATCATTCCCCCAGCGAAAATGACCGAAAAAATGCAAATTGGTGGTTTTGTGTGGTATCGGTGGGATGGGAAAAAGCACCCTGCTGTTAAATCCGGAGTATGGCAAAATGTTGTTAAAATATGCTTTAATTTGAGAGGTAACAATGAAAGATTATACCATTCGTAAAATAAAACAAACAGAAATATCACTTCTTGGTTATTTTTTATACGAGGCCATTTTTCAGCGTGACGAACAGAATCGCTTGCCACGGGAGGTGATCAATCAGCCCGAACTCATGGTATATATCGAAGATTTCGGCCGGAAAGATGATCAGTGCCTGGTCGCCGAATGCGATGGTAAAATCGTTGGTGCGGTCTGGACCCGAATACTGGCAGAAAAAATTAGCGGATTTGGAAATGTGGATGATCAAACACCGGAATTTGCCATCTCTCTGGTTCAGGAATACCGCAATAGAGGCATTGGTACCGAACTGATGAAGCAGATGCTCAAGCGATTGAAAATAGCAGGATATCGGCGGGCGTCGCTGGCCGTGCAGAAAGACAATTATGCTCTGAAAATGTATCAGACGGTAGGCTTTAGGGTGATTGATGAATTAGAACAGGAATATCTGATGATTTGTCAATTAGCGGATGACCCGATTTAAAGATATGTTAACCCAACCCTGAAATATGAAAGCGAGGTAAAAATGGAAGCGGATGCATTTTATCAAAACAATGCCAAGTTCTATGATATTCTGGATCGGACCTACTTCAGAAAGCCGGCCACAAGTCCCCGTAATGCGGTCATTTCCGCATTAGGAAATGAATCCTTAACCGTTTTGGATTTATGTACCGGAACTGGGTCTAATGCCATCGCCATTGCCAGGGCAAAAAGAAAGGTCAGCCTTGTCGGTATTGATATTTCTGGGGCAATGTTAGAAAGAGCCGCCATTAAACTAAAACAAGCGGGGGTAACTACGGTTGAACTGATGCAGATGGATGCTGCCAATCTGCAATTTTCTGACGGCCAATTTGATGTCGTCTTGATTTCGCTGGTATTGCATGAGATCAGTTCGGAGTTGGCGGGACAAATGATTGCCGAGGCTAGAAGAGTGTTGAAAACCGACGGAAAACTAGTGATCCTGGAATGGGAGGAACCGGTGAACCGGCTTCAAAAAATTGCCTTTTATCTGGTTAAAAAAACCGAACCCAAAGGCTTTGAGGACTTTTTAAAATGTGATCCGGATCAATATTTCGCCCGATATGGTTTTCAGATAACTCAAACAATCCATTGTGATTACAGTAAAGTAATGATCTTAGCAAAAACTGATTACAATTTTGAACAGATCCGGCCAAGATGAAAATGACTCACTTTTTGACAAGCATTGAAGATAATTATCCGAAAAATATGCAAAGCTGACTTTAATGGATATTGGGTTTGCTGATTAGCAAAAGCAAAGGAGAAAAATGATGAATAGATTCGCCGTAATTGACACGGAGACAACTTGGGATGATGCGGTTATGTCCGTTGGGCTCGTCATAGCCGATTCGGTGACCTTCGAGTTGGTCGACAAACAAGATATTACATACTCACGCCATACTCACGCCGTTCAAGGATCACGGCGGTATGTACACTATTAGAATTGAAGCCGGATCGGCTGACGGTAAGAATTTAATGATTCAAGAATTTTTGAGGTGATGAATGATTAGAAAAATCGAACAGAAGGATTTAAAAGAAGCGGTCAATTTGGTTAATACCGTTTTTAATGAATTTGTAGCAGGTGGTTATTCCCTGGAAGGACAAAAGACTTTCAGGGATTATTTAGAATTTAAATTAGAAGAACTATCTCAGGATTTAAATAACGGTCATAAAAAAATGTGGGGATTTTATGAAAACGAAAAGATTGTTGGCGTGATCGGGACGCGTGATCGTTTCCACATTTCACTGATGTTTGTTGCCAAAGACCATCAAAAGAGAAAGATTGCCACAAAACTTTTTACAACGGTTGTGAATTCCTTAAAAGAAAAAGAAAACAGCGAGAGTTTTGAGATGACTGTGAATTCTTCTCCCTATGCAGTAAAGATTTACGAACACCTTGGCTTTAAGGCAACTGACAACGAGCAGATTAATAATGGTATCCGTTTTACGCCGATGAAAATGATTGTGAAATAATAATGTTGAAATAATGATTAAATTAATTTAGAATATGGAAGGGGAAAATAATATGAGTATCAGTAACGAAATCTTAACTTGCATCCATGAGCGGCGGAGTACTCGCCGATTTACCGACCAACAAGTATCAACTGACCAGTTGGAGGCAATCCTTGATGCTGCGATATGGGCACCTAGCGGTGGTAACAATCAAAGCTGGCTATTTACGGCGATTCGAAAAAAAGATATCCTTCTTCATTTAAATGGGCTTGTTCGTGAGGGCTTTCAGCATTGGATTCCGGATGATGATTATCCAGGGAAACTGAGGATAAAAGAACAGTCACAAAAGGAAACCTATAACTTTTATTACCAGGCGCCAACGCTGATCATTGCATCCAATCGGCCAAATTACGAAAATGCCATGGCAGACTGTTCACTGGCCATGGAAAATATTTTTCTTGCGGCTCACTCTTTGGAGTTGGGAAGTTGTTATATCAATCAACTTCATTGGCTGCGGGATGATCAGGATGTCCGGTCATATCTGTTTGAACTGGGAATCCCAATGGAAGATACGATCTGCTCTGCTGCGGCGATCGGTTATAAAGGTGCAGAATTGCCGGTGCCTATTCGCAAAGAAAAAACGATAAATATTATTGGATAATGGGTTAGAGAAAGCGTCAGTTATCCGGAATTTTCGGATAACTACTTCAGAAGGGAAAAGCTACAATACCAAGCATTATAACTTATTTGTCTGTGAAATACAAGCTAACCGATCGTTTGTACCCCTGTTGTGGGGTCGTTTCGTTTGGCTGGTATAGGATTACTTATCAAAAAAAGAAATAAGGAGATTCAGATGATTAAACCGCTGAAAATAACAGATTTAAAAAAAGAATTATATAAGCTTGATCCGAAACAACTTGTAGAAATCATCGCCAATCTATATAAAAACGATGAAAAGGCGAAAGATATTTTGTGTGTTAGATTTATGGGAGAAGCGTATAAAAACGAATTACTAACAAAGTACAAAATAAAAATGCATGATATCTTTTTTTCTCGATTTACACAAACAATACCCTCTTTGAAATCGGCCAAGGCATTAATCACGGATATCAAAAATATCGGCGATGATGAGATGGGTCTTGAATTGATGCTTTACTATGTCGAGTGTGGAAATGAATTTACTAATGCCTATGGTGATATTGATGGCCCATTTTACTATAGTCTTACTGGTATGTATGCACAATTCGTAAACAAATTGAATGCCAAAAGTATGGTAACCTATTTAAAATATCAGGAAAGAATCAATGATTTAATCGCAAGCTCTTCTCATATCGGTTGGGGATATGGTGATTATCTAGCGGAGAAGTCACTTGAAATTGAATGGTTAGAAGAAGTATAAATTCAAGGCGTAAATTCTATATATTGTTTGAACTGGAAATTTCAAAGGAATATACGATCTACTCTGCCGCGACGATTATAACTGACGGTGGCTGGCGCAATTAAACTTAAGGAGAAAATGATGAATAGATTCGCCGTAATTGACACGGAGACAACTTGGGATGATGCGGTTATGTCCGTTGGGCTTGTCATAGCCGATTCGGTGACCTTCGAGTTGGTCGATAAACGATATTACATACTCACGCCGTTCAAGGATCACGGCGGGATGTACACTTACGCCCTATATGCCAACGGCATCAAGCCTGACCTTGAGTGTTCACGGAAAAAGGCAATGGCTGAATTGCGGCATTTTCTTTCAGAGCATGAGACCACTGCGATGTTTGCTTACAACGCTGCGTTTGACTACCGTCATCTGCCAGAATTAAGCCATCTTACCTGGTATGACATTATGAAGGTGGCAGCATATCGACAGCATAATCCCAGAATACCTGATTGTGCCGAATGCTATGGCACCGGCAGATTGAAGCGCGGTTACGGCGTGGAGAGCGTATACCGGATGTTAAGTGCGGAGTTGGCATACTGCGAGTTGCACAATGCGCTGACTGATGCGATGGACGAGTTGATGATTATGAAGTTACTTGACCACGAAATCGGTAAATACGCGATGGCGAGGATCTGAGTATGAACATATTAAATAAGGTATCATTCAACGATTAGCGGAGTGAGAAACCTGGGTCTGAGACTAACTTATACACCGGGAGATTATCATTATTAGAATTGAAGCCTCTTTTCATTATGACCGAGGCACTCTGGAAAGTTGATTTGTTTTAAAATCCACTCATCCGGCAGCGACTGTATTTCAGAAAACAGGATAGTTTGAAAATCCATTGCGGTTTTTTCATCCCAGGCGGTCGTTCTGGAAGCGGTCAGTCGGGAACCTGCATCTAAAAAGGCCGCTAACTCTGGTTGGGTCAGAATCGGAAAATGCTTTTTTAACACAATTTTGCCTTTTGAAATGAAAAAGAGTTTTTCACCATCCCCAACGGGTATTTTTAAAACCAATTCGCTAGTGATAAGGCGCTTGAAATCATGAAGAAGATGGGTGATATAAGTCAGGCTTTTGATCAGGTCCCGATAGGTGGTGGCTCTTTCATAATTGAATTGGGCTGATTCACCAGCCATGCACTGCTGCAATTGATTAATGAAGTTTTGCAGCTTGAGGTCATCTGAAAAAATCTGCTGCAAGCTTTTTTGGGTGGCCATAAAATCTGCCCGGTGCAGAGTCACGGGCAGGGGATGGTAGGCAAAATCATAGCTGTTGTCGTTGGAAACCAGCGGATACAGATGGGTTAGCGCAGCCATCAAGGATTGAATCAATTGTTTGTCCCGAAAGGGTCCAAAGGTATCCACCTCTCGCTCCAGAACAATGGACAACAGCTGCGACCGGTCGGCGTTGTTGATTTTCAAATAGAAATATTTCCGGTCATTTTTCATCTGGGTATTGAAATATGGTTTGATTTCTTTGATCAGCTGACATTCCAGCAAGCAGGCTTCCAGATGGGTATCCGTAACCGTATAATCGATATCGGCAATAAAAAAGATCATTTTTTCGATCTTTGCCTGTTTGGGGGCTTTTGTGAAATAAGAATGCACTCTTTTTTTCAGACACTTGCTTTTTCCCACATAAATAATGCGCCCGGTTGAATCAAGCATTTTATAGATTCCCGGCAGGGCCGGGATCTGATCCAGTTTGTTTTTTAGCTTATTCAAGATTTCCTCTCATTTCTGCTTCGTTTCACATACGGATTTTCGGATAAAGTCCCCCGGAAAATCGGCTTTTCATATGGTTTATTCTAACATGAATAGCTTATAAATGGTTTTTAGGTTGTCGCTCGATTTATGGTATACTCACAGATGACATGGGGAGTATAAAAACGTGTTTATATTCCAGGAAAGATCGGACGTGATGCTTAAGAAGAGGAGAAGTAAAATGGAAATTTCAGATCAAATTCTTGATTGGCTGATGGAGAAAAACAATCCGTCGATACGATTTCTGACATTAACTACTTTACTCAACAGACCTTTGACGGATCCGGAGGTCAGGGAAGCAAAACAGAAAATTGGTAAAATTGGCCTTGTTCCTGAAATACTCAGTCAGCAAAACGAAGATGGGTCCTTCGGGACCCCGGAACGGTTCTATCGGGATAAATATAAAGGGACGGCATGGGTTCTGCTGCTTCTGGGTGAACTCTGGGCGGATTCCGACGATCCCAGAATAAAAGGAACCTGTGAATTTATTTTGAATTATTCCCAGGAACCGGAAATGGGTGGATTTTCTTATGACCGGAGCGCAAAGACTGGTCATGGTATACCCAGTGGGGTGGTGCCCTGTCTTACCGGAAATATGGTGTATACATTGATAAGACTGGGCTATCTTGAGGATAGTCGGGTTCAAAAAGCCATTGAATGGATTATCCGCTTTCAACGGACAGATGATGGCGTTTCGCAGGAACCCCGGGATCCAATCTATCAACGATATAAAATGTGTTGGGGACAGCACACCTGTCATATGGGGGTTGCCAAAACATTAAAGGCACTGGCGGCCATTCCCCCGGAGAAACGAACCCGGGAACAGTCGGTAAAAATTAACGAGCTCACCGACTATTTTCTCATCCACCATCTTTACCGGAAGAGCCATCAGTTGGATCAGGTTGCCCGTCCGGGATGGCTGAAGCTGGGGTTTCCGCTGATGTATCAGACCGATATTCTCGAGCTGACGGAAATTTTTGCCGAGTTAGGGATTAAAGATCCAAGACTGGATGATGCCATCGAGATCATTGCAAATAAACCATTAAAAGAGGGGATGTGGAAACTTGAAAACTCATTTAATGGAAAAATGTTGGTAACCGTCGAAAAAAAGGGTCAGCCTTCCAAATGGATCACCCTAAAGGCACTGAAAGTTTTAAAGACATACAGTTTAAAATAGAAAAGGTATCAATGCCCATGATCGCTTCATATATTGGTCGAACTCGTCGCCAAATTCTAATAACAAAAATTTTTGTTCCTTATTTATTTTAAGAATATATAGAATCAAAATAATACCAAAAGCCAATAATGAAGCCAGGGTTCCAAATATTATAAAGGTAGCAAAAAAACCACAAATGATTCCAGTATAAATAGGATTTCTGATCAATAACAGCTGAACCCTACAACTACCTGTTTATATCCTGAAAGAGCTGTCCAACACCGATTTGGTGAATCATCCTGAATTGATTGATCAGTTTCTTCCCTGGTCTAAAACACTTTCATCGGATTGATATAAAACCAATTGATAAACATAGATTTACGAGTCCTGCTCCTTCTGGAGTTGGGCTTTTTTTTTTATAAATAGGTGCCTACAGTTTGACACATGCGTCGAACAAATAGTAGGAACAAATGAGAAAGGGATCTGGTGAAATATTACCAACACCAACATGTAAAGGAAGGGAAATTATGAATGTAATTGTTTTTAGCAGAAGGATTTGAAGAAGTGGAAGCCTTAACGGTTGTCGATTATTTAAGAAGCGTCAAGCCGATGCTGTCGTGAGGGACAAAAACATTATCATCTCGCGTGAACCGGGAACAGTAGTGGATTTTGCCCTTGAAATCGTGATGGCTTTAGCTGGCGAGAAAGAGGCCGAGAACTTGAGAAAAAACATCCTCTATGACAAGAAGAAACACACTATTTAGTAGCATCAACTCAGAAATTGTGGGGAAGTGCCCGTTTCCAAAAAGCCTGGTTTTAGTGGATAATTCGTTGGAAATGGTGCTGCTAAGCGTTGGTTGTGTTGTTGTTCTATTTCTTGTATTGGGTTATGAGCTACATTTTCTAAACAAACTTGTATATAATAAATTATCAAAATAACAACTTGTAGAAATCATCGCCAATCTATGCGAAGTGATTGGCTAAGATTTCTGGCTGGGGCCGTGACTAATTTATACGAAAATGCTGAGCGCGAGATTAATGATTAAGTGCACATCCTAAGGGGTGTGCTTTTTCGTTGCATTAAATTCTGGCGGAGTCAGGGAAACTTAATCTAAGGTTACCAAATTGTCCACATTAAAAAGCTCTCACAGGAAAAACCCCATGAAGACTTTTGGTAATTGTATTTAGTTTTAAAATGACTAAAATTTAAAGTTATTTATCAAAAATAACGTTGAGTGACTTCTTTCACGATAGAGCTATTGATTTACAATTAAAAATGACCAGCAATTAACGTTTAAAAGCGTACTAAAGAGACCCAAAACATGCAGAATATGTCGGGAAAACGGTTAATTATGTTGAGGACAGTTATGGCATCGGATGATGTGATACGATTATCAAAAATAAAAAGTTGGTATAAACGGAAAAAGCAAGTCTATTAAATGGTCTGAGAAATTATTGAATAAATTTTTCGGTAAGTAACTCCTTAATAGCGGGAACTTGTTAATAAGGAGAGCGGATCTTTGAGGGGTTGAGGATCGTGAAGGGGGATGATATTAGCATCGATTAAAGAAACAGTCATGGATGAGCTAAAAGCTTTTTTGTGGATTCAAAAAATCAAAATAATATTGAGAAGAGGATATTAAAATGAAAAAAATTTCAGCAAGCTTATTTACAATTATCATGATGCTTCTTATGGTTGGTTCATCAAATGTTTTTGCAAATGATGCGAGTGCGATGGGCGTTGAGTATCGAGCTCATATACAGGATGTTGGCGATTATCCAACTGATGGAACATGGGTTCAGGGTTCAGATCAAATTGGCACCCCCGGGTTAAGCAGAAGAATTGAAGGCGTTAGCATTAAACTGACCGGTGATATTCCCGCCGGCGCTAAGATTGTTTACAATCTTCACATCCAGGACTATGGTTGGATATGTGATGTGAATGATCCATCGACATGGCAAGAAGGACCTAATTTTGCCGGAACGACCCACCAATGCAAACGGATTGAAGCGATCCAAATCAAATTGCTGGATGCTTCTAATCATCAATTAGCGGGATACAGCGTTCAATACAGTGGCCATGTCCAAGATGTTGGGGATGTCGCAATGGTTGCCGATGGCAGCAAACTGGGAACCGAAGGCGCCAGCCAACGTTTAGAGTGTTTATCAGTTGGCATTGTTAAAGTAGCTGACCTTGTTCCTTTCTATGTAGCTTTAGGTGCGGCAGAAGAAATTTATGCGAATAAAGATGACTATACCCCAGCTTCAGTTGCGGCTCTTGAAAAAGCGGTTCATGATAATCCGATAGCCGACTCATTATTTAACCAGGCAGCCGTTGATGCCGCAACAAAAGCCATTAATGAGGCACTGGCTAATGTCATAAAAATAACAAAACAACCAGTCGTTACCCAAATCTCCAGCACACTGACGGTTGATCTCGCTGATGAGTATAATATAGATACCTTAAAAGGAGTATTAGCAAGAGCATTTAAAGCTACTTTAGGTGAAAAAACACCGGATGTTTTTGTAGAAAGTTACGTGTCTGATAATCCATCAGTAACTTCTGGTGAATTAAATCCTGGCACTGCAACAATCGTCATACCTGCAGTTACCGTAACCGGCATTTCTGTAGCCGGTCCATATACGGTAACGCTTAAAGTAACTGATACAACTAATTATGTAGCGCTGCGACCAGCTCTAGCGGCAATTAATGCAGGTGCATATAAGAATACCGCTACTGTTGCCAATTATACCGGTGCTGAAATTACTGGTGTAACAGCCGCTAATCTTACTGATGTCAATGCACAGGTAGCAGCTGACGCAATGTCTAACCTCGGTAGTTTAAACAAATCACAAATTCAAGCATCAGTCAATAAAACACTCAAAATCTAGAAATCTAAACGTATGACCAAGAAAAATCGGGAGGTCGGCTGATCAATTAATGGTCAGCCGACCTCCCTCACCATTTATCGCGACTTTCAGATTATCGCTTCAAAACGTTCTTCCGCGCGGTATGCTTTTTCATAATTTCCCAGTAGGGATTTTAAAAATAAAAATAATAAAGAGAAGATGAGAATATTAAAATGAAAAAGATTTCAGTAAGTGTATTTACAATCATCATGATGCTTCTGATGGTTTTATCATCAAATGTTTTTGCAAATGATGCAAGTGCTATGGGCGTTGAGTATCGAGCGCACATACAGGATGTTGGTAATTATCCAACTGACGGAACATGGGTTCAGGGTTCAAATCAAATTGGCACCCCTGGGTTAAGCAGAAGAATTGAAGGCGTTAGCATTAAACTGACCGGAGAGATTCCCGCCGGCGCTAAAATTGTTTACAATCTTCACATCCAGGACTATGGCTGGATATGTGATGTGAATGATCCATCGACATGGCAAGAAGGACCTAATTTTGCCGGAACAACCCACCAGAGCAAGCGGATTGAAGCGATCCAAATCAAATTGCTGGATGCTTCTAATCAGCAATTAGCTGGATACAGCGTTCAATACAGTGGCCATGTCCAAGATGTTGGGGATGTCGCAATGGTTGCCGATGGCAGCATACTGGGAACCGTCGGCGCCAGCCAACGGTTAGAGTGTTTATCAGTTGGCATCGTTAAAGTAGCTGACTTTGGTTCTTACTACCAAGCTTTAGGTGCGGCAGAAAAAATTATACAGACTAAAGATGATTATACTTCAGATTCAGTTGCAGCTCTTGAAAAAGCGGTCAAGGATCATCCGTTATCTGACTCGTCTACCCAGGCAGCCGTTGATGCAGCAACAAAAGCCATTACTGAAGCTCAGGCTAAGTTAGTAAAAGCAACAACTGATGTAACAGCTCCTGAAATCTCTGAATTAGGGGTAACATTCATAGCAGCAGTTGGTGCTGATGAAGAAACGATTGGTTATACGGTAACAGATGCAGATAGCTATTTTGATTTCGATTCGATCAAGAATATCAATAACTATACATTTGCTGGTGTAGCACTTCCAGCAGGTTCAACGGTAACAACAGATGCCGCAACTGTTGAACAAAAAGAAACAAAAGTAACCATTCACATTCCAGATAGCGCAGTTCTAAAAACAGTTGATGGCGTATTCGCTATTTCTGGTATAAAAGATGTTGATGGCAACGTAAACACAGCAATAACACAAACAGGAAATATTGAGTTAATAGATGATTGTCAGACACCAGAATTAAGTTCAGCAAAAGTTAATCTTGACGGTACAATTACCATTACATTTTCAAAAAGTATTGATTATATTTACCAAGAGGATTTCGAAATATCTGTTTCTAATAATCCTATAAAAGGTACAATAACAGCTGATGGCAGTGATGCAAGCAAACTTGTGTTCACACCAGGTACATTAACTGATATTACAAAGGCACTTCCATGGGCAGTAATCACAATTAAAATAGGTGAAGACCCATCTTCATGGAGTTTTGGTAGACCGAGTACCGGTAGACCGGGTTCCCCTGAGGGTCCTTTTGAAATATGGGGTGGGGTCGAAGTAATTGCAACAAGATAATCTCATGGATTATTAATCCTGTATCACATTTCTTATTTGAGTGAACGAATTGAAAAGCAGTCCAATTGATAAGAGAATATTCTCACATCAATTGGACTGTTTTTTTAAAGTGGTTATTCTTTATTGATATTTGAAAGGCATACCGTTTATATTCTTTGGATCACACCAAAACTGATGCCGTCAACCGCACGATTTATCTGATTGAGATCCCCAGATATTCATTCCGATAACTGCTTAACGATTCCTGCTTTTAGCGGAATTTGATGAATAGTTTAAAAGGTTTTTAGGTTGTCGCTCGATTTATGGTATACTCAAGATGACATAAGGGAGTATAAAAAGTGTTTATATTCCCGGAAGAATCGGACGTGATATTTAATAGGAGGAGAAGTAAAATGGAAATTTCAGATCAGATTCTTGATTGGCTGCTGGATCAGGTTGCCCGTCCGGGATGGCTGAAGCTGGGGTTTCCGCTGATATGTCAGACCGATATTCTTGAGCTGACGGAAATATTTGCCGAGTTAGGGATTAAAGATCCAAGACTGGATGATGCCATCGAGATCATCGCAAATAAACCATTAAAAGATGGGAAGTGGAAACTTAAAAAGGAGACAAAAGGAATTGAAGATTAGAGAAATCGAACAGCAGGATTTAAAAGAAGCGGTCAATTTGGTTAATACTGTTTTTAATGAATTTGTCGCCGGGGGTTATTCCCAGGAAGGACAAAAGACGTTCAGGGATTATTTAGAATTTAAATTAGAAGAACTATCCCAGGATTTAAATAACGGTCATAAAAAAATGTGGGGATTTTATGAAAACGAAAAGATTGTTGGCGTGATCGGGACTCGGGATCGTTTCCACATTTCACTGATGTTTGTTGCCAAAGACCATCATAAGAGAAAGATTGCCACAAAACTTTTTACAACGGTTGTGAATTCCTTAAAAGAAAAAGAAAACAGCGAGAGTTTTGAGATGACCGTGAATTCTTCGCCCTATGCGGTAAAGATTTACGAACACCTTGGCTTTAGGGCAACTGATAACGAGCAGATTAAAAATGGTATCCGCTTTACACCGATGAAAATGATTGTGAAATAATAAGGGCGTTTCGGGTTGGATGGATAAGGAGACTGATATGGATCAAAAAACGGTTAATAACAAGATTATGATTGTAAATGCCGATGGCCTTGTCTTGGGAGCCAGCGCAGCCTGTGCAAATTTACTGGAGAAAGATGTTAAACAGTTAACGAATGTTTATTTTCTTGATTTGGGATTTTGCTTAACCTTAACCTAGTTTTTAGCCTATTTCGAAAAGACCAAACAAGATAAATATTTTGAATTTAAGACGTTTTTTTTAAATCGTGAAAAAGTCCGAATCAGTATTGATATCAATGCGGCGTATGTGGATGCACAGGAAGTGATGATCCTGAATCTCTATTTGGACGAGTCCGTGAAATCGCAAAGAGCTTATCTGGGCCAGCTTTTTTATGATGACGAACCCATCGATGATGAATACTTCCGAAAACAGGCCCAGGCATTTGGCTTTAATGAAGCCGCCTATCTGGATGCCTTGTCCCGGGTGCCGCGTTATACTCATCGTCAGGTTGAAGCGGCGATGAAATTTTATTCCCAGATGGCCAGTTATATTTCTCAGCTCAGTTATACCAACATTAAGATCCATGAGACCATGGATGAACTATATAATGTGATGAACTTCCAAAATGCCTTGATGGATGCGGTTCCCTCGCCGATATTTTATAAAAATAAGGATTTTGTTTACCTCGGCGGCAACAAAGCGTTCCAGCGCATCACTGGACTTTCTCCTTCTGAATATATCGGAAAAACAGCGTCTGAACTCTTCACGGCTGAAATGGCGGATATTTATAATCAAGCCGATGTGGAACTGCTTGTGCAGAAGGAACCACAGGTCCATGAGTTCCAATTGGGGACCCCGTGGGGAGAAAAAAGAGATGTTATTTGCAACAAGGCCATCTTCACCGATCTGACGAGTGAACCGGCCGGGATTATCGGTGTCATTCAGGACATTACCGATATGAAACGAGCGGAGCAGCGTCTTTTGAAGGCCAATGAGGAAATCATTGAAACCCAGAAAGAAGTCATTTATACCCTCGGACAGATCATTGAAACGCGCTCAAAAGAGACTGCGAAACATGTCGTTCGGGTGGCTGAGTATTCCTATCTCATCGGATTGAAACAAGGCTTGCACCAGGATGATGCGATGTTATTGAAAATTGCCGCCCCGATGCACGATATTGGCAAAATCGGCATTCCTGATCACATTTTAACCAAACCGGGCGCATTGTCCCGGGAAGAATTCGACTGCATTAAGACGCATACCACCATTGGTTATGAGATCCTGAAAAAATCGCATCATAAAATTATGAAAATGGCGGGAATCATCGCCTTGAGCCATCATGAGCGGTGGGATGGATCGGGCTATCCCGAGGGGATCATTGGTGAGCAAATCAGTATTTACAGTCGCATTGTGTCGATTGTCGATGTCTTTGATGCGATCTCGCATAAACGCTGTTATAAGGACGCCTGGCCTCTGGAAGAGGCCAAAAACAATATCGTGGAACAAAGCGGAGTGATGTTTGATCCTCGAATCGTTGATTTATTCCTCGAAAACTGGGATGAGATCTTAACCATCAGCGCAGAACACTCGGATTAAATCGCGGCGAATTAATGTGATCAAAGGGACGATGTGAATAATAAGACTTTTTTCATCAGTTTTGGAGTGAATAATCGATCAGAATCGTCTATAATCTGGGTTTCATCCGCTTTAGAAAATTCTGAGCGGTGTTCACTGCTGGATTCCATTCCGGATCTGGTTTTTTTAAAAACGAAAAGAGTGTTTATTTAGGCTGTACGTTATTCTGCAGCGTGACGGTCTCTGTCACTTAAAATATTAAGCCGTCAGAGTTGTTGCATTTCCTAAACAAATTGGTATACAATAACTTAAATAGAAAGAAGGTGGTGCGATGCTGGAAACGCATCTAACTCAAAGCCGTCAGACTTGTAAGCTGGGATTGATCATTGTCATTCGGCAGCTTTTTCCGCAAGAATCCCTTAAAACCGCTTATTCAATTATGGAGGGCGTGTTTTGCCGATTTGCCAATTCGGCAATTTCCATCAGAGAAGTCGCTCAGATTGAAAAGAAACTAAACGAATGGATTTTGGGAAATCCGGAGATTGACTTTTTGAAGCATGCGGGCGGCTACTATTATTATCAGGCCGATGGCGATGTTGTTAAAATGATTTATCCCTGCGAAACCAACGTTAAACAGATCGATCCGTTCAGGGTAATTCCTTATGCCGATGGTTTTATTGTTGACTTTGGAGACATTGGTCGCGAAGTCAACACGCCGCTGATTCCGCCGGATAAACTCTCGGCCATGTATGACAAGACCCAGCAATGGCTAAAAAATATTAATATCGAGTTGCTTAATGATGTTAACAACTATAGCGCCAGCAGCACCAGCCTGAAACTGCTGGGGATGGCCGAAGCCCTGCATGAAAAAGAGATATCCGATATTGCCGTGATGATTCTGCAGCAGAAGCGGGCTCTGCGGGTGCTGCTGATTTCAGGTCCATCCTCTTCGGGGAAGACGACATTTGCGCAACGGTTATCGACCCAATTGAGTGTGAACGGATTAAAGCCGGTTACGCTTTCGATGGATGATTATTTTGTGAACCGGGAAGAGACGCCGCTTACGGAGGACGGCAAGCCCGATTTCGACGGCCTGGAAGCTTTGGATCTTCCCTATTTGCAGCAGCAGCTGGCCGAGCTGATTGAGGGAAAAACGATTGAAACCCCGATCTATGATTTTATAACTGGCTATCGTTCCCCCCAAACCAGGCGGCTGCAAGTTGGACCCGATGAAATACTGGTCGTCGAAGGGATCCATGCCTTGAATCCGGTATTATTTTTGGGGATCAACCGGAACATGCTGTTTAAAGTCTACCTCAGCTCGCTTTTTCAATTAAATTTCGACTTGGAAAACAGAGTGCCGAGTTCTGAAGTGCGGCTGATCAGACGCATCGTCAGAGGCGACCAATTCCGCGGTACCGATCCCGAGGATACCCTGGATCAGTGGAAAAATGTCCGGCGCGGGGAGTATCAAAACGTCTTTAAATTCCAGGAAGAATCGGACGTGATGTTTAATTCGAGCCTTCTTTACGAATTAAATGCACTGCGAACGTTTGCCGACGCCTCCCTTCATAAAATAGCGGATAACAGCCCCTATGCAAAGACCAGAGACCGCCTGCTGAACATTCTATCTTTCTGTGAGCCAATGAATACGGAGAAAGTCCCGTTTAATTCAATATTGCGGGAATTTATCGGCGGCAGCATCTATTTTGACTGATAGGGAACAAAAGGAGGATCGTGTAATTGATAAAGTAGAAACAGGAAAAGAGGAGCCATCATATGAACAGCCAATCAGAATTTAATTCCGAATTTTGTAACGTACGGTATATGGAAAGCGACAACGTGGTCTTGCTGACCTGGAAAAAATTCGCGAGAATCAACGATTACAGGGAGCCGACGCACTTCGCATTGCAGTTACTGCAGCAGCATCCGCAGAGCAATTTTGTTGTTGATGCCAGAAACGGGTTTGAAGACGATCCGGAGGATGTTAAATGGGGTTTTTCCGAGTTGCTTCCCAGTATGGCAAAAACCGACTGTCAATTCGTAATATTGATCATGGAAAAAGCCGCAGCTATTGAAGACGAAATGGATATGTGGACAAAGGAGCTCGGAAAGTACTTTGCGGTTATCAAGGTGCAAAGCTATCAACAGGCGATCCGCCAAATGAAAGACGGCCTGCTTGTCAATGTCCGCTATACCGTCAAGCCGGGGAAACGGAACGCGTTCCTTGAAGAAACCAGCAGGCAGGGCATCATCAGCGAATCCCGGACGGAGCCGGGCAATATCAAATACGAGTATTACATCCCGGTGGAATCGGAAAACGACTTGTTCCTGATGGAAATGTGGGTTAGCAGTGAAGCGCAAGCAGCCCATGGGAAAACAGCGCATTACAAAATGCTGCAGGCATTAAAAGAAGAATATATCACCGCCATCACCATCGAAAAATACCATACCAGCGCGATATCCAACTGACATTGCCAGGTTCACTTAACTTAAAGAGACGATTACAGCCATCGAAACGCGTTTAAATAAATAATAAACCGTTAAAAGAGTGAATCCGATTGGCATTCCGCGAGAGACATGATAAAATACTCGAAGACAAAATTTGAATGGGGGAATTTATAAATGATTGAAAAAGAAAATGTCTCGAATGAAGATCTGCATCGTGGTCTAGAAGAAAGACATATTCAGATGATGGCAATCGGTGGCGCCATTGGAGTTGGACTATTTTTAGGGTCAGCAATAGCCATTAAGACGGCGGGTCCGTCGATTTTATTTTGCTATGCCATTGCCGGCGTTATTTTGTTTTTTATTATGCGCGCGTTGGGCGAAATGGCGGTTGAAAATCCAGTGGCCGGATCATTCAGTGCCTATGCCAGTGAGTTTATCGGTCCGCTGGCTGGTTACTTAACCGGTTGGACATATTGGTTTATGTGGATTGTAACGTGTATGGCCGAGGTGACGGCTGTGGGTATTTATGTTAATTTCTGGTTTCCCAGTGTGCCGCAATGGGCTTCCGCACTGGCTGCGGTTGTTTTATTGACTTTGGTGAACTTAATCGCCGTCAAAGCTTTTGGTGAGTTTGAATTCTGGTTTGCCCTGATCAAAGTGACGACCATTATTGTGATGATTATCCTGGGGATCGTGATGATTACCACGGGCTTTGGTAACGGCGGCGTCCCCATTGGGATTTCGAACTTATGGAATAATGGCGGTTTCTTTCCCAATGGCCTGAAAGGACCGGCCCTAGCGATGGTCATGGTGGCATTTGCTTTCGTGGGCATTGAGCTGATCGGCGTGACCGCCGGCGAAGCTAAAAACCCGGATAAAGTCATCCCCTCAGCGATCAACAAGGTTTTAATCCGGATTCTGATTTTCTATGTCGGTTCCATGTTTGTCATCCTGGCCCTTTATCCCTGGGCGACAATCGGAACGAGCGGCAGCCCCTTTGTGACGACCTTTGTTAAATTTGGCATCGGTGCCGCCGCCGGGATTGTCAATTTCGTCGTCCTGACGGCCGCATTATCTTCCTGCAACAGCGGTATTTTCACGACCGGACGGATGCTCTATAACCTTTCGCTGCAGGGCTCGGCACCAAAAATGTTTGGTAAACTCAGCAAGACTCAAGTTCCCAGCACCGCCATTTTAATTTCGGCTGGTTTCATGCTGATTGGTGTTTTGCTTAATTATGTTGTTCCGGCTAAAGTGTTTGCCTATGTCACCAGTGTGGCAACCTTTGCGGGCGTTTTTTCGTGGTTTATGATTTTGCTCGCCCAAATGAAATATCGTAAAACCCTGACACCTGAACAGGTCAAGAAAATAAAATTTCCGATGAAAGGATACCCTTATAGCAATTACATCAGTATTGTCTTTCTGGTCATTCTGGTCATCATCATGTTCATGAGTCCCGATACGCGCGTGGCCGTTATTGTCGGACCGCTGTGGTTGGGCGTGCTGGTTGCTTATTATTATGGCAACGGCCTTCATAAACGCTCCAGCGTGACGGTGAAAGCGCAGATCCCGGAATTTGAAAAAATTGCAAATCCCGCAACGGCGGTCAATGATGCCAATGAAATGTTATAAAAACACGATTTTGTTTGACCAGCCGCAGGGCCTGGTATCAATCAATCAATAAAATCATTAATTAGAAGCCGGTGACAGAGGAATGCGGCTCTCACAGGGGACGTTAACCTGGCATTTACCACAGCCATAGCGTGGCTTGAACTTTTCAGCGGTTTCGTCGAGAAAGTCGGAACAGCGCAGATGATTTTTGCCGGTTTCAATTGAGATCGCCGCCACCGGGCACTGTTTGACGCAGGCTCCGCATTGGGTGCAGTATTCATATATTTCCGAATACGGCCGTTCATCCGCCGTCAGCGGCAGGTTTGTGACCAGACTCCCGAGTCTGCCGGCCATTCCCCTGGCGGTGATCAGCCCCTTGGACAGGCCAAAAGTGCCCAGACCGCAGACTAAGGCCACGTGCCGTTCCGACCAGTTGCTGGCAAATGGTTGCTCACCTGGATCTGTGCTTCTGCGGATTTGGAACCGCGGATCCAGTGTCGGAATGACACTTTGATAACCGGCTTTCGCCAGTTCTGCCTGTAAATGCTGACCCATTTTGGTTACGACGGTTTGGCCTTCAACCCGGGCATGCAGCCACTCTTCAGCGGGCCAAAAAGGCGCCGTTTTGTTGCCAGCCCGGACGTCATTTGTGTAGGGCAGGAAGAAGGAAATAACCGTTTGGGCTTCCGGCAGCCATTCCTCTGGTAAAATAAAATGATTTCCGATGATCGTTTCATCTTTGAACAATCTGAAATAGGGATCCTGTGAATTTCCAATTGCCAGAATCGGAGCATCATAAATTTTTAATCCCACCACTTTTTTTGAGATCGCAAGCTCGGCCGAGATGGTATTGTCCGGAAGGCTTTCCAGAAAGCTTGTGGCATGCATCAACAAATCTTTTTTATTCATCGGTTTGGCCTCCTATATTGCTATGATTGCAGCGTTAGAAAAAATGCCGACAGAAGATATTCACACACTGCTTCGTATTCACAAAAAGCTCTCAAAGATTCTGTAGTGAAGTAAGGGCTAATATGTTTTATAACAAGTCATGATTTTCATCTTGTTTAGCAACAAGATTTCGAACTTCTTATTGAATAAACTCAACTCGGTTTCGGCCATTGTTTTTTGCCAAATAAAGGGCCTGATCGGCTTTTTTGTAACTGGTTGAAAAATCCTTTTCACAATCCAGACTGGCTACCCCGATACTGATGGTCACCTTAATTAAGTGAGACTCAATCTGAATACTCATTTCTTCAATCTCGTTTTTTATTTTTTCCGCAACTGCTATTCCGTTTTTAATCGGCGTTTCAACCAGCAGAATAATAAATTCTTCGCCGCCCCACCGTCCGATACGATCACAAATGCGCAATTCATTTTTCACCAAAGTCGCTATTTCCTGAAGAATCCGATCCCCGGCCGGATGTCCATACTGATCATTAATCCCTTTGAAATTATCAATATCCAATAATAACATACTACTGAGGTGATGATAGCGTTTCATTCGCTCATACTCTTCCTTGAGTAGTTCAATCCATTTGCGCCGATTAATCAGACCGGTTAAGTCATCATAATAAGCCGCTGACTCCAGTTTTTTCTGTTGCTCCAGTATTTTTTGTTTTTGCAGGATACTGTTTCTTTCCGAATACCAGATAATTGTGGTGGCAAAGATACCGATTACAACAAATACCAGCCCATTGAGACGATTGCTGGTTAATACCGCCGGCTCAATTTGATATTGACCGATGGCAATAAAAAAGAGAATATATGCCGCCAGGTATTGAAAGAACGCATCGATGGGGCGGTTTAGTATAAAGACACCCATAATTGTACATACCAGAAGAAAGGGCGTGATATTACTCGTTATGGCTTGATCAACTGTTACCAGAGCAATACCGAATGCCAGAATATAAAAGAAAAATATATTTTGAACAATTTTAGAGTTGGCAAGACCATAGTCTTTTCTTTTGCCATAAAGCGTAATAAAACACATCAGCATAACAATCGCTGCACTTAAGCTGTGAAGCATAACAATATGATTGGACCACCAAGCTTCTGTTGCTGATGTGGGATGAAAACCAAATGATAATATTGCAATCATCAGTAGATTTACAAGTATCGTAACAAATTCAAAACCGATGATTCTCTGAACATTCTTTGTTAGCATCTCATCTTTTACAGCTAAATTTAATGCGCTGTCTGCTCTTGCAAATTCAATTAACTTTTTCAATAGTGGGTTTTCTAAAATAGCCACTTTTTTTCCACCGGCACTTTCATCTTAATCATTTTGATCGTCTTTGCATGTCCTTCGTTTATCATTGCGATACAATCATTCTCTTTTAAAAACGATTGCCTTCTGCTGGATTATAATGCTTATTATAACGTACGTTCAACAAAAATGCGAAGGATTTTACAGCTTGAATAAATCGGTGCTGAGATATTTTTCGCCTCGGTCCGGGAAGATCACCACAATGACACCGGCATCAATTTTTTTAGCCACTTCGGCAGCAGCATACATGGCCGCTCCACTGCTCATGCCCACAAAGATCCCTTCTTTTTTGACAATTTGTCGGGCAAAATCAAAGGCGATTTCCGATTCAACCATTATATGTTCATCAATGGCATCGGGTTGATACAGAGCTGGAACAATGGCTTCTTCCATGTTTTTAAGGCCCTGAATGTAATGCCCAAGCACTGGTTGGGCTTCGACAATCTTCACTTCCGGATTGTGGTCGCGAAGTCCCATGCCAACACCCATAATGGTGCCGGAGGTACCTAAAGACGAAACAACGTGGGTGATTTTCCCCTGGGTTTGTTCCCAGATTTCCTCGGCTGTGGTGGAATAGTGGGCGAGCTTATTATATTTATTGCTGAACTGATCCGGATTAAAATAACGGTCCGGGTATGCGGCAGTTAATTCCCGCACCTTGCGAATCGCACCATCGGTTCCCTCGGTAGGAGAGGTCAGCGTGACGGTCGCACCAAAGGCTTGAATCATTTTACGGCGTTCGATGGAGACGGCTTCGCTCATGACGATTTCCAGCTGATAGCCTTTGACGGCCGCGATCATGGCCAAACCAATCCCGGTATTGCCGCTGGTCGGTTCAATAATAATCTTGTCTTTGGTTAAAACACCTTCAGCCTCGGCCTGCTCCAGCATTTTAAGGGCAATCCGATCCTTGATGCTGCCGGTTGGGTTAACGCCTTCGAACTTGGCCAGGATTTCCACATTAGGGTTAGGATTTAAATGATTGATCCGAACCATCGGGGTATGACCAATGGTTTCTAAAATATTATTATGGATGAATGTCTTCAATTGAGTAATCCTTTCTGTTAATAGTATTCGTGAATACCTATATTATAGTACAAAAATAAATTTAAGAACAATCATTTTAATAAAATGGCAGCGATGAATGGTAAACGTCTCGATATTTTGTTATTTCATCTCGTGACCGGAGCAGTTTACCGTGAATCAGACGATCTGAAAGATACAATATCCAAGTTTGAATAATGCTTGAACAAAGCAATGAGATGGTTTACAATGGATGATAAGAGGAAAAAAGATAAACAAGAGGGAGACTAGAGGAATATAAGTATTTTAACAATATGAATTGGTTAAAAATTCAGAACGAAGGGGAGCTAAATTAATGAAATCCAGAAAAATAAAAACATCTCTGGCCTTACTCGTAATTCTGATTTTGGGATTGTTGCCAACGGGAATCACAACAATGGAAAAAAATAAAACTGATCTTGACTTTCAGGGGCAAGAAGACCCGGGTATACTGAAGCTCATTGCGTGGAAGGGGACCATTGTCAATGCAGAGACCGGTCAAACCATTGAAATCAATTCAGAAGATGACAAACAATTGGTGACGCAAAGCGGTGATTCCCAACTTGTTTATTTCAATAATGCTACCGATGCAAAGTATTTTTATCAGGAATACGAGGTGAACATTCCTGATAATATTGATCAACATGCTAATGGAACACTAATCAGCAGTCCCATGACGGATGAAAACAATGGGATTTCTGTGGTACTAGGAATAGGGTTCTCAATGGGGGACTCTGGAATTTATGAAGTCATCCGGATTGATGGCGTTTATGTGAATTGGAAAATAACCGATCCAACGGTTCGGCTGACCGATGTACAATTAGGTTACCGTATTATGAACGGCATTGGAGTAGAAAATGGCGCCGTTAATGAGCTGAAGCTATGGAATCTGGAAACCGACGCCAATGCCTATGAAACAGAAAGAATCGCGCCCAGTCCCTGGTTCCTTCGAGTGAAAGATTTTGTTCATGCTAAAACCATTTTATCGGGAAATTTGACCAATAAAAATGGTGAATCCCAGTCCATGGTGATGGAATTAGATTATAATTAAGGAGTGTGACAATGGATGTAAATAAAGATCAGAGTAACAGTAAAATGAAATTGATGCAGTTTGGTTATACACTTTTAATTTGGGCAACACCATTTTTATATCTGACCATCTTCCCATGGATTTTAAACTACACAAAATTTTTAGCCCGGGATGAATTATCATTTGGACCCAATGCCAGCATGGTCTATCAGACTTTATCGGTATTTATTCTCCCCATTGCATTTAATCTGTTTATTGGCTGCAGTGTATTTATTATGGGATTCGGTTTCAAAAAATATAAGACTAAAGCGATCGTAGGTGGATATATGATAGGTATAATTTATGCCCTGATAATTCTGCTTAGCTATTCCATTTATTTTAATATCAATCTGCCACTGGTTAATCAAATTTTCCGTTTAGGTATATACACTGGCCCGGGAAATTCCAGTTTTATTCTGGTATTTTATGGACTACTGCTCTATCAGGTCGTAAAAAGATATCGAGTGGCCAAATCAAATTGACATATTGTTATGATGTCGGTATATTGTGAAATAACAGTATGGAAATCATGCTGCGAACGTTTTTAATTGAAAATGTTTTGCTCCATCCCTTTCCAAAATTATATTCAGACACAAATTAATGGAAGTAACCCAAGAAAACAAAGGAGATGAAATGAAAAACAACAAGGGGATTCAAAAGATCGTCCTGGTCATGGTTTTATTATTGACAATTGCCAGTTTAACCGGCTGTGCAATTTCAACGGACGGAAAAACGGTTAAACCGAGTGTGTCAGAGGACTATTATGGCGCCATTGATCATGATCTGCTTCAGGAAAAGACCATTCCGCCAACCGAAGGTGAATGGTCTTACTTCTATGAGTTGGACGAAAAAACGTCAGGCCAGCTTCAGGAGATTGTCACCGACTTGTCTAACAGCGGGCAAACCTATCCCAAGGGCAGCAGTGAGCAGAAAATAAGTGATTTGTACGCCAGTGCCATCGATATGGACAACCGCAACGCTCAGGGTCTGTCCGCTGTGACACCGTATCTTAAGCAGATTGAATCCGCCCAGAATCTGGATGAGTATCTGGATGGACTGATCGCATTATCGGGAATCGGCGAGTCCAGCCTGCTTGGTTACAGTTATAATCAGGATGATATGAATTCAGACAAGATGATGATTAGCTTGGAGTCCATGAATGATTTGATTGGCAAAGAATACATGGAAAACGATTCAATGCAGGACTATTGTGATGCCTATCAGAAATACATCCAGGATATGCTGGTTCTCAGCGGTGAGGAAAGCGGGACCGCCGGGACAAATGCCAAAGCCATTTATACTTTTGCCAGCACCGTGGCAGCCCAGGAATTGGCACCGGAGCAGTTATATGACCCGACCAGCTATTATAATTCCTATAGCTATGATGAACTGCTGGGCTTTTACTCCAATATCAATATGAACAAGTATTTGGAGTCGCAGGGTCTTTCCAGCGATGACCACTATATTGTAAAGGAAGTGGATGCGGCAAAACAGATCAATGCGATGTTTACGGAAGAAAACTTGCCGGTTTTGAAAGAGTATACAAAATTTGTTGTTTTAAATGATCTGGCCAAGTATGCACCGGCGGCATATCGCGATCTGAAACTCGATATGACAATGAAACTGTCCGGATCGACTGAGAAAAAAACCGATCAACGGCTGGCCTTTGATGATGTGGAAAAGTTTCTGGAATGGGAATTTGGAAAGCTCTATGTAGATAAATATTTTGATGAAAAAGCCAAACAGGATGTCAAAACCATGGTGGTAACGATTATCGACCAATATAAAGAAATCATCAACGCTCAGGATTGGATGAGCCCGGAGACAAAACAGAAAGCCATCCTGAAGCTGGATACCATGGATTTGAAAATCGGTTATCCGGACCAGTGGAGTACCATCGGCGATTATCTCCAGGTGACATCGCTGGCCGAAGGCGGCAGTTATCTGGCAAATGCGATTGGACTTCAGCAGGCCGCCAGACAATTTAACTACGATGAATATAAAAAAGGTGTCAATCGGGAACAATGGTATATGACACCGCAGAGTGTCAATGCCTATTATAATCCCGGCAATAATGAAATTGTCTTTCCGGCGGCCATCTTACAGGCCCCATATTTTGATGAAAATCAAAGTAGCGGTAAAAACTTGGGCGGGATCGGCGCCGTCATTGCGCATGAAATCAGTCATGCTTTTGATAAAAACGGATCGTTGTATGATGAGAAAGGTAACTATAATGTCTGGTGGACGCCCGCAGAATATCAAAACTATGACGCATTGTCACAGAAAATCATCGCTTATTATGGAAACTATACCATTTCTACGGGAGATTCGGTTAATGGCACCCTGACTCTGTCAGAAAACATTGCTGATCTGGGGGCCTTGACCACGGTCACGGCGGTGGCCGAAAAACAGGGCCAAGCCTTGGAAGATGTTTATTCGAACTGGGCCACGATCTGGGCACAACTCTCGACCCCGGATCTGGAAAAGAATTATTTGCTGACCGATGTGCATTCACCGGCCCAGGTGCGGGTCAATGCAGTGCTCAGTTCAATCGATGAATTTTATGATGTCTATGGGATTAAGGAAGGCGATAAAATGTATGTCGCACCAGGTGACCGGGTGGCGATCTGGCAGACAAAGCCAACGCAATAGCTAACCTTAGAGCGAACGAGGCTTGCTCACTTAAATTGTAATCCGGTTGTCGTAAAGTATTCCGATTGCAGTTGTTACATGGGCTTTGCCGATTTTTAAAAAGGGGAATATTTAATGAATGAAAAACACAAAGATTGGGATATTGAAGCAGAAAGACTGAAGGAAACCATTGCAGAAGCCAGGGTTCAATTGGATGGCGCGATCAATGCGAATGAGAAAAACCGGGAAACGATTCAGGAAGCTAAAAATGAAATCCGCGAAAACACTTCCCACTCCATGGGCAATCTCTGGGGTTCAGATGGATTTGAAGCGCTGGTTGAATTGAGTCAGTCGATGAATCCGGTGACGGATATGATGGCACTTTATGAATTTACGGAAGCCAAGATCACCAGACTCCGGGGAATTCTTGAGACGCCCTATTTTGCCCGCATCGATTTTTGCTTCAGTGAGGGGGATCATATCGAACACATCTATATCGGCCGCCATTCACTGAAAAAAGAAAACGCCTATAAACTGCTGATCCATGACTGGCGCTCACCCGTAGCTAGCGTTTTCTACCGTTTTTCGCCGGGCGAGGCCTGGTATGATGCTCCGGTCGGTCGGATTGAGGGCAAGCTGCTGATAAAACGGCAGTTTGAAATAAAGGCGGGTCAGCTGGTCTATTTTTTTGATGCCGATCTGCAGGTGTTCGATGATTTTCTGCGCAAGCTTTTGTCAAATAATACCTCCCCCCAAATGAAAACCATTGTGGAATCAATCCAGCGGGATCAGGATCTGGTCATCCGGGATATGGAACACGACCTGTTGATTGTCCAGGGCGTGGCGGGCAGCGGCAAAACTTCCATTGCGCTGCATCGGGCGGCCTATCTGATGTATCAGGGCTTGTCAGATCGCCTTTATGGCCGGGAAATTTTAATCATCTCCCCCCATAAACTTTTTGAACAGTACATTGCCAATGTGATCCCGGAGCTGGACGCTGAAAATGTGCGGACCATGATCTTTGATGAAATTCTCAAGGATCTGATCGGCAGAAAATTTGAAACAAAGAACATTTTCCTGGAAAGAATTTTGTCAAACAGCCAACAGAGCCGTTTGAAAAAGGAAAGCATGGCGTTTAAAGGCTCGGCGGATTTCATCAAAATCCTGGATCGTTTTATTGATGATATTCCCGAGCACTTTATGAAGATCCAGAATATCCGCTACAAAGGTGAGCAGCTTTTTACCCGGGCCGAAATAATCAGCCGTTTGCGGATCAATCCGGACACGCCCCTGAAAACGAAACTGGGCTATCTTGAAGAGGCGATCAGGGAAACAATCAACGAAAAATGGCCCGGCCCGCTTAAAAATTCGACCCGCAATGAAATGATGCGCTTTGCCGAAATGGATGCGTTCAATCTTTATCAGCAGCTTTTTGAGCATGACGGTTACTTTTTTAAACTGGCCGCCGAGCTTGAGCTGCCTGACGGCATTGATAAAATGCTGACCATTACCAGAAGAAATCTGGCCCAGAAAAACCTGACCTACGATGATGCCGTTGCCCTCGGATACCTGAGCTTACGGTTATTTGGCGCCAAAGAATATGCACCCATCAAACAGGTGATCATCGATGAAGGCCAGGATTATTATCCGCTTCATTATGAAATCCTAAATCGGTTGTTTTTAAAATCCAAGTTTACCATTCTCGGGGATATCAACCAGACCCTTCAGAAAAACGAAGATCTCAGCTTTTATGAGAAAATCTCCCGCCAATTGAATCGCAAAAAAAATGAGCTGGTGACCATGAATAAGAGCTATCGCTGTACCAGTGAGATTTTGAATTACAGTACAAAATTCATTGACAATGCCATCCAGATAGAGAGTTTTAACCGTCATGGGGAAGAACCGATTGTGATGAGCGCGCCCGATGCCAATCATTTGGTTGATATGCTTTGTGAAGCAATCAGTCAGTGTTTGAAGGACGGATACCAATCGATCGGGCTGATTTTAAAAACCCAGAAAAACACCACGGCGCTTTTTGAGGCATTAGAGAAAAAAATAGCGGTCAATCTGATCCGGCATGATACGGTCGCGGCGATTGAGGGCGTTTCGATCATGCCGGTGTATCTGTCGAAGGGTCTTGAGTTTGATGCGGTTTTTATCTGTGATGCAAGTCAGGCCAATTACCGCAGCGAGGCTGACAAGCGGCTGCTCTACATTAGCTGCACCCGGGCTCTGCATCGCCTGTATCTGTTTTACGAAGGAGAACCAAGTCCTTTGCTTCATGATTAGGAAATGAAGAACCGTTTTGTCGCAAAATAATATTTCGCGACAAAATTGTCATAACGGGGTCAGCTGTATTTTGAAGCTGAGAAAGTTGCTTCATAAAAAAATTCTTAAGACAATCATGGTTGATTGTCTTAAGAATGGCTGTTTTTTCAAAACGATAATTTGCTATAGGGAGGGGGCCCGTCGACCGACTAGCAGACCGACGACCTGGCCATTGCTTTTAATGGGAGCCACATCAAATATAACGGGTTCATTGGTCACTTTACTAAGGGTCTCTTCAGAAACGGCCGATTCTCCTTTGAAGCCAGCTTCATACCAGAATTCGCCCCAGGCATCAAATTCACCGTTATCTTTGACGTACTTGGCGTGTCCGGCAAGGCTCATTACCGCGATGTCCTGGTATCCCATTTGAGTCACTTCACCAGCAAGCGTATCCACCTGGGTTTGCCAATCCATGGTGGTAACTGACGATTGTTGAGCCAGTTTACCGAGTAAACTGGCAGCTTTGTTATCAGCTTCTTGGCTGACCTCTTTTTTCTTTTTTAGTTTGAAGGTACTGGTCATGTGTTTAAGCATTTCGGCCTGGCTGGAAAGTTCTTCGGCGGATGCGGCACTTTCTTCGGAGGTGGCTGAGTTGGTTTGAACAACAATTGAGACTTGCTCAATGCCCTTAGTTATTTGAGCGATCTCTGAGGCTTGATCATTGGATGCCCGGGCAATATTGCCGACCAGACCAGTAACCTTTTCAATTTCATTCAGAATTTCAACCAGACTTTCGGCTGTTTCATCAGCAATCTTGGTGCCAATCGCAACCTTGTCGATGGACCCTTCGATCAGACCGGTGGTTTGCTTAGCCGCTTCAGCACTGCGAGCCGCGAGGGTTCGTACTTCTTCAGCAACAACGGCAAAACCTTTGCCATGCTGTCCGGCTCGGGCAGCCTCTACGGCGGCGTTTAGGGCCAGAATATTAGTCTGGAAGGCGATGTCATCAATTACCTTGATAATCTTAGAAATATTTTTGGATGATTCGTTGATTTCGACCATGGCCGATACCATTTTTGCCATTTGCGAATTGCCCACTTCAGCGTTGGTCCGAACCTCAAGGGCCCGTTCATTGGCTTCGTTGGCATTCATGGCGTTTCGTTTAGTTTCTGCGGCCACCTCTTCAATGGAAGCGGTGAGTTCCTGGATGGAACTGGCCTGTTCCGTTGTCCCCTGGGCTAATGCCTGGCCGCCGTCGGAGATCTGGATGGCACCGGCATTAACTTGTTCGGCGGCACCATCAATTTCCTTCATCACTTCGCTTAAATGGGTGGTAATATTATTAAGGACCAGCTTGGCGGTATTAAAATCGCCATGATAATAGGCTTTAATTTCCTGACTGAGATCACCATCACCAATGAGTTCAAGTAAGGAAGTAATGTCAGCCACATAATTTTTCAGGAAGATGATGGTACGGTTCATGTTTTCTTTGATTTTGCCATGCTGTCCTTTATAATCACCTTCCATGGTAAAGGTCAGATTACCTTTTGACAGTTCATCCAAAGCGGCCGAGGTGGCCTGGATCGGCTCGATAACAGCATCCAGGGTCTGGTTGAACCCGGAAATTACTTTGGCATATTCGCCCCGGAACTTGGCGGGGTCACCCCGATGATCCAGATCGCCTTCAACGGCTCGTTTTGTCATTATATCGGCTTCGCTGATCAGGGCGTGGATGTTTTCAATCATTTGAATCAGACTCGGAATAAATTCATCCTTGTCACTGCGTTTGCCGATTGTCAACAAGTCGTCATAGTCACTCAAAACACCTTTGGAAACATTATTGACAATGGCGTGAATATAGTTGAGCTTCCCTTGGATGTTATTAACCGAGGTCGCCAGATCGCCATAGATGCCTAAATAGACACCTTCCACATTGGTTGAAAAATCATTGTTGTAAAGGCGGTGGAGGACATCACCGGTTTCGGTTAGGGCTCCCAGACCGTCAATACAGGCGTTGATATGACTTTTAAGATCGTTGAAATCACCGTTATATTCGGTGGTTATTTTTGGCGGAATTACCCCGTTGCCGATGCGTTCAATGGCCTTGTTGGCGACCTTGAGGGGCTTGACAAAGGTGTTAATGACATTATTTAAGGATATAATCATATCTTTGTAGGCGCCGTTGTACTCATTGGTGTTACCGCGATAGTTAAGCTGACCAGCTAAAGCGGCATCGCCAATTTTTACGATGGCATCATGAACGCTGTTCATTGCCTTCCTTACCGCAATCATTGAATCACTGATCACATCATCAGCAGAATGAGGGATGATTTTAACTTCAAAATTACCCTGAGCCATCCGCTGAGCAGTCGCCGCAACGTTCTTATTGTTTTGAATCATGGTTTCAAATGACAGCATTAAATCGCTAAATTCGTCATTGCTGGTCATTTCAATGTCCATATCAACTTTTCCCACAGCAATCTGATTGGCCACTTCTTTGAGCTTGATAATGGGTTTGGTAAACTTTTGCGCCATAACATAAGTAGCGACGCCGGCTATTAAGATAATAAACAATGAGCATAACAGGATCTGATTGCGCAGATTGGTGATTGAAGCCAGGACATCATTTTCAGAAATGGCGCCAGTATGAGAAGCTCCTGCGGTGGTTAATGCTTGTGTCGTGGCATTGGCCTGGTTTGTTAACGCTGATGCGCCCAGATTAACGGCAATAATTCCCTGAGATAATACCGCCAAGAGAATGAGAGAAATAGTAAACAGCAGCAGTTTAGTAGATATTTTGGATTTGCGGTGATCTTTAGCATGAATGAGTCCAGCCGGATGCCCCGTGATCTCTTGTGCTGCATTTGTAACCGGACTTGTCTCCGGATCCAACATCGTTTCTTGATTTTTGTTCATAATAACCCCTTTCAAAGATAATCCTTTGGTTTAGATAACAAATTTCATTGTTATTCGAAACCGATTCAGAATATAAGATACTAAAGTATAAATACTTTAGTAAATTCACACCGTAACATTATAACGCTTTCAACTGTAAATATCTACAGTAGTATCACAAAAATTTACCCTGTTATGTTCGACTTGATTAGTTTCTGAATTAAAAAGTATAAATCTTTAAAGTGATTTTCCAGCTTCGAAATTCAGCTGAGACGTTTAAGCAACACAATCTGAAGCTTCTAAAAAAACAGAAGTTAACAGAAAAATGGACCCAACATCTGATATGATGCCAAAGATTGATAAGATGATTACCGATTTTTAAAGAGAGGAATATTTGATGAATGAAAAACACAAAGATTGGGTATTTAAGAAGAAAGACTGAAGGAAACCATTGCAGAAGCCAGGGTTCAATTGGATGGCGCGATTAATGCGAATGAGAAAAACCGGGAAACGATTCAGCAGGATCTGTTGTTGCGCGGGATCAATCCTCCGATTTATATGAGCGGGTCATCTTTGCACAATCCCAAAGAAATATTATGCCATAGATGATTGCAGCACCAAAAACAGTTTGCGTCTTAAACTCAAAAGGAAACCGATAGGCATTAAACACTAAATAGGATGAAAGATAGGCGCCTGGGGCAAAAATCGCCAGGGGAATTAAACAATGACAAAAATCATAAAAGCGATAGATGGTGACGCACCTGACAAACATCGCATTAAGAGTTATGATGATTGCACGTTTCAACTCTTTGAGAAAGAGAACGGTATGGTAGGTGTAGGCAATGGTTGAGATGCAACACAAAGACAGGAAGATCAAATTCACCACCCATGTGGAAAAAGACGTCAATACTAATAATAGTTGATCCATTTTTTGAGGACCTCCTTCAAGAAAAAGTGAAGCCAGCCCCCTGATAGGCGTCTGAAGAGGCCAGAAAAAAGAAGGGAGATTCTGACATGATCAATATTTTACCTTATTTTTAATAATCCGTCAATTTTAACCAGCGGTTCAATCAAGCTTTACCCTAACAAGACCATCTTTATGGAACATGGAAGAATATTTTCAGTATCCTTTATAAATAAAACTTAACAGGTTTAATAAACGAGTATAATATAATCATACGCTTATAATAGGTTAATCTGATTGCTTTTGACCAGCTCCGCCAGCTTTTTCACATTGACTTCAATCTGGCTGATAACCGCCAAAAATTCTTCATCATTCTTTCCCGTGGGATCAGCTAGACCCCAATCTTCTGTATAACTGCTGGGCAGGTAGGGACAGACCACATTGCATCCCATTTTCACCACGATGTCAATGGGAGGGAGGTCGGTTAGCAATTTGGAGTGCTGGGTGGTTTCCATATCAATCCCATAACGTTGTTTCATCAGCCGCACCGCATCCTGATTGATTTGGGGTTTGGTTTCGGTGCCGGCAGAATAGCTTACAAAAACATCGGCCGCAAAATTTTTGCCCAGGGCTTCAGCGATCTGGCTTCGGCACGAATTATGCACACAAATAAAGGCGACTTTTGGGTTGCTCATTTTTTTCCTCCTGAAACACTAGAAATTTAAAGCGTAAGTTTATCACTGTTTTCTGAAATTGATTTTGATAGCGGGAGAATTATTGATAGCTTTCAATGATTTTATCAAGTTCATTTTGGACATGCTCGATTTCTGCATCAATATTGTCCAGGTTTGCATATTTCGCATTGTGCTTGATATCATGATCCGGGGTCATTATAATTTCATCATAGAGTTCATACCCCATATCTTCGTAGCCCATCGATGCACAAGTTGATGGGCAACCATTCAGTGAAATGTATTTTTCATCAGCGCCAGCAGCTTCAATCTCCTTTAGAATATTCATGCTGACATGGGTGAGGATGGTGATGTTTTCCTCATCAATAATACCAAAATACTGGGCAACAGTTTTTGTCATCATACTAACATTGCAATGCCCGGGACAAGGATAAATTTTAAGTTTCATAATTGGTTACCTTCTTTTTACCATTTTATTAAAAATCAAGTGTCTCAAAATATTCTTCAACGGTTTGATCCATAGCGTTTAATAGCGTTGAGATATTTTTCAACTTAACGCGATAGTGCATTTCAACTCCGGTTTTTTTGTATTCCAATATCCCGGATTCTCGTAGAAATTTTAAATGTTGCGAAAGATTTGCCTGACTGAAATCAAAAGCACGGTTGAGATCACATACACAACGTGATTCGGAAAGGAGTGATTTTACTATTTGCAGACGAATGGGATGTCCCAGTGCTTTTAAAATTTTAATAGAAACGTCTTCAGAATTCATCAGCGACATCTTTTCTACTGTTGTTATTATTTAATACAAACAAGCCGTATGAAGGGATAAGATTCAATAACATTATAAGCAATTGCTTATAAAAATGCAAACTTATCTTTTACTCTTGACACTGGTAATTGAGAGGGTATAATCACTTTAATCATAAGGATTTAATTATATTATGAACTATTTGGCCGCCAAGAAAGGGATTGTTGGAAATATGATAAAGTGTTGATAAACAGTGAAAAGATGTAGCCCGTAATTACGAAAATAATGATCTAAAAACCTGATAAATAGAAAATATTTATGCCGCCAAAATGGCAGGCATTTTTAAATCTACCAATTATTTAAACTTAATCTCCTTCATTTGAGTGACAAAAAAATAATCACCAGATGAAGAAACCATCTCAGACCAGCTTGTAAACTTACTGTTTTTCATAACTAGTGTATCAAGGTCGGCTTCAAGGATGGACTGGAATTCGAGCTGGGTAGCCGCTGAAAAACCACCGGAGTTGAGAAATGATTCTAAATCGTCAAAACTGGTGTATTCTTTGATAAAGGATCGGGTCAGATAGTTTTTAACAAGGCTGAGTTCACCTTTTGCAGAATTTTCTGAGCTCTCAACGGATGAATGTTCAATTGTTTCAAGATCATTTTCTTTTACTAGCATATCAAGTACCTCCATGGAAATTTCAGCAAGATGCTGATAATTGCATTATTGCAAATTAAAATAAATAAAGCAAGTGTTTCTTTAAAATAGCCAAAGAAAGAATCATGATACTTAGCCAATTACAGTTGTGAATGGCGAAATCAGCGGACCTCTAAAATGGTACATTAAAAACTCGTTTTATGGCGCTCATGCCAGGCACCACAAAAAAACAGACCTGGTAAGGGTCTGTTTTGATCTTTTTGTTAATGAACATCTAAGTTTAAATTGCAGTTATTTATTTCTCATCCAATTCTTTTTAAGTTCCGCAGCCTCAAAATTTATTCCATCAACAGTTTTTTTAATAATACATTTTAATTTATTTTCATCTTGATTTATATTTTTTTTGTTAGGCTTTAATCGTTTCTTCATCATTTCAGTTAAGTACCCGCCTCGAAACATCTTTGGCTCAAAGGCCATGATAAAGGCCTTGGGTTCATACTCATGAATTATTCCTAACAATTTGGCTTCTTTTTTTCGTTTTGTTAAGATGTCTAGATTAATTCGTTTACCATACTTGCCTTCTCCAATATAAACGGTAACGCCAAACCCTTGATCTCGGAGAATATTGACTAATACTTCATTGTCATGGGTAATGTTAACTTGCATACTAGCAAAGCCAATGGCGAGCTTTTCTTCAACTAAAATACCCACTACCAAACCTAATGCGAATCCGATTGCATAGACAATCATTTCAACGATGTTTCGCTCTCCGGATAACACTATTGTTAAGCCAAATATATAGACAAGCGTTTCTAAAAATCCAAATATTGCTGTTAGGATTTTTAAATTCTTTACCATACAAATGGTACGCAAGGTTAGCATTGGTACATATAACAATTGAATGAAAATGATTAATAATAATTCTAACATATTTCCTCCCGTGTTACTCTATTAAAAGTTATTGCCGATACCTTTCATTGATATGATTCCTATTTGCTGCTTTTGCATCAAACATTTTACCAATCATGTATTCGGAATAACTAATTCACTCTATGTCAAGTGTAACATGCATTTTTCTAAATAACAAAAATCAACAGGCTTTCTTAATTGTTTTAAATGGATTATTGTTATATAATAGCTGAAAGACTAGACGACTTATAGGGCAGATCTCGGGAATTGCGGTAGTGAATTTTGACAAGCAAATCGCTTGAAATTTAGGGTGTTAAAACTCATCTGTTACAAAAGAACGTGTGCTCAATAATACCGGGTAACGTTCTTTGTTTATATTAGGAAGGTAATTAGGGTGACCGGTGTCGGCCCAGCGACACTGAATTATTAATTTTACAGTATGAAAAATAATGAATGGAGGAACTTTTTTTGAGCGAGAATAATATTGCTTTGTTGATCGACGTTGACAATGTCAGTGCAAAATATGTAAAAAGCATCTTTGATGAGTTAAATGCTTTCGGAACCGTGTCCATTAGAAGAATTTATGGTAACTGGAAAAGAACTTATGGTTGGAATGAAGATATCTTGCTGGAATATTCCATCCAGCCAATTCAGCAATTCGATTATACCAAAGGAAAGAATGCGACGGATATGGCCATGGTTATTGACGCCATGGACATGCTGTATACGCATCACATCGATGTCTTTTGCATCGTCACCAGTGACAGTGATTTCACGAAACTGGCGATGCGGTTGCGAGAATCACAAGCGTATGTGATTGGCATGGGGGAATCGAAGACACCGATGGCGCTTACCAAAGCCTGCAATAGATTTTTGCATCTTGATTTGATCGCCTCTGATGAGCCAAAGGTTGAAGAAATTAAAGAGAATGTGCCGAATGAAAAAAATGCCGAAATACCAGAAGCGATGGAATCAAACGTCACCCCGATCAGTCAAATTCAGGAATCAATCCTCAATATGATTGCGGAATCAGATTGTCTGACCTTGGGTGAAGTTGGCTCTTCGCTGGGTAAACTGTTTACTGATTTTGATGTCAGAAATTATGGCTATTCGAAACTCAATGTTTTTATTCGAGAAGAATTTCCGAAAATTCAAATCGAAGAAAAGGACGGGTCTTTCTTTGTAAAGATGAAAAATGATGTTGATATCATTACGGTTAAAAGGGAAATAATCGAGATTATCAAAAGTAACCATGGGGTTGTGGGAAACCTATCGATCATCCATAATGCTTTGAAAACAAAACATAATCATTTCAATTTAAAAGATTATGGCTACAGTCGCTTTTCAAGCCTATTGAGAAGCATTGACGAAATATCGGTGGATGGCAACAAAGTCAAATTGAAAGGAAAAAATAAAAAGTAAAATTAAGGTTGTCGGTTTCAGATTAGCTTAATACAGTACCATCATAAAAAAGCCGACCTTCTTGTCGCCGGCATTATAGATCATCCCAAGCTTTCTTGACATCGAAACAATATCCATGCCACTGCCTTCCATGGAATAGCGCTTCTTTTCCGGAAAACGACAGGGCTCGGATGTTTTGGCGGCACATTCTTTGCAAAGATTGCAGCCGCCGGGACCGGCAATCATCACTGGTTCATCTTTGAGTTTTTGGCGCAGTTCATCTAATCGTTCAAAGACTTCTGTCATACTGTCTTCCATCTTTTCATAGTATTCCCCGAGAAACATAATTTTATTCAGGATAATGGCATGATCATAGTTTAAGAAGCGTTGCTTATTTTCGTCCATGTCGCCGGAAAGCGGCGGGCAAGCGTAGTTTAGACCGTAATTTCCACAGGTGTTGGCTTTACAGCTGGCAAAAACAGCGTCAGCAAAAATAATATCGGCTGAAGAAATTTCCTTGTATTCGTCGAAACCGACTTCATTGATGGCGTTGATAATTTTATCTCTTAACATTGTTCCTCCAAAGATTATTTTAAGATTAAAACACGAAATCGTTTTTAAATAATCAATCGTTTTTTCAAAAATAGTTACGTTTAATTTTATAACATAAAACGCATATAGGCTACCAATTAATTAAATATATTTTAACAGCATCTTAAGCATGACAAGGGTAGGCCTCAAAAGGCCCAAGATTCTATGAGACTGTTTTGTTTGGGCCTTTTTAGTTGCGTTCCAGAATCAGCAGGGACATGCCCAGATAAAGCAGTTCGTCGTTGGAATCAAAGTCAATTTTAAACAGTTCCTGCATCCGCTCCAGCCGGTTGAGGAAGGAACTGCGATGGATAAACAGCTTTTTGGCCGCCGCGGCCGCATTGAGTCGACAGTCAAAATAGACCAGCAGGGTTTGGTAATACTCCGTATGTTTATCAGCATCATACTGGCTGAGCGCCAGCAGCTTTTCACTGCAGATCTGATGCCTTTCAAAGGAACCGGGGCTGCTTTTTAAAAGATAACTGAAGGCATAGTCGTCAAATTTATAAATCCAGAACATGGGCTGATTGCGGGTGCCGAAATCCAGCGCAATTTCGGTCTGTTGATAGGCCGCCCGCAAATCAGTCATATCTGAAAAAACCCGGCTTAATCCGGCAACCAGCAGACTTTCCCGGAGAAAATAAGGGAGTTGGCGATAAAAGTCTTTATCGTCCGCGGATTTGAACTGATCCAGATTAATCAGCATCAGCAGACGTTCCTGGAAATTCAGACACACACAGCCCTGCCATTGATTTTCAATTTCGGTACTGAGATAATCCGTATAGACATTTTTTGAATACCGGGTGTTGGACCGAAACTGGATCAGCTGGAGATGATCGGTATTTTTCCAGCCATTTTCCAGAGCTGCTTTTTGCCATTGTTCAATGGCGTTCTGATCATTCCGGAGCAGCTGCCCCAGCGGCTCCCGCAGACTATTCAGAGCCACTTCCTTTAAATCGAAGGACTGATATTTCTGATACAGCTTATCCGCCGTGATAAATAAATGGGCCAGAATGCTCCGGACATAGATTTTCACGAATTCCGCACTGCCGCTAACCAGCAGAATGACAAACCGTCCCACATATTTATTCTTGTCAAAAACATTTTTACAGATCATTTCGTCGGTACCCGTTGCTGAAACAGCGACATAATCAAAAATTTCCGGGACCTCATAAAGCAATTCAAAATCCGCATCACTGATGAAATCATTGACCACTTCTGGCAGAGCATTATTATTTTCGTCCATATAAAGTTCATCGCTGTTGGCTTCAATGGATTTGGAATAGGCTGTGTAATGAAATTTCTTATCAATCAGGAGAATCTGCTCCGCGAGAATCGGAACGCAGCTGTCAATCAGGTCCTGAAAGCTGCCGTTTTCATAATAGATCTGGCTGAGCCGTTCATCCCACTGATCGAACCGGTTGTAGACATCCTGAAGATAATTGAAAAGCGCTGCCTTGGAAAGTTCGGCTTCCATCACCAGAACCGTCCCTTCAATCATCTTCAGCGATCGGTTTGGTTTTTCGGTGCATAAAAAGAGGGAATCGGCACCATGGTTGCGGCTGTCGATCAGAGCTTTGAGCCCATCGCCATCGATGATGACCACGGCCGCGGAAAGATCCAGGCCGGTTTCATAAAATAACGGACGCTTAAATCCAATTTCAGTTTCACTCTTTTTTTCATATCGCACCGGTAGAATTTTGGCCAGCCAATAATAGATCATATCCTGAGAAAGTCTCATAGTCACCTCTCAATTTTAAATTGCCAGATAAAGTTTTTTAGAAATGTCATGGCTGTTTCTTCATTCTATGTCATTCAAAATCATTTTGCAAGAGCGTCTTCCTATTTTGAATCGTTATCCTACAACATGTCGGGTATGCGACCGCCATTACCCTCCATTGTGCCGTATGTACATTTCGTAAAAATATCGATATAATCAAACCATGTAAACGGTTATAATTGAAAATTACCATTAAATTGGCAAATATTGATAAAATTCAGGAGGAAACAGCATGTTAACACCAAAAGAAAATTTTTTAATGGCAGCAGTCGAACACAAAAAACCGGAGTGGGTTCCCAACGAAATGAGTGATGTCATTATGGTTGGCGGTGCGTTTGAGAGTTTTGAAAACGGGCCGGCCGGCGGGGGCCTGGATGGATTCGGGGTAACTTGGCATGCCACCGAATCTGCTGGCGGGCAACCGGTTCCCGGTGGTAAACCGGTACTGGATGATGTTACCCGATGGGAGGAGGTAGTTAAGTTTCCGAATCTGGATGAGTTTGACTGGGAGGGCAGCGCCGCCATGCAGTTTGGCATCATGGGCGCCGATCGCGATCAGCGCGTGGTCGAATATGGCATTTGGAATGGTCAATTTTTACGATTGACGCATCTGATGGGTTTTGAAAATGCCCTTTGCGCCATGCTGGAAGAACCAGAGGCCTGTGACGCCCTGTTTAGCGCGATCACCGATTATAAAATTGAACTGGTCGAACGGGTGGCCCAACACTTCAAACCGGACATCATTACCAACTATGACGATATTGCCACCGAAAGAGGGCTGTTCATGTCCCCGGGTACTTATCGGTCGCTGATTAAACCGCACCATAAACGGTTGAATGAGGCCATTAAAGCGCAGGGAATTGTCCCCTTTATCCATACCTGCGGGAAATGCGAAGATGTGATTCCAGATTATATCGAAATCGGCACCGCGGCCTGGTCTTCCGCTCAACCGATGAACGACATTGCCGGTATTTTGCAAAAATATGGCCGTCAGATCGCCGTGGTCGGCGGTTACGATACCAATGGCCGGGCCGGTTTGGAAGCTGCGACCAATGAAGAAATCGAAGCGGACGTCAAGCGCTGTATGGAAACCTATGGACCTTATGGCAGCTACGTGTTCATGGGCTTTAGATTAGTCAGCGGTTCCGATATGATGGCTTTTCTGGGTGCCCTGGCACCGATTAATGCCGCGGTCGAAAAATACAAAAAGCGCTAACCGCGAATAAGCAATTCCACTTGATTAGAGCTATGGATGGCATGAAAGCCCCTGACGATTTTATCTGTCGGGGCTTTCATGATTATGTAGCAATTTTTGGACATAAGTCGGTTTTCCATTTGCTCAAAGGTCTAATTGCTGTCTGACATCTGCAGCTCGCCTTCAGAAAAAATACACCGGCTGAAATGCCATTTGAGTATTTCGTTGACAGAAAAATATGGATATAATATAATAATTACAATTTAACCGGTAAAGCTATTGACGCGACTGATGAATTGATCGGGCGAAAAATGCTATTATTGTTAGGAGAGAATTTTGGATAAGAAAAAGATTAAAATTGCGATTCTATCGATATCATCACTATTGATGATATCGATGACAGCTTCTGCCGTTCTGGCGGATATGCAACGCTATTTTGTGGGTGTTGATTCGTCACTGATTCAGATGGTAGTAACCATCCCCTCATTAATGGCGCTGGTGTTTGCCTTTGCATCCGGGCCCCTATCCTTGCGGATGCCAAAAAAAAGCCTGGTCATTTTTGGCCTGGTCTGCGGCTTAACCGGTGGGATGGTGGCGCTACTTTTCGGTGCCATCAGTATTTATGTGCTGCTGGGTTGCAGCCTGTTGTTGGGGATTGCCCAGGGGATTAATTCGACCATGTCGATGGCCTTGATTGCAGATTATTTTGTGGCTAATGAAAGCGGTGCCCTGATGGGCCTGCAGTCAGCTTTTGTCAATGGCGGCAGCATGGTGCTGCTTTTTACTTCCGGGATGCTGGCCGGGATTCAATGGCAGATGTCCTATCTGGTTTATCTGGTTTTTATTCCGGTGATCGTGATTGTCATGAAAAATCTGCCCAATGATCCTCCTCAGACCCATGCCGATGAAAAGCACCCTGAAAAAAGTGCAAAACTGAATGCCCGGGTTTATTTCACCGCGCTGATCATGTTCCTGTTTGGCGCATTCCTCTTCGTCTATCAGACCAATGTCGCCATGTATGTTGCGGCAAAAGGATTTGGCGATGCGTCAACCAGTGGGCTGATCAACACCGCCATGTCGGCCGCCGGGATGCTCACCGGGGTTCTGTTCGGACGGATGCAGCGCGTGCTCAAGAAGCTGGTCATGCCTGTTTCGTTACTGGTAGGCAGTCTGGGGATGCTGTCGATCTTTGTGATCGGCTCGCTGCCATCGCTGTTTGTCGGCGCCATGTGCTGCGGCTTTTGTCTGGCGACCATTAACCCGGCGGGAACATTTGTGGCCGCCAATGCCGTCCATTCATCCATCAGTTCATTGGCGATTGCCGTTGTTACAGCCGCCACCAGTGTAGGAATTTTTGCCTCACCAATTCTGTCAAATGCAGTGGCCAACGCCGCCGGAGGCAATATTTCAGTCAAGTTTCTGATGGCTGCCGTCGGACTTTTTGGAACGGGTGCCCTGTCCTGGATTGGCAACATGGTGCTCGATAAAAAACAGGAAATGGTTTAAACAAAGCAGCACCATAAGGATCAGCATTAAAGAATCAGACCGTCCCCGATGCAACATTGTCGGGGATTTTTTTCATTGGTAAGGCCCGGACCCCTTAAATTATGACCGATTTTGCCGTAGCCCAAGGCATCAGGGCGAACCGTTATCCAAGGGAGCGGTTCTGCTATTTAATGAAATAGTAACATTTGTCAAAAAAAGTGAATATAGAGAATACCCGTGGCGCGAAAAGTGCAATTAGACATGGCCATTTTTTCATAAAAAGCGTATAATGATAAGCAAATGCAAAAATAAAACTGCCAAAGACAGCTAAAATAAACACAGAAAATCAGGAGAAAAAATGATCACAGGCCAAGTACGAAACAAAGTCGATAAAATATGGACCGATATATGGTCAGGGGGGATCTCCAATCCCCTCACCATCATCGAACAGCTGACCTATTTGATGTTTATCCAGTCACTGGATGAAAAAGAACTGGAAAACGAAAGCTTTGAAAATCTCACCGGGGAAACCATGCCCAAAATTTTACCCCAAACCGCAGCCGGCCAGAACCTGCGCTGGAGTCAATTCAAGGAAAAGGACCCCAGAGAAATTTTCGAGACCATCAGCCAGCAGGTCTTTCCTTTTATCAAAACCATGAACGGCGAGTCTCAAACCGCCTTTTCCCGATATATGGACGATGCCATAGTGTTGCAATTGGTGCGGACGGTCGAGTGATCATTTCTGGTTCATTTCACGATCCGGAAATAATGGCTTTGGCACACCGCACTATAGATATGACAGAAGAATGGGTTAGACAATACTGTAAAATTGAAGAGCATTCAGTGTTAATCATGAAGTTTCGGTAAGTGATAATGGTTGCGGTATGAGTAAAAATATAGTATTAAACAAATTTTTAACTGTTGGTAATAGTCGTTCGCAAGAAGCAACATATAAAAGTCATGGATATAACTCTTTGGCGAGATTTGGTATTGGATTTTGGTCAATATTCACAATTGCAGATGAAGCGAAAATTGAAACAGCACCTTTTGAATTAGTAAAGCCATATGAATCTGTAAAAAAATAGTGGAAGGAATTAGTTTTACGGTTAGTATACGCCAATTTAAAGACTATATAGTATTTAAACCTAAACATCGTAATCCTGGAACAACAATTATTTTAAAACTCAAAAAAGAAGTTGAGTTAGATGCAATATATATATCTTTAAAAAGCCAGGTGTATTGTTCACCAATCCCAATACAAATAAGTATTAAAAACGAAATAGCTGAAACTCTGAATGCTAGGCCTAATGAAATAGGGGAGAAGGAATTATTCGGTTCTAAATATAAACTTGCAGAAAAAAACGATATTAAAGTTTGGAAATGGGATTCAACAATACAGGATATTGAATTTAGATTAAGTATTGTTTACAGATTAGAAAATAACAGTGCTTCATTTCGTATGAAAGATCATAAAAAATCTGTGTTAAGTGTGATAAAGGGATTTCAAAGCAAATTAAGCATATGTGGATTTGCCATTCATTTGCCAGTAGAAAATCTTTGTTGGGATATAGGTAGAGTTTGAGAATTTGCAGTAAATATTATAAATCCTCAAGGTTTTAGCTTTAGAATTGATCGTAGAACTCTTTTACCTTCTAAAGAACTAGAAGAAGCTTCAAACCTTATAAATGAGGCACTTCATCAGGGATACCGTTGCTTTTTAGAGAGTACAAACTCTTATTGTACTGAAGATATCTATAAACTAAATCAACAACCACGCCTTAATGGAGGTGATGTGTTTGATATTTACACAAAAAAGAGTTTATCAACTGTCCTTAAAAACTATTCAGATTTACTTTGTTTTAAATTATTTAAAGTAAAAAAAAGATTTCGCACTCTATTCCCGAGGAGATTTATCTAAATATTAATGAAATCATAAAACAACCAAACGAAAGTAAATTTTTTGTTTGCCAACATTGCAAAGTTAATGACGACAGATACATAGAAACAAATCAATTCATGCCTTTACTTTGTGAAATTTTATCAAATAGTCTTTACAATTATACATATGTAATTCCGCCAACTTTAGAAGCTTCAATTTTGTTCGATAACAGTACAGACAGCAAAATTCGTGTATTGGATGTCCCATTTGAAATGGGTTCCTTAAAACTTTATCTTATGGAGATGGGGAACATTTTCACGCCTAACGAACACTCGTGGATAGTGGCAGAAGTCACTGGTAGATGGACGGGTACCTTATATGAAAGAGAAATAATTTCTGATAATATTAGAGATATGTTTATTTTTCTAGGACGATATCGGCTAATATTGAAAAAGGGGAGTAGATTAGCGGATGTTATGAAAAAATACGCAGTTGAGGGTAAGTTGTTCGCTATTTCAGAACTTGCGGCTAAGTTAAATGAAATGTTCGATGGTCATATTCGTGAAGAATTAGCAAGAGATTGGCCCCTTTCCCCAAAGATCCGATTCCAAAGAATCAAGGAGATAAAACCGATGAAAAGTGAAAAACTCAGCGAAATTATAAACGGTGGCGAAGGCTTAACCGTAGAGTTCAAAAAAGCCGAACCAAATTGAATCGCGATGTTTTTGAAACCGTCTGTGCTTTTCCTAACCGAAACGGCGGTCATCTCTTTCTGGGCGTTGACGATCAGGGTGGTGTTGTGGGGATTGATTCTGATTCCATCGAAAAGGTGAAAATGGATTTTGTCACTGCCATGAATAATCCACTTAAAATCAGTCCGACCTTTTATCTGTCGATCGAAGCGGTCGAGATTGAAAACAGAACCATCTTACATATTCTGGTTCCGTAGAGCTCCCAGGTCCATCGTTGTAATGGCCGGGTTTATGACCGCAACGAGGATGGCGATTTGGATATTACCGACAACACCAACCTCGTTTCCGGTTTGTTTATCCGCAAGCAGGGGAGTTATACCGAAAACCGCATTTTCCCTTTTGCAGAACTGTCTGACCTCAACGCTGAGCTGCTGATCTGGAAATGTAAAAAAGTGCCGGCTCTATTTGAAAGATCTCCAAAACAACAAAGAGGGGCGGACCCTGGCCGGGATTCTCATTTTTGGCAAACCGGAGCTGATTCTGGCCGCCTTGCCCCATCACCGTACCGATACGCTGCTGCGCAAAATCAATCTGGTCCGCTACGACGACCGCGATGATATCCGGGTGAATCTGCTGGAGAGTTATGAACGGCTGATGCAGTTTATCAATAAGCATCTCAACGACACCTTTTATCTGGAAGGGGATCGGCACATCAGTCTGCGGGATAAAATTTTCCGAGAGGTAGTTTCCAATCTGCTGATTCATCGGGAATTTGCCAATCCGTTTCCGGCCAAGTTGATCATTGAAAAAGATCGGGTGGTGACAGAAAACAGCAACAAGCCTCACGGCAACGGGTTGATTGATCCTGACAATTTCTCGCCCTATCCTAAGAATCCCACTATTGCCCGCTTCTTTAAAGAAATCGGATTGGTTGATGAACTGGGATCCGGCGTCCGTAACACCTATAAATACAATAAAATCTATTCGGGAGCTGACCCGATTTTTATGGAAGGGGATGTCTTCCGAACGATTATCCCACTGACCACGCAAGCCAGTGACCAGGCTACCATGCAAGTTAGTGACCAAGCTGTGGATGAAAATTCACAAACTAAAATAATTCTGGAATTTTGTGAAATAGCAAGATCAGGTAGCGAGATTCAGGTATTTATTGGCATAAAAAGCAGAAGATACTTTCAAGAAAAAATCCTCAATCCGCTTATTAAAGGTGGTTTGCTCAAACTGACCATTCCCGATAAACCAACCAGCCCGAAGCAGAACATACGCTTAAACCTAAACCCAGGCACCCTTAACTTACAGGGGACATTTTTAATAATGATCAGGCCGTTTTTATAATTCACGACAGTGATCGTGATACTATTAAATAAAGGCGATTAATTGCCCAGTTTGTTGTGCAGCGCTTTAATTGCTTCGGCTAATTCGACATCTTCGCCGTTGGCAAGATGAATGGCATTTTGAGCGGTCATTGACAGCCGGATATCGGGGCTGACACCGCCAATGCCATGCTGGCTATCCAATTGAATTATTTTGTGCTCATTTAATGATTGTCCAGATGGCCAGTGAACGGTGAGTTCTCCGGGCATTTTTGCTTCAGCACCGGCTAACCCAAAAGAACCATTGGTTCCATAAAAACCTAATGTTTCGGCATTGGGCAGATTTTGCATCCCCATAGCAAGCCCTTCACCAGAACTGATGCACTTGGGATTGATCAGGACAATGATTTGACCGTTAAAGTATGGTTCGGACGGTTCGATCGATAATGCCTGCGAGCCGTCATCCATTGATTGAAGTTCAAAGGTGTTGGTGTCCGGATTGTAGAGATTCTGATATTCAAAAAATGTTTGCTGCTGATAAAAATGACCTAAAATATCAGCAGTCATTTGATCAAGTCCACCGATGTTATTGCGAAGATCGAGGATGAGCCCCTGAGCATTGTTCTGGTGAGCGGTATCAATCGCCTTATTTACCAATTCCAGGGTTGACATAAGGGTGCCGGTTTCCTGAAAATCGGCATCTAATTCTCCTAAAATTTTGAGATAGCTGATGCGGTCATCGAGCATCTTAGATTCAACCATGGCATCCGGGATCGGATCGGGATTGTCGACACCGATAAACATATCCCGCAATTTATTGGAAACCACAGAATCGGGATAGTTTTTTCTTAAGGATAAGCCATTATCATCATACGCCACCAGCGAAAGCGAAGCGGCTGGGGTAGATGCTGGCGTTTGATAGCTTAACTGAATTTCGGTGCCCACTGGTTCGCGGACAAGATAAGCGGCTTTTTTTAGTTCTAAATACTCAGTTGTTGCCGATGTCCCCCCAAAAAGGGTGGAAGCGTTGTCTATCGCCTCATTAATTGGCTGGCCGTTCCAGGAAAGTAGCATATCTCCGGGACGAATCCCGGCTACCCAGGCTTGACTGGATTCGTCCACCCAAGAGACAATGACCTTGCCATCATTGATTTTTGCCAAGGCCAGGCCAAAACCGCCGCCAATGTACTGGTCATCAATTTCTTTGAGATTATTCATCCGTACATGTCCATCAGGGATCTCATTGAGATAAGCACGAAGACTGAGATAATAGGCATTAAAGTCCTGATCTAGCTGTGCTTTTACAATTTTGGCCAGATATTTCTGATGCAGTTTGTTCCAGTTGATGGCTTTCCAATCGGTAAAAGCATATTCTGTTGACAGGGTTTGATGTAATTCTTCAAAAGCCATTGTCCAGGTAAGCTTACTGAAATCATCGTCATAATCCATTGTCGGACTGGGTTTGTTGAGCCAAGAGAGGGTGACGGTTACGACCAAAACAAAACCAACAATTATAACCAATGTTCGTAGTTCATGTTTTTTCATAATAACTCCTTTTCAACAGATCAAGTTGCGGTTGTCATGATTATAACAATAGAATGATCAAAAAGATAGAAAAATTTGATTGCTCTAGAAGGACACATGGGGACGGTGGTTTTCGCCTCGGTGCCTGTGAAACCTCCGAAAAACGAAGGCACGTGTAAATCTATACAATAACACGAATAAATATGCTCGCTCTAATCTCACAACAAACTTTATTGATTAACTACCCAGAATAGCAACTAAAATCAGGTCTTGGTGCCAGGCACCACTTAGCAATTTAGTGACCAAGCTAGTGATCAAGCTGTGGATGAAAATTCACAAACTAAAATAATTCTGGAATTTTGTGAAATAGCAAGATCAGGTAGCGAGATTCAGGTATTTATTGGCATAAAAAGCAGAAGATACTTTCGAGAAAAATTCCTCAATCCGCTTATGAGTGTTTTGAAAAGCTGACCATTTACAACTATAATTCCCATTATAAGTGGTATATAATAAGAAAAATTTGAAGAAGAGGTGAATGCAATGAATCGACTAACAAAATCATGGATTGGGTTGATCCTACTCATGAGTACACTGGTTATTAATGGTTTGGGCGCTTTCAGGTTTTTCAATGGGTTGTCCCAAAAGGATTTATCAGACCGGTATATGACCTTGATAACACCGGCACCATCGACATTTAGTATCTGGGGTTTAATTTATACCCTGTTAATTGCCGCAGCGGTAGTGATGATCGTTAAAAATAAAGATCCTTATTTTGGAAAAGCAATTGATGGGATCAGTTATCTTTTCTGGCTGTCGAGTATTTCAGTGACCGGTGCCTGCCCCTTAACTTATTCAACTTAACTTATTGAGACATCATAGGTATTTCCAGTTTGAAATTTAATGTTTCTACCCATTTTTATTTTCCATTCTTGATAACGACAGCATAATTGATCGGAAGGAATTGCTGTTAGAGACTGGACAATAAGGATTCAAGAATTTATGAGGTTAAGGATGATTAGAAAAATCGAACAGAAGGATTTAAAAGAAGAAGACAGCAAGATCTTTGAGATGACCAAGGGAGAAAGATATCGGTTTAAATTAAGATATGGAGGAATATTCTTTATAACACTGACGGTGCCGGGCTCAAATTAACTATAAACGATCTTGAAATTTAAGGAGAAAACAAATGAAGCAAATGAAGCAAACTGAATCCTATAACAAACAGGATGCCATTTTATTCGCGGGTTTCTGTTATCAGACCTATCCGTTTTTTGATCAAAATAAATTAAATCTGCCAATGGGGTTTGAACTTTGCTGCTCATTCAGCGGTATGGCAGGGGTGACTGAAAAAGCAGAAGAAAAGTTTGGCTTCATCGCGGAGTCTGAGAATCGGATTGTTCTGGCTTTTCGTGGATCGGATTCGACTCTGAATCTGGATTCTGATCTCGATCTTTTTCAGACTCCATTTCCCTATGTGGAAAATGTCGGCAACAGCCATAGAGGAATTACCCGGGTTTATCAGTCGATGCGCGAAGAGTTGATCGAGATTGTACGGAAACTTCCGGAAGGCAAAAGACTCTATCTAACCGGCCATAGTCTGGGAGGGGATCTTGCCATCATGGCAGCTCTGGACTTTGCTGTCAATATACCGAATATAGACCTTGTTGTTTACACTTATGCTGCGGGTCGACCGGGAGATCCGGATTTTGTGGGCGCTTACAACACGCATGTTAAAAATAGCTACCGAATTTTTAATGTTCATGATTTTATCCCAACCCTGCCGGCATCTGAATATCCGCCGCCTTTTACGGAAAAGGGGTTATTTTATGAACACGTTGATTTTTCGGTGCCAATTAGTTTTCAGATGAATAACCTGTTCTTAAATCACCGGATAAACTGTTATTTTCAAAAGTTGGGTGAGTTGGATATCGATTATATGAGCACTTTGCGTAAAAAGAACCCGGAGTTTTGTCCTGAGGCCATTAATTTACGGGAATTGGCAGTTTCAATAGCAAATGAGACCCGTGCCTGACACTAATTTATAAACTTAATCTTGACGGTACTAGGTAGAGTGGCTGAGCCAGGTCGTAGCAGATAGTGGATGCGAAGCCCACCAGGTAAGGTAGACCAACCACCGGTACAATGTGGAACGGCCAGAAAGGAAAAAGTTAAATTTTAACCAGCCTTATCCCTTGCGAAACCATCTCCGGTAAACTGGGAGGAGTCAGAAAAGCTGTCGAAGCCATGGATTGGTAAATACGCCTTGGCGAGGATCTGAGTCGGAACATGTGAAGAAAATATTTATGGATTAAGAAGGTGGAGCAGCGGTGTCAGATAAAAATAATAAATTAATGAGAACGGACTATCAAGCAATTTTTAAAGAAGCATATCATTTGATGGATGAAGCAATCATAGCGGGTAATTGTGGTGAATGTTGTGGCTATCATTGTTGCCGCCGTAACGACGCCGACGGTAAGCGATTGGGCATGTATTTATTACCCCTTGAATATGAATATATGCAATCTGAGGTCGTTGCCGATTATGAGCTGCACAGTCATTTGCAGTATGATATGCCCCCTAAAATTAAGAAATATTATTATATCTATTGCCATCTGGCAGAAGGTTGTCTGAGAGACCATCGTCCCATTCAATGCCGAACCTACCCCTTTGAACCTCATATCGAAAATGGTGAATTCTCAATTGTGATTGAAAAAGAGCAGATTCATGGCTGTGTACTGATTGAACGAATGCCAGAGTGGCGCCAGGCCTTTATCGATGGTGTTTATAATGGTTGGCTTGAACTGATGAAGATCCCAGTTATTAAATATAACATTGAATATTTTTCAAAAGAGCGAATCGCAACCAATAACATTATGAAACAATACTTCAAATGGCGTTGATCATCCGATTTTCGCAGAGACTATTGCGAAAGTAAAATTAAATCTTAAAATTTAAAGGAGAACATTATGAACCTATCATGGGTAACCCTAACTGTAAAAAATATGGACGAATCCTTAAACTTCTATACCGAGGTGCTGGGACTGACCCTGGCGAGCCGCCAACCGGCTGGCCCCCAGATGGAGCTGGCCTTTTTAGGCGATGGCGAAACCAAGCTGGAGCTGGTCTGCAACAAGGCTGTGACTGAATTTGATATGGGCCAGAGCATCTCCCTGGGTTTTGCCGTGGCTTCGGTTGATGCGACCATGGCGGCTTTGCAGAAAAAAGGCATTGCCATTCACAGCGGACCCTTTCAGCCCGCCCCACAGATCCGCTTTTTCTTTATCACCGATCCCAATGGCCTAAAAATCCAGCTGATTGAACACCTTTCCTAAAAGCCCCGGGACGAGTAGACGGAGCCTCGCGGCGCCAACCCTTTACAGAACCTTGATTTCCTTTGCAGAAAGCATGTGTTCGGTGTGCAGCATACCGATATTTGTCACCATCACATGGCCTGCAGTGGCCGGGTAATTCATAAAGATGGCAATGGTCACTGCCAGTGCCAACCCGTCCAGGGGAATATTCAGGAGGTTGAAAATAATGGTGAAAAGAAAAGGCCCAATCCCTGGAGACGGTGGTACCGCAACAGAGAGAATCATACAGAGGATGACCACGGGAACGATTTCCGCTATGGTAAACGATGTCCCATAAATGTTGGCTACAAACAGGGAAATTAATAACCATATGGGGATTGCAAACTGTTTGTTAAAGAGTGCACCGACCGGAATTGAAAAACTAACCACGTAATCTCTGACGCCCTGTTTGACAGAAGCGATCAAGGTATGGCTGGCAAAGGTGGCACTTGAGCTACCGGTGGATAAGGCAATCAGTAAAAATGAACCGGCTGCTTTAAAATATGTAACGGGGTTCATTTTTTCAATCAATGCCACACTTAGCAGCATAATCACCACCAGGGCAAGAAGTGGCACTATCATCATGGCAATCAAACCGAGCGATCCCAAAAGAGCGCCACCGTTACCGGCGATCATCATATTTAAGATGTTGATAAATATAATCAAGGGCATCATGGCACAAACGGCGTCTAATATGGTTGTGAAAATCAAATTGCCTTCTGTAATGATTTTGGTTGTAAAGGGAAATCGCCCTTTAAGGGTGAGCCTTACAATTCCGCTGACAATGGCGAGGAACATAATTTGAAGGGTGTTGCCATCTAAAAAAGGTTGGATGATATTGTTCGGAATAATGCCAAACACCATCGCTCCGATTTGGTTCCATAAATCACTGGATCCTCCGCCTGATGTGGTGGAACCCTCACCCACGAAGAATATCCAGGCGGTTAAAAGGGCAATTGCGGAGGACACCAAAATGATTCCCAGTGACCAGCTCAGTAAGCTCCGAAAAATACGCTTCATCTGAGCCATATTATCCATGTTGAAAATGCTGCCGATGGTGGAAAGAAACAGCACGGGAACCACCAAGGCGTTAATGAATCCAAAAAAAGTTCCGATTAGGGGTTTTAGGATGGTGCCTGCAAGCCATAGTCCGATGGTTGGGGAAAAATATTGAAATGCCAAACCGCAAAAAATCCCGGCAACAAGAGCAATGGCTGTTGTCAGTGCCGGGTTGGCGGATTTTGCTTTTAAGGTATATGACACATTGTTACAGCCATTTTCGTAGGAGTAGGTAACCGAGGATAATCCGATTAAAATATTCTGACCAATGAGATTGAACTCCGGATCATCCACTTCTTCAGGCAGCGTCAGTGGATCGGATTGGTTCCCCCAGTAGTTTAAAGACAGCGTGATCGTTTTAAATCGCTTACTTAGGGATATTTCAAAGTTTTCATTTTCCTGAGCCCCTTTCTGCCAGTGGACAATGGTCTCTTCTACGAAAAGCTGGGCCCGGACGATGTCGCTTTTTGAGCAATTGTACTTAAGCAGCAGCTTCTGAACAAATTCATAGGAATCATCAATACTCTCTAAACTAAGGGTAAAAAACTTTTTGCATTTCATTTATTTCCTCTTTATTTCCTTTTTTCAATTTAGTAGGAATTATTTTCATAAATAATGATAAATTTATTATATTATAAGCCTACTCAACAATCAAAGGGTTTATTTTTTCAGGAGAACATGGGGACGGAGGTACGGAAATGAAAAAGCCGGAACTATTTATAAGGTGATCAAACCGCTCCTGTCTGTTAAAAAAGCGAAGGGGTTGTCATGGAAGCCGCCTATAACTACGGCGATTATCCGGATGAAGGTCAACCGTTATGTCAACGATCATAAAGATACGATGGCCATTTTGCACCAACAAGGCTGCAGCTTTTTAACTGCAGTCTTTCCTTTTTTTGTTTGTGATTTCAAAAGGCGTGTCCCAAACAAATAAAATCTCATCATTTAGCAAAGTCTCGGATGGATTTCGTCGATATCAGCTGGCAGAAGCTGATGCCGTCGCAGACAAAATTCAGTTCCAACGGATAGTCGAGGCAGTCCCTGTTTATGTTTATGTTCATCGACTACCTCACCGCGTTGGTGGTGGCCGGGGTTTTCAAAAAAAGCCGACTTCGCTGTGGGACAGGGCATCGGGGTGATTCGCTATCCCACTTTGCTGTTTTGTCATTTTCAGATTGCTTTGCGAAACGATTTTAGTGCTTAAAACATCATAATAATCCTATTTCTAAAAAATTGAACAGTTGCATTTTACCATTATTAGAAAATTTCAAGTTCATCCTCTAAATAAAGCTGTAATGTTCATAAAATGATGCGGTTTCGTCCCTATATTCTGCTTTTTTATTCGTATATAATTTAGATATTCCAAAAACGGAGGTGTTTGGTTAAAAAAACAAATTCAATCGACTAGAGAACGGGAGGGTGAAATCTTGAAAATATTAATACTGGGCGGGTTTTTGGGATCCGGCAAGACCACTGTACTTTTACAGCTGGCCCATTATCTGGTGACGCAATCACCAGATCAAAATAAGACCCAGGTTGCCATCATCGAAAACGAAATCGGACAGATAGGCATTGATGACCAGGTGCTCCGTGGAAACGGTTATGAAGTCCGGGATATTTTTTCCGGCTGTGTCTGCTGCAGTCTCAACAGCGATCTGATCACCGGGATCCAGGAAATTAGAAGTACCGCTGATCCGGAATGGCTGATCATTGAAGCGACCGGCGTTGCTTTTCCGGATAAAATTGCCGAATCAATTTTCTGTAACCTTGGTTTGGCATCCCGGATTGTCACAATTGTTGACGCCAAGCGCTGGAAACGTATACGGGTGCCACTAGCCAACTTGATTGAAGGCCAATTAGGAGTTGCCGATGTGGTGCTGATCAATAAAACCGATCTGGTGAATGAAGCGGAACTGATTGAACTTCAAAAAGAACTGAGAAATCTCAATGATGATGCCGCGCTGTACCGAATCAGTGGGGTCAGCTCGATTGATGAAGAAATTCTAAAGGTGATTGAAAATGGCTAAGGTGACTAACAGCAGCTACTTGACCAAACGGCGATACTATCGGATTGAAACCACCATTCATGAAGGTGCCCTGGCGGTATCCGGAAAAAGAAATTTCTTCAACCAACAGATAAAAGAGGTACAGCAACGCCTCACCGCAGAATTCAATGCCATGAATGCATGGGTTCTGGATAGAGATGGTATCATCGGTCATGTCAAAGGCTTTATTGCATCAAGGGAAAAATCATTGATGATTTCGGCTACCGGTGCTGAGGTTGAGTGCCGACTTTTAGAATCAGAAGGTAATTCCACTGACGGCGTACAGGTCAGTATGGCATTCATTGTTTTCAATATTCCGCAACTGGAGCTGGAAGAAAAACTGATCGCCATTTTCAACAGCCTGGAAATGGTTGGAAAGAAAAAAAGACAGGAGAAATAGAAGCATGATCATAATTGGAGAAAAAATTAATGGTGCGATTCCTTCCACCGCCAAAGCCATTGCAAAGAAGGATGCTGATTTTATTCGGAATCTGGCCCGGACTCAGACGGCGGCAGGGGTCGACTTTATCGATGTTTGCGCATCGGTGGAGAACAACGTCGAGTTGGAAACCATGAAATGGCTGATCGACATAGTCCAGGAGGTAACCGACACACCGATTGCGGTGGACAGCCCCAATGTGCACACCTGCATTGCGGCCATGAAATTCTGCCAAAAACCGGGACTATTCAATTCGGTCTCCATGGAAGGGGACAAGGTGGATCTGGGCTTTGCCGCCATCGCTGACACCGACTGGGAATGCGTCGCGCTGCTGAATAGCGACAAAGGGATTCCCAAAACAGCCAAAGATCGCCTGGGTGTGTTTGCCGATATTATGGTCAAAGCCAAAGAATATGGAATTGCCTCATCCCGGTTGCATATCGACCCCTTGGTGGAAATGCTCTGCACCTCGGAAGAAGGCATCGCAATGGTAACTGATGTGATCCGGGAAATTAAAAAACAATCCCCAACCATTCACGTCACCGGCGCCATCAGCAATATTTCCTTCAATCTGCCGGCCCGAAAGTCGGTCAACATGGGATTCACGGTCATGGCTATGACCGCCGGCATGGACAGTGGAATTCTTGACCCCACCGACCGGGATTTAATGGGCATCATTTATGCCACTGAGGCTTTGATGGGCGAAGACGACTATTGCGGGGAATATATCCGGTCCTACCGACAAGGGATCCACGGCGCGGTTAAAAAATAAACCTTTTAAGTTTGTCATTATCTGTTTGCCCATAACTGTTTCGTTGATCCACGGTGCGGTTAAAAAACAAACCTTTAGCATCCTGATTGTAGGGGCGGGTATTACCCGCCCGTAGAGAAAAGACGTGACACAATTAGCAATTGCTCGTGTCGTTCACCTTAATATGTTCACACACATTTATATAAAATCGACTATAATAGGAGGAAGAAAGCATGTCAAAAATTAATGAAGTCAAAGAATTGGTGGAAGCAGGTAAGTCCAAGAAAATCGGGGCGGCCGTCCAGGAAGCTCTGGATGCAGGCAGTCAGCCGGGCGATATTCTTCAGGCGATGGTGGATTCGATGAGCGTGGTGGGGGAGAAGTTCTCAGCCGGCGAAATTTTCGTACCGGAAATGCTGATTGCAGCCAAAGCCATGTCCAAAGGGGTGGATGTGTTACGGCCCTTAATGGCCGGCGATAACTCAGCCTCACTGGGAACCTGTATCATCGGAACCGTGGCCGGGGATCTTCACGATATCGGCAAAAACCTGGTCTCGATGATGATTGAAAGTGCGGGATTTACCGTGGTGGATCTGGGCGTGGATGTTTCCGCCGAAAAATTTGTGGCAGCCATCAAGGAAAATGAAAACGTTACTTTGGTAGCTTGTTCGGGACTGCTCACCACCACCATGCCGGCGCTAAAAGAAGCCGTTGCCACCATTAAAGCCAGCGGACTGACTGGATTTAAGGTGATCGTTGGCGGTGCCCCGGTGACCCCGGAATATGCGGCAGAAATTGGGGCTGATGGTTATGCGGCTGATGCCGGGTCTGCGGCAGTAAAAGCTAAAGAACTGGTTATGTAAGAATTAATTGGCAAGAACAAGAAACAAAAATAAAAAAAATAAGGGGAGGATACATAGATGAATCAGAGAGAGAATTTTTTTGCAATGCTGGAAGGCAGAAAACCGGAGTTTATTCCGAATATAATGGAAGTCTATAAAATATGCATATTCGGAGCAGATCGCGCGGATCAACCATTAGTTGGTGGGCTGGATGCGTTTGGGGTCAATTGGGTAGTGACAAAAGAAGGTGAAATGCCGGAGCCCAACCGTTTTATGTTTGAAGATATAGCAGATTGGAAGGAATATGTTCATTTTCCGGATGTGGATGCACTGGGGATTGAGGAAGCGGCAAAAATTGAACTGGCTGATGTCAATCGGGATGAAGTCATCGTGAATGTTTATAGTCCAACAGGTTTATTTGAACGGCTGGCGGCATTTATGGGCTTTGAAAATGCCCTTTGTTCCTTGGTTGAAGATCCCGAATCATGCCAGGAATTCTTTGAAGCCTTTGCCGATTACAAAATTGCCTGTATGAATCGTTTTATCGATGCTTTTCAACCGGATGTAATCACCTATTTTGATGATCTAGCCACTGCCAATGGTTTGTTTATGTCACCGGCTGTTTATCGTTCGGTTATTAAACCCTCACATAAGCGGATTATTGAAGCAGTGACGTCCAGAGGTGTGATTTTTAACCAGCATACCTGTGGAAAGTGTGAAAAGATCATTGAAGATTATGTCGAAATGGGTGCGAAAATGTGGAGTTCTGCACAGGTCAGTAATGATCTGGATGGGATTTTGGAAAAATACCAAGGCCGCCTGATTGTGGAAGGTGGCTGGGACTCCTCAGGACCGGCAAGCTATAATGATGCGACTGTCGAAGATATCATTGCAGAGACTGTTCGATGTGCTAAACAGTATGGTCCAAAAGGTAATTTTATTTTCCTGCCTACTCTGTTGAATGAAAATGGTAATGCAATTTTCGTTGGTGATCCACGTTTAGCACCAATGATTGAAGCATGGCATACCGTGGATAAACTGTAAAGAATATAAAAACAATAACCCCATTAAACGTTTCAAACAACACAGCACTTTCAACCCGCTGTGTTGTTTTCATCGTTGTGAAAAGGTGAAGTTTTTATATTTAATATTGTTTTTAGAAAAATCATGCTATACTGATAAAAAATCATTTAACGAAGTTTTACAGGTGAAACAATGGATATACAACCAGATATTTTTCAATCCAGTCAAAAACGCATCAGCGACCTGGTCGACATCAAAACCCTGCAGGAAATATTGGACGCTTTCACCACCACCACCGGCTTAATGGCCAACATTGTGGATGGGGAGGGCGTCTCCATTTTTCCGCGCAAGGGCATTAAAAAATGCTGTAAATTCTGCCGCATTATTTACAACCTTGAGGGTGGCAAAAACCGCTGCCAGGCGGCCTATAAACGGGCTGGCAAGCAGGCGGCATTGTTTGGTGAACCCTATATTTTCAGGTGTCCTTCCGGGCTGATTGAATGGGCGGCGCCGATTGTTTTAAATGATGAGCATGTCGGTACGATCATCTGCGGTCAGGTGCTGATGTGGGAGCCGGAAGAATTTTTCTGGATTGAACTGAGAAAAATGAATCAAGCCCTAACTAATGACTTTGAGGAGTTGTTTGAAGCCGTGGGGGAGCTGGCCATTGTCACCGGCAACCAGGTGCAGGCATCGGCCTATCTGCTTTATGTGGTGGCCAATTATATTATGAAAGCCGGCTGGGAGAATTACCAGCAGTCTCGGGAATTTGCCAGACAACGGACCCTCTACCATGCCGAAATTGAAAACCGAAAATCGCTGGAAAAACATCTGGACAATGCGGATTCCTTTTCACTGATTGACGAGGAGGAGATCCTTGTGCAGTTTCAGAAAAACGGAAAAAAGGCCAAAGTCTATTTGGAAGGGCTGCTTTCCGGGCTGCGCTATGAAGCCCATCAGAATTTATCCGTAATGCGGGCGAAAATGACCGAGCTGCTAGTGATCCTCGCCCGGGTTGCCAGTCAGATGGGGTTGGCGCCCGATGTCTTTCAGGCGATTAACAATCACGCCATCCCGGAGATTTATCAGACCGACTCCATTGAAAGCATCAGCATGCTCACCTCCAAAGCGGTGGATGCCTATCTGGAAGCCTTTGTGCGGACGGCGGACAAACCGGAAAATCCCAATATCACCCTGATGATCGACCATATCAAAAACCATTACAAAGAAAATCTGATCGTGGAGGCGATTGCCGATGCGGCTTGTCTGAGTCCCGGCTATGCCAGCCGAATCTTCAAAGACCAGCGAGGGATATCCATTATGGATTATGTACTGAAGGTGCGGATCGAGAAAGCGAAGAAGCTGCTGCTAAACCCCCATTATCAGATCCAGACCATCGCCGAAACCGTGGGTTATGGGGATGCCGGTTATTTTACCAAGGTGTTTCGCAGATTTGAAGGGGTTACGCCAACCCAATTTAGAAAATATCATAAACGTTGAGGGTGCAAAAAATGGAAAAAGTATTTGCAGAATTACAGGAAGCCATTGAAAATGGGGAAACCCAGGCAGCCATGGATAAAACAAAAGATGCGCTTAAACTCGGGCTCAGAACCGATAAAATCATTCAGACCGCCATCAATCCGGCCTTCAAAGATCTGGGCCAGAAAATGTTTGATGGCGAAATTTACGTGACCGATGTGTTGATGGCCTCCCGCGCAGCCCATGCCGCCATGTATGTGATGGAACCGATTATTTCACGGTTTTCTGGTGCCACCAAAGGGATCGTGGCCATCGGCACGGTAGCCGGTGATCTCCACGATATCGGGAAAAATCTGGTGATCATGATGCTGCAGGGCAGCGGCTACACGGTGATCGATTTGGGCATTGATGTGCCGGTGGAAACCTTTATCGATGCGGTTCGCACACACAAGCCGGACGTATTGGCCTTATCCTCGCTGCTCACCACCACCCTGCCGGAGCTGGACAATCTGATGGAGGCGCTGGTCCAACAGGGACTCCGGTCTCAGGTGAAAGTCATCGTCGGCGGTGCTCCGGTGACTGCCGAATATGCCGGGCGGATCAAGGCCGATGCCTATGCCAATGATTTGTTTGAAGCCACCGAGGCAGTGGGGGATCTGGTGAAGAATCGGATTGGGAAGTATGCGGTGTGAAAAGGCGGTTTGAATATAATACCGGAATAGTTAATGATTAACGTCATGAAAACCAAAGCAAAGCACAAAAAAAGCTGTCAAACGAATGACAGCTTTTTTTGATATTTTGGGTTGATTAGAATTTGATTTCTTTGAAACCGCCCTTCATATCGGCAATTTCCGCAACCGCATTTTTCAGATAGAACAGTCCCAGTTTACGACCATTTTCTTCATTATACATCGATTTCAGATGAGGCATCACTTCGAAAGCCTGCTGTGCAATGGCCTCACTATCATCAAAAACAGCGGCACCGCGGAGACGCAGCCATTCCATCTTTTTGTTTGTCGTCGAGATTTCAACTTCTGGATTTGCGATGAGTTGTGCATAGCTTGGCTTAAAGGTTCCAATTCCAAAATAGATCTTTCCCTCAAAACTCATACAGAAACCCAGCGGGCGAACCTTGGGGGTGGTACCTTCAACACTGGCCAGGTAAAACGGACCGTTTTCCTTTAAAAAACTCAATACTTCTTCCATAATAAAAAATCCTCCTTAGAATATAATGTGTATTTACTATGTATTTACTACATGGTATAATTTTATGATTATAAGTACGGTTTGTCAATAGCGCAAAAATATATGGGTAGGTAAGAAAAAAATGATTATTGAAGATACTGATGTGAAAAAGTGGGATACGGATTGCCAAAACAACAACGGCATCTGTCCGTGTGGGCAGAAATGTCCGCTGTCAACGGCAATGGAGATCATTGGCGGAAAATGGAAAATTCAAATCTTGTGTGCCCTTCAGATTGACGGGCCCATTCGCTACAATGAATTGAAAGCAAAAATGAATGGCATCACAAATACGATGCTCTCCAGTGCTTTGAAAAAGCTGGAAGCCGACGGTCTGGTACGACGAAAACAATACAATGTGATGCCGGTTCGGGTGGAGTATTCAACGACGGAAGCGGTGGTCAATTTGATCCCGATTTTAATGCAGTTGGGTAAATGGGCCAAAGAGGTGGCCCCGTAAAAACGGGCTTATGAAAAGGATATAAATAATAGTTGAGTTGTTGCAAGCGCCGGACTGATGACTGCTTGAAATTGAAACAAGAGAGGATTGACAATAAATGATGCGAACGGAAACGGACAAAAAAAATATCACCATCGCCTTGATGGTGGCTATGTTTCTGGCGGCGGTGGAAGGAACCGTTGTCACCACCGCCATCTCCACCATTGCGAAAGATTTAAATGGGTTTGAAAATATCAGTTTTGTTTTCTCCGCCTATTTACTGATGTCTGCTATCTCCACCCCCATTTACGGAAAACTGGCGGATCTGTACGGCCGAAAAAATATGATCTCCATTGGCATCGGTATTTTTCTGGTCGGCAGCACGCTCTGCGGATTTTCACAGAACATGACCATGCTGATCGTCTTTCGAGCCTTACAGGGGCTGGGGGCAGGGGCGATTTTCACTTTGACCTACACCATTGTGGGTGATGTTTTCACACTGGAAGAACGCCCGAAAATACAGGGCAGTTTGGGAACCATGTGGGGCGTTGCCAGTCTGGTGGGGCCATTCGTGGGCGGAACCTTCATCGATCTGCTTTCCTGGCATTGGATTTTCTTCATCAATCTGCCATTTGGGATTCTGTCCATTTTTCTGATTCAACGAAATCTCAAGGAAAATTTTGAAAAGAAAAAGCAGATCATCGATTATGCCGGTATTGTGACATTATCGGCTGCGATGCTGGTGTTTTTCAATGTTTTTCTGTCGGCTGAGGTCATGAATTTCAATAAACTGTTTATCGGGATCTCAGTGGCTGGAACCCTTTCCCTACTGGTTGTGTTCTATCGCATCGAGCAAAAAGCCGCTGAACCGATTATCCCGCCGGATATTCTGACCAGAACCAGCAACCTCGTCAACATCATCAGCTTTCTGGTGTCCGCCGTCATGATCGGAGTCGATGTGTACATCCCCATTTACATCCAGAATGTCTTGGGATTAAGCGCCACCGTATCCGGTTTTGCGCTGGTGTCGATGTCCGTCAGCTGGCTGATTGCGTCCGTCATCCTCGGCAAGCTGATCATCACGCGGGGCGGAAAAATTGTCACGATCCTGTCGACCGCAATTCTGCTGATCGGGATTCTGCTGATGACGACGATGGGAATCGATACCCCTTATCTGTTAGTGATTGCCTACGTTACCATCGCCGGTTTTGGATTCGGCGGGGCCATGACCACCCTGACGATCCTCATCCAGGAGGCGGTCGGTTACCGAAAGCGGGGGGCGGCAACCGCCACCAATTCGTTGCTGAAGACATTGGGTCAAACCATCGGTATCAGTATTTTCGGCAGTGTGTTCAATCTGGAGATCATTCAGTACTTCAATCAGATTGGTAAATGGGGCGTTAATCCCAATGATCTGTATGGGTCAGCAGCCCAGACTGGGGCCATTTCCGGGGAACAGATTGTCCATTCGCTGAACAACTCGGTGAATTCCCTGTTTCTCATCATTACGGTCATTGTCGGTGTCGCCCTGGGACTGGCGCTGCTGCTGCCCAGAATGAAGGGTGCCTTAAAAACTGAAAGTGATGACGATAAAACAGACAATATAAAACGTGAATTGTTGTAAATTCAGACCCTGGTGCTGTAAATTGGCGAGCTCTTGTCCACGATTACAAAATACAGATGCGAAAAAAAATATAAGATCAAAGAAATCGTTGCCTGCTGAGAGATCGGTTGGAGCACCCTCAAATAATAACAATGGTCTATAAGCATTGGAGGCACTAAAAAAGGATGACATGATGTTATCCTTTTTTAGTTGTCTTAAATCAAAAGACCAGCTGCACTCTGTCGTATCATCAAGCAGCAATTTATTTAGAATTTGGATCAAGCTCGCTGATGAGGTCAAATTAATAACACCATACCTAGTAAATATTTCAACATCCATTTCATGCTATTTTTGTTGAGAAATTGTTGAGTTAAATTTAGTATAATAGAAAATTAAATCGAAGGGAGCATTAAATAAAATGGATTTATAACATAAATATTGGAATGAAATTGATGGTGAGTTTCATTGTTATGGAGGTCAAATGATGTTGCAAAATTTAATATCGATGTTACTTTATGTCTCATTCGTCATCTATGTCATGTTTGGTGCATACAGTCTGGCTTTAAACAAAGAAGAACGGCTTAACCGTGTGTTTGCAGTTCTTTGCTTCTGTTTTTCAATCTGGGGATTTGCATTTGCTGCGACCAATTCGGCCGGTACCTATGCTGAAGCGATTTTTTTGCGGCGAATTTCGGTATTTGGCTGGGGTGTAGCCTACAGTCTCATTCTTCATTTTGTCATCGTTTTAACAGAATCAAACTGGAGTCAGAAAAAGAAATGGCCAATCCTTTTTCTGACTCTCTATCTGCCTTCTGTTTTTTTTATTTTCTTTTTTTGTCTATATCCTCAAACTGCGAATGAACAAGTACAAATGGTTAAATCGGTGGCAGGCTGGACATCAGTTTCATCAGAAAACATTTTGGAAAAGCTGTTTTATCTCTATTACCTGGGCTTTTCAGCGACATCTTTTTTACTGCTCATAAAATGGTATCTTAAATCATCAGATCATGATACAAAAAATAAAGCGCTGTACCTGTTGATTGCTTTTAGCGTAGCTCTGTCCCTGGGTACTTTTACTGATGTTTTGGCCAATTCTTTTTCAGTAGTTAAATTGCCCTCGCTGGCACCGATTGTCATCATGATTCCAGCAACAACGATCTTCTATATTATTCATAAATTTGGATTAATGCGTCCCAAAGAGCATAAAATTGAATATCTGGAAGGGGTTATTCTCAACACCAACAGCAGAATGAAGCTTTTCATGTTTATCGGGACCATCCTCGCCGTGGGAAGCGCTATTAATTTTTTCATTCGACTAGTCCATGCGGATGATCGACTAACCGGTATCATGTTGAGCTGTTTTCTAGCTCTGCTTGGAGCAATCATTACATCGATTCCTTATCATGTCAAAACCGTAAAAAATCAGGAAAAAATACTGGCAATCATCCTGTCGATTCTATTGCCGCTGTTGATGCTGAGTTATTCAACGGGACCATTCAGTAATATTATCTGGCCTGTTCCAATCTTCTTTCTGATGATAACAATGATTTTCAATAACAAAAAGATATTTTATACCATTGCATTTTTAACCATACTGATGGGGATTATTTTATGGGTGAGGATTCCTGATTTTGATATGCTGGTTGGGTTTCGGATTTATAGTTTACGTCTGTTGCTTTACGGCATTGGGATTAGTTTAACTATCATCATCAGAAACATCTATGTTTCAAGACTTGACGAGAATGCAAAACAGGAAGAATTTCAAAAGATGATTTCTGATATATCCGCAGATTTTCTGACGATTAACCATAATGATTACAGGAAAAAGATAACGGATCTGCTGAAGCGCAGTGGAAGTTATGTCAATGCTGATCGAGCCTATATTTGTTCGTTTTCGAAAAACATCGACACCTTCAGCTATGCATACCGTTGGCTGGATGAGCATGTCAAACCGACCATTCGTGAAACGGAAAAATATGAAACCGCAGCCTTCCCATGGTGCAAAGAAAGACTATTGAACAATCAAATTGTCTATCTTCCCAATCCGGGTGCTCTGCCTCTGGAGGCTGACGAGGAAAGAGCGGAGATCCTGAAACATCAGATTCAATCGATTATCGGAGT
>NZ_RXYA01000029.1 GCF_008086595.1 Acetobacterium paludosum | reverse complement strand
AAACGGCGAAAGCGCCGGAACCGCAGGCTTTGCTTACCGCCTGGAAGGGATCCGCATCATGGTGGTGCCGAAAGGAACCGCTGCCCCGGGTTCAACCGATCAGGCTTTTATCAGCAACAACTAATTAATGATACTTAAAAATTGATTTACCAAACGCCGGAGAAATTGCTATGATTTCTTCGGCATTTATGTAAAAGTATTTTTGTGATATGTAAAAAGAGAAAACAGTAAAATAAATCTCCGTGGATATTCATCAAAAAATCACGAAAACCACGAAATAATAAGCAGGAGGATCAATGAAAAAGAGGCAGTTAAAAGGATTTTGTTTTGGGATGGTTTTAATGGTGACCCTGGGGATGCTTTCAGTTAATGTGCTGGCTAAGGAAAATAGTGTTGCCGGAAGCAGCGCACCAAACACTACGACGAATAGTGGTGTCAGTGAAGATTCAAATACAGTTAACAGTACAGATAATAGTAAGTCTGATTCAGTTGATAATGAACCAGCCCCGGAAGTAGTTCCAGCGAATGTTGCTGAGGATACCACAGTGGCTGACGTAACGGCAGAAGATACTGCTTCAGACGATGGTACGGAAGAAAGGCCGCCGGTGGCAGAAAGTTTCGAAGTGCTGAGTGATAATAATAATGCGTATTCATTCAAACCCCGGTTTACAGCACCGGGTACAAATAATCCCTGCTATTATGCCGAAAATATTTTCTGCCAGTCAGGTTATGGCATGCCGAACTGTACAGCCTATGCCTGGGGCCGAGCTTATGAGCTGCTGGGGAGTAAACCGAATCTAAGCTCAGGCAATGCCAATCAATGGTGGAGCTATAATTTAACTGGAAAAGTGTATTCATGCGGAACAACACCAAAGGTTGGGGCAATTGCCTGTTGGAGTGGCAGTGCCTGCGGACATGTTGCGGTTGTGGAGGCAATTTCAGGTGATCAGGTTACCCTTTCAGAGTCGGGGTGGAACAGCTTTTTGTTTCGAAATTCATCCTATACCATCGGTTCTGAAAATTCAATCTACTCAGGCGGATTTCAGGGGTATATCTATATTGGCGATTTCTGCAATGATGTAACCCCGCCTTCTGTAGCCAATATTGCAATTAAAGATATCGATACAGAAGGATTTACGGTCACCTCGGATGTATCCGATGCCGGTTCGGGCATTGATCATGTCACGTTTTCGGTTTGGACGGATGCCGCCGGACAGGATGACCTGGTTTCTTATACCGGAACCGTCAGCGGTGATACGGCGTCCTGCCGAATTTTATACAGTGAGCATAATCAGGAAAAAGGCGCCTACACGGTCAATGTTTGTGCTTATGACAAAGCCGGATATTCAGCAGCGGCCCAAACTGGGATTGTGACGGATGTGAGCCCGCCAACCATCTCAGACGTGGAAATTACCGATGTTTCAACGAATGGTTATACGATAAAATGCAGGGTGGTTGATGATACCGGGGTTGATCAGGTCATGTTTCCGACCTGGACCACGGCCAAAGGGCAGGATGATATCGATATCCCCGGGAATTCAGATAAATTGTTTTGTGGAATACTGACAGGCGACACGGCGACCTATACCGTAAAGGAAGCGGATCATAATAACGAATGGGGAGAGTACGAAACCCTGATCAATGCGACTGACCAATACGGAAACAGCGCCTGTTATACTTTACGCGTTAATGTAAAAGATGACTGGACAATTATCAAAGAAGAAGCCCTAAACAGTCATGATTATTTGTTTTTCAACGATGCGGTGACAGGGCTTGAAACTAAAGCAAGGATTGAAAAATTGAGTGCGGCTGCCGTTTGAACAGCTGAACGAAGCGTATTGATTTCATGTAAAAGGATAGCAAAAGAAATTGACAAGCTGCTGATTGCATAAGTCTCAAAAATCGCAGCAAAGTTACTTGGAAACAGAACTGATTGGATTCAGAAATTTAATAATTTATGGTTTAGAAAACAGCAATCATTGTTTTTTAAATAAATGAACCTCCTTTTAATATCGGCGCAGAAATTAGTTTTTCTGCGCCCTTACTGACTGGTGCGACAAAACAGGAAAAGCGTTTTTCTTAAAAAATAAATAGCTTGAGGAGTTTAAAAAAATGGAGAGAATAAAAAAATATGTCGGTTTTTTGTTGATATTAATCGTAGCGTTGTTTTTCTCGCAACCCGTATTTGCAGAAGAAAACAATGTGGTAACAGTAGGAATTCGGGTGGAAACAATGGATTCCACAATCATTCCGCTGACTTATGTAACCATGCCAACGACCCATAAGTCGTTTGAAAATTATGGATTAACCGGTCAGACGGACCAGGGCTTCGATACGCCGGTGCATGTTCTGGCGCAGTATCTGATCGATAACGAGTTGGCGACAACAGAGACTATGAGCTCAATGCTTGGAATTGAGTATAATAATTTGTCTCAAATCTTGACGATGTACGCCAATGGGACCGATACCAAAGATGCCAGCCATTTCTGGATGTACATGGTAAACGATGATTACCCGGCATTAAATGGAACAGGTTATAATATGAATGACTGTCCCTTAAAAGATGGCGATGTCATTACCATTTACGCCATGAGTTATCCGGGAACGGACTATTATGCTTTTTTTAACAAGCAGAAAATTGAGGTTGGTCAGGGAGAAGCTGCAAAACTGACCTTGCTGGGGCGAAGCACCATGGGCGGAAACAGCAGTGCGATTTCAGGTGCAGAACTGATTTCCTCAACAGATGGTACATCAGCAACGGTTGAAACAGGTATCGTTACGGATGCAAACGGACAGGCAAGCATCAGTTTCAATGAGACTGGAATTTACACGGTCAGCTGCAAAAAAGACAATATAACCAGAGCCTGTGCGCAGATTACAGTGGTTTCTTCAGACGAAGCAGCGGATAAAGCGCTTGTGGCTGAAGATAAAACAGCGCTAACTATCCCATCGGTAACAACAGGTAATCTCAGTCTGACAGATTCCGGCGCTAGCGGAAAAACAGGCATCACTTGGTTAAGCAATGATCCGTCAGTCATCCAAAATGATGGAAAGATCATTCGGGGAAAAGCAGACAAGTTGGTGACATTAACCGCCACGATTAAAAAAGGAACACAGACAGAGACCAAAGAATTTCCAGTAACCATTAAAGCATTTTCGGATGCAGAAATCAAACAGATGCTGACAGATATAAAGACAGCACTGACAGCGAAGACGATCAGAGTGGTGGAAGGAACCGATACCAATCTGCTTGTAAAAATGCAGGCTCAGGCAGATTTGGTAACGTTGGGCAGCATGATCACCCTGACCGATGTGAAAAACCAGCCCCAGATTGGCAGTGATGGTGTCATCACCTACGGAAGCGATGCTTCAATGAAAAAAGAAGTGACATTTAAAATTTCACTATTAGATAATGAGGAAACCGGAATCGTGAAGGTTTCTGTTCCGGCGCATACTCTGACCGCTCAGGAAACAGTGGATGATGATGCGGCTCAACTCACCTGGGACAGCATAAAAAAAAGCAATGATGCGCAGGACAATGTCAGAACCGGTTTGTCGCTGCCGGGAACAGGCAGCTCCTATGCGACCGATATTACCTGGGAGATCTCAAATCCCGCTGTGATCGACAAATATGGGTCCGTCACCAGACCGGCATTTGGTCAAGCGGATGCCAAGGTGACATTGACGGCGATCGTTGCACCAGGAGACTATATGGAAATGTTTGGGCACCCTGGGGTAGCTGAAAGTAAAAAAGTCAATATTGAAGTAACCGTCAAAGCCTATACCCAGGAAGAATATGATGCAGCCAAAGGCGATGTTGCAAAAGTTAAAACGTATTTGCATGATACCGGCAAAATCAGGGAAATGAATACCGGTGCAATTGCTGACCTGTCTAATATCGATTACGATCTGCAACTGACCGGCAATGATGCAAAAACGACAGGTGTTACCGATGTGGATGTGGCATGGTCATCAACCAATTCGGGGATTACGGTGAATACCTATCGTGGAAAAGTGATCCGACCTGGAATCAATGGAGAAAAAACAGTGGGAAAACTCGTTGCGACAATTTCAAAATCAGGTTATTCCGAAACCCTTGAATTTGATGCAGCTGTGTTACCCCTAACCCAGAAAGAAATCGATGCAGAAAATGAGAATATCCAGGAAATAGCAAAAAAATTGACATTCGACAACATCAAAAAAGACAACATCAATTCTTCTTACGTAATATCAGGTCTGCAGATGGTTTATCGGGGTTATTGTGACAGTCAGGGCGCTGTTACCTACAGTACAAAGAATAGTGGAGAAAATGGTGCTGCCATAACATGGGAAACCAGCAACGCGGATGTCATCAAGACCTATGGGTCTGTAACCCGGCCTCTTAAAATAGACGCTAATGTGATTATGACAGCAACGATTTCATCAATTGCTTTAAAAGATGTTGACGGTATTACTAACCAAAAGGTGGAGATACCGGTTACTGTCATTAAACCGACAGCTAAATTAAAAAACATTACTTTATCAGTAGGTACAGTGACATTTTGTCCGGATACGTATGAATATAGGGTAGAAATACCAGAAGATATTACTGAAGCGACACTCAGTTTAACAAAATTTGATTCATCAGCAAAAGTGGAAGTAACCGGAGCGACAGTGGATGAAAATGGAAATTACTTATCCAAATTGGATAGTGCAATATCGATTAAATCGACGCTTGAAGAGAATTCCGCTGAATACAAGATTAATTTTATTACTAAGGATCAGGCTATTGCTCAGACAGTAATCGATCAGATTGCCGCTTTGCCGGCCGCTGACAAACTGGCAATTAGCGATAAAACAGCTGTGATGGCAGCGCGAACAGCTTATGATGCTCTGAGCGCCGCTCAGAAAACACTGGTGACCAACCTGAGCATCTTAACCGCCAGTGAAGCGAAAATTGCCTCACTGGAACCAGTACCAACACCAGTACCGGATACGGATACAGATACAGCTAAAGATAAAGTCACCGGCATTGAAGTGATTGGTCTGCCGGTCGGTACCGCCATTAAGGTGGTCGGGGAAACCGACAATGCAGATAAAACGGCTGAAGCCCAAAAGGCTGCCGCCGCTGCCGGCATCACCGATGCCAAAGTGGTAAGTCTGTATGACATCAAACCCGATATGA
>NZ_RXYA01000028.1 GCF_008086595.1 Acetobacterium paludosum | reverse complement strand
ATAGTATTAGCTAGTCTCGCGACGATGGCGGAAGGGCCACACCTGTTCCCATACCGAACACAGAAGTAAAGTCTTCCAGCGCCGAAAGTACTTGGTGGGTAACTGCCTGGGAGGATAGGACGTTGCGGGACTTTTTATAATGAAGCCGTGCAAAAAAATACAGATATAAACATTGATTCAAGTGAGCTTGAAAATCAATGTTTATATCTGTATTTTTTTATGGGGCGAAGCCCCTAACGGAGGCGCAGCAAAGCGGAGACGGAGTTGCACGAAGGCATTAAACGGCAGTGATTCTTCGAGTCATTTAGACGAACGTCATGGAATAAACTTGTTCTTTGATCTCTATTTTTATATTTTTAGGAAGGAGCCATCTGGCGAAGCGGAGACGAAGTGCACGGCTTTATTTTTCAACCCACGTCTAGTCATGAGCCAGCAAGATTGACGTTTGTCGGTTTGATTGCTATACTGAATGTTAAGAAGAGTTGAGGGGATGCTTAAATAAAAATCATTTAATTTTGGCAAATCCATCAATTATTAGGAGGTTGCTTTGACGCTTACAGAAAATTTAAGCCGCTATTTCGGCTATGATGACTTCAAAGAAGGTCAGGAAAAAATCATTCAGGCAGTTCTGAATGGGGAGGATGTACTGGGCATTATGCCCACGGGTGGTGGAAAATCGCTTTGCTACCAGCTGCCAGCGCTGCAAATGAAGGGAATCACCCTTGTCATCTCACCGCTGATTTCACTTATGAAGGATCAGGTTGATGCATTAACTGAAATGGGCATCTCCAGCACCTTTTTGAACAGTTCCCTGAATGACGCAACCTATAACCAGCGTCTAGAAGGCATCCAGAAGAATCAATATAAATTGCTTTATATAGCGCCGGAAAGATTGAACGCAAATTCTTTTCTAGCACTTTCGAAACAGCTCAACATTGCCATGGTTGCAGTGGATGAAGCTCATTGCATCAGCCAATGGGGACATGATTTTCGTCCGCATTATCAGGAAATTCCTAGATTCATTGAATCCCTACCCCATCGTCCGGTAGTGGCTGCCTACACTGCGACAGCCACGGTCAAAGTTACCCAGGAAATTAAGGCGCTGTTGAAGCTGAGAAATCCAGTGGAGTCGATCATCGGCTTTGATCGCCCCAATTTATTCTATCAGGTGGTTAAGACTGGAGATAAATTTAAATACGTAACAGATTCCATAAGGCAGGACTTTCAAGATAAATCCGGGATTATCTACTGTGCCACCAGAAAAACAGTGGAAGGATTAACTGAAAAATTGACAGCCAAAGGCTTTTCAGCTGCCGCTTATCATGGGGGAATGAGGCCAGAACTTCGTCAGAAAAATCAGAACGATTTTATTCATGATCGTGTTCATATCATGGTGGCGACGAATGCTTTCGGCATGGGAATCAACAAGCCGGATGTGCGTTTTATCATCCATTACAATATGCCGCAGAATATGGAGGCTTATTATCAGGAAGCGGGACGCGGCGGAAGAGATGGTGAAGTTAGTCATTGCACCATTTTGTATTCACCGGCCGATATTGTAAAACAGAAAAGACTGATTCAGCTTAATCAGTCTTCCCCTGAACGCGAGAAACTGCTGTTTGAAAATTTACAATACCTGGTAGATTATTGTCATACTAATGAATGTCTCCGAAAGAAAATACTCGAATATTTCGGAGAAACACCAACTTTTGAGCGTTGCGAGAATTGTGGGAACTGTCTGGATGAATCGGAAATGATGGATATCACCATCGAAGCCCAGAAAATTCTTTCATGTATTTATCGTCTTAAAAATCGATTTGGACTTAACATGATTATTTCGGTCCTGCGGGGATCAAAAAACAAAAAAATACTGGATCTGAAACTCGATGCGTTATCAACCTATGGTATCATGACAGATCACACGTCGGAAAGCCTTCGAGAAATCATCATGACGCTGGTTGCTAAGGACTATATACTCGTCACTGCTGATGAGTATCCGGTACTGAAACTCACAGCGGCGGCCAGCAGAGTCTTGAAAAGTGATGAGAAAGTCTTTCATAAAAAGCACTTGGTCGAAATGAAAGCTGTCAAAAATAAAAAGCAGAGCAAGGTAAAATACCCCATAGACTTTGATGAAATCTTATTTGGTTTGCTGAAGGCACTTCGCTACAGCATTTCACAGGAAAAAGAAGTACCGCCTTTTATGATTTTTCACGATGCTACTCTGAAAGAAATGGCAGCTTATTTTCCATTGGATCAGGAAAGCTTCTTGAAAATTAGTGGCGTGGGACAGGCAAAGTTTGAGAATTATGGGGATCTCTTTATGAAGGAAATCAAAGTTTTTGTTGATACGAATCAAATTGAGATAAAAGAACGGAATGAAAGAGCGTCCACTCCGATTCAGGAAGCAATGGTTGAAAAAGAATCTAGAAGTGATTCCTATAAGAAAACCTATGACTTCTATACAAAGGGATGCTCCCTTGATGAAATTGCCCGCGAAAGAGGAGTGACGCGAAACACTGTGATCGGACATTTGATGCGCTGTGATCAGCAGGATAAGCGGGTGGATTGGTCGAACTTTCTTGATGAAGCAAAGGAAGTGCTGATACTAAAGGCAATTGAAAAGACCGGTTTGGATCTGCTGAAACCCATCAAGGAGGCACTGCCTGAAACGTGTAGCTATGAAGATATAAAAATTGTTATCCACAAAAACGGTTTACAATAATTAGCTGATTGATATAGGAGTGTCAACGCAACTTAAAATGAACAGAAAAAAGCGAGGGTTTTATGCAAGAACACGTGAACCAACGAACATTACAGGCAAAACGAACAAAGAAAAAAATATTTAATACCAGTGTAGCATTAATCAATGAACGAGGATTTGATCATGTTACAGTTGATGATATTTGTAAAGAATGTGGGGTATCAAAAGGCGCATTTTACCATCATTTTAATTCAAAATTGGATATTATTTCGCAGATAGAAACAATGCTAAACAGTTCGCTTACGGTTGCGATAAATGAATGTGATGATGTAAATATAAAAACACAGATTTTAGTGTTTGTTAATTCGCTGTTATCAGTTGTTGATAAAACAGGACTTGAATTTACGAGACAACGGACTAAATATGTCGTTGGCGGAGAGTATGCGAGGGAAACAGGTGCAGATACTTTTTCTGTATTTTCAAGGGCAAAACTTAGGGAAGTCTTACAATCTGCAGTTGACAGAGGCGAAATGATCAAAGCGACACCAGTAGATATGCTTACAGAAGTCATTATGACTCTATTGAGTGGAATGATTGCAGATTGGTGCATATTTGATGGAACATATTCATTAACGGAAAAAGGATGGAAACTGACCAACTTTACAATATCCAATATGGTGGATAGTTATTGTAATAAATAGTAAGACCATTATAAAATTTAAAGATAAGGATAATTAATTATTGTGTTATACAGTCCGATTGTTAGAACGTATATAACTAAATAATATAACTATCCTTAGAAAGTATTTTTATCTTAAATATACATATAATATGTAAAACATCGTTTGTTAGCTATTATAAACCCAAAAGGTGCTTTGATAAATAAGAGACTTTTTACATGTTATAAGATTTTAATTTATGTTTAAATCCATACCGGGAACTAATGATGGTTCAGAAACAGTGTTTGTTTTTAGTTTGTTTTGTGCGATAAATAACGAAACATCTTCAGCATACTTATCACTATAAAAGGTCCGTCCATAAATAAAGGATTCATCCAATGCTTCCATCACACGAGGTGACAAGGCGACGGCGAAGGGAATATAGTAACCGTTTGTAGCAAAAAGATCTGTTTTTTGATGGACCTCAACTTTAATATCTTCCTCAGAAGAAGAGGGGCTATCAATAACATTTTGCGCATCCAAAGCACCCATGAAAATCAGTTTTCCATGATAATCGTTATTCCATCGCTGCAAATCATTGATCGGTTGAATGGGATCTAATACATCCACTCCCATTTCAATGATTTCATCCACAATGCGATCAATTTTACCGCAGGAATGCATATCAAATAGGATATCAAGTTCATGTGCCGCATTGATTACGCGTGTAACATGTGGCTTAATTAAATCTCTCCAAATTTGGGGATTGAAGAACAAATCTTTTTGGCTACCCCAGTCATCCTGAAAATGGACCATGTCAATATCGTAATACTTCTTCAAGTACTTTAATTGGTCGATCTTGAAATCACATAATTTAGCAAAAAAAGCTTCGCATTCATCTGGATCAGTCATTAAAGAACAAAGAGCATTTTCAAATCCCATTAAATCGTGTAATCTTTCAAAAGGACCGGATATTAACATTGCACATAATATCTTAGTTGGATCTTTTTCAGGAACATCTTCTTTTGCACATGCTTCCCAATCAATGGCACTTAAGTCAGGCCATTTGATTACTTCATGCCAATCACAGATATCTTCCAGAACCACAGGCATATTAGCTGTCGCCACAGGCATCATTGGCATTTCCGGATCTTCTGTCCAATGTACACCAAACCAATCATATCCAGTACCAAAACCAGGAGCACGGTCTTCTATGGCTCTTGGTAAAACCATCTGTAAAAGACTTGGTTGATGAGGAACAAAATCTGGTTGTTCTTTGTTCACCATGCGATAAAAATTTTCACGTTCTGTTATTTTACTCATAATAACCTCCGATTTCTATTTTTAAAGATAAATACCAAAAGAATGACAGTTATAGTTACTTTTGAAATGGAGCATAATGAAATTCCAGGTTTAAATAAATTTTAAATCCATAAAGAAGATTATGTCAAATAGCATTTAACAGACTATTGGTATGTTAAAATGATTGTATTCGCTTTATCCAAATTTGTCAATCAATAAATATTTACGAATTATTTAACTAGTTAAATTTAAAATGGTGATTGACTTGATTTAATCGCTTATTAAAAACGGATAAATTTCTGATAAACAAAAAGAAAATAAAATTCGAAATTGTTATTGACAAAAGTCAGAAAAATCATTATACTAAATAAGTTGCCTTAAATAGCGACTGCAAAATCAATAAAAAAACTTTTCAAAACAACTTGACAACTTAGGAAAACGACGATATACTATACAAGCTTCGTAAGAACGGAGCGGCGGTCATAGAAAAGAGAATAGTACCATAAAACCTGTAAAACAGCCAAAACATTCGCAAGAATGCAGAAGGCTAAAATAGAAACAGAGAGATGCACTCTATAAAACATCAACTCGCAAGAGGATAAAATTGAGTTATTCATGAGACAGATATGAAAGCCGAAAGGCTCGAATACAAACTTTTATTGAGAGTTTGATCCTGGCTCAGGACGAACGCTGGCGGTATGCTTAACACATGCA
>NZ_RXYA01000027.1 GCF_008086595.1 Acetobacterium paludosum | reverse complement strand
CGCGAAGTCCAAGAAAGGAAGACGACATACCGATTGCTCTCTACATTCTAACAGCTTAAGCAACAAGATGGATAAGGTCCTAACTGGTTGTTAGGTACTATAACCATAAATATATTGTAGTAGAAAGGCGGTTTTAAAATGGCAACCAAAAAAATAATCACCCGGGTGTGCCCCAAATGTGGAGAGATCTTTGAAACCCATGCTTATGATGTCATCAATGGCACGCTGGATACGGCCATCCGGGAAGAGGTGATCCTGGGTCGGATCTTTGATTTTACCTGCCCGGCGTGCAGCCATTGTTTTCGGAGCCCCTATTCCATGGCGTATAAAGACATGGAAAGAGAGTACCTCGTTTTTCTGGATATGGATGAGAAAGACGAGGCGTTTAATGACATGGACCAGACAGGTACGGACCGAACAGGAGAAGACCAGAACATAGACGAGCAGATCAAAGAGACCCGGGCACTCTTTCCCACCTACCGCATCCGGGTGGTGCATGACATGATGGACTTTATTGAAAAAATACATATTTTCAGTGCCGGCCTCAACGATAAAATCATTACCTATCTGGGCTACAAGATCAAGGATGATGTTACCGTAAAAATGAGGAAAGCCAAACAGCCTGTTCAGGTCCATAAAGCCCTGTTTGATTCCTTGAAAGGCAAAGAAGGGGAAATCAATTTTGGCTTACTGAGTAATTCCCCCAAACCTATTTTTGTCACCACCCCCACCCGGGATTATGAGTATCTGCTCAAAAAAAGCCCCCTCCGCCAGAAATTTGAAGAAACCGACGGACTGTATCAAATAGATGAGTGCTGGGCAGCCGGGATTGATAAGGTATTAATCGCCTGAACGCCCGGAAAAAAATGATGAGAAATGCAGCTTAGAGAAATAAAAAACCGTGCTTCCGGTGAGATTATAAAAATCCGCTGAATGATGCGGCTGGCTTATGGACAATCACATTGATATCAAGCAAATCGAATGATCATTGAAAACAGAAAATAAAAATCGGGACGCTCTCGAAAAAATGACTTCTTCAGGTGGTTACACCTTAAGGATAGATGTGAAGTGGTACGGGATTTGGGTTCATGGTTGTCGATTAAAGACGGAAAGGAGGAACCGGTGGCAGAGCCGAAAGGTCAGGAGCATGGGGGCAAATGAAAGGGAAGAACTCGCCAATGGCCCACAGGAAAATCGGGTTCAACAAAGTGGTTACGGTAACGAGGGCAAATAAAAAAAACGCCGGGATCTCAGAAATCCCGGCGGTCGGGTGACTAAAAAAGCCACTAAAATATTATGATACTTTAATTTACCCTCTTTTGACAGAATTGTCAAGATTCAAATTTAAAAAATAAAAATATGAGGAGTAAAAAAGATGAAAATCAAAAGTTATGGTAAAAAAGCGTTAGCAGTAGTGGGTTCAATGGCAATGTTAGCAGCCTTTGCTTCCCCAACCTTTGCAGCAGGCTTGGATGATGGCACAGATTTTTATATTGCCGTGGATCAGTCCACAATGGGCGGTCCGGCAATTGTCGCACCAGCTCACGTGCATGTCAATCCGGCAGATTACAGCACCACAACCGTATTGGAACTGTTAAACGACGTTAAAGGCAGTGTAACCGTGCACGATAATTGGGGTTATGTGGATTATATGAGTAGTTCATTTTCAAATACTTACAATTTTAGCAACTACACAGGTACATATACTGATCCCTGCTTAGATACGCACATGGTCTCTACCAATCAATCGGATGGCTTGCTTAAGGAAAAAGAATTTACCGGGGTTTCCGGCTGGATGATGCAGATTGACAGCCAGACCTCAGGAACCTATGGTGGTAATACGGTTTGGTATAGCGGCACAACAACCGTACAGGATCTGATCGATACTGGTTTACTCAATGCCGGAGATACCAGTGCTACCATTCGTTGGTATTACTCCTTGAATATGGGCGCTGATATGGGGCTGGCATACAGTTCATGGTTACCAACAGAAGATCCGACATATAATGGAACAGCCTGGGTATACGATTGGAATAGCACAGAATATACTGCACCACAATTTACGATGGCCAACAAAGATGCGTTGGTAAAAGCATTGGCGAATAACCCAACTGACCCAGACTATGCAGCCGCACTGGCAGTATTTAATACTGTTAATGCCACACAGACTGCCGTCAATGCGGCAACTGCTTCACTCTAAGCTGTAGTATTTTGTTTTTGGGTAAAAGGATTAAAGAGGGACATTTAGTCCCTCTTTCTTTAATAAAAGAAAGGGATAAATAATGAAAAATATATGGATTGAAAAGAAAAAGAATATCCTAATCATGCTTTTTTTCTTCATTACAATGATGGTAGTGTCTGGCTTCACTTCCATGGCGGTTAGGGCAGAAGGGGAAACCGGAGATACCTGGAATCCGGCAACCGGCAGTTATGTAATCAGCACAGTTGCAGATCTTAACGCCTTTCGGGCATCAATAATTACAGCTAAAAGCGCAGACAGTGTCAATTACAATGGCAAAAAGATCACATTGAACAATGATATTACCATTGATGAAACACATCCGCTGACATCATTGAAACGCCCATCTTCAGCTCGTAATTTTTCCGGGGTTTTTGATGGACAGGGCCATAGTATTATCGGCTACAACGATAATCAGATGGCTCTATTTTATACAATTGCGGCCTCTGGCAAGGTTTATAATTTAAACTTAGAATCTGTAAATCTACAGGCGATTAGCAGCACGGTTCAGAGACTTGGAAGTTTAGCAATGGTAAATAATGGGAAAATAATTAATTGTTCGGTAACTGGAACAATAAAAACAGCTAGCGGCAACGCTTCCCAAGTTGGTGGCCTGGTTGGTAGTAATGCTGGCAGTAATGCCCAGATCATCAACTGCTACAGTCGTGTCAATATTGAAGAAACCAATGGAAAGTGTGTTGGTGGGATTGCTGCAATGAATAGCACGTCGGCAATCATTCAGAATTGTTATACAACGGGCAATTTGATGAATACGGCAACAGAAACCATTTATCCAATTGCTAATGAAACCGATGATCAAACGTATATTAAAGACTGTTATTATCAGGATACAATCAATACTAACCTGGCAACGACAAATAATTTTGGCGCACCATTAACCGAAACCCAATTTAAAGACAGTACGAATAGTGCTTCAAATTTCCTGAACTGGAATTTTGAGAAAGAATGGAAAATGGATGCCACCAATGGCGGGTATCCCAGCTTGCGCTATCAGCTGCCGGAAGGAAACAGCAGCGAAATACAGGTAAAAGCGGTTGTGAAAATCAAAGATAAGGTCGTTCCGGATACCGACATCAATACGAATGCACCCGACTTTCTAAAGGCGGACATTGAAAGCATTACGCTGGTTGCCACCGATGGTAAGGCAGAAAGTCAGACGATCATTGATGGTTATCATGCAAAGTTGGAACTAAGAGATCCCGATAAGGGAATCCAAAATCCATTAACCTTTACGGGTGTTGTAGCAGCAAAAAATAATTTTGATGGTAAGTTGCAAGGGTTTTTATCCCAGTATAAGCTGGTTTATGACGACAGCGGATCAAATGCCTACACCCTTAAATTCTTCAGTAATGAATATGAAACGGGTGTTTTAGGGGAAGATTTTAGTGTCAATGAACCGGCGTTTACCTTTAACAGCAATACAACGTATTCGGATGATCAAAAAGCAGCAGCCATTGCCGCCACGGAAACCCGCATTCAGGAATCACTGGCATACTATCTGCCTGCCGATGTTTCAGGTCATGATGCGGTGTTTGGGGCTGGCAATAACCAGTACGGTTCCTGGCTGATTTTCACCTCGGCCAGAGCCGGTTATACCCCGCATGAAGGGTTTTTCGATGAATGCTACAAAGCTTTTGAGGAAAAATACACTGCATCAAAAAAGGTAACCGGAGAGGGCCAACCCTTAAATGAAGGTTTCGATGCCAATGAGGTTGCCAAGGATGCACTGGCCATCACCGCCATGGGCTATGACGCCCGCAATGTGGCTGGCTACAATCTTATTGAAATGCTGACCAATGGAAAAAACCCGTCCGACGGTTATTTTAAGGAACAGGTTAGTTCATTTGCCATTGATTCCTATGACTATTTACCAGGCACACAACAAGCCTACGCGGTTGAGCTGGCAAAAAAAGCCCTTGCTGGAGCAAGCACAGGCAATGATCCGCTGATTGATATGTACATCATGGGATTTCAGCCGTTGGCCGCCTACTACGATCCCAATGCTCAGGAAGGAACTGACCTCTATTATGTAAAACAGGCGATGGAAACGGTGTTTATCCCTTATTTTTCACGGATTCAGGGATACACCGGCGTGTTCTACAGCGGCATCAGTTACAATAATCCATGGTCTAATGCTCAGGTTTATATCATGCTGGGAATGGCGGATGTGGATATTTTCAATACAACATATACGGAAAATGGAGCTGCGAAAATTGCATTTATTAAAAACGGCTTTTCAATGTTGGATTCTCTTGCTCCGGTTAGCCAGTCCTATAGTGCCGATCAGGGTCAGATTGCCAGAGGCTATGAGGCCGTTGTAAGAGCTTATCGCAATGAAAACCAGATCTTTGACTGCACCGATGTTACCAATTCAACGGTTCGGGTTAACAATGCCATTACGGCCCTGCCGGCGGTTGATACCATCATCGATGACACCACCAAAGCTGCGGCTCAGGAAAAACTGACCGCTTTGGATACCCTGCTGTCAACCCTAACCCTGTCAGATACGCAGAAAAACAGTATTGACAAGACCAAATACGACGCGGTTAAAGCAAAACTGACCGCCGCCGATACGCCCAGTGCTGCTGACAAAGCGGCAGCCAAAACCGTCACTGATCAGATTACCGCGTTGGGCACCATTACGCTGGATAAAGAAGCTGATGTCACGGCGGCTCGTTCTGCCTATACCGCTCTGACAGATGCCCAGAAAGCACTAATCACGGCTGAGACGCTCAAGATCCTGACCGATGCGGAAGCTACCATTGATACGCTGAAGCCGGATACGGGAACCGTCACCATCGATGTGGAACGGTTCACCATTGGTCAGGGTTTCTATAAAGAGCCGGTTACCATGAGCTACACGAAAGATGAAAGTGTCTTTAGTCTGGTTTCCCGTTTGGTGGGTGCCGACAACATCCTTGGTAACTCATCCTATATGACCGGGATTAAAGGAACCGACGCCGGAGCAAACACCGTCGTCATTCCCGACTATATTGTTTCCAAACTGGGCGGCGGCAATACGGCTGCCGCAACAGCTTATGGCAATAAACAGACCGATAGCGCCCTAGGGACCGCTTCTTACAGCGCCCAGGGCGGTTGGATGTTTTTAGTGAATAACCAGAGTCCCACGGTGGGAATGGGCGATTATAAAGTAAATAGCGGTGATGTCATTCGCATTGCCTTCAGCTATCAGGGGTACGGAGCTGATTTGACCGGCTACGTATACGGCGTAGCGGAACCAAAAGTTGTCCTTGGCAATCGGGATGAGCTTTTAAAAGCCATTGCTGCCGTGAATACCGATGACAAAGACGCCATGCTGGCCAATGCCGGCGTAAAAACAGCCTATGACAACGCCGTAACCGTGGCAAAAGATATGACCGAAACCACCGAAAACACAAAAACAGCCGCAGCTGCATTAAATCAGGCCGTTGCCGATATGAAGGCCGCCAAAGCTGTCGCAGACAAGATTGCCGCGCTGCCAACAACGGATGCTTTAGTGCTTACCGATAAAACCGCCGTCACCGCAGCCCGTAGTGCTTACGCTGCGTTGACACCTGCACAACAAGCATTGGTGACGAACTTAAACATTCTCACCGTCGCTGAAGCAAAAATCAAGGCATTGGAAGATGCCGCTTCGGCCAGCAACGACCAGGTTGCCGCAAATGCAGTTATTGTCAAAATCAATGCGCTGGGTACCATCATCAGCTATGATCAGAAAGGCACAGTAGTAGCCGTCCGATCCTTATACAATGGCTTGACTGTGGCTCAAAAAGCGTTAATCAGCAATGATACCCTGGCCATTTTGACGAAAGCTGAAGCGGCCATCGAAAAACTCAAACCGACTACCGGCAGCATCACCATCGATGTGGAACGCTTCACCATTGGTCAGGGCTTCTACGTGGAACCGGTGACCCTGGGCATCACCGATGGCGAAACGGCTCGACAGGCCATTGAAAAACTGCTGGGAGCCGAAAATCTGGAAGGTGAGGTGGGTTACCTGCGTGCCGTGAAAGGTGCCGATACCGGAACGGCCACGATTCCCGACTATATTGTTGATAAATTGGGCGGAGCCAACAGTACCGTGGCCAATACCTATGCCAGCCGTTACAGCGGTAATGTCCTGGGTGAGTTTGACTACAGCAAGTACTCCGGCTGGATGTATTTCGTGAACAACCAAACCCCCAACGTGGGAATGGATGCCTACACGTTAAAAAATGGTGATGTTATGCGTCTGGCCTTCACCTACTGGGGAACCGGAAGTGATTTAACTGGTCTGGAATACGGCACCAACAGGGTACTGGTATCCATTGCCAACAAGGATACTCTGATCAAAGCGCTGGCCACCGTCAACGGAAACAGCGCTTACTTAAATGACAAAGACATCAGCAGCGCTTATGACACCGCCATGACGGTGGTGCAGAACATGACTGCTACTTCAAAAGCAAGCAACGATGCGGCCACCGCCCTGAATAAGGCTGTGGCGGCATACAAACCGGTGGATCCAACCAAGCCTGATGACGGCGACAAAGTAATGGCTAAAGCCGTCACTGATCAGATTGCCGCTTTGCCGGCAGCTGACAAACTGGCAATTACCGACAAAACAGCTGTGGGTGCCGCCCGAACCGCCTATGAAGCGCTGAGCGCCACTCAGAAAGCACTGGTGACCAACCTGAGCACCTTAACCGCGGCCGAAGCGAAAATTGCCGAACTGGAAAAATCCACTGCCGTCGATAAAGCCACTGGCATTGAAGTGATTGGTCTGCCGGCCGGAACCGCCATTAAGGTGGTCGGGGAAACCGATAACGCAGATAAAATCGACGAAGCCCAGAAAGCCGCGAATGCCGCCGGTATCACCGATGCCAAAGTGGTGAACCTGTATGACATCAAACCCGATATGAGTGCCGACGATCTGGCAAAATTCAACAATGATCCCACCACTTACGTTACCATCAACCTGCCGCTAAGCAGTGACCAGCAGGGATACGAGGCATATAAGATTTACCACAAGACCGAAGCCGGAACCATCGAATGGATTACTCCGACCCTTTCCGCCGACAAGAAAACCCTGACTTTTAAAGTCAACAGCTTCTCTGAATTCGGTGTGGTGGGCAGTAAAACTGACACCAAAACCGTGAACTGCAGCTACCAGACCCAGATTGAAAACATCGGCTGGCAGGATAGCAAGACAAACGGCGACCTCAGTGGAACCGCCGGCCAGTCGTTAAGACTGGAAGGAATTAAAATTAACCTGGATAACCAGGGCT
>NZ_RXYA01000026.1 GCF_008086595.1 Acetobacterium paludosum | reverse complement strand
TCATATCGGGTTTGATGTCATACAGACTTACCACTTTGGCATCGGTGATGCCGGCAGCGGCGGCAGCCTTTTGGGCTTCAGCCGTTTTATCTGCATTGTCGGTTTCCCCGACCACCTTAATGGCGGTTCCGGCCGGCAGACCAATCACTTCAATGCCGGTGGCTTTATCGACGGCACTGGATTTTTCCAGTTCGGTGATTTTCGCTTCGGCCGCGGTTAAGGTGCTCAGGTTGGTCACCAGATTTTTCTGGGTAGCACTCAGCGCATCATAGGCGGTACGGGCGGCGGCCACAGCTGTTTTGTCGCTAATCGCCAGTTTGTCAGCGGCCGACAAAGCGGCAATCTGATCGGTGACAGTTTTAGCGGCAGCCTTATCGGCGGCAGTGGGATCCCCCGGTTTGTATGCTGCTATTGCCGTGTTCAGGGCGGTGGCCGCGTCGTTGGTTGCTTTTGCGGTAGCAGTCATGTTCTGCACCACCGTCATGGCGGTGTCATAAGCGCTGCTGATGTCTTTGTCATTTAAGTAGGCGCTGTTTCCGTTGACGGTGGCCAGTGCTTTGATCAGGCTGTCCTTGTTGGCGATTGCCACCAGGGTTGTGTTGGTGCCGTATTCAATTCCGGTTAAATCACTTCCGGTTCCCCAGTAGGTGAAGGCCAGACGCATGACATCGCCATTTTTTAACGTGTAGGCATCCATTCCCACGTTGGGGGTTTGGTTGTTCACGAAATACATCCAGCCGGAGTACTTGCTGTAGTCAAACTCACCCAGGACATTACCGCTGTAACGGCTGGTATAGGTATTGGCCACGGTACTGTTGGCTCCGCCCAATTTATCAACAATATAGTCGGGAATCGTGGCCGTTCCGGTATCGGCACCTTTCACCGCCCGCAGGTAACCCACCTCACCTTCCAGGTTTTCGGCTCCCAGCAGTTTTTCAATGGCCTGTCGGGCCGTTTCGCCATCGGTGATGTCCAGGGTCACCGGTTCTACATAAAAACCCTGACCAATGGTGAAGCGTTCCACATCGATGGTGATGCTGCCGGTGGTCGGTTTGAGTGTTTCAATCGCAGCTTCAGCATTGGTTAGTATAGCCAGTGTATCAGCTGTTACCAGCAATTTTTGAGCGTTGGTCAAGTCGTTATAAGCGCTTCGGGCTGCCACCACGGCAGCTTTCTGATCGTAACTGGTGATGGTTCCCAGTTCGGTAATCTGCTTGGTGACACTCTGGGCTGCCACACTGTCGGCACCTGCTGATTTTTGAAGATCAGCAATCTTTGCTTCGCAGTCGGTCAGTTTGGTGTAATTGGTAACTTGACTCTGATCACCTGCACTCAAAGCATTATAAGCACTTCGAGCATCAGTGACGGCTTTCTGATTATCAAGCGTTATCGCCGCCACTTCAGGAAGGGCTGTAATCTGAGCGATGACGACTTTAACCTCATCACCAGTCTGACTAATCCCGGCGGATGTTTTGGCAGCGGCCAGTTTGGCGGTATTCGCGGTACTGATGGTTGCCTTTTTATCTGTGTTTAAAGCATCATAGAGAGACGATGCCGACTGTACCGCTGTTTTGTTGTCGACGGTAATGATTTCCGGTAAGGCGGCAATCGCATTGTTGACTGCAACGGTTGAATTGGCTACATCACGCATATTAAAGAACTGGTTTTTTCCTTCGGCAGAACGAACCAGGGCATTGATTCCCCGGGTAATCTGGGTGGGATCATAGGAGTCGATTGATGAATCATAGGTTCCCTTTTTAAGATCAAAGGAGGTTAAAAGCGCACTTAAAGGTGAGTTCCCATTTTTAACAAAACGGGAATCAAAGGGACTGATTCCGGCCATTCCAAGTGAAATGTTCACTTGCGCATTGGTCCAATAGTTGGAAAAGTCAAATGTTTTTGAATTGAGATATTCCTCTCCTCCATAACCACCCCAGAACGAGCCCTTGTAGCTCTGAGCATTGTTAAACATATTTAAATAAAACTCAACGGCGACTTTGACATCGTACCATTCGTCACCTGGTTGTGCATTGGGATTGTAGTAGGCCATAATCGGCTGAATGCCCATAACCGCCATATCGGAAGCTGTATCGTTTTGGATGGTATTTCCCTGTACATCAGTTGTTGTTATTTTTGCCAGACTGTGAATATAAGCTTTAACATCCATATGCTCACTATCCTGAGTCAATGCAAAGTCCTGAGCCGTTATGGCAAAGGTTGCATACTGTCCGGCAAAATACTTGCCGTTGGTAGCGGTATCATTGCGGCTTAAAATATCGATGAGATCGTAGCCGCCCACATTGCGGGGATCATAACCAATCGCTTCAATTAGAAGGGCATCCTTAGCAGTATCACAGGCATCAAATGTTTTTCCTTCTTTCCCTTGAGCTTTTAGATCTGCATATTTTTTGGTGAGGGTTTTAAAATAGTCATCATAGAATCCATCCGGCACTGCATAATCGTTTCTGGCAGCAGCCATCACAATCCAGGGATCATAGCTTTTGGAAGGATCAGGATTTTCTCCGAGCCACTTTTTGATGATTAAGTTGCAGGCTTCCTTAGAATCTGCAATAATCTGCTGCTGTTGGGCTGGAGTAGGAGCGGCAGTACTGTCTTCTAAGAATTGACCCCGAGCCACATTTCGCTGACCACCGGTTAAAACGCCGGGGTCCAGTTCATAATCTACTTCGCTGTTGGGATCGTAGGAGATGGTCAGAGAATTAAAGGTAACATAACCTCTGGCATTGTCTCCCATCGTTCCCACATAAAAAGGATCATCTTTCACTGAATAGTTCACTTTTAAATGATAGGGATTTGTTCCGAGATCATTGACAATTTGAACATCTTTCAGCTTTGTCATCCGACTGGTTTCAAAATTAGATGCATCATAGGTTCGCGGTTCCAGAACAAAATTAAGGGCTATCACCTGACGTTTGTTTAGGGTGTCTTTTTTGGAAAAATCAAGTTTTGGATAACCGTCATTAGCGGTTGAATCCACTGTCCAACTCTGAGTGAAATCCCAGCCGACAGCTGTGTAGGTGGCGACTTGCTGCATCATTCGGGTCAGTTTGGCTGTACCTTTACCTTTTATATCATTCAGGGTTTTTCCCAAAATGCTGCTGTCATAGAAACAATTGGTAATGGTTCCTCCCCCGATGGGCTGAGAATCAGCGCTGATGGACCCGGACCAAACTCCCGCATAATAGGAATCTTCAACTGTTCCATTGTTGCTTAACCCATAATACTTCACATCTGTTTTCGCGGTGCTGGTTACTGTCACGCGGCTATAGCAGTTTTTGGTAACACCTTTGAGCGAGATCGTATCCCCCACTGCTTCTTTCATTAAACTAACATATTGTTCGCCAACGAGTGATCCGGCTGAACTCGCCCCGGTAAAAGCAATACTTCCAGTGACTCCGCAACGGGTTACCTTGCCGCCATTAAAATCAGCAACAATTCCGGTTTGATTGGTTGAATTATAACTGTTATAAGCTTTGTAGTCTATTCCGGTGGTTCCGTCATAGGTCAGATTGACCTTGACAATGAAATCTCCAACAATTCCGTTTGAGCCGATAACGCTGAAAAGACCGGACTGATTATCGGAATAATTGGAAATGGTATGGCCTCGCCCATCAAAAGTACCATCAAAAATGTAGTATTGAGTCAACGGTGTTTGATAAGCAGTAAGCCCGGCAGCATCAATATCGCTGGTCATGATCACCGTCTCTCCAGTGTAGCTATAACCACTTTGGAGATCTGACCTTAAAGCGTTAAGATCAGACACACTGCTGACTGTATACTGACCTGCTTCGTTCTTACTCAGCGTCGGTGGAGTATTCACATTGACCTTGACCAATGCATCAATGGCCAATTTCAAATCACTGGTTTTTGCATCCACCTCATGCTGATCATTTTTAGTCAATTTGCTGTTATCATAGCACGTCTGAGCTACCGCTTTAGCAGTTGTCACTGCTGCATAGCTCTGCGGTGTATAATTGCTCTCCACCAGTGATCCGGCCCGATCCAGTTGAACTTTCAAGACCGTTTTGTCGGCAATCAGGGCCCCATTGGTCAGGGTTGTTGTGATCGCACTGGACAGGTTTGTTTTTGCCGTGTCCACTTCTGTCTGGGTTGCATCGGTTTTAGCAAGAACTGTTTTGGCGGCGCTTAAACAGTCACTGTAAGTTTTCCAGGCATCACTGGAATAGTTTGCTTCGATATAACCGGCAGCATCCGCATCCGTTACCGCTTTCTGTAGGGCATTTTTATCCACGCCCTGATTAACTTTAACCAACCCCGTGATGGTATCATTGATGCCCTGCACTGCTGCTGTCACCTGATCTTTGGTAATCTCGTTTGAACTGTTTGAAGCACTGTTCTGCAGATTTTCCGCTGCCGATACTGCAGCCGTCAACTTAGCAAAACTGTCGGTAGTATAATCAGCTGCTTTATAGGCATCCGAATTTTTCAATGCAGTATCCAGATCCACAATCGAGACTAGCGCATCAATTTTTCCTTGAACGCTCGTAATATACGAATCAACAGTTATCTGGCTTGCTTCCACATTATTCAAGGCACTATCTTTTGCGTAACCCACATATGTATTTAACTGTCCTAAACTGTAAGCTGTATATTTTGATGTGTCACCAGTATAGGTTTCCGCTAAATCTATAATCTTCTTTAACGCATTTTTATCCGGTATCACAATCGCATTTTTAAGGGTTGCCTGTAAACTTCTTCCCGTATCCAGAAGCGTTGGAAGCGTTACCTTGTCAAGATCCACCGCTTTTGCCGCATCCAAAGCGGTTTGTATTGCAGTGATGCTTCCCGGCGTATAATATTCAGTTCTTTTAACTCCTGTCTCTCCATCAGCAATGGTCTGTTTAAATAGAGTTTTATCAGCATCACTCAGTGTTCCAAATGCTTTTAGTTCCGGATAGTTGTCATTATTCAAAACCCAGGTATAATTACCATCCCAGTTAGTAAAAGTGGCTGGCTGTTTGAGCTCAATGGCTGTTTTTCCAGTCCCTCTAGCAAATGTCGAAAGAGTTCCTTTTATGCCATCGTTGTTATAAAAACAATCGACCGATTTCTTTTGTCCCGCTAAAGGTAATATCGTCTTGCCGATTAGTGTCCCCGTACATATACAATCGATCATTTTATTGGTATTTTTCTGGGTGAAAATACCACATACAGTTCCGTTGGGAGCGGTAATATCAATGGAACTGACACAACTGCTCATTATTTTATTACTGACAGACATGCAGTAACCGAAACCAGCCGTCGTTGTTGTATCTGCTGCATTGTTTCGAACAATCGATCCACTGACTTTGCAGTTTTCAATGTTTCCACAAGTACATGCCAATGCATAGTAATCATCTGTTGCTGCTATTTTCCCATCGAGAATGGCAACATTGAGCTCAAGGTTTTTAACAGAACCCGACATATAATTAAATAAACCATAAACCGGATCATTAAATCCGATGATCTTGTGACCCTGTCCGTCAAAGTCCCCATAAAAAGTCGTCGAATATTTGCTGAAAGCTGTCAGCTTATAATCCCCGATATTAATGTCATTGGCTAGAGTAATGGTCTTTCCACCGAAATCATTGCCGCCGGCTAATGCCACCCGGAATGCATCCAAATCCGCTGCAGTTGAAATCACATAACTGCCGTCAGTTGGATTCCATCCTGCTTGTGATCCTTCCGCATTAACAATGCTTACCGGTGGTAATAATTCCAATATCATTACCAATATCAATATAAAACTCTGTAAATACTTTTTCATTAATCTTCACTCCTATTTCTTTATTTTTTCTTTTTTCTCAAACCATTTAATTTTTTAACAAGGTCTGAGTGACATAATAGAAGGGTCATAATCAATCGCATAAATTTATGACCCGGGGATAATACAAATTAGCGTTTGTACTATCCCTTTTTTGGTTTATATCACTTTATAATTTATTCCTATTGCTCATCCCCTCTTTTGGAAATAATAGACTTCACATTCATCTTCCTCACTAACCAGTAAAATTATTCCTTTTCTTTTATCCTGTTGTCATCTTCTCCTCCTTCAAACTCAACTTTATTTTTAAGCATAAAAAGAACTCCCATCCAAGTCAAAATGACTTGTGACAGAAGTTCCAGAATATGCTGTAGAACTTTGCTTGATATGATCCTCTTTGCGTTGGATCAAACCTGTCGATGAAAGAATGAGTTCCCGACTGATGCCTCGCGGCAATCACGGTAGCGCATCTGTTTGGGATTCTCACCCATATTCCTTTAAGGTAAACTGCGATCATACCGCTTTTAAATTTACCCGACCTAATAGAATCCTGTGGTTGTTCACCATTGATTCCCGGTATTCTTTTATCTTTAAGCTGTATTTAATTTTAGTTTTTCAGTACGAAAAAATGCTCATCGGTAACTAGCAAATTTTATTTAATCGCATCTAAAATACAAAAAAAGTATAACATTGAAATGCTAACATTGCAACTATTTTTTTGATGACTGCTTTACCCTTTTTTATCTGTATCCATAACCAGGTTAACTCAAAATTTATACGCTGGTCACCTTCGGATCAACTAAATTTTCAATACATTGGTAAGGCAGCTCTTTTGACTACTTCTTTTTGTTATCACTCATTTTTTCGCCATATGGCAGCTCGAACGCTTCATTTTGAGAGATTTGCAGATATTTATAAGCTAATTGAGCCGTTGTCCCCACCATTTTCATACAGTGTACGCGTCGGTCTTTTCCATTCCAATCTTCAAACGGCTCACAGATGGCGCGACAGGTTGTACAGCCATTCATTTCGCCGAATTCTTTAACCAGGTTATTATAACGGCGATAATATTTTTGACCGACTTCAGGTCCCCGCACGTCAGCATCGATGCTCCAGGGATCATTTCTGCCATAGACCGCACTATTTGCCATCACAGCAGCTGACAAAGCACCACAGGTTTCACCGCAAAGTCCGATGCCGCCGCCAAAACCGGTACACATCGCGATTGTTTCCTTTGGCACATTCAAAACACCGGCACGCAGCAACGCATCATAGACGCTTTCTGCGCAATTTAAACCACTTTTGAAATTTTCGATGGCATAATCATTGACTAATTGACTTTTATTATCTTCGATATCCATTTTATTCCTCTTTTCTATAATTTTTGACAAGGTTTACACCCCTTTTCGAAAGCATTGTTGCAATATTGGTTGAGCTATTGACAACAGTCCGTTATTGACATATGCTATTTATAAATTATTATAATACATAAAAAGCATATGTCAATAACTATCTTCAAAATTTTTGGCCAATCCTATTTTTAATTTTTTATCTGTGACACACTGCTTTTAATCGTTATATTGGTGAATACTATTGCATAAAACCTTCCTAGAGCACTAACATTATTTATTAAAAATTGATATATTTATACTCTGTTTTTCCTTTTTCTGCAAAACATCTTGATTAATCAGCAATTTTAGTTTATGATCGTTGTAGAAAAAACTTTTACAAAAGGAACGCAGTGAAAATCTGCGACAGTTTCTTTGCTACTGTATGGAGCATATGGACGTATTCAGTCATTGGGTTAACCGAGAAGGCTGGATACTAAATGTCCCTCCAAGTCAGGATATTTTTGTAAAAGCACTATCTGTTTGAAGCTTCAAAGAAAGCTGCAAATTGTGAGCAATATCGCGAAATAACATCCTTCAGATTCCTGAAGATGAAGACATTACGAACCATCACACTATTTGTAAACCTTTTTTTGAAAAGGTTTCAGACTGAAGACAAAGGTCAGGGAAACCTGGCCTTTTTTAGTTTTTTGAAATCAAAAAAGCTTATTCCAAGGTTCATGGTTTATCATAAAATTAGAAAACAAATGGAGGCAAATCTTATGTTAACCAAACGGGAACAGGATATCAGAGAACAGGTACAGATCGTCACA
>NZ_RXYA01000025.1 GCF_008086595.1 Acetobacterium paludosum | reverse complement strand
TGTGACGATCTGTACCTGTTCTCTGATATCCTGTTCCCGTTTGGTTAACATAAGGTTTTCCTCCATTTGTTTTCTAATTTTATGATAAACCATGAACCTTGGAATAAGCTTTTTTGATTTCAAAAAACTAAAAAAGGCCAGGTTTCCCTGACCTTTGTCTTCAGTCTGAGCAGTCCATTGGACTGCTTTCTTTTGTTTACTATCGGTTAATGACTGACTTACGCCAGTGTTTTTTTATATTCAATATATTCATCGTAGGTTGATAAGCGATCCAAAATACCTTCTTCTCGGATTTCAATGATACGATTCGCCACCGTTTGCATAAACTGGTGGTCATGGCTGGCAAAAAGCAAAATGCCCTTAAAGTCGATCAGGCCGTTGTTTACAGCCGTGATGGATTCCAAATCCAAATGGTTGGTGGGCTGGTCCATAACCAGCACGTTCGAGCCAAACATCATTATCTTGGAAAGCATGCACCGCACCTTTTCTCCCCCAGATAAAACTTGAACCTCTTTGTAAATATCGTCCCCGGAAAAAAGCATCCGTCCTAAAAATCCCCGGATATAAGTTTCGGTGATTTCTTCGGTATACTGTTGCAGCCACTCACAAATATTCAAGGTGCAGCCATTAAAGTATTCATTATTGTCTTTGGGAAAATAGCTTTGCGTAGTACTGACGCCCCATTTAAAGCTGCCTTCGTCAGGTTCCATTTCTTCCATGAGGATTTTAAAAAGAGTAGTCATGGCAATTTCGTTATCCGAAACAAAAGCAATCTTGTCCTCTTTATTGACCCGAAAACTCACGTCATTAAGAACCTTAACGCCATCAACGGTTTTTGATAAATGCTCTACCGTTAAAATTTCTTTACCCGGTTCCCGATCAATTTGGAAACCCACCCATGGATATTTTCGCGACGACGACGGCATGTCGCCAATATCCAGTTTATCCAGCATTTTTTTACGAGATGTGGCCTGCTTGGATTTGGATTTATTCGCCGAGAATCGGGCAATAAAGTTTTGCAGTTCTTTTGCTTTATCTTCGTTTTTCTTATTTTGATCTTTCAACAATCGCTGCACAAGTTGACTGGATTCATACCAGAAATCATAATTTCCGACGTAAACCTTGATTTTATTAAAGTCGATGTCCACAATGTGAGTACAAACATTATTTAAAAAATAACGGTCATGGGAAACCACGATGACGGTGCCATCATAATCCATGATGAATTCTTCCAGCCAAGCAACCGCCTGGATGTCCAAATGATTGGTCGGTTCATCAAGAAGAATGATATCCGGTTTGCCAAATAAGGCTTGGGCTAACAAAACCTTTACCTTTTCGTTGCCGGTAAGGGTGTCCATCTCAGCATCGAGGATCTCCACGCCCAGGCCCAATCCCTGGATCAGACGAGAGGCTTCGGATTCTGCTTCCCAGCCGCCCATTTCGGCAAACTCCCCTTCGAGTTCCCCGGCTTTAATACCGTCTTCATCCGAAAAATCCTCCTTCATATATAAGGCGTCTTTTTCTTTCATAATGCTGTAAAGTCGTTCATTCCCCATCATAATGGTGTCCAGCACGGAGAAAGTGTCATAAGCAAAGTGATCCTGTTTTAAAACGGATAGTCGCTCCTGTTCAGGAATAATGACATTACCGGTTGACGGGCTTAGTTCACCCGACAGGATCCGCAAAAAAGTTGTTTTTCCGGCTCCATTTGCACCAATAACCCCATAGCAATTTCCTGGTGTGAATTTTATATTTACGTTGGTAAAAAGATTTGTTCCACTAAAATTTAAACTTAAATCTGATACTGTTATCATTATATAGATGATCCTCCAATATTTTTTAATCGTTATGTTCCCGCCAAACATGCCCGGCCTATTTTTCTTTGACTGACTAGCTTAGTTGCGAGCTACATTGCCTTCGCGTAAAGAAAAGGCCTTTACCAGTGTATCTGATAAAGAGCCTCTACCATAAGCCTTTATATTGTATCCTTAATAGCGAAAAATTTCCAGTCTTTTTACAAAATACTATATAATCACACATCTAGCATCACAATCAATTAATAAATGTTAAAGCTTTATTATTTTGATTTAACTTTATCCTCACTATATTTGTCATATCGATAATAATTAGCCTTTTTTTTGAATTTTACCTTCGTTAAGACAACGCCAATGATAACTGCCCCTACTTTATCAAGCGCTTTTTTTGCTTCAACGGCCATTTCCTTTTTTGTTTCTTGAGCGGCCACCACCAATATCACACCATCGGCCATTTTGGATATAATACTCGCATCGGCAAAGATTAAAACAGGGGGTGTATCGATCAGAATGATATCATATTCTTGCTTGCATGCCAGAATCATGCTTTCAAAAGCTTCAGAATTCAATAATTCTGTCGGTGAAACTTGCTTGTTCCCCGCCGTCAAAATTTCCAGTTTTTCCAGATCTTTTACTTTGGTCGCAACTGCATCCAGCGGCAAATCATCGACAAGCATATTTGACAATCCGGTTTGTCTTTTATTGATGCCAAAAATCATATTTACATGGGGGAGTCTTAAATCTGCATCGATTAATAACACCCTTTTGTCTGACTGCGCAAGTGTCACTGCCAAATTACAGATGGTCGTTGTTTTTCCCTCTTGCCGGCCGGCACTGGTTAATAGCATAACCTGATATTTGTTTTTAACGTTTTTGAAATTCAAATTGGTTCTTAATAATTTATAACTTTCTGTTGCAAATGATGTGGGACTGCTTAATGTTACTAAGTTTAAATCATTCATGTTATTTAGCCTCCCCTTTAAATTCCGGAATACTGCCCAGTACGGAAATACCAATGAGCTTTTCAATATCCTCTTCATTTTTAACCGTGTCCTTAAGTGCAAACATGATAACTATAATGATGAATGCCACTAACAAGCCTAAAGCTCCACCAACCACAGTGTTTAATAAAATATTAGGTGAAACAGGTGTTTGCGGTACTGATGACTGATCCAGAATTCGGATATTCTGCACACCAACAATTTGTGAAGCTGCTACGGTTAATTGTTTCGCTAATTCATCTGAAATCAATTTTGCAGTTGCGGGATCTGGATTTTTAAATCCAACCGTAAAAAGTCGAGAGCCACTAATGTTTTCAATAACGATGTTATTCTGAAAATTGTCATATGAAATGTTATACCCGGTATTTTTCATAACTTCATTAATTACTAAACGAGTTAAAGCAATTTGTTTGTAGTCAACCAGCAACTGGCTATTCGCTTCTAATTGACCTAAAGAAATTCCAATTGAGCCCAACGACGAATCTTCACTGCCAATATATAGAACGGTTTTTGCTTCATAAATTGGCGTTATATATTTAGTTGATACAAAGTAGGCTGACCCGAATCCAATAATTGTAAGTAATATTATGAGCCACCATTTTTTAACTATAATTTCTAACAGTTCTTTCAAATCAATATCTTTTGTTGTATCCATAGTTATCACCCTTTCTTTATAAACGCCTTTTCGATCTTCAATTTACTTCCAATTTTCTAAGTTCATCTCTTCTTTATTACTAAACAAATTCTTAATTGTATCTAAATCTTCCTGATTGTACAGCTCATACCATAATCCATCAATGACTTCAGAGTAAGTTTGCAAGCGGTAATTTTCATAGGTAATATTTTCATCGGCATTACTCATTTTAATATAATCCGTAATCTTAGCTAATTTAGCATCCGTCTCGATCCCATTATTATAATAAGTTCCGACAAGTTTGATTTTCTCTTTGAGACTCGTTGATTTCAAATATTCCATCAAAGAAATAACCACTTCCTGCTGCCTGCCAATACGTCCATAATCAACATCACTATCACTGCGAAACCTTACATAGAATAGCGCATTTTTTCCATTTAAAACCTGATTTCCTTCTTTAATAACAAGGTTATCACCATTATAAAAGTCTTTTTTTGCATTGATGCGGACCCCTCCCACACTATCAATAATTTTAGAAAATGTATCAAAATTCAGTTTTATCGAAAAATCAAGTTTGATACCTAATAATTCTTCAATCACTTGATCTGCCAGTTCGCTTCCGCCATAAGCAAAAGCAGCATTAATTTTGCCGATGCCATATCCGGGAATGTCAATTCGCAAATCTCTGGGAATGGAGGCAATGACCATCTTCTTTAATGACGGATCATATTTAATCACCATAATAATGTCACTTCTTCCTTCTTCCGTGTATTTATCATCAATACCGTAAATGGCAAAAGTAACCGTTTTTCGAGTATCAATCATTTTAAACAGCTCTTCATTGTTTTGATCCAGCACATCTTTTATCGAAGATTCCGAATTATCATTTAATGTAATGTCACTCCCCTCATTAGCCCCTTGTGATTGCTCTGAAGATGTCGATCCATTAGTTAGATTCATATTTGAATTTATAAATCCATAGATGGTGAAAGCAACAATCAGCAAAATACAAGTAAGTGGTATCAGAAGCCTTTTTCGATTTTTCATCATTCAATCGTCCCTTTCTTAATAAGATGTTTGGGAATCTGGATCTTCGAACAAATATAATTAAAATAAATTAAAAGCCAGAAGTTAACCATTTATATGTTTTAATTACTGTATTCTGATTAATTTGTTCTTGTATTCCGTTTCATTATTTACTTCTTCACAATTTCGATAAGTCGGTACAATTTTCTGCACCTTACCAATGAGATCCTTTTTATCTGATGATTTTAGTATTAACCGTACCTCGTCAAGCGATTTCTTAAGCAGTGCATAATCGATTTCACTGGGTTTTCCAATCCGAATCTTATCAAATGGAGTATCGGTTAAACCTTCTTCATCCATTAAAAGTTCTTCATAAAGTTTTTCCCCCGGTCTTAGTCCGACGATCTCAATCTCAATGTCTTCATTCAGCTTTAGGCCGGAGAGTTTAATCAAGTCGACAGCAAGATCATAAATTTTTACCGGTTGACCCATATCCAACACAAATATTTCCCCGCCTTTAGCGATGGCGCCGGATTGTATCACCAGTTGAGCCGCTTCCGGTATCGTCATAAAGTAACGGATGATTTCTTTGTGCGTGACGGTAACCGGTCCACCTTCTTTTATCTGTCTCTTAAAAAGTGGTACGACAGAGCCGTTGCTGCCAAGAACGTTGCCAAACCGAACAGCGGTAAACTTGGTCTTGCTTTGCTGCGCAAGACCCTGGATGATCATTTCACAAATACGCTTACTGGCACCCATCATATTGGTTGGGTTAACCGCTTTATCGGTTGAAATCATAACGAATCGTTCAACGCCAAATTCATGGGCAGCTTCGGCCACGTTTTTGGTGCCAAAGACATTATTCTTAATGGCTTCTTTGGGCGAACGTTCCATCAGCGGTACATGTTTATGAGCGGCCGCATGGAAGATCACATCCGGATGGTTTATCTCGATGATCGAAAAGATATTGTCTCGATCTCTTACTGACGCGATGATGACATCCAAATTTAACTTGTTGCCATAATCGCTAATGAGTTCATTTTGTATGTCATAAGCATTATTCTCATAATTATCAAGAATAATAAGCTTACCCGGGTTAAACCGGGCAATCTGTCTGCATAATTCAGAACCGATCGAACCCCCGCCACCGGTTACCATCACTATCTTACCTTCAATGTAACCAACTACTTCTCTTACATTAAGGTTAACGGCATCGCGGCCCAGAAGGTCTTCAATATCAACGTCTCTAATCTTATTTAGCGAGACTTGACCGCCGATCATCTCGCGAATACCCGGCACAATTCTCACTTTCGTGTTTGTTCGTTTGCATTCACTGACAATCATTCTCATCGTAGCTGGGTCTGCAGTTGGCGTGGCAACAATGATTTCATCGATTTTAAAGCGGTGAACGATGCTGCCGATATCATAATTGTTACCCAGGACTTTGACCCCGGCAATAATTTTATTGAGCTTTTTTTCGTCGTTGTCAATAAAACCGACAACCTGACCGTAGTTTAATGCATGATTTTTGATTTCACTGGCAACGAGAGTTGCCGTCGCACCGCTCCCGACAATCAGTATTTTTTTTTCGAAACCTTGTTTATTAAAAATCCGTTTATTCTTAATACTTCTTATCAGTCGATAGCTAAAACGTACGCATCCAACAATACCAATCTCAAACAACATTGTGATCAGGTAAATTCCAAAATAAAGTTGCTCCCCCATATAGATCAGATAAATCGTGCCAAGAATGTTCGATACCACCCCAGCCAGGACAATTTTCATCAGTTCTTCCACGGATGCATAGGCCCATAGGCTGTCGTACAGTTTGAATTGTCGGTATATCAGCAGCTTGCCTACAGTTAAAACCAGTATGCTGCTTAAATAAATACTTATTATCGCTGCCGGTATGTTGCCTTCATAATGCAAAAGCAAGGTAAATATGAAAGCACAATTCACTGCCAATATATCCGCAAATACTAAAAACAGTTGTTTGATTTTTTTAATTTCCATAACACACCTCGCTTTTCTCGTCGGAATATCTTTCCCTAATCTTTAATTTTATCAAGCAATCGACGAACAAAATCTTTTTTCTTATTTATATTCATGACCATTAACGCCTCATCTTCAATCATCAATCTGGGATTATCAAAAAATAACGTCTGCGCACAGGGCTGACCAAAAACTTCAGCCACAATATCATAGGCGCTTTTCATTAAGGGCGGTCGACTGTCCATATTATGTCCATCCGATGCGACAATATGGGCTAATCCTCCTTCAATCCATTTAAGCGCTTTTTTTCTGGTTTTATTATCCATAATATACCCCGATGTTATTTGTGAATAGACGCCTTCAGTTATTAATTCTTTAAGTTTGTCCGGCTTATCATTAAAAATCTGATAACGTTCAACATGAGCTAAGACAATTTTATAACCGCTGAACTGAAGATCATGAATCATGACTTCATGGAAAGGATAGAAGTGATAACGGGGCAACTCCACTAATAAATATTTGCTGTCACCCATGGTATGGGCCTGCCCTTTCTTTATCGCTGCCAGATCTTCTTCACTGAGATATATCTCATTACCTAAATGTATTTTTAAGTTAATTTTTTCAGTGGCAATGTAGTCGCTTATCAAATTATATTGTTGCTCAACATTTTGGTTGTTATAAATGGGGATATTAAAATGGGGGGTCAAAATCAGCTCGCTCACACCCTCACCGATTGCTGTTTGCAGCATCTGCTTAGCTACATCCAGGTCTTTCGCACCATCATCAATGCCCGGCAACATGTGTATGTGTGTATCAATCATGTCAATATCCACCTCAATTCTTATCTATGTTCAGGCTTTTTCACTAATCCCGGCTAAACAAATCTCTCGTATACACTTTATCGACGACATCATTAATCTCATCGGATAGTCTATTTGCCACAATGACATCAGAAATTTGTTTGAATTCATCAAAGTCTTTGATGACTCTGGAATTGAAAAAAGTATCCTCCTGAAGCGCTGGCTCAAAAATAACAATTTCTATCCCCTTAGCCTTAATCCGTTTCATCACACCTTGAACCGCAGATTCACGAAAATTATCCGAATCCATCTTCATGGTCAGCCGATAAATTCCCACCGTCTTAGGTTTTCTCATGATGATCATATCAGCAATATGGTCTTTTCGCGTTCTATTTGCCGCTACAATCGCAGACATGATATTTTGTGGTACATCCGAGTAATTTGCCAGTAGCTGTTTGGTATCTTTTGGCAGGCAGTAGCCGCCATAGCCAAAAGAAGGGTTATTGTAATGGTTTCCGATTCTAGGATCCAGACTGATGCCTTCAATGATACTGTAAGTATCAAGGCCTCTGACTTCTGCATAGGAATCAAGCTCGTTAAAATATGCAATTCTTAAGGCCAGATAGGTATTTGCAAAAAGTTTAATGGCTTCTGCTTCTGTTGATTTAGTATAAAGAATGTCAATATTTTCCTTAATCGCACCTTGAGCCAGTAATTCACCAAAGACTTTAGCTCTTTCAGACTCCTCGCCAACCACAATTCTTGAAGGGTAAAGATTGTCATAAAGAGCTTTACCTTCTCTTAAGAATTCAGGGGAAAAGATGATATTATCTGTTTCAAACTTTTCTTTTGTCGCTTCGGTGTACCCCACCGGAACCGTTGATTTAATTATCATCACTGCCTCCGGATTAATATCAAGAACATTGGCAATGACTGCATCTACCGATCTTGTGTTAAAATAATTCTTCTCCGGATCATAATTAGTTGGGGTAGAAATTATAACATATTCCGCATCTTTAAAAGCATCATAGTAATCTTTCGTTGCCGTTAAGTTCAATTCTTTAGTCGCCAAATATTCTTCAATTTCAGGGTCAATAATTGTCGATTTTTTGTTGTTAATCATATCAACTTTTTCTTTGATAACATCCAACACAATGACTTCATTATGCTGAGCCAGTAAGATTGCATTTGACAATCCTACATAACCGGCTCCGGCAATTGTTATTTTCATTTTCAATACCTCCCCCTTAATTTTTAAACGCCATAGTATTCCCGATACCACTCTGCAAACTTACCCAGACCCTCCTCGATGCCTGTAACCGGTCTAAAATTAATATCTCTTTCAAGATCACTGATATCCGCATAGGTTTTTAAAACATCACCCGGCTGCATATCGAGATAGACTTTCTCCGCTTTTTTACCAATGGCCTTTTCTAAAACAGCGATAAACGTCATCAGCTTGACCGGATTATTGTTACCGATGTTGTAAATCTTGTAAGGTGCAAAGCTGGTACTGATATCATCAACCCCTTCATCCCAGTTTTTATTAGCAACCGGTATTTTATCAAGCAGTTTATCAATCCCTTTTACGATGTCATCCACATAGGTAAAATCACGTTCCAGCTTCCCATGGTTGAATACTTTAATGGGCTTTCCCGCCAGGATATCTTTAGTAAATGAGAAGTAAGCCATATCGGGTCTGCCGAAGGGACCGTAGACGGTGAAAAATCGTAATCCTGTCGTCGGAATACCATAGAGATGGCTATATGTATGCGCCATCAGTTCATTCGACTTCTTTGTGGCCGCATACAACGATACCGGATGGTCAACATTGTGATTGGTCGAAAACGGGATGAGCTTGTTGCCGCCATACACCGAGCTTGATGAAGCATAAATCAGATGCTTCACCGGATAGTTTCGGCAGGCTTCCAGAACATTCATAAAGCCAATGATATTTGAATCGATATAGGCATAGGGATTGGTGATGGAATAGCGAACTCCGGCCTGTGCGGCGAGATTGATGACGTAATCCGGTCGATACATTTCGAAAACAGCATCAAGCGATAGTTTGTCTTTGATATCGACCTTACGAAAGATAAAATTATGGTATTTTTTTAAAATGACGAGACGATCCTCTTTCAAGGTGGGTTCGTAATAATCATTGATGTTATCGATTCCAATCAACTGATGATTTTTGTCAGCCAGCAGCTTGGACAGGTGGAAACCGATGAAGCCGGCAGCGCCGGTGATTAATATTTTCATCTTGACATTACCTCAATTCTGAACTTAACTAATCCGATTAACTAAATTTCCTATCTAATTGAAATCACTTCCATTGAGACTTCATCTATCGAAGATTTCAACATTTGTATTTATAATTACCCCTTTTACCATAACATTACCAATAATTTAATGATTATTTTTTGGTAATATTACCCTAAAAAGGGTAATAAATAATAAATTTATATTCTGAATTCTGAATTATTCTGTAAAATTGACAGTTTTCTAAAATAACAACAAATATTCTGAAGGGAAGGTTGTATAATGCGCAAAATTACAATCGTTTCAATTATAATCGCAGTGATGAGTTTTAATGCTTTTTTGATTTTGACTGCAAGTTCAGTAACGACACTTAAAGCTGATGAATTATATTCAAACACATCTCAAAAAATAACAGTATCGTCAGATCAGCAGATAAATGTCAAAGACTATGGAGCCAAAGGTGATGGTGTTACGGATGATACTACCGCCATTCAAAAAGCCATTGATTATGCCAGCAGGAAAAATGCTGTCGTCTTGATACCGGAATCAAATAAAAATTATCTGCTTACCAATCAATTATTCATTAAAGATGATACACATATCAGTGGCTACGGTGCCACACTGTTTATGGCGCCCCAAGAAGATATCATTGGCAATATACTGTATTCAGATCCCGATAATTATATTTCGAATGTCTCAATTTCAGGTTTGACATTAAAATCACAAAATACTATTACGGGGACTGATTACTATGCTGACAGCCTGGTAAGTAATGTGCAGGGAATTTACTTTCAAAATATCAGCAATTTAACGATTAAAGATGTTTCCATGAATAATGTATACGTCGGATTAAAACTGGATTCGCAATCCAATGATCTAAGAAATAAAGGTGTTCGGATCAGTAATTTGAATATTGACGACTCCGGAATGCCAATCCAAATAGCCGGCACGAATGACTTGACCATGATTGATAGTGTATTAAATTCAAGCGATGGCGGCACCAAGTGGCTGCATTCAGCCTATATCCGAGGGAATAACAGCAATTTTTCCTTTAAAAATGTCGCGTTTAATAATGCATCAGGCGGAGGAATAACGGTCGGCGGTGATCCCCGATATGAAACGGCACCGGAAAATATGACGTTTGAAAATTGTACGGCTAAAAATAATACGATTGGCGTTATTATTAATGAGGGTGCTAAGGATATTTCGATTACAGGGCTGGCGATAGAAGGCAGTAGTCTGGCTTTTAAAATCAACGATGTTTCTAATGTCAAGATTGATCATGTCACCATCAGTGGTTCAAACCCGACGACCCGGGATCAAGGTGCTTTTGTCTTAGGCGATATTAACCAGTCATCCCTATCGAATATTTCAATTGATGCCAGCGGCATGGCTGGTTATCTGTTCTCTTTTTCAGAAAATATAGAAGCTTTGGGAATTTCTCATGTTGATGTCATTAATCTTGATAATATTCCATTAATTGATGCCAGCAGTGAGACCACAACTAAAAATCTGATTGTCGAAGAGTCAAGCTTTGAATACAACCACATCGAAAATACCGGTATTAGTATTAGAGGCGCTGCGTCGGAGGCAGTGATTAGAAATAATAGTTTTATAAATACCGGTAACGAATATTCTTTCTTAATTAACAATTACCCGGATACTGATATTAAAACAGAAAACAATTTTTACTCAGGATTCGCAAGTTTAAATAGTGTACAAGACTCCTCAACCAACAATTGGATTGTTAGCATTAAACCAGACAATCTTTTTAAAAAGATTGGATTTATATTGAGATGGTTCAGATACCCCAATGTAGCGTAAATTCGCAGGTTAAGTTGAACAGGATAATCGACAGTCACCGCTAAAGACAGACGGACAGGTTCTCAAGCATTTCACGTAAATCGGGTAGGAGGCTGACCATTAATTGATCAGCCGACCTCCCACACCACCGTACGTACCGTTCGGTATACGGCGGTTCCAAAGTTTACACAGCTACTTGCAGATAATAATCATAAAAATTGGGATA
>NZ_RXYA01000024.1 GCF_008086595.1 Acetobacterium paludosum | reverse complement strand
CATGACCGCTGATTTTTCTTGTTTTATTAAAAAAATCGTTATATTCAGAATAAATTTTAGTTTCTAAAAATAATTCACTCATATTTTCAGAAATCAGCCCCAAAACATGTCTTTTTCACTGGTCCCGGACGATTCTTTTGTGTGAATATTCCAATCAGATCGTGCACCCGGGGATGATTCAGAACACACCGTTCGTAAAAAGAGTGCAATGTTACCGGACATCTTGCAATTAATTAGTTAATATCAGGTTAATCCTGACCATGTGCCAGTCGAATCATATGTTCGCCATAGGTATCTGAGTCCATCGGAGCCTGTTTATTATAAAACAACTGGCATATATTGCTGATAAGCCTCACACTAGTAATAACGTCTGCCATTGATCATGATTTCAATGAGTTCTCTGATCTGATCAAGATCAATGATATTGTGGCAGAAATTGATTAAAGAAAACGCTTATGCAGAAGGGGCGGTTCTTTTGTGCCGATTCTATTTTTCTATCGGACTATTTGTCATTGCATTTGTCTGGATGGCCTTGTTTTTTATCGGATTGTTCCCGGGTTTTATTCCGTTCGCCTGGTTTCGACCAGAATATAAAGAATTCTGTTATTATGTGGTACCGGTATTTTCAGGTTTCTTTCTTTTGAAAAGCCTGTTGATGGAAAATGTCAAAGCCAGACTGAAAAATCAGTTTAAAAATAAAATAAAGGAGTAGTAGCGATATGGCTAAGAAATCTTTTAATGAAAAACTAAACGACAGCAAGGATCAACCTAAAATTATTGAGGTAACGGATGACAAAGCAGTGGCGCGCTTTGGCGGACCGAAGATGCTCATCGCCCCACCGCTGGCGTATGATGCTATCATGAAAAGAATCCCGGCGGGAAAACTGATGACCTCCGACCGGATCAGAAGTTATCTGGCCAAAGAACATCAGGCGGATTATACCTGTCCTCTGACGGCGGGAATCTTTATCAATATTGTGGCTGGGGCGTCGGAGGAAAGAGGCGTGGATGAAACACCTTACTGGCGCACCCTGAAGAAAGACGGGGAACTCAATGAAAAATATCCCGGCGGCATTGACGCTCAAAAAGCCCGGCTGGAAATGGAAGGGCATACCGTGATCCAAAAAGGGAAGCGTTATTTTGTCAAAGACTTTGCGGACAAACTGGCGGTGCTGTAAGTATTTAAATAACGATTTTGGAAGGTTATAACCGATGAAATGCAGTAACTGTTTAACAAATGAAGCCACGATCCATGTCCTCAATCAGGGTGATTTCTGTCACAACTGCCATCGGGTTGAGATGGATAAATTGCTAAACCCGCTTTGAATGAAAATAGGGTTGATCAAAACAAAAATCATCAGCTCTGATCCAGTTGGGGACCGCTATCTTAGCGAGCTGGAGCTGATGATCAATGATCGCAAAAATAATGGTCAGGTAATGGCGTTCAGCCTCGTCCAAAGCAGCAATTTTCAACGGCACCGTAAGGCTTTCCAGAAAGTCATGGTCTTTAGATGCCAAAGGCTCCAGTAGTTGGTTGATACTGGTATCCCCACATCGGGATAGTCGGCAGTTGAGTTTATCGCTCAGTGGATCGTAGGGACGGTTCTTTTGCTCTAAACGCGCATAACGTTTAAATTTAGATTGTTATGATATAAGATTATGAAGAAAAGAATCTGCAGAACGTATTGAAGTAAAACCTCGAAAAACGAGACGTAGCAGAGAACAGATTCGTAACGAGGTCTTAAAAATTTTAAGTACCAGTGATTATTTACAAAAAAACAAAGCAATCGTAATTGCTTAAATTAGAAACGGAGTAAACAATGAAATTTTCAACCTTTTATTTTAGTGGCACCGGCAACACCCGATGGGCAGTGGAAACTTTTAACGCCATCATCACCGCAAAAGGCCATCAGGCCGACCTGTTTTCCATCGACTTGGGAGAAAAGCTTACCGATGAGCGGATTCTGGAAATTGTTCAGGAGGCGGACTGCATCGGTCTGGGCACACCCATTTACGGCGGGGATCTGCCGCCGATTATGAAGGGCTTTATCGAGCGGCTGAGCAAAATTCTGGAACCCGTTCAGACCGAAAAGAAAGCCTTTGTGATCAACACGTTTGGCTATGTCAATGCGTTTGGCCCTAAAGAGATGAAAAAGCGGCTGACCGGTTCCGGTCTGGCGCTGAGTGCCTATGTCAATATTCAGCTGTGCAACAATGTCAACACGACCGCACCGGTTGACGTCGGGATGTTGAACAAACGCATGACCCAGGGGAAAGAAGAACTGACCGAGCTGGCGGACTGCCTATTGGCCGGCAAAAAGCAGATCAAAGGCCGCGGGCCCCAAACGCTGATCGGCGCCATGATCCGCAAGAAAACACCGGAGGCCGTGGCCAGACATTATCAGACCTTGGGCGTCCATTCGGAAACCTGTACCCGCTGCATGATCTGTGTCAACAATTGCCCGACTGGGAGCATCCAGTTTGATGAAGAGGAAGGGTTTACCTTTCTGCCGGGGTGTACAGCCTGTATGCGCTGTTACAACTTCTGTCCCACCGGTGCTATCACCATGGGTGGCGTCTATGCCGATCCCGATGAGGTTCCCCGCTATCAGGGGCCGGTGGAATAAGGGGTCGGAGGGGTCCCTTCATGCTTATTTCTTTATGCGGTACTTTTGTTTGCTGCTGTTGGGTTTGTCGGGTATGGTACGTTCGATTAAAGCGGCTTTCAAAGCGGGATTCAGATAATTCGCGCGAAACGTGGCGCGGTGGGACAAATTCAAACGCTGCATGAGTTCCGTTGCGGACAATGTTTCGTTGCCGATGCACGCAATAAGGCTTTTGACTTGGTCGGAAACTTGATCGGTGACTTGGTCGGTTGTACCAATCTCCTGTAGAGCATCGCGTATTGCCTGCAACATGAATTCGACCAAAACTGATGAATCAGCATTTTTGTCCGCCGTCCCCAGAACCTTGTAATATTCCTGCTGGCGTTCCTTGACCAGCGTTTCGATTGGCAGCCATGCTAAAATTTCTTTCCATCTGCTCAGCAGTAGCGTATGCCACATTCGCCCTGTTCTGCCGTTACCGTCAGCAAAAGGATGAATAAATTCAAATTCATAATGGAAGACGCAGCTTTTTATCAGTGGATGTACCGTCGAACTCTGATACCAATGGAATAATTGTCGGATTAGATCCGGTACCATATGCGCTGGCGGCGCCATATGAACAACGACCTCACCGTCAAAAACACCAACATCCCCCGTTCGGAAGCTTCCCGCTCCTTTCACTAGGTTTGACATCAACAGCTTGTGCGCTTTCAGCAGATCGCTTATCAAGAACGGATTCAATTCCAGCAATATTTCATAGGCTTCATATGCATTTTGCACTTCTTTTATTTCACCCGGGGCACCCAATATACGCTTGCCGTTAATAATGGCAGTTACCTGTTCAATGGTCAGCGTATTGTTTTCAATTGCCAGGGAAGCTTGAATTGTTTTGATTCGATTTTCACGCCGCAGCCGCGGATTAATGGGCACGTCCGAATGGAAGGTAACTTTGCCAATCAGCTCGCTGATCTCGGCTATCTGATTAATCATTTTATCTGTGATTGTAAATGGTGGGTTATATGGCTCCAAATCTGCACCTCGTTTTTCGTTTTCACTGATTTTATCCATATTATACCATATGAATAGGGCCGGATTCCATCATTACAAAGGGGTCGGAGGGACGGATGTTTTGTGCAGATTCCATTCGGTAGAACCTGAAAGACCCGTTCCTGTATGCTTAGTAAAACCTTGTTTTTCAAGTAAAAAATCGACGATATTGACCTGCTTGACACCATGCAGCTGGCGGCGCAGACCAATATTCACCAGATAATACGTTTCAAGCGATTTTAAATGTTGTTTACCCTTAACATCATATCGGTTAGCCTTATATAGACGGTAATCTTTAGATACGATAAAGATTTACAATAAGGATAAGCGATGCTATAATGACCGTGACCGATTCGGTCACGATGGGTGGCATTCTATTTAAAGGAATTAGGATTAATATGATATTTGAAAAACTTGAAAAGGAAAAACAGAATAAAATCATCAATGCTGCCAGCGAAGTATTTGCAAAATACGGTTATAAAAAAGCATCCATGAAAGATATCGCCGAGGCGGCCGGAATATCGAAAAGCGTGCTGTTCAAGTATGTCTCTAACAAAGAAAAGCTCTATTTGAAAATCTTTAGATTAGCATCGGACAGCATTATCGAAGCGGACGAAATTTCGTACGCCGAGGAAGGGAGCGACTCTGATATGTTTGCGTTGATGCGGCGAAACGCGAAGACCAGACTTTCTCTATTCAAGGAATATCCGTGGATTTACAAGTTCTCTTATACAGCAGCCTTCGATAACGATTGCTTTGTCAAGGAACTTGTCAGAATGGAGCTTGAAAATTATCGCAAGCCACAACTCAATACGAGGGAAATCCAATTAGGAAATAAAATCACAACGGACGGTATCGATGTTTATAAGGGATTAAGAGCGGATATTTCCCCGACGATCGCAAAGCAACTCATCCTCTGGGTTTCGCAGGGATATCTGGAAGAAAAACTATTTACAGACAAGATTGATCCAGACGGACTTGAAAAGGGCTTTGAGGAATGGATTGACATTCTGGAGATACTTCTTAAAGGGAGTAACAGAAGCTGTGATTGAAGAAACAGAAAGGCTGGTAAACAGAATGAATGACACGATTGAAACGAGAGAAATACCGAACGGTATTGAGAATGTGCCGGGGTTGAAGCATCATGATCTAAATGTGTGTGGTGGGCCAATGTCGGTCTATGAAGCAGGCGAAAAGGGAAGACCTATCGTCGTGCTGTTGCATGGTGCAATGTACGATGAATCACGATTTATCTGGGATCAGCTGTTTCCCTTTTTAAGCCGGGATTACCATGTATTCGCACTGGATTCGCCGCGACACGGAAAATCAAGGCCGTGGGAAGGTTATCTGGATCGTGCCAGGCTGATGGACATTCTGGACAATACATTTAATCGGTTGGGACTTGAAAACTTTAGTCTTGTAGGACTTTCCATGGGTGGCAGCCTCAGCATCGACTATACATCGCTACATCCGGATAAGGTCAAATCAATGGTTCTGTTCGAACCGGGCGGATTGACCGAAAAGGTCGATTCACAGTTTTTAGTATGGCTTTACATAAAGATACCGGGTATGCTGAGGATGCTCAACCGAAAGTATATTAAGAAAGACCATGCGGCGATCAGAAAATTGCTGGAATCTATTTATGTGGGCGGTTCAAAACCAACGGATCCGGACCGGTTGACTTCAATTCTCGAGGATGAGATAAAAGGTAGATATAAATATGGAGAAAATGACATGGACGACTGGCAGTTGAGCTGTATCGGACCTTTTCGACTAAAGTGGAACCTTCTTGATCGGATTCCGTTGATTAAATGTCCGACGCTGTGGCTAAGAGGAGCGGACAGTGTTCTGGTGAAGCAGTTTGAGATAGACAGAGCGGTAAAACTAGCTATCGATAGTGGCACAAAAGCCGAATTGGAAGTCGTTCAGAACGCAGGGCATATATTACCGCTCGAACGGCCTGAGCAGGCAAATGTGGCGGTAAAAGCATTTCTCGATAAAACTTATTTGATAGAACCCGAAAGAACCGTCTCTTCATGACCTTTGCGCCCTTCATATTCGCAAATTACCTTTTACGGGTGAATTTGAATGATTCAGTTGTAAAGCGTATAATAAAACAATAATTGGCTCGCTTTTATTGCAAACGCCATGCGTAAATTGTTAAAGATAAACAGGGGGATGACGTTGAATGACTTAACGGTACATGAAATGATGGAAGAACTTAAACATAAATACACAAAATTATGGTGGACCACGGACAAATGCTTTCCGGCTCTTGGTGCGGAAATTAGCCTGAATGAAAAAAAAGCACGGGAGAAAATGATGAATCAGTTTACTGATGCACTCTTTTCTCTGTTAAAACAATGCCCGAAGAATGAAGCACAGCGGGCTGATTGGAAAAAAAGGTTGTGGTCGATGATCAAGAATTTTGGACATCAATGGGGTTTTGATGAAGAGGCCGTTAATGAGGAGTTTGCAAAAGAACTGCCAAACATAACCCATACGTTTATTGCCAATGTTAATGCATTTAATCCGGATATGAAATTGGATAAAATGCTGCAGGCGCTCAGAAATGCCTGGATCATGAACCTGCTCCAGGTGCTCTTTAAGATCAAGGTCGAATATACCCCTTCAGTTTTTGCTTATAGCATGCTTTATCCCTATACCGATAATTATTTAGACGACATTAAAGTATCAGCTGAAGATAAGAATAAGATCAGTAAAAGATTCAGATTGAGATTAGAAGGTGAACAAATCGAACCCGTTAATGCCTACGAAGAGGCATTGTTCAATTTAGTTGGGATGATTGAAAATCAGTATTCCAGAGCAAATCATGACGAATTGTATGAAAGCCTTTTGTGTATTCATGATGCCCAATGTAACAGTTTGACACTGCATGATGAAATAATTTCACCTTACGAAAAAGATATTTTGGGAATGAGTGCGGATAAGGGTGGTGCTTCAGTATTGGCAGATGCCTATTTAGTTAACGGCAAGCTGTCGGATAGCCAGATGGATTTTTCATTTGCTTACGGGATGTTGCTTCAATTGTGTGATGATTTACAGGATGCCAAAGAAGATTTGAACAACGGACAGATGACGATTGTTTCAATGACCGTGGGGAAATGGCCCTTAGACAATATAACCAATGCTTTGTTTGATTTTTCCGATAAAATAATGGCGGATTCATACGCGAACCTTGATCCGGATGAATCAGATAAAATGAAAGCCTTCTTAAAGAAAAACCTGATGCTGTTGATTTTTGAGGCAGTTTCTCAAAACCAGGCATATTATAGTAAAGCGTATATTAAAACTATTGAAAAATATGTTCCCTTTAGAATGGCTTATACGCAAAAACTTTATAAAAAGCTGAAGAAAAAATATAAAAATTTCAGCAGCACCGAAGGGTATACCATTGACGATGTGCTATTAATGGCGTCTGAAATTTGAGAGTAAGATCAGAGGGACAGTTCTTTTGTGCAGATGCTATTCGTTAGCACCCGAAAGAACCGTCCCTTCATGTTATATCGTACTGGATTCAATTGAAGATGAGATGTATACGATGCAAATATGGAAAGTTAGCTTGACATAAATCGCTAATGATGATATCTTAGTTATGGAAAGTTAACTTTCCGTTATTTTGATAGTGAGGTAATACTTTGAAAAACAAGCTGGAAGAAATACGTAGGCAACGGGGCATAAAACAGGAAGAACTAGCAACTGCGTTGGAGGTATCGAGGCAAACGATTGGCTCTCTTGAAAATGGTCGATATAACCCATCGATCCTATTAGCCTTTAAAATCGCTCTCTTTTTTGATATGACAATTGAAGAAATATTTATTTATGAGGAGGAAAAACCATGTTAAAAAAACGATCATTTTATGTTGTTATGCTGATTATTGGTATGTGTTGCATTGGTGCAAGCTTCTTTTTTAATGATGCTAATGCGAAGCCCATCGCCGGCAGCTTAATCGGAATCGGTGCTGGTCTTATTGGGATGAGCATTGCAAATCTGATCACAAAGCATATGGAACGTAAAAATCCCGCCCTTGAAAAGCAGTCCCAAATCGATTATAACGATGAACGAAACATCACAATTCGTAATCGGGCAAAGGCTGAAGCTGGGGACATCACGCAGTGGTTGATTATGGGTATCGCCTATATTACCATCCTTATATCTGCACCTTTATGGGTCACTCTGGCGGTGGTGATCGTGTTTCTTATTTACCATTTTGTTGGTCTTTATTTAATAAACAAATATCAAAAAGAAATGTAAAATTCGTGGCATTGAGGGTTATCAGATTTGCCGGTCAAGCTCTGTCAGGTATGGTACGTTCGATTAAAGCGGAGGGACAGTTTTACTGTGCCGGTTCCATTCGTAATAACAAGAACCGTCCCTTCCTGCTAAAGCAATAAAATAAAAGAATAAGTGAGTATGATGCATAACCTGTATTGAGGTCAATCATAGCCACTTATTTTTTTTTGTAAAAATATTCTTGACATAATGGTCATTGCTTTGTATAATAAGTAAAAAGTCACTGAGTGCGGAGTCAACGAAATGAAAACAAAACGTCAGGTACAAAAAGAAGCGACCCGGTTGCATATCCTGGAAACGGCTTATCAGATCTATGCAGAAGAGGGTTTTAGTGCCACAACCAATCAAATAGCCAAAGCCGCGAGTGTATCTCATGGAACCATTTTTGTTCACTTTCCAACGGTTGAAAATCTTATTGTTTGTCTGCTTGACGATTTTAACGCTGAAATCAATGGGCAGTTACATGGTCTATCGGAAAAAAACGAGCAGTTAGAAACCTTTTTAGAAGCACATATTAACGTTCTAATCCGATATGAAGCTTTTTATAAACGACTTATTTCCGAAGTTAATAGTTTGCCTCAAGAAGCAAAGTTTGTCTTCATAAATATGCAATCAATTGTATCGTTCCATTTTAATCAGGTGATCGAGCGTTGTAAAAACGAAAAGACAGTCAAAGAAATACCGATGCATATAATTTTCAACAGTTGGTTAGGCCTGGTACACTATTATCTTACCAACAGCTATCTTTTTACAGAAGGTTCGGTATTAACTGAATATAAAGAAGAATTAATTTGTAATTTTATAAAATTAATTGAAAAATGAACGGAGGTAAAAGAATGAAAAACTGTATAGCATGTGGGATGCCGATGAAGAAAGAAAGCGATTTTGCAATGGGAGACCCCCAAAAGGACTATTGTGTTTATTGTGCAAGGCCTGATGGGTCGATGCAATCCTTTGAAGAGAAAAAACAGGGCCTGATTAATTTTACGATCAAGACTCAAGGGCTGGAAAAAAGTGTAGCTGAAAAAGCAGTAGCGAACATGATGAGCAAATTGCCGGCATGGCAGGAATATTTTAAGAAATAGAGAAACGAGATAGAATAAAAGAATCGCCTTAATTCTAACTGAGAAAGAGCCAAACGGTTGCTCTTTCTCAGTTTTTTTGATAAGGAAGGCGTCAGTATCAAAGAGCCGATATTATCATAAATATTACAAATGTATTACAAATGTATTGAAAATGTATTGACTATTCGTAACGAATATGCTAAATTGATAAAGTGAATTTGAAAAACACAATATTATAATAAACTAATTATATTGATAATGTTGAAATAGCTTTTCACGACAAAGGCAAACCAACTGAAAAGTTGGGACGCAAAGCTAAGGGCCCTTCAAGAAAATAAGGGTAGCCGGCTATCGAAAGGAGTGCTATTGTGAAATTGAATGATGGATTTAATGTGAAAAAAATTAGTGTAAGCATTATAGAAATAATGTTAATGCTAATAGCAATTTTTTCCACTAGTGTTTTTGCTGCCGAAGTAAAGACGGATGCTACTGATACCGTTGGGGTTACTTATCTAACCCATATTCAGGATGAAGGCTGGGCTCAAGGCTGGATGTCTGATGGAGCGCTTTCCGGATCGGAAGGAAAGAGTTTGCGTTTGGAGGCAATTAAGATTGGGTTGACGGGAAATGTACCTGCTGGCATGGGGATTGAATATCGAACCCATATTCAGAATTTCGGTTGGGAGCAGGCGTGGACTTCAAACGGTGGGCTTTCTGGAACGGAGGGCCAAAGTCTGAGATTGGAAGCAATCCAGATCAGATTGACAGGAGAAAAAGCCGCGGAGTATACGGTGAAATATCGAACTCATATTCAAAATGAAGGTTGGACTCAGCGATGGGTATCCGATGGAGCAGTTTCCGGTACTGAAGGAAAAAGCCTTCGGTTAGAAGCAATCGAAATTGTGATTGAAAAAAAATCGGCTGTGGTAGTAACGGTACCGCCAACGGTAACAGAATCTGGTCAGCAGATAAACGTCAAAGACTATGGCGCCAAAGGCGATGGTGTTACGGATGATACGACTGCCATTCAAAAAGCCATTGATTATGCCGGTACCAACAATGTCACCGTTTTGATACCGGAATCAGAAAAAAGCTATTTGCTTACCAATCAATTATCGCTTAAGAATAATACCCATATCAGTGGCTACGGTGCGACACTGTTTATGGCTCCCCAAGCAAATATCATAAAAAATATACTGTATTCTGATCCTGATAATTATATTTCCAATATCTCAATTTCAGGCTTGACATTAAAATCACAAAATACAATTACGGGGACTGATTACTATGCCAACAGCATGGTAAGTAATGTACAGGGAATGTTTCTGCAAGGCATCAGCAATCTGACCATTAAAGATGTTTCCATGGATAATATGTACGTGGGATTGAAAATGGGTTCGCAATCCAACGAGCTAAGAAATAAAGGTGTTCAGATCAGTAATTTAAAGATTGACGACTCCGGAATGCCAATCCAAATAGCCGGTACGAATGACTTGACCATGATTGACAGTGTATTAAATTCAAGCGATGGCGGCACCAAGTGGCTGCATTCGGCGTATATCCGTGGGAATAACAGCAATTTTTCATTTAAAAATGTTGCTTTTAACAATGCTTCAGGCGGAGGAATAACAGTTGGCGGTGATCCCCGATATGAAACGGCACCGGAAAATATGACGTTTGAAAATTGTACAGCTAAGAATAATACGATTGGCGTTATTATTAATGAGGGCGCTAAAGATATTTCGATTACAGGGCTGGCTATAGAAGGCAGCAGTCTGGCTTTTAAAATCAACGATGTTTCTAATGTCAAGATTGATCATGTCGCCGTCAGTGGTTCAAACCCGACGACCCGGGATCAAGGTGCTTTTGTCTTAGGCGATATTAACCAGTCATCCCTGTCGAATATTTCAATTGATGCCAGCGGCATGGCCGGTTATTTGTTCTCTTTTTCAGGCAATACAACAGATTTGGGAATTTCTCATGTCAATGTTGTTAACCTTGATAATATTCCATTAATTGATGTCAGCAGCGAGACCACAACTAAAAATCTGATTGTGGAAGAGTCAAGTTTTGTCTATCGTAATATAGCTTCAACCGGTATTAGTTTTAGAGGTGCTGGGTCGGATGCAATGATTAGAAATAATACGTTTACAAATACCGGCAGCGCCTATTCATTCTTAATGAATAATGTTCAAGGTACAAGTATTCAAGCAACTGACAATCATTACTCGGGGTTTACCAGTTTAAATTACAATAAGGACTACTCAATCGTCAGTAATAATTTACAGGGGATAGTGTGAAGGGCCTGAAACCAACTGATAAACTAGTTGGTAATTTGAATTAGAGCCAGTAAAAAATTACCAGGACTAATCAAATCAATTTTATTGATTGAAGCGAGACTGAAAAATAAATTTTAGCAAATGAGAAAAAACGCCCAGATTAAAATAAATTTAATCTGGGCGTTTTTTTAAGTGCGCCCGGCATGGACGCAATCTAACGGGTGAAAGTCCCGAGTACAGGTAGGTAGTGCCAAGTGCATAGCTTAAGGCAAGGGTGTCCCCGGCGACGGGGAATCTGAAGGAAGCCGGCGGCAAA
>NZ_RXYA01000023.1 GCF_008086595.1 Acetobacterium paludosum | reverse complement strand
TTTGCCGCCGGCTTCCTTCAGATTCCCCGTCGCCGGGGACACCCTTGCCTTAAGCTATGCACTTGGCACTACCTACCTGTACTCGGGACTTTCACCCGTTAGATTGCGTCCATGCCGGGCGCACTTATAAAAGCTCAATGTATTTGCTTCTGCAAATACATTGAGCTTGATTGAGAAAAAACTAAAAAGAAGATTTTTTCAACATTTAAACAGCGCCTTCGCCTCTTTCACCAGTTCTTATTCGAATACAGTCTTCGACTGATTTAATAAATATTTTTCCATCACCGATTTCTCCGGTTCGTACTGTATCAATGATGAGTTTAACCGTATCTTCTACTTTATCGTCAGTTACAACAATCTTGATTTCTATTTTGGGAAGCATATTCATCATGACTTCTGATCCTCTGTTATGGGCTATCCAGCCATGCTGATTGCCACACCCCAAAATCTGCCGAACATTCATTCCTTTTATTTGAGCTTTCAGGAATGCATCTTTTAGAGGTTCTAGTTTTTCTGGACGTATAATCGCTTCGATTAATTTCATATCATTTTCCTTTCCTGAATCATTTAAAATTAAAATATACTGCTATACTTCAATACTTTAATTTCTAAAATTCTATTGGTCAATTCCTGAAAATGCAGGATAAGCCGATTCACTATGTTCACTGATATCCAGTCCAAGAGCTTCTTCTTCTGGAGATACGCGAATTGCCATAACCTTCTTAAGTACTAACATAATTATTCCTGTCATCACTGCAGAATAGACCACTGAAATACAAACTGCCATAATTTGTGCTACAAATAGTTTTGTGTCTCCGAAAAATAAACCATTCCATTGAGCAACTGGATTGATGGAAGATTGGGCAAAGAGTCCAGTAGCAATACCGCCCCATATTCCGCCAATACCATGACATCCAAAAGCATCCAAAGCATCATCATATCCAAATTTTTGTTTAACTTTTGTTATAAAGAAGAAACAAATCGGGCTAACCAGAGCACCTATTACTAAAGCTGCTCCAAACGGTACAAAACCTGAACCTGGAGTGATCGCAACCAAACCAATAATTGCACCTGTCATTGCACCCATAAGGGTAACTTTTTTATAAAGAATTGATTCAATCAGCATCCAACTTAACATCGCAGCCGATGATGCAATCACAGTATTTCCAACTGCTTGAACAGCTAATCCATTGGCTGCCAAAGCAGACCCGCCATTGAAGGCAAACCAGCCTACCCATAAAATCAAGCCGCCGGTGAAAAACATTGGAATGTTATGTGGATGGTAAGCTTGTATTCCAAACCCTTTTCTAGAGCCAAGAATAATACAGGCTACCAGACCGGATACACCAGAGCTAATATGAATAACATTACCACCGGCAAAATCGACTGCTCCCAATCCAGCTATAAATCCACCTACACCCCAAACCATATGAGCCAGTGGATAATAGACAAGAATCAGCCAAACAGCTACAAAAATAAATATTGCTTTAAATTTCATTCTTCCTGATAAAGCTCCAACAAGAATCGCCGGTGTAATAATACAGAACATCAATTGAAAAATTGCAAACAATGCGGCGGGGATACTGGTGGAATATGGACCAGCATCAGTAGCACTGACGCCATTGAAAAATGCATTACTTAAATTTCCAATTACTCCAAGTCCCCCGGCATCTTCACCAAATGACATTGAATAACCAAAGGCAAACCACATAACAGTAGCTAACCCACAGCAAAATAGAACAGACATTAATGTATTGATTGCATTTTTTCTGCGAACCATTCCAGCATAGAACAATCCAAGACCTGGAGTCATAAAGAATACAAGCATTGAACTAATGAGAACAAATGCAACATCACCAGAATTAATCATGATAAATCCCTCTTTTCTTAATTATTTCGATCAGATTTTCTGATCATTTTTATATAAAACAAGATGTTTGACCAAACAAATATCTTATCTCAAATAACCAATTGACTTATTGATTCTTTTATTATTCCCCTTTTTTCCTTTCATTATTCATTTCTAAAAAAAGACGATACTAGTCATGACTATTATCGTCATTGATAAATGAATTGAACTACTTACTATTTTATTTTTTTGCAAAAAAAATCAGGGATAACAGGTAAAACCTGTTATCCCCATTGATAAATTTGTTTGTTCTTATTCTTTTTTTGAATAAAAAGGCGATAACAGGTAAAACCTGTTATCGCCTTTGATAAATAACTTAGTACTAAGAATCATGCTTTAACAAAACTATCGCCATCGATACTCTTTGAACAATTTCTTAAGATGTTTTTGATTATAACATCCAAAAACAGCTCTGTCAATATGGATTTTGAACTTTTTTTGTAATAGCAGCTATGAAAACGATTTTCTTTTTTTTCTATGGTTCAAATAAGAAAAAAGTATTTGCACAACAACTGTTCGTCCGCAAAGCCTCTTTATAAATTCAGAATAAATAACCGGCATTTAAAGAGCCTTATCGCCTCTTTCTCCAGTTCTGATGCGGATACATTCTTCAACTGGTTTAACAAAAATCTTTCCATCACCAATTTCACCGGTTCGGACCGTATCAATGATGAGTTTAACCGTATCTTTCACCTTATCATCAGCGACAACAATTTTAACTTCTATTTTGGGAAGCATATTCATCATGACGGATGATCCTCTGTTATGAGCGATCCAACCATGCTGATTGCCACACCCCAAAATCTGGCGAACATTCATTCCTTTTATTTGAACTTTCAGAAATGCATCCTTTAATGGTTCCAATTTTTCCGGACGAATGATTGCTTCGATTAATTTCATATTATTTTCCTTTCCTGACTCATTAAAAATAAAATACTTTCCTAATAACTATATTCTAATCGATAATGCGCTATTGGTCAATTCCTGAAAATGCCGGATAAGCCGATTCACTGTGTTCACTGATATCCAGACCGAGTGCTTCTTCTTCTGGCGATACTCGAATCGTCATCACCTTTTTGAGTATTAGCATTATTGCGCCTGTCATGACTGCCGAATAAATCACGGAAATACCTAATGCCATCATCTGGGCATTAAACAATTTTGTGTCTCCGAAAAACAAACCATTCCACTGAGCAACCGGATTAATGGCCGTTTTGGCAAATAAGCCAGTCGCAATGACTCCCCATATTCCACTAATGCCATGACATCCAAAAGCATCCAATGCATCATCATAGGCAAATTTTTCTTTGACTTTTGACAAAAAGAAGAAGCAAATCGGACTGACAATTCCGCCAATGAACAAAGCTGCCTCAAATGGGACAAAACCGGCACCAGGTGTAATAGCAACCAATCCGACAATTGACCCGGTCATGGCACCCATAACCGTGACTTTTTTATAAAGAACTGTTTCAATCAACATCCAGCTTAACATGGCGGCAGCCGAAGCGATCATTGTATTGACGATTGCCTGAACGGCCAATTCATTGGCTCCCAAAGCCGACCCGCCATTAAACGCAAACCAGCCGACCCACAGAATTCCGCCGCCAATAACGAATAATGGAATATTATGGGGATGATAGGATTGAATTCCATAACCTTTTCGGGTACCAAGAATAATACAAGCAACCAGACCTGAAATTCCCGAGCTGATTTCAATAACATAACCTCCGGCAAAATCCACCGCACCGAGGCCTGCAATCAAACCACCCTTGCTCCAAACCATATGAGCCATAGGATAGTAGACAAGAATCAGCCATGCGGTTACAAAAACAAACAATGCCGAGAATTTCATTCTTCCGGACAATGAGCCGACAACAATGGCCGGTGTAACAATACAAAAAACGAGCTGAAATACGGCATACAGTGCGCCGGGTATGGTGCTGGCATAGGGACCGGGTTCCGTAGCACTGACGCCGTGGAAAAATACATTACTTAAATTTCCAATCACACCGAATCCTCCGGCATCTGGACCGAATGATAAGGAATAACCAAAAACAAACCACATAACCGTAGCCAGACCACAGCAAAACATAACCGACATGATCGTATTGATGGCATTTTTTCTGCGAACCATTCCAGCATAGAACAGTCCGAGACCTGGCGTCATAAAGAACACAAGCATTGAACATATAGCAATAAATGCAATATCCCCAGAATTAAACATAATAATTTCCTCTTCTCTAATTTCTTTTTGGCAAATAATGCAAACGTTTTTACCCTTCGCATCAACCTTCTTTAATGAATAACCAGCAGTTATGGACACTTTATTAATCAATCGTATGACGATTTCATTTTTTTTAACAGCTCCCCCTTTCTTTTTTAACCATCTAATTGTTTCACTATTAACTAAAAAAAGGCAATAACAAGCAAGACTATTCACGCCTAGTCTTGACTGTTATCGCCTTTGATAAATGAATCCAATTATTATTTTTGCAAAAAAAAACGGGTGATAACAGGAAAACCCGTTATTACCTTTACAAACTTCTCAAATTTAATCGCAAACTCGATGAATATCTTCATTGATATTTACCGAACGATTTTTCAAATATTATTTATTATAGCATCAATAGCCTCATCTATCAATATAAAATTCACTATTGTTTTGGATCATCTTATTTTTTTTCATACAATCTTCTTTGCGTTAAAATGATTGCCGTCTAGACTGCTTCTCCTCATTGATAAATTCGTTTTACCGCTTTTTTGGAATAACAAAAAAGTGATAACAGGATTTCCTGTTATCACCATGAGTGAACTTCGTAGGTCTTAAAATCATGTTTCAACAGATTTTATTCTCCTGCCGAAACTGTCACATCGGTCGTTAGCGTTTGACCATTTCGTTGATAGGTCACCGAAACTTTATCTCCAGCGTTTTTAGCATACAAAATTTCCTTCATTTTTAACATGGTATTTGTTTCTGTTCCGTCGATATCCAAAATAATGTCACCAACTGCTAATCCCGCATTAGTGGCACCGCCGCCTGATTGTACCGATGCAATATAAATACCTTTTGAAAAATTAACCGCGCTGTCTGATAAATAGTAATTTGCAATTGCACGATCATATCCGGTAATTCCCATGACTGTTGAATTGAATTTTCCCGTCGCAACGATTTCGTTGAGAATTGGCTTAAGAATGTTAATTGGAATTGCAAATCCCATTCCTTCACCGGTTGTCAGCTTGTAGGAATTAATACCAATTACCGCTCCATCTTTATTAACAAGAGGACCGCCGCTATTCCCTGAATTAATAGAAGCATCTGTTTGAATCAAATCTTCAGCAATACCATTATCCAAAGGAATACTGCGATTGAGCGCAGAAACAATCCCAGAAGTAACGGTACGCTCAAAATTCAGTCCCATCGGATTTCCAACCGCCACGGCTAATGCTCCGACCACTACATTATCGGAGTCTCCCAGCTGAAGTGTTGGCAAACCTTTGGCATCAATTTTAATAATTGCCAGATCAAGAGTGGAATCAGACCAAATGAGCTTACCGTCATACGTATTCCCATCGGCCAATGATACCTTCATCGATGAGACACTATTTGAAGCAACATGCTGATTGGTTGCGATATAACCATCGCTTGTTAGAATAAATCCTGAACCAACGCCAGTCTCTTCTTGTTTTTGACCAAAAGTAGTCTTGGCTGTCTCAGTGGTTTCAATCCCAACAACTGACGGCGGTACTACCTGAGCAATCGCTTCTACAACCGTATCGGCACTGCCTTGATTAACAATAACTTCTTTCGTTCCACCCTGAACAATGGTATTGCCGTTAAAATAACTGATTCCTAAGAACACTCCTCCAACAATCAAACCACCAATTACCGCTCCAATCAGACCAATCAATAAAGGGAAAATTTTCAGGGGGATGTGTTTCTTTTCTTTGTTCAGATCAACTTTCTTAAGATCAGCTTTCTCAAGATCAGCTTTTAGATCATCATTCATTGGTTCACCTCAACTTTCGTTAAAGTTCTTACAGTTCTATTATCTCACTTACACTAGATCTTTTGGCAACAAAAAGATCGACATCTTCTTTTAGAATAACACCTGCCCCGGCAAGAATTCTCGCAGTCGTTTCATATGCAAGTAACGGATAATTGTTTTCCTCACTTAAATGAGCTAATATTAAATGTTTGGTCCCTTTTTTGACTAATGACAAAGCTAAATTTCCCGCAATTTCATTGGATAAGTGACCATAATCACTTTTTATCCGCTGTTTTAGATAAAAAGGATAACTTCCAGCCTCAAGCATCGACACATCATGGTTGGATTCAAGAAGTGTCAAATCACAGCCAAATAAGGCTTTTGTCATTTCAGGTGTTATAATCCCCGAGTCGGTAGCAATTCCCAAACGTTTTTTACCATCATTAATAATAAACCCTGCTGAATCAGCAGCATCATGTGATGTTCTAAACGCCTCAATTTCTAAGTCCTCTACTGAAAATGGCTTATCAAATTCAAAGGTTTTAATATTGTGAGGAGCAATCTTTCCTAAATCATCAACCATCGCCTCCCAGGTCTTTTCATTCGCGTAAATCGGAAGGTCGAAGCGACGAGACATTACCCCAAGTCCATGAATATGGTCTCGATGTTCATGGGTTACTAGAATTCCACAAACTTCATCTGATTTTTCCCCAATATCAGTTAAAGCTCTCTGAATTCGGATACCGCTGAGACCGGCATCAACAAGTAGTTTTGTATTCTTATTTGAGACAAATAAACTGTTTCCAGAACTTCCACTGTATAAACTACAAAATTTCAATCTTCGCTCCCTATATTCATTATTTCATTAGTTTAAATTATTCCATTCCGAATCTTCCAGAGCTCCGATTGCTGGATTTATCCTATCGAATCTTGCTTAAAGTTGACTTAACCCAGCTTTATTTTTTTAAGGTTAAACCCTTGCAATATCATTGTTAAATACCCGGATTGTCTTTTTCAGAAACACGCCGAATATCTGCTCCTAAATTGCGCAAATTTTCTTGGAGGTTTTCGTAGCCTCGATCAATATGTATAATATCAGTAACTTTTGTTTCTCCATCAGCAATCAGTCCTGCCAAGACCATGGCTGCCCCTGCTCGGAGGTCCGTTGTCCGAATCTTTGTCGCCGATAAAGCTTTAACACCAGTAATACTGGCGGTTCTGCTATTAATGGAAATATTTGCTCCCATTCTTCTTAATTCATCCACATATTTAAAACGACTTTCAAAAATGCTTTCAGTAATGGTGCTGGTTCCTTCCGCAATCGTCATTAAAACCGCCATCGGCTGCTGTAAATCGGTTGGAAATCCGGGATAAGGCATAGTCTTCACATTCACCGCCTTAAGCGGCCGCTTTCCAATAACCCGGATACCATCATCCTCTTCACGAACAGTCACTCCCATTTCAGTCAACTTTGCCGTGATCGCTTCCATATGCTTGGGAATTACATTCTTGATTAGCACATCCCCTTCGGTGGCCGCTGCTGCCATCATATAGGTTCCAGTAGCAATCTGATCAGGAATCACTGAATACTCACAACCGTGCATTTCATCTACCCCGGTAATTTTGATAACATCCGTCCCGGCACCTTTGATATTTGCACCCATCAGATTTAGAAAATTGGCCACATCGACAATGTGCGGTTCCTTAGCAGCATTTTCAATGACCGTTTTTCCATCCGCTCGAACAGCCGCCAACATGATATTAATCGTTGCGCCAACACTCACTACATCCATAAAAATATGTGCGCCTTTAAGCTCAGGCGCCTCCATTTTCACTTGTCCATGTTCAATCACAACCGTTGCTCCTAAGGCTTGAAAGCCTTTTATATGCTGATCAATGGGCCGATCCCCAATATTGCAGCCTCCTGGCAATGGCACAATCGCTTTTCTATAACGTCCCAACAACGCCCCCAAAAGATAATATGACGCCCTCATTTGCCCGGTTTCTTCTTCATAATCCGAAACATCATATGAAATTGGTTTTTCTGTATTAATTATAACGGTATCATTTTCTCTATATATTTCAGCTCCAAGCTTTTCAAGAATGTCAATCATTTTATTAACATCTTTAATGTCTGGAACATTTTCTATTTTACTTGAACAGGCACAGAGTACTGCAGCTGGAATAATTCCCAATACAGCATTTTTCGCCCCGGAGATTGTAACCTCGCCTTGCAGCTGGTTACCTCCTTCTATAATAAAAACATCCATATTACTTTCCTTTCAACGCATGCATATATGCAATATCCAATTGGTAATTATATCATAAGTTCAAAGATTATCAAGAAATCTCTTCGTATTTATCGCAATTTTTTGCAGTATTTTTTTATTTTTCACAAACTATATTCACTGTGGTACTACATAATAACATAATTTTCAGATAATCTAAAGATTATCTTATAAACAAAACAAAAAAAGCCCTTCATTCCCTTTTTATTTTGGGTTTGAAGCGCTATTATTCTCGTTTATCCGCACAATCACAAATAAAAGTACTGCTGATTGATTTTTATTAAAATCCCATCTTCTTGTAAATATCAAAACAATCCAATGTGGCAAAGTAATCCGCCGGTCTTTCCGCCCTGCGAATAAGCTCAACACTGCCGTCTTCTTTTAATAAAAGTTCCGCTGATTTCAATTTGCCATTATAATTATATCCCATTGAAGAACCGTGGGCGCCGGTATCATGAATGACTAACAGATCACCATTTTCAATTTCCGGAAGCATTCGGTCAATGGCGAATTTATCATTATTTTCACATAAAGAACCAACAACATCATATTTATGATTACATGGTGCATTTTCTTTACCCATGACGGTAATATGATGATAGGCACCATACATTGCCGGCCGCATTAAGTTAACGGCGCATGCATCACATCCAATGTACTCCTTATGGGTATGTTTTGCATGAATAGCAGTCGTCACTAGGTGCCCGTAGGGTCCCATCATAAAGCGCCCCATTTCTGTATAGAGCGAAATATCTCCCATTCCCGCTGGTACCAGTACTTCTTCAAACACTTTTTTTACCCCGGCACCAATCACCCGAATATCATTCGGTGTTTGATCCGGTGTATAAGGAATACCAACCCCTCCTGAAAGGTTAATAAACTTGATATCCGCTCCGGTTTCGTCTTTTAACTTAACCGCTACTTTAAAAAGTTGTTTGGCAAGCATTGGATAATAATCATTGGTGACGGTATTGCTGGCCAGAAATGCATGAATTCCAAAGTTTTTAACGCCTTTTTCTTTCATGATTTTAAATCCTTCAAAAAGTTGTTCCGTTGTAAACCCATATTTTGCATCGCCGGGGTTATCCATGATACCATTGCTGACAGTAAACACTCCACCGGGATTATATCGACAACTTAGCGTTTCCGGTAATTTTCCAAGTGTTTTTTCCAAAAAATCAATATGTGTAAAATCGTCTAGATTGATAATCGCCCCAATTTGGTTGGCATACTCATATTCACAGGCTGGTGTTTCATTCGATGAAAACATGATGTCCTCGCCATTTAACCCCATCGCATTAGAAAGCATCAATTCTGTTAAAGACGAGCAGTCGCAGCCGCATCCATAATCTCTTAATATGTCAATCAAGAACGGGTTTGGCGTTGCTTTTACTGCAAAATATTCTTTAAATCCTTTGTTCCACGCAAAGGCTTCTCTTACTGCTTTTGCATTTTCCCTGATTCCCTTTTCATCATAAATATGAAAAGGTGTCGGATATTTTTTTATAATTTCTGCCAATTGTTTTTTTGTCACAAACGGTTTTTTATTCATATCATTCGTCTCCTTGCTGGCTTCACTTTTTTATTTTTCTAATTAGTAGTTCCTATTGGGAACACTATATATGGTTTGATGGAATTTGTCAATCATTAATGATTGATTTCAGCCAATATAATATTGTTACCCCTTCAAGGCTCTGTTATTATCATCTCCATAAATTTTTCGGGCATTCTTTTTATTTTACTGTTCTTAAGGAAAAAATCAATTCCTCACAAATTATATTCAATGTGATATAATAGTGACATCATCTTTAGATGAACTGAAGAGTTTTAATATTTATATTACATGAGGTAAAAAATGAACCGTTTTGAATTAGTTTCCAGCCATGATGACTTGGGGGTAACGCCTATTGAAAATATTTTTATAAACCACTATATGCCGATGGCTCAAGGGGATTATGTCAAAGTCTACCTCTATGGACTGAAACGTTGCTTCAACCAGGGGTTGACCCCTATTAGCAACGAAGATATTGCGAAAGATTTAAACTTACTCGAAACCGATGTAAAAAAAGCCTGGGATTACTGGGCTTCTGAAAAAATCATCTCTATCGAATACACAGGGACCCGGGATGCTCTTGTACGTTTTTTTAACATCACCGGCACAATGCTCTATAAAAATGAGGAAGTTCCCAAAACAACGGTGCCTCGACATCAAAATTCCACCGATACCATGGAAGACCGGATTGGCCGGATGTATGAAACCATTCAGGATATGTATGAAAGCCGAACGATTTCCCGTAAGGAAACACAGCTTTTTAAATATTGGCTGAGTGAATATAATTTTACGCCTGAAGCGGTGATTCTCATTGTGGAATATTCCCTCAATATGATCAATAAAAAAGACCGAACCTTTACACCCGCTCAGGTAATCAGCTATTTAGAAACTGTTGCGAAAAGTTTCTACACTGCCGAAGTTCGGGACCACCTGGAAGCTGAAGCTTACATTAAAGAATCTGCCCAAAAAAGAAAATCTTACTATCAGATTTTCAAGTACCTTGGCATTCAGCGCAATCCCATGGTTTCAGAACGTAAAATGATGGATATCTGGTTTTTCGACTATGGCTTCTCGATGGAAATCATTGTTCAAGCCTTGTCCCGAACCAATAAACCGAATCTGAAATACATCGATGGCATCTTAAAGAATTGGCATGAACAGGGCTTCAAGACCCTTGAAGATATTAAAAATGACAAACCCAAGCCGCGAAAAGCGGTAAAAGAGACTGTCGAACCCATGAGTGATTCCCGTAAGCAGGCTTATCTGGATATGGAAGTCGCATTTACCGAAGATTTATGGCCGGAACTGGAGGTAGATGATGAAAACCTATAAAGCTGCGTACGCATTGCTGCTTGAGAAGCAAAACGCCTATCAGTTTAGGCAGCGCAAGAGAAAAGAGACCCTCTATAAAAACAAACCTGAACTTTCTACCATTGACAGTAACATCAATCATCTGGGCATTGCCCTGACCCGGGCGACCATTGCCCATGACTTGGGAAAAGCTGATGCCATTCGAAACAAAATGAGTGCATTGGAAGACCGAAAGAAAGAAATATGTTTGGGCCATGAGGATCTCCTGTCCCATTCCTATTTTTGTCCCCACTGTAAAGATACCGGAATGATTGGTTCAGATATTTGCCAATGCCTTAACCAATGCCTGTCGGAAGTCAGTTTTTCAACCTACGATTTAAAGTCAAGAGCCCAGAAAGAAACCTTTGAAACTTTCAATTTTGATTATTATTCGGATATCCCCATGATCGAAGGCGTCCCCAGCCCCAGATCAAATGCTCAGACCAATAAAAAATTGATGCAAATATATTGTCAAAATTTTGATTCATTACAAGATCAGCTCCTGTTTACAGGACCTCCGGGTGTCGGCAAAACCTTTATGTCCAACTGTATTGTCAACAAGCTGGCAGAAAAAGGTTACGGCATTGTTTATGTTACCGCTGCCCATTTGGTCTCCAGCATTCAAGACCAGCTTTTCAAAGAAGGCAAAACATCCGAAGAGATTTTCAAGCCGCTGATTCTTTGCGACCTTCTGATCATCGATGACCTGGGGGCTGAATTTTCTTCTGAGTACAGCCAGAAACAGCTTTATGAAGTAATCGACAGTCGCCTCAATGCCGATAAAAAAATGATCATTTCGAGCAATTTGACCGTTATAAAGATACAGGAAATCTACGATGAACGTCTTTCATCGCGAATATGTGGAAATTTTAAAACCATCGCTTTTCACGGAGAAGATATCCGCATCTTAAAAGTAAAAAAATCCCGATAACAATTTCATCTTCCATTTCTAAAAGCTAATTCTTCACCCAGTTAACGGTTGAACCTTGATATATAATTGGCTTTAATTTCCAAAATTTTTCGAACTTAAACCGGAATAAATTTTTATTCCGGTTTTGTCATTCCGTAGATATCATAAATTTCCTGTGTATACTGCCCTTCCTCATTGTAAACAATCAGGGGCGCATCTGCTTTCAACCCTGGTCGTCCGCTTTTTCGCCCTTCAATCAAGACAAGATTCGCCTCTTTTTTTATTGAAGGATAAACAAACTGAAGATGCTTGACCTCAATTTTATAAGTTCGCATGAGTGAAATAATATCTCCAAGGCGTTCAGGACGATGAACGAGAAATAATCGACCCCGATCTTTAAGCATCCGCTTGCTGAAAATAAGTATATCTTCGATATTACATAAAATTTCGTGACGAGAAATTGTTTTGGTCTCCTGCTTATTTTTTAATCCCGCCTGAGCGCGCATATAGGGAGGATTACTCACCACCACATCATAAAAATTCGGTATAATTTCTTCTCCCGGTTTTGTAATATCCCCATGAATAATTTTTATTTGTGCTGAAAGTCTGTTAAGCGCCACACTCCGCCTGGCCATTTCCACCAAAGGCTCCTGAATTTCCAACCCGGTAATGGATTGAGCCTGTGTTTTTCCATATAGCAATAAAGGAATAATACCCGTTCCCGTTCCCAAATCGATAATATGGATTGATCCTTTCGTCCGTTTTGAAACAAACCAGGATAACAAAACCGCATCCATTCCAAAACAAAAATACTCCGGATTTTGTATAATTTTGAGATTTTCAAGTCCTAGATCCTCGATTCTCTCTCCTTTTTTTAATAAGTTATCCACATTTAATTCCTCCATTGTGCACTATTTCATGATATTTTGGGTTTATTCACAATCTTTGTCCACAAAACATTGATTTTTATCCACTAATTGTGGATAAAATGTTATTCGCTATCATATTATCCTCAGAAACATCCGATAACATGGGATTTCAAGAATATCTTATTTATTCATCGCCTGTTGATTGTTTTTTGCTATCTTATCCACATATGCACAAAAAAATGTTAACAAATTACATCAGTTAATTTAATTCCTTTAAAACAGCCATTTGAAACTTTTCTTACAAAAGAAAACAATCTAAACCCTGTTGATAAAAAAGAAATTCCTCGGGAGCTGGCATTTTTTAGTTTTTCCCTTTAATATATAAGAATTCTTTGCTATAATGGTAAGTCATAGAGGACTACTCCATGTTAGCTTTCTTAAGCATCCCTCTTTAAAACTTTCTTTATCATCCTCGATTATGATGATAAAGTCAATCATGAAATATAAATTGCAATGAAATTTAAATGCGAAAGCGATGGAAATATGATGGATAATGAAAAAATCCAGCCCAGTAAATTGGATATTATTCTTAAAAAAAAGAAAACTTTAGACGATACCATCCAAGAGTGCGAGATCCGTATTGATAAAAAACTCGCATCCTTGGTTGAAGAAGGTATTATTTCTAAAGAAATGAATCCCAATATTTTTGAAACAAATTTTCAGGATTTAACTCAATCAGATGACCATTTTCTTTCAGGTATTGATATTTCTGATGACGATGCTTTGGATCAGGCTGTTCTTAATTCCCGACCATTTGATAATAAGGGCAATCAGTTAGCTTTTTCTGGCGATGATCTATTACTTAATAAAGCCTCGAAAAGCAGCAGTATTTTTGATACCAATACCACAGCTACAGAAGAAGATGACGATGAAGAGCTTCCGACACTTTCAAAAATTCTCGGCCGACCATCTTCTTTTAGCGATAACTATGCCGAAGAAACCCTAGTGCCAAATGACTTGATTCCGCCAGATGCCCTTTCAAATATACAAGAAAAGCCTGAAGAATTAATTCAGACTTCGACTCGTCCTGATCTATCTGAAAGTGAAAAAGGCTCTTCTGATGCGTTCATATTAAATGAAGATTCGTTAGAGCCTGAAACAAAAGAAGATTTTCAAACCAAAAACAAAGCAGCAATAAAAGCTTCTAAAGCCCCAGTTTTAAAAGAGAAAAAAGCCAGTCCCGTTAAAGAAAAAAAGACGCCTATTCAAAAACCAAACCTAATTGACATGCTTATGCCTCTGATATTCTTTATTATTGGGCTTGCTTTCTTTGGTGTTTTTTTAACACTGGCCGCCTACACTTTTAATTTTGTGGATTACTCAGTGTTGTTTATTCTATTTACCTGTTTGATTTTCACAATTGCCATGCCGGTTGGTGCCAGTATCTTTTTTATGATCCTTCTTTTGTTCAGCTATATCGTGATATCACTCATTTCTATTTTTTATCTTGAAGTCCCCTTTGAGCTCTATCAAATCGGTTGGATTGTTGTTATTCCCCTGCTTTTATTGAGCAGCACCCTTTTGATCAAAAAGATACGTGAGCTTTTTGAATTTAAAAAATCTCTGGAGCGTCAGCTCGCTGCCTATGATAATCTGGAAGAAAGCCCGGGACTGACCATTGAAAAAGCACATTACAAAGATTTAAAGTATGCCATGGAGCGAGCTGCTAAAGGCGAAACCATTCTTACCCTTGAAATGATTTCGATTTCCCATTTAAAAACGCTTGAATCAATTAACGGTTCCCGTCTTTGGGATGAAATTCTTTTCAAGACTATGAAAATAATTAAGATGCATTGTTACAATACCCATCTTATTTATATTCTGGACGGAAGTATTTTTAGTATCATTATGGAAAATACCTCCGTAAAAAATCAATTGCTCATTAATCAAGGCATTACCGAAGCTTTTAATAACTTGATTTTAGAATACGATGCCATTGATGAACATGTTGAACTTATTATTGCTCCTGTTCCTTATTCTCGGGATATAACCAATCCCTTTGATTACAGGGCTCTGGGTTTACGACATCTTAATAGCTGAAAGACCACCTAACTGTTTATTATAAATAATAAAAAAAGCCCTTCAAAAGTTTAACTCTTGAAGGGCTTTTTCATTATTTATGAAGCAGTTATTATTTATTTGATCATTGATTTAAGAACCGGCATTTGATCAGCCTTGCCGTCGGTCTAATGGTTCTCTTTCTACTTATTGTTATATAAACTATCGTTGCAATACTTTGGTTATTTCTCATTAAAAAAGAAGATACGAAAGTATCTTCTCAGAGCGAAGACAAACCCGATTACAAGCAAACAAAGCTGTAGTCGGGTTTTTATATTGCTGCCCCAAAATGAAAAAACAGAATAAAACGTGAAGGCAACCCAAAACGCATTCGTTTTCGGTACAGCAGATTTGCCAGTTTTTTCATATTCAGGCATGCCAAAGTCAGCCCGATCTGCATGGCAACCCGGGCC
>NZ_RXYA01000022.1 GCF_008086595.1 Acetobacterium paludosum | reverse complement strand
AAATCGATCTTCCCAAAGCATTCTTTTTGTTTCATCCATTGTATTCTTAACCTCCTTGAACGTTCTTTCAGGTTAGTCTACAATAATTCGGTCTGATTTGCACTACGCCATCTTTTGAATCGCTTACCAAACGAATGTGACACTTTTATGTTCGTTACGTTAAGTTCTGCTGGAATTTATGTGCTGATTGAATGGTACTGCTCAATTTTGAACGTGAATCCTCTGATTGACATTTAATTTTGACCAGTATTTCCCGACAGTCTCGACAATGGTGACAACTTGCATTGCATTTCTGATACCGGAACCATTGCAACCAAGTCCGGATTGCGTGGCACTGACCATCAGATCAGGTGGTTCTCTAGTCCGAAATCATCACAACCGAAATTCGCCTGTCACGACTGTCGGTACTGTCGGCAATTTAGGGACAAAAAAGATGGGACTGGTTGGAGAATTCAAATTCTTCATTGAGTTTAGTAGATAGGAATTTGGCAGAAGTGATTGGAAAGACTGGAAAGGTAATAGGATTTTTAATAGCTGGAAGATTTTACAGTGAGAATCACAATATTTTTTCAGAGAATGCGAACGTATGTTCTATTCGTCACATGTCCTATAGGTGAACGAGAGAAAAAGAAATCCCCCAAAGATTTCTCCTTGGGGGATCTGTTTCTTTCGTGCTACCTATTAGGGTTTAGGAAAGATGAATCAATTATGGAGCTACTACTATAGTATTACCACCACTTGCTATTGAAGCTACACCACTAGTTACGGTTGCAGTATCAAACAAGTTAAGTGCACTTGTACCTGGTATTGTTACCGGTATGTTAGCTGTAGCAGGTCCTGCACTAATTGTAAATACACCAGTAGTGTTACTTACTGTGATTGTAGTAATTCCTAAACCTGTTGTGAATGTCACTGGGCTTAATGTAACATCAGTTAAAGTTAGATTACCACTGTCAGAACCCCATGTTGCTTTTACAACTGCAGAAGTTGCGCCTTGTACAAGTTTAATGTTTGTAACAACTGCTGTAGTTCTTGCTTTTTGAGTAGCAATATCAGATGTTAACTTAGTATCGGTTGCAGCACTTAATGTTGTCAAATTACCTTCTGCTGCCACTGCATTATCGTAAGCAGTTTCAGCTGCGGCTAAATTAACAGCTGTATTTCCGCTTGTTGCTACTACTGCATCAATTGATGATGCTAATGTGTTATATGTTGTGTTGGCTGTAGCAACAAAACCAGCTTCAGTAGTCATTAAACCCTTACTCGTAGCAAGGTTTGTTTTTCCACTATCTGCTGTAGCAACTACATTATCTGCTGTAGCATTGATTGCAGTGTTAGCTGCTGTGATCATTGTGTTATAGGTTGTTAAATTTGCAGTAACCGTTAAGTCAGCTGTTTGACCGAAGTCTTTAGCTTCAGCTACTAATACTGCTGCATTTAACCATGCTAATGATTGAGCATAACTTGGAGATGTACCTTTACCAAGATTTACAGTATTAGCAGTGTTACCATTATTATTTACAGCGGTCACGGCTGCATTGTAAGCTGTTCTTGCTGTAGCTGCAGTTTTACCTGTTGCTAACGTTGCATCAGTTACACTATTTGCACCAAAATTAAATTGTGCGAATGCTGACTGTAATGCTGCATCAGCTATACCTTTAGTATCGCTTAGAGCGACTGTAGCAGTCGTTAATTGACCTTCAGGTGTAAGGTTTCCAGGAATTGCGGTATCTGTAATACCTGTGCCTGATACTATAGCAACGGTAACTGGAGTTGTTGAAGTAGTTAATGGTGTAGTTAATGTTAATGTTACTACATTATCATTAGCACCAGCAAGCGTTGTTGTAGCAACTGCGCCGTTTACCTTAACTTCAAAATCACCAAGCGTTACATGTGTTACATTTTCTGAGAATGTTAGTCTTACTGTATTTAAAGCTGTCAATTCAACTTTTTGTACAACAGGTTTTACGTTCTCTACAAATGGAATTTTAGCGTATGTAGTACCATCGTAAGTTTTATCTGTTACATCAGAAATTCCACTTACTGTGAATGTCTTAGTTCCAGTTGTTGCTATTGCGCCAGAATTTAATGTTAATTTTACATGTGTTTTGTCACCGACGAATATTGCGCCACTGAATACTTGAACACCATCTACTGTGTAATGTGATGGATCAACTGCTGCATTTGAAACTTCCTTGCTAAAGTCAACAGTTACATAATCCATAGTTGCAGATGTTGTACCTTGAGCTACTGCAGATACTGTTGCTGGTGTTGTATTACCGTAAGCAAATGTTACATCTGTCTTAGCTATAGCATTATTGTAAGTATCTCTAACTGATGAAGTTTGGAATGTTACTGTGTAGTCACCTGTTACCGTAGGAGCAGTAACAGCTATTTCATTTTTCTCAATACCTAAAGTTGTTGAATCTTTAAGAACTAGGCCTGTAACAGTATTAGTTACTGAATCTTTTACATATGTTCCTGATACAGAACCAGAAGCAAGAACATCTCTGTCAAAGCTGTATACAACGTATGCATTTCCACCAATTGTCTTCACTGTACCTACTGTACTTGCTAATACAGGTTTAGTAACGGCGAAAGTAAGTTCTTGAGTAAATGTTGATAATGCTGCATTAGTTGGATTTCCTGCTGTGTCTTGGAAGTTATTTACAGTCACAACATGATTACCAGCTGTTACTAATGTTGTTGGTGATGTCATTGTGAATATAAATGTCTTATAGTCTGGTGTTGTAGTGTTTGCATTTGCGATAGTACCAGAATAACTAGTTCCATCAATTTTCACTGCAAAGTATAAGCCGCCAACTTGTTTTAGTGGCTCGCTAAATGTTACTTTGAAATGACTTAAGTCAATTGCTATTAAGCTTGTTACTGTTGGATTAGTTGTGTCTGGTGCAAAAGTAATATCACCAACAAATTTAGTCATAGCATTAGATGAAAAATCAGTTAACCCATTAATTGTCATCTCATAATTTTTAGAACTTGCTAAACCAGATGTTGCAATATTAATTGTGAAACTTTTCTTGTCAGTTGCTAATGTATATGCGCCTGAAGGTACAACTACAGTAGAACCATCTAATTTAATAGCTGTTGCAGAAGCGATTCCAGTTGAAATAGTATTGATTGGTTCGCTAAATGCTACCTTAATAGTATTACTATCTGGATAAGTAATTCCTGTTACTGTAGGAGCAACTGCATCAAATAAATTCAAAGTCTTAGAATACTCAGCTACTTTTGTACCATCTACAGTTGTAAGATTTTTAATATTTCCTAAGTAGCTAGCTGCTGTTTTATTGTTTAAATAAGGAGTACTTAATGTTAAAACAACAGATTTTTTATCATCTTGTAATTTTGCAGCGGATACTGCTAAATTACCAGCAGCACTTGAGTTAGCTGCATTAAATACATAATTAGTTGTTGTTTCAGCAGAACCTTTGTCAACTACTGTTGCAAATGTAACAAGTAATTCTTGACCGTCAAGAGCAGTTACACTCGTAACTTTAGGTATTGCTACCAAGTTCCCCTGAGCAGCGACAATATTAGTTATGGCTGTATTATTTTACAGTAAATAGTTAATAGAATTATCCTAAAACTAATTCTTGCCTGAAAAAAACGAATATACTAGTAGTATCGTTAGTATTGAAGGAGGAATTTTATGGTTTTGGAAAAGGCTGTCAGTAATTTTATTCACCATCTTGTTGTAAAAGAAAGATCAAAAGCAACAACAAGCGGGTATAGAAATGTACTGAATGCATTATGTTGTTTCCTGGAAACACGATTTGGAAGAATGGTTAATGTAGAAGAAATAACGCTAGCAGATCTGGAAGAATATTTAGAATACCATCAGAAGAAAGGAAATCAGGCTTTAACAAGAAACCGAATTATTTACATCATCAGGTCATTTTACAACTATCTGCATAATCGGGAACTGGTTGAAAATAACATCAGCAAGCGGTTGGAATCGATCCCGGTAAAAGAAAAAGAACGTATATTTCTGGTGCAGGAAGAAATAACGCAGCTTATTGAAAATATTGATCATAAATTGGTGAGAACAGCGGTCATTACGCTTGCAAATACCGGCTTGAGAATCAGTGAACTGAGTAATCTGAAATTGACAGATGTTGATTTTGAAACCAGGATAATAAAGGTGAGAGAAGGTAAAGGAAATAAAGATCGAATTGTGCCCATTAATCAAATGCTGATGAAAGTGTTAAGCCATTATTTATATGAGATTCGACCAAATGTAAAATCAGATAATTTTTTTGCGACAGCACGAACTGGCAAGTTATCACGCCAGACCGTTAATGAACACTTGTTAGCAACTGTCAAAAAGCTTGGCTGGGAAAAGCACGTAACAGCTCATATTCTCAGGCATAGCTTTGCTTCAGCATTGGTGAGCCATAATGTTTCACTGTCTGCGGTCCAGAAGCTGTTGGGGCACAGTGATTTAAAGGTGACAAGCCGATATATTCATCAGAATATTGAACAGCTTCATGTTGCAGTTAATCATATTTGCGAAGACGATGATCATGTCGAAAAGGGAGAGCCCCCTCTGCTGCGCGCTGAAATTAAACAGGCCACACAGGATAATAAAGATATTCTTGACGATTTTTTATATGATTGTCGTTTGGGAATAAAGCAAATACTGGAAGAAATCGAAAATCTAGGGAATCATTATGGTGTAACAGACAGTGAGTCAAAACAAAAAGAAATAGTCGTGATTAATGAACAAATCAGCATCGGATTATCGAAAGCGCTACTTTCGATGGTGGAAGATTTTAGTAAGAGAACAAGAATGAGTAAAGAAGAACTCGTTGAATCTGCGATCATTGAGTTTTTAAAAGAGCACGGGTAGAAATGAGGGGGGGGAGCTGGCATCGGTGTGCTGACTGAAAATTATGTTGCCACTGCTTTAACGCAGAAGGGATATCCCTTATACTACTGGCAGCATAGGCATCACCAATTAAATTTAAGAATTGACCATCAAGCAAAAACAGACAAATCATCAGTAGGAAAACTATTTGTCATCATACGGCGCTTGTCATCCTTAACTTAAAAAAGTATCTATTTATAGAAAATTAAGGTATAATAATGACAACATAAAAATTGCATTTTGACCAGCCGATTAGTTTCATATCTTTAATTTTGAAAGGATGGTTATTAATAATGTCGAATGATGAATTCCAAATGATTGTATTAAAAAAATTAGATTCACTGGAAAATGGTTTAAATGGAGTCAAGACTGAACTAACTGGAGTAAAAGCTGATTTAAAAGAAATCAGAATAAAACTGGAAGCGGTTAGCGAGCAGACGGCGGTATTAACAGAATTCAAGTCAGATACTGAACAGCAATTCGCAGAGATTAAGGATACGCTTCATTTTGTCCTGCATAAGGAGATTGAAACAGAAAAAGAACTGTTTTCTTTAAAAAAGAAGCAAGCCTAGCAGCGAATGGGTTATATGCACAAAAGAGGGTGATAGTAATTATCATCCTCTTTTGTTTTTTACAGATACCAAAATTATCGTCTTTTTTAGTTTTTTGAAGTGGCTGGAAAGTCTGGCGAGATTGTCACGGCTGTCAAAGGGATTTTTCTTTTTCTTATTTTAATTGAAATGCACCCACCATTTGTCTAAGCATTTCTGCTTGCCCTGAAAGTTCTTCACTGGCAGCGGCACTTTCTTCAGCAGTGGCTGAATTAGTCTGAACCACCTGGGAAACCTGTTCAACACCGATATTAATCTGGGCTATTTCGGAAGCCTGATCATTGGAAGAATGAGCGATCTCGCCGACTAAACTGGTTACTTCTTCAATTTCTATTAATATGTTTTTTAGGCTTTCGGCAGTCTGACCCGCTATCTTTGTTCCTGCTTCCACTTTGATGATGGATCCTTCAATAAGAGCGGTGGTTTCTTTTGCAGCTAGCGCGCTTCTGGCGGCAAGGTTTCGGACTTCTTCTGCAACTACGGCAAATCCTTTGCCGTGCTGCCCAGCCCGGGCGGCCTCGACGGCGGCGTTAAGCGCCAGAATATTGGTCTGAAAAGCAATATCGTCGATGACCTTGATGATCTTAGAAATATTGCTGGAAGATTGATTGATTTCCACCATGGCGGTTACCATATTCGTCATCTGACTATTGCCGACCTCTGCATTTGATCGTACAGCATTTGCTACTTCATTGGCATGATTGGCATTTTCGGCATTTTGTTTTGTTTCGCTTGCCACCTCTTCAATTGATGCCGTAAGTTCCTGAATGGAACTGGCTTGTTCGGTGGTTCCCTGAGCCAGGGCCTGTCCGCCGTCGGATATCTGATTAGCACCAGCTTCTACCTGTCCGGCCGCTTCGTTAATGTGCGACAAGGTGGCACTCAGATTGGTGTTAATATCGTTAAGAGCTGTTTTTATTGCCTGGAAATCGCCCAGATATTCGGTGGTAATGTGCTGGTTCATATTGCCCCGGCCCATTTCTTCCAATGTTTGCGTGATTTCATCCACATAGTTTTTCAGGAAGGCAATAGTCAGGTTCATGTTGTCTTTGATCATGGTATAGTCCCCGTTATAATCGCCAATCATCCCCGTATTCAGGTTCCCCTGTGACAATTCTTTTAACGTATTTGAGGCTTCCTGAACCGGTGCAACGACGGCATCCAATGTGGCATTGACACCGTCCACGATTTTTGCAAAATCACCCTGATGTCTGCTGACGTCAGCCCGGGTATTCAGTTGTCCTTCGATGCCCGCCTGGGCCAACAAGGTGGCATCACTGATCAGGTTGTCTACAGAGGTTTTAACTTCCGACAGACTGTTAGCGATTTCGTTGAATTGTGCACTGACTTCTGAAGTGTATTCATCGGCTTCGCCGATAGCCATATCAAACGTCAGATCGCCCTGAGATAAACGAATCAGATTTTGTTCCAATCGAGACACTTCGCATTTGGTATAATCACTCACTCGGATTATTGGTGTTAAATCGGTAACGACTTCCACAAAGCCTATATTCTCGCCTTTTGTGTTCTTGAGGTAAGTGGTATCCTGTTTATTGTTACGGCCACACCATTCAAAATAACTGTCTGATAATCCCTGATCAACCAGTCTCCGTATCCCACAACCTTCAGTTCTACAAACGGTCGCGCCAGCATTGTAGCAGTCCATACCACAGGCGGAATTACGATCTGTAATGACTTTGTTTTCAATCATCAGACTTTCAAATGGTTTGTTCATAAAGGTCCACTTCATGTTATTATCAGTGACGTGAACCGGGAATGGCACCGCATCGATAATGGATTCATACCAGATCATTTTATCAACAACCGTATCCAGGGTGGCATTGATTCCCTCAATGATTTCTTTATAACCGCCTTTGAAATGATCAGCATCGCCTCGAGCATCCCATTTGCCTTCCACTGCTGCATGAGATAGCATCACGACTTCATCAATCAGGCTACGAATGGTCTCGATGGTGAGGTTAAGCGGCGGGGTAATGACATCCTCAGCATCATGAACGGTGAGATTTTCCGAAACATCGCCAGCGGCGATGTTGCCCATCAGTTCAATGTTAACAATCTGGAGATCGTCCGCCAGCTTGTTCAATGACGCGCTCAAACTGCCCACTTCATCCTGAGACGTGACTACTAAACGCATTCCCAGATGTCCTTTGGCGAGTTCTGTAATCATGTGGTTTGCTTTTTCCAATGGCTTAACAATTACAGCACGCAAGAATAAGGCAAATAGTAAAGCCACAATCACAGCGGTAACAGTAACAATAATAATGGTGGTTACTGACACATTGGCGGCTTCGACTTTCTTGAAACCGACAACGCCTACAACTTCGGTGATAAGTGCTACAATAATAAAACTCACCATCAATTTCATTCCAATTTTCATGTTACTGATCCATTTCATTTTCTTCTCCCTCTTGATTCGGCGGTTGTGTCACGACTGACACCCGATGATTTTTATAAACCTTCATTTTAATGGTTTACATTGTTAATAAAAAAAAGCTTTCCGCTTTTGGCTAGAGTCGCTGGCTACTGCATCTATCCGCTTAATTTTCATCATATGTCTATTATAATGCTACAATATGAAGCAAGTCAATGGTGAATTGTACAATATTGCTACATTTTGATGCATCTGTTGTTTGTAATCAATTGAACCGATATAATGGCATCAGAGAGGTGAAAAATGATTGGCACAAGGTTGAAAGAACTTAGAAAAGATATGAATTTAACCCAAATTGAATTGTCACAGGCATTATCAATTTCAAGGTCGTCTCTTTCATTGTATGAAATAAATAAACGTGAACCTGATTGCGAAACAGTAAACAAAATCGCTGATTTTTTCGATGTTTCATTGGATTATCTCTGTGGAAGATCAATTGACACTTGCATTGCAAAAAATAGAGTGATGACAATCTCTGCTTCTCTTACTGAAAAAGAAAAACGGTTACTTGCGATATTTGACAAAATAAAAGATGAAACGTTACAGGATAAAGCCATTATGAAGCTTGAAGGCTATGTTGATGGTCTGATTGAAATGAAAGATGGTGAAGAAACGGGATAGGTAAGCTCTATCTGTTGCCGAAGATTACCTGACGTACGAAGGTTTTCCGGTCACTTAACTTACAAAAGTATCTCTAAAAGAACTGTTTGTTTAAAAAAAGAAGCAAGCCTAAGAACCGAATGGATTAGTTAACAAAAGAGGGTGACAGCAATTGTCACCCTCTTTTGTATTTCAAAATTCCGATTATTTATTTTCTAAATAGCTGTGGCAGGCTCGGGCGGCTTCCCGGCCTTCGTTAATGGCCCAGACAACCAGGCTTTGGCCGCGACGCATATCGCCGGCGGCAAATACGTTGGCAACATTGGTCTGGTAACTGCCGTAATCGGCTTTAACGTTGGAACGGGGGTCCCGATCCAGCCCTAACTGATCGACCAATTGATCTTCCGGTCCCAGAAAACCCATGGCCAGCAAAACCAGATCAGCTCGCAGGATTTTTTCGGTGCCCGGGAGTTCCTGCATGGTCATCCGACCGGTTTCGTCCGGAACCCATTTGATGTCAACGGTATGGATTTCTTTAATCTGTCCGCTGGCATCGCCCACCATTTTTTTGGTGGTGGTGCAGTAGCGCCGGGGGTCGTCGCCGTACAGCGCCTGGGCTTCTTCCTGGCCATAGTCCAATTTATAGGTCTTGGGCCATTCCGGCCAGGGGTTGTTGGCGGTTCGGTCCAGGGGCGGTTTCGGCATGATTTCCAATTGAATGACGCTTTTGCAGCCATGTCTGATCGAGGTGCCGACACAGTCGGTGCCGGTGTCGCCACCGCCGATAATGACCACATTCTTATCTTTGGCTGAGGTGAATTGACCGTCCGTCAGATTGGAATCCAGCAGACTTTTAGTGTTGGCGCTTAAAAAGTCGATGGCGAACTGAACGCCGGCCAGCTTTCTGCCTTCAACCGGTAAATCTCGGGGTTTGGTGGCACCGCCACATAATACGATGGCGTCATAGTCGGCCTGCAGGGCGGCTACGGGATAATCTTTGCCCACTTCAGTATTGGTGACAAAGGTGATCCCTTCCGCTTTCATTAAATCGACCCGTCTTTGGACGACACCGATTTTGTCCAGTTTCATATTGGGGATGCCATACATTAAAAGTCCCCCAATCCGGTCGGCCCGTTCGTAAACGGTGACTAAATGTCCGGCTTTATTGAGTTCCGCTGCGCAGGCAAGACCGGCCGGACCGGAACCGACCACGGCGACTTTTTTATCAGTGCGGGATTTAGGCGGATTAGGAGTAATCCAGCCTTCTTTGAAAGCTCGGTCGATAATGGCGCACTCATTGGTTTTAATGGTTACCTGGGGCTGGTTAAGACCCACGGTGCAGGCCCCTTCACAGGGGGCGGGGCAAACCCGTCCGGTGAATTCCGGAAAATTATTAGTCTTCAGCAGTCTGGCTAAAGCTTCTTGCCATAACCCCTTATAGATAAGATCATTCCATTCGGGAATTAAGTTATGCAGGGGACAGCCTGAGGCGGCTCCGGCGAGCATGATGCCGGAGTGGCAGTAGGGAACGCCGCAGTCCATGCAGCGGGCCCCCTGAATTTGCTGGACTTCTTCCGGGAGTTCCAGATGGAACTCCTGCCAGTCTTTGATCCGTTCAAGAGGCGCCCGATCCATGGGTACTTCGCGTGTGTATTCTAAAAATCCTGTTGATTTTCCCATAATAATTTACCTCCTCACTAATTTCCGCTAACCCGGGACAAATCCCGGTTATTTTCCTGAAACGCTGCCATTAAAGCTTCATCTCCGGTAAGACCTTGAGCTTGAACCCGCGCCATGGCATCCAACATTCGTTTATAATCTCGCGGTAAAACCTTGGTGAATTTTTTCGAATAATTGTCGAAGTCGGCGAGTATTTTTTGTGCCAGGGCACTGCTGGTATAAGCTTGGTGTTTTTCAATCAAAGCTTTGAGCTCGGCCAATTCAGCCGGATCGGTAATTTTAACCAGATCCACCATTTCAGCATTGCAGGATTCCGCGAAGCTGTCATCATTATCTAAAACATAGGCCACGCCACCGGACATACCGGCGGCAAAGTTACGGCCGGTTTTCCCCAGAATGACAACTTTTCCACCGGTCATATATTCACAGCCATGGTCGCCAACGGCTTCAACCACCGCGGTCACACCGCTGTTTCGAACACAGAAACGTTCGCCGGCAACCCCGCGAATATACGCTTCGCCATCGGTGGCGCCATAGAAGGCGACGTTGCCGACGATGATATTGTCTTCGGGAACAAAGGTTGCAGCGTTGGGCGGATAAATAATCATTTTTCCGCCGGACAGGCCTTTGCCGAAATAATCGTTGGCATCGCCTTCGAGTTTAATGGTCATGCCCTTCGGCATAAAGGCGCCCAGACTTTGTCCGGATGAGCCGGTCAGGTTTAGGGTAATGGTGTCTTCCGGCAAGCCGTCTTCGCCAAAACGTTTGGAAACTTCATTGCCGACAATGGTGCCGACAACCCGGTTGGTGTTTCTGATGGTCGTGGTGATGGCCACCTTTTCCCGACGTTCCAAAGCGGGACCGCACTGGCCTAAAAGTTCGGTTAAATCGAGTGATTGTTCGATTTTATGGTTTTGTTTGATCTGGCAGTATAAGCCGCCGCCTTCAGGAACAACCGGCTGATAAAGCATGTTGGAAAAATCAAGGCCTTTTAATTTCCAGTGATCAATCGCCTTGTTCATTTCCAGTTTGTCCGAGCGGCCGATCATTTCATTGACGGTTCTAAACCCGAGTTCTGCCATAATTTCGCGCAGTTCCTGGGCAATGAATTTCATAAAGTTAACCACGTGTTCCGGGTCGCCTTTAAAGCGTTTCCGCAGTTCCGGGTTTTGGGTGGCAATCCCGACCGGGCAGGTATCCAAATTACAAACACGCATCATCACACAACCGAGAATAACCAGCGGGGCGGTGGCAAAGCCGTATTCTTCCGCACCTAAGAGCGCGGCCACGGCCAGATCTTTACCGGTGAGCAGTTTACCATCGGTTTCCACTTTAACCCGAGTTCTTAAATTATTGAGCACCAGGGTCTGATGGGTTTCCGCCAGGCCCAGTTCCCAGGGCAGTCCGGCGTGACGAATACTGGTTTTTGGTGAAGCTCCGGTGCCGCCATCGTAACCGCTGATTAGAATAACGTCAGCTTTAGCTTTGGCAACCCCGGCGGCGATCGTACCGACGCCGACTTCGGAAACCAGCTTGACGTTAATCAGGGCTTCGCGATTGGCATTTTTTAAATCGTGGATCAGTTCCGCTAAATCTTCAATGGAATAAATATCATGATGGGGTGGCGGTGAAATAAGCCCAACCCCAGGGGTGGAATATCGGGTTTTGGCAACCCAGGGATAGACTTTACGTCCCGGCAGCTGACCGCCTTCACCAGGTTTTGCGCCCTGAGCCATCTTGATCTGAATTTCCTGAGCATTGGATAAGTAATGGCTGGTGACGCCAAAACGTCCGGAAGCTACCTGTTTGATGGCGCTGCAACGGGAATCTCCATTTTTTAACGGAATATAGCGTTCGGGATCTTCGCCGCCTTCGCCGGTGTTGCTTTTTCCGCCGATGCGGTTCATGGCAATGGCCAGGCTTTCATGCGCTTCGCTGCCCAGCGAACCATAGGACATCGCCCCAGTTTTAAAGCGGGTACAGATGCTTTCGACTGATTCCACTTCGTCAATCGGAATCGGCTGAAGGTCTTTAAAGGCCATCAGTCCTCTTAAAGTACAGGTCTGCTGACTCTGTTCATCAATCAGGCGGGTGTATTCCTTATAGAGCTGATAGTCCTTGTTACGGCAGGAGGTCTGCAGTTTGTAAATTGCTTCCGGGTTGTAAGTATGGAACTCACCGTCGGCTCGCCATTGGAAATTGCCGCCGGATTCAAGTGTTTTGTCATCGGCAAAGGGATTGTTGTAGGCTTCGTCATGACGCATCTGCGATTCCCGGGCGATTTCGGCCAGGCCGATCCCTTCGATTCGCGACGGGGTTCGGGTGAAGTATTTTTCAATGACTTCCGAGTTGATCCCCACCGCTTCAAAAATCTGGGCCCCGTGATAGCTTAAAATGGTTGAAATACCCATTTTGGATAAGACTTTGATGACCCCTTTGGTGACGGTTTTGATGTAGGTATAAACGGCTTTGTCATAATCGATATCGGTTAACAGGCCTTTTTCAATGAGCTCCTCAATGGTTTCAAAGGCCAGATAAGGATTGACGGCTGTGGCGCCATAACCGATTAGGACGGCAAAATGGTGAACCTCTCGGGGTTCTCCGGATTCGACAATCAGACTGACTTTGGTGCGGGTTAGATTATCAATCAAATGATGATGGAGGCCCGAAATTGCCAGGGCCGAGGGAATCGGCATCTGGTTTTTATTGACGCCCCGATCCGAGAGCACAATAATCGTGGCGCCGTTTTTAATCGCTTTGTCGGCCGCGGCAAAAATTGTTTCCAGTGCCTGTTCCAAACCATCGCCGCCGGAATGACTTTCGAATAAAGTCGACAGCGTGACGGTGGCGATCAGCGGATCATCCAGTTCTTTGATTTTTTCCAGATCATCATTGCTCAGAATTGGCATATTCAGGCTGACCTGGTGACAGCTTTCCGGTTTGGGATTGATCAGATTGCCTTCGCCGCCCAAATAAACTTCGGTGCCGGTAATCAGTTCTTCCCGCAGGGAATCGATCGGGGGATTGGTAACCTGGGCGAACATTTCCTTGAAATAATTAAAGAGCAGCTGCGACTTATCCGACAGCACCGCCAAGGGAATATCGTTACCCATCGCGCCGATGGGATCGACACCGTCTTTAGCCATCGGGACAATCATTGATTTTAAATCTTCATAGGTATAGCCGAATGATTTTTGCCGTTGAACTAGCGTTGCTTTATCGGAGACATTTTTGATTTTAGGCTCAGGCAGGGTCTCCAGCGGCATGTTATGTTCTTCAAGCCATTTTGCGTAAGGCTCCTGGCAGGCTACCGAATGCTTCAGGTGTTCATCATTGATGATTTCCCCTTTTTCGGTATCAATCATCAGCATCCGACCGGGTCGTAAACGTTCCTTGTACAGAATGTTTTCCGGCGGAATATCCAGAACGCCAACCTCCGAGGAGAGAATAACCATATCATCTTTGGTGACGTAGTAACGGGACGGACGCAAGCCGTTGCGGTCCAGAACCGCGCCCAGGCGAATGCCATCAGTGAAAGCAATCGCGGCCGGGCCATCCCAGGGTTCGAGGATGCGGGAATGATAGTTGTAAAAAGCCTTTTTCTCCGGGCTCATTGTTTTATGTTTGGACCAGGGTTCCGGGATCATCATCATGGCGCTATGAGCCATTGAACGTCCGGTTAAGTTTAAAAACTCAAAGACATTATCAAAAATTGCGGAATCACTGCCGTCGGTGTCAACGACCGGGAAGGTTTTTTCCAATTCGTCACCAAAAAGATCGCTTTGCAGCAGCGATTGGCGGGCGTACATCCAGTTTACATTGCCCCGCAGGGTGTTGATCTCACCGTTGTGGATAACATAACGGTTGGGATGAGCTCTTTCCCAGCTGGGGAAGGTGTTGGTGCTGAAACGGGAATGGACCATCGCAATCGCGGTGGTGACATCCGGATCTTTAAGATCCAGATAGAATTCGCCAACCTGATCTTCGGTTAACATGCCTTTATAGACAACCGTCCGTGAGGAGAAGCTGGCGGCATAAAAGGACAGGCCCTGCTTTTTAGTGATTTTTTCCGCCTGTTTACGGATCGTGTAAAGTTTTCGTTCAAAAGCCATGGCATCGGTAATGTCAGCACTCTTCTTAATAAAAACCTGTTTTAGAAAAGGCATGCTGGCGACCGCCATTTTGCCCAAATCACAAAGATCAACGGGAACATCCCGCCAGCCCAGCAGACTTTGACCTTCGGCTGTAATGGCGTCGGCCAAGATCTGTTCGCATTGGTGCCGTTTTGCTTCGTCGGTCGGGAGAAATAACATCCCCAAACCGTAGTCCCCGGGTTGCGGCAAGGTAAAACCTTCTTTAATAGAAGCTTTTGCTAAAAATTGGTGGGGGATTTGGATCAGAATGCCGGCGCCGTCGCCGGTGTTCGTTTCAGCCCCGCGGCCGCCGCGGTGTTGCAAATTAACTAGGGTTGTTAAAGCCTGTTGGACAATATGGTGGGATTTTTTACCTTTAATATGGACAATCGCTCCAATACCACAGGCGTCATGTTCAAAATCGGGATCGTAAAGTCCCTGCTTGGGTGGTAAACTAGTGTGTTTCATACGCATTTTAACCTTCCTCAGAAAAATCTGTTTGTAACCAAAAGAATACTATTGTTCCATCGAAAATTCAACAATTTTTTATTCGGTTTTGATCGATAATTTTTGTATTTCACTGTACCGGTAAACAAATGTTGCCAACACAAATAGGATGAATCGAAACTATTACAGTGCGTGTAATAAAGCGTGTTGATGTACAGCTTTATAATTATACTATAAAGATTGATAAATATCATAAAAATTTCGCTGATTATATCAAAAAAACATAGTGACGGAAAATAAAAGAATGGATAGCGGGAATAATCTTAGCGGTTGTTTTATGATCGGACTTAATGATATGATTATAACAAAATTAAAGTAAAGAGACGGTGGAGCTATTGTCAAATAAAAACAATCCGATCAATGAGGAGATCGCAAAACTTATTCAACAGGGAGACAGTGACCAAGTGGAGTTTAGACACCATACCGGCGGGCCGAATTTGCTCAGCAAGATCATTTCTTCTTTTGCCAATGCCGAAGGCGGCAAATTGATTATTGGGGTCAATGAAAAGGGCAAAATTCTCGGCTGCAAAAAAGATTCGGTGATGGAGACTTTTACTAAAGCAAAAGAAAAACTGATCCCCTGTCCGACGCTGGCTATTGAATTTATTGAGCTGGAAAATAAGCAGATCGCGATCATTTCGATTGAAAAAAACGCGAAAATCGTGGCCTCAAGCCTGGGCGTCTTTAAAAGGACTGACCAAGCGGACGAAGTGATGGTGACGGAAGAAATTATGACCCGCGAGCTGACGGCGGCCACCGGGGATGATTTTAAAGAGACCGTGGCAGTAATGGCGAAGCAGATTGCCCAGCTGACGATTTCTCTGGAAGAGTCGGTGAAACGGTACAATGATAAAAACAAACTCAGCCGAAAAGTTCTGGAATGGATCGCCTGCGGCATCATCGGCATTATTTTATCGATGATCATTCATTTGTAGACGATTGAAAATCGGTCTGGGGAGATAATAACTTCCAAAACGACATCCATATTAATAGAAAAGTAAGACAGCAGATAAAAGCTCCGGGATTTTTTAAATCCCGGAGCTTGGGCATTTTTTGATGGCCACCGAGAAAGAGTGGTGGCAGAAAGGTGATGTTGCGTTCTGTGGCAAAAAAAATGCCGATTTAACAAAATAAAAAATAAAGATGGCACATTAATTGCCACATATTGATTGACTTGCTATTTGCTGATACAATGAAAAAATGTGAGCGGGCATTTTGCCGCCCTTTCCTCAGCAGTATTTGGCAATCAGCTGATCGATTTGTTCCTCCTGAAACTGTTCGCCCAGGGTGATGGCCGTAAACAGAGTATTTGAAAACGAGGGAATGGTTCTTTTGTATCATCGGAAAAAGCGAAGCGCGCTGACACAAAAGAAACGTTTCGGGACCAGTGAAAAAGACATGTTTTGGGGCTGATTTCTGAAAATATGAGTGAATTATTTTTAGAAACTAAAATTTATTCTGAATATAACGATTTTTTTAATAAAACAAGAAAAATCAGCGGTCATG
>NZ_RXYA01000021.1 GCF_008086595.1 Acetobacterium paludosum | reverse complement strand
GGCCCGGGTTGCCATGCAGATCGGGCTGACTTTGGCATGCCTGAATATGAAAAAACTGGCAAATCTGCTGTACCGAAAACGAATGCGTTTTGGGTTGCCTTCACGTTTTATTCTGTTTTTTCATTTTGGGGCAGCAATATAAAAACCCGACTACAGCTTTGTTTGCTTGTAATCGGGTTTGTCTTCGCTCTGAAGGCCAACCTTTATCAGGTTGGCCTTGTAATTTACATTTGTTAATATTCTAAAGTGCCATATTTAATGGTACGTTATTATTTCTTAATTTGTCATTAAACTAAAGCTACATAGATTTCCAACTTTATTCCATCAACATCAAATTCAACACAACTAATCTCTTCTTTGTTCAAGTTCAGCTCGATGTTTTCACCGAATAAAAGGGTAGGAACGGATATATCAACATTGACCGCTTCCTTTGAAAAATTTATACAAGCATTAGCTGTAAGCATGTTAGACAATTCTGACAGGGCACTCTGCGCCATATCATCCAATTCATCCACAGGCATGCCCATCATCATGATTGAGGCTATTTGTTTTGCTCCTTCTTGATTAATGCAATAAACTACATTTCCTTTTTTATCTCCAACTATTCCCAGAGTTATAACAACTCCGCTGGCAATAATCTTTTTCGACTTTTCACTAAAGCCCTTTTGGACTAAGCTTTGAAAACCAAACTGGGGTAAAATCTCAGTAACAGCATCAATAAAAGGATTGATATTTTTTAAATCCATGACTCATCCCCCTTTTGAACTCCAATATTCATAAAGGACTCGCCTAAATCTGTTTTTATCATAAAAGATTTGCTATCCATATCCCCGATTGATATGGTAATGTCTTCACCAATAATGACAGTTGGTGGTGATACACGAAGTCCAAATGATCGATTTAATCCATTAAGAAGGGAACAGGCATTTCCAGCAATGACATTTGCAAACTCACTAAGGAACTGAATTGCCTCCTCAAGCGTTTGACTTTCATCCTGTAATATTTTTTTTACCATATTAAGTGCGGTATCACCGGACATATCAATAATAAGTCTGCCCCTATGTCGTCCGATCATTCCAACCGCCACCGAAACACCTGATGATTTTCTGACTCCTTTGTATTTAAGCTGATAGTTTTCAAGTTCTACTTCTCCGCCAATTTCATTTTTAAGAAAAGTGAACACTGACTCTTTAAAGGCCTCTTCGTAATTATCTTGCAAGATTTGGTACAGCTCTTCTCCCGCAAATAGCTTTTCAATTGCTGCCTTCAATCCATCTGCATCAACAGGCTTTTGTAGGTATGCTTTAATCCCTGCGTTTTTTGCTTTTTCAATAATTTCTTCGTCCATCATTGAACTGATTGCGATGATTTTTGATTCTTTTAATTGTTTTAATATCTCTCTTGAGCACTCTATTCCATTGCCATCCGGCAAAGTCATATCCATCGTGATTAAATCAGGTTTAATCTCTTTTGCTTTTTCTATTGCATCATTCATATTCAATGCTGTAGCTACTACCTCTAGTCCAACTTTTTCCAACATTTTTCTTAAAACTGCTATTGAAAAAGTTGAATCATCCACTATCATAACTCTCAGATTTTTCATAATTAACCGCCTTTGGATAAATTATTTTCAATTTTTATATACTTATTCTAATTGTAAAAGCAGCATTACGTCAAGTAATAATATCATTATTCACTTATCATTCTTCAAGATACTTAGATATAAATATTCAAATTTTCATTGATCTATATGAGGTTCAATTCATTTTATTACATTAGGCTTAATCTCCGATAAATCTTCTATGTTAACGATCTTATCGGCCCACTCTTCATAAAACGAGGATTCATGGGATACAAGAATCATGTTTCCTTCCCAATTAATGAGTTCATTTTTAAATACCTCTTTTGCATCCCCATCAAGGTGGTTTGTCGGCTCATCCAGAATCAGAAAATTAGACTTAGTCAGCATTAAACTGCAAATCTTTACCTTAGCCTGTTCCCCACCGCTAAGAGTTGAGACCGACTGAATTGTGCTCGCTGCCTTTAAGCCGCACTGTGCTAAATACCTTCTTATTTGACTTTGAGACTGTTTTGGAAATTCATCTGCTATGATTTGTATCGGTGTTTGCGCTGGATTCTTCCAGTTCAGATCCTGCTCAAAAAATCCCATTTTCACATTATCGGCAAATTTGTATTTTCCAGAGATTGCAGATATCTGGTGAATTAAAGTTTTGAGCAAAGTTGATTTCCCAATCCCATTGAATCCTGTTATCACTATTTTTTGTCCTGATTCCACCTTGAAATTTAATTTTGGTAAAAGTGGATAGTAATAACCAATCTCTAAATCTTTTACAACTAAAGATTTTTGGGCTGATATCGCTAAAGACGAAAAATGGAAATGTGGCTTTGGTGCTGTTTCAGGTGGTGGAATCCGATCAATTTTATCAAGTTGTTTTTGCCTGCTTTTAGCCATATTGGCAGTGGAGGCTCTTGCTTTGTTTTTTGATATGTAATCTTCATATTTTTTTATTTGCTTTTTTTGTGCCTCGAATTCTCTGATATAGCCTTCTCTTCTAAGTCCTTTCAGTTCAATGAATTTTGAAATATTTCCACTATACTTTTTGATTGTACAAAACTCGATGTCACAGATACAAGTGGTAATCTTATCAAGGAAATCAAAGTCATGAGAAATGACAATAAAAGTTCCATCGTAGGCTCTAAGATGATCTGTCAGCCATTCCACATGTTCCTTATCGAGAAAATTTGTTGGTTCATCCAGTAATAATACATTGGGTTCTTCAAGAAGGAGTTTGGCTAAAATAACTTTTGCTCTTTGTCCGCCACTAAGTTTGTCAAGCTTACTGTCCATCCCTAATGCTGTAATTCCTAAGCCATCGGCAACTTTTAAAATTCTGCTTTCAATTTCATAAAAACCGGAATTTTCCAAAAGGCTTTGATAGTCAGCAGCTTTATCGAGCATCTTTTCGCTACTGTCAAACATCATATTTTCATAGATTTTATTCAGCTCTGATTCAGTCTTATAAAGCTCAATAAATGCTGTTTTGAGATAGTCAAATACCATAACCTCTTTGTCAATTTTAGCATGCTGATCCAGATATCCAACCTTGATCCCTTTTTGCCAACGAATTTCACCTACATCTGGTATGACTTCTCCAATGAGTGAGTTTAAAAGTGTTGTTTTTCCTGTACCATTTCTTCCTACTACCCCCATGTGTTCACCCTTGAAAAGCTCAAACGACGCTTCTCTATATAATGATTTATCACCAAAAGAGTGTGATATATTAATAACGTCCAACAATCCCATTTAAAATTTCTCCTTAAAATAAAAAATAAAAACAGAGTGTCATGTTTTAATTTGACCCTCTGTCAACAAAAAAAAGCCACGACATGCATTGCGTCATGGCTTAGAAACTATCTTAACTAACAAAATTTTTTCACAAACTATCATTATAATAATCCAGCAGACAATTTCTACTTTAACTAGTATACAGATTATCATACCTTTACTTTTTTGTCCAGTTTAGTCGAAATTATCATGAAAAGGCTTGTTTCTTAATTGTTTTTCATGAGATCCTTGATTTCAGCCGCAATCTGTTCTGGTTGGAAACCGCAACTTGCATATAATGAAGCCAAATCACCCTGCTCCATCAAGGGATTTTCAATCGCTCGGATCAATATCTTTTTTGTATGCATCATATCGTTTTGAGCGAATTCAGATGCTAATTTTTCTGCAATTCCGCCACTTTTTATACCCTCTTCCAATATATAAATAACCCTAACCCCTTCAATTAGCGAAAATATCTTCTCAAAATCAAGGGGATAAACTTTCACAAGTTTTATCAAACGAATGTGACCTGCGTTATTTAATAATTTGATGGCATCATAGGCATTCTTGGTAATTCTTCCATAGGTAATTATGGCTACCTCATAGGGGGCCGTAGAAAAATCCAGATAACTCAGACCGCCCAAAGATTTATATTTACTGCGATTATATTCCAGTTCCATTCCTTTAGGATATCTTATTACAACCAATCCATTATGATAAAACGCATGATTAAAGGATTGGTCCATTTCAGCATAAGTTTCTGGGCTGAAAATCTCAATTCCAGGGATAGAGGCCAAATAAGAACAATCGTAAATACCCTGATGGGTAATCCCATCCCCTGGTACGAGTCCGCAGCGGTCGAGTGCCATAATCATTGGCAGTTTTTGTATCGCAACGTCGTGGATCAATTGATCATAAACTCTTTGAGTAAATGTAGAATAAATAGCACATACCGGAGTTTTCTGATTGGCGGAAAGGCCTGCCCCAAAGGTAACGGCATGTTCTTCGGCAATGCCCACATCGTAAAACCGTTGGGGATAGTTTTCTCTGAACTCGTTCAAACCGGTTCCACTGGTCATTGCTGCAGTAATGGCACAAATCGATTGATTGTGTGCTGCTTCTCGGCAAAGAATATCTCCAAAAACAGATGAAAAGCTAATGCTCTTTTTTGTTGCATCAACCCCGCTTTTTAAATCAAAAGCGCCCACCGAATGATATATTTCCGGGTTGTCTTCAGCAGGTTTATAACCTTTGCCCTTGACCGTGTGAACATGGACAAGGCAACATTTATTTTTATCTTTTGCTTCTCTAAGCACTGTTTCCAGTTTTTTAATCTTGCCCCCTTCAATGGGCCCAAGATAATCAAGCCCGAGATTTTCAAATAAATTCTCGTTCATCACTCTTTTTTTGATGCGCTTTTTTAGCTTTCTCGTGGTACTTACTAAGTGATCACCAACCAAAGGTATTTTGTGAAAGAACATCTGAATTTTGTGTTTTAACGAAAAATATTTTTCACTCGTTCGAATTCTGGATAAATATTTAGATAAACCACCTACATTTTCTGATATTGACATTTCATTATCATTTAATATAATAATTAGTTTTAAATTATTCTTGGTGCAATTATTCAAAGCCTCATAAATCATCCCATTAGTAAAAGAGCCATCGCCAACAACGGCAATAACATAATTTTGTTTACCGTTCAGTTGATTGGCTGTCGCCAACCCTAATGCCGCCGAAATGGATGTTCCGGAATGTCCTGCACCAAAAGGATCATAAATACTTTCCTGACGATTAGTGAAGCCTGATAAGCCTTCCCATTGACGAAGCGTGTCAAACTCTCTTTGCCTTCCGGTTAAAAGTTTGTGGACATAACTTTGATGTCCAACGTCCAGAACAATTTGATCCTCTGGTGAGTTAAAAATACGGTGAATGGCAATCGTCGTTTCGACAATACCTAAATTAGAGGCTAAATGCCCACCGTTATTTGATACCGTATCGAGGATTTTATTTCTAAGTTCATCAGCAAGGATATCAAGATCACTGTAAGATAATCCTTTTAAATCCTTTGGAGATGAAATGTTATCTAATATACTCAATTTCTATAATCCTTTCCATAAAGAACTTGAACTTTTTTATATAGGTTTTTCTTTTTTTATAGCCGTAATATCTTATACAATATTCGAGCTGATTAAAAAAGTCAATCCTTAAATTAAGTTCCATAATATTTGGTAGTGGTGGAATAGCCAAATATTATAGTGCCATTTAATAAAGTGAAGCATCCTGATACAGGGCACTTCACTTTAGCTTTATATCATCATTTTACTAGAATATATTGAGTATCAACTCGTCGTCAGTAGAAGGATCCAGATGATCGATCATATTTAAATTTTCAAGTTCTTCTTTTTTGGAAAACAAATACCGAATTCTTTCATCAAATGCTTTAGGAAAACAATCAGTAAGGTTTAAGTCGTGCATAATCGTCTTTATTTTACCTTTACCGTCATTGTAATATAAATTCCAAAGATCCTTTGTACAGCTCAAAACATCTGCCGTATTGGTCGGACCGGCGCAAAGGTATGAGGTCATTGACTGTTTACATTGTTCAATATCATCACATCCAACGGTTAAAAAAATACACTGAGGAACATCACTGATATTTTCGATAAATTCTTCTTGGCTACTTTCTAAAATCTCAAGCAACTCTTCACTAATGTGATCATTTGTTTCAAAACAGCCTAATTTATTTTTGGTCCGTAAAATATCATAACATTCTTCTTTTAATTGATGGTAGTATTTTCCGTTGTCTGTAAACAGGAATTTTGAATAGTTATGAAAATTGCCAACAATTCCAGAACCAAATTCATAATCTACGATCTGTTTCTTTTTTTCATCATATTTACAGCCGAATCTTCTCTGATGCTGGATATCCTGGGCATTTTTCTTGGTTTTTAAAGTCTCAGCCTGAATATAATAACCTTTATTTTTTTTATCATTGTATAAATTTTTTCTATAACCGGATTTATATGCCTGCCATGAATATTTTAATTTGATAATTGCAATTTGATATTTACCATTATGTCTATTTTTTGAAATTATAACCATGTCTAATCGTCCAAAAGGTATGCCTTCTGATTGATATTCTAAATCGATACAATACCAGTCGGAATCTTTATTGCTATTATTATTGCAGGCAATAACTTGCTGGAATTTTTTTTCCAAGATTCCCACTTTTACTTCAACTGATTTTGTTTCAGGCTTTTTATTCGCAATTTTAACTTCACCCGATTTGATTCTAAATTTTTTATTTTCAATTTTCACTGGGATAGGTTTTATTTTTAGTGCTGCATTCTCAACATTGGCTTTCAATACCTTGTATGATCCTGAAAACGCTTTAATAAATTCATCTGATAAGCTAAATGTCATATAATCAGATTTTTCAGTGAATTTCAATCCACACAGAGCAGTATTATCAACATATTTTTTATGAATTTTAATATTGCATTTATTATCATCAACATAAGATATTTCAAGCAAGCTTTTACACCAATAATACACATTGATGCATTCTCCACGAACACCCAAAAACAACTCTTTATTATTAATGATATAATCTTTAAAAAAAGCTTCCAATTTTGGAACTTTCAAAAGATTTTCTATATTTCCTTCTGACATACAAATTTCCTCCTATATATTTTAATTACTCGGAGAACATTATTTTGAGATAATGCACTCTTTTAAATTAGGCTTTTCACGATCGCAATTCGCCAAATATTCAATTCAAATCTTTCCAGCCCTAATTCTCGGCTACATACATTTTAACTGAATTATGTTCTTTAAGGCTTTGCTAATTTTCTAATGTCGCTTTATGATTCTTTCCGCACTCTTGATATCTAATAATAATCGCTGATATTCCCCCATGAGAATTTCCTCTCCTTTTTCTGTCAGGCAATACAGGCGCTTTCTTTCATCTTCTGAATTCTTTATTTTTTCTTCCTGAATCCATTTTTTTTTCATCATATTACCAGTTGCTCCATACATAGTTCCGGAACCGATACTGACCCGACCTTCAGAGATTTCTTTTGTTTTCTGCATGATCCCGTACCCATGACTGGGCCCATCCAGCAAACAAAGCAATATAAAAAAATAGCTTTCGGTTAACGGTTCATTCTTTATCACGGATCTCGCTCCTTTCTATGTCGTCTTACGATATATCGTACCATGCGATATATTCTCTGTCAACAAATTTTGCATAAAAACTCAATTGGCCAATTTTTTTTACGGCCAAATATTTCTCTATAGTCACGTGCTTTTACCTCACTATTTTTATATGATGGAATCCGACCAAATTGGAACTAGAAGTTCAACAACTTGCCAGTAAAACACCGGAATCTTAAATTTATCGTAATTTGTCCGCTTTTCATTCTTCATATTGATTTTTATATCCGTTTTACTCTATCTTATATTTATACAATAATTTAGTATATTTTATCATTTATTGTTTAAATCTTTTTACCTTTACGCCACGTTCTGATTGATCTTTTAAAACAGAAATTGAATTATAAAATGATGCTGAATATCTGTAATTAAAATCCATATATGAAGATTCTTGCATATACATGGCTATAATTCATACTTCTATTTTTCCATTATTATACTCTTCAAGGAAAACTTTCAATGGCTTTATTATGCTGTTTTTTAATAGTTGTATTGATGTTAAAAAAAGATATCGATACCCAGCAAGAAGCTATTTTTGTTTATATCTGACAGTAAAAATATTCTTCTATTTAATATAGAATAAATTTATTTATAAGTGTATACAAGTTGAGAATATTTTGATATAATTTAAAAATCGATTACATGGAAAATATAAATTTGTTTAATTAAGGAGGTGAGCTTAAATAATAATGCATCGTAATGCTTGAAATTTCATGCAATCGCAAATCTATTATAATTTAGTAAGGAGATCGAGGGTGAATAATTTTTTAACTCCAGGGGAAATTGGTGAAGTGTGGATCACCAACGGTAACAAAAAAGCAGTTTTATCAATAGGTAAAATGCTTGTATTGGGCATGTTGGCCGGTATGTTTATTGGTTTAGGTGCTTATGGATTCACTTTGGTTACATCTGGTGCAACTAGTGGTTTTGAAGTAACTGTTGCCAAGCTTGTTGGTGCAGGCGTCTTTCCCGTTGGCTTAATGCTTGTTGTTTTATGTGGTGCAGAATTATTTACAGGTAACAACCTGATGACTTTATCATTGTTTAGAAAAGATATTACTTTTGGGGCAATGCTTCGTAACTGGGGTATCGTTTGGGTTGGAAATTTAATCGGCTCAGTCTTATTTGCCTGGTTATTATCTAAGAGCGGTTTATATGGTGAAGCGATGGTCACCAAGGCAGTTGCTATTGCACAGGCAAAAGTTGCGATTCCGTTGGGAGCAATTCTCATTCGTGCAATATTTTGTAATATTCTTGTTGTTTTAGCATGCTGGTTACAGGCTGGTTCGAAAGATATGATTGGCAAAATATTTGCTATTTGGTTTCCAATTATGCTTTTCGTTTTTGCTGGTTTTGAACATAGTGTCGCCAATATGTTCTTCCTGCCAATGGGATTATTTGTTGGTGCAGACATTACCTGGGCACAGATTTTTATTAACAATATTATTCCCGTAACAATCGGAAATATCATTGGTGGAGCTATTATTATACCAGGTGCCTATTATTATTCATATCTGAGAAAAGCAAAAGTTGATACCGTCGGTTCTAAGGTTTTGGAACCGCAAAAAAGCAGTATTTAAATATTGTTCTAAAATTCAATACATATAGCGGTTAAACATTTTTGGACTGAAATCTGTGTTATTCAGATTTCAGTCCTTTTGTTTATTAAATCAAAAGTTACAATGGCAGAAATATTTAGGACTGGATATCTGATCAAGGAAGTATATTTCTATCCTAATGCTAAAAAACAAAATTTCGGCTGGCTACATCTTATTAGAAATACTAAACAATAATTAATTTTATTGTTTAGTTTGATTCTTTCCATTTGCCTTTGCAACGTACATCGCGCTATCTGCGTTTTCAAATAATTCTTCTGCGGTCCATCCTAATTTCCAAGTTGAAATACCGATACTGATTGTAATGGTATCCTCCATAAAATCGTATCTTTGATTTTCAAATTCTATTCGAAGATTTTCCATAAGGTCGTAAATATGATCTGCTTCACTTCCCATGCAAATAATTGAAAACTCCTCTCCGCCAAATCTGGCCATAAACGATTTTTTTTATATCTTTTTTTCATCAGTCCAGCCAGTGCCAATAGTACCTGATCTCCTTTTAGATGTCCATAAGAATCATTGAATTGTTTGCAGAAGCATATTTCTCCACTTTTCGTACGTATGTTCCATTTGCTTCATCCTTCATATTTTGACATTGAAAAAAGAAACGGTTTGAATTCAACAGCTATAAAATAAATCAGCAGAATTCTGCACTTCATCCGCTACGAAACCAGTATCATTACTTCATTCGCCCACTGAATAGCCCAACGGTAGTTTCGAACCAAAACAGTTTCTTCAAGATTCAGTTCTTTTGAAATATTATCAACGACATTCCAATCTCCTTTTTCATAGGATAAAATCAATTCATAAATCGGATAAAGTACGCCTTTATGATTGATCAATGCATCTAATATTGAAGGTGGCAATGCAACACCCATTAAAGCCTCTTCCATAGACTGGTCTAGAATTGCATCCAATACACTAAATAGCCCCATCATCGATGCTGCATTTTGAAGCTTTTTCATTCCTCCATGAATAGCTATGGATTCTGCGAATTTAGTACGAATTAGAGATATTTTCTTCAGTTCTTCCGGTTTATCTTTACCTAAATCCTGGAGCATTATAACATTGATCCATCTTTCTAGTTCATCTAGACCCATATAGGTTAATGCATACTTAACGGAACTGACTAAATCATTTCCAGATCGAAAACTTGCCATACGCATCACACGATAAGCCAAAGTAACATCCTGCTCAAGGAGTTCGGCCAATGCATCGAAATCGGGATCCACTTTTTTTATTTCTGCAATCACGCGCACATACTGGGACTTGGAAGTTGTTTTGTTATATGATTTTGCTGCGATACTGGGTCTGCTGAAAAAGTATCCCTGAAACAATTGGAATCCCATTTCTTTTGCCTCCAGATATTCTTTTTCTGTTTCAACCTTCTCTGCCAAAAGAATTTTATTCTGGGAAAGGGCTTTAATGACATCTTTTTCGATTCTTTCCAAAGGCGTCGCTATTAAATCATATTTTATAATATCAGCAAAAGGCATTAATGGATACTCGCAATAGTTTTCCTTAAAGTCATCCAAAGCAATTTTGTAACCTTTATGTCTGATTTCCTCCAAACGATCCATCAACGTACGATCAATCTTTATATTTTCAAGCATCTCGACAATCATTCGGCCAGGTTCAATTAATTCCAAAGCATTAGAATGAACAAATATTTCATCAAAATTGATAAAGGCATACTTATCCTCAATCAGATTCTCCAATCCAGACTCGTATAAACCAGTGATCACCGTTGCCGTTGCGCCCTGAGATGATATTCCGCCAAACTGGGTTGATTGGCTTTCTAGCCGAAAAAGCAATTCGTATCCAAATACTTCTAGTTGCTGATTGAAAATCGGTTGCCTGGCAATAAACATGATGTATTCCTCCCTTGAATAACAACTTGATATCCGAACACAAACCTGAATTTGAGTTAATGATATTCCTGTAAAATCATTTATAAAACAATAAAATAATACCACTTTTGATTTAAAAATGCAACATTATGGATATCATATAATAATCGTTCATTTGTTTTAAAAATATTTTCTAATTTTTCTTTGATTGCTATTCCATGTCTAATAACAGTAACCCAATGGCTCATTTTTTTACAGGGCTGCCGTATTCAAATCTACCCTTATGTAGTAAATGACCGTTTCTATCATAATATTTACCCTCTCCATACCAAAGTCCATTATAAAAATTGCCAATATATTTTAATTTGCCATTTTCATAATACTCTTTGCATTTACCAGAAGGTACAGAGGGGTCTTTTTCACATCCTGTATTAGTTGATAACCGGGCAAAATTGCCTTCACATTTCAAATGTCCATTATCATCATACAGCTTACCATAACCTGATGCATAACCATTTTCAAAGTTACCTTCATATTTTAGTTTTCCAATTTGATCAAATAATTTGCCTTGACCCGCCGCATAATCATTTGAAAAATGACCGATATACTTCAATTTGCCATTTTCATAATACTCCTTACCCTGTCCGATCTGCATTCCATTAAAGAATGTTCCTTCAGCTGTAATTTTATTTGAAACATATTTCTTCCCTTTGAATAATCCATCAGACACATAATAGCCTTTTAGAAAACCATCCTTGCAAAGGACTTTTATAATCGGCTTATCATCGCCAATAGTTGAGAATCCTTTATTCCCACTGATTATATTGCTGAAAATTAACCATATTGAAAACAACAAAATTAGAACAACAACGATTACTGTCATAATATACCCGCTTTCAAATTATCAATGTTTTTTTATTAAATTATAACCTATTTTCTTCTTTAACAACAATACACTACCAAATCATTTCTTTTTTTTTGAATTTGATTTGGCAGCATTCTAAACTAGCAAAATGATTGACATTTAAAAAAGAATCCGTTATGCTTTATAACATATAAAACATATACGCAATATATAATAGGGAGAGATTAAAATGTATCGCGAAGGAATTACTACTTACTACAAGAGCCATCCGGAACATGCAGAAATTCCAAAAAACAAAGATTCAAGTAGCCAAATAACCAGACCAGTGCAAAGAAATATCTCAGAAACAGAGTGCGAAAAGTGTGGACTGAGTTGCAATGAAATGAAAATAATCATATGCAATATTGAATCAAATATAACCTTAGCATTGTTAAATCTAAAACGCTCTTCTTCATATCTAAGATATATTTAGAAATTGCAAAAATTATATTTAATAATTTCAACAATCAGGCTATAATAATCTGATATTAATTATGAGTTTGCCTCACTTTGAACTTGAATAAAACTTCAACAATATCTTTATCGGCTTTGTTGAAGTTTTTTAATTTGTGTAAAAACAATTACTCTATTTAATAGCAATCTGATTTATCTTTAACCGTTCAAATCAGATTACAAGTTTGTTATATTCTTGTATATTTAATTTTTTCGTATAAGTTGTGTTGGAATGATAATATTTTTCTATTGTATCACCTAAAACCATCACTAAATTCTCATCCAGAAGATTTGGTGTTTCTTTTTGGATAATACACAGTGCATCACGATAACTAAGCGCATCGCGGTAGTTTCTTTTACTTGTCACCGCATCGAAAACATCTGCTACCCCGACCAGACATCCATAAAATGGAATCTGAATTCCTGACAATTGATTAGGATACCCACTTCCATCAATCTTTTCATGATGATTTTGAACAATCTTCAAGCTATCTTTCGGTAACCACTTTTGATTTTTTAGCATTTCAAAACCGATTGACGGATGTTCTTTAATCACTTTGAATTCTGTTACACTCAGTTTACATGGTTTATCAATAATTTTGCTGGGAATTAACAGCTTGCCAATATCATGGAGTATTCCACCCAAGCCAATATGATAAACCTCTGATGTTTCAATGTCTAATTCTTTAGCTAAACAAATTGCAATTAGTGCAGTCCTTATGGAATGTCCTGGCAAACAATTACTGACACAGTATGCGTTTCTATATTTTTCTAAATCTCCAACCATGTACGATTATGATAAATTCGTCTCCGCCGTAACGGCCAGCAAAAATACGATCATTGCTGATATTTTCCAATACACAAGCAAAACCTTTTATTAAACGATCTCCTTCATGATGTCCATATAAATCATTCATCTTTTTAAATTATTAAGGTCAAATATGGCAACACAAATAGGGTGCTTTCTTTGGATTCATAGGCATCCATATTTTTTCTTCACAGCTTCTTCGACCCGGCAACCCTGTGATTTTGTCAATATAGGCGGCAACTTCTAATTCCCTGTTTTTTCGAATCAATTGAATTTATTTCGTCGTTTGGGGAATTGAAGCAACAATCAATACAAATATTAAAATGGCTAAGGCAACCTCATTGGTGATAAGTTCTTTGATTTTTTGTTTTTTGCAAGTTCTTTTTGCAGAAAGGTTCTACGTTTTTATTTTACAACAAACAATTTTTTCTGTCGAATAATTTTCTGTTGCTTCAACAACGTAATTTATTGTTTTAAAATAGGCTTCACTACTTTGCAAGAGGGGTTCCTTATTGCTGGCATTCAATCTATAATTAATAAGGTCCGTTCTCAATTTTCTCCACATCTCTGGTATCAGATCTAACTTTTCAAGAGTAGCTGGATCTTGTTGCTTTTCCCATTTGTTTCTGGTTTTATCATATTCAAAGTCATTTATTATTTTATCGATAGTATCAATCATATCATTCTGTGGATCTCCAGAGAGTTCTAGTTTGACTAGTCGCTGAATTTCACTTCTGATATTGTCAGAGATATTTATTACATCCCCTGTTTCACGGATCAAAAAAATCATATAAATCATATTAAAGATATTAATTAGTAAAAAAATCATTAAAACGACACTAATTATTTGAATGATTTTATGTAGTAAGTTTTTCTGCTTTTCCATTTCGCCATCCATCCTTTGCCGTATTTCTATTGAATTTTCAAAAATCTTTTAATCCAACTTTGCATTCATAATCCAATTTGCTAAATACCGCTGCACGTTTTTTATATTAATAGGTTTGGCAAAAACATCGTATCGGTTTTTTTGTTATCTGCTTAATAATCGGTTGAGTTTCAATCAGTTTCTTATTTTTCGGTACCGGCTCAAATGCTTCAAAAGCTGATTCGTCTACCATTTTTAAGGTGAGTCTTTCTAAAGATGGCGTTTTATTTAATTGATCTTTGAGTTGCTCATATTCCATTTTTGTTCGAAGAAAGATATCCAGGCCATTATTTCTAATATATGCTGATGTGTCTGAATTATCTACAATATCCTCGGGCAGAAAATAAAGTTCTTCCACTAACCCTATCAATCCGAAAATCATGGTATATGCTTTGATATTCTCTAATACACAATCGCTCTGGAAAAAAACATTAACCTGATAACATTTACTGATCGTTTTTTGTTCTCTTTTAAACTTTATTGAAATATTTTTTACCTCGCTTTGTAGAGTGTTCCTTTAAAATACGAACTAGACTTCACATATGATACTATGAATATATGCTTTGTATATATTAGTATGATTTTTCTTTTTCATCAATATTTTTATACCTTTTATTTCACTTCACGAGACTTTAAAATGACCGCTATATCATTTTATCTTACTTAATTGCTTTTAAAAAGTAAATGCGTTATTATTAAGTATCGATAAAAAGAGGAAAGAGGCACAATCATGAGATCTAAAATTATTATCAGCTCCCTATTAGCATTCGTTTTAATTTCCACATCCTTCCCCCTTGGCGTATTAGCGGAAAACCAGTCCATTTCAGTACAAACAACTGGAACAGTTAAATCTTCAGTTAATGTCTCCGAAGATTCAATCGGAAATGGATCATTGGCTATTCAAAGTATGGATGAAGTAGCTAATATAAATGAAAATTCAAATATCAATGATGAAATCATCATTATTTATCAGGACAATAATGCTAATGTGAGTAATCTTGGTCTGACAACTCAAGAAATTAAAGGCGGAGAAACGGTATCTGATCGGGTGGACATTTTAGAAGTAGCTGATTCTAATAATGTGGATTCCATCGTCACCAAATTATCAGAAAATCCCAACGTATTAGTGGCAGAAAAAAACGGCTATATCCAAACTTCCGCCCTCCCCAATGATCCCTTGCTTTCTTTAGAGTGGCAGTTTGAACGTATCGATGCAGATAAAACCTGGAACCAGGTAAATAATTCACAAGCTGTGGTAGTTGCTGTTATCGATACTGGTCTAAATCTCAAACACCCGGATCTTATCGGAAAGACAGTAACCGGCTATGACTACGTGGATGGAACCTCAGACATGAAAGATTTATCAGGTCATGGAACCGAGGTCAGTGGTTGCATTGCCGCAGTATCCAATAATAATATCGGTATTTCCGGAATAGCCGGAACGGCCAATGTCAAAATTGCTCCCTATCGTGTCGGAGGAACCTACGATAATGATGCCAATCTCGATGTCGGTTATATCTGCGCAGCTTTATATGATGCAGCCGGGAGATCGGATGTAAAAGTCATTAATATGAGTTTTGGCGGTTATATGGCCTCCCCTGCTCTTCGAACTGCTGTGGAAAACGCCGCCAATGCTGGAAAGGTTTTAGTAGCGGCTGCGGGAAATGAAGGAAGTAATGCCGATTACTCAGGTGAATTTGCCGTTCCAGCCTCCTATAATAATGTTATTTCTGTTGGAGCCACTACTGATACCAATGAAATCGGCTATTTTTCCCAACACAACAGCATGGTGGATTTATGTGCTCCTGGTTATAAAATTTACACCACTAACCATGATGGAGATTACCAGCTAGCATCTGGAACCTCCTTTTCCTCTCCCATCACCGCTGGAGCCTGTGCTGTTCTATTGGCTGCTGATCCCAGCCTTACCAACACCAAAGTGGAAACCATTCTAGAAAATACCGCTTTAGATTTCGGAGCTCCCGGAAAAGATGATTACTATGGATATGGAATGATCCAACTGGATGCAGCTCTGGCTGCCGTAACCCCTAGTATCCCCTTAAGTATTGATAATTTTACGGCGGATAAAGTTCCCGATCAAACAGTGGGAACCCCCATCGTTTTAAGCGCCTCCGCTAGTGGCGGCCAAGGTTCCTATGCCTATGGATTTTACTATGAACTAAATGGTGAGACTAATACCATTCAGGATTACAGCACCTGTAGCACCGCTACTTTTACCCCCACCGTATCAGGAATTTATACTCTATATGTAGAGGTAAAAGATGGTGATAATAACATTACCAGAAAAGCTATTAATAATTTTGTAATTAAAGACTCGGCAGTCAAAACCACTTCGATAGCTTATCGAACCCATGTTGAAAATTTAGGCTGGCAGGATTTAGTTTCTGATGGAGCCTTGAGTGGCACAACGGACCAATCTCTTCGCCTGGAAGGTATTGAAATTAATGCGAGAGCCCAGGGCTATAATCTTGGCGTAGAATACAAAACTCATGTCCAGGATATCGGCTGGCAGAACTTTGTGACCGATGGGACATTGAGTGGCACAACAGGTCAATCGCTTCGATTAGAGGCCATTCAGATTGCCCTTACTGGTACAGATGCAGATTTGTTTGATATCTATTACCAGGTTCATGCCCAAAATGTTGGTTGGCTTGGTTGGGCAAAGAACGGTGCCAGTGCTGGAACTGTAGGTTTGTCATATCGATTGGAAGGTATCCGAATTCAAATTGTTCCTAAGGGAAGTACTGCCCCTGGTTCTACAGATACACCATTTATCAGTAATTAATTCGTCAATAAAAAAGCAGATTTCATTAATGAAATCTGCTCAGAGCGAAGACAAACCCGATTACAAGCAAACAAAGCTGTAGTCGGGTTTTTATATTGCTGCCCCAAAATGAAAAAACAGAATAAAACGTGAAGGCAACCCAAAACGCATTCGTTTTCGGTACAGCAGATTTGCCAGTTTTTTCATATTCAGGCATGCCAAAGTCAGCCCGATCTGCATGGCAACCCGGGCC
>NZ_RXYA01000020.1 GCF_008086595.1 Acetobacterium paludosum | reverse complement strand
AATAATTTATCTGACCCATTAGCTCAGTTGGTAGAGCATCTGACTTTTAATCAGGGTGTCGGGCGTTCAAGTCGCCCATGGGTCACCATTAGAAAAACATGACTGCAAGAGATTGCAGTTTTTTTTATTTGGAGATAAACTTATTTACAAATTGAATAATGAACAAATTTATATAAAAAAGCAAAAAAAATACTTGTACAAGACCAGTAACTCCATTTATTTTTATAGCCAACATGATATAATTCTAGAATAGTTATGTTGTTAAATAATTATTAATCTGATAGGGAAGGAGGCTCTTAGAATGAATAGCGTTTTGGACACAAATGACGGAAAACTAAGAATTATCCAAGAGACTGTTCCTGGTAAACAAGTAACGCTTGCTCATATTATTGCAAGCCCAGATGAAATAGTATATAAGAAATTAGGATTAAATCCCAATATTGATTATCAAAAAGCAGCTATTGGAATATTAAGCATGACACCTTCTGAAGTTTCGGTAATTGCAGGAGACTTGGCAATAAAAACATCGGTTATAGAGATGGGTTTCATTGATCGATTTAGTGGCACATTGATGTTTACGGGAAGAATATCTGAGGTTGATTCGGCAATTAAAACGATTCTGGCTTATCTCAGAGACACATTGAAATTTACGGTTTGCGAAATTACAAAAACTTGAAAATGAAGGCGAAACATGAAAAAAATGATTTTGATCGGTCGAAGTGAGTGTGGAAAAACAACACTTAGACAAGCATTAAAAGGAAAAGAAATACATTACGAAAAAACACAGTATGTCAATCATTATGACGTTGTTATTGATACACCAGGGGAATATGCGGAGAACAATACCTTAAGTCATGCATTGGCCTTATATTCATATGAAGCAGACATTGTAGCTTTATTAATTAATGCAACAGAGCCATATTCGCTTTATCCACCTTGTGTTGCTGCGGTAGCCAATCGACCAGTTATTGGGATTGTTACACAGATTGATGCTGAAGGAGCCAATGCTGATCAAGGCGTGAAATGGCTTGAACTAGCGGGTTGCGAAAGAATATTTAAAGTGAGTTCTTACACTGGAGAAGGAATCTGGGAAATACTGGAATATCTTCGTGAGGATGGAGATATGTTACCTTGGGATAAAAAAGAGGATGCCGAAAAACCTAGAGTTGTTTTTTCTACAAAAAGTGTAACGATTTTAGAAGAAGACTTTGATGATATTATGAAAGTCTCGTAACAAAAATTTCAGAAGCACTGGTACCAAAGGTTAAGAGCAGTTATTTATCTGATTATATGTTGCCTGAATTTACAGCATGTAAACAGATAAATATTTTTTTAAACTCGTTTGTGTAAAGGAATGAAGAATAATTGATGGAGAATTGTTAAAAATGGATTAAGTGATACCGCAAAAAGTATATAAAAAGTTGATTAAAAGCTTGCAGTAAAAGATAATTATTGTTATAATTATAACGTTGCGGAAGTGGCTCAGTGGTAGAGCACTGGCTTCCCAAGCCGGGGGTCGCGAGTTCGAATCTCGTCTTCCGCTCCAAAATGCGATAAGAAAGCCATCCAGATACTGAGTGTAAAGTTGTTAATAACAATTTTACACTCTTTTTACGTATTATCAACTTTATTTTTTTAAAGCAAGGTATTTTAACTAAAAATAAAAGTATACTATCATTTTTTGCAATTAGCGGGTATATAAAGAATAAAATAAGCAAAAGGTGGGTTGTATATGAAATGTGAAGATCAATGCTTGGTGCCATTAGAAAAGTTAAAAAAAGTTTGTAATTATAAAGATGAATTGAAATTTTTTAAAACATCATTGGATGCATCACCGCTTGATGTGATCTTAGGTCAGGATAGGGCAGTAAAATCGATGCATTTTGGCCTTGCAATGGATGCAGATGGTTATAATATCTTTGTTGTAGGACCGCCTGGAACTGGTAAAAATGACTATACAAAAGAAGTGGTTTCACAGGTAGCAATTGCCCGTAGGACACCGAATGACTGGTGTTATATTAATAATTTCATCAATAAAGATAAACCATTAGCAGTCTCTTTGCCAGCAGGCCAGGGACGCGAATTTCAGATAGATATGGAAAAATTAATATCTGAACTTAAAAATGCCATCAGAAAAGCTTTTGAAAGCAGTGATTATGACCTGAAAAGAGATCGGATCTTTAGTGCTTTCCAGGTAAAAATGGCAGAACTGTTTCAGGTAATTCAACAAAAAGCATTTGAGGAAGGATTCAGTGTAAAACCATCAGCCATGAAGTTTATATTTATACCGATTCAGGATGGCAGACCTATGTTACCAGAGGAATATGAAAAACTATCAGATCAGGAACGTCATGAAATAAGTGAAAAGAGATATGTTCTGGTAAACAAACTTGATAAAATACTGGCCGAGGGTCAGAAATTCGAAAAAAAGACAACGGAGCAGCTGTTCGAATTAGATCGAGAAATTGCTCTTATTACTGCCGAGCCATTAATTCAAATATTAAAAGAGAAGTACATCGGAATACCGATGATTGTTGAATATCTGGATAAAGTGTTAAATGATGTTGCAGATAGGTATAACATCTTTAAAAAACAAGAACCATTTTCAGGACGTACATCTACGTCTCAATATCAGGAAGAAAATGATGATGCTGCTAAAGGCGGATCGAATCCGTATGGACCGAATTATTTTACCGGTCAGGAGGAATCGAATTCCTTTTCCCGATATAAAGTTAACTTGTTTATTAATAATGAAAAACAAAAAGGAGCTCCTATCGTTATTGAATCTAATCCATACTATTATAATCTTTTTGGAAAAATTGAGTATAAAAGCCAGATATTGGTTATGAATACGGACTTTACAATGGTGAAGCCGGGAGCGATTCATATTGCTAATGGTGGTTATCTTGTTTTACAAGCTAAGGATATATTGACTGATCCGTTTGTTTGGAGTGCCTTGAAGAAAATTCTTAAATACCAGCAGGCGGTTGTAGAAAATATTGGCGAGCAATATAGAACGGTGCCCACTTTGACATTAAAGCCCGAACCGATTCCGTTGAATGTGAAGGTTATACTGATAGGAAGCCCTATTTACTATCTGATTTTATCTGGAGATGAAGATTTTAGAGAACTATTCAAGATTAAAGTAGATTTTGATTATGAAATGACTCGAAATTCTGAAAATCTGCATAAGTATGTTTCATTTGTCAGTTCAATTTGTCATAAGGAAGGGTTAAAACATTTTAATCAGGCGGGTTTGGCTGGAATTATTGAATATGGTTCCAGGATGGCGGGTGATCAGAATAAACTTTCTACACAGTTTGGTGACATCAGAGAAGTGGTCTATGAGGCAATAACATGGGCAAAAGCGGAAGAGTCTGAGTTTGTGGACATGAAGCATGTAAAAAAAGCAATATCAGAGCGAAAATATCGTTTTAACGAGCTTGAAGAAAAAATTCAAGACGAAATATTGCAAAAAAAAATTATCATTGATACCGATGGAAGTGCGGTTGGACAGGTAAATGGTCTTTTCGTTATACAAACGAGTGGGTATTCTTTTGGACTGCCGGCACGTATCACGGCCATAACTCATGTAGGACGCGGTGGTGTCATTGATATTGAAAGGGAAACAGAGATGAGTGGGAATATTCATTCCAAGGGTGTTTTTACGCTTGCTGGATATCTTGGCGGAAAGCTAGCCCAGGATAAACCCTTGGGTTTTACAGCCCAGGTAACATTTGAACAGCTATATGAAGATGTGGAGGGGGACAGTGCATCCAGTTCTGAACTTTATGCAATCATATCAAGTTTGGCTGGCATTAAAGTGAAGCAAGGCATTGCGGTTACCGGATCGGTGGATCAACGAGGCGAAATTCAGCCAATCGGAGGCGTAAATGAAAAAATTGAAGGCTTCTTCGATATATGCAATGCAATCGGTTTGACAGGTGAACAGGGGGTTATCATTCCGGTACGTAATATTAATAATTTGATGTTAAAAGATGAAGTCCTGGAGGCCGTGAAAAAAGATCAATTTCATATCTATGCAATATCAAACATCGATGAAGGGCTGGAATTATTAAGCGGAATGCCTGCCGGTGAGATTGGTGAGGACGGAACTTATCCGGAGGGAAGTGTTTTTTATGAAGTTAATCAAAAACTTCAGGAATACAATAAAGTATTAGGAAATTCAGCAGAGGAACCAATCTACTTTTCTATAGAAGAAGAGCAGCAGAATTGATAGTGACGCTGATATTTCCTGAGACTGGAAAGAGTATTTAGAAAGTTTGAAGTAATCAGCAGCAGGGTATTGGGTAGAAAAAGGTGGGAAATTATAAATACGATTTTCGGCCTTTTTTGGATCAAATTTTAAGTACCCCAAATAAAACGCTGAGACGGGATTGAGCTTTCAATGAATTTAATAAAATTTATTGAAAGTTTGGAAATTTTGCATTTATATTCAGATAACCGGGTTACGAAAAGTGTTTCTATGTTAAACAACAATGACAAAAATAGTGATTTGTAATATAATGAAACATGAAAAGAAATGATAATAAATGAAGAAAAAATGCGTGTCAAGCAAGGAAGGAAATTCAATGGGGTTTAATTTATCACTGATCAGCTTTTTTATTTTGATTGTTGCATATTTGACAGTGATTGAAATATTTACGGTGCTCTTTCGGCTGACGGGATTAAGAGAGGATAAGGCCAGATTTCAGGCCATTTCATGTATGACAAACAGTGGATTCACCACCAAAGAAAGTGAGCTCATTCTTAATTCAGCGGCAAGGCGACATTTAGCCCGAATTATGATGGTTTTTGGGTATCTTTTTGCCGTGACAGGCGTTTCAATTTTAGTGAATTTGTTTATCCGCTCGTCTGGAGATCAATTTAATGGATGGACAATTGTATATTCGATTAGCTTTCTGGTTATTATTATTATCATAACCCGTTCAAAATGGATCATTGGAAAATTTGACAGATTGGTAGAGAGACTCGCTAGAAACAAGCCCAAAGGTGCCTTCTGCAATAATGTGCGAATTTTAGAAATGGTGCATGATAAATTGATTGCGGAGATATTTATAACCTGCATTCCACCTGAAATTAACGAAAAAACATTATTGGAAATGAATTTTAGACATACGTATAAATTGAATGTACTATTGATTAAACGAGGGAATACGATTATCGATCATGTCATTGCAACAGATCAGATTAAACAGGGAGACCGGATTTTTGTTTATGGACCAAAGGATAAAATTATGGATCTTTTCAAAGACAGAATTTAAAAATAACATAAAAGAATTAAAAAAATCATGAAAGTGATTGACAAAGGAGACAGAGTTTGTTATTATAATCAAGCACGTTACAGAAAACAGTTATTTAATTCCTGTTTGTAGCACTGTTATGCGGATGTGGCGGAATTGGCAGACGCGCTAGACTTAGGATCTAGTATCTTACGATGTGGGGGTTCAAGTCCCTTCATCCGCACCAATTAAGCGGAAGTGGCTCAGTGGTAGAGCATCGCCTTGCCAAGGCGAGGGTCGCGAGTTCAAATCTCGTCTTCCGCTCCAAAATTTAATAGGTTTGGAAGGACTTAGACATTGTCTAAGTTGTTCTTTTTAATCAACTTATGTGCGCCATTAGCTCAATTGGATAGAGTGCCTGGCTTCGAACCAGTAGGTTGAGGGTTCGAGTCCCCCATGGCGCACCACTTATAAACATAATCAGAGCAATCTGGCTAGAATCACCATCAATGATGGTGATTTTTTTTTCGGATCGCAATGAATCATACAAAAAAATATTAAGTCAGATATGTTAAAATTTATTGTAAAAACAGAATGAGGAGCAAAATGAATATAGAAATTGCGATTAACAAATCAATTTTACATGTTTTGGATACAAATGCGAGTATCCCGATATTATCGGATACGTTATTAAATATGACACTAACGGTTAAAGACTATATTGAAAGACATGTTCAAAGATCAATAAAAGATACGGATATCAAGCGAACCATTTTTAGAGCGGGAAGTCAGTTTAAAGAACGAATCCGGGATTATCGAAAGAATTCTCATGAGTTGGTGCGAGTAAGCAGTGAAATAGCGCAACTATTTTTTGATTACATGATTGAAAACATTGAGATCCCTTCAGCAGATCTCGTATTTGTGGATTTTGAAATGAATCATGAGAATTATCTTGGGATATTCAAGTTTAATTATAAACTGGGATATATCCATTATGTGAATACGGATAACGGATTGACCAATGACATCATCGTTCAGCCATGTGTGCTTCCCACTGAAAGTCAGAAATTAGATGAATTTGCACTCATTAATTTGACAACGGATGAAATTTTATTAAAAGAAAAAAAATATCTCATTAACAATGAAAAAGATTTTTATATTTCAACGCAATTACTTTTTTGCGAACCGGCAATATCGGAAAAGGAAGCCTTTGAAATTGTAGAAAAAACCGTGAAGGAAGTTATTGGAAAAGAGTACGGTGGCGATTATGAAAAATTGAATACAGTTAAAACTGTGATCGCAGATGATTACGAAGCAGAGAGTGAAATTGATATTGAAAATATTGCAAAAGTAGTTTTTGATGGTGACGAAACGATTCAGGAAAAATTCAAGGAAAGCTTAGAACAAAAAGGACTGTATGAAAAAAAAGTTCAGATGACTCAAAATATTGAAAAGAAAATTTTTGGAAAACAGAAATTTGTGACAGATACAGGAATTGAAATATGCATTCCAACGGAGCAATTAAAAAGAAATGATATTATTGAGTTCAAAAACAACCCGGATGGCACAATTTCTGTTGAAATTAAAAACATTGGATTGCTAAATCATAAGTAAAATGAAAAAGCCAATAGATGTGAAGGAGAAAAACAGATATGAATATCAAAAACGAAATTAAATTAATCGAAAAAAATAAGTTTGCCTCATGTATTCCTTTAATCAGCGCAGATAAAAGTGAATTGTTGGCAGACGTGAAAGCGGCAGTAGAAAATGGATGCGATTTTTTAGAATGGCGTCGCGACTATTTTATGAAAGGAGCAATCCTCAAGCCAGAAGAGGAATTAAATATCCTGAAAGAGATAAAAAAAAGAATGAAAACCCAGGGACTGATTTACACGTATCGAAGTCATCTTGAAGGCGGTGCTTATGAAACAGCAGATGCCATTCGGGAAGCGTCAATAAAAACAGCCATCGAAAGTGATGTGGCAGATTATGTGGATGTTGAACTGGAAAGCAATGATCTTTTTTTAGCAAGAATTAGGGATGTCATTAAAAACAATCGGACGCAATGGATTGCATCTCATCATAATTTTAATCGTACCCCGAACACTCAGGAAATAGAAAAATTATATCTATCGATGGAAGCCAAGAATGCAGATGTACTTAAATTAGCAGTAATGCCTCATACGTCAGAAGATATCCGTCACTTAATAATAGCTAACCTATTACATAATGAAGGATCAAAATCACCGATGATCAACATTGCGATGGGGAGTCTCGGTGGAATCACCAGGATCGCTCCAGAACTTTGTGGTGGTTCAATGACCTATGTGCTGGGAACCGGAAAAACAGCTCCGGGACAGATGAATCTTGTGGAAATAATCGCGCTCAGAGAAAAATTGGGGTTAATATAGACTTTTGATTAAAACAGAAAATCGATGTGTTGATAAACCTAAACCAAAAACCTAAACCAAAAACTAAAGGTCAATTGATTATTTATTGTATTTTCTTCTAGGAAACACAATAAATAATCAATTGACCTTTTAAAATATCGTTTTGCATCAAAGTGCTGCTGTGAAATTTGATCACTGTTGCGTTTTTTCGGTGCGGCTCTCAGTATGTCAGAAATCTGACCATCCAGGGTTTGTCTTTGAATTTTTCAACCAGCCATCTGGAAAGATAGGCGCATAGGATGCCAATCGCAATACCAGCTAGAACATCGGTGGGATAATGAACAAAAAGGTAAAGTCGAGAATAAGCGACAAGAATCGCAAAAACTAAAAGCCCCCAACGCCAATTGTTCTTACGGGTTATAAAATATGCCCAGGTGTAGGCAAAAACTGAAGAACTGTGACCAGAGGGAAATGAAAAATCATTTGGCTTAGGCAAAATAAGGTCAATATCGTAAAACGTAAAGGGACGATGACGGGCGACAAGGGGTTTAAGTGTCAGATTCACAAAAAAGACACTCAATAGCAAGGCCGCAAGCATAATCACACCGGTTAACCGAGTCTCCTTTTTTATCATCAGCAAAAAAGAAAGAAAAAAACCAAAGATGCCATGATCTCCAAAATTTGTAATAAAAACAAAGAAAGGATTGAGACCGCTGAAAACGAGATGGTTATGGATCCAAATTAAGATGTTTAAGTCCATCAGTTTGATTTACCATCATTGTCAATATCCGTTATTTGCCAATCGATCGGTTCAATACCACGACTGATCAACAGTGCATTGGCGCGCGAAAAAGGACGACTGCCAAAAAAACCACGGTGGGCGGAAAGCGGACTGGGATGAGATGATTCAATAATGGGGTGTTGGGGATTGGTGATCAGCGAACGTTTATTTTGCGCGTCTTTTCCCCAAAGAATAAAAATAACCGGTTCTTCCCGTTGATTTAAAGCTTGAATCATATGGCTTGTAAATGTTTCCCAGCCCATATTGCGGTGAGAACCCGCTTGACCGGCACGAACGGTAAGAACGGCATTTAGAAGAAGAACTCCCTGGTCAGCCCATTTTTTCAAACAACCATGGTTGGGGAGGGGATAACCCAGATCTTCTGACAATTCTTTGTAGATGTTCAATAGGGAAGGCGGAATCTGAACGCCGGGTTTCACTGAAAAAGAAAGACCATGAGCCTGTCCCGGACCATGGTAAGGATCCTGCCCGATAATACACACCTTTGTTTTAGAGTAGGAGGTGTAGTGAAAGGCATTAAAGATATCTTCCATTGGAGGATAGACTAAACGGCTTCGGTACTCGGTTATTAAAAATTGCCGCAGTTTTGAATAATATTCTTCTTTTAGTTCATTTTGAATGGGAAGTTCCCAATCGTTATTAATATGAAGTGACATAATTAATTCTCCTGAAAAAGTATTTGCTGTTGTGTTAACATGGAAAAGTCGTTCGTAAATTGTTATGATTAAATTATACACTAAATAAAGAGGGTTTCAATCATGATTTTTGTCATTCACAAGGTGGAAGGATTATGTTATAATGGATAATGTATACAATATTACAAGTGATTATTAGTGCAAAGGGAGAAAAAATGGATAAGGTCGTTGTAAAAGCCAAAGCAAAGGTGAATCTAACGCTTGATGTGACCGGTAGACGTGAAGATGGCTATCATGAAATGAAAATGATTAATCATTCCATTAGTCTTGAAGACACATTAACCTTTGAGACCAGTCCGGAAGGCATTTCGTTAACCTCGGATAATAATCAGATGCCATTAGATGAAAAAAATCTGGTTATCATAGCATTGAGAAAACTGCAAAAGCGATTAAATGTAAAAAATGGAGTCAAAATACATATAGAAAAAAGAATTCCTTCTCAGGCCGGTTTAGCGGGCGGAAGCAGTGATGCGGCGGCGGCATTGAAAGGGCTAAACATTCTTTGGAACTTGAATCTGTCAACAATAGATCTTTTAGAAATTGGTGCAACAATAGGTGCAGACGTACCCTATTGTCTTATTGGCGGAACAGCATTAGTAGAGGGTATCGGTGAAAAAATAACGCCGTTACCGGCAATGAAAAAATTGTATGTTGTGGTGATAAAACCGAATGTGAATATATCGACGCCCTGGGCATTTGAAAAATTGGATCAAAGAGAGATAAAAAATCATCCGGATGTATCGGCGGTCGTCCAATTGCTCAAAGCAGAAAATTATGCAGAATTAAAGGTAGTGATGGGTAATGTTTTTGAAGAAGTGGCGTTTGAACAGTATCCAGAAATTTGTGAAATAAAAAAAGGTTTGCTGAAAAATGGCGCTTTAGCCGCAATTATGACAGGCAGCGGATCGACAGTAGTGGGTTATTTTCAGGAAAAGAAATTGGCTGAGATGGTATGGAAAGTTTTTAATCAAAAATACTCAACGTGCTTTTTTAGTGAAATAAGTGAAAATTGAGGAGAAATGATATGTTAGAAGAAAAGAAAGGATTAAGCCTTGATGTAAGTTCTTGTAAGCCATTACGTGAAATTGTCTTTGAAACAATCCGTTGCGCGATCATTACTGGGGAACTCCAGCCGGGACAACGTTTAATGGAAGTTCGCTTGGCTGAAGAAATGGGAGTGAGCAGAACACCAGTCAGAGAATCGATTAGAAAGCTTGAACTGGAGGGTTTGGTAAAAATGGTTCCCAGGAGGGGAGCGTATGTTACTCCGATGTCGGTAAATGACCTGAAAGAAATGATGGAAATTCGTAGAGCATTGGAGGAATTGGCAGCTGAACTTGCAGCTATGAATGCAACTGCAGAAGAAATAGAAAAATTATATGAGGCGAATCGTCGATTCGGTGAGTCAGCTCTGGCAAATGACGAAGAAGGCATTATTAAAAATGATATGGACATCCATGATATCATTTATGAAGCATCTGGAAATAAGAAACTTTTGGCAATGATCAATAGCTTAAGAGAACAGATGCAGCGTTTTAGAGCAGAATATGTACATCGAATTGAAGACAAGACGCCCTTAGTGGATCAACATATGGAAATTATTAAAAAAATCGAAAATGGTGAGAGTGCTTTGGCTAAAGCAGCAGTTTCTGAGCATATTCATTCGACCGGGGACGATATGCTGCAAGTACTATATGCGGTAAAAAACGACAAAAATAAAAACGAATGGGCCTTATAATAAGGGCTCATTCGTTGATTTACGGAAAAGCAATGAGGCAGATGCGTGCAAATGCTCATTTCGAACTTGGCGTTTTCACATGGTTGGGCTAAAACAAAAACCTATTTGAGGTCATTGTTTTCAAAAAAGTTCTTGTTTGCAAGTAAAGCAATCACAAGAAGAATACTCCCGCACACAACAAACACATCAGAAAAATTAAAAATGGCAAATTTGATCATTCGAAAATCCAGGAAATCTACAACATAATTCAATCGGATTCGATCAATTAAATTGCCGATTGCCCCTCCAATGATAAAAGAGAGGGAAATATTAATCCAAAAATTCTCTCGGTACTTAGGAATTTTATAAAGAAAAAAAATCAGGATACCAATAAAAATCAATGTTATTAAAATCAGAAAAAATTGCATGTCGGAAAAAAGACTAAAGGCGGCTCCTGTATTTTCAACATAGGTCAGATGAAAAAAACCGGGTATGATGGGAAAGGTTTTAACAGGTGCTATATGAGTAAGAATCAAATATTTGGAATACTGATCCAGAAAAACAACAAAAAGGATAATGGCTAAATAGATCATGATTTCTCCTAAATTAAGTTTTGTTCACTACAAAATATATGATAATTTGCTCTAAAACACAAGAAAAACTTTAATTCTGGCAACTTTTATTTTTGATTAATTTTAATTTAAGAAACTATTTGAAACTACTTTAAATTTTTTAAGTTAAATGTTAAGATATAAACCGGACTGCAAAAAGTACTGGAGGACAAGATGAAGTTAAAAATTGATAAAGAACTTATAAAGAAATATGGTTATTTTTTAGTGGGGGCATTAATATTACTGCTCATTTATAAAATATTGGATAATTTTGGAATCATTGCAAGTACTTTTATAAAAGGTGGCCACAGAGTTTTTGTTATTTTAGAGCCCGTTCTTTTAGGGGGGGTTTTAGCCTATTTTCTTTTTAGACCGATGCGAAGTATTGAAAAGTTCATTTTTAAAATTTTTCCAAAGAGTCAAAACCAATCGCGAACAGTACGGATGATTTCAATTATAATTATATACATCATTACAATCGTATTGATTGTTCTTTTTTTCTATGCCACGATACCTTCGGTTGCAAGTAGTTTTAAAAGTTTGGTTAATCAAATGCCGGAAAATTTGGCAATCATTGACCATTTTCTGGGAAACAGTCTTCTGCAAGGCGGCGCTACTCAAGATGTTCTGTCTAGCTTAAAATATACCATTGATGGATTTAAGAGTTTTACGCTGCAGGATATCATGAATCAGATTGCCGCTTATCTTGGAACGAATCCCGAATCGCTAAGTGATATTGGCAGTGTCGCATTAGTGTTTGTTAAAGGAACCCTGGAATTCATTGTATCCTTTTTTATTGTTTTTTTTATCGGACTTTATCTGATGTTGGATGCGGAAAGGATTATCGAGCAAGTTGATCGCTTTGCAAAAGCAATTATGAATAAAACACTGTACAATGGAACACATTGGGCAGGCATTATGATTGATGATGTTTTTTATAAATATTTTACAGGCAAAATTCTGATATCCATTTTTGTTGGTTTCCTATATTATTTGGGTTTATTGGTTATTGGCGTTGATTATGCACCACTCTTTGCAGTGATTTTGGGAGTTGCTAATATGATTCCTTATTTTGGCCCGATTATTGGCGGGACAACAAGTGTTCTGATCACACTCATTGATGATCCGATTAAAGCTTTATGGGTTGGTATTTGGGTAATTGTGCTTTTTCAATTGGAAGGAAATGTTATTGCACCAAATGTTTTGGGAAAAATTGTAAAACTTAATCCATTTTGGATTTTGGTTAGTGTGGTTATCGGAGGAAGTCTTTTTGGAATATTGGGAATGTTTATAGCGATTCCAGTGTTTGCGATCATTAAAGTATTTTTAGAAGAGGCATTGACAAGATGGGAACTTCATAAAGATAAGTTGGCAGTTGAAAATCCGATCGATGATCGTGAAAATTAGATAAATAATAAGTGGGTAACTTAAGTTAATTGAGGAAGGGACAGAATATAATGGAAAATGTATTTCAGGTTTTAAAAGAACGCGGATTTATTGAGCAATGCACCCATGAAGAGGAAATAGTAAAAATGCTTGGAGAAGAATCCGTTTCTTTTTATATTGGATTTGATCCAACTGCGGATAGTCTTCACATCGGCCATTTCATACAAATCATGGTAATGGCCCATATGCAACAGCATGGACATCGCCCCATTGCCTTGATTGGTGGAGGAACGACGATGATCGGAGATCCTTCAGGACGAACAGACATGCGTCAGGTCATGACGCCCGAGCGTATTAAAGAGAATGGTGAGAAATTTAAAAAAGTGTTTGAAAAGTTCTTAAGTTTCGAAAATGATAAAGCCGTTATGATTAATAATGCGGATTGGTTACTTTCGCTCAATTATATTAATTTTTTAAGAGATATCGGCTCACATTTTTCGGTTAATCGAATGTTGGCGGCAGACTGTTACAAAACGCGTTTGGAAAAGGGACTCACTTTCTTAGAATTCAATTATCAGCTATTGCAAGCCTACGATTTTTATGTTCTTCATCGAGAACAAGGCTGCAAAATGCAGTTTGGCGGAAATGATCAGTGGTCCAACATTATTGCCGGGGTTGAGCTGGTCAGACGAAAGGATGGAGAGCAGGTCTATGGGATGACTTTCTCATTGCTGACAACCAGTGAGGGCATAAAAATGGGGAAAACAGCCAAGGGCGCTTTGTGGCTGGATCCTGAAAAAACATCACCCTATGAATTCTATCAATACTGGCGCAATATTGCGGACATGGATGTCGAAAAATGCCTGGCATTGCTGACATTCATACCGATGGATGAGGTGCGACGATTGGGTGCATTGGAAGGAGCAAAAATTAATCAGGCGAAAGAAATATTGGCCTTTGCGGTCACAGCAATGATTCATGGCGAAGAAGCCGCACATGAAGCCCAAAATGCTGCCCGAAAGCTCTTCGCCGGTAATCAGGGAAATGCGGAAATTCCAAGCATCGAATTGGCAAAAGACGAATTGGGAGAAGGAATGGACATTCTTTCGTTATTGGAAGTTGCTAAACTCATACCGACTCGAAGTGAAGGGCGCCGTCTCATTAAACAGGGGGGTATCTTTGTTGATGGTGAAAAAGTTTTGGACCCCAAAGCGATTTACACCGCCAGTGATTTTAAAGCGGGAAAACTTATCTTGAAAAAAGGTAAGAAGGCATTCAAACAAATTAATTTAGTATAGAAGGTGACAACACATGATCAGTTCAAAACCTGTTAGAGGAACAAGGGATATTTTACCGGATGAAATGAAAATTCGGGATCGGTTGGAACAAAAGATATTAGAAATATATCACGCCCATGGGTTTAGCCGAATAGAAACACCAATTATGGAAAATTTAGAGCTGTTACTGGGCAGTGAGGGTGGTGAAAACTTAAAAATGCTTTTTACCATCTTAAAGCGTGGTGAAAAACTGGACTTAACGAAAGATGCAAGTGTATTGGATCTTTGTGATATGGGTTTGCGTTTTGATTTAACATTGCCATTAAGTCGATTTTATTCAAATAACCAGGCAGTGCTCGAAAGCCCTTTTAAAGCAATTCAAATTGGCAATGTTTTTCGCGCAGAACGACCTCAGAAAGGACGATTCCGATCATTCAAACAATGCGACATTGATATTATCGGAGATCCATCGATTAATGCCGAAATCGAGTTAATGGACACGACTGCTAAAGCATTGATCGCCATGGGCTTTAAAGGATTTACGATTAAGGTAAACCATCGGCAGTTATTAGGAGCCGTGATAAGAAAAGCTGGCTTTGCAGCTGAATCCATTGGAACCGTGTGTATTTCTTTGGATAAACTGGATAAAATTGGGGTAGCTGGTGTCACTCAGGAATTGCTGAGTAAAGGACATGATCAAGAAAAAGTTGAATGTCTAATGTCTTGCGTCAACAATATTAATTTAGAAAATCTGAATCAATGGGTGGATGACCCGGAAGCTATTGAAGAATTAACCCAGGTAATCAAGGCAGTGAAAACCCTGTCGAAAGAAGAATTTGAAGTTGTTTTTGATTTTTCTCTTATCCGTGGGATGGGATATTATACCGGCCTGATCTTTGAAGTGAGTTATGGCCCTTATGGTTATTCCATTGCCGGTGGCGGTCGCTATGACAATATGATTGGAAAATACAATAAGGTTTCGGTTCCGGCAGTTGGCTTTTCCATCGGGTTTGAACGGATTATTTCGATTCTTTTGGAAGAAGAGAAAGACGGCAGACAAGCGAAAAAAGCAATCGTGATGTTCTATGAAACGCAGAATGACAGGTTCCAAGACGTCATTGCTGAAGGTGATGCCTGGCGTGATAAAGGGTACCTCGTCAATCTGGTTGCAATGAAAAAAAAATTTGGAAAGCAGATTGCAGCATGGAATAATGGATCTTATCAAGGGTTTCTGGTTTTTGGCCGGGATAAAGAAATAAAGACATTTTGACCTTGCTGTTAAACAATAATGATTGAATCGATCATATCGTAAAACACTTGCATCGGCTGTTTGAACCGGGCGGGTGTTTTTTATTATTTTAAATAATTTGATTATATATTAAGAAGTAAATAAGAAAATGTGCTATAATGTAATATTAGCAGTCGGAAAAAATATAGATAAAGGAAAAATGAATGTCAAAAAAAATAAATTTAATTGCTACCGTTGCTTTCGGGATTGAAAGCGTGGTTAAAGACGAAATAAAAAAATTAGGCTATGAAGTCACTGAAGTAGAGAATGGAAAAATTCGCTATTCCGGTCCGTTGGAAGCAATTCCCCGATCAAACTTATGGCTGAGATGTGCAGACCGTGTACTTTTAGAAGTAGGCCGTTTCAAAGCCGTAACGTTTGATGAACTTTTTGAGAAAACAAAGGCATTGCCATGGGAAGACTGGATACCAGTTGATGGTGAGTTTCCTGCGGCAAAAATTAGCAGTGTGAAGTCAACTCTCTATAGTAAATCGGATGGACAGCGGATTGTAAAAAAAGCAGTGGTTGAACGATTGAAATCCAAATATCATGTTGATTGGTTCGAAGAAAATCGTGGCAAGTATCCTATTCATATTCAGATTCTTAAAGATGAAGTGACTTTGTCAATAGATACTAGTGGTTCGGGACTGAATAAACGTGGGTATCGAGAATATGGAAATGAAGCGCCACTGAAGGAAACTATTTCAGCGGCACTGGTCTATTTATCACATTGGCGACCGGATCGTTATTTTCTTGATCCGCTTTGCGGGTCGGGAACGATTGTAATAGAAGCGGCAATGATTGGAAAAAATATGGCGCCCGGATTGAAACGAGATTTCGTGTCAGAAAACTGGGATTTTATGCCTCAAGAAATGTGGGAACAAGCACGACAGGAAGCAACAGAAGCGATCAATGATAAAGAATTCCTGCTGTTAGGGTCAGATGTTGATCCTGATGCATTGAAACAGGCACGGACCAACGCCGAACTAGCTGGGGTAGCAGACTATATCGCATTCCAAAAATTACCGGTCCAATCGGTAATAACGAAAAAAAAATACGGCGTTATTATAACAAATCCTCCTTATGGAGAACGTATTGGGGAAGAAAAGGAAGTTCAACGTCTTTACCGAGACATGGGTAAGGTATTTAGAAGTCTGGAGGATTGGTCATATTTTATTATCTCGGGATATGAACGGTTCGAAAAATATTTTGGTGAAAAATCAACAAAAAACAGAAAACTTTATAATGGGGATATTAAAACCTATTATTATCAGTATTATGGACCATTGCCTCCTAGAAAACGAAGACCAGTTAATGAAGTTGAGAGTCTGAATCAAGTCAGTGAAGAATCAGAAAAAATAGTAAAATAAAGAATGGGTGAAAAGATGAAACGAGAAACAAATAACCGAACAAACGGCAAAACAGATGATAAGCCGCGGGGAAAAAAGAATGATCGTGAAACAAAAGGCGGAGAATCAAAATTCTCGACTAAAAGGGATAAGAAACCACGAAAATCTGAAGAACATGGACCTAAAACAGGAAAAAGCAGTCATAAATTTGAGGAACGTGGCACAAAAGATGATAAAAAGCCGCATAAATTCGAGGGACGCGGTCCGAAAGAAGACCGAAATCCTCGTCGCTTTGATGATCGTAAATCACAACATAAATTTGATGGATTTAATCGCGAAGAAGAGGGCGTTACCGAAGAAACATTTATTATTGTCGGAAAAAACCCAGTAATGGAAGCTTTCCGATCAGGACAGGAAATTGATAAATTATTGGTTTTAAAAGACAATACAGATCATGTGCTTAAAAAGATCATGGATAATGCAAAAAAACGCAATATCATTATTCATTCCGTTGAAAAAGCCAAGCTTGATTATTTATCAGAAGGGGAAGTGCATCAGGGAGTCGTTGCACTGATGGCACCTTTTCCTTATAGCACCATTGATGATATTTTAAACCATGCGAAGAAAAATGGAAGAGATCCACTGATTGTTATTCTTGATCACCTGACGGATCCTCACAACCTGGGCGCGATCATTCGAAGTGCCAATCTTTGTGGCGCCGATGGGATTATTATACCAAACCGTCGTTCAGCATCGTTGACAGCAGTTTCAGTTAAGGCTTCTTCTGGAGCCGTCTCGCATACCCCTATTGTTAAGGTGACCAATCTGAGCCAGGTGATCGAAGATCTTAAGAAAAAAGGCTTTTGGATTATGGCGGCAGATATGGATGGGCAGCCATATTATAAAGCAGACTATAAAGGCTCATTGGCAATTATTATCGGAAATGAAGGTGCCGGCATCAGTGCAAATGTTAAAAAACAATGTGATTTCACCGTTTCAATTCCAATCCATGGCGAAATTGAATCATTCAACGCATCTGCAGCGGCAGCTGTTATTCTATCCGAAGCTGCTAAGCAACGCTTCTAATGAAAACCATATTAATTGTGGATGGCTATAATGTTATCCATGGTTCAGAAGATTTGCAACGTCTTTCAGAAATTCAATTAGAAGAGGCAAGAGTAAAACTTATTGATGATTTGAATGGGTATAGCGGCTTCAAAGGATGGGAAACCATCCTTGTTTTCGATGCCTATCAACAGCAGTCTTTGGAAAAAAAAGAAGAAATACACGGCAGAATAAAAGTTGTATTTACAGAGAAAAACAAAACGGCAGACGCTTATATTGAAAAATTAGTATATAGTCTGCCGAATGCTTATACGATAAGGGTCGTCACATCTGATTATACGTTGCAGCGGATGGTCTTGGCAAGCGGAGCAGAACGTGTGCCTTCCAGAGAGCTGATCGAAGACATGGCGAGGACACTGAAAAAATTTCATGATGAGAAGAAAAAAAGTTTAGAAAAACAGGGCGTGACCTTAAGCGAGTTTATGGATGCAGACACCCTCGAAAAGTTAAAAGAAATGCGTATTAAGGAATGATACGAGGAAAAAATGGTGAAAACAAATAATGAAAAATTTGCAGAGCTTGAAATTGTTGAGAGCGCTCAACAAGGGGACAAGGAAGCAGAACAGTTCCTCTTGAAAAAATACCGAAAAAATGTTCTGATTCGATCAAGATCCTATTATTTGGTGGGCGGAGATAATGAAGATCTTATTCAGGAAGGTATGATTGGACTGCTAAAAGCAATTTGGGATTATCGTTCTGATCGGGACACCCAATTTTCAACTTTTGCCAACCTTTGTATTGAACGCCAAATTCAAACAGCCATCAGTTCAGCGAATCGAAAAAAGCATTTGCCTTTGAATGATTCTATTTCAATTTATACCGCGGTTTCAGAAGAGGAACCGCAAAATATTATTATTGATCAGTTGGCGGCAGAAAAAACAGTTGAACCGGGAGCAAAACTAATTAAAAAGGAAGAATTCGAACAACTTATCGAAGATGTGAGAAGAGAGTTGTCAGACTTTGAAAAAAAAGTGCTGTCTTTTTATATACAGGGTGCTTCTTATTTTGAAATTTCAGAGGCATTGTCCTGTGGAAATAAATCGGTGGACAATGCATTACAACGGATTAAGAAGAAAATAGGTAAGCGTTTGTGAAGAAAAACGGAAAGATTAGAAAAAAATAGTTGACAAAAGAGAAAAAACAAATTATTATAGAGAAGCTGAATTAATAAGCAAGTGGGAGAATGCCCGAGTGGCTAAAGGGGGCGGACTGTAAATCCGTTGACGGCGTCTACGATGGTTCGAATCCATCTTCTCCCACCATTTTATTATAAGCCCTCATAGCTCAGTAGGTAGAGCACCACCATGGTAAGGTGGGGGTCTCCGGTTCAAATCCGGATGAGGGCTCCATTTTTATATCATTAATTAAAATTGACATAGCAGGAACCGATAAATATTTAATTCTTAAGGAGAAGAACAAATGGCAAAAGCAAAATTTGAAAGAAATAAGCCACATGTAAATGTTGGAACAATTGGACATGTCGATCATGGTAAGACAACATTAACAGCGGCAATTACATGTGTATTAAACAAACGATTTGGAACAGGGGAAGCGGTAGCATTCGAAAACATTGATAAAGCCCCAGAAGAAAGAGAACGTGGAATCACAATTTCAACAGCCCATGTTGAATATGAAACCCCAAATCGCCATTACGCCCATGTTGATTGCCCGGGCCATGCGGATTATGTAAAGAACATGATCACCGGTGCTGCCCAAATGGATGGAGCCATCCTGGTTGTTAGTGCTG
>NZ_RXYA01000001.1 GCF_008086595.1 Acetobacterium paludosum | reverse complement strand
GTCGTCTGGTTGAACCCTGAACGCACGGAAGTCCTGATGCTGGATTCACTGGAAGAAGCATGATTTTAAAACGTTTACTGCCAAAATATATTTCAATTATAACTGCCAACTATCTTGACAACTACCGTTTCCAAACTTATTGTCAACTTCTTTTTTAAAGTTATTCCAATCTGCCATTTCCTCAATATGCAGGTCTGAAATATGCAACCATCTAACCATCCCAACCTCCATGTATAAAAGCATTTATTCTTTATTTTATACTGATTTTTGTTTATTTTCAATTTTATTCGTTCATATATTGAAATATCTTCAACATACAATAAATTCATCTTTCGTTATTCATGTTTCAAACGTAAGCGCTTAAATACAAGGTGCCACAAAAAATAAAAAAGAACCGGCGCTAGCAGCGGACCAGTTCTGGATAAATCCGTTTATTGTTTGCATTCCACCTGTATCTGCTCTGACCAGGGCATCAGTTCTTCCAGTACATCCGGATCATTCTGATAATCCGCATCCGGCATATAAAGCAGCAGGTGATTAAGGTAAGTGTGAACATTCAGTCCATTGGCTTTGGCTGTTTCAACAATGCTGTATATCGCAGCACTGGCAGAAGCTCCTTTGGGTGTATCTGAGAAAAAACTGGGTCATGATATTATTTCTTACTGGAGCTAGCGGGGGGAATCGAACCCCCGACCTACTGATTACGAAGAAGTAGGTAAACGGTATATTACAGACATTCATATATGATATACGACATTATTACGACACGTTTTACTCTTTTTTCCAATTGCTAACACATAGGGGCCGTCATTCTTTATGTAAGACACTTGTTGCAAAAAGAAATAAACAAATTAATTAAGAATCACTTTATCTTCATTGTCACTTTACTTGGTGGAGGCGGTCCGTACCAGTTCATGGTGACAATTGATATAGTTAATTATAGGCACCAGTAGAGTCTATGGTATGATCGAATCAGTTAGTCTAAAAAGATATCTGTCCCCAAATATTGCAATTTTGCTTGTCAAAATAAAACTTACTAAATAGTATTCTACTTTCTTTTAAATGCTTCCATTTTATTATGTTCTATACGTTTAAATGGCTGACAATAACTATCAAAGTTAGAATTTAATATCCTTTTCTTTTTCTCTCTGATTGAGACTATTTTATTTTGAATTCCACTATCGAAATTTGAATTCGCCTTATCTTTATACGTCACATACGAACTAATAATATCAGCAATTTCATTATAGTATTGCCGTAATATATCTAATTTTTGTACATTAGTATACAAATTTAAAAATGGATAATTAACTAACTTTTTATTTTTACTGTTAAATTGTTTATACCACTGACCATGTGCCAATCGATTTCGTATGGTAATGGCGTCGTCAATATCTACAAATAAGGAAAACACATTCTGATAATTTTGTTGACTAATGCTTCCATTTGAGAAATTATTAGCATAATTTTGTTCGGAAATATAAGTAAATCCATAGCTTTTGCATACGGCCATAGAAAAACATTCTTTCCATTTTATAGTCATGGTTGGAAAATTTCGAACAAGAAATATCTCATTATCTGTAAAAGCAGCGTTAGAACTTTCATAAAGCATTTTCATCAAACGAGCTTCTAACCATGAACAAATCAAAAATGTATACAATTGTGTTCCTGCAGTTATATCTTCTTCGCAAGATGAAACTTTACTGTTGTCTGAACCATTTTCTTGCAACCATAATTTGCGACCTAAAGTTACTTGAATAGATTTTTTGACTAAATTAATTTCACGTTCTAACATTTTCAAATTGGCTTGGTACACTTCATAGAAATCACTTTTTCTCATATCATCACCTAAAAATGAACTCTGCTACCGAAAAATATTGAAATTCAATACCTTTCGGTGGCAGGGTTCGAACCTGCGATACTCGTATTCAAACATCACAATTAGTACACTAGTTGTAATGTTTGAATACGTGTGTTTACCTATTACACCATCACCGCATTAATATTATACATAAAAAACAGAAATCTTTCAATTAAAAATCAATATACCGCGTATATGTACTAAATCTTGATTGATAAAGATTCTGAAATAACATACTATTATTTTATATCTAGTTCCTGTTCACTTCATTTCCTGAAAACATCATTATAAAGAAATATATTTTCTGGAAATCCTATCCATTGATAAAAAAATGATTCTGGAAAATAATTATCTTGACTAAGCACATCATCAAATTTTCCATCTAATCCTTCTTCGTGAAGCATCTCTTTTATTACTAAAATTGTATCTGTATATATTTTTGAGCTATGCAGTCGTCCTACGCTTCTTTTTAATGCAAATTCAATAAATCTAGAATGTCCATACTTATCATTTCCCATAATCCATTTTGAAAAGTTTGGTGAATCTTCTTTCATTTCAAGAATAGCATTTGTAGCTACAATCCCAGACCATAACTCAGCTAATGTTTCATATTGCATGCTTCCCTTTATCGCCTCGGCTATATATGTATACAACCGATTCATCAGTAACATATTCCTCTTTGCTCTAACAGGTACAAACGTTCCTAAAACAGCCTCTGCACCAACTCTTAGAAATAAATCCGCTACATTTACACAGCCACTCCCGCGAGGGCTTACATGACAAGCGCTTAATACTACTACGGGTGGTACTTGAAAGTTAATATCATCAGCCATCCAAAACTCATTACCGATCATTAATCCAGCCATATTATTTCTTCTATCATAGTGACCATGCGCTGAAATATGCAAAATATCTACATCCGAATTATCTTGAATAAACTTTTTTAATTCTCTTATTGTTAATGTTTCACAATAGGTCACCTGCATATTTGGGTTTTCTGAACATAATTTTTTTAGCATATACATAACACCCTCAGAACAATCTCGTATAAATTCATTCTTTTTATCGTTAATCACACACTCTGCAAATGCAATTTTACAACCCTTACCTAAAAAAAACTGTTGATGCTTTCTCATTTCAATTTGCATACAACGTGTTAAAGGACTTAATGGTCTATATGAAATATTTTTATAGCACTGCAATGAAGTATCACTCTCACTAAGTACAGCTAATCCTATTGGAAAATCAGAAAAGACCGTAATATGTTTAGCCCAATTTATTGCCCATATTTGTTCTTGTGTCAAGTTATTTTCAATTATTTCCCCGATATCGCGAAGTGTTTTTTTTACATATTTATTATTCGTTTCATTCTTGCAATTAATTTCAAGTTCATCTAATTTACCGAACAATTCCTTCCCTATCAAAGGTAATTCTATAAGTACAGCTTCTTTTGCAATCGCTCTGTGTAATCCTAATAATCTAATAACTTTCTTTTCTGATTCAGGTAAGTCATTTGCCAACCCACCATAATTTACCTGTCTCTTTGGAACTCCTGGCATAGTAATGACCACATTTATAAACGTGTTTTTTTTAGCTTTTTGCATGCCTTCTGCAAAAATTTTTCTAATTGTTTCTTCATCAACACCGACACCTATATAATCCCTACAGTTCATTAATCCATTATGAAAAATACACTGCTCCCAAATTATTTTAGTACAAGTCTCGAAATAGTTGGCCGATTTGATAATTTCACTACAAACATAATCAGTTTGTTCATATTGTCTAGCAGTATATAGCGCAGGTAGAAATAGTTGTTCATCATCAGTAAATAAAAACTGTTTGTCGACGTCTATTAATCTTATCTCATTCCAATTATTTCTTTTTGAATAAAGATCATTCCAGTGTTTTTTTAATAGTAACTCATTCAACTCACTTATAGAAACAGCACCAAGTAGTGAATTAAATTGTTTCGAGAATGATTTTATTTTTTCTGAACAATTCTCTGTGTAAATAATTAAAGTTAGTTGAATCTGCAACGGATATTGTAAAATTGCATCTTCGGGAATAATAAGAATATTCTGTGGAACATCGTATGCATTATCTAAAGTTAAAGTGTCTGTATTATATGTGTCCATTTCTGTTCTTGGCAAGTGTAAACAATACTCAAAAGCAGATAAAATAGGCACGAGACTATCGTCAAATAAATGCATTCTTCCCCTATTGTTTTTTTTCAATTCTGATATATCGGCATAACGCAAAACTGGAGATACATCCGAAGTATCCCCATCAAATAATATTATATAAGTATAATATTGCGGTATAATGTCATTCATATATTTGCTCCTTGTAAAATAATGTTAGGGTAAGGGTTGAAAACCCTACCCTAATGTTTCTTGTTCATTTATAACTTATTGTTCGGATTAACCATCGACACCCGGATTTGAAAGTTTAAACATCCATCTATAATCTTTTATTACGCTCTAATAAAGAGCTTACAAATTTCGCGTATTACATGAATTTAAAACCTATACTATCGTTTAATGACAGTAATATTTTATGTTTGTAAAGATTTATTGTTACACATTGTTTAAATATTACTCCTAATTTTAGGAAAAAGCCATTCTTAATTGAATTTTCTACACTCTCTTATCGTTATCGTAGTTTTTAATTTTAGTCTAGCATGATTCAAAATGATTGGTTTAATTTCAGATAAATACCGTTTTTATAGCTCCGTCGCGACCGCGGCGCAAGCCATCACAGCTGTAAAAGCCACGGATGACCAAGCCTCCGGCGTGAAGCCGGCACGACTACAAGAAGACCTAAAAGTAATGGTAGCCGTGCCGTAGCCCGGTAGCGACAGCGGAAGCAGGGCGGCGCAGTTCGATAGCAGTGGTCGCCAAAACGAACAAAGCCCCGGGCGTGGAGCCGGGGCGGGGGTGAACTGCTTAATGATCTCTCAACATTCCCTTATTTTTAATTGTTTAGTGTTTCCACCAGTTTACCCGTGCTGTCATATGACTCGGCCGGATCACTCTCGCTATTGTTCCAGATACCGCCGCCATCGAGCCAATGAAAATCGATGCCTGAATTAGTTGGCCTAATCGCCGATTTTAACCTCAGCACCTGCCGCTAGACTAAAGACTGGAAAGGTAAACGACTGATTACCTCTAACTGAGACAATTTTCCAGCCGGTGAGATCCACCGCATTAGCACCATAATTTTTGATCACAATATATTCGGTCTTTTTATCGAGCTCTCTGATGGTGACACTGATGTTCTGTCCATTTTGAATGGTGATACTAATTGTTTGGTTGACTTCGTCGGGATTGACATTATCAAATTCATCATTTATCACGTTGCCCTTTAAGGTGTAGGTATAACTGTAATAGCCTGGGATCTGGCTCGTCGTTGACGGATAAGTAATCACTGCCGTAAAATTGCTACAGCCTCCAGCATCGCGAATGACCTTTTCCTATACGCCTGATCGCCATCACGATTAAGGGTGCTGTCCTGTTGTGTGATATTGTAAGCGTTGGACACGCCCCCAAGCGAATCGGCGATGACATGCCCCTCATCCAGGGTTGACTTTCAGTGCCGGGAACCTTTGCCTCATCAGGATAATATCGGCCTAATTCCAGGACCAAATGAGCGCGCAAATGACTATATGAACAAACTGATTCGGGTACACGGTATAGAAATTGCTGTTTATCTCAAGCGCTTCGATCGAATCCATCAGCAGAAAGAAGCAGTTTCACAAATTTGACCATGTAACTTGGACAAGCATCTTTTTACTTTATTCTATTTTGATTAAAATACCTTTCAAAACAATTAATATATTCTTGTAATTGCTCTAAATCAGGCGCAGTTCCATTAATTTCTCTTGCTTGATCGTGACACCATGCTGAGCATTCAGTCATTCCTTCTTCAAGTTCCTGATATAACAATGTTGAAAATGGTGCTTTTTTTAATCTCTGTGTCTGAACACATGGATTAAATCTCTGTAGTGCATCATTAAATAATATTTCTTCAACTGCTCGCTCCCAACTTTCTCTGAGCAACTCACACAATTGCTTAGCTTCATAATAGTAATTATCCATATCTCCTGAATTACAAGTATGATTAATTTGTTGAAGATCATTTTTTAATTTTCCAATACGTTCCTTCACGCGCATTCCAGGCCATGGAATCACATTAGAAATATCACCTGGAATATTTCCAATTTTTCGCACCGTTTCTTGCACAAAAGAAACATCTTCTTTGTCAGCTAATGATTTCAACTCCATAAAAAACGTAATATCATGCGTAAATACAATCACCTGACGATTTTTGCTTTCATCTAATAATCGATTAGCAATAATCGATCTACGCTTATGATCCAACGAACATACTGGATCATCTAATACTATTCCTATATTATTATCATCCATCTTTACTTCTGTAAGAAAACTTGCTAAAGCAACAGCCCTTTGTTCACCTTCACTTAAAATTTCCCCTGGCTCACATCCTTTTATCTGCAATTTTTTTAATGTCACTCCACTATTACCTCTTGATTTTATCTCTGCATTAAAATTAGCATTTAAACGTTCACATTCATCGGAAAATGTGTTGATATAATCTTCCGTAACATATTTCTCAAAGAGTCCTTTTTGCTTGTAAGTAATAGAACGGGTTCCTATTTTTTTCTTTTGTGCAAGTCCTAACCACTGAAGTTGAAAAATATATTTAGAGATTAATGGTAATAATTCTATTGCCTTTTCCTTATCAGTAAAGTTTTTTTCCTTCCGTTCATATTCCTCTATGATTTCATTAATCACAGTACGATTCAATTTATCTCTTTTATCCTTTATTGCTTGATATAATTCATCAATTTTTGTCAGATCAATTAACACAATTGGTACATCTATCTTTTCTAACTTGTCTAAGCCTTGTAACACAATCACTTGATTATTTTTTATATTTTCAAATTCGGAGCAAATATTTTCCCCGTCTTCTTCAAAATTTGATTTTATCCATTCTTCCTGTATAGAAGATTTTGAATATAATGCAACCTCGATGTTTTCAATTTCCGCCTTTAAATCAGATATCTTTTCTTTACATTTATTATAATGTTGCTCAGCTGCACTTTCCAAGTATTTCCAATATTTATTAATTAGGTCTGATTCAATAATATCTTGACCACATAAAGGGCATTTTGAGTGTTTTTCAATTTGATCATAGTATTTTTTAGCAGAAACAATAAAATTTTTCCATTCCTTCGTACCTAATTTTTCGATCTTATAATCTTCAAACTGCTCAATCCCATTAGAATTCAGTAGTTTTTGGCACTCTATAGTTTGTTCAATTATATTATTATATTCCTCTATTCTTTCCTTGGAAAAATACAAAACGGATGACTCTGCATTAATCTTGACCTGTTCTATTGAACTGAGAACTTTTTCTATTTGACTATACTGTTTATCAATATCAAGAGAAATAAGCCTTGCTTTTTCTGTTTTTATTATTTTAATTTCTGCTTTTTCCTCATCTGATAGCTTAAATACTTGCTCAAGGTCATCAATTTTTGAATTCTCATTTAATTCAAAAATTTCTTTTACAATATTGCCCTCTCCAGTAAAAAATTTTAGAAATGGATTATCTTCACTCTTTTCTTTCATCTCATTTTCTAATCTATCTTGAATCTCTAAACATAAACTTGCGAATTTGTAGAAGAATTTTAACTCACTCGGCGCAAAATCAACTTCAGACTCCTTTGACATATCAACTGATGCACTTTTCCAATCAAAATCCCTTATTGTAGAAAATATAAATGAATTCTTCTCTTCCGGATATGATAAAATTGTATCATTTCCATCTATTGTAAATTTAAATTCAGCATGAATAGACTTCAAGTCATTACTGTAAATATCACTAACAATTTTCTTATCACCTCTTGATATAAAAGCATTGTTTAATAATCTTGTATAGCCAGATTTTCCACTACCATTCTCTCCATAAATAACAGTTATATTTTCACCTACTAACAATGGATCATGTGACTCTAATCTATTTACGCCCGTAATATTCCCTACAGACTTCCATAAGACAGCATTCTGCTTTGTTTTCAATTCTGTCATTTCCAAGCCACCAAAATCTTTTACAGGTCCATATAACAACCCATTTTCAATTTTGAAAACACTATAAATCTCATCTAAGAAATTCACCTCCAATGCTTCCCTTTCAAGAATTTTATCAGCCAATCTCTGTTGCCAGCTTGGAAGTGTACGTACCCAATTTGTAATATCTTCAATAATCAATTTTCGAATTTCCTTTCTGTAATTTTTGAATATTTCGGCTGAAAAAGGTTCAAACGCAAATATCTGTGTTTTGATTATTTATTGAATTGGAATCTAGCAATAATGCATATTTACAAAATTGACATTTTTAACAAACTTCAAAATGCGAAAGCACCTTTTATATATCTATTATTCATTATTGCTTTTTATCTGAACATCTTTTGAAACACTATTATTATATCATTCAGCTAATGGAATGTCGGTCTCATGTTCATTTGAATAATCATAATACTTCTGCACATCCAGATATTTTCTGCCGGAAGCTCATTTTTCATCCTACTCCATCAAAAAATCAAACCACTGATTCTTCATTGGGATAAATGCGAAATAACATTGGGCCTAGTGGTGTCGTTGTGTCCACCCATGGTTCTTTTAAATTTTAAAAATTTGCACCTTTCTTTTCTATTCGATCAACTAATTCAAGAAGGTCTTTTGCTGATCTTACCGAAGCAAGACAATTCAGTTACCATAATCGTATCACCTTCACGCAAATTAATCAAACATTCTATATTAGTTCTGGACAATCAATCGTCATTCCGTTTATTCTTATCCTGGAATATTTTATCACAACCCATATCGTTTAATTGATCAATTTGACGATCTAAATTCTGTTCGGGTTTTGAAACTTTTGTGTATCCAAATATCACAGATTCTATTCCACTTCATATTCTAAATTAGATAGTGTCATATACGTACAAACATGTTTTAATGACTATTAGTTTATGACACTTGTTTTGCCGCCAATATATCGCTATAAATTAGATAAGTTATGTTTCAATAACAAGGAGAGTCATAAACGGCCGTTTTTGACTCTCTTCTTTTCTGTTAAAAAATAATATTGAGTATAAATTGAAAATCAAATTTGAAATTTTTTTAATATATTCAATCAATAATGGGTTAAGTTATTATTATGGCATATCAAATATAATTCTAATATTATTATCTGGATTGAATAATTCATCTTCTTCCGATTCTATTTCTACTTCCTTGCTCCATGCACCAAAGAAATCATCAACCATTCCCTCTCTCAAAGTAAAATACAAATTGACTGGATATGATTGTTTTCTCTTGAAATAACCTAATCTGTAATAATCTTCATCATCAATAAATTCAAAATTCTTTCCTTCGTATATAAAACCTTTTTCTAAAAAAGATAAATCCAAGGTAAAACATCCATTTTTCATTTTATTTAAACAAAATTCTAATTGTTCACTTTGAAATTGAGCTATTTCAGCTAATGATGTACATATTTCAATAAATATATCCCAGCCATTCTCTTTGCTATCAAAATATGTTAATAAACCATTTGCCGGAAATTTATATGAGTATAATTCTCGCATTTCTTGTGCGCATGTAATGAATTTTTTTACTTTTTGCCCAAGATCACTATTTATTGATCCAATTGCACTACAAGCACTATTAATAATTTTTTTGTGTGTCATTGTCATTATTTCACCATCATTCCATTGCTTTTCTGGCGTAGTGTACACAACAGCTCTACATAATGTTAATACTGAGTAATAAAATAAATATGGTTCAACAATTCTAAGATTTCTTTCATTAGCAAAATCCATTGAATTAATCAAAAGGGTCGCGCTCATAATCATTTTAGTAGCTAAATAATGTCTTAATACCCATTCACTGTTTAATTCTTCATTCCATATATTTGTTATATTTTTAAACCGCTCTTGAACTTTAAGCTTTTTTCGACTCATTTCTTCATCTTCTATTATGCTATCCAAAATCCTATATCTATAAAAATCTCCCAATTTTCTCCTTACATATTCTTGAGTCATATTTATCCCCTTTAAATCGTATATGTTTATGGTATTCATTGTAAGATTAACGCGCTGTATTGTCAATTGATGAAACAAATCCTGTAACTAATGCTCTTTGCTCTCAACAAACCATTTAGGTTCCTCATAATAGATATAATCGTCTTTTTTCATAATTCGGCACAGGTAACGCATTCCCTGACCGCCAGCTTTCAGAGAAACGCCGGGACGCATATCTAAAACCTGATCAATTTCAAACACGCGTCCATCCTCCAGATTACCTTCTGGGGCGTAATTATTCCATCTTCTTCAAATCTTGCAATCACCGGTACAAATTTTTTTATGGCCATTCGATAACACCTCCTTTAAAAGTATCCGATCGGATGAATGATGTGATCTTTTTTTGGGTCCAGGCAGGACATTTGATCACCAATGGTAACGGCTCGACGCACTGCCAGATTGCCGAAACGCTTCCTTAGTCCATCAACGGCATCATAAAGCCGTGCCTGTCTCACCCGTATTGCTTCATTGCCAAATACATCCAACTGAATGGGTGTTGAATCCGGCACTAGATCCGTAACTCGGACGCCCATGGAGCGGATAGCCAAACTGAAATCATAATTTTTTTCAAACAGATCAATGGCTGCTTTGGCAATCTCTTTGGCAATAACAGCCGGTTTCGCTTAAACGCATGGCGACGCTTTCAGTAAGCATATATATGATGATCTTGACGTCCTTCGCAAATGTATTTGTTATCCAAAATGTCGTAAAAAAAGTGCGACAAAAAATAGGATACAAGTACGACAAAAACAGGGGTAAAATAGCCAGAGTTTTTTAATCTTTCACAGTCGGTCATACTTTAGGTGGAGATAAAAATCAAAAAATAAAAAAAAGAACCGCTAATTATAGCCGTTCTTTTAACTAAATATTATTTCTTACTGGAGCTAGCGGGCGGAATCGAACCGCCGACCTACTGATTACGAAGCAGTAGGTAAACGGCATATTGAAAGGATTCGTGACTCAAATACGACAACTTTACGACATGAAAATTGTTTTTAAATTGCAACCTATCAATATCCTATATGTAAGACACTTGTTGTCAATGAAAACATACAAATTAATTAATAAGAATCACTTTACTAGGAAGCGGTCCGTACCGGTTTGAGGGGTCAATGTAGAAAAACAAGAGTAATATTATTCTATTGTTCCAAAAAAGCTCCTTTAGTAGTACCTGGTGCAGCACCACCCTTTTCCACTAATTTAATTTCATTCCCCTCTAATCGATACCCGTAACCAGCAGTATATCTATCTCTCTGACAGGGAGAATATAGCACGATGTTTAAACTTTTCCAATACAGGTGTCGCTAATTGATCCAAACAATAAGTTTTAAATAATGAAAATCTAAATCTTTTGTCAAAGGATGTTGCAAGTTCTGGTAAATAGTTTTCCTTTAGTATATCCCTCCTTACCGCAGCATATCCTACAAAAGTAATACTAAAAATATAACCATCTGATGAATTACGATTGAAAATAACGCGATGATAATCTCCGCAAATCTGTTGCAATTGTTTCTGATAGAAATAATTCTTTGCCGGTTAATCCTGCTTCCATAATCTCTTGATCCAAACCAATTTCAGCAATAATTTTCTCGGATTTTTCAATGCTTTCACACATCACCTTTTTATTTCCATCAGTGGTCTTATTTAGTATATAATAAATTGGTTTATCAATACTTGCCGCCAAACCGGCAATTTTTTTTGTGAGCTTCAACGATTCATGCGATGGATCGACAACCATCAGAATCATATCAACGCCATTGTCAATGCTTCGACCAAAGTGTTCAACTCCTGCTTCCATATCCATCAGGGCAACCTGATCTTTATTTAGTTGCAGATTCGCAATAAATTGCCCGATCACCGTCCCCATTGCACAGGAACACCCTTCATTAGCCTGATTAATTTTCCCGCTTACCATTAGTTTAATTTTATTTTTTTCGGTATAGTATCCTGCCGGAATATCCGCTACGGTCCAAGCTTGATGAAAAAATTGATGGCTGAACTGAGACAGTAACATATCCGTCATCACCTTCTCCTTGCCACCAAAGTAACCGGTAAATCCTTTTGGCGACTCCATACCCAATTGGACATGTAAACCATAATTTGACTCGTCCGAATCAATAATCAGCACTTCTTTATTTTTTCCGGCCAATGTTTTTGCCAATAGGGTTGTAATCGTGCTTTTACCACAACCACCTTTTCCACATATTGCTATTTTCATTGTTTTTGTTCAATCCTTTCTTTAATGCTAATAATCTCATCAATCAGTCCCTGACTGCAATCAAAAGGTGATATGCCATTACGGTCAGCATCAATAACTTCCGAATTGAAATGAATCAGCCCCAACAGCTCCTCCTCGGGTATTTTTGAACGGATAAACGCTTCATCCTTCTCATCCCGAATTTTGTTGGCAACCACGCCCACGCGAGGAACCCCTAAGTCTCTGGCCAGCCGTTTGACGTTGCGATAGGTCTGGATGCTTCTGGCACCGGGCTCAATTACCACAATAAACTGATCCATTCCCTGTGTTGTTCCTCTGCCCAAATGCTCGAGACCAGCTTCCATATCCAAAATAGCTACCTCGTCCCTGAATAAAATCAGGTTGCTGATCAGTGTTTTCAAAATGATATTCTCCGGGCAAATGCATCCTCCACCAGCTGTTTCAACCGTTCCCAAAACCAGCAATTTAACACCCTCGTGCTCACGACTGTAAATTTCCGGAATATCTTCGACCCGGGGATTAAGTTTAAAAAACGTGTTCTGCTCAGTTACTCCAGTCCGTTCAGCAATCATTTTTTTCATTGCGCTGATCGGAACAATGGCATCCGCTTCTTCTTCGGTAAATCCTAATGCCAATGCCAAATTTGCATCGGGATCGGCATCGGCGGCAATCACCCGTTTTCCTTCTTGTGCATACAAACGCGCTAATGTTGCAGCAATCGTTGTTTTTCCGACCCCGCCTTTTCCTGTTACGGCTATTTTCATGCTATTCTCCCCATTTTTTCATAATCTCAATCAGATCATTTTCATAATCACCCAGAAATTCTTCAAGCTTTCCAATATTTTTCACATTGCTTTCGACACCATACTGGTCATCCATAAATTCCCAGACATGGTAACTGACACCCAGGTATTCAAAATCAATACTCCCCAGTTCTGCGACATCGGTGTAGCGATACGGCCACTCTTTTGATTCAATAAACTGTTTTATTTGATCAAGCGCCATGTTGTTCCCTTAAAATTTCTGATAGACTTAAACCTTCGCCAATCACATAATCACAGCTGGCACATTTTTCTGTTCCGATCGTTTTGCCATCTCGGACAAATAATTTAATATAATCACCGCATTCGGGGCAAGCAATTTCTTTTAAAACAAAATTATTACGGGCCTCATGACATCCTGCTAAGATACTCATTTTTTTACTCCTTTATAATTGCAGCTTATCGGCAATTTGCTTCAGTGCAGCACGAACTGGGGAATCGTCAGGCAACTTAACAATTGGTTTGCCATCACAGTCATACTGATAAACTTGCTGATCTTGTGGAACAACACCCAAAAGCGGTAATCCCTGAATTTGAACTTCTTCCAGCGTCCCGGGATCAAGCTTTCCTTCGGGTGCCCGATTGACAATTAGACCCATTTTCGTTGGCTGAACCTTTAATTCGCTTATCAGCCTGGAAATCCTTCCGGCTGCCTGTACGCCGCGGCGGGAACAGTCACTCACCAGAATCATCGTATCTATTTTTGGCAATAATCCCCGGCTGATATGTTCCATCCCGGCTTCATTATCAACAACGATAAACGGGTAATTCGTCTGAAGTCGCTGAATCTGAGTTTGGACAATCCCATTTACAAAACAGTAACATCCTTGGCCCTGTGAACGTCCCATCACCATCAGATCATAATCTTTTTCTTCGGTAATTGCATCGTTCATCCGCATTTCCATATAGACTGCCTTTGTTATTCCATTGGGAATCTCATAGCTTGAATCAACGCCAGCCCGCTCGATGATTTCTCGAAGTGCACCCATCGTTGGACCCGCCTCGACCCCAAGTACCTCATTCAAATTTGAATTGGCATCAGCATCCACTGCTAACACCGGCACCTTTCCGGTATCACACAAATACTGAATCAGTAAGCCACAAAGTGTCGTTTTGCCAACCCCACCTTTACCGGCTAATGCAATAATATGTCCCATTTTCTCTCCTCCTCAACTCAACGCATTGTAAAATTATCAACATACCGTTGATTTTTCTTACTGAATTCATTATAATAACGGGAGAGTAATTGTTCAATCATCAGTTTTTTCGATTTGTTTTGTTTATCAACAGATTGATGAATCTGTCAATTTCAGGAGTAAAAATGCGAAATCAAGAAGTAAAGAAAAATGATCGGCGAACCCGGTACACACGAAAAGCGATTAAGGAAGCTTTTTTAAATGAACTGAGCAAAAAAAAATTTGGCAAGATCAGCGTTACAATGATCTGCCAAATCTGCGAAATTAATCGGGGAACTTTTTATCTCCATTATTATGATTTGGATGATGTATTAGATGACGTATTAAGCGATGCGTTAGCCGATACCTCCGATGTTCTTGATCATGTCTTGTGTCCGGACAAAATGAACTGTACCTATCCCTTTTGTGAAAAAATGCAATCCAATCAGAAATACCGGCCGCTTTTTTTTGATGAAATCGCGGCATCGCGACTCATTGGTAAACTGTCGGATTTGGCCAAGGAAGATTTTGTGACCCGACTCATGCAAAACAGTATTCTAACCTATGAACAGGCCGAAGCCATTTTTTATTTTCAGATCAATGGTTGTCTGACCATCAACCAAATGATGTTTAAAAACCATTGCACTGACTGGAAAAAAATTCAGCTGACCATCGATGGCTTTCTTCGTGCTGGTATCCAAGCTTTTCTTGATCCTGATCGGGCATGAATTGCTTCTGCCGGGGCAGTCAGGAAAAATTACCATTGCAAAGGCAGGGCGCTTGAGTCCACACTAAGACCTGCCAGTTCGGCTAACTGATAGAGTGCAACCATATCAATTGTGACCATGCTTTCTCCATGAATAAAATCAGTGGCACTTATATCAAACAGCATGTTTGATTCCCCACATTAATTTTAATAACTTTTCCAATTTATCCATGTGTCCTGAGAAGGTTCTTGCAAATGGATCTAAAAGGCCATTTTCCTGTTTCAGGGGACGAGGCCGTTGCAACCATAATCATCACGGCATAGACATCCCATGTGGTGAAGTACGTTTCGGCGATAAGTTACGGCGGTCAAATCCTTTGGAAATCTCTGCCTATGCAACTTTTTCATTCATTTTTAACAGTCGGTTCAACAGATGCAGGCAAGCCTGCTCCTAGCTGATAACTCATATTTTTCCGCAAACTATTGTTGAGCATCACTTAAAATATCTTTATGTTTCATCGCTGTTCTGCTTGATTTTTTTTCCTGCAAATATACTGATCTCCAAAACAACAACCTCCTATTGATATTTTATCGATCTGTTATATAAATACATTAAATTTTATTGACAAATCAGAAAAACAACGTTAACATCAATGTGAATGCGTTCATAATTGAAATTGTTCACTAAAAATATTAACTCATCAATGCATGAATAGAAAATGGAGGAGAGATGGATATGCAAAAAGATAATTACAAAAATGTGTGCGAATATTGGAGACTAAAGACTTTGGAGACTGACTTCCGGGAACGCTATGTTGCCCTGGGACTACCCGGTTACAATGATAATAACCTGCCAATTACTTATTTTGGTGTCGATTATGAAATTAACCGATCTGATGCCAAAATTCATAATATTGAAAAACCAGAAGAAGAGTTGGATTTTTGTACTCAATCAGCCATTTATCATTTGTTTCATTTTTCTAAAGAAGCACCAAGAAATTCCAATAATTTTATTCCCCTACACGAACTGAGGGGAGCAGCACCATTTAGTCCGGCATTTAAAAAATCAACGCTAAATCCCTTTGCCAAAACATTTGAAGGTAAAACCCTACAATTAATCGAGACTGGAGAAAAACTTGGTTTTGAACGGTTGTCAAATTCAGATGCGGGATTTCAGGCAATGGCATTCACCTGTATGCCAATTCAGTTTCTTTTTTGGGACGGGGACGATGAACTACCGGCCCAGGCAACGATCCTGTTTGATGAAAAAATAACAGATTTTACCCATGAGGAAACCGTTATCGGAATTGGCAGTGATCTTGTGAATCGTCTTATCGATGCGGCAGGACTAAAACGACTGGCATAATTAAGATAATCGATCATGGAGAGATAAACCATTGTCAATTTATCGTGGTATTATTTCTCCAAAAGCCCGTTCATAAATAAACTTAATTTGCAACTCAGGTTTTTCTCAAAAGGGATTTTCGAATGGCTGGTGATTGCAGATTTAATTAAGCCCATAAACAGTTCAGTGATCATTTCAATGGGAATATCGTTTCTGAAGTCGCCATTTTTTTGTCCTTCCTGGATCATATTAACTAAAATATCCCTGAATTCAGTTCCGTGGGGTGGTCCCATCAGGGCGAGATGGTGATTGCATAAGTTAAATAATTGCTGATTTTCTTTAAAAATTTTTCCGATGGTTAATAAAATTTGTGCAATTTTTTCTGGCGGACTCATCGATGAGTGATTCAAGTCTTCCAGAGAATCCTTTGTGTCGTCCAGTTTTTTTGCCAGAACATACTTAAGAAGATCCTCTTTTGAATGAAAATAATTATAAAATGTTCCTGTGCCAATATCCGCTGTTGTTGCAATTTCAGATATGGTGGTTTCCTCAAATCCCTTTTCAATAAATAGTTTCATTGTAACATCAACCAGTGTAGCGAGTACCTGTCGTTTTTTTCTGTCTCTGCGACTGATTTCTTTTTTCATAAATTTACCTTCTAAAATAGGAGTCGGAATATTTCCGTTGATACATAATTCCGGTATCAATCCGTCCAAGCTGATGATTAATAGTTATTGTTAATAACTCAACTTTTATTTCTATTTCCATAATATCAGTTACCTCACATTTTCAATGATACGGCGGTAGTGTACAAGAGGATTAAGCGAGTTGAAATAGAGTATGTTTGATCGTATGTAAAGCTTAACGCAAAGAATCATAACATTCTATAATTAGTCGCCTACGATATAATTTGATAGTGTATCATTTTTATATTGCTTGTACAATGATCAAATTTAATAATCTCAACTTTCCCAGCTTCAAAATTCAGCTGAGACCTTAAAACAACACAATCTAAAGCTTCTGAAAAACAGAAGTTGACAGAAAAATGCGCCCAACATCTGATATAATGAAAATCAGATGTTGGGTGCATATCACTATGATAAACCAAAACAGCTTATCTGAACAGACAAATATTTGTGTTTTTAAAAGTCTGCCTGGGGTATTTATATCTTACTATAAACACTGTGAAGTCGAAGGATTTCTCGATACTTGGTCATAAATAGACCCCCTGTAGTTATTTATGCTTTATTGGCATATGATGATAAACTATACCCAGATGGCCCTCCTATGAACAGGGTGCTCTTTTTAATGATAATATTCAACACTCACTCAGCTTACAAAAGCACGACAAAAAATAGGGGTAAAATAGCCAGAGTTTTTTGATTTTTCACAGTCGGTCATACTTTAGGTGGAGACAAAAATCAAAAAAAGAACCACTAATTAAAGCCGTTCTTTTAACAAAATATTATTTTTTACTGGAGCTAGCGGGCGGAATCGAACCGCCGACCTACTGATTACGAATCAGTTGCGCTACCATCTGTGCCACGCCAGCAGTAAAACTTACTAAGCTATCATAACACAAACCTTCACTCTAATTCAATATCTTTTTATCATTTTTATTTTTCGACTTATCCTACCATTTCGGCCTTTGACATTTTATCAATCATATATCTTATTTCTTCTGCTTTTTGAAAAACCGCCACTTCAGAACGATCTAAATTAATATTACTTCTTTCTTTTGACAATTGAATTATTTCGTCTGATAACGTTGCCCATTTCTGATTCATCTCATTAGTGAAGTATCGATCAGAATCTTTTTGATCATTAGCTTCAATCATTTTTTTTCGAGATAGTCCGTATTGGGGACAATTATCCGGTGCTCCAATATATTCCATCATGTAATTATACTCACTGCATTTCCATAATTTTTTCATTTATTACCCTCCACCGCTTGTTATTTTGTAAACATTTACGACTATGATAATATATTTACCCAATTGACTATAAATTAACAATGTTTTCTAGATTTTCCCAATATTTTTGATAATTATTTATCCTTGTAATGATCCTTCTCTCCGTGTTAGAATGGCCATAACTTAATACCAGAGTAGACAAAGATGCGTAAAGTGTTAAAGGATGGGAAGTTGCCTTTAAACGAAATGTGACCATTGCGGTATCTTGTCGCTTCCGCTGTTACAATGCAGATTGTAGGCGCGGAAGCATTACTTTATAATCGAAGGAGGATTTATGAAAAGTAATGCTTTTATTAGTAGTCCCACAAGAACAAGAATTGTTGTCAATTGTGGTCTGCTTATTGCCATCAGCATCGTGCTGAAGATTTTATTTGAGGTGTATATCCCTCTCGGTGGTTTTCCTTCACTAAGGCTTAATATCACTGCTTTGCCTATCATGCTCAGCGGCATATTGCTAGGTCCTTTTGCGGGTTTTGCCGTCGGTATCATCTCCGACCTCATGTGTTTTATCATAAAGCCGGGTGGTCCATTTTTCATTGGATTTACCGTGGCTAGCGGTCTTACTGGCTTTATACCAGGACTTCTTTTTATGCTTTTAAGAAAGAAGAAAACCAAATATCTGGAATGGTTTAATTTAGTCTTTGTTGCTTTATCCGGGACTATTCTTGCTATTTTCGGCGTGTTTAGTTTTTCGAATGGTAGTGTTTATTATGCAGGCGAACCATTAAACATGGTTTTCTTTATCATCTTTATTGCTTTAATGATTGCATTTGCTGTCTTCCCCATTATTGTCGTAAAGAAATCAAATCTCGATAGTGAATATCGAAGCGATCACATTCTTTTTATCGTTAGTGTTTCACAAATGGTCACATCAATTTTATTGAACACGTGGTTTTTGAGTATTCTTTATGGACAGGCAGTTGCAGTTTTGCTCCCTGCTCGACTTATTACCAACATCTTTCTGATACCACTTTACACCATTATTTTGGTAGGATTATTAAAAACGCTTCCCGGATTTCTTAAACAACATTAGTTTTTAAAAACTCCTGCAAGCTCTCATCAAGTGCCCGATATCGTTAATTATCATTATTACTGATAATTAGCAAGATCGGGCACTTTTTTTAATATTGCCCTTGTCTTGCCACAACGCGTTCTAAATAATTATATTTGTTATAATTTTAACGCACTCTTTATCGATTTTTACAAATTTTGAAATTGTAAAAGTAGTATAAATTCTTGTCAATTTTCGCTCGAAGCTTGAGTATTCCTACAAAATAGAGTATACTGACATTGTCATAAATACAAACATCTTATAATTTAAATACACTTAGGAGGTTTTCGAAAATGGGATTAGTAACATCAACCGAAATGTTTAAAAAAGCTTATGAGGGTGGTTATGCAGTAGGTGCTTTCAATGTTAATAACATGGAAATCATCCAGGGTATTGTTGAAGCCGCTGGTGAAGAACAGGCACCGCTTATTCTTCAAGTATCTGCCGGCGCTCGTAAATATGCCAATCCAGTTTATTTAAGAAAACTAGTAGAAGCTGCAATTGAAGTCAGCGGTTTAGATATCTGTTTACATCTGGATCATGGTTCCGATTTTGAAATTTGCAAAGCATGTGTTGACACTGGCTTTACATCCGTAATGATTGACGGATCGCAACATCCCTTTAAAGAAAATATTGCCTTAACTAAACAAGTAGTGGACTACGCCCATGATCACGGCGTTGTGGTAGAAGCCGAGCTGGGTAAACTGGCTGGTATTGAAGATGACGTTGTTGTAAGTGCTCCTAATGCAACATTCACCGATCCGGATGAAGCGGTTGAATTTGTTGAAAAGAGCGGTTGTGATTCTTTAGCAATAACAATTGGTACAAGTCATGGTGCTTTTAAATTTAAAAGCGAACCGCGTCTTGATTTTGAACGACTTGATACCATTACAAACCTTCTTCCTGGATATCCACTGGTACTGCATGGTGCCTCTTCTGTCCCCAAAGAATTTGTGGATTTATGTAATCAATATGGTGGCCAAATTCCCGGTGCTCAAGGCGTTCCAGAAGAAATGCTTAGAAAAGCTGCGAAATCTGGCGTGTGTAAAATAAATATTGATACCGATTTACGTTTAGCAATGACTGCTTCTATTCGAAAAGTTTTTGTTGAAAATCCCGGTTGGTTTGATCCCCGTCAGTATTTAGCACCCGGTCGTTCTGCCATAAAAGCAATGGTTGCTCATAAAATCAAAAATGTTTTGGGTTGCAGCAATAAACGATAGGTTGTATCCCTAATTACTATGATTCTCCGTTTTAGAGCGTGTCGCAAAATGACTTATCAAGTTAAAATGCGACGCGCTCTTTTTAATTACTTTGATTAATGCTGTTCAAACGCTGTTTTTTTTGATCGTTTCCATGGTATAATAATTACAAAAATACAATAGAAGGATCCTATATGAAAGAAATTATTATTACTGAGAATGAAAACAATCAACGATTAGATCGTTTTCTAAAAAAGCTCATGCCCCAGGCATCCACTGGATTTCTCCAAAAAATGCTGCGTAAAAAAAGAATAAAGCTTAATGGCCAAAAATCCGAACCATCCACTAAGATTATAACAGGCGATGTGCTTCATATTTATTTTTCTGAGGAAACCATTTCAAATTTTCGATCATCACGGACACTCAATAAAAAGATTTCTATAAACGATACCTCTTTAGATATTATTTATGAAGACAGCAATCTTTTAGTCCTTAACAAACCTTCCGGAATTCTTACCCAACCGGATAAAACCGATGAATTATCGCTTGTTGATTATGCCGTTGATTATCTTATTAAAAAGGGTGATTACAATCCAAAGGTCAATCTTACCTTCACTCCCGCCTGTGCCAATCGCCTTGATAAAAACACGACTGGGATTATTCTCGTTCCCAAAAATTATAAAACCCTACAATCGGTTAATGAAGCGATCCGAACAGATCAAACGCGGAAAATATATTATGCTTTGATCTTGGGTCATCCAAAGGAATGCGGAGAGATTATCGGTTACTTAAAAAAAGATCCGATTAAAAACACCGTTACTTTTTCTGAAAAGCCGACTTCGGCTACGGACAAAAAATCCATTTTAAACTATGAAACAATCGAAAGTCACGGCGATTACTCTTTGTTGAAAATCACCTTACAGACCGGTCGGTCTCACCAGATACGGGTTCAGCTTTCAGCAATGGGTTACCCCATTCTTGGAGATCCTAAATATGGGAATCGTCATATCAACAGCCGTTTGTATGAAGATTTTGGCGTAAAAAACCAGCTGCTTCACAGTGCTGAATTCACCCTGACAACCATGAATAAAACCTTTGAGGCGCCCTTCCCTTACATTTTTCTGAAATCACTGAAAAATTTCGGATTCAGTGAGTCTTTTGACGCCGCGGTTTAGATATGGGCTATTGGACCAGTAGAGGGCTTCGGGGAAGTCAACTTGAAGAAAATTTAAATATCACCAATAAAATTTATTTGGAGCAGGGCTTAGCGGTGGTTCAAAAAATACCAACCGCCATTAAACCGGTTGAACTGGACCCCGGCAAGGGAACCATTAAGCTGGCTTATTTTGAAGAAAAGAGCACGGTGGATTATTTGGGAAACATTCAGGGCATACCGGTCTGTTTTGATGCCAAGGAAACCAATCAGAAACGGTTGCCGATAGCCAACATTCACCGTCATCAAATAGAATTTATGGACGCTTTTGACAAACAGGAAGGGCTCTCCTTTCTCATTGTTCATTTTAAATTCTGTGATGAAACCTTTCTGCTTCCCTTCGAAATCTTAAAAGCCTATTGGGATCGTGCCCAAAATGACGGACGCAAATCCATCCCTTATGCGGATTTCGATCAGCACCTGCGGATCTATTCCGCTCACAACATCCGCCTCCATTATTTGGAGACCATTAATCTTTATCTTACTGGAAAGGAAAAATAAAAAATGAATAAAATAGCAAGCTTCACCATCAATCATCTGGATTTATTACGAGGAGTCTATCTTTCACGAAAAGATTATTGTGATGATCACTGCATTACCACCTTTGATATTCGCATGAAAGAACCCAACCGAGAACCGGTCATCAACACCGCTGAGCTCCACGCTTTGGAACACTTAGGGGCAACCTTTTTAAGAAATGATCCCGTTCTTAGTGACAAGATCGTTTATTTCGGACCGATGGGGTGTCGTACCGGCTTTTATCTCCTGATGAAGGGGGAACTTACCCCTCAGGATATTATTCCTTTATTGACTGAATTATTCGCTTTCATGGCTGATTTTAACGATGATATTCCTGGTGCTTCTCCCCGCGACTGTGGAAATTACCTTGACATGAATCTTCCCATGGCTCGGTTTGAAGCAAAGAAATTTCTCGCCGAGATTCTTGAAAATATGCAACCGAAAAACATGGTTTATCCCCAATAAAACAAAAAGCCCTTGCGGGCTTTTTGTTTTATTTGAGTGTTTTTGTATCGGGAACTTTTTCTTCTTTTTTCTTTTTGTTTTTTCCCATCATCCGATCATAAAATTGTTCTGAGTATGATTTTTTTTCAGCTTTTTCTTTTTCCCGAATTCTTGAAAGTTTGTTAATCCGACTGATCCATTTTTTGGATTCAGCAATCACATCTTTATCATCGGGTTCCGGTATCACTGCCGACCATTCCTGAAAAAGTTTTCCATTCCTGGTTAATGACTCATAATTAATGGCTAAAACCTTATATACATCGTCACCATTATTATATTTTTTTATTTTTGCCTGAGCCTTCGACCATTTATGAAAACGTCCCATAATATAGGCACTGTCCTCATTAATGATGGTGACATACGGTTTAAGAAGTGCCCGGGCCTTAAAACTTTGAGGAAATACAAGCAGAAATAACAACGAAGTCCCCCCAAAGAAAACAAAAAACAAAACTCCCAACCATCTCATACTTCCGGAAAATGTTACCGTCATTAATATTGCTATGATGAGTTCTAATCCCAAAAGAATCCAAACTTTTTTCTTATCAGCATTTCTTTGAAGTTTACTTAACTCTCCAACAAATGCTCTGTATTTGGCTTCATCATATTCCCATACCAATGATTCATCTTTTTTTTCTAAAAAAGCATTGAATTGTCGATAACGCCTGTAATAAAAGACACTATAACCGATGGCAACCAGAATAACCAGCACGCCAAAATATATAAAATAGAAGCTATAACTAGCCAAACTTGCAATCACAAAAGGCACTAAAATAATAACGATTCCTAAAACAGCTACGATTAACGATATTAACACATTCTGTTTTTCAGGATTTTTAATTTCTGACATGCTTTTTCACAACCCTTCATTTTTTTATGAACTTTATTTGTTGAATTTCCCAAACTTTTCTCTTACTTCGTTAATTTGTCCACAAGTCATGCTGCCTTCGGGACAAGGTCCCTCGACACATCGCGGACCTCCATTTTTAAAAAGCAATGGTGCAACTTTTTTACATTCAATTAACATTTGCGTGGCCAACTCTCTTATTTCCCACTGAGCACGATTACAGCAGCGTTGATTAAAAAAATGCAACAACTCCCGGGCATTCATCGTTACCACAATTTTTGTTTCGCACGCATTGGGTAATACAAATCGCGCGTCTTCAATTCCCTGTTTTTCTGCTGCCGCAGCTGCTTTTTTTTCTGAAATGCCAGTCGCAACTAAATCCTTTGTTACCTTAGCGATAAGTTTTTCGGCAAGAAGATCATACGTCATTTGGGCATTTTTCATTCCTTCAATAAATATTTTTTCCCCATCAGGCAAGGATTTTATTTCCGGTGGAATGACATAATTAAACTGCCCTTCACTGACATACCGTTGCGATTTCTGACTAAAACTCGCCATCCGATGACGGACTAATTGATGGGTCAATGAACGGCTGACGCCTTCAATGGCAAAGGTAAAGGTGGCATGTTCAATCGGTGACGCATGACCCATGTCCATCAATCGGGATAAAAATCTTTCGACATTTTCATCAGTTAGATCTTCCATGATCTCCTTGGCACCGGCTTTTGAGTAACAAAGCTTAGCCGCAGCCGCCACTAATTTTTCTGGTTCCGGTGTATGTTGAATCAATGTGACACTTAGTGTTGTTTCCATAAATTCTCCTCTCATTTGAAAGATTTTTCCTTCTCATTTTTTGTTTTTGCGAATACTTTGCTTATTATAATATCTAATTATAACATTTTTCTCCTGATTGTACAGGTCTAATCGTTGATAGCAAAAATTTGTAATTCCACTACTAATTCTTTTCCTATGCTGACAACTATTTTCATTCTGCTTGGGCTGGTTTTTCGATATAATAATTATTATAGATCAGTTATTAGAAGATGGAGGTAAACCTTATGTTTGATAATCTTGATACCGTTCCTGAACTTTTGAAAAATTTTCAGTTTCAAACGGGAGAAAAGCATAAATTTCTTGGTGATAACTACCGCCTAATGGTGGAGGAATCCTATGATACCGGTGTAATCATTGATAATTACAACATGGTTCTTTCGGTCCAGGATATGAACTCAGCTAAACAAAAAGAATTTGTTTTAGATATGTGGTACCGGGAACAGGCCCGGGATGTTTTTGTGGATGCGATGTCCACCGCAATTGTCAAAGCCGCTCCGTATCAGGTCAGCTTTCCAGAATTGAAGATTTATCGCCTCGAAGACCGTTGGGGATCCTGCTCACCCAAAAGCAAACGAGTGATCCTTAATCTTGAATTGATCAAAACGCCTAAAGAATGCATTGAATATATTGCCCTTCATGAAATGCTTCATTTTCGTTTCCCCAACCATAGTTTATCTTTTTATGGCGCCCTTGGAACACTTATGTCTGATTGGAAAGAACGAGAAGACATGCTTAATCGGAAATACCGATTGCTTTAAAAAATAAGAACGAACCTTAAAGCCAACATTTATCTGGTAATATGCATCGAATTGGAAGAGTCAAAACTTGTTCGCGCCTGATGCATTTAATCAGAATGCTGGCTTAAAATTCACCTTGTTATTTTGCTTTATTTGATTAAAACACTATGAAAAACACTTTCGATTTATTCCCATTCCTTAATGTTGACAATTTCTGCTTCTGTCAGTTGTTTCACTTCAGAAGCCGTTACACCTGGTGCCAGTTCTTCTAAATATAAGCCATCTTTATTTACACGAAAAACTGCTTTGTCGGTTATAATTAAGTCCGCTACTCCTGCAGCGGTCAACGGCAATGTGCATTTTTTACGGATTTTGGCTTTCCCGTATTTATCTGTATGGGTCATTGCCACAATGACTTCTTTACAGCCATACAATAAATCCATTGCTCCGCCCATTCCGGTTAGTAATTTGCCGGGAATTTTCCAACTGGCAATGCTGCCCTCTTGATCAACTTCTAACGCCCCTACCACAGTCATATCAATATGCCCCCCCCTGATCATGGCAAAGGAGGTTGCCACATCAAAAACGGCTCCGCCTGGAAGCATGGTAATCGGTTCTGCTCCGGCATTGGCAATATCCGGATTACTTTCTCCTCTTTGCGGTTTTGGCCCAAACATGAGTCCGCCATTTTCTGTTTGCAAATAAACATGCGTGCCTTCAGGTATATAATTTGCAGATTCAGTAGGAATACCAATTCCCAAATTAACATACATGCCGTCTTTAAATTCTTTTGCAATCCGTTTCGCGATATAATTTTTCGGCATTTTCCAACCTCCTATAATTTATTTGTGGAAATCCACAAGGCTTCATAAATTTCTTTTCGTTCCTCATAAGTATGTCCCTGGACAATATAATCAACAAAAATTCCCGGTGTTCCAATCGCTTCACAGTTGATTTCTCCCACCTCAACAATTTCATCTACTTCAGCAATGACAATATCGGCTGCTGTCGCCATAATGGGATTTGTATTGCTCATTCCTTTGTATTGCAGATTTCCCAATGAATCGCTTCGAAAAGCTTTAATAATGGCTACATCGGCATGAATTGGTTTGAATAACAGATATTCTTTTTCATCAATTATAATTTTTTCGGCCATATCTTCAACTTCTGTGCCAATTCCCACTGGTGTTACGACTGCACCCAAACCGGCACCACCGGCACGCACTCGCTCAACAAAAGTACCCATCGGACTTAGCTCCAGTTCTATTTCCTGATTGACAATCTGTTTAATCAAATTAGGATCCGTTCCAACATGGGCAGTAATATACTTAGCAATCTGCCGGTTCAAAACTAATTTTCCGATATCCACCCCGCCACCACGATAACCTGCACCAATACTGATCACCGTTAAATCCTTTATTTTTTCTGCAACCATTTTGTCAATCATAACAAGCGGAACGGCAGCTCCTAAAAATCCGCCGATCATAACCGAGGATTTATTTTTGATTTTTTTAACGGCTTCTTCTGGTGTGATTTGCATTGCCATTATAATGCCTCCTTTAATTAATTTTCTCAACCATCAAATGATGGTTCCTCAATTTAACACAAAACCATTCAATCACACGGATAATTTTTTAATCTGTAGATAGAATTTTTCGCTCAATTTTTCTTATGTTTAAACCTATTTTCGCTAAATATATCGTTTTTCTATTAACGTTACACTTTAATTAAAATCGGCGTATCGTTAATCAAAATCCGGATCTGTTTTATTTACTTTCGCTAATCAGGAATTTTATTATTATTAAGAGTTCTTAAGAAAAAAAACCTGAACTACCGGGATTGAACCGTATAATTCAGGTTTATATTTTTTATTAATCTATCAATGATTTTGACGTTACCCATAATTCTTTGGCCATTCATTGATATTTAAATATGCAATTTCTCGCGGATTATTTTTCTCGTCTTTTCCGGAATCCGGTGATAAACTGTCTGAAGTAAAATAATGATACAGACTCCGGATGCCGCTACCACCAAAGACCAGGTCAAATGAAGGTTGCCCAAGATATTCAAACTAATAATTCCATCCAGACCAATGGCTAAAACAATGCCGAAAATAATGATATTCGTAGGAATAAAAACAAATTTACTTTGATGCCGGGTATGCTTAAGAACCAATCGGAACAGACTGACGCCTAAATACAGCAGGGTCGCTATGGGCAGTGCATAATCTAAGAACCAATTATTCTGACTGCCGCTGATATTATAGACACAATAACAGGTTATCACCACCGTCAGATAAGCGCCAAGGTAATTATAATTGGGTTTTAAATAATTCATAGCGAAAAAAATGATGGCAAAGATGCTGACGAATCCCAATGCCGCATATTTGAGCAGCGCATGATTCCAGGGATAAACCAAATAAACCACACCGATGATCACGACCATGCTCAAGGCAATGATGCCAATCGAAAAAAAGGCCAGATTTTTTTTCCCCAGATGGTCTTCCGAATAAGTATTGATCGCCTGAGGATATTTACTATTCACAGACTCATGCGCATCGCCGACATTGGGAATCGGGAAATCACACAAGGGACATTTTTCTACACCGTGTTCAACTTCAACCCCACATTTTGGACAATAAGCCATTTCTTCACCTCTTGTTCGTTTCTATTTTCACAGGAATGCCTAACTTTCTTATTTTTCTAAAAAATATTTTTTCTATCACTGTTTCCCCGGTCGTTTTTCCAAATGAAAGGGAAAGACTGCCATTATAACTGACCATCACCAGCTTAAGCCGACTTTCCGCGCTGGGCGGCGGGAAAACTTCAAAACTTTTAACATAAGCCTTAATTTCTTCAGGTACAGAGACAACACCCAGGTTCGAAAGCCCACTGGTATATCCCCGTTCTCCAAATCGATTATAAACGATTGGCATCAAAAGCTTTTTAACCCAAAGTGGAATGATTCTCAAAAATATAAATTGCTCATTTCGCACATTCCTTGAAATATAACGATTGATATTTTTTCTATTCATGTATAAACCCATGTATCCCTTTATTTGCTCAATGATTTCCTCACGCGTATAATAACCAAAAGCTAAATCAATTTCCGGATTTAAACTGATAAAAAAGTTTCTTAGCGTAATGGAGGGAAACATTTTTCTTAAATCAACCGGCACATTTATGGCTATTAGCTGACGTTGCTTCTTTTTTTCACTCATCGGTAAACCCTGGATGTATTCCTGAATGCTTTCAAAGTATAAGGCCAGCATAAATTGGGTAATGGTACACTGATGTATCTTTGCCAGACCTAAAAGCGGATCAACCGGAACAATTCCGGTGAGCAAAAGATACTCCCCTTTATCAAGCAACTCAAAAGGAAAATGGAATACTTTTCTACTGCTCGGCGGTGATGGCACCTTTCCTTTGTAATAGACTTTAAACGAATCTTCAAATTCTTTGGGATCAACTTCAGACTCGATATCCATGGCTTTACCCAAATTCTTGGGACTGATTCCTTTTTGTATTTTAAAATATTCGATGAGCAAGGTTTGGGTAAATACCAATCCCCCAGCACCATCACAGATACTGTGATTAAATTCAACGTGAATATAGGATTTATAATACAATACCCGAAATGGAAAGGTTTTTCCCTGCCGCTGCCGCATCGTTTTACAAGGATAATAGGTTTCTTCCCCAACCTTAGGGATCGCCTCGGTGTGCTGATAATAATACCAAAAAATGCCCCGTTTCAGGGTTACCTGAAAATAAGGGAAACGATGAATAATCTGTTCCAGCGCTTTTTGAAGAATAGTCGCATCAACTGGATCAGATAACCCTACCGATATTCGATACACGGTTGACATCCGGGAGGATGCAATGGCCGTATATAAAAATCCGGCATTATCCAGTGAATAGAATTTATTCTTATGCTGTTTTTCTTCCATCATCAATCGCCTCCATCTTAAAATCCCATTATTTTTTGATTCCGGTCTGTTTATATTAATTATTCTAACATAATGTTCTTAATTAAACGATTATATTCCATTCCTATTTTCGTAAAATAGATAGTTTATCACGTATTCGATTACATTATTTTAACAATACCATCTAAAAGCGGTTGAATTTTTTCAATTAATTTCTCTTTTTAGTTCTAGAATTTTCAAACTGTTTTTTTTAACCAAAAAACGTATTTATCGATAAGTTTATTCAGTTATTGATATACTTAATATTACTCTTGAATATAAACGTTTCGCATGTTAAAATACACTCAATTAAATATAACAGAGTAGATAAGATGCGTGAAGTGTTAGAGGATGGGAAGTTGCCTTTAAACGAAATGAACTCATTGCGATATCTTGTTGCTTCCGCTGGACCCCTTAAGCTACCAATTAAGGGTTGCGGAAGCATTGCTTAAAACATTTTGTTTTATTTGAGTAATGCTTTTTTTATTTGGTTTTAGTAAAAACCATTCCAAATCAACGCTTTATTGGTTTGGCGATAGGAGAAAAATGATCGATCAAAAGAAAATTCAAGAAGCTGTAGTTATGATTTTAGAAGCCATCGGAGAAGATCCGACTCGTGAAGGGCTGGTTGAAACCCCGGCGCGGGTTGGCAGAATGTATGCCGAAATTTTTTCTGGATTACATGAAACTCCAGAGCTTCATCTTTCAAAAACCTTTGCTGTTAAATCAGACGATATCGTTATCGAACGAGACATTCCTTTTTATTCAATGTGCGAGCACCATCTCTTGCCTTTCTATGGCAAGGTTCATATTGCTTACATTCCCAATGGCCGCGTGGCCGGACTTTCAAAACTGGTGCGAACCGTTGATGTTTGTTCAAAAAAACCACAGCTTCAGGAATCCTTAACCACTGATATTGGTGATGCCATGATGAAATATCTTCATGCTCGGGGTGTCATGGTTATTATTGAAGCTGAACATCTATGCATGAATATGCGTGGGGTTAAACGTCCGGGAACAAAAACAGTCACCGCTATGCAAGCAGGTATTTTTGAAAATAACAAAGAATTAAAAGACGAAGTTCATAACCTTTTAAGCATAAAGTAGGAGTGATCAATGGATCCTTTGAAAAACACCAATCATCTTTTACAAAATAAAGACTATCAAAAGTATCTAACCAAAATCAAAATCTGTGAAGCGCAACGAAAGTTTTGTCGGCATGATGTTTCGCATTATCTATCCGTAGCCCGCATTGCCACAATAAAAGCCCAGGAATCTGGATTAAACTGCTCCCGGGATCTTATTTATACAACAGCACTGCTGCATGATATTGGTCGTTTTGTTCAGTATGAAAATAAGACGCCGCACGAAATTGCATCGCACGAATTAGCTATTCCATTACTCAACACCCTGGATTATGATACTGTTGAAAAAGACGTCATTTTGGATGCGATCCTTAATCATCGCAACCCAGAGGCCAAAGCATTCAGTAAGATTTTTTACGAAAGCGACAAAATTTCCCGGGAATGTTTTTCTTGTCAGGTTGAAAAAGAATGTGATTGGCCGACACAGAAAAAGAATCTTAGGATCATTTATTAGAAACAGGCTAGCGCAAAACAATTGGTAAATTGATTCAAATGTCCGTTGTTGCTGAATGCTAATTGATATTCAGCAACAACGGACATTAAATCGTCGTTTTGCTAAAACCTCAACAAAGGAGACCAAATGCAAATTGGCAACAAAATTTTTGATTTAAATAACAAAGTTTACATCATGGGGATTCTAAACGTCACCCCCGATTCATTTTCTGATGGTGGCACCCACAATACCTTAGATACTAGTCTTAGACATGTTGAAAAAATGATCGCCGACGGCGCGGATATTATCGATTTAGGCGGTGAATCCACGCGACCCGGCTACACCGTTATCAGCGATGCAGAAGAAATTGATCGGATTATCCCCGTGATTGAAGCGATTCATCAGCGTTTTGATATTCCAATTTCCATCGATACCTATAAAGGGCAGGTTGGTGAAGCGGCCCTTAACGCCGGTGCAGACTTGATCAACGACATCTGGGGATTTAAAAATGATCCCTATCTTGCCGAGGTCACTGCCAAACATAAAGTTCCATGTATCCTGATGCATAATCGGGATAATCAAAATTATACCGATCTTATGACTGATATCTATCAAGATCTGGAAGCATCCATTGCCATTGCTTTAAACGCCGGAGTATCTAAAGATTCCATTATTCTTGATCCCGGCATCGGTTTTGCCAAAGACTACCATCAAAATATGAAAACCATCCAGCACCTGGAATCCCTGCAAACTCTCGGCCTGCCGATTCTTCTGGGGACTTCACGGAAAGGCTTCATTGGTATAACCTTAAACTTACCGGTAAACGAACGAGTGGAAGGCACCGTCGCCACTACTGTTATCGGCATTATGAAAGGCGCATCCATTATTCGCGTCCATGATGTGCTGGAAAACAAACGTGCGGCAATCATGACCGCAGCAATTTTGAAGGGGGAATCATGGATAAGCTCTATATAAAAGATCTGGAAGTTTTTGCCTATCACGGTGTTTTTCCTGAAGAAAAAAAGCTTGGTCAAAAATTTCTGATCTCAGTAACGTTGAGCCTCGATATGCGCGAAGCCGCGATTACCGGTGATTTATCAAAGTCTGTTCATTATGGTGATTTATGTCAGGCTCTTGAAACCGAATTTAAGAAAGCAAGTTATGATCTTATTGAAACCGCCGGGGAAATGCTTGTCATCTATATTTTAAACCATTATCCCATGGTTTCCCAAGTAAGCCTGATGATTAAAAAGCCATGGGCGCCTATTCTAAAATCACTGGATACTGTGGCCATTGAAATCAATCGCGAATGGCATGAGGTTTTTATTGGCTTAGGCACGAATATGGGCGATCGCTCCCAAAATTTAGAAGCCGCCATTGAAGCAATTAAAAATACCGAAGGCCTTCAGATTCTTACTCAGTCCACAATTATTGAAACCGAACCCTGGGGCTATACCGATCAGGCTCCTTTCCTTAACGGTGTTGTCAAGGCCAAAACATTTTTACCACCGCGGGAACTGATGACCTTGCTGCTGGAAATTGAACTTGATCTAAAACGTGAACGCACAATTCACTGGGGTCCCAGAACCATCGATTTGGATGTCTTGTTTTATGATCAGCTGATCAGCAATGATCCTCATGTTCTTCTTCCCCATCCGCGCATCCACGAACGGGCTTTTGTCATGGAATCCATGGCTGAAATCGCTCCCTATTTTGTTCACCCTGTTTTTAATAAGCGGATGATCGATATTTTAGCCGAACTAAAAAAGTCATAAGACATCATTCCACTAAAAAAGAGGCTCATCGAGCCTCTTTTTAGTTATCATTTTTAGGCAAAACAAATTGAATAAGCCGATCGACTGGGAGTTGGCAGTCCCATTTCTGAAATACTAACGCCAATTTTACTTTCAACATCGCCAAAAACATCAAATATTTTTTTTCCCGACTCCAAAAGAAAGCCTTCTTCTCCGGGAAAAATACATTCTTTTAATGCGATACCATAATTCTTCTTAATATCACGGATCATTGCATCCTTCGCAAATTGACAGGCAAAATTGCATATTTCCATAACAATGTATTGTTCCAGAACACTTTCTCTGGTGAAACAGTAATCCTCTATTTCTACACCGGCTGTCACAATATTCGGAATAACAAATTTTGAATCGGCAATTTTCTCAACCCCAATTTTACTGGTGAATAAAATCCCATCTAATGTAAACTGAGAATCGTTGACAATTTTCGCCTCGGATACACAATATAATGCCTTTGGTTTGGGGATCTCTTTGGCGCTATCTAAAATCCGTTCAATGGGCTTTGCACGTCTTGTTCCTCTTTCCATTCGGATCCGCTCATAAAATTCAGTTTCGTTCAAAATAAACTTAAGGCTGGTCAATTCAATGCTGCTCACGTGTTCACACATATCCTCACACTTTAATATGCTCGCGCGAAATAAGCCATTTTTTTAGCTGGCTTTCCACAGCATACGCATTTACCTTCATATAGAACTTCCTGTTCATCATCAAAAGGAATACAACGAATTGAAGCTCCGGTATCCTCCTTGATTTCATCTTCACAGCTGCGTTCTCCACACCACATGGCTTTTATAAAACCGGGATTTTCTTTGAGGTTCTTCTTAAATTCATCGGTGTTTTCTGCTGTTGATGTTTTTTCCTCACGCATTTTCAGTGCTTTATCATATAAATTACTTTGAATTTCTTTTAATAAATCGCCAACCGCTTTAAGAACATCTTCCAGACTGACCTGAATCTTTTCACCGGTATCCCGGCGTGCCAGAACACATTGTCCATTTTCAATATCACGCGGTCCAATTTCCAACCGGATCGGAACGCCCTTCATTTCCCACTGGTTAAATTTCCAACCGGGAGAATAACCGTCTGAATCATCAACTTTTACTCGATATTCCTTCTCAAGGATCTTGCCAATCTCCCAAGCCTTGTCTAAAACGCCTTCTTTATGCTGAGCGACAGGAATAACAACCACCTGAATCGGCGCAATCATTGGCGGCAGAACCAATCCATTGTCATCCCCGTGTACCATAATGATACCCCCAATTAAACGGGTTGATACTCCCCATGACGTGTGATAAGGATATGATTGTTCATTATTTCGATCAAGATAGGTAATATCAAAAGCTTTTGTGAAATGCTGCCCCAAATTATGGGATGTTCCGGACTGCAATGCTTGCCCATCATGCATTAATGCTTCCATTGTATAGGTTGCATCAGCACCCGCGAATTTTTCTTTTTCACTTTTTTGTCCGACAACCATCGGCATTGCCAGGCATGTTTCGGCAATTTCGCGGTAGATTCCCAACATCTGCATCGTTTCTGCCTGTGCTTCTTCCGCCGTTTCATGCAGCGTGTGGCCTTCCTGCCATAAGAATTCCGATGTTCTTAAAAATGGACGGGTTGTTTTTTCCCAACGTACAACATTACACCATTGGTTATATAAAAATGGCAGTTGGCGGTAGGAATTGAGCCATTTTGAATACATACTGCAGATAATGGTTTCTGAAGTCGGACGGACAGCCAATCGTTCCCCCAGCTCCTTATCTCCGCCATGAGTTACCCAGGCTACCTCCGGGGCAAAACCTTCAACATGTTCCGCTTCTTTCTTTAAAAGACTTTCCGGTATTAAAAGTGGAAAATACATATTTTCATGACCCGTTTCTTTAAAACGTTTGTCATAAGCTTTTTGGATTAATTCCCAAATAGCATAACCATAGGGACGTATGACCATGAAACCTTTTACGGGTGAATAATCCACCATTTCTGTTTTTGATATAACGTCCGTATACCATTGGGGAAAATCCACTTCCATGGGTGTAATTTCCTTAACTTGATTCGACTGTTTTTTTCCCATTGTTCTTCTTTCTCAGATCCTCGTCTGTTAAACCGCAAGCGACACGCTTTGCGTGTTTCTCTTTGGTTTGCGAAGGCGGATCGTCACCAATCATGTGCAAGCACTCATTTGGATCGTTGCTTCCGCGAAAATCAAAGGTTCGATTACCAAAGTAACCTACGCTTGTATAAACAAAAAAATCACCTGCGCAAGCAAGTGATTTTTTATATAGGTTATCGAGCAATTATTTTACTTCGATGCTTCCGCCTACTTCTTCAATTTTAGCTTTAATTTCTTCAGCTTCTTCTTTAGTAGCGGCTTCTTTGATTGCTTTTGGAGCTTCATCAACTACTGCTTTTGCTTCTTTTAAGCCTAAACCAGTTAATTCACGAACAACTTTGATTACTTTGATTTTTTGATCTCCAACAGCCGTTAAGATTACATCAAATTCAGTTTGTTCTTCAGCTTCTACAGCAGCTCCAGCAGCAGGAGCAGCAGCTACAGCCATAGGAGCAGCAGCACTAACACCGAATTCTTCTTCTAAAGCTTTTACTAATTCAGATAATTCTAATACAGTTAAACCTTTTACATCTTCAATTAATTGTGTTACTTTTTCACTTGCCATCTTATTATTGCCTCCAAATATTCTTTCTATAATTTAATTTTACCTATTGAACTAGGCTTGTTTTTGTTCTGCAATCGCATTTAAAGCGACAACCAATCCACGCATGTTTCCGTTTAAAACGTTGACAAAACCTGAAATTGGTGCGTTTAAGCCGCCAAGAACTCTGGCAACCAATACTTCTCGTGATGGTAATTCTGCAAGAGCTTCAACGCCTTTAACGTCTAAACACTTACCGTCAACCATACCGGCTTTAATTTCTAATGCTTTATGCAGTTTTGCAAAATCATTTAATAATTTCGCTGGTGCTACTGGATCAGTATCACAGAAAGCAACAGCAGTCGGACCAACCAGAACGTCTAGAAGACCTTCATAGCCTGTTTCTTTGGCTGCAAACCGCATCATTGAATTTTTGTAAACTTTGTAGTCAATGCCTGCTGCGCGTGCTTTAGCACGAAGCTCAGTCACTTCTTCAACGTTTAAACCGCGATAATCAACGAGTATCGCTGTCTGAGCATTGCGGAATTTTTCTGCAATTTCTTGTACAACAACTTGTTTTATTTCAATCTTTGGCATGTATTATGTGCACCTCCTTTAAAAAATCGTATCAAAAAAGCTCACTCCACCGTGTGAAGAGAGCTTTATTATTAATATAAGCTTTTTCTCTTCAGCCTCGGTAGGATTTATGGAACACCTACTGTCTATGGATGAATGATATTCTTTGACAACGACGCTATTGTATCATTTGTCATTTTCTATGTCAAGTCGTTTTAGGGCTTTGTAAAATTAATTAACCCTAGATTTTTCCAGTGTTGATTTTTACCCCAGGACTCATGGTGCTTGCTAACGTGACACTTCTAAAGTATAAACCTTTAGATGCTGCTGGTTTTGCTTTTTTTACGGCATCCAGTACTACTCTCATATTTTCATGCAATGCTTCTTCTGAGAAAGAAGCCTTACCAATGATTACATGGATAATATTGGTTTTGTCTAAACGATACTCTACCTTACCAGCTTTTGTATCGGCAACAGCCTTAGCAACGTCCATGGTTACTGTTCCGGATTTAGGGTTAGGCATTAATCCTTTAGGTCCTAATACTCGACCTAAACGACCAACTTTACCCATCATATCAGGGGTAGCAATCATAATATCAAAATCAAACCAGTTTTCTTTTTGAATTTTATCAATCATATCGTCTTCACCAAAGAAATCTGCACCGGCTTCTTCAGCTTCTTTCAATTTATCGCCTTTTGCGATAACAAGAACTTTAACTGTTTTACCTGTACCATGTGGAAGAACGACAGCTCCACGAACTTGTTGATCTGCATGACGTGAGTCAACACCCAATCTAATATGCAGTTCAATCGTTTCATCAAACTTTGCTGTTGCAAGTTTCTTTACCTGAGCAATAACTGCTTCTGGATCGAATAATTCTTGCTTGTCAAAGCTTTTTACCAAGTCTTGATATTTTTTTCCTTTTTTCATCTCTGCCTCCTTGTGGTAATAGCGGTTTCCCTCCCACTTAAGGTGTTTCTACCTTCTAAAATTATTCTTCGATTGTGATGCCCATGCTACGGGCTGTTCCTGCGATCATTCTCATTGCTGATTCTACTGTTGCCGCATTTAAATCCGGCATTTTCAATGTTGCAATTTCTCTTATCTGTTCATTCGTGACAGTCGCTACCTTTGTTTTGTTAGGTACGCCAGATCCGGACTCAATTCCTGCGCTTTTCTTTAGAAGAACAGCGGCTGGTGGAGTTTTTGTAATAAACGAGTAAGATCTATCTTGATAAACAGTAATCACTACAGGAATAATCATTCCTGCTTCATTTGCAGTTTTTGCATTAAATTCTTTACAGAATCCCATAATGTTAACACCATGTTGTCCCAGTGCAGGACCAACTGGTGGTGCTGGTGTTGCTTTACCGGCAGGTATTTGTAATTTTATTAGTCCCATTACTTTCTTTGCCATGTTAACACCTCCTTCATTTTAATATAGTATTTTTTACTCCGAACGGAGTTAGCATGAAGAATAGTTTTTCCTTAAGTGTTTATTTTTTCTATTTGTTCAAATCCCAGTTCAGCAAGCGTTTCCCTGCCAAACATGGAAACATTGACCTTAACCTTTGATTTTTCCGGATGTACTTCTTCAATAATTCCAGTGAAACCTTCAAGCGGTCCTTCAGTAACCTTAACCTCTTCTCCAACCTTCATGCTAATTTCCACACGCTGTTGACGAATGCCCATGCTTTTTAATTCAGCTTTGGACAACGGTACCGGTTTTGACGCTGGACCAACAAACCCGGTCACACCACGGGTATTTCGAACTACATACCATGAATCATCTGTCATGAACATTTTGATCATAACATATCCAGGAAATAGTTTCTTTTCTTTTACGACGCGTTTGCCGTTTTTGCTTTCGACGACTTCCTGTACAGGAACTTGAACCTCAAGGATCAAATCCTCCATATTTCTGTTTTCTACAGTAGCCTCAATGCTTGCTTTTACTTTATTCTCATATCCTGAATAAGTATGCGCAACAAACCATTGCGCCTGATCTTGTTGATCGAGTTGATCGTGCTGATTACTATCCATGGCTCTCCCTTACCTACTTTTTTAAAAATAACGTGGCAAGTCCACCTAGTCCTGTATCAACAATCCAAGTGAGAAGAGTAAAAATCGCAACAACTCCAGCTACTATGCCCGTCCGCTGAAGCAATTCTTCCTTTGTTAACCAAGTAACTTTTTTCAGCTCACGGTAAACCCCTTTGAAAAAGCCTACCATTTGTTGAAAGATATTTGGTTTTTTTCCTTTTTCACTTGACTTCTTTTTCGTTTTTTTGTCATTTTTTTCCGTTGATTGAGGCGTTTTTTTATCCTCTTTTACCAGGTTTGCAGCCTTATCCTCGGTTTTTTGCGCCTGTTTCTGGGTGTTATCATTTTTTCCTTGTTTATTACTGGCATTTTTTGCGTTTTTATTTGTTGCCATGATATCCCTCTTTATCCATTATTTCGTTTCTTTATGTGGTGTATGCTTCTTGCAAAATTTGCAATATTTTTCCGCCTCTAAACGATCAGGGTTATTCTTCTTGTTTTTCATGGTATCATAATTTCTTTGCTTGCATTCTGTACATGCTAAAGTAACTTTTACTCTCATTCCAGCACCTCCTACATCCTTATATATCAACACCCGCAGGAACACGCAGGCACACGGTCCCTATTTTCATAGTCACTAACATAGAATAGCACAATAAACCTGTTTTTGTCAATAAAAACATTAATAATCATGACATATTCTCTTGAAATTTTCTCAATAAAAAAAGGCACACAGCCTTTTCAACAACATTGACATTATATCAGTAATAACTGAAACAATCAAGAAAGATTTCTTTTTTTTACAATTTTAATCCCCAATAGTCGCAGCCAAAATTATTTCCGTCAATATCGACCACATCCGGCATATGTCCCCATCGCTCAAACCCATGTTTTTTTGCAAGTGATTGACTGGCGATATTGCTGTCAAAAATGATGGCAACCAGATTTCTAAACCCTATTTCCCGGGCCGCTTCAATGGCACACTTCATCAGCATTGACCCAACCCCTTTTCCATGGACACGGCTATCAACATAATAGCTGATTTCTGAAGTATAACGGAAGCCCTCACGTCCAGAACGAAATTCTGTAAGTGTCGTCCACCCTACTATTTCTCCATCCAACTCTGCGACAAACATCGGATGTCGGGTTCCGGAATGCTGAACGAACCATGGTTTTCGGATTTTCATCGTAGCCGGAGATAATTGCGCCGTAAATTTTCTTGCTTCAATCGCTTCATTTAGTATATCCAATACCCGTTGGTAATCTTTTTCTTCTGCTAATCTTATTTTCAAACGTTATCTCCTGTTTTATATTAGAATTTTACTTTAATTCTTTTTTCGTATCATCAGAACTTTATGGCCAATTATTTTCGACCGATTTTTCCAAACCACGCAATGATAACCGTAGCTGCAAAAATAATGATGATAAAACCGATGGTCGATATATAGGGCGAAAGAATCACATCCAACCATGCAATAATGACTGGCGAAATCAGCGCAAATAATAACAGGCAGCCGAACACGATCAATGTTTTTTTGTAATCTTCCACATCTATCTCCCCATATCAAATTATTCCAACTGATTTTCATTCGTTTTTCTAATATTTAAAAGTATAAACCTTGTCATTCAAATTTGCAAGATTTTTGTCTTATCCTTAAGCAACCGCGTATCTCCACAAAAAAGCAACCCCTCTCGAGGTTGCTTTAAATCAATCAATTTTTATTTCAGTTTTCTTTTCACTTTCTTTGGACTTTGGCGCCGTTACTTTTAATACGCCATTTTCAAAAGCTGCTTTAACTTCGCTTTCAGAAACGTTTGGAAGATATACTGTTCTCTGCATTGAACTGAAAGATCGTTCTTTGTGGATATATCGTTCATTTTCTTCATTTTTTTCTTCTTTTTTTGAAACCGAAATCGTCAGTCGGTCATCATTATATTTAACATGAATATCTTCTTTGTTATACCCTGCAATTTCCGCATCGATAATATACTCTTTGTCATTTTCTTTTACGTCAATTTTAAACGTGTCATTCTTAAGACTTCTAAATGGTGATTGAACATCATTGAAGAAATTTTCAACCAGATTATAGAAATCAACCACATCATCCGGCCTTGCAATCTGATTCTTTTTTAACGGTGTTAGATCTAACATAAATAAATGCCTCCTGTGAATAATTTTATCAGCACTCTGGAAATAAGAATGCTAATTTCTGTTTATTATGTACCCCGTTTTCCGGTAATAAACAAAAAAACCTTTCAAAAATTTTACATTTTCTTGAAAGGTTTTTAATATTCTGGCAGCTCACCGAAGGTGATTAATTTTAATTTGATGGTGCACCCGAGAGGATTCGAACCTCCGGCACGCAGTTTAGGAAACTACTGCTCTATCCACCTGAGCTACGGGCGCACAAAATTCGTGATTATTATATCAATAAATCAACCTTTTGGAAACTATTATTTTGTATGGAATGTTTCCCGCTATAAAAAAGGTGTCCTGACTGACACCTTTTTACTAATTCACGCCGTAATATTCTTCCATCGTTTTACCGCTATTGTAAATATCGGTCGCAACATCCACACCCAGATAACGGATGTGCCATGGTTCATAGGCATAGCCAGTAATATTCGTTTTGTCTTGAGGATAACGAATGATAAACCCGTACTTATAGGCATTGTTTTTAAGGAATTGACCTTCCGCTGTCGTCCCAAAGCTTTCCAATAGATCGAAACCAACAGATGCACTCGTAACATCCATCGCCAAACCCAGCTGATGCTCACTCATACCCGGTCGCGCACTGACAAGATCAGCCTGCTCAGCACCGTAAGTGCTGACGTTCCAATCATATAACTCCGATTGGGTTTCGTAAGAACGATAACCGGAACAACAATAAAGGTCCAATCCAGCACTGCTGGCGGCATTAAATAGTTTGACCAACGCTTCCGCGGCATCACTCCGAAGCTGGGTATCCCGCGTTGATGGAAGATCTAAAGTTACCAAATCATTGGGTACATAACTCGCAGAAATACTGTGATTTTTATTAACCAGCGCTGTAATACTGTCTGTTGATGTGCTACTTATTTTATCTCCCGCATCGTTTCCAGTCTCAGCCGTGGTTGTCGGGGAATTATTTTCTGTCGTCGCTTCCTGTGTTGTCGTTGTCTTTGCACTTGCTGTTTTATCTGCAACTTGAGCATTATTTCCACTGTGATATAATCTGACTGTAAATACCACAATAATCGCAATTAATATTGCTGCTAATCCACCGCAAGCAATAATAAAACGTTTTTTATCCTTAATCCTCATCTCATTGTTTCCTCTCACTTTTCCCTATATTATACACGATCATGAAAAATGGTCCTAACTTTTTTTGCTTTTTAAACAAAAAAAGACAGAACCAAATTAGTCCTGCTTTCAAGCATGGGTTGTTGTAATTATTGAAAATTTAACCTCTGAAAAGAATTTTTGCTTCCATCATTTTTTTTTGGACAGCTCGCATTTCTTCAATCGCTAAAAATATTTCTTTTGAAACAGCATCCTTTGATGTGCCTCTGAGCTTTTCTGCCCATTCTTGATAACCATCGATATGATCACCTGTATGGTTAATCCAATGCGCCAGAAACACTTTGAAAATTTCTTCTTGTTTTTGAATATCTAATTTGCTATCCATTTACACATCCTCCAAATGCAGTTCTTTTTTTATCAAAGCCACGGCTTCTCTAATTTGGAGCATCAATGGTTTTTGTTCCAAAGATACGATATGATGATTTTCGGGTAGAATCGGAATGTATATTTTTATCCCTTCGCAGCTTCCAATGGCTTCAACCATTCTCGGCGTCACTTCTCCCATCATCGAATTTGGAATGGTCATTGCAATCGAGCCAATAATAAAATCTGCTTTAACTACTGTTGTTGCAATGGCATTTTCTCCGGTTGCGCCTTTATTGGCACCTTTTTTCAACATTGCGGCTGTTGCCAAAGCATTGGTTCCTAATCCATATATTTCAATATATGGCGGCATTTCTTCTTTGAGAATTCCTACAATTCGCGACCCAATGCCGCCTCCCATACCGTCAAGCACAACGATGTTCATAAACTAAACCACAGTTCCTTCAATAATAATTTTGTGGGCAAGAAGTTTTACTTCCTTGAGTCTGCCTTGAACAATCTTTGTACCGCCCAATAAATCCGACAGGGTTAAACTCCCATCATCATTCGGGACAATATCAACAACGTAGTCCATTATTTTTTCTTCTCCTTCAGGAGTAGTCATATAAGCTGATGATTCACACATGTTCTCAGTCTCCTTTCTTTTATTTGAGATTATTCTAACACAGAATGCCCCTTAACACAAGTTAAGGGGCGACTGCATCTTTATTTTATTCAGTAATCCTAATGGAACTATTACATAATTGGATCCATCGCCAAAGCCGGATGTCCTTTTGATTCCAGGAATTCCAATACCGCTTCAGATTCAATAGCAATGGTTTCATCACAGACCATATCTGCAAAGTTTTCAATGCCGGTCATTTCTTTAACTGCTTTATTTAATCGTTCCGCAACATCATCTTTTAATTCTTTTGGCATCCAGACGATTCTTTCCAAACCGCCTTCAGCCGACATGAATTTCTTAGAACCGATCAATTGGCGACCATGACCCATGAAACCAGGAGTTTGAACCCCACCACCGGTCATCGAAGCCAGTTCTCCAAAGGTCATACCAACTGGTGAAACATCGCTAAACTCTCGGTTTACAATAACAACGCCGTTTGCTTCCGGCATAATGCCGCAGATACATTCGAAACATCCACAGGAAGTCATTGGATCTTCAAGAATTGAATATAATGTAACTTTTTCAACTGCCCCTTGTGAATTAGTAGCAACTGCTTCGTTGACCGAAGCCCAGATACCCAGTCGTTCGTCAATGGCTTGGCCTTTGACAACCGGCTGATTTGGTCCGGTTGGATCCAATTGTTTGGTTGCTTTGGCATCCAACCAGGAAACCGCACCGCAAAGACCTAAACGTTCTGGGGTAATGATGCAGACATGGCTTGGTGCAAATGATTGACATAATAGGCAGGTGTAGAATTCCTCAACACTTTCATCTGTCAAAGCGCTCATTCGATCATCACGTTGAACATAGATTGGTTTAACGCGTTCTTCATAAATTTCTTCCACATCTTCTTTTTTTGTATAAATAGTCACTTGACATTTATCGACAACATTGTCAAAGTCTGCCCGCATTTTTGCATAAAGAACTTCACCAATATGTTTTAACCGGAAGCCTTTTTCATATGCTTCTTTGGTCAGTCGAATCCATACCGTATTTCTTTGTCCAACATGCATAGCACCATCAATATAGTTCATAAAATAGTGAATACGTCTTTCCAGAACGGTTTCAAAGTCTTTTTGCATTTCTTTACCGGCAACTTCAACCAAGATACCTAAAGGCAACCGAACCGTTTTTCCATCTTCGAACATTGCATCATCGATATCTGGTCCAATAACGGTAATTTTATGATCTTCAAGTTCAGCTAAATCACCGGTTGTTACCAGTTCCCAGGCCGGTGTTTTGTTTCCGCCGAATTCTGCAAACATGGTGTCTTTACGAACACGTTCGCCTTCAAATGCTGCGGCCACTGAAACTGGTACGTCAATTTTTGTAACTTTAATTTTAATATCTCTTGATTCTAAAGAAGTTTCTACTGTTTTCGAGTGATCTGCTTGTGTCATCAGTGCTCCAGGGACTTCCGGCACTTCAACATCGGCAATGACTGGGAATCCTAATGCAATGGCACCGGCGCCAACTGATACAACCACTTCATCGATCGGGCCAAATGTGTTAACAAAAGCGGGAACTCTTTCTTTGGTATATGCTAAGAAATCCGCCAATTTTCCAGGTTCAACAGCGCCAAAGATTAAAGCTGTACGGATGGCAACAGAAACGACATGAATCACTGAAGTCACTTCGTGTCCTAATGGAATGACACGATAATCAAGGCCCATTTTCACGCCTGCTTCTGAAGCCTGCTCAATGATGTTCCCAACCATAAAAGTCAATAGACCTTTTTCCTGATAGTCTTTAACAATAGCGGCCAAAGTTTTGGGATCTGCTGATTCGCCTAAAAGAACGGCAATTCCAGGGATATCTCCGGTTACCAAGGGTACGCCAAGGGAACGAATGATCGGATCTGACACAAAGCCAATTCCAGCATCCTCGGCATAAGGATCGCCATCTAAATAACGAATCGCTTCAATTATTTCCGCTCCAACCGCTGTTGCCAGGCCTGCATTTAATGCTTCACCTAAATCATCCTTGTTGGTAATCAAACTTTTCAAAATACCCACTGCCGCCGGTAAATCACCTAAGGTCTTAATTTTAACTCCAGTTGCCGCATAAATAATAGGTAAAAAATAAGCCGTATCCGGATATCCCACTGCATGGCTTTCGCCATATTTTTCAATGGCATCATTTACAGCTCCTTCAGTTAAACCTGCTACTGCATTAGAACCAGCATAAATCAAATCTGTCAAACTCATAACAATTTCACTCTTCCTTTTCTAAAGAATTTCAATGCCTTCAGGCATCGTAATAATATATGAAATTGAAGAACTATATTACCATCTCCTGAATTTCATACACTTTTCTATATTTATACATTTATTTTACTATATTATCTGATTTTATACAAGTATATACATGTTTTCGCAAAGAAATTGCTGGATTCACATTATCAATCCAGCAATTTGTTATACACCGGTCTAGATCAAATCTTTTTTTGCCTTAATCAAATGTTTGTCTGCTTCTGCCATCAGCTCAATTGCTTCAGTTAACGCTTTAGCTACTTCACTTTTTCCCAGTTTGTTCATTTTTTCAACCCATGTTTTATATTCTGCAGCATGATCCTGATTATGCGAAACCCAGTGATCTAAAAGAATACTGATAATTTCGAGATCTTTATCTTCTACAGCAGAATTTCCTTCATGGGAGTGACCGTGTTCATCTCCATGAGTATGAGGATGAGTGTGTTCATGGGGATGTTCGTGGGGATGAGTATGTTCATGGGTGTGCTCATGCTCATGTTCTTCACCTAGTGTTTGTTCATGTTCATGTCCGTGGTCATCACTGTGGGGATGGGTATGACCATGTTCATGACTGTGTTCGTGGCCTTCTTCACTTCCATGTTCGTGTTTGGTACATCCTTCATGCGGATGTCCTTCTGTGTGGTCATGATGTTCACCATGACTATGGAGTTTTTTATCTTCAGACATTTTATTTCCTCCTATTATTTTTCATTTTTCACTGTTTTAATTATAACATTTTTTACTTAAAAAATACATGGCAACTCAATATTTTCAATGATATCTGTGTCCATGATGCGAAAAAAGGCAGAACACAAATGTGTTCTGCCTTCAGACATACAGTTTTTGACTCGGTCAAAAATTAATTACATAATTGGATCCATAGCTAATGCTGGATGTCCTTTTGTTTCTAAGAATTCTAATACTGCTTCAGAATCAACAGCGATTGTTTCATCACAAACCATGTCTGCGAAATTATCAATGCCTGTCATCTCTTTGACTGCTTTATTCATACGTTCAGCAACATCATCTTTTAATGCTTTTGGCATCCATACGATTCTTTCCAAGCCGCCTTCAGCAGACATGAATTTTTTAGAACCAAGCAATTGACGACCATGACCCATGAAACCTGGAGTTTGAACTCCACCACCTGTCATTGAAGCCAATTCACCGAAGGTCATACCTACTGGAGTAATATCAGCATGCTCACGATTTACAATAACAACACCGTTTGCTTCTGGCATAATTCCACAGATACATTCGAAACATCCGCAGGAAGTCATTGGATCTTCAAGAATAGAATAAAGTGTTACTGATTCAACTGCACCTTGTGAGTTGGTAGCAACTGCTTCGTTAACTGAATCCCAGATTCCAAGACGTTCATCAATAGCTGTGCCCTTGACAACCGGTTGGTTTGGTCCGGTAGGATCCAATTGTTTGGTTGCTTTAGCATCCAACCAGGAAACCGCACCGCAAAGACCTAAACGTTCTGGTGTAACGATACAAACATGGCTTGGAGCAAATGATTGACATAATAAACAAGTATAGAATTCCTCTACGTTGTCATCTGTCAAAGCAGCCATTCTGGTATCACGTTTATCGTATACTGGTTTAGCACGTTCTGCATAAAGTCGTTCAACATCTTCTTTGTTTGTATAAATAGTTACTTGACATTTATCAACAACTTTATCAAAATCATCTCTCATTTTTGCATACAGTACTTCACCGATATGTTTCAAACGGAAGCCTTTTCCATATGCTTCTTTGGTTAAACGGATCCAAGAACTATTTCTCTGTCCAACATGCATTGCACCTTCAACATAGTTCAAGAAATAGTGAATACGTCTTTCCAGAACGGTTTCAAAATCTGCTTGCATATCTTTACCGGCAACTTCAACTAAAACGCCTAAAGGTAAACGAACCGTTTTTCCTTCTTCGAACATGGCATCGTCGATATCTGGTCCGATAAGAGTGATCTTATGATCTTCGACATCTGCTAAATCAATGCTTGTTACAAGTTCCCAAGCTGGTGTTCTGTTTCCGCCGAATTCAGCAAACATGGTATCTTTACGAACACGTTCGCCTTCAAATGCTGAAGATACAGATACTGGACAGTCGATTTCGGTAATTTTAATTTTAATTCCTCTAGCTTCAAGAGAAGTAGCAACAACCTTTTCGTAATCTGGTTGATAGAGTAATAATGTTGGTACTTCATTGATGTATTTATCTACAGTTGCTGGGAAGCCTAATTCAATGGCAGCAGCACCGGCAGCAATAATTTTGTTATCCCATCCGCCAAATACATTAACAAACGCTTTAACACGATCTTTTGTATAAGTTCTATGAGCAAGGAAATCTCCTGGTTTTGTTGCCCCGAAGATTAAGCTGGCACGGATTGCTACAGAAACAACGTGGATAACAGATTCGATTTCATATCCCAATGGAATAACTCGAAGGTCTACACCCATTTTAATGTTTTGTTCAATAGCTTGATCAATTACTTTACCAACCATGAAGGTCAATAAACCCTTTTGTTGATAATCTTTAACAACATTTGCCAGTGTTTCAGAATCTGGTGCTTCACCGATAAGAACAGCAACACCTGGAATATCCTGTGTAACTAACGCAACACCGAATGAACGAACTTCTGCATCTGGTAAGAAACCTAAAGTACGTACATCTGCAGTATTTAAATCTTCTGCGTCACGGCCTTTGTATGGGATTGGATCATAAACAAATTTCACTGCTTCAATAATTTCAGCTAACATAGCAGAAGCGGTACCAGCATCTAAACCAGCTTGTAAAGTTTTTGCTGGATGAATGTATTCTTTTGCCAGTGCCAAAGCTTCTTCCAATTCACCTACATTGGTGATTTTTTTACCTGTAATAGCGTAGATGCAAGGTAATGCGTAGGCAGTACCTGGGAATTTAACGGGTGTTTCTTTTCCCTTTTCAGCGACAACCTTGGCAACCATTTCTTCAGCACGTTGAAGATATTGGGCTTGACCGTCGTAAATAATATCTAAAAGATTCATATTCATATGGACTTTTCCTCCTTAAATTGGTTCAATTAATATAAGATTTTTGTAACTCTATTTCTTTTTTTCCTGTACGATCTCTTGAATTCTTTTGCCAAGAGCAGCAATGTCAGTCTTCATGACTGGATCGTCATAGGGTGATTTATTGTTTCTGTCTGATTCGGAGATTTCATCACGATAGTTTAAAAAACCAACAATGTTTTCTGCTCCGATTTTTTCTGTAAGAAAGGCAATATCTCCGTCATTCCGGATTTTATTTCCAATAACATAAACTTGCTTGACACCAATATCCATCGCCATGGATTTAACTTTATGATAGGTTTGAATACTGCGAACTCCCGGTTCAACAACAACAATAAATGCGTCGACTGCTCCGGCCGTTCCTCTCCCCAAATGCTCAATTCCGGCTTCCATATCCATAACAACCACGTCTTTTTGATAAAGTACCAAATGATTCATCAGCGTTTTTAACAAAACGTGTTCAGGACAGACGCAACCAGAACCTCCGGTATCAACCGTTCCCATCGTTAAAAGCTTAACGCCATTAAATTCTTTAGCATAACGCGCTGGAATATCGGCAACCTCAGGGTTCATTCTAAACATTGAACCAAAAGATCCTGTATTGGCAGCGGTCCGTTCTTCGACAAGATCTTTCATCTCGGAAATCGGCACAATGCTGGCAATCATCTCTTCGCTCATGCCCAGAGCAAGCCCGAGATTTGCATCTGGATCTGCATCAACAGTTAATACGTTAAATCCTGCTTCGGCAAAATATCGGCTTAAACTCGCTGCGATGGTTGTTTTTCCAACCCCGCCTTTTCCTGTTATTGCAATTTTCATTTATATCACCTGTCTATCTTTTATAAATTAGATACCTAATGCTGTTCGTTTATCTTCTAAATCGACCATGATTTTATCAACTGTAACCAGCGGATCTTTTTCAAATACGAAGTGAGCGCCCAGGAATTCCTGACAATCTTCGGTCAATAATTTTGTGAAGTTAGGACTTCCTAAAACTTGTGGAATGACGCCAAGGTAAGTATTAATACCAGAACCAACAACGTAGTTAGCAATTGATACGGCTTTTTCTGACATCCATTCTGGTGCAATACCAACAACTGGTAATAATGCAGGATCGATACCTTTTACGTCAGCACATAAGTTTACTAAGTGAAGGATACGGCTGATATCAACGCAAGATCCCATATGAAGAACTGGCGGAATATTGACACGTTCGCATACTTCTTTCAAGCCACGACCGCACAATTCTTTAGCTTCCAACTGTAATAAGCCAGCTTTTGCAGCAGCCTGAGCGGCACAACCGGTAACGACACAGATGACGTCACGTTTGATCAGTTCTTTGATAATTGTTACATGAGCATAATCATGTTCAACTTTAGGGTTGTTGCAACCAACAACACCAGCCGCCCCACGAATAACGCCGGCATAGATAACATCGGTTAGTGGTTTAACGGTTCCCATTGGGTCAGAAGTGTTTGTGTTTACTACTTTATCCAAATGATCGATAATCGCTTCAACAGAGTATCCAACCATTGTGTCTGATTTAAGATCAGGAATTTCAACTTTGGAAGCATCTCTGTTTACAAAATTTTCAACGGCAATTTTTACGATTTCATTGGCATTTTCCAAACCGGTTGCTTCAGAGAATTGAATGAACATATCTCCAGAGATCTTTGCTTTTTCAGAAGTACTGATAAAACGCGTATGATATTTTTTAGCCAGTGCAGGAAGTGCTGGGAAAATACATTGAACATCTACGACAGCCGCTTCAATCGCACCGGTAATGATGCACAGTTCCTGTTGGTAGAAATTACCGGCAATTTTGATGCCATGTCTCATGGTCATTTCATTACCTGTACAGCACATACCAACGATGTTAATGCCTTTAGCACCTTTAGCTTTTGCCAATTCAATCATTTCAGGATTTTCAGCAGCCAAAACAATCATTTCGGCAAGATTGGGATCATGGCCATGAATCAGAATATTGACCTGGTCTTTATCGATAACGCCTAAGTTTGAAGATGACGCTTGTGCTGAAGGTGTTCCGTACATAATATCAGAGAATTCGGTTCCGATCATCGATCCGCCCCAACCATCTGACATACCCGTTCTCATGCCTCTTCTGAAAAGACTTTCATAGTCTGAAGCACATCCGATATGAGTCGAGTGCATTAATGTGGTTACTTCCATATCAATGGCTCTTGGTTCGATATTTTCTCTTTTCCAAATATCCTGTCGCGCTTGTGGTGCTCTTTTTAAGAAACGTTGTGTTCCAAAAGGTTTACCGAATTCTCCCAATGCCATTTCAGACAATTCGTGAGCCAAAGCATAGGTTTCTTTGGTGTCTGCATCGGCAATGCCCCATTCTGCAGAGATTCTTCGTAATTTTGCTTCATCTCTGATTTTAAAAGGACCCTCAGCTTTTGCTGCATGCATCGCATGAACAATATCACGGGCATGATCGGAATGGGCAGATGTTCCGCCGGCTACCATTCTAGCAAAGTTTCTTGCTACGATTGTATCAGCATTTGCTCCGCAAATACCTCTTTCAGCGCCTTTTCCAGGTACTGGGCTTACACGGCAAGGTCCCATTGCACAAATCCGGCAACATACTCCTGCTTCTCCAAAACCACATTGAGTTTTCTGTGCGGCTTTACGATCCCACATAGTTTCTGCGCCATCTCTTTTAGCTTTCGCGAGTAGGGCTTCAGCCGTCTGATCAAATTTCAAATATTCATTACTCATATTTTTTCTACCTCTCTAAATTTTATAATTTATATCTCAATACCTTTTTATACAATATTTATTTAAGCATTTGTAAAAAAGTACGCATTTAATAAAAAATGTTCTTTACAAACATTGTTAAATGTTATACAATGTAGGCAATCGATACATTATACATTATTGTTTTGCTCCTGAATGTTCATTTGTTTCTTGTGCTGCAAGTGACGAACATAAATCAGGGGCTTTTTTGAGTATTTTCAAATACCTATTGCTTTTTTTTAAAAAGGTATCTAAAAAGTCGAGCACTATATCTATATAAAATAGCTTGTTCGATTATTTTTAAATACCTTTTATTTATTTATAAAGGTATCTTAGAACTCTAATACTGAATCAGCATAAAGAATATTATTTTTGATAATATCACAAGCTACAACAGTTTCCATTAATCTTCTATCACAAGGATTAACGATTGCAGAACTAAATCCACATTGCATAGCCATTGCTATCGTTGCAGAGTCTAATAATGGACGAATATGTTTTGGCGCACCGTTGGAAACGTTGCTTAATCCACCCGTTGTTAACAAGCCCATGTCAGTAATCATCTGGATTGCTTCAAGAACATCCATTAATTTATCCTGCATTCCTTTGATAACGATGAAAAGTGGGTCAAATAACATATCTGTTGGTTCCATGCCATGTTCCATACCACGTTCTAATAATTCAGAACAATACATAATACGTTCGTCATTATCTGCTGGAACGCCTTCTTTTGAACATAAAGCGATACACATAGCATCATTAGCAGCTGCTAAGTCAAGATATCCAATTCGATCGCCTGCATCTGCAGAGTTAACGATTGGTTTTCCTTTTGCGCGGTTGTAAACTTTAATTCCAGCTTCAATAGCTTTCATATTTGCAGTATCAAGTGCTAAAGGCACATTGTCGAAGTTTTCCTGGAGTAATTTGACACCCCATTGCATTAAATCTTCGCCGTCTCTTTCAGCAGGTCCGATATTTAAATCTAAATAGTCTGCACCAGCTGTTAATTGTTCTTTGGCTCTCAAAAGAATTGGATCAGGATTTCTATCTGCAAATGCCTGTCGAATTGCTGGAGATATACAGTGAATTCTTTCACCAATAACCATGAATTTTGACATATTGTTCCCCTTTCAAATTAAAAAATATTTATAGGTGTGCCCGGGGAAATCCCGGACACAGATTGGATATTATGCTTGTAAGTCTCTTAAGAACTTAGGTATTTGCATTGCTTCGGTTGGTCCAACAACTATTTCCCATTCAGGTAATAATTCAGCTAAATCACCTTGAAGTACGGCAACTTTACCAGGTAAGATTAACTTACGTGATGTTGTAAGGTCTGCAATATTGTTTTCTTTAACAAAGTTAGCAATTACGGTAGAACCGAATTTACCAGCAGCCCAAGAAGTTAGTACTGAGTAACCACCAGCATCTGGGATAGCTAAGTATGCAGGTACTTTTGAACGTTCAATTTCGCCAGCAACAACAAAGTATGTTAAAGCGAAATCAACAGTAACAAGTACTGGATCTTTGCCGGTTGGTTTATTGAATTCATAAATCTTAGGTTCAACACGCATTGGTTTTTGAGGATCTGTAAAGATGTTTTGTCTTAAACCAAACAGTGGCAATGCTGCATTAAAGTCCATTTCTTCCATAACGATGATTGAACCGTAACGAAGAACGAAAGCTGAAGCCAATGCAATTTGCATGTTGATATCGCCAGGTGCAAGTTTATTTGTAAATACAACTGAAGGATATCCGAAGGTACGGTCACTGCCTTTAATAGCAGCTGTTCGAATATCTACTGCATTTGCATATGCTTCTTTAATAGAAGTTTCGCCAACATTTAATACAAGTTTCTTGTATCCTAGTTTTTCGATTGATTCTACTAAATCATGTAATGCGTCAATGCTGTCTGCAGAAACACCAAGAACAGCATCTGCTGCTTTGGCAACTTCTACCATTGCTGCGGCGTTATCTTTGGTTGCTCCCATAATGATTGCGCCGGCACCAGCAACTGCAACTGCTGCTTTTGCTGCTTCAGCATCAGTTGTAATGATCATTGGAATTTTGCCGCATTCAGTAACTTTTTTAACTAATGCAACAAATTTAGCCTGATCAGCTGCAAAACGAACGCCAACAATTTCAACGAACATCATTTCGCCAATACGGTCATAGTTAACTTTTTTAAGCTTATCACAAGCTGCTGCTACTTCAGCATCACTCATTGCATCTGATAATTCAATTGCGAATAAGTTTTTACTTACTAAAGTTTTTTCATGTCTGAATAATACTGTTTCGCCACCAAGAACTCTTTCAGCATCGCCAGATCCAACTTTAATTGTTTTCATCGGAGGAGCTGTTGCTTCTGATAATAATTCTTTTGATTCATCTGAAATATGTGGACATTTTTCGATGGGAACAGCACCAGTTGCTGCTTTCATTGAGAAAGCCATACATGTTGGGAATCCGCACTCTTTACAATTTGACTTTGGAGTGAGTTTGAAAATATCTAAACCTTTAACTGCCATTTGTATTCGCCTTCCTTTCTTAACCTATTAGTCCAGCAATCATGCTTTTGATTGTTTTAGCTGATTCTGGATGTCTTACGATGATAGCGTTTGATCCGCCAACAACACATGCTGCTGCTGTTGTAACTTCCATGCCAATACCACGGGCTTCTAAGCTACCCCATTCTGGTGCTTCAGCTTCTGTAAATACAGATTCTTTTACACTCCAGGAATCACTAGAAACGTCTGTTATAATTGGCATTTGTAAGCTTTCATCATTTTGACCAAGGCCTGCTAAGCGAATACGATCCATGGTTGAAGCAACATATTCAAAACCGTAACCGGCAGCTGCTGAACCAACATCCATAACGATATCTTGACTTTTAACACCAAGTTGTGTCAATAGAATATTTAATTGTTTTGCAAGGTTAATATCAACTGCAGATTCGGCAGATACTTTCTGTCCGTAAGCCATTGCTCCGGCAGCACCGATTGTTTTGTAATTATCTTCTACTGCAGAGAATAAAACAACATTTTTGTTTTCCAGAGCTTTTGCTACTGCTTCCAATAACTTAGCATCTTTTTCTGCGTTTTTGCATCCTTCAATAACGACTGGCACTTTAACTGCAGCTTCTACAGCTACTGCTGTAGCAACACAATTTTCTACTGAATTGTCAGCACCGTTTGGATCTGCGCTAGCAAGTTTAACCAGTATGAAATCAGCACCTGATTTTTCTACTGCAGCCTTTGCGAAAGCTGCTGGGTTTTTAAGATCATCACCGTAAATAGTTTTGAAGCAATCAGCCCAATCTTCTGGGGCATCTGAAATTGCTATTCCAACTGCGGTTTTGAATCCTTCATCACCTAAAAATGGTAATGTTTTTTCTCCACCTATGCTTATAGCTGCATCTCCAGCACCTATCTCACATACGTTGATCTTGCCATTGAATTTTTGTTCTGTTCTTTTGTATGGCATTTGTTTGTTTCCTCCTAACCTGTTACCTTTTTTCAAAATATTTATTTCAAAGCTCGACACTTTAAAACCAAAATAAAACCATTACATATTTTTACAGATATTGACCTGTATATATAAGTATACACAGATTGTACTATATTAGTTAAAAGTTTGTCAATTAATTTTCGAATATTTTTTTATTTTTCTAAAGAGAAAGTAAAGGTTTTCAATGAAATGATCAAAACGTCTCCTAAAATTGCTAAGTCTTTAATATTAAAGACCTTTGTTAAACTTTTGTCAAATAATATCTGCGCCTCTGCTTCAAACTCATCGTCACCAAACCAGAGGATGCCGGCCGCCGTTACTCCCGGCATGACTGTGAACTGCCAGGATAAATCCCCTTTTCCTAAGGGGATCCCGTTGATGGCGTTCATATATTTTTTAAGTTCATCCGGCATTTCGTTGCCAATGTTCGCGAAAACCTGAATACAACGTTTATAAAAATTAGAATAGTATAGGGGGCCGTCAGGAAATTCTTTAAAGCTGATTAGCTCATCTTCATTTTCTTTTCCTTTGGCATTCATTAAATATCGAAGAATAATGATTTTTACCGAATAGTTGTCAAAATTTTCTTCCTGGGCATTGCAGACCTCGCCGCTGGGATAATGAACAATATACTTTTCTCCCAGTACTGCTATCTCGAAGGTCCCACTTTTCTGATCAAAACTGCATCGGGATTTTTCGCTCATTTCAAAAGGGTCATGATTTTTAAACAAATCCCGACTTACAAAATAGCTACTTTCAGAAAAATGAGGATCGATTTTCTGTATTTTTGATTGTTTCATTATTTCTTACTTAAATCTTTCAAAATTGGGATGAATATATCTCCCATTACTGCCATATCCTCAGCACTGAAAGCCGATGGGAAATTAGCATCAAACAAAATCTGCGCCTCTGGCGGAAATTCATCATCACCCAGCCACAGGATCGCTGTCATGAACATATTATTAATGACCTCGAATCGCCATGAAAAATCGCCATTCTTTTGTGGTTCTGCACCTAAAAAGGCCATGGCTTTTTTCAAACCTTCAATGTTGTAATTAAAAGTGAAGGCAAACCGTTTCAGGCAGCGCCCTTCAAAACATGCAAAATACACATTTCCGCCGGAAACATCGCGATAAGCAATGTTTTCTCCGGTTGAGGAAATCCCTTTCGCATTGATTAAATATCTCAGAATCATGGTTTTTAGTTTGTAATTGTCAAAGTCGTGTCCTTCTGAATCAGTGACATCCCCCTGTGGAAAGGTCACCTTGTATGGTGCGCCCATCACGGTGACTAAAAAGGAACTTGTTGCTTCATCATACGGACAGGTACTTAATTTTGAAACATTCTGGGGATCCTGGTCTTTTAATAAAGACTTGTAATGTTCATAAGGAATTTTATCTTTTCTTTTTTCTTCAATTGCGGCTTCATCCCGTAAAGTAATTTCCATTTAATTCTCCTATTTTTAGTATTCAACGGAAGGAAATAATTTCAAATTTGTATGAGGAATAAAGCAAGCGGATATAAATTCATCCATATAGCTTGGGTAGACGCTCAATTCCATATAAGTCATGTTTTTAGAAATCTCTCTAATCTTATCTTTTCCTTCAGTAAGAGTTAATGCAAGATAACACCCCTGCATTGAACTGTTGCCAATATAATGATATTTTTCTACCGGTATATCCGGCAGCATACCTAATGCAATGGCATTTTTTATAACCAGGTTGGTGCCAATGCCTCCGGCAACATAAATGTCGTCTAAGACATCAATGGGCATCTCCAGGCTTTCCATTAAAGTATAAATAGCGGAAAATACCGCACCCTTCGCTTTAATAAAACTGCTAATGTCAATCTCAGTAATATAAACATCCCTGGAACCATTATCTAATTCTTTTGAGTATAAAATATATTGTCCAATGTTGTATTCGTCGAAACGAATGCGGGGATGATCCAAAGTCCGATCGATTCGGCCTCTGCCATCAATAATCCCGGTTCGTTTCATTTCACAGATCAAGTCGATAATCCCTGAACCGCAAATTCCAATCGGACTCTGATGTCCGATCGTATTGTAAAAAGGCCTTAAATCACTATCGTTAATATATATCTGTTCAATTGCTCCGGGTACAGCTCGGGTTCCACAACTGATTTCGCCACCTTCAAAGGCCGGACCGGCTGAACAGGCACAGGTCATTAAAAAATCTTTGTTGCCAAAAACGATTTCCCCGTTTGTTCCTAAATCCACCAGCATGCTGAAGCCTTCCCGTATCCAAATCGGCACTGCAAAAACTCCGGCAGTAATATCCCCGCCGACATAACTGGCTACCGATGGGGCAAGATATATTTTTCCCTCGGGATTGATATTAATTCCCAGTTCTAAACATTTCATTTCCGGGATGTCATTAATTACCGGAATAAATGGTTCTCTTCTTAAATAATCCGGGTTTATTCCCAGCAGCAAATGGTTCATGGTGGTATTTCCTGCGGCACAGACTTCATAAATATCTTCTTTGGCTATATTAGTGGCTTTCACTAACTTTTCAATAAGCATATTGATACTTTCATCCACAATAGCCCGGCGAAGATTTTCCAATCCGCCGCTTTTTTGAGAATAGACAATTCGATTAATAACATCTGCGCCATATTTAACCTGGGCATTTCCCATGGACGCCTTTGTTACAATTTCATTGGTATTCATATCCACTAAACAGGCTGAAACAGAAGTTGTCCCGATATCCAGGGCTATTCCATAGAGAACCGGCTTATTTCCGTTTGCCGGTTTAATATCAAGTATTTCCGCCACATCCCTACGTTTAAGGTAAACCACTTCAATTAAAAATTCTTTTTCCCGGAAAGCATCCGGAATTTTTCTCATCACGTTCAGGCTCATGACGATATCATTGTAGCCTAAATTTTGTTTGAAATAACGTTTTAAGCGGTCTTCATCGCCAATATTATCTTCAAGGTTGGGCAACGGTAATTGAATGACCTCCGACCATAACCGACTGGCATTCGTCATGCCATTTTTTATCAGTTTTTTACGGACATGCTTGATATTATCATTTTCATTTTTAGAAAGATCGGTTATTTGCATTTCGTTTACAAAGGAAGACGCCAAATCAGGTACTTCCACCTCGATATCGCCAATAATGTTTGAATTACAGGAAAGGACGATTCCCGCAGCTGCTTCTTCCTCAGAGATATGTCTGGTTTCCGTCGTTTTAACCTGACCGGACACTATTTTTACCTTGCATTTTCCACAAGTGGCATTCCCATTGCAAGGCGAGTCAATCATTACCCCGGCTCTTCTTGCTGCATCAAGTAAATTTTCATTATCCGTTGCAACCAAATCAACCGTTCTTTTACCTTTTATTTTAAACTGTACCTTTTGCATTTAATCTCCCCTCTCCGCAGTTTCTATTACAAAGCTTATCGGCAAATGCAGCGCTGTCAGACAGAGCTGCGTCTGCTCAATTAATAAACTTTCTTATTTTTTATTTTTAATAATCTCTAATTTATCAACGATAGCTCTTAATGCCGCCTTTGCCGGGGAATCTGCCGGGAGGTCAACCAATGGTTTCCCGTAAGAATCAAATTCAAAAACATTTTGATCCATGGGTACAACGCCAATAAGATCCAATCCTTCTTTTTCAATTTCTTCCGATGTTCCGGCATTAAGGACCCCATCCGGAGCGCGGTTTACGATCAACTTGATGGTCGGCACTTTTAACTTAAGCTCAGCCACTAGGTCTCTAATGCGTCCAACTGCTTGAATTCCCCGACGGGAACAGTCACTGACAAGTATCAGCAGGTCAATTTTGCCTAACGTTCCGCGGCTTAAGTGTTCCATACCAGCTTCATTATCGACAATCAGATATTGATAATTTTTAGCTAAAACATCTAACTGGGTTTTTAAAAGTCCATTTACGTAGCAGTAACAGCCCGCGCCCTGGCCTCTCCCCATGACGAGAAGGTCATAACCATTGCTTTCAGCAACCGCCTGGTTTAGCCGCAATTGCATAAAATCTGCTTTTGTCACGCCGATAGGCAGGGGTACCCCGGCCACTTCTGCTTTATTAATTTCCTCTTTTATTTCTCCAATTGAAAGATCAACTTCTTCTCCAAGCACTTCATTTAAGTTTGCATTGGCATCTGCATCCACTGCTAAAATGGGCCCTAGCCCCTGTTCAACTAAATATTCAATGAGCATACCGGTAAGACTGGTTTTTCCAACCCCGCCTTTACCTGCAATTGCAATATTAAAAGACATTTTATTTTCCTCCGAAATAATTTTTCACTGTTATTTTCTTTGCTATGATTAGTTTATGTTATTTATCCTAATCTTACAACAGGAAAAATTTGTATTTATCGACTTGTATATATATGTATCGACAGGGCTATCATACCATAATCATTCTAATTTTACAATAGACCTTTATCCGATAACTGACAATTTAAGTATATAATAACCGTCGTAAACATCCGCTTTTTTCCCGTTATTTAGATTTTCGCTTTACAACGAGGATCTATGAAACCCTGGTAATCCGATAACTAAAATCCATGTCTGTCGCTGTCACTTTCTTTTTGCTTTTTTTTAATAAAAATGCCATATCCCCCAAATTTGGGATATGGCATTTTTTAAGATAACCGGTTTTAGCGATTCTTTCTGATGTTTACTTTGATCTTACGATAAGAGTTTTGCCAGGTCTGCTTCTGGGGTTGAAATTGGTCCAATATTATAGTTTTCAACCAGCACATTTAACACATTCGGGGAAATGAATGCCGGCAGTGATGGTCCCAATAAGATGTTTTTAATGCCTAATGATAAAAGTGTCAATAAAATACAGACCGCTTTTTGTTCATACCAGGAAAGTACCATACTCAGCGGCAATTCATTGATATCACATTCAAAAGCTCCGGCCAAAGCAATCGCTACCTGAATAGCCGAGTAAGCATCATTACACTGACCCATATCCATTATTCGCGGAAGACCGCCAATGGTCCCAAGATCTAAATCGTTAAATCGGTATTTACCGCAGGCAAGGGTCAGAATGATTGAATCTTTTGGTGTTTGTTGAACAAATTCGGTGTAATAATTTCGTCCGGTTTTTGCACCATCGCAGCCACCAACTAAGAAGAAATGTTTAATATCACCGGCTTTAACCGCATCAATAACTTTATCTGCCACGCCTAGAACCGTTCCGTGACCAAATCCGGTCATTACTTTTTTACCGCCGTTGATTCCGGTCATTTCCTTGTCTTGAGCGTAGCCGCCTAATGCCAAGGCCTTTTCAATAACCGGTGTAAAATCTTTATCTTTGCCGATATGGATCATTGATGGATACTGAACGACATCGGTTGTGAAAACACGGTCAGCATAGCTGTCTTTCACCGGCATAATACAGTTAGTGGTATAAAGAATCGGTGCTGGCACATCGGCAAATTCTTTTTGTTGATTTTGCCATGCCGTCCCAAAGTTTCCCTTTAACTGCGGATATTTTTTTAGTTCCGGATAGGCGTGGGCTGGCAGCATTTCACCATGTGTGTAAATATTGATTCCCTGATCTTTTGTCTGTTCTAATAAAAGTTTTAAATCATGCAAATCATGACCGGTAATTATAATAAACGGTCCTTTTTCAATGGTTAACGTCACTTCAGTTGGTACCGGTGTACCATAGGTTTCCGTATTGGCTTTATCTAAGAGTGCCATACAGGCTAGGTTCACTGTTCCCGTTTCTAAAACAAGAGTCAATAGTTCGCCCATTTCCGCAGTATCTGTTCCTATTGCCGCCAGTGCTTTATAGAAGAATGCATCAACAACAGGATCTTTATAGCCTAATATTTCGGCATGGTGGGCATAAGAAGCCACACCCTTAATGCCTAAAAGAATCAGTGTTTTTAATGAGCGGATATCCTCATTATCATCCCATAATTTAGCCATGTCGTAGTTTTCTGCGGTCGGATCTAATTCAGCCTTCATCTTTTCGACACAGTCCACCATGATTTTTATGCTTTCATCATCAAAATTCACGTTGGTAACGGTTGTAAATAAAGCTTTCTTGATACAGGAATCCGTTGCTTCCGTTGCTTTTGTTTTTTGAACGGCCCGTGCTAAACCAATACACGCCCCAACCAACTTGTCCTGCCAAACCGCAGTGGATGCCGTCTTACCGCATACCCCTTTAACTTCGCATCCCGTTCCTTTTGCCGTTTGTTCACATTGAAAACAAAACATATCTTTCATTCTTTTACCTCTTCCTTTATTATTTAGCCTTTTTACAGCTTCAACCCGTTTTATAACGGAGAATGATCGGTTATTAATATTAGCTTACCCTTATTGTTGGCAAACAAACTCTAAAATATTTTATGCGTTTTCTAAAACACTGCCATCTGTGGTAACCGTCAATACCTGCCAGGGAATCATTTTCCCCGAATTCTGCAACGCACTCGTAACGGCTGCGACAATGCCACCGCAGCACGGCACTTCCATCCGTACCACGGTGATGCTTTTGATATCATTGAGTTTGAATATTTCAGTCAGCTTTTCAGCATAATCAACTGCATCGAGTTTAGGACAGCCGATTAGAGTAATCTTATTTTTAATAAAACGATTATGAAAATCACCGTATGCATAAGCCGTACAATCTGCGGCGATTAATAAATGAGCCCCCTTAAAGTAAGGTGCATTGACTGGCGCCAGCTTAATTTGAACCGGCCATTGACTTAATTGGGATACTGGTTTGGTTCCGGCGGATTCATTACTGCTTTCACATTCACAGGAGCTGGTTTCCCGACTGATCGCTTTTGATGATGATCCCGGGCAGCCGCAGGCTAAAGGTTCAAGGCCGTCATCTTCCTTCCGTGTTTCTCTGACAATTGTTTTTGCCTGAGTTCCCGGGCAGCCACCCGTTTTTTTTGCACTGCTTTCAGTGCTCTGATTCTTCTTTTTCATGTTTTCAAGAACCGCTGCTTCATCATAAGCCGCTGCTTCCCGTTCCACAAAGGTAATGGCCCCGGTTGGACAGGTTGGCAGACAATCTCCCAAGCCATCGCAATAGTCATCTCTTAAAAGAGTGGCTACACCATTTACGATTCCAATGGCATTTTCATGACAGGCTTCGGCACATAAACCACAGCCATTGCATTTATTTTCATCGATTGAAATTACTTTACGTATCATTTTTTTCCTCCTATCGATATCATGTATTGATTTCTTGGCCTAATCATAGTACAATTTACCCAAAAGTGCCGTTGCATATGCAACGCAAAGGAAAATTATGACTAATAATATTGATATTTTAAGAAAAGTTAAGTTATTTGAATCGATAAATGAGGATCTTGAAGCCATGCTCCACTGTTTGGGCGGCGAAGAAAAGAAGTATGAACGGGGAGAAATTATTTTGATGACCGGACAGCCAGTCACCTCGGTCGGAGTGGTCTTATCCGGTGAAGTACAAATTATTCAGGAAGATTATTACGGCAATCGTTCGATTCTCACTGAATTAAAACCCGGGCATATTTTTGGAGAAGCCTTTGCCAGTGCAGGAATTACTGAAAGCCCGGTCACGATTCTGGCCAAATCCAGCTGTACGGTTTTGTTTCTGGGTATTGAACGAATCATTACCACCTGTCCGACCAGTTGCATTTTTCACAATCAGCTGATTGAAAACTTACTAAGAATATTGGCCCGAAAAAACATCCTTCTCAACAGCAAAAACCAATTGCTCTCACAGCGAACCATTCGTGACAAGGTGCTCTCGTATCTAACCCTACATGCCGAAAAAGAAGGGGATCCCGAATTCGAGATCCCCTTTAGCCGCAATGAACTAGCCGATTTTTTATGTGTGGATCGAAGCGCCTTATCACGAGTTCTCTCCCAACTCCAGAAAGAAGGGGTCATCGAATACCGAAATAAGCATTTCAAGCTGCTATAGTTTTCACCCAAAGTCAGACAGGCCGTCTTTTTTGATGTTTTTTTCGATATCCTGATATAGCGTCCGGGACACCACAATCGAATCTCCCCGTTCATACAACCGATCCAGATAATCCAGATAAGCCCCCGGTGTTATGATTCCGTTGATTTTCATAAGATCAATCCCGGTTTTACCAACAATCGTGTCCACGAGTTTGACACAGTTCGTTCCCATCGCATAATAGGTTTTAAATGGATCGCCAAATTTAAATTTATAAAATCGCGCTCCAGCGTCATTGTATAGCTGACTGGACACATCATCGTAATCTTCCGGCTTTCCGTCTATTTGACCTTTCTCAGCCAGTTCTGCCAAGGGTTCCCATGGAACCAGGTCCAAAATGATCTCATTAAGTTTATCCCGAGCACCTTTTTTTTGATCCGGCGGCAAGGACAAACCATAGCCCATCAAAATTTTCTTCTCCACATCCAATGACTGTTTGATGTGGGACACCTTACCCATTTCCACCATCACACCATCCGCGAAGAATCCACCCATTTTCCAGGTGGCGGTGTCATAATTTCCATAGCTGTAAACCACATCTCCCATGGAAACATCGACATGACCGATTCCCGGAAGCAGTCCTGCTTTCGTATGGATAAAAATTTCCATATCTATTTCCTGCTCTTTGTTTTTATCAGATAGAAGCAGCAATGCCCCCGGTTCTTCCGCCACTAGTTTATTTACTTTATTTAATAATCGTATCGGCAAAAATGCGGCAATCACCACCGGGAGTGAAACGCGGATATGCTTTTTCATTTTTTGAGCGCCATCATTGTTTTTCATAAAACTCGCCAATGCGTCACTAAAAATATTAAGTGAAAATAGGATCAGATAGATGCCAAAGATAATTCCAAAAAGTCGACCCTGCGTCGCAAAAAAAGCCATCTCTATTCCCAAACCAATATAGATAAGAGCGATTAACAATGTCCCCAGCCAGGATGCGCCATCTTTTTTTAATTTCAGGCTGCTTAACAACACAAAAAAACCCATGATGATTCCCAGTGCCCCCACTGCAAAAGCAAATGTTCCTTTAATGAATTGAGGAAACACATAAATAGCAACTCCGCCAAATAAACAGAGCAAGCCAATTCCTAATTCTTTAAACTTACTTTCACCCTTTTTTAGAAATATTGATAACAAATACATGATCCCGACAACAAATATTGAGCCGGATACAATCGCTACAATAATCTCCCAGGCCAGTTTCACATCAAACAATAAAATAATTCCGCTGATCAGCACTGCAATCGCCACTAATATCCAGACAACCGGCGCCGTGTTTTTAAATGCAACCATAACCATTCCCCCTTTACACTTTCATCCATTCTATCAGAATTCTTTTGCATCCACAATCTTATTGTTTGGAGCGAATTAACTAGTGAATCACCGATAATAAAAAAAAGACAATTGTTTTGCCAATTGTCTTTAACCGATAGACTAAGCGCAAAAGTAAGCACTAAAGTTTTCTTATTAATATTCTTCTCTGGTTCCAAATTCAGCAGACTCAACCCACTCTTCCGGGCGTTCCACCAATAATATCAGGCCTTCAAATATTTTATAATGATTTTTTTCCTGTTTAACCAAATATTCAAATAATTCCTTTAGTTTATCATCTGTCGCTTCAGATAAAAATTTCTCATAGAGCTCAATACTTTGTCTTTCTTTTTCTAAAGCTAATCGGTACACCTCAACCTGATTGGGAATATCCTTGAATTCATTTTGAAAATTCTTGCTGCCTTTAAACACATTATTTGTTTCCAAAAGGGTATCATTATCAATTAATGAATACTCTAATTCCTTAAACTCATTTTCCAAAATTTGAGCATGCCTCCCTTCATCTTTTGCTAATAAAAGAAATACGGTATTCAAACGGTTGTTTTTATTTATTTCAGCTTGTTTCTGATAATATTTTTCACCATCATGTTCCATCTTTATTGCAAATTCTAAACTATTCATAACTTTATCTCCTTTTTTAATTTTTTAAATTCGTACATTTTTTCACTTGATTCATTTCCAAGTTACTTTACCATTGTACCCTAAAAAATTAAATCTAATCACAAGTATCATTTATCCATAATATTGACAAAATCTTCAAGTTTTGTTACCGGCAGCTCGCATTTATAATTTTTGCAAACGTAAACCGTTGGCTTATTATCAATCATTTTTTGATTTGCCACAAAATCATTAACCCGCTCCAGATCCTGACCATCTTTGTTGGAAACCACCACCGAAAAAGGCAAATACTGTTTGTTGAGATAATCATTCATTTTCATTATAACTGGATCCTCACTGTTTCCGACAAATAAAACTTCTGTTGTGGGTTGATCTTCATACAGTTTTGCACTCAACATCATGGTACACGCCATCGGCGCCTGATTGATATTATTTGCAAAATAAGCAAACATTCCATTGGCAATATCAGTAAATTCCTGTTTGCCGGTTATTTTACCCAGTCTCAAAAGACAGTAAGCCGCGATAGAATTCCCCGAGGGTTGAGCATTATCATATATCTCCTTCGGGTTAGCGATTAATTTCTCGGCATCTTTACCATATAAATGAAACCCTGCCGCGCCACATTCATCACCCCCGAAAAGGCTGATCATTTCAAGGGATCGTTTAATGGCCTTTTCTAAATAGTCGGTATTAAAGGTTGCCTGGTACAATTCCAGATAGCCCCAAATAATATTGGCATAATCGTCTAAATAACCTAAATGTTTAGCTTCGCCCTGCCGATATCGGGCATAAAGGCGGTCATCTGACCGGGTTAAATTCTTTTCAATAAAATTCATTGTTTGTTCCGCCAGTTTAACATAAACAGAATGTTGATATACTCTTCCAGCTATGGCTAATGCGGCTATTATCAAACCATTCCAGGCGGTTAATATTTTATCATCTTTATGGGGATGAATTCGTTTTTCTCTTTGTTCAAAAAGATCTGCTCTCATCTCATTTAGAGCTTTTTGAAGTTCTGGATATTTTTCGATTTCTTCAATCGATGTCGAAATTAAATTGGGAATGTTTTTTCCTTCAAAATTACCTTCCTTTGACATGGGATAATACCGAAAAAACACTTCTGCGCGATTTTTCCCAAGTATTTTCTCTACCTTATTCATGTACCAAACATAAAATTTTCCTTCTTCGCCTTCAGAATCCGCATCTTCTGCGCAATAAAAACCGCCGACTTTAGATCGCAAATCCCTGATCACATAGCTTAATGTTTTTTCTGCAATTTTTCGATAAAGCTCATTCCCCGTTGCCTGATACCCTTCGGTATAAGCCATGATTAATAAAGCATTGTCATAAAGCATTTTTTCAAAGTGCGGGACAAGCCAGGTTTCATCGGTTGCGTATCTTGAAAAGCCAAACCCAATATGATCAAAAATACCGCCTTTATACATTTGTTTAAGGGTTTTTTCAACCATTTCAAGGGCCTGTGGTTCTTTAAATGCCTGATAGTATCGTAATAAATAAAACAAATGATGGGGAGTCGGAAACTTAGGTGCTTTCCCAAATCCACCATATTTCGAATCAAAATTTTCTTCAAAAAAAGAATAAGCATTCTTGAAAATGTTTTCGTTAAGTGATTCTTCGTTTTTTCTGACTTCTAAATCATTTAAAAGAACGGCCATTTTATCAGCGGACTTTTTTATATCTTCCGGGTTTTTCTCCCATTGACTTTCAATCCCCATTAAAACATCGATGATCCCGGGATGTTGGTGTATTGATAATTTCGGCAAATAGGTTACAGTATAAAAAGGCTTTTTATCTGCGGTTAAAAAAACATTTAGCGGCCAGCCGCCCTGTCCGGTACTTACCTGGGAAAAAGTCATATAAATTTGATCAATATCCGGTCTTTCTTCCCGATCCACCTTTATACTGATAAAATATTTATTTAATACTGTTGCCACTTCTTCATCTTCAAAAGATTCTTTCTCCATCACGTGGCACCAATGACAGGTGCTGTAACCGATAGAAAGAAAAATTGGTTTATTCTGTAATTCTGCTTCTTTGAACGCTTCTTCGCTCCAGGTGTACCATTCAACGGGGTTATAGGCATGCTGTAATAAATAAGGACTCTTTTCATTGATTAATCGGTTTGCTTTTGGCATTAGCCGTATTTCATTCTGTGACATTGATTCACACTCCTTTGCGGCTGCTTTTTTTTACCAACAACCATTACTTATTCAAAATTTAGTAATTTCACTGCTAAACGTTTGTCAATTATCTTATAAAAAATAAAAATCATAATACCACTAATTACTGAAAACAGTCCATAACCCAACCAGGGATTAATAAAATACCCTAAAAGACCGGAAACCGCCAGGAGCAACCCGATATAAGCCATTCCCACAAAAAGCGTAATCACGACATTCATATTATTTTTCACGGCCTTTTGAGGATTATTCCAATCAAGCAGGGGACGATTCATATCCATGAATAATCCAAACAAAAGAATTGGCAGCGAACCTAAGATTCCCAAAGCAACGGTTAGCACAAGACTAAGCAGGGTCAGCGGCAGATAGAAAAATACCCCAATAAGAGTGAAAGCAATTCCTAAACTTTCAATGATAACGGCCGTACCGGTCCGCCCGATAATCTGATCTTTTGATGAAACCGGAATCATCCGGGTTAACCATGAAGCCTTTCCTTCCCGTGAAAAGGTAGTAGCTGTGGTCGCTGTGGTCGCTCCGAAAAAAATGAAAAAAGCAATCAGCATAAAGTTCACCAGTATTGGCATTTCAGTATAAAAATTTTGGATGCTGTTAAAATCTTCCGGAGTCAACTTAATAAAGGAAAGACTGATCAACAAACATGCCGGTACAATAATAACAACACTGACATTATTAAAAAAATAAATCGGCGTTCGTAACAGCAATCGCAAATCCATGGAAAAGATGGCCATCACGCCATGGCTTTTTTTACCCAGAGCCTTTTGCGTTTCAATCTGACTCAATCTTTTCCCTTTTTTAATTGTTTTTCCACGCACAATGCTTTTTATATAAACCCGTTTTCCGACTAAAACCATCAGTGCAAAGGCGATGATGGTAATAACAACGCTACTGGCTGCCCAGGCCAAAGACATCAAAGTAATCTGATTAAGTGTCCATGCCAGTAAAAGACTCGTGGGCACAAAATAGCCAATCGTATTCAAAAGACTTTCATTGTTCACCAGCAGATTGTTCATTAACATTTGGGAATCTACATTATCGGCATTTCCCATTTGATTTCCAAACCAAATTTGCACACTCATGATCAATGCGATACCTAAAAACGCAAAAATAATTCGGAGCATATCCTGACGCCCTTTAACAGAAGCCGACTGCATAATAATCATAATCAGCACTGTAAGCAATGCCAATGGCAATATCGGTACGGTTATGAACATCAATAGCGAGAGGAACGCATAGACAACCCCCATACCCTCCCCGACTCCATAAATAATAAGGGACGGTACAAATATCACCGCCGTAAAAACATATTCAAATACCAAAATACTCAGGAACTTAGCAATGATAATATTACGGGGAAGAATTGGAAGCGGAATCAGTTCTTCGATATTCTTCGAAAAATAAAACTCCGAGAGGATAACCATAATTCCAAAAATAATGATCAACGCAATTGTCAAGATATATCCAACGCTTAAAAATACGGATGTCTGGTTGATCATGCGTAATCCAGCATATAAAGCGATATTAAAAGAAACATACATGAAAAATGCCGGAATCAAAGCGATCGGAACAATAATCATGGGAACTAATTGTTTGTAGAATGCTTTCTTATTATTGGTTCTATTGTATAAGAATTTTGAAAAGCCCCATGATTCATTAATAAATAATTTTGTTAATCCCATTATTTCCTTCATTATTCCGTCAACTCCAGGAAAATGTTTTCTAACGATTCTTGGCTGCCTGCTTTTTCACGAATTTCTACCATCGTTCCCACTTCAATGATTTTTCCTTTTTTGATAATCGCAATCCGATCACATATTTTTTCAGCCACATCCAATACATGGGTTGAAAAGAACACCGATCGTCCCCGATCACAATGTTCCCGCATGATTTTTTTGAGTTCAAAAGATGCTTTGGGATCCAAACCTACCATCGGCTCATCCAAAACAAACAGCTGGGGATCATGAATCAGCGCCCCAACCAGCGCCAGTTTCTGCTTCATGCCATGAGAGTAAGATCCAATAGGATCATTAACCGCTTCCTTAATCTCAAAAACAGCCAAATATTTTTCAATCAATTGCTGTCGCTCTGTAATAGGCACCTCATAAACATCCGCCATAAACTTTAGATATTCAATTCCTTTTATTTTTTCAAATAGCTCCGGGTTATCAGGGACATAACTGAACTGTTTTTTTGCCTCAAGGATATTTTCCTGATTATCAATGCCATTTATTATTATTTTTCCGCTATTGGGCGCTAGTAAACTGACTATCATTTTGATCGTTGTTGTTTTTCCCGCCCCATTCGGTCCCACAAATCCAAATATTTCACCTGGATAAACCTGAAAGCTTATATTATCCACCGCTTTTTCACTTTTATTTCCATATGTTTTTGATACCTGCTCAAGTTTTAGCATTTTAAGCTCCTTTTTCGTTTATGATTACGCTTATTTTAACATATCTATTTTAATAATGACGGCAAATTTAATATTGTTTTTAGAAAATAAGAATACAATAGATATATAGAATTATGAACCCTTATTAAGAAAGCAGGTAATATCGTGATCACACAGAATGAAATTACAGCATTGAAAGCTCAGGGAATTTTGGCCCAACAACAGGAAGGATACTTTTCTTTTCGTGTTTTGAGCCGTGCAGGAAATTTAACTTCAGAGGAATTCCGGTCTCTGGCAAACATTGCTGAAAAATATGGCCGTGGTTACCTGGGAGAAACAACCCGATTAGCCATTGAAATTCCATGGATAAAATATGCTGACATTGAAGCCGTCAAAGCGGCTTTAGTGTCTGACGGATTAACCCATGGCGGCACTGGCAAAAAAGTCCGTCCGCTGGTCGCTTGCAAAGGCACCGTCTGCCTCCACGGGCTTTACGACACCCAGAAGCTTTGCGGTGAATGTCATGACCGTTTTTTTGGCCAAGAGCTTCATTCCAAAACAAAGCTCACTTTTGTAGGCTGTCCAAATAACTGTGCCAAAGCCAATACAAATGACATCGGTTTTGTTGGGCAAGCTTATGTCCAATATGATTCCGATGCCTGCAAACACTGTGGAAAATGCACCAAAGTTTGTCGGGCAAAGGCACTGACGATGGTTGATAAAAAACTGGTGTGGGATGAAAAAAAATGCGTGAATTGCGGCGAATGCGCAAAAGTCTGCCCAGCTGAAGCCATGACTGAAGAGGTCAGAGGAATTGCCATTTATCTGGGGGGCCGAATGGGCCGAGGCTACCGATTTGGGGATCGTTTAACGGATTTATATGCCGTTGCAGAAATCCCCGACCTGATTGAAAAAATCTTTGAAACCTACACCGATCTTGGTGTGGATGGCGAGCGGATCTCCGCTGTTATTGACCGAATTGGTATTAACGCTTTTGAAGATGCTTTGCTTGAACGTCTGGAAAATTAAAGAACCTAAAAAATGTGTCGATATGACAAAATCATATCGACACATTTTTTTATTATCAGATCTCTTAAGTTATACTTCAAGTCAATGGTATCACAATCCGCTGATTTTTATATTTTTCTACCGTTACAGGAACCTGATAAACGGCTCCAATATTCTCTGGTGTCATGATATCAACACCGCCGTAGCAATAGACAGAATTATCTTTTAAAAACAAAAATTTATCACAATAACGTAATGCCAGGTTTAAATCATGAATGACGATTACCACGGCAATTTGCTTTTCTTTGGTAACATTTTGAATGAGTTTTAATACTTCCAGCTGATTTTTTAAATCAAGACAGCTGGTCGGTTCATCCAGTAACAAAACTTTTGGTTCCTGGGCAAGAGCCCTGGCAATCATCACTTTCTGTAATTCGCCGCCGCTTAATTCATCAATCATTCGAAGTGAATAATTCTCTAAGTTGAGTCTTTCAATGATATTATCTACTATATTATAATCTTCAATTTTAGGTGCTAATTTTATATAAGGTTTTCTTCCCAACAAAATAGCATCATAAACTGTAATACGGCTTCCTTCACTTTTCTGGGCGACATATGCCGTGTTTTTCGCTATTTCCAAGCGATTGAGTTTTAATATATCCACTTCATTTACAACAACAGTTCCTATCTGTGGAGAAATAATTTTATTCAGGCATTTTAACATGGTACTTTTTCCAGCACCATTGTTACCTAAAATCGCAACACATTCTCCATTTGAAACATCAAATTTAATATCGTCTAGTATTTTTCGATTTGATCGATAACCAAATCCCAACGCATCAATTTTCAGCATTATGACCAACTCCTTTAAATATGAGATACAGGAATAGCGGGGCACCCAGGAATGACGTAATCGCCCCAATGGGTAATATGACCGGTGAAACAATCAATCGAGCGAATGTATCACTGATTAACAGCAGCATTGCTCCCATTAAAGCCGAAGCAGGTAATAAAAACCGGTAATCATTGCCCACAAAACGACGCATAATATGTGGCGCAATCAAACCAATAAAGTTGATGATACCGACAAAAGATACAATCGTCGCAGCACAGAGTGAAGCAATGGTCATCCCGATTAATCGTACTCTTGAAACATTCACACCCAATCCGGTAGCGGTATGTTCTCCGCATTCCAGTGCATTATAGTTCCACCGATTAAACATAAAATAAATAAGTGATGCCCCAGTAATAATAGCAGCCACACCAATATTTTTCATGCTGGCTCGTCCTAAGTCACCAAAAGTCCAAAATACGATCGCCGCCATTTGTACATCAGACGAAAGGTACTGCAATAAAGCTGTTGCTCCTGCAAACAGAGAACTGAGAGCAACCCCTGCCAGAATCATCGTCTCCGGTGATGCTTTTCGAGCCTTTGACAACCCTAAAATGACAAAGGTTACAAACATAGAAGCGGCAAAAGCGCAAAAACTGGTTAAATAGGGATTATTAACCGTGACTGCATCGGCATTATTTCCCATGATCGTCCCTCCGCCTAAAAATACAATGGCAATGGCAGCACCAAATGAAGCCCCCTGAGAGATACCCAAAGTTGATGCCGATGCTAGTGGATTTCTAAGAATACCCTGCATCACACAACCTGCCGAGGCTAACCCGATACCGGAAACAATTGCCATTAAAATCCGTGGCAAACGAATATTCACCATAACCATGACGCTTTTTTCTGTTCCAAATCCAAATAAAGTCTTTAATATTTCACTCATAGGAATATCGGCTGAACCAGCCGATATAGCAAAAACGGCGGTAATAAAGGTCAATACCGCGAGAGCAATAATGATCAAAATTTTTCGATGTACGTATTGATCATAATTCTCTCCACAAGCTGTTTTTTTTAGATTGCTCATTGTTTATTTTCCAATCGTCAATGAACCAAAACCTTGCCCGGCCGCTGCATATTTTGAATAAAGCTCCTGTCCAAGTAAAAATTTAAAAATTTCGTCCGCTTTCTTTTCTGGGTTAATATCTTTGAATTTATCAGGATAGATTACTGTTCCTGCATAATAAGCGTCGGCCAATGCTATTTCAATGTTAGTATAATTGTTATTATAGGCAAGTTGGGTATATACTTTATTATTTTTTACAGCATTGAGTGAATTAAAATAATCCGGATTTTGAGCATACTGTTGATTTACCAGATCCATATTTTCCGGGTTCAAGAAAATAATATCCGGATTCCATGCCAAAATTTGTTCTAAATCAATAATAAAGGTTCCGCTTTGTCCCGTTTGATCAACAACATTGTTTGCGTTAATTGCCACAAATGGTCCGTATTTTGCACTGGTTCCATCGAATCCGTGTTTTCCTTTGAAATTCAATGCTCCATTATAAACACTGGGTTTACTTGCATCGGCAATATCTTTGGTACGGTCATTCAAGTCTTTTTTAGCGGCATCCATAAATTCATTCACTGCTTTTGCTCTATCCTGTTTTCCAAGCACTTCACCAATAATATTCATTGACGCACTCATCTTTCCATCGAATAATCCCGGATTGTCAATCGCCACAACGGGGATTCCTGTTTTTGCTGATAATTCATCCGCCTGAGTATAATCAGAAACTACAAAAATCACATCTGGAACCAGTTTGACAATCTCTTCTTCGAATGGAACAATTCCGCCTGCTCCACCTTGACCAATTTGCTTCAATGCCGCATAATTGGGATTGACTAAAGTGTATGGTCGTGTTAATTCCTGAACATTATCCATATCAGTTGCTCCAGTCACTAAATCAGCTGCACCCATATAAGTTAATAATCGCATCACCCCCAAGGATCCCACACTGTTAATTTTTGTCGGCACTTCGACTTGTCGGCCCAGACTATCTGTTATAACTTTCGTCGTTGCACTATTGGTGCTTTGAGCACTTGTACTGCTACACGCTGCGCAAGATACCACCATCAATAAACTCAGCACCACTATTAATATTTTTTTCATTTTCTTCTCCTAATTTGATTACTTAATTTATGTTTTTAATTTTTATACTTTCCAACAGATAGTGGTAATGGTTGTATTAACATTTTCTGCAACAAATCCATCCTCTGAAATGGAAATTAAATAGTCTTTGATTTTATTTTCTTCTATCCGAGTTAATTCCCGATAAGATTTCATCCGATTGGCATAAAGCTTATAGGCTGCCTCAATCGGCTTTTTCATATTCCAGATTTGTTCTTCATAATACATTTCCGGCAGTATTCCCTGTAACCAGAGTATTTCAAAAGCATACAAAACTTCCATGTCTGCTGATTCTTTTTTTTCACTAATTTCCAGCATTTCTTTGATGGCATCAGAAACTGGATCAATCCGTTTAATTGGCTTGGTTAAAACACAATAGCCCTTACTGGCTTCATTAAGTTTCAAAAATGTCTGAGCATTTCGAACCGCGGGGGTCATGTTCGCTATAACTAAGTCAAATTTTCCTTTATAACCCAAACTTTCAAGATCAGAAGCATGCCAGTCGTTTACAAAAAAATCGACATTTTTTTTAGCGCTTTCACGTTTCTTTTGTGTTGCTTTTTCGACCATTTTTGGTGATAGATCCAGTCCCGTCACATGGTGACAGTTGTTTGCCAATGCAAACGAAAATTTTCCTGCCCCACAGCCAACATCTAAGACGCTGCTGTCGGCATTTAACATTTTTTTTTCGTCTATTATTCTCATTAAATTGCTGCTTTCAGTCGTTGGCATCTCATAGTCGCTGAACTGCTGAGCCATGGAATCCCACATTTCGATACTTGCCTTTACATCTCTTTCCTGATAGACCCATTTCTCTTTAATTTCTTGTAATTTCAATCAGTTTCACTCCTTGTTTTTTTAATCTCGCTGTTTTTACCATTGCTTTTATAAACAAAATTTTGTTTGATAATACCTAGAAGCCACGGGTATAGGGGCTTGCACAATCCAAGCAGCATTTTTTCCCATTTTCAAGCCTGATCATGTGCTCAGCTGTTTTTTCACCGCACACTTCACAAACTACACTCTGAAAAATACGAGCTCTTTCCGGTAGCTCATAATCTGGTGTTTTAAAGTCAAATATTCTTTTTGCATCTGGTTCATTAAGTATATAAGCTTCCATTTCATCCCGTTCCATTTCAGGTAAAGATTTCAGAACCAGTCGAAGCTGCTCTCCTGTTTTTCGATTAAAGAATGTAAACGCCTGCTTTCCACGGTTTCTAAACAGAAGATTTCCTTTACCGACGCTGCACCCCAGAATAACTTGAACGCCGTCTACTCCACAGGCATCATTTTCAGTGATGCACACAACATCTTCATCTTCTGAGAATTCAATCTTGAGTGCTTTAATGGCTTCCTCAGAAGCCCGAACACCAATGGCCAGTCCAGGACAATGATGTCCATGAAATTCTACCGATTTTTCCCATAATTTCTCATTCATAACTTTTTTCTCCTTTAATTTTCAAAAAATAAAAGACCCACAATTGTGAGTCTTCAGACACTGAATTAATATTTGCTTTTAAATTTGCATACTTCAAATGCACATAAAACATAAACATAGACGGTTGACCATCCATTTTTAATCGATGTTACATTTTTACTATCTTACAAAAAAAGCCACAAAAACTGATACCTACTTCTGTAGGTTTATCAGCCTTCACGGCTAAATCAATCACTTTATTCAACTTTTTTCGATCTAATTTCTGACATATTACCACAACTTGTATATACTTGTCAATGTTTTATTTGCAAGAATCAACCGCCATCTCAATAAGTTTATAACCATAGTTAATACGACTGCTTAAAAGAATCAAACCCTGATCATGCCTAGCGGCACTACCGAAAAGCCTGGTTAGATCGATTTAAGCTTCCCATGGAACAAAGTACACACCATCTTCACGCTTTTGACCTTTTCCCAGCTCAAGATGTCTTAAAACAGTTGTTGCCGCGCCAGCCTCTTCAACAGTAAGTTTAAATTTTTCAATAAGTTGTGGAACCGTTACCCCATTTTTTTCCCGAATAAATAAATAAATTTCTTTTTGAATTTCAGTTAGCCCTTCAGTTCCTGTAAAGCCTGATTTTTTTCGATCAAGCAAAGCGCTGTGAACAGCACCGGGATCACATGTTTGCAAAACTTTTTGTTGTCCCATGGCACAATCATCACAAAATATTTTACCCTTTACTTCATATATATCTTCATCTTCCAACTTAGCACCACAAGAAAAGCATTCTTTCATTATTAACCTCCACAAATTTTAATTTTTTATGTGACTATTTAAAATATCACAAATCATCATATTATGCAAAATACTTTTTTGCATAATATGATGATATTTCTGTCTAAACTACTCTCTCGTTCTCTCAAGACAATAATTATCCAAAGTTTTGCTGTTGATTACCTCATCCATTATTTCTGCGGCAATACCAACCAGTTGTTCACATGGGCGTGTTTGATAATATTCGTCAGTTCTCGCTGCTGGTATTGGATTATCAGTACCATCCATATTCAAAAGATCTCTGCAAATATAGGAACCGTTACACTCCTTGAACTTGAAAGCAAGTGTTTGTATCCGTTTATAATGCTCTGCCTTTTTAACATCATCACGGGGATCAGTATATCCATATTTTATTCCTGCAATCATAAACATCGCCGTCACGGCACCGCAAACCTCACGTAATCTACCCATGCCTCCACCAAAAGAAGAGGAAATCTTCAGTGCTGTTTCTATATCTATTCCGGTTTCATCGCAAAAAGCAGCAAAAACCGATTGTGAACAATTATAGCCTTTTTTAAATAGTTCTCTGGCTTGACAAGCATGCGTTTTCAAATCGTTTACTCCTCACCTTTAATCTTTACAAAATTGAACCACCCGATTTTTTAAGAATGCCTTCAGACTAAATAATAAAATTCAGGCCTCCGCTATTCTTCATTTCCATGTGTATAATCAACCACTTCAAATTTTTTTGATAGCTCATCCACAAATTCATCGTGCCATTTACATACTGATCTCATGCAACTTGAAAGATGTATTGTCGTCACTCCTTTTTTTGCCATTTTATCAGCTTCTTTTATCACCCCGGCAACCGCATTTTCACCGCAGCCATGACATCGGACCAATCTAACCAGTTTAACTTCCTTAGATTCATATCTGGCAAAGGCGTCTTTTTTTTCTTTATAAGCCTTTTTGCATCCTTTACCCGAGCATTTTTGGGCCGTTTTATAACAATTGATTATCCCTATTTTTTCCATTACATTATCCTTAAGTTATTTTATAAAAGTGATGGAACAAAAATAATTGTTCCATCACTTTTATTATCTGCAACTGCCTGTTAAGACAATTCGATATTACAACTTTTTTCAATTTTAAAGCCTATTGTACCTTAATGTTCTCCGCATTCATCACTGTGTTGATGTTCATGACAAATAGATCCTGTTGATTCAAGCATCCCCTGTAAATAACTGTTTGCTGAATCTTCCGCCTTTCCACTGGCACCCGTAATAACCTCAATATTTTTTTCATTGAAAATATCTACCGCACCGCCGCCCATGCCACCGGAAATAATAACATTGACGCCCATATCATGTAAGAAATTTGGTAAAAACCCCGGTTTATGTCCGGGATTGGGAACCGCTTCACTTTTAACAATTTTGTTATTTTCGGCATCAAAGATCATAAAACTTTCACAATGACCAAAATGTCCTGTTACCAACCCATTATCACTTGCTACTGCAATTTTCATTTTCTTTTCTCCATTCATTTCTAAAGTATCGGCTATATGATCCAGCCATGTTCCATCAAATAATTCAATCATGCCTTTATCGCAGGCACCTGCGAGGGATGTATCAATTGGCATCTTTGCAATTAAATCGATGCCATGCTCTTTTGCCACTTCTTCAATATGACTCTCCCCAAAAATCTGATGTTTTTTACCACAATCCGGGCATTCGAAATAGGACATATTTTCAACCACCCCGATTACCGGAATATGCATCACTTCAGCCATTTTCACGGCCTTTGAGACAATCATTGAAACCAGTTCCTGAGGAGATGTCACAATGATAATACCATCAACCGGCAAAGATTGAAACACGGTTAAAGGCACATCTCCGGTACCAGGCGGCATATCAATAAACATATAATCTACGTTACCCCAGATAACATCGGTCCAAAACTGCTTAACCGTATTTGCAATAATAGGACCTCTCCAGATGACTGGATCCGTTTCGTTTTCCAGCAATAGGTTAATCGACATAATTTCAATATCTGTTTTACTTGCAATCGGGAACAATCCCAATTCGCTCGGCATGGCTTTCGTATTGATACCAAAAGCCTTGGGAATTGAGGGTCCGGTAATATCCGCATCTAAAATTGCCGTTTTATAGCCTCTCCGATTCATAGTAACCGCCATTAAGGATGTTACCAGCGATTTTCCAACCCCTCCTTTTCCGCTTACCACACCGATTACTTTTTTTATCTTACTCAACTCATGTGGTTTTTCTGAAAAATCCACTGGATTTTCCTTTCTTTCATCACAATCATCATCACTACAGGTACCACAGGTTTCATTACAACTTTCACTCATACAAATTTCTCCTCTTTTGTTTATTTTTTTGTCAAAATCCATTTTTCATTAGCTCATCTTTTACCCTGAATTCACTGATCCCTTTGCTAATTATCAGAGAAAATTGATTCGGGAAAAATCAATCATTCCATCCTTGCTTACCAGTTTGGAATCTCCATGAACGTATTCAATTTTCCCGATAAACATTTCATGGGAACCCGTTATTATCGAATCAACCACCGTACACTCAATATTCACCGGGCAGTCAGATAAAATAGGCGCATTGACAACTTTACCCGCTTCAAGTTTGACCTTCATAATGGCTAATTTATCTTCATTTTTTTTACTGTGGCTGCCTAAATAAATAAATGTCTCCTGATATTTACTGTCCACAAGATTGACTACAAAACACCCGGACTCTTTAATCATGTGATATGAATAGCGAGATGGTACAATACCTACCATAACCATGGGTGGGTCGTAACTGCAATTTCCACAATACCCAACCGCGAGGGCGTTTTCTTCCCCGTTTAAACCGCGACATGATACCAGAACCTTCGGTACCGGATTTAAACAAGACTTCATGTTTGCTTTTACTTTATCCATTTTCATACTCCTTTTAAACAATTTATATTTCGACCCAAGAATATTCGCTTTTTTTATTTGTTTAATAATACCTGCATGGTATTGTTAATTACTTCTCGAACCGCATTACCCGCTTCACAGTAAACATCGACGATTGTTTGTCCATTGTTAATCGCCTTAACCGCATCTTCATCATAGGGAATATTACCAGTATAAGGCAAATTCATTTGGTCACAATATAATTTAATCTTTTCAGTGTTTTTCATATTTGTATCACATTTATTAACACATACGGCAATTTTTGTATGAAACGTTTGAGCCGTTTTAATGATCCGTTCCATATCACTGATTCCCGATACTGAAGGTTCTGCGACAATTAAAACCATATCCACACCGCTTAGCGAAGCAATCACCGGACACCCGATTCCCGGGGATCCATCAATAATTGCGAGATCGGCTTTGACATCCACTGATTTCATTTGCTTTTTAACTTCAGTAACAAGCATCCCCGATGTTCCGCTGCCCATTTTAAGCTGTGCAGTTGAAAACACTGTATCACTTGAATACAGCATGAGTTCACCGGCAATATTCGGTTTTAATGTGATTGCTCTAACCGGACAAACTACCTGACAGACACCACAGCCTTCGCACGCATAAGGATCAATATGATACGCATCGTTCACCACCGATACTGCGTCAAAACGACAATTTTCTCTGCATCGGTCACATTTTGCACATAAATCTGAATTTATTTCAGCCTTCGGCATCCCATAAAAGTCTGTCCGTTTTGGTTGGCTTGTTTGTCCTAAAACAAGATGAAGGTTTGGTGCGTCCACATCACAATCAGCGTAAGCTTTTGCCCCAGCGGCTTTGATAAAAGCACTGGCTACAGTTGTTTTTCCCGTTCCGCCTTTTCCACTAAGAATGAGTAACTGTTTCATACTGCACCTCCTTTGTAACCGTTTGAAGCAAAGATGAAAATAACGAATAATACTTTGAGCTTTTTCTTGATACAATCATCGCGTTTGAGTTGAACCTTCCCAATTCACTTTCAAAGGGAATTTTACAGAGTATTTTTATTCTATTGTCATTACAGTATTTTTCAATCAGATTTACTTTTTCACCCTGTAAGCATTTGTTGATAACAACGCCATGTGGTTTATTAAAGATTTTCACCAGCTCATAAACCATTTGCAGATTATGCAATCCAAACACCGTGGGTTCTGCAACTAAAATACAGTAATCCGCATCGCGAATACTTTCCATAACAATGCAGGCACTCCCAGGTGGGCAATCGATAAAGGTCATCGCTGTTTCGTTTGAATTTTTTTTCAATAGTTTCTTTATAATGGGTATTCCTGATTCCTCGCCTGTATTCATCATGCCGGTAATCACTTTGACGCCATCAGAAACCCCGCTTTGTATTTCTCCAATCACTTTATCCTTTTCAGTCAAAGCTTTTGTTGGACAAAACAGGATACAACCACCACAGGAATGACAGATTTCATCAAATACAATTAGTTTATCTAAAACAGCGGCAAGGGCATTAAACTTACAAAAATCAACACATTTACGACAACCAATACAAAGATCTTCATCAACAACGGGAACTTTAATGGTCACCTTTTCTTTTTCTATCCCTTTTGGTTTGAAAAACAGGTGTCCATTCGGCTCTTCAACATCACAATCAATATAAACGGAATTCCCGGCTACCGCTGCCAGATTAACAGAGACTAAAGTCTTGCCAGTTCCACCTTTACCGCTGAGTACTGCTAGTTTCACTTTTTATTAAACCTACTTTCTATGGCTGCCAAAGACTCTTCTACAGACGTAACATCTCCAAATATACCAAGACACGTTATATGTTGTGGACACATTCCGTTTAATTCACTCACAACAACCTCTGAAGTTTTTTCAGCTATATCACTGGCCACCAAAATACTCACTACATCTCCTTGACATAAGCCCATAGCCGTAAATTCGTTTTGAAGTATCCGTTCGGCAACTTTTTTATCTGCGGCTTTACGAGCAGTAATTTCCAACGTTCCCCGGGAAACCCCATTAATTAGCTCAATTTTCATTCTTAATTTTCCCCACGTCCATGAAATCCGGCATGAAAGTGATCAAGCAGATCTAACTTTCCGTCATTGTAGCTATTGATATTATCCTGAATGGTTCCCACACTGCTTTTATAAATTTTAACCTTCGCAACCTTAAAAACGTCTGCGGCATTTTCACCGCACCGCGGTGTGATTAAAGCTTCTGCCTGATTGTCTACAATAATTTGAGCGGCTTTAATACCTGCACCACCTGGCTCCATTGCTGCACCATTAATTATGAATTCACCGGTTTGAGTGGCTGTATCAAAAATATAAAAATAAGGAGCCCGTCCAAAAGACATACAAACTTCACTTTGCAGAGTATTTTCATCTGCTGGTATTGCTATTTTCATTAAATTTATTCCTCCATTCGAAATAATATTTTAATTTCTTTGATTTCTGAGATGTCGCAATCGCTCCGCAACAGCCAAACACAAGAAAGCTGATTTCTTGAATAACATTATCTTTGACTTTTATAAATACCTTTAAGGAGTCTCCGCATGAAGGATCACCAATACTGCTTTGAGCATCCGGATGCTGCATTTTATAAATATTCTGTGGATTCACAAAATGTTCCATTACTTTTTCAGAATAAATAATCACTCACCTCCATCATCATCTTCTATCAGGTCCTCCGTAAATCTAAGTCTTGGGCAGCCACCGCAACCACATGTTTTTTTAAGTTCATCACAAAGCTTGTAATTTCCACCCTCAATGCTAAGGACACTGCCATTAACCAAAGAATCGGCAAGTTCTTTTCTCGCAGTATTATATATATGCTGAACTGTTGTCCGTGCAATATTCATTTGCATGGCACATTCTTCCTGAGTGAATCCCTCTGCGTCAATCAGTCGTATTGTTTCATACTCTTCAACGGTCATCGTTATTATTTTTCCATTAAAATTCGGTACATTAAGAGGTCCAAACAAATTACTTTCCGGCAAACAACACACTTTTCTCCATTTTATTGGTCTTGCAATGTTAGACACCTCCTTCTAAGTTGTTGACATATGTCATTTATATATAATATTATACATCATTATGAACATATGTCAACAACAATAATTTTCCAATATGAATTCTTTTTATTTCTCATTTAAACAATCTATCATTCGTTTGATGAATGATGATGATTACCATCACATTGATCGGTTCCGTTAATATTCTTGATTAATTTTAATTCGCGTTTTTTCATTAGATCAAGTGTTTTCATTCCAGAATACCCTGATCCAAGATATCGTGTAATACAAGCATCTGCTAAAATATCAAATGCTTCTAAATTACTGAATACTCCCGTTATTATACCTTCACAATTAAAATCGATTACATTTTGAGCCAGTTTTACTGCTGTAATATCTTCCTTATTTTCAATCACATTAACACTCAAATCATCCGTGTTTACCACTAATAAATAATTACATTCTTCAAATCGCTGTGATATATTACTTTCTAAATTTTCACCATCCATTGTCATCGCCAAATACATTTTCTCTCCTTTTTAAACTATTAATTGACTGCCAGTTGATAGATATTCTATTTTATCAGTCATAATTGATTTTAAACGTTCATATGCTTTGATTCCTGTACAGTGACAGGTATAAAACATTGCTCCTGTACTGAGAAGACAGGTTCCAATGTCCGCTATCACACTTGGATTCTCATATCTGCCGGCTGATCGATTATAAAGATGAAAACCGCCAATCACATAACTTGGCTGTCTGTTTTTATTTAAATGAACGTGCTCCAGGATATTTACAATTCCATTGTGAGCGCAACCTGCTACTAAAACGGTATTTCCATTTTCCTTTATAATGAGGTTCTGTTCGTGAGCAAAATCATCCAGCACTAATAAAGAATCAACCTTCATAAATAAATCCTGATTCCCCGATGGTTTCAATTTATTTCCTTTTACATTTGAGAAAAGTTCCAGCTCATCATCAATTTCAGTTTGTCCGTCTACCAAAATAAAGCGATCATTAGGCAGCAGTGTTTTATCTATTCCAATATATTTCTTTTCACCATTTAGTCTATTTGAATAATAATCACCAAAGGCCTTACTGTTCAGATAGATTTTCGCCTTACTATTCACACTCATAAAAGCCCTGAGCCCACCACCATGATCACAATGCCCATGAGAAATCACAACTAAATCGACCTTTGATAAATCAACCTGCATTTTTCTTGCGTTTTCTAAAATAAGATCACTTGCACCGGTATCAAACAATATTTTATGATTATTAGTTTCAATATATAAACTAAGGCCATGTTCACATCCTAAATCTTCATCCGTTGAAGTATTTTCCACTAAAGTTTTGATCAACATATTCTTTACCTATAACTTTCATTTTATCTTTATTTCTTTTACTCTGTTGATATGATTAAACTACTTTACATTTTTACAAGCCATCATAATAAGGCCTATATTTATGCCTTATTATTTATTTTCACGGCAGCCTGGACAGAGTTTAAAAAATTCACCGGGAAAATCTCTATGCATTAATACTTCTGATTCTTCAATAAATTCATGATCAATAAAGTACTTTTTAAATTCTTCATTTACATCATGAATTGATACAATTGTACATCCCTCTTCAGCCATTTTTGCAAGAAGTGTTCTGATCATACCGTCAAACACTACCAAGTATTGGTCACCCCGATAAACCATGATCATTTCAAAAATATCCACTTTATTATCTTTATAAATAAAACGAACAACTCCCAACAGCTGAGAAATTTCTGTGTCTTCGGCTGTAATATATAAATCTCTTTCTTTTTCCTTTTCCGGGAAAAGCGCTTTTAATTGGCTAAAATCTCTTGGAAACCCTATTTTTATCATGATTTTCCTCTCCTAATAGTTTTTGGCATATGTTATTTATAATTTCATTATAGACCGTTATTGGCATATGTCAACAACTATTTTATTTTTTTACAAGAGCCCATAAATAGAAAATAACCGCCAATCAAGGAGTAGTTTTCCTCAACAAACGGTTATTAACAGTTCTATTGTTTAATATTCGATTCAACACTTAATTAAAATCTAAAATTGTTTAAATCATTACCTTCTCGCGAATAAAAATAATATCAAAAAAGCGAAAATGCCACAAAAGTATCTTCTTTGATTACCACTTTTATTCTTTGTTCATTTTATGTACTAATATTCCTATCTTGACAGGGGACATAACCGCTTGAAATGATTAAAATTCGCCAATGCTGCACAGGTTGTTCCAAATAAATAAAACTGTTTGTTTTCCAATTCATCCAATACACTTCGATCCGTTCCATTTGCTAAAATTGAACCGGTTATCAGCAGTACGTCTGCAAATTCAACCACTTCCTTTGTATCGGTTAATCCATCCAGTACTTTCACACCATAACGAAGACTCCCCACATTCTTTCTGTTTAAATCACTGATCTTTATATTGTCTGCCCCAAATAATCGGGCACAATTTTCCAGGATGGCTGGCTGATATCCAATGATGCCTATTTTACAGAGGCCATGTTTTTCCAAAACGTTCTGACTGATTTTTCCAGCACATGTTTCCGGTTCATTATCAATGCAATGAATGGTGTGATCGGCCAGACCCAGCTTGCGTGAAACGGCATTGAGGGTCGCGACCAAAAGCGCATAATTTCCAAGTCTCTCGGCCGGCAAATCTAATATGCCCGGTATATTTCCCTGATAGGCAATCGGATCGCTGGTAAATGCCTGACCCAGGCTGCCATCCACTTCTGCCTGCAAAAGAACTTCTTTACCAGTTAATAGGGGAAAATCTTTTCGATCCGGGTGACCAATCGCCTCCTCATTCTTCAAAGCTCTACTGCTGATTGTAATATCCAGGTTATTTAATTCTTTATTTTGATTTAACAGTGACTTCAAAACCTCTCGTGCATCTTTAAATTGCATCTTTTTCTCCTCTCGAATTTCCACAAAGAAAATTATTTATATCTTCATCTTGACATTTTTTAAATAAATCGGTACTTTTTCGAATTCCTCTCAGTTCACCATTTACCATAATACCGATTCGGTCAGCCATGATCTGAGCTTCATTAAAATCATGTGTTACAAAGAGAATGGTACAGCCAAAGATCTTATGAATCTCTTTAATCTGTTCATACATGCTCTGTTTTGTCGCTGGATCCAAAGCCGAAAATGGCTCATCCATTAATAGCATTTTGGGATTAAGAACAAGCGCCCGGGCAAGCGCTGTTCTCTGCCGCTCGCCGCCGCTCAAAGTCCCCGGATACTGCTTTAAAATATGTTCAATTGACAATATTTCTGCCATTTCAGCAACTTTTTTCTTTCGTTTTTCTTTATCCATTTTTTGTATTTTCAATCCATAACAAATATTATCATATACCGTCATATGCGGAAACAAGCCAAAATCCTGATATACAAATCCAATTTTCCGTTTTTCCAGGGGAATCTCAATAACACTTTTTCCCTGGATAGTCACATTTCCGGAAAAGCGCCTGTAAAACCCTGCAATGGATTCAAGAAGGACGGTTTTTCCTGATCCGGTTTTACCCAATACGGCAAATATTTCATTATCAAAGATATTCAAATTAATATTTTTTAGTTTAAAGCTTCCCAACTGAATCGAAAAATCTTTTATCTCTACCATCGCATTCATCGCAAAGTCACATCTTTCATTCTGCTTTCTTTGGAATTCTTTCTTCCCAACCAATTTGTAATAAACAGTGATGTAAATGAAATAATCAGGATGATTGTTGCTGAAGCCATCGCTGCACCATTGTCTCCTGTTGCCAAATTCAAATAAATAGATGTTGTCAATGTTTCTGTCTTCATTCGCGTCGCGCCAACCAACATTAATGTCGCTCCAAATTCTCCGAGACATCTCGACCACGTCAGTATAATCGTTGCTATAATCGCATTTTTTGACAGCGGTACGGTGATCGTTGTAAACCGTTTCCATTTTGAAGCGCCCAGACTTCCTGAAATGAATTCCAACCGCTCATCCACCTCCTGAAATGCCGTTCGAATAAAACGGATCACATAAGGCAAGTTCACAACGGTCTGAGCTAAAATAATACCATTTTTGTCAAATACGACTCTGAAACCCAGCTCCTTTAAAGCTTTCCCAAGATCGGATGAAAAAATTAGCAACAGACTCAAGCCCAAAACCAAATAGGGCATGGATAGGGGAAGTTCAATAATGATCTGACATAGTTTTTTAAATGGAAAGGACGTTCTCGTCAATGCATAAGCGGTGGGTACCCCCAAAAACATACAGATAAACGTAGCGATACTCGCCGTATACAAGCTCAATTTGATGGAAAATTGAATTTCTTCAGAAAGAAATGCTTCTTGCAAGTACGGGAAACCTCTCACAATAATTGTCAGAATCAACACTGATGTAAATACAACCACAACAGCCGCCGTGATAATCGAAATAATTTCAAACAGATTAAATAGATGGGTCCGTTTTTTCATAAATATAGTTTAATTGAGCAATTCATAACCATAACTTTTCCAGATACTTTTTGCTTTGTCTGAATCAAGAAAGGTCAAAAATTTCCCCAAAGCTTCGGTATTTGAACTGCACGTTAAACTTGCTGCCGGAACCGTTTTAACATAAGTATCTAAATCTGTAGTCTTGACAATCTCGGTGGTCGATCCCGTAATATTTTCTTTCCAGTCAATGATTGCATTACATTCATCAACGGATAGGGCATTGAAAATTTCCGGTGCCGTGGAAGCTCGTGCAATGACATTTACATTCTGAAGAATTCCTAAATCCGTCAACGCTTTATTTGCTATTTTGCCAATGGGTGTCGCATCTGCATCGCCCAGTACAACCTCCACGCCATCCTTTGTCAAATCGTTCAATCCTGTAATACCTAATGGATTTCCGCTTTTCACAGCCAAAACCGGAATATGTTTGACCAGATTTTTACTTTCCTTCACAATATCTTTCACCGGTGCCAACTCATCCGCTGAACCTGCTATAAATAAATCACCCTCCTTGGTTGTTTGAATCTGATTCTGAATTTGAGCCGCATTTGCATATACGACTTGCACTTCACAACCGGTTTCTTCCTTGAATGCATCGGTAATTTCCCCAAAGGGTTTTGTCATTCCTGCTCCGCAATAAATAAATAAATTTTGTCCATTAAGTTCCTTTGCGGTGTCTTTCGATTGTGTTTGAGCATTGTTGCTGCATCCTGTCACCAAACCAATCGCCATACCGGCAACCAATAAAGCCACGAACCAATTCTTTACTCTTTTCATTTTCTCTCCTCATCTTTCTTTTATTGTGTTTTATTGCTTTTAATATTGTTTTATTAGTTTGAATAATACACTACTTTTTTACGTCACGTCAATCTTTTAATTTTTATGTACAAATAAAGAACACAAAAATTTGTCTGATTATAGCCAGTGAATTCTGCTATAATATAGATTAGTAATTGAACTATAGCAAATAAGTAAGGAGAAAAGATGTTAAAACTTGAAAATATCTCATTTGAAGTAGAAAATGAAAAAGAAATTTTAAAAGACGTTAATTTAACAATTGAAAAAGGTAAATTTATTGCTATAACCGGTCCCAACGGTGGCGGGAAATCTACCCTGGCCCGAGTTATTTCTGGAGTTATCAAACCAACCAAGGGTAAAATCACCTTTAATGGCGAAGATATTACCAATTTAAGTATTACTGAAAGAGCAAAACGAGGAATCAGTTTTGGATTCCAGCAGCCGATACGATTTAAGGGGATTACTGTTCACAGTTTATTAAATGTTGCCGCCGGTAAAGATTTATCGGTCATGGAAGCCAGTCAGTATTTGTCTGAAGTTGGCTTATGTGCAAAAGATTACATCAATCGGGAACTCAATGCCGGGTTATCCGGCGGAGAAATCAAACGAATAGAAATTGCCACTATTATTGCCAGAAATACGATCTTGTCCATATTTGATGAACCCGAAGCCGGGATCGATTTATGGAGCTTCAACCACCTCATTGATGTGTTCAAAAAAATGCACAGTAATAAGGATGTATCCATTATCATTATTTCCCATCAGGAACGGATTTTAGATGTGGCAGATGAAATCATTGCCATGGTGGATGGGGCTATTATTAAACGTGGCGCCAAGGACAGTGTCTTGCCGGAATTGCTCCATTGCGAAGATCCATTAAACTGTCTGAAGTGTCAAGATATCGTGGAGGCTTAAAATGAATGAAATGAATGATATAGCAAAACAGTTGTTAAAAGAAGTGAGTGGTCTGGAAGAACTGCCCAAGGGTGCTTATAATATCAGGGACAACAGCCAAAGTGTCGCCAGACAGTCCAGTGAAAATATTGAAATTGTCGGAAAAAAAGATAAATCCGGAATTGATATCATCGTGAAACCCAATACAAAATCCGAGTCTGTTTATATTCCGGCACTGGTTTCCTGCAGCGGCGTCCACGATTTGGTTTACAATGATTTTTATATCGGAGAAAATGCCGATGTTACGATCATAGCCGGATGCGGAGTCAGCACCGGAAATAGCTGTGACGGTTCTGAGCACAACGGAATCCATCGTTTCTTTTTAGGGAAAAATTCACGGGTTCTTTATGTTGAAAAACACATCGGCGTCGGAACCGGAACTGGCAAGCGGGTCATTGATCCGGTTACTGAGGTGGAACAGGAAGAAGGCAGCTATATGGAAATGGAAACCTCTCAAATTAAAGGGGTTGATTCCACGAAACGATTTACAAAGGCAAAGCTAAAGGCCAATGCAACCCTGGTTATTAAAGAAAAGCTGATGACTCATGGGGATCAATTTGCTGAATCGAGCTTTGAAGTGGATATGGACGGCGAAGATTCCAGTGTTAATCTGATTTCCCGTTCAGTTGCCAGAGATCATTCCAAACAAACGTTTATTTCAAAAATCAATGGCAATACCCGCTGCATGGGTCATTCCGAGTGCGATGCGATTATTATGGATCATGGCGTGGTAAAAGCCATTCCTGAAATTACCGCGAATAGTCTGGATGCGATGCTCATCCACGAGGCGGCTATCGGTAAAATTGCCGGCGATCAGATGATCAAACTGATGACATTGGGCCTGACTGAAAGTGAAGCAGAAGCAAAAATCATCGACGGATTCTTGAATTGATGTAGTAATCCCACTTTTGTAAGACTGTAAATAATTTTGTATTAACTTAAAAAAGCTTCCAGATTTGATGTGTTTTACATTAATCTGAAAGCTTTTTTTATTTATGATAACACCAGGCACAAGTTCTCTCATCTTTTGCAACCGTCTATTTCTAATTCTCAAATTAACGACAATACCCTTGTTCATGTTTATAGGATCATTCTTTAAACCGAACTATTGAGACCTGATCAAAATATCAGAACATCTTATTGCCATAATGGTCAAAAGTGCCTATAATAAAAATAGAATCGATTAAATTTGGGGGAAAAGAACATGAATCCAGTTGCATTTTACATTTTTGGTGTCAGTATCAGATGGTATGGATTATTTATAGCTTCTGGAATGATTTTAGGTTTAATTTTTGCAAAATACAACTGCAAATATAGAAATATAAATTTTGATTCCTTTTTAGATGTGATCCTTATTTCTTTACCTATTGGTATTATCGGAGCCAGATTATATTACGTGATTTTTCAATTCAATGATTATAAAGATAACTTAATTGATATATTCAATATTAGGCAAGGCGGTCTTGCCATTCACGGAGGGATTCTATTCGCGTTCATCGCTGCATATATTGTAACAAACTATAAAAAAATCGATTTTTTAAAAATAGCTGATGTCGCAGCTCCATCAATTATCATTGCTCAAGCACTTGGCCGATGGGGAAATTTTTTTAATGGTGAAGCCCATGGCGGAATAGTATCTTACGAATTCATTAAATATTTTCCGCTTTTTATCCAAAACGGGATGTATATTGATGGCCTGTTTTATCAGCCAACTTTCTTGTATGAATCCATATGGGACTTATCAATATTTCTAATATTAATGCTTATTATAAGAAAATATAAGCGCAGCGGAATTGTATTCTTTACTTATATCGGCTTATATTCCCTAGGAAGATTCTTTATTGAAGGATTGCGAACTGACAGTTTAATGCTTGGTTCAATTAGAATTGCTCAATTAATGAGTTTAAGCGGCGTAATGATCTGGGTAGCCTTTCTAATTTTCTTAAAATATAAAAAAACGGATGATCATCTTTTATAAATAACTCAGTATTTTAAAATTCATTTAAAGGAGCTTTTTTTATGGATGCACAGATCAAAAATACCTCTGAATATGGAAACATGTCCACCGAAGAAACAATTGAGTTTCTTGAAACAACAACAGACGGTCTTTCTACCGATGAAGCAGAAAGTCGCATCAAAAAATTTGGTTTTAATAAAATTGTGGAAGTAAGAAAAAAGCCCTTTCTTGAATTTTTTAAACGCTATTGGGGACCGATGCCCTGGCTACTGGAATTTGCTATTGTACTCACTATAATATTGGGGCATTACACTGAAAGCTTAATCATTTTTATATTACTGACTGTAAATGCCATTATTGGATATCTGCAGGCACAGAACTCACAAAAAGCAGTTGAGCTGCTTAAAAAGAAGTTGGAAATTAAAGCAAGAATTTTACGTGATCATACCTGGATCATAAAAGATGCCAAAGATTTAGTGCCGGGAGATATCATCCATATCAAACTTGGAGATTTAGTTCCGGCGGATGTAAAAATCATAATCGGTGACATATCAGCTGATGAATCGGCGATAACCGGCGAATCGCTGCCAAAAGACCTGCATTCTTCAGACATCGTTCATTCCAGTTCGATTGTCAAACGCGGCGATGCCAATGGGTTGGTTCTCAATACTGGTGCAAATACGTTCTTTGGTAAAACGGTTGAATTGGTAAAAATAGCCAAACCGAAGTCAAAACAGGAAGAATTGATGATGAACATCGTCAAATACATGATGTATTTGGGAATTGCAGCATCGATCATCGTTTCATTATATGCGTTATTTCTTCACAAAGATTTTTTGTTTATCTTATCTTTTATTGTGGTCTTTCTAATTGGTGCCATCCCTGTGGCTCTGCCGGCCGTGCTGACAATCGTTCAAGCGGTCGGGGCAATGGAACTTTCTAAAAGCGGAGTACTGGTAACCAGACTTGATTCAATAGAAGATGCTGCATCCATCGATATTTTCTGCTTTGATAAAACCGGTACAATTACGCAAAACAAATTATCAGTAGTCGATTGCATCGCTTTTTCAAAACACAGTCAGGATGATGTTGTCAAAATGGCAGTATTAGCTTCCCAAGAGGAGGGACTGGATGCCATCGATCTTTCAATTATCAATTATTCAAAATCAATTAAAACCAGCTTTGATGGATATCAGCAGATTTCCTATACCCCATTCAATCCTGAAAATAAAAAAACTGAAGCCATTGCTGCCGTTAATGGCATTAAGTTCAAAATAATTAAAGGCGCTGCGCAAACAATCATAGCGTTGTGCGAAAAACTCGATATTAGAACTTTAGCAGCGGCAAACCAGGCAGTTGAACGTTTTTCTGAAAAAGGATCACGAACAATCGCCATCGCCGTATCAGAAGATGAAAGCAGTAATCATTTTACCCTTGTGGGCCTATTGGCTATCGCAGATCCGCCAAGAATGGATTCAGCAAGCATGATATCAGAAATAAAAAATCTTGGTATTAAGTGCCTGATGCTTACCGGGGATAGTATTGCCATTGCTCAAGAGATATCCAGACAAGTTGGGATCGGCAACACGGTCTATCATATTGGTGATCTGGAGGGATTGGCACATAGTGAACAGCTTAAGCTCATTGAAGAAAGTGATGGTTTTGCCGAAGTATACCCTGAGGATAAATATAAAATAGTAAAACTGCTGCAAGATAATGGCCATATGGTAGGAATGACTGGTGATGGAGTAAATGATTCGCCCGCCTTGAAACAAGCAGAGCTGGGGACGGCTGTCAGTGAAGCAACCGATGTGGCAAAAGCCTCTGCAAGTATTGTTTTAACACAACCGGGTTTAAGTGAAATAATTGATGCCGTGAAAGTGAGCAGGAAAACCTATCAACGCATGTTGACCTGGGTTATCAACAAAATAACAAAAGTTGTTGAAGTCGTCATATTATTTACGATCGGATTTTTTTGGCTGCATGATCTCGTCATTTCGCTTTTAGGCATGTCATTATTGGTCTTTGCCAATGATTTTGTCACCATGTCCATTGCTACTGATAATGTAAAATCCACCGACTCACCCAATAAGTGGGAAATTAAAAATATTATTTCCGCATCATTAATTCTTGGTCTTTTCTTTGCCTGTGAAGATTTATTTGTAATTTTTATCGGTTTAAACTATTTTCAGCTGGAATTTGATCAACTGCAGACCTTAGTAATGCTGAGCCTTGTTTTCAATACGCAATTCAGAATCCTGATGGTAAGAGAAAGAAGCCATTTCTGGTCGTCTATTCCCAATAAAAATTTACTGATGGTAAACACCTTAACGATCTTCGGATTTGTATTATTAGGTATTTTCGGGCTATTTATTCCCAGTCTTTCAGCCAATCAGGTCTTTATCATATTAAGGACTTCTTTATTATTTACGCCGTTTATTGATTTCGCTAAATACGCTCTGTTTAGACAATTTAAAATATAACGATAACGCTTATCGCAAAAAGGGAGTGTCCTCTAAATGAACGCATATAAATATTTTGAAACACTGAGTGATCGGTGCAAATATATCTTTAATATTATTCAAAAATACGGTCCGCTAACCAAGAATCAATTATTAGCAAAAACGCAGCTAAAATTAACCACTTTAAATCGCGATATAAAAAACCTGATTGCCAGAAAAATGATTATTGAAACGGCAACTGCCGAATCAACCGGGGGCAGAAAGCCGGCCTTATATGATGTCAATCCCTGCGACTTTTATGTGATCGGAATTGACATTTCAAGAACCTATACCCAAATAATTATAACCAATTTGAAATTTAGCATAATGGCTGAAAAAAGGATTGATGACACTTACGAACTCAATGAAGTCATCAAAATTATACCAGTAAACGTTAGTGACTTGATAAAGGCATCGAATATTGATAAATCGATGATTGTTGGGATCGGCATCGGCATTGTTATGGAGCTTAATACGGAAGTTTTATATACTAAGTTAATTGAAGAATATCATGTCCCGGTATCTATTGATAACGGCGCTAACGCTGCCGTTATTGGCGAGCATTTTCTTGGCTTTGGTAAAGACAAAAAAAATATTGCCTACATCCACTGCGGAGTTGGGATCAGAACCGGGGTAATCTCTTCAGATATTTTAATTCGCGCGATAAACTCTTCTGAAGATGCCCTTGGTCATATGATTGTCGGTAACCATGGCGATCTCTGCTCCGATGAAAATGATGGATGCGTAGAAACCTATGCATCCATCATCAATATCACGCAAAAATTTATTTGCCAGGAAGGAAAAATCGGAAAGAGAATTCTGAACAAAAACCTAAACGAAATCAGCTATATCGATGTTTGTCATTTGGCGGAAAACAACAATGTCATTGCAAAAAAAATTATATCGGATTCCGCCCTGCATTTTGGAATTGGGCTCGCAAATTTTATTCGGTTGCTAAATCCCCAGTTAATTATACTGAGCGGTCCGCTTATCCAACATTCGCAGTTATTTTATGATGAATGTAAAAAAGTTACACTAGAACAGTGCCATGTCATAAATAATACAATTGAATTTAATAAAGGCGGTTACTTTGAAAATTATTCAATTTCGGTTGGCGCTTCGATAATGGTAATACAGGAAATCATTAATTCTTAAAAAATTGATGATTTCCTGTATTACGTATTTTTACAGAGGCAGCGCCACTTCAAACCGCACGCCGTTTTCCCTGTTGACTGCTTCAACTTTTCCGCCATGACATTCGATAATACCCTTCACGATTGCCAAACCCAGACCGGTTCCTTTTTTATCGGATTCGCCCTTGTAAAAGTATTTCCAGATCTGATCCAGTTCGCTTTCAGGAATGACATTCCCGGTATTGTAAACCGATACCACCCACTGGCCTGAACACAGCTCGCATTCAACCTCAATGATGCCGTCTTCCGGCCTCACATGTTTAATCGCATTGCTCATCAAATTGTAAAAAACCTGTTCGATCCGTTTTCGGTCCATCTCAATAATGAGCTCCGGCTCACAGCGGTCCTTCAAAATGATGTTTTTTTCCGGATAGGTGTTTCTGAATCGGTCGATCACCGAGGAAATCACCTCAAACCCAGGAACTTTCTCTTTTTTAAGCCGATAAGCGCCGGATTCAATCTGGGACAGATCCAGCAAATCGTTAGCAATTCCGCTGATTTTATCTGTTTCCTTTTGGATGGTGATGTAGTATTCCGACTCCTCATCCTGATTTTCTAAAACACCATCCTCCAGTGCTTCCGCATAGCTTTTGATAACTGCCAGAGGCGTCTGAATTTCATGTGAGACCTGAGCCGTGAAACGTTGGCGCATTTTATCCAGGGTCCGTTCCTTATTCAGTTCTCCTTGAAGTTTTTCGATAGTCGTTTCCAGTTCATCGGAAATATGATTCAGCGTTTCCCCCAGCTGTCCGATTTCATCCTTACGATGTCCTATATATTTTTCGGTAAAGTTAAGGTTTCCCATTTCTTTTGCGATCCGGTTCAGCCTGATAATCGGTTTTGAAATTCCTCTGGTAAAAAAATAGGCAAATATCAGTGAGCAGCTAAAAATAACAATCAAAAATATCAATAAAAATTTCTGTACAATTGCGATCACTTCATTAACCGAGTACAATGGAATACGTCCAACAATTTGCGACCCGTCGGCGGCCACTTCTTTATAGGACAGCCATTCGACCTGATGATCGCTGTTCCCCAGAATCATCACAAAACTTTCACCATTCTGATGGGCATCCACCTGATTTTCAAGGCTATTTTCCATTCCTGAACCAGAACTTCCGGCATTTCCTGAACCGTTTCCGGTTCCATTGCCAGAACCCTCTCCGGCATTCATGCCTTCACCATGTCCGGCACCGCTTCCGGATCCATTCTGGCTATTTTCAGATGCCGCCAGTTTTTGACTGTTTACCCAGCTTCCCAGTTTCTCAGTTTGAGTCGTTTTTGTCCATTGCAGCTGATCAACTTGTACCGATTCAGCCGCGGTATTCTTAACCAATGAAGTTTCTGCTGAATTGACCTGTTTCTGAATAATCTGAATCACCGTGCCCTCTTCTTCGGCAAGATCAACGAAGGATTGAAGTTCTGGTGTTAAACCATCCTGATTGTAAATCGACAGCACTTCCTTCGTTTTTTCAATTAAAGCATCGGTTCGGCTTTGAGTATAATAAACTTCAAAGTAGGAAGTGAGTGCAAAATAAGTCAAACTACACAGGATCAGAAAAAAAATACTCAGATAAAGCATGAGCCTTGTGAAAATCGAACTTCTCATTTTTGAAATTTGTATCCGAGACCGCGAATGGTCTGAATACATTCTCCTTTTTCTCCCAATTTTTTTCTGAGACGTTTGATGGACGTGTCCACAACCCGACTATCCCCTTCATAATCAAATCCCCAAATCCGATCGAGAATCTGCTCACGCGATAATACCAGTTTCTGATTATTGATAAAATAAATCAGCATGTCATATTCTTTCTGGCTCAGCTGAATCGTTTCATCATTAATCGTCATCACGCGTTCTTCCGGATTAAAATGAATTCCACAGACTTCCAGCTTGTTCTCAACAGTCACGACGCCGCTGCGTTTTAGCAGCGCTTTGATCCGCACCATCAGTTCTCTGGGACTAAAGGGTTTCGTGACGTAGTCATCCGCACCGACTTCAAACCCCTGTATTTTGTCGTCTTCCTCTCTCCTGGCCGTCAGCATGATCACCGGGACGTTGTCCGTCTGTCTGATTTCTTGCAGTACTTCAAATCCATCCATTTTCGGCATCATCACATCCAGTATGACACAATCTGGTTTTTTCTCCTCCCAAAGTTCCAGCGCTTCTTCTCCGTCAGAGGCACCAAATCCTTCATAGCCTTCTTTTTTAAAATATTTTAAAATGACTTCCCGCAATTTATCTTCATCTTCTGCAACAAGAATACGAATTCCTTTCATTGTAAATACCTCCGTAGTAATAATAGTGTATCACATCAGCATGTCAATTTTGTGTCAAATCTGAATATCTCCAAACTTCTTGTTTTTATGTTTCTACCCATTTTGACACAATAATGACACATGACCGTCGTACAATACAGCTATAAAATAATTTAACACGGAGGAATAAGAAATGAAAACAAAAGTAATTTTAGTCGCATCACTAGCATTGATGCTGGTAACCGCCGGAAGCGCACTGGCAGCTCCAGCAAACGGACAGGGTCAAGGTACCGGAAACGGAACCTGTATCCAGCAGGGACTTTGTGATACCAATGGCGACGGCATCTGCGATGGTACAGGCGCCGGTGCCGGCATGAAGTATGGCAATGGATCCTTTGTCGATTCTAACGGTGATGGTGTTTGTGATCTTAACGGTGGAACTCATCTTCAGGATGGCAGCGGAATGCAGCACGGAAGAAATAAATAGTTTCCCCTAATCTTATCTTGAACAGATGATAAAAACAAAAAAACAGCTTTCTATGATGTTTTATTTTCATAGAAAGCTGTTTTTTACATTCTTCTAAAATCATTATATCTTACCAAATTCCAAGCATATGCTGCATTACAAGACTTACCGCAGTAATCCCTATCCAACAGCAAAATCCCATAATGATGGGTTTCCCGCCGCTTTTAATTAGCTTCAAAATATCTGTATTCAAGCCAATGGCCACCATCGCCAAAACGATGAAGAATTTACTCAATTCCTTAAATGGGGTAAAAACAACTGCCGGAACACCAAAATTGGCAGCAATGGTGGTGATGATAGAAGCGATGACAAAATAAATAATGAAAAAAGGAAATATTTTCTTCAAACTGAATTTATTTTCGTTTGTGGTTTTTTCTTTTTTTGCACGGATAAATGCAAGTGAAAACACAATCGGAATGATGGCCAGAGTTCTGGTTAGTTTAACCGTCACAGCCTTATCCAGCGTGGCTGAACCTAAATTATACATACTGTCCCAGGTTGAAGCTGCGGCGGTTACAGATGAAGTATCATTGATTGCAGTTCCTGCAAAGATACCAAAGGCTCCACCAGATGTCGTTGAAAAGCCCAGCCACGTACCCAAAACTGGAAAAAGAATAGCAGCCAATACATTAAAGAAGAAGATGACCGAAATGGCCTGAGCTACTTCTCCATCATCGGCATTAATAACTGGAGCAGTTGCCGCGATAGCGGAACCGCCGCAAATGGAAGAACCGACCCCAATCAAAGTGGAAATATTTGATGGAATGTGCATTGTTTTATGCAGAATAAAAGCGATCACCAGAGAAGTTGTGATGGTAGCAATGATAATTGGAAATGACTGTTTTCCCGTTTCCAATATAACGGAAAAATTCAAACCAAAACCCAAAAGGATGACTGCATACTGAAGAATATTTTTTGAAGTAAATTTGATGCCTGACTCAAATCTGCTTCGATCTTTGAGAAATAAAGCGATAACCATCCCGCCGATAATTGCAATGACGGGACCGCCGATGATTGGAAAACATTTTCCGATCATCGAAGACGGTATAGCAATAACTAAACAGAGCAACATACCCTGCCAATTTTTTTTGATGAAATTCATATTCTTTTCTCCATTATTTCTGTTTTTTTTTGCAAGCGCTTGTTAACTACAATAAAAATACCACATTATTATAATAAAATAAAATTATGTATATTTATATTCCGATAAATATATGTTATAGTAATTATGGAAAATGGTTGAATAAATTTTCAGGAAAGGACATTCTTAATTATGTTGGATTTTAGAATGGATACTTTTTTAACGGTTTGCCGGTATATGAATTTTACGAAGGCGGCTGAAATTCTCAGCATTACCCAGCCTGGGGTATCACAGCATATCCATTACCTCGAAACTTGTTATGGTGCCAAACTATTCAAGTATGACAAGAAAAAGATGCGTTTAACCGATGCTGGCGATATTTTATATAAAACCGCGGTTAGAATGAAACATGATGAACTTTATTTGAAAGAAAGTATAACTGATTTTGATACCCGAAAAAAGCGATTGGTTTTTGGAGCAACCCTAACCATTGGGGAATTTGTAATAGGTGAGCATTTAAAAGATTATTTAGCTGCGTATCCCGATGCACAGGTCAAAATGCTCATTGGTAATACCAGCGAGTTGTTAGCAAGTCTTCGTCTTGGAGAGATTGATTTCGCACTGGTGGAAGGAAATTTCAGCAAAAATGAATATGATCACCTCATCTATTCAAAAGAGCGATATATCCCTGTTTGTGGCAAAGATTATAGCTTTCAGAGTGAGCCAAATAAATTAGAGGATCTACTGACACATCGAATTATTGTTAGAGAAACTGGTTCCGGAACTCGGGAAATCTTGGAGAAGAACCTTGAATATCGAAATCTTGTTATTGAAGACTTTAAATATGTGGTAGAAGTCGGAGGCATGAATGCCATTAAAAGCCTGGTGGAATATAACTGCGGCATCACCTTTTTATATGAAGCAGTCGTGAAAAAGGAATTGAAAAGTGGTACTTTAAGAGAGTTGAAATTGGAAGATTTTGAAGTGACCCATGATTTTGCATTTATCTGGAATCATGGCAGCCTTTTTTCAGATCATTATCAAAAATTATTTAAGCTGTTAAAAGGTTAGCATTTCAAATAGATCATCATACCTTTCCTGTTTATGCGAAAAAAAAGCAGTGACCGACAAAAATTTGCCAGCCGCTGTTTTTTATTCCTAATTTTTATATGCCGTTATCCCGTAAAAATGGTCACTGATATCCACGGCCGATATCTTCTGAAATCCATGTATTGCCAATAGTTGCATCAAATCAGTTTTATCCAGTCGATGTCCAATCGGCGGACCGAATTCACTGCTTATTTTTTGCCATTCCACGATGGCAATTCTTCCCTTGTCAGCTAGCAGCTCTTTTGTTTCGTCAAGCATTCTGTCCTTGTCATCAAGTTCATGCAACACTGTGCTGATAAAAGCGAAAGTGATGTTTGAATTTTCAAGATTCAATTTATTTTCTTCTGCAGCGATCGTTTTGATATTGCCAATATGGTTGTCCATAATCTTCTTGTCTACTTCCCCAAGCATTTCTTCTGAAATATCCAGAGCATATACCTGTCCGGACTTTCCAACGATTTTAGCTGCCGGGATACTGAAATACCCAATTCCACAGCCGATATCAGCCATGATATCGCCACTCTTCAGACCAAGTCTTGCCAGTGTTTTTTCTGGCGGCAACATCGCTCTTCTTGCTTGATTATCCAGCTTGTGTTTATTTTTAACATCAAATTTATGCGTCATCATCCATTTCACCTTTCTTCAAAACATGTTGCTTATTCATTTGTTATTTTTTCAAAGGTAACGGATATCCTCCGGTACCGCCTGAAACATTAACAACCTGATAACCCTGAGATGATAAATTGGCGCAAGTTTTTGAACTTCTTGAACCGGACTGACAGATGATATGATATTCTTCTTTTTCATTGAGATATTTCTCAGGGTTCTTTAATAAAATATTCATGGGGATGTTTTTAGCTTTTGGAACGTGGCCCGCTTTAAATTCGCCACTTTCTCTCACATCGATCAAATTTATCTTTCCCAGCTTTTCGCTTAAATCGCGAACATTGATTGATTCAAATTTCTTTTTACTAAATAGTGAAAACATAGTCTTTTCTTGTATAATGAAAACCTTATCTCATCCATTATACATTTTCCTTTCTAAATTATATTATTGAACAGCCGCTTGTGAAAGCGCATCGTTCACCGCCTGAAGGATTCCCTTTGAGCTGAGTGTCGCACCGCTTACCGTATCAACCACCGTTGACTGGGTTGTCATGATCTCGGGAAATAGCGCTAATGCAGCTTCATCAAAATATTCCGCATTATCATAAGTATTGACAACAGTAATGTCACTGATTTTATCATTTGCTATTGTTACACAGATTTTGGTTCCAGGATTTTTTCCTGATCCTTCACCGGTGTACATGCCATCATTATATTTACTAATCTGGCTTGGACTGACGGTATCAATTGTAGTTTCGGTAGCATCAATTGCCGCAGTGCTATCCGTATTACTGTTTGTAGTGCTATTCGCAGTACTATCCGTGTTGCTACTTTTGGTACTGTCAATAATGCATACCACGAATATCAATATGGTCAAAACAGCAGCAATCGATATACTGATTATTCTTATTCTTTCCATCATACTCCGCTCCTTATTATCATTTAACGGTTAATTCTTCCGGAAAGCCATTTCTGTGAACTAATCATTTAAATAAAGAAGTTAACGTTGGAGTCTTCTGCTTCTCCGAGCATATATCCGACTCCCCCTAATTTCACGCCGTCAATCAGTTCCTCATGGTGAATACCCATAACGTCCATGGACATCTGGCAGGCAACCAATTCGATTCCGCTGTCAATTGCCGCTTTGACCAGTTCATCCAGAGAAGTGATGTTTTTATCGTTCATAACTTTTCGCATCATTGCCGTTCCCATGCCGCCCATGTTCATTTTTGAAATCTTGAGTTTATTGGTTCCCCGCGGCATCATTGCTCCGAACATGGAATCAATCAGACCTTTTTTCACCTCAATCTTTTCCGGTTTTCTCAGAATGTTAAGTCCCCAGAAAGTGAAGAACATGGTGACTTTTTTCCCCATCGAGGCCGCTCCGTTGGCGATGATAAAGGCTGCCAGGGCCTTGTCCAGATCGCCACTGAAAACGACAATGGTCTTGTTGTCTTTTGCCGGGACATCAAATGAATTCTGATTAACTACTGCATTGCCGGCATTTTTTTTTATAAAGGCGGTGATATTCCCCGGTATTTTGTTCAGATCCAGCAATTCATTATTGGTTCGCTTGCACCAGGCTTTGATGTCTTCATAGAAACCGGGATCGGACGCTGTTACTTTCAGGATCTGACCGTCTTTCAGTTCATCGATGGATGCCTTGACCTGCATCAATGGCCCTGGACAGCATAGTCCACAGGTATCCAGTTGTTTGTCATAATTTTCCGTTTTATTTTCGTCGATTCGGATCGCCTGTGTATCCGGATCGATACTCATATTTGAAGACCCACTGCTGTTTTGGTTTGAATCATTCGTTTCAGGTTTTTCAGGGGCATAACCAAGCATCGATGACGTCTTGTATCCGCCGGTTACATTGGCAACCTTAAAACCGTTCTGGCTTAATATTCTAGCGGCGATATAGCCTCGGAGCCCTACCTGACAATATTCGACAATGGTTTTGTTCTTGTCCAGTTCGCTCATGCGATCTCTTAAGCTATCCACCGGTATGTTTATTGCTCCGTCCAGATGTCCATTACTGAATTCCAGTTCCGTACGAACATCCAAAAGCATCGTATCTTCATTGCCATCCCTTTCAATATCCTTCCAGGCAACCGCATTCATTCTTCCTGCCAATACATTCTGGGCCACGAAGCCAGCCATGTTAACTGGATCCTTTGCGGATGAAAATGGCGGTGCATAGGAAAGCTCCAGCTCTGCCAGATCATCCACGGTGCCGTTAAAACGGATGGCGGTAGCAATGACATCGATGCGTTTATCCACGCCGTCGTAACCGATTCCCTGGGCTCCCAATACCCTTCCTTCTTCATTGAAGATCAGTTTAAGCGACATCGGAATGGCTCCGGGATAATAGGAAGCGTGTGACACTGGATGAACATAAATCACCTGGTACAGCATGTTGGCCCGTTGCAGAGTTCTTTCGTTAGCCCCGGTGCTGGCAGCGGTTAATCCGAATATTTTAAGGATTGAGGATCCCTGGGTCCCTTTGTAGGTGGCATTCAATCCTGCCACATTGTCTGCGGCAATTCTTCCCTGTTTGTTGGCTGGGCCGGCAAGAGCAATCGCGGTTTTCTGTTTGGTAATAAAATCAACCACTTCAATGGCATCCCCAACTGCATAAACACCTTCCAGATTGGTTTCCATTTTCTCATTGACGATGATGTGTCCTTTGGGCCCGAATGCCAGTCCGCTTTCTTTCAGGAAGCCAGTATCTGGTGAAACACCAATGGCCAGGATGATGATATCCGCATTGATTTTAGTATTGCTGCCGAGGGCAATCTGAACCTGATTTCCAATTTCTTCAAAAGATTTGACGCCATCACCCAGAATCAGTCCAATGCCGTTTTCAACCAGTTCTTTTTCAGCCATCACGACCATATCGGGATCAAAAGGTGCAAGTATATGGGGAGCCGCCTCCACAAGTGTCACGTTCAGTCCTCGGTCTCTGAGATTCTCGGCCATTTCGACGCCAATGAAACCGCCGCCGATGACAACAGCATGATTGATGCCTTTTTTGTCCACATAGGCTTTTATGATATCCGTGTCCGGAATATTTCGCAAGGTAAAAATCTTTTCACTGTTGATGCCGGGAATATTCGGCCGAATGGCCTTTCCCCCTGGCGACAGGATCAAATAGTCGTAGCTTTCTTCATAGGTTCCTTTAGTTTTGCTTTTGACGGCAACCTTCTTGTTTTTCGCATCAATGCTTATTACTTCACTGTTGTTGCGAACATCTATGTTGAATCTAGCTTTCATTGCCTCGGGTGTCTGAACAAGTAATTTGTTCCGATCTTTAATGGTTTCTCCGATATAATACGGAAGACCGCAGTTTGCAAAAGAGATGTATTCATCTCTTTCAAACAAAATAATCTCAGCCGTTTCATCCAATCTTCTGAGTCTTGCTGCTGCAGATGCACCTCCTGCAACGCCACCAACGATTAATACTTTTTTACCCATAACAATACCTCCTATAAAATTTTAATTGTTTATTCTGTATATTAAGATGATACGATGTATTTACTACAGTATCACCTTTTAGTATGACACTGAGACCATCTTATTAATTATCTTTAAATATTGTTTTAATTATGTCAATTACTTTATCGTTACAAACTCGATAATTTATCTCAAGACCATTTCTTTTGCCTTCTACAATACCAGCCGCTCTCAATTTTTGCAAATGCTGAGAAGTTGTTGATTGCGGCGTATCCAGGCAGGATTGCATATGGGTAACATTACATTCTCCATTTTCGATCAAGCCTTTCACAATGCAAAGTCTTACAGGATGAGCCAATACTTTTAAAATTTCAGCTATTTCATTATATTTGTCAAAATCTTTATCCATGTATTTCTCCTTCCTTTTTTTTTCAAGCCTTACAAATCTTTATATCCATATATTACGATATAAAGATTGCCTTGTCAACCCCTTTTTATTAAATTTAAACTTTTTTTATTCATCTCCGCCTTACACTAAGGAATGAACAATGGCTAGGATAAATTTTCAGTAACAAAACAACCGCTATATTAACTAATTCTAAAAAAAAGGTGCAGCAAAATGCTTATCACTTTGCTACACCCTGTTAATCAATATACAAATTTCTAAAATTCTTTTTTCTGATAGATCTTCACCGAAATAAAATAAGAAGCAAAAAAAATCACCAATGAAATCAGCGCCATGGCAATCATGATTATTCCAAAGACGGTCTCTTCATTTCCAATGGCTGGAAAAGGAACGTTAAGCTTTGCAACTATCAATAACACAGCGGTGGGAATTGCCGCACAGAGAACAATCATCAGCCGGGCTTTTTCGGGTCCGAATTTGTAAATCAGGGGGATTAAAGCACTGCCAAAAATGACAGCAATCATCAGAATGATCAGAATACCCAATAGTGTTTCCACTGTTATGCCTGTGCCTTTTAAAAACGAACCGACGAAAGCCAAAGCCAGTGCCAGTACAACACCCGTGAGATCCAGCATCAACAACAGCAGGTATTTGCTGCGAACAACTTCTTTCCGGGTGATAGGCATGGTTAAAGCATAGGTATCCCATTTCGCCGTGTCATCATAGGACATCGTCGTAATAACCATCATCGCAAACATAAGCACAATCATCCCACTGATAAAGCTTTCATTTCCCATCGGAATAAATATGATCGCGAGTGCTACCAATGCTACTCCCACAGATTTGAAGCTTCGTCCCAAATTAATAAAATCTTTTAAGATCAATCCCTTCATTATCTTTCTCCCCTCACATAAAACAGCATGATTTCTTCAATAGTAACCCCATCCACGATAGCCTCTTTGTATTTTCTTTTCAAAGCCAGCTTATCTTTGATAAGAACTTCAAACCCAAACTGATTTTTTCGATAGCGAATATATTCTTCTTTATCAAGTTTTCTAAAATCATCCTCAGAACATTTTAAGATCCCCATACCCTCCAGCAAGGTCTCTTTTTCTTCATTTAGCAGAATCTCACCCTGGTGAATAAAAACGATATAGTCGGCAATCTTATCAAGGTCACTGGTAATATGGGAAGAAATAAGTATCGCATGTTCTTCATCCTGAATAAACTCCATAAATACATCCAGCATTTCTTCCCTAACAATAGGGTCCAGACCGCTGGTGGCTTCATCTAAAATCAAAACTTTAGGATCATGGGATAAGGCAACTGCGATCTGCAGTTTCATTTTCATCCCCCGGGAATATTCTTTTACCGTTTTATTTTCCGGGAGTTCGAACTTTTTCAAATATCGCTGAAAAACAGATAAATTCCAATTTTTGTAAATACTCGCCATCATCTTTGAAATATCCCCGGTTTTTAAACTATCATGAAAGTTGCAGCCATCCAATACAACCCCAATATCTTCTTTTATTTTTTTATCTTCGCTTGTGTTATTCATTCCCAATATTTCAATGGTTCCATTGTCACGATTTATTAGATTAAGAATGGCTTTTAGAGTCGTGGTTTTTCCTGCTCCATTTTCTCCGATAAAACCCACGATGCTTCCCTTTGGTACATTAAAGCTGACATTTTTTAAGTTAAAATCATGATAGCTTTTATTTAAATTTTTAATTTCTATTGCATTCATCATGCTTCCTCTCCTCCATACAATATTTCCAGCATGTCTTTAAGCTCTTCGCAGGAAATATCACTGCTCTTTGCTGTATCCACTGCTTTCTGCAAAAATTCTTCGGCCAATCGCAACTGTTCTTCCCGGATAAACGATAAATTCTGATTGGCTACAAAACTGCCTTTTCCGGTGACGGTTTCAATAAAACCATCCCGTTCCAAATCGGAGTAGGCCCGTTTCGTGGTAATGACACTGATTCTAAGTTCCTTTGCTAAAAAACGCATGCTTGGCAAAGCTTCGCCCGGGGACAGCTCTCCGCTAATAATTATTTTTTTTATCTGCGTGGCAATTTGTTCATAGATGGGTTTGTCACTTGAATTGCTGATGATAATATTCAAAGGATCACCTCTTTATTCTTTGTCATAGTGTATATACGTTATATATACACTATGACCTATTTAATTATAAATGTCAAGTTTTTTTTTCATATTCCCTCCACTAAGCAATTCCTGACATTCGTTCAGCTTTGCTGCCTTCACAAAAAAATGATCACCGATTATCTCTGTGATCTAAACTGTAAACAGCTCAAAAAAGAAGTCCTGGAGACAACAGTAATATCATTGTCTCCAGGACTTCTTTTGGTCAACAACTTCATCACGCTGTTAAAGCGTGATGAGAAGTTATCGATAGGATTTATTCTGGTGTTAAAACCTGTTCTTTTCTATTAAATATTTCGTGTGTTTCTGCTTTGGGAGCTACCGCAAATATTTTTTTCCACTGCATCTTAAGAATAACAGCGGCGAGGACAAATGCCAATCCATCAGCAACTGGTCCTGCCCATAATGCTCCGTCAACGCCTATGAAAACCGGCAGAATCAGTGTTGCTGGAATGATAAATACAATTTGTCGGGATACCGACACTAGCGTTGCCTGCACTGGCTTTCCAATTGCCTGGAAGAATATTCCGGTACACATCTGGAATCCATTTAAAATACAGAACAGCAAGAAAATACGCAGGCACTTGACCGCAAATTCGGTATACAGTTCAGATTCTGTACCAAATATGCTGAGAATTGCATTTGGCAAGCACTGGAAGCCAATAAATGCTAGTCCCATACAGATTGTAGCCGCCACCACAATAATCTTAAATGTTTTTTTCGTTCGTTCCATGTTTCCAGCCCCGTAATTATAGCCGAGAATCGGTTGAGCCCCGGTGGCAATACCGAGAACAATTGCCATAATCATCTGATTGACCTTCATCGTAATTCCCATCGTGGTGATCGGAATATCCGCCCCATATACTGACATGGCACCGTACTTAACCATCACATTATTACTGATTGCAATCATCGCAACGACAGCAATCTGTGTAATAAAACTGGAAATGCCAAGACTGCATACTTTTATGATAATCCCGCTTTTTAACTTGAAATATGCTTTTTGAACATTGATACTTTTGAATTTTCTTAAATACAGCAAATAATAGCCACTGTTTAAAATCTGTCCAATAATCGTTGCCAGGGCTGAACCAGCCACTCCCCAGTGCAATCCAAAAATGAAAATAGGATTGAGAATGATATTGACGATGCACCCCATGATCATTCCCATCATGGAATACCGGGGGCTTCCATCGGCACGGATAATACCGCTTAATGCACAGTTAATAACTGAAAATGGAAAGCCAATGATGATGATCTTTCCATAATCCAGTGCATAAGGCAGGATATTTTCTGTTGCGCCAAACAAGTGACAGAGTGGTTCAAGCAGAACGATTGAAAAGACAGCCAGAACGATGCCTAAAATTATCGAAAGGGTAATGGCATTACCAACCCCTTTTGCCGCCGCTTCTTTGTCACCTTTTCCAAGGTGAAGGCTCAAGTATGCCGCACACCCATCACCAACAAGAAGTCCTAATGCAATGACCACCATCGTAAGGGGTAAAATAACATTTGTTGCACCATTTCCCAGAAAACCGACGCCTCTTCCTATAAATATCTGATCAACGATATTATAAAGAGCATTCACTACAAGCGCAATGATACTCGGTACCGAAAACTTGATCAGCAATTTCCCAATTGGCTCATAGCCAAGTGGATTTTCTTTGTTTTTAGTCGTTAATGTTTCGTTCATATTATCTCCTAAATATGTTAATCTTTTTTGTATCATTTGGCACCGATTTATCGATAGCAACTTTTCGCTGGATGTTTAATGCCTACCTTGATATACTATAAACTATCCCATTATAGGAGAGTCAATAGAAAAGGTGATGAAAATGAAAAAATATTTAACCATCGGTCAAGTGGCCAAGATAAAAAAAGTTGGGATAAAATCTCTGCGATACTATGAAAAAATCGGTGTTTTAATTCCGGCATATACAAACCCAGACACAAACTATCGTTATTACTCCCTTGATCAGCTGCTGGTTCTTGACACAATTCTTCTCTGTATTGAGCTGGGAATCCCCCTTAAAAATATGAACAACTATACCAATGCTGATGACCAGTTTCAAATTAAGCTTCTCCTCGAGGATGGAAAAAAAATCGCTTCCAAAAAAATCAAGAGCCTTGAGCAGGGACTTTCGAAAATCGAATTAAACTTGAGTCACATCAATGAAAGTGCTGCCTATCAGGAGAAAAAGGGGCTTTATACCAAACACATCCAGCAACGATACATGCTTCGAACGCCCTCTAAACCGAAATTATCTCCGATCGAATACCAATCTAAATTGTCGGAGCTCTTTTCTTTAGCTCAGGAAAAAGACGTCTATGCCACTTTTCCTCACGGTACTATTGAAGATTATAAAGATGGCCAAGTCACAAACTATACTTTTCTTGAGACCGTAAAGCCTGAATTTGAAACAGCTCTTATCCGTATCATTCCGGAAGGAGATTATCTTTGTTTTCAGCAATTAGTAGCGACGTATCCTGATACACAAGGGGTTTTCAAGAACATTTTTCAAGCTCGGGAGGAAGTAACCATCATCATCAGCAGCGTATCCGTTACTACGTTCAGCTATGATCGATTGTTTATGGAATTTCAAACCCTGATCTAGCCGCAATCAATAACTGCTCCCGGCGAAATAGCAATCCCGCGATTGATTATTTAAACGCACTTGCCAACCATGTGCCGGTTCAAGAACTTGTTTTGCGGTATGCGGCAATATAAAAAAGCATAATAATACAAAGCCTCTTATTTAATGATTATTGTCATCATAAAATAAGAGGCTTTAATTTTTATTCCCAGTTCTGTACACTTAACGTTTTCTGCAGCTTTTTCAATTTTTCTTTTTCCTGTTGGTAATCTGGCAGGACTTGTTCCACAATCTTCCAGAAATTTCGAGAGTGATTCATTTCAATCAGATGTGCCAGCTCATGAACCACTACATAACGAACCGTGTCTTCCTCTGCCATGACCAAATACCAGGAGAAATTCAGACTCCCTTTGCTTGAGCAGGAGCCCCACCGCGTTTTCGCCCCGTTAATTTTAACCGCCTGCGGTTTTAATCCCATCTGGGCGCTGAATTTGTTCACCTGGTGATCAAGCACCTTTTTTGCAAGCCCACGATAAATTTTAACCATATCGCTTTTTAATTCTGCCGGCATTAAATGTGCGTATGCATAAAAGCGTTGTCCGTCAAAGCCTGACCTTGCCGCTTCAACCGGCATGAGAGGATATGATTTTCCCAGGAATAACAGGTCATTTTCAAAATTCAATTGAAAAGTTTCCCGCTTTTTAACCTTTTCCCGTACCGCACCGTAATGCTCATCAACCCAGTCTTGATGTTCTTGCACAAAACTTTCAATGATTTTTTTCGAGGTTCCAATAGGTGCCCTTACTTCGATGGCAGCTGTTTTTGTAATCATCAATCCCAATGTTTTTCGCCTGGAATATTTAATGATATAGTCTGTTGTCATGTCTTAACCTTTCTTGCAATTCTTATCGTTCAATACGCACGTGGCTTCCACCAACGCCGGCTTCTCCCGGCGTAACCAGAAGTTTCACCGGCATCCGATTCTTGATCGATTCCACATGGCTGATGATTCCCACCTTCAAATTTTCATTATGGAGCATTTCAATGGAATTCATAACCACCTCAAGGGCATCTTCATGCAGCGAGCCGAATCCTTCATCCAGAAAGAAAAATTCCAGGGGTGCCCGTCCTTTTAGCTGGATTTCTGCAGACAAAGCCAGCGCCAGTGCCAGCGATGCCAAAAATGTTTCCCCCCCTGATAGTGTTGACGGATCTCGTGGCGCCCCGCCGTTTTTATTGTCTCTAATGATGAACCGTCCATTATCATCCGCTTCCAGCCCGTAATTGCCATTGCTGATTTCCAAAAGCCGTTTGGATGCCTCAATGGATATGTACTGAAGCCGGGCCACTGCCATGAATTCAACAAATTTCTTGCCTGAAAAGAGCTTTTCCAAATCAGTGATCAGAGCTAGCTGATGATCAATTTTTTTCTTGCCTTCCAGGAATCCCTGAAGTTCCTTTAAACGGCTATCCAGACTTTCGAGCTCGGCCTGAAGTTGGGTTTCCCTTTTTTTCAGGATCTCTAATTGGTTTTTAATTCGTTTATAATTATTGTTAGTCGACTCGTATGCCTCAGCGTCAATGAGGTTTCCATTGATTTTTTTATTTAATCCCTCAATGGTCCCTTTCACTTTCACACAATCTTCACGATATTTTTTGATAATCGCCTGTTCGTTTTTCATGGTTTCCGGCATCAGATAGGCATTAATTAGCGCTGCCACATCCTTAAACCCTAAAATGGTCAATTGCTTATCCATCGATTTCTTGACAGTTTCATTTTGTTTTTCCAGGGTTTCCAGTTTAACGGTCAGTGCGCTAACGCTTTCCTTAACGATTTCATAAGTCTTTTGAATTTTCCCTGATTTTTTCTTCAGTTCACTCCAGGCAGTATTGATCCGGTTGATTTCATCTTTGAATTTTTTCTGGCAGCTGAGAAGTTCCGGGACTGCATCCGCGCCGACTTTATCGATGATCGCTGTTCTCTTTTCTTCCCGCTGTTTTTTCTTTTCATCACAAGCGGCCATCGACTCCCGCATTTGAATTTTCAGAGCACTGCATTTTTCATTCAGGCCATCTTTTTCGTTCTGATCCGTCTCCAGCGCTTTCCGCAGATTCTTCAGTTTAATAAGAATTTCATTCTGACGCATCGTCATCTTTGTCAGTCTCGTATTTTCACTGAAAAAATCGGTGACCGCTGTTTTGGTCTGAAGTTTTTCCAAATCAGCTTTTAGCGCTTTCCATTCCTCTTTTTTCTGTCTGCTCTCTGCTGCATATTCTTCGGTCTGACCCTCCAGCGATTTTATTTCCGCTGTTTTCTCTTTCAGATCTCCGATAATTACCAGTAATTCCTGGTTCTGTAGATTCTTCTGATTTTCGGCTTCTATTTTTAATAATTCCCAGGTTTCCCGCTCCATCGTCGCTTTTCTTAGTTGCTCTTTTAGTTCTCCCGGATTCTGAAGCATTATCTTCTTTTCTTTTACAATGGTATTGAGTTCTTCTTTTTGGGTTTCTTTTGTGTGAAGATTATTGGTTTCTGCAGAAAGTCTTCCTCTCGACTGGGATATTTCTTCTGTAAATTGGCTCAATTCTTTTTCCTTGTGAGCTAGTTCTTCTTCCAGCTTTTGGATTTTCTCGCTTAAATCTTTTCCCTGCTCATCCGAAAACTTCAAGGGATGGTTTTTAGATCCGCAAACCGGACAAGGTTCGCCTGAAGCCAATTGATTTCGAAGCTCCCGACCGATGTTTTCATTTTCTAGTTGCCGCAAGCTTTTTTTTACCGACTCGCAAATTTTTGACAACTTATCCTTCACTTTGTTTTTGGCTTCAATTTCGACTCCCAGACATTTTGTTTCAGACTGCAGCATCTGGATGTTTTCAGACAATGTTTGATTCCTTGTCCACAGACTTTCAATTTCCCTTATTTCTTCTCCCAATTTCTGTAGTTCGCCCCTGGTGGATGGTTGAACTTCGATCAGATTATTTAGCTGATCCTGATATTTTTTTATTGTTATTTCAAGTGCTTCTTTTTTTACTTTCAGCACGTCGCCGGCACCGACAAGCTTTTGAATCAGGCTTCTGTTGTGGCTTATCCGTTCATCCTTTTGGTTAAATTCGTCTTTTAGTTTTTCTGCTCTTTCGGCGTCTTTTACCCCTTTATTAATGATGTCTCGATATGATGCATCGACACGAAGTGATATTTCTTCCGTCTCATTTTCAGAAAGTATTTTTTTCTTTTCAACTAAACTTTCCTGGATCTCGCTAATCTCTTTTTTGTAATCTTCGTATTGGAGGAAACATTGGTTGTTGGTGTTCTTAATTTGTTTTATTTGTTCATCCAGTAACTTTTGCTGTTGTTCTAAAAGAATGGCATCTTCCACTTTTGAAAGCTGATTCTGGTATTGAAAAAGTTTGTTGTTTTTTTCTTCATCGATGGCTTTCCAATCTTTTTCAACCGTCTCTTTTTCACAAAAGAGTTTCATCCGTTCTTCTTCGCTGACTTTTAACTGTGCATCCACTTCAGTGATTTGATTCATCAGGATTTCCATATCCGATATTGTCATCCGGATGGACTCGGCCTTTTTTCCCTGATCCAGTCTTCTTTCTTTTTCTTCAATTTCTGTCTTGCTGTCCTGCAATCCCTTTTCGGCTTCCAGCGCAGCATTCAATTCCTGTTGAAATGCCCACAGTCTTTCTGCTTCATCCCGTTCTTTCTCTATTGTTTTAAATATCTCAAGTTCTTTTTCCAACGCCTGACGATTTGTATCATACTCAGCCTTTTTTTGATTTTGCACTTCCCCAGAAACGCCTTCATAGACACTGATTCGTCCTTCCACCTGATGAAGATTCTCGGTTTCTTGGCTCTTTTCAATTTTCAAGCGATCGGTCAGATTATCTCCGTATTTCGACAAATTAAATAGCCGTTCCAGCATTTCCCGTCGCGGTCTTCCTTCCAGTTTCAGAAAATCACTGAATTTTCCCTGGGGCAATACCACGGTTCTCGTGAAATCCGTGAGGTTCAGTCCGATGATCTCTTCACATTGTTTTGTCACCTCTGTGGGCTTGTCTGCCAGAATTTCCGGCGCTTCCAGGAACAGCTCCACCAGCTGACATTTCCCCTGATTGATGCCCCCTTCTTTGCTTCGTACAAATTCTCGGCTGACGCGGTAGTTTTTAAGTTTCTGTCCCGAGATAGTGAACTCAAACACGACACTTCCTTTTTCTTCATTCACATTAATGTAATTGCTGCTATTTCGGGATATTTTTCCATAAAGTGCCAGCGTAATTCCATCCAGTATCGTTGATTTACCACTGCCGGTAGGTCCAAAGATGCCAAACAAACCGCTCTGAGTCAGGGTTTCAAAATCAATGGTCTGTTCTTCCAGAAAGCTGTTGATGCCTTTTATTTTTAGCGAAACCGGTCTCATCGGTTTTCCTCCTCTTCAAATAGTGACAGCACCAGGTCCAAGACCTCTTCATCCGCTTCAGCGCCCCGTTCCCTGCGATAGAATTCTTTAAACACATCGCCGAAGGACTGATCCGTTAATTTTTCCAATCGCGCTTCGGTAAAAATGGTGGTCAGCTTTGGAATGACTTCCAGAATATCAGCCTTGTATTCTTTCATCTTTTTTATCTCATCCTCGCGAATGTATCGGTCGGTTTCAATCTCCAGATAGACCCAACAGGATCGCTCCCCATTTTCACAGCATTTTTTTATCGCTGCTTCGATGCTTTGACATTGCCATACTTCGATGGGTTTATATACTTTTAAATTGATCTCCCTAATCTCATTCTTGATGGTGATTTCATTTTCAACTTCAAGCTCTACCACCATGCATTTTTTTCCATAGGCAATCTCCCGGCGATTGAAGTGGAGGGGCGAACCGGCGTAGTACCCGCGTTTCCCGGTGCCAGGAACCGCCTGGGGTTTATGGATGTGTCCCAATGCGATATAATGGGTATTTTCAGGGAAGCAATTTCCATCCACGATATAAGTGCCCCCCAGCTGAATGCTTCGTTCCGAGCCGCTTTCCACGCTGTTCATTGCAAAAATATGCGAAACAACCAAATTGATCGTATCTTTTCTAAAATGGGTTTGAAGCTGATTGAAATATGAAAAAATCCGATCACCATATGACTTTTTATTCGCTTCATCATCAGAAGCCACATCATAGAGAACTTCGTTAAGCCGTTTTTCACTGGGATAAGGCAATAATAAAACAACCGCTTTTTCTCCGTTTATTTCAATTTCAACAAAACCTTCCCCGGAATCAACCACCCGGTGTTTTCCATAGGCACCTTTTTCAATGATGGTTTTGGGGAGTCCTGCCATCAAAATCCCGTGATCTCTGGCCAGCGGACCAGGCGCTTCAAGCCGTTGGGGATTATCATGATTCCCGGCGATGACAACCGTCATTCTTTCGCCATTTTTTGACAGGCGCTTAAGCGTCTCGTAAAACATCTGCTCAGCCCGTGCCGGCGGGTTATAGCTGTCATATACATCTCCGGCCAGGATGATCAAATCAATGTTCTCTTTTTCGACAATTTCCACGAAGTCATTAAGAAAGCATTGCTGCTCATCCATCCGACTATGCCCTTCTATATTTTTTCCCAGATGCCAATCGGCGGTATGCAATATTTTCATAAGCTGCTCCCTATTTATTGTTCCTTTTTTTATCATTATCCCACAGAATAATTAGCTTGTATAGATCTGAAAAAGCTCCGGCAAATGCCGAAGCTTCAGATTATCTTTTACGATTGATCACGCGATATTATGGATTCTTTTATTTAATGGCATCCACGGCTTCTAATAAGTCAGAAATGGAACCGTACCAATTTTTGATCATGTGACGCATAATACCCACCTGTTCAGATTTTGCCATGAGTCCCAGAATCGGAATTTTGCTTCCGTAAGCTGTTCCGACTTCGGCCCAGGCATCGCATCCTGATGCCCCCAGATAAATGATTAAATCCGCACTGGTCACTGACGAAATGCAGAATTCAAAAACGCGTTCTCCCTCAGCAGACTCAATAAAGTGAACAAGCTCCTTTTGAGATAAAAAAGCTTCTTCCGGCCGTCCTTCCCGGAGCCAGGATAAAATCGTGTGTCCCCGACTTTCTAACAGGTCAGTTAACATTTCAACAGCATGCTGATGTTTCCATGAAGCGGCTATATATATTCTCATACTTCCTCCAATTAATAAATTTTTCTAATAATAATTCAATTATACGCTTCCGTTTTCAACTTCACAAGCACTTGCGGCATCTAAACCAATCGCCATCATTCGCGTAAATGATTTTTCCCGCTCCTTTGGACTGGTTTCCTCATGGGTAATGAGATTGTCACTGATGGTTAGCAGACTCGTGGCCTTTTTGCCGGTGAAATTGGCATTATGGAAAAGCGCAAAACTCTCCATTTCCACACAAATACAGGTCCGTTCAGCATAAATTGCTTGGGGAACCTCCATTTCCGGTGCACAATAAAAAACATCTGAAGAATAAATTCGACCTTTATTCAGAGCATATCCCCGGTTTTCAGCCGCCTCTTCAACCGCTGCATTCAGTTCTTTATCCGAATACAAAACGGATGCCTCGCATCCGTTTTGTACCTTTGCATAGGTGGATTGACTCCAGGCACTTTCGGCCAGCACCAAATCATAGACATTTAGATCTTTAATATAGGAACCGGCGCTTCCAATGCGAATAATCCTGTCAACATCATAGTAGTGAAAAAGCTCATAGGAATAGATACCGATAGATGGCATCCCCATCCCGGAGCCCATTACACTGATTTTCTGGCCCTGATAAAATCCGGTGTATCCAAACATATTTCGCACCGTGTTAAACTGAAATGAATGATCTAAAAACGTTTCGGCAATATATTTTGCCCTCAAGGGATCTCCGGGCATTAAAACCGTTTTTGCAATATCGCCAATTTTTGCTTCATTATGTGTTGTTGCCATGATTCTCCTCCGATAACTTTTTTAATTGTTTCAGTATAAGACAAGCTTTGTCTGTCGTCAATCTCAGTCCTATTAAATAGCTTTCAAAATTAAAAACCGCCCATATCTTCAAGAAGAACATGCAGCGGTTTAAAATTTGTCAGAATCAAAGTTCTTTTTTTCTTAAGATATCCATCGGGCTTACCGGTTTATCCATTTTCAGGCGATAAACCATTTTAGCATGCGGCGTTGAATCAATAGCTTCACCAGACTGATCCACCATCAGATCGGCCTTTTGTTTAAAATATCCTTTTCCCGGAATCATGACTTCAATCTCATCTCCCTGAGAAATCTTGTTGCGCTGTTCAATCAGAGCCATTCCTGTTTTTTCATCATATTCCAATACCAAACCAACAAAATCGTAATTTCTGGTATAACTGCTGGTACCGTAGTTCTGATCCTCAGCGGTTGTTTTTCCGTAAAAAAATCCGGTTGTATAATTGCGATGGCTCACTTTTGTCAGTTCTTCATAATAATCTTTATCGGGTTTCGTTGCTTTCGGATGATCATAATAAAAATCAATTGCACTGCGATAGGCGGATACCACCGTCGCCACATAATAAAGGCTTTTCATTCGCCCCTCTATTTTAAAGCAATCCACGCCCGCGGCTATTAACTGCGGGATCTCATTGATTAGGCACAAATCTTTTGAATTGAAAATAAAAGAGCCGCTTTCGTCTTCTTCAATGCCAAACTCTTCATTTGGCCTTGTTTCTTCAATCAATTTATATTTCCATCGGCAAGGCTGAGCGCAATCCCCTTTGTTTGAGTTCCGGCCTGTCATGTAATGGCTGAGCAGACAGCGACCGGAGTACGATATACACATGGCGCCATGAACAAATGTTTCTATTTCCATCTCCGGGTCGACTTTTTCCCGAATTTCCTTTATTTCATTTATTCCCAGCTCCCTGGCTAAAACCACTCGCTTGGCACCCTGGGCCTGCCAGAATGCCACACTTCGCCAGTTCGTGTTGTTCGCCTGGGTGCTCATTGATATTTTCAACTCCGGTGCGACCTCTTGAATAATTGAAAATACACCGGGATCGGCAACAATCACTTCGTCTATTGACAGCGCTGAGAGCTTTCTGGCATATTCCGGCAGCCCCTCAAGATCTTCATTCTGCGGAATGATGTTGAGGGTTACAAATATTTTTTTCCCCCGGCTATGGACGTACTCAGCGGCTTCCTTTAGGGCAAGATCATCGAAATTATCAGCCTTAGCCCGCAAGCCAAATTTTTTTCCTGCGCAATACACCGCATCCGCACCATAATGAAGAGCATATTTCAGCTTTTCAAAATTTCCTGCTGGTGCTAAAAGTTCCGGTTTTTTCATGGGTTTTCTCCATTCACATCAAGCTCATCTTTCTTCCAGCTAACAGCCAGTCCATCCCCAAGAGGTAAAACACTGGTGATCAGCTGCGGATGATTGGATATGACTTCTAAATATTTTCGCATCCGTTTGACGATGGTTATTTTCCGACGCACCACCAGATCATCTGAAGCAATCATTCCCTTAAACAATACATTATCTGAAACCAGCATTCCTCCTGGTTTTAAGCATCGCAGGCAATGATCGAGGAGATGAATATAATGACCTTTTGCACCATCTAAAAAAATCATATCATAAGTTTTTGTTAATTCTTCCACTTTTTCCTGGGCATCGCCAATCAAAATATTAATCTGCTTTTTTAGCCCCAATGCGCTGATGTTTTCATCCGCCTGAACGATCATTTTCAGACTGCGTTCAATGGTATCTACCTGCCCCTGAGGTCCCATCGCCAGAGCAAAAATGGAGGATGAGTAACCAACCGCTGTGCCGACTTCCAAAACTGATTGTATCTTATTGGCATGAATCAACATTTCAATATGTTTTTGCACTTCTTTATGAATAATGGGGATTTCTTCATTTTCTGCCCGTATTCTAAAATCTTCTATTTCTGGACTGCCTAGAGGGATCAAACCTCTGATGTAGTCTTCAATGTAATCTTGAACAATTTCACTCAATTTAATGCCTTCATTCTTTTTTTAGTTTGTTCCGCCTAGATATGTTTCCACATCGGCTAAATGTTCTTCATAGGTTTCATTAAAATAAATTTTACCAGATGTCATATCTGCTACAAAATATAAATACTTTGTCGTCGCCGGATATAATGCCGCTTCCAGAGAGGTTTTTCCGAAAGAACAGATGGGCCCAAACGGCAATCCCAAATTAATATAAGTATTGTATGGCGATGCAAACTGGGTTTCTTCCGTCGTCAACACCGCCGTCTTTTCGCCCCGGGCATAATCAACGGTAATATCTGATTGCAGCGGCATATTGGCCGCGATGCGATTATAAAAGACACTGGCTACGTTAGCCTTATCTTCAACATACTTTGTTTCCAATTCTACAATCGATGACATGATGACGATCTGATCAACGGTTTTCCCCATTTCTGTCGTTCGGTTTAAATAATCTTGATCATAGACCTCTACGAAACGATCCAGCATTGCGTCAACCACAGCTGATGGATCGGATTCAGGGGTAAAGCTGTAGGTATCAGGGAAAAGATAGCCTTCCAGCGTTCGACTTACGCCATCCTTGGTTTCTAAAGGAATGCTGCTCAAAATCGGATATTTTTTTTGGTACTCTGCCACTTTTTTTGTTTCCGCTATAAACGCATCCCCATCGCAAACATGGTTTTTTTCTAAAATCGCCGCGATTTCTTCAATATTTTCCCCTTCGGGAATCGTCACTGCTGAATCATAAACGTCTCCCGCAACTAACCTTTCCAATATTTGCTCAGCGGGTTCACTGGGGCTGAATGCATAATAGCCCGACTGAATCTGGTCCGTCATATTTTTGTTCTTTGCCAGAACTTCAAAAGCGAGAGCATCCTTAATTAAATGGTCTTTTTCTAAAAGATCTGCGACCTCACTAATCACAGCGCCTTCTTCAATTCGAACATAGACTAAATCCCCATCTCCAACCGGTTTTAATATTTCATTCATAAAATAATTGAAGCTAAACACCGCGGTAGAGGCAAAAACAATCAATAATAAAAGAATAATAGCAATAAATTTTCCTCGTTTTGGGGAGGACGGCTGGCCTGGCAATTTTGATTCGGCTTTCTCTTTCCTTCTCATAATTCACCATCCTTTCATTTAATTTGAAAAACTATAAAAAAGAATATAGGACCTCTGCTGAAAGTGGGTACCTATATTCTCTTGAAATACTTCTATTTAAATAAATATCTAAGCCTAGCAACCCTCTTCAGACTCGAAAAGTCCCATGTCCAAGTCAACGGCTTTGGCAATAATGTCCGTGATATCCTGGAAAATAACGGAAAAATACATTTGCGTTTGGAAAAATTCTGCGATTTCAGGCATTCCCATAATCGTGTTTGCCAGTGCGTTATAAGAGCTGATTTGCTCCTCTGAAATTTCCTGGCCCATCATCTGCATGGACTGAACTTCCATTTGCTTGCGAATATAATCCTTGGTCATTTCAAATTTTTCAGGTTCTTTTTCCAGTTTCTCTTTAGCCGCTAAGAAATTTTTATACTCAGTCGATTCCTTAAGTGCTTTTGCTAAATTATTAGCTTCATCATATACATTCATGCTTCTCTCCTAATTTTTTAAAATCTATACTTCCATTAGAATGGGGAGTATCATTGGCTTTCTTTGTGTCTTTTCATAAAGAAACTTGAATAGCGCTTCTCTAATTACATTTTTTATTGAATTCCAATCGACAATCCCCTTATTTTCACAAGACAACAAGGCTTTTTTCACTTCTTCTCGGGCATCATTAATGAGGTCTTCCGATTCTCTTACATAAACAAACCCTCGCGAAATAATATCCGGTCCTGAAATTGCTTTTCCCTTGTGCATGGTGCAAACTACAATAAAGAGACCATCTTCTGATAAACGCTTTCGGTCGTTAAGGACAATATTACCAATGTCTCCAACCCCAAGACCATCAACTAAAATAGCTTCTGCCTGGGTTTTTCCCACAACCTGAACACTGCGTTTATCAATTTCAAAAATATTGCCATTTTCTCCGATAAACGTATTGTCTTTTTTCATCCCCACATTATGAGCTAATTCCGCATGTTTCATCAGCATCCGACTTTCCCCATGAATAGGCAGAAAATGCTTTGGTTTAACCAACGTAATCATCAGTTTTAATTCTTCCTGTTTTGCATGTCCGGAAACATGAATTTCAGCAAAGCGTCCATAGACAACATCTGATCCTAACTCGACCAATTTATTAATAACTTCTGAAACCATTTTTTCATTTCCCGGTACCGGAGATGCCGAAATAATAACCATATCTCCTTTTTGGATCTTTAAGTGACGATGTTCACCTAATGCCATTCGACCAAGCGCCGCCATGGGTTCTCCCTGGCTTCCCGTTGTGATGATCGCCAATTCTTTTTCTTTATATTTTTTAATATCTTTAAGTTCAATCAGTACATTTGGTGGAACATTTAAATAGCCAAGATCCATCGCTACTTCAGTCACATTTTCCATACTTCTTCCGCAAATAATAACCTTCCGGTTATATTCCACTGCGGCATCGATGATTTGCTGGATTCGATGAACATTTGAAGCAAATGAAGTGACAATGATTCTTCCGGGTGCTCCTCTAAAAAGGTTGTATAGGGTTGGTCCGACGGTACTTTCCGACGGCGTAAATCCTGCCCCTTCGACGTTTGTACTATCCGACATAAGCAGATCGACTCCTTGTGATCCAATTTTAGCAAATCGCTGCAAGTCGATTACTTCGCCTCCGATTGGATGATAGTCAATTTTAAAATCCCCCGTATGAACAACCGTTGCGGCCGGGCATTTGATACAAAGTCCAACTGCATCTGCAATACTATGATTAACCCGAATAAACTCAACGTTAAACTCGCCAACGTCAATACGTTCTTTTGGTTTGACAATAATTCTTTCCGTTTTTGTTAACAATCCATGTTCCTTGAGTTTTTTATCAATCAGTCCCATGGTGAATTTGGTAGCATAAATGGGAATGTTTATTTTTTTCAAAAGATAAACAAGTCCCCCAATATGATCTTCATGGCCATGGGTGATGAAAACCCCTCTTACTTTATCTTTATTCTCCAGAATATAAGTAAAATCTGGTAAGACAATATCGATGCCAAACATTGAATCATCCGGGAACTTCAAGCCACAGTCTACCAGAACAATGTCATCCTTGTATTCGAACACCGTAAGGTTTTTCCCGATTTCACCGAGACCTCCTAATGGTATCAACCTCAGCTTATCTTTGTTCTTTTTAGCCTGAGGCCTTCTTTTCTGTTTCGAACGACTTTCGACTCGTTGGGTCTCCGTTGTTATTATGTTGTTGTTTTCAGTCAAATTTTTCTCCTTTCATAATTTTATAACAATCTGAACAGTATCCGTACACCTTAAGTTCATGATTAATTATAATAAATTCTTTCTTTTCTTCTATTTCTTTTTCGAGAGTTTCCAGGAAATCGTCTTGCATTTCAATAACCTTTCCACATTTCAAACAAATTATGTGATGATGCCAGTGTTTTTCATCCAACTCGCATAATTCATACCGAGCAAAGCCATCATCAAAATTTCTTTTAGTAATGAATCCCATTTCTTCTAATATTTGCACCGTTCGATAAATGGTCGACATTCCTACATCCAGATTGCGCTGTTTAACCCCTTGGAACAATTCTTCAACACTAAAGTGCTGTTGTCCCATGGACAGAAGAACCTCAATAGTCGTAAGACGTTGAGGGGTTACTTTATTTCCTCTTTTTCTGAGTGCATCCACAATTTGAGTTAAATCATTCATGGTATTCACACCTCTTTTACCTTTTCTTCTGATAAAATATTTGCAGGCAATTCTCCGATTATTTCTATGTTTACTCCATCAATATCACAGGAAAGTGCACGGATGTCCATTCCCAGACTATGACATTGACCCAATAAACTCACAAATTTTGGATCCATTATTTTATTTACAGGATCGACTGAATGCCTACCCATCGTCCATTCTTTTCGACAAGAATAAGGGTATAATTCGTCTTTCGATGAGGTGCCGGATTCCATGCCAGCACAACCCGAACACCTGGGTTAAGAAGCTCGCTCATGCGGCCAGTATTTGGCACATGAGCGATGATCGCTTCTTGATTAATCATTATTCCCGCAACAAAACGATTGGGGCGACTGAGGGATACTCCATTAACAAATTGGAAATTTACTCAGTTTTACCTTCGTCGTCATCTTCTTCATCCATCTCATCCATCAGCTCATCGTAAGCTTCTGCAACTAAAGCAAATTCCGCTTCGTCTTCCACTTGCATCAATACTTGGCCCTCTTCATCTTCAGTGATTAAAAAGGCATAAACATCGTCGCTTTCTTCATCTTCAGATAACAATACATATTCTTTGTCTTCAATGTCAAACCGGATAACGACTTCGTAATCTTTTTCATTACCCTCATCATCAATTAAACTGATTGTTTCTTCTTCCATGTCTACTAATGTTACTTTTTCCTTCATTTCTACACCTCTTTTAATTTATTTATTTCTATTAATTCTTCATAAGCTTCTAGAACCAAGGCAAATTCCGCCTCATCTTCCACAGGCATCAGCCCTTCTCCATCTTCCGTTACAAAGAACGGACACACATCTTCATTTTCTGCAAGCAACAGATATTTTTTTTCCTGAACATCAAGGCTTGCAATAATCTCAAAATCCTTTACAACGCCGGTATCATCGGCCAATGATATAACATTGGCCTCATCGTCATGATCATCTATTCCCATAATCTCATCATATTTTGCTTCAATTAACGCTAATTCTGCGTCGTCTTCCACCGGTATTAAACGATCTGCTTTAATAAAGGCGTAAACATCGTCACTTTCTTCATTTTCAGATACCAATACATAGGTTTTATCCTCAATGTCAAAACTGACAACTAACTCAAATTCTTTTTCAACACCCGTTTCATCTACTATTATTACTTTTTCTTCCATATTCATTTCTCTTTCAAGTTTTTTCGCTCATAATCTTATGATTATACCGTTTCAACCTTAAAAAATCCATTATTTTGATTGTTTTTTATTTGACGGGCCGATCCATATAGGATTGTAAAATCATTTGGGCTGCCAACATATCGATATACTCTTTTCGGTTTTCCCGGGATACATTTCCCTCAATCAATATTTTTTCCGACCATGAAGATGTCAATCGTTCATCAATATAAATGATTTCGATATCCAGTCTTTTTTTAATAAACTGACAAAAATTCACTGTTTTTCTTGTTTGAGCAGATTCTGATCCATCCATATTTAGTGGCAAACCAGCGACTACTTTTTTTATTTCATATTTTTCAATAAGCTGACGAAAAGCTTCCAAATCGTCATCTCGTGTCTTTCTCTTTACCGTAGCGACACCTTGTGCTGTAATTTGCAAAGGATCCGTCACCGCAACTCCGATCCGCTTATCCCCAACATCTAATCCTAAAATTCGCTCCATATATTATCCTATCTATTTTATGTATGATTGTTAAATCACCTTGATGCAGAAAAGCTTGCAGTATGTACTGCAATAACAGCAAAGAATACACTTTTCATGATCAATCGCCGCTTTGCCATCAACAATCGTTATTGCCTTGGAACTGCAATGTCTGGCGCATTCTCCGCATCCTTCACACCAATCACTGATATGAATAGCCTTTGAAGATCCGGCAACTGCCAATTCCAATTCTTCAGGAATTGTTTCGCCATTGAATTTCTTTACATCATATAAAACTTCATCAACCGACTGAACGCCAATGGCTATCGCATCCAAATCATCCAAAGCTAAAATAAAATCAAAACAAGCTTGTTTTTGAGCAAGCAAATTACCGCCACCCAAAGGTTTCATGGCATAAATACCTTTGCCCTTCATTTTGGCTTCATGAATAGCTGTTGCCATCTCCTGAGCGGTTCCGTCTTCAATTCCAATTCCGGTTAAATTAATCAGGGGATGAATCACATCCAATTCTGGAAAAAGCGTGGCCCCGATAACCCCTTCTATTCGATGAGTGGAAATGCCAATGGCTCTGACAACTCCGGCCTCTTTAAACTTGATTAACTGTTCAATCGCCTCCCAATGACCTTCGATGGTTAGGCGACTTTCCTGTTCATGAAGCAAATAAAGATCCACATAGTCACGGCCTAATTCTGTCAATGCCCGATGCAGACTTTTTTTTACGCCTTCAGCGGTATAATCATAAGATTTTGTACTAATGACGACATCTCTTTTTAGATCAATTGCCTGTCTGAGGTGATCATAGTTATTATATAAATCTGCGGTATCAAAAAAATCAACGCCATGATCCAACGCAGCCGCAATAATTTCTTTACTTTCTGCCAATGATTTGTTCTTTTGAGTGGGTCCAATGGTCAAACTGCCAAAGCACATCCGAGATACCCTGATTCCGGTATTACCCAATGTATTTTTTTTCATTATCTACCTGTTTCATAATCACGAAGAACTCATTCTCCATATTTCACTGCACTTCGCAAGCCCGCATTGTTTGGCGACTGACTTCGCCGAAATCAAAACAGGACTGCCTCACTTATTGAGACAGCCCTGTTTACTAGCCTACTAAATACTGTTTAAATAACGACGCACAAGCTCTTCAAGCAACTCGTCCCGTTCAATTTTCTGTATGGCATTACGTGCTTCTCTATGACTTGTGATATAGGTCGGATCTCCTGACATGACATAGCCTACAATTTGATTGACGGGGTTATACCCCTTTTCAACTAAAGCTTTATGTACATTTCTCATCACATCATCGATCGTTTGAGACTTTTCGTTATCGACCTCAAACATAATGGTTCCCCGATCAATCACCGTATTTTCTCCCATTGTCATCTGACCTCCTTCACAATCAACTTGCTATCATTTTAACCCAAAGCTAAATAAATTACAAGTTAAATGACATATTTTTTGATATTCTTAACAAATTAATTCAACTGCCCCCGAATACACGTCTCTCCCTTTGAAAGAGATTCTGTCAGCTTTTCTGGAAGTTTTCCCCCAGCTTGCGCCATATCAGGCCTCCCGCCGCCGCCACCGCCGGCAACTGTCGCCACCTCTTTGATGACTTTGCCAGCATGGAAGCCCCGTTTAACAATATCGTTTGTCGCAGTTGCAATAAAGTTAACTTTTCCATCCAGCACACTCCCAAGGAGTACAACACCTGAACCCATGCGATCTTTGAGCAAATCACCGATGGTTCGAAGTTCTTCCATTGGCATTTGTTCAACTTCTGCAATGGTTACCTGAACACCGTTGATGACGATCATTTTCTGATGAATATCCATAATCATATTTCCGGCAAATTTTTGTTTTAAATCATTAATGGTTCGTTCTTTTTGTTTGTTGAGTTCAGCTAACTCACTCACCTTTTCCAGCAGCTGATCGGGATTTGTTTTCATGAGATTTGCAACATCCGTTAGTGTATCGTCCATTTTCTCGACCACTTCCAGGGCATTAAAACCGGTTGCTCCTTCAATACGACGCACGCCGGCAGCAACTCCGCTCTCACTGAGAAGCTTAAATGATCCAATTTTTGCAGAATTGGTAATATGACATCCTCCGCAGAGTTCCGTGCTGAAGTCTCCAACCTTAACGACCCGAACAATTTCTCCGTATTTTTCACCAAAAAGTGCTGTTGCCCCGAAATCTTTGGCTTTATCAATATTCGTTTCGAAAATTGTAACATCGTAGGCTTCTAAAATAGCCGTATTGACAATTTCTTCAACCTGTCGTTTTTCTTCCCTCGTCATCGCCTGAAAATGATTGAAGTCAAATCGCAACCGATCTGGAGATACAAAGGAACCGGCCTGCTCGACGTGATCTCCCAAAACCATTCTTAAGGCCTTTTGCAGTAAATGAGTCGATGTATGGTTTCTCTGAACAGCATCTCTTAATTTTTTATCAACTTCCATGATAACTGTTTCCCCAACTTTGAAGCTTCCTGATTTTACAATTCCAGAGTGAATATGTCGGCTTAGACTTCCCTTTTTACAATCAATCACGTCAATGATTCCAGCTCCATTTTGGATGGTTCCCTGATCCCCAGTTTGTCCCCCGCTTTCACTATAGAAAGAAGTTTGATCCAAAAGAATTAAAACTTTATCGCCTTCATTAGCTGCTTCTACCAATGCACCATTTACATATAAACCGAGAATGGTTCCTTCTGTTACCAAATTATTGTATCCAACAAAAGTATCGACGGCTTCGGATCCCAACTCGTTAAATGGATCATCCGCCCAAACGGCTAAATCACTGTTCTTTCGATCTTGACGGGCCCGTTCCCGTTGAGCCTGCATTTCTTTTTCAAAATCTTCTGCGATAATTGTAAGCCCTCGTTCTTCAACAATTTCCTTTGTTAACTCATAAGGAAAACCATAGGTGTCATAGAGTTTAAATGCCCCGAAACCTGGGAAAACACTTTCTTCCGTTTCAATGACTTTGTCAATTTCTTTATTTAAAAGAGACAATCCCTGATCAATCGTTTCCTTGAATCGTTCTTCTTCAATTTTTATCAATTTTTTAATAAAATCCTGTTTTTCTTTAAGTTCAGGATAAGCCCCTTCAGAAACTCGTATCGCTTCTTTAGCGACATCGAATAAAAACAAATCTTTAATTCCTAACAGCTTGCCATGACGAATCGCCCGACGCAGTAATCGTCTGAGCACATAACCGCGTCCTTCATTTCCGGGCATCACCCCATCGGCAATCATAAAGGTTACACTTCTGACGTGGTCGGTGATGACCCGGATGGATACATCATCATCCGGATTTTCTCCGTATTTTACCCCGGCGATTTTACAAATATAGTTTAGAATATGACCTACTGTATCAACTTCAAAAATATTTTCGACGCCCTGCATAATAACAGCTAATCGTTCCAAGCCCATTCCGGTATCAATATTGGGTTTAGCCAGAGAATTATAATTTCCCGCTTCATCTTTGTCAAATTGAGTAAACACCAAATTCCAGAACTCAACATAACGATCGCAGTCACAACCGACACTGCAAGTGGGACTGTCACAGCCATATTCTTCGCCCCGATCAAAGTAGAGTTCTGAACAGGGGCCACAGGGGCCTAAACCATGTTCCCAGAAATTATCTTCTTTACCTAGTCTTACAATTTTATCTTTGGAAACACCCACAACCTGGGTCCAAATATTATAAGTTTCGTCATCATCCAAGAAAATTGATACCCAAATCTTATCTTCCGGGATTTCCATCACTTCGGTACAGAATTCCCAAGCCCAGGGAATCGCTTCTTTCTTAAAATAATCGCCAAATGAAAAATTCCCCAGCATTTCAAAGAATGTGCCATGTCGCGCTGTTTTTCCAACGTTCTCAATATCCGGTGTCCGAATACACTTCTGACAAGTTGTCACTCTTTTTCTGGGTGGAATTTCATCCCCGGTGAAATAAGGTTTCATGGGAGCCATTCCCGAGTTGATCAACAGCAAACTGTTATCATTAATTGGTACTAACGGGAAGCTCTTTAAACGCAAATGGTCTTTTCCCTCAAAATATTTCAAATATTTTTCTCTAATTTCATTTAATCCCAGTGGTTTCATTTTTTCTCCTTTTCTAATATCTCACCAGCTACTCTGACGATTTTATCGACAAACAAAAAATCCCCTGCAATCATGCAAGGGACGGTTATAATCCGCGGTACCACCCAAATTAGCTACGATAATCTCATAACTCACTTTATTAAATAACGGTTTCCCGACTGAAAATACTCAATGAAATATGATCTCAAATTTCTTAACAGCTGCTCTAACGCGGCACCCTTAAATCGATTATAAAAGACTTGCAGCAATGTCCTTCTCTCTGAAATAATCTTTTTAGAGCATTCGTTTTCCATGCATTTTAGTATTAACCTGTAAATTTAATTATATTAATTTCATATAAAAATGTCAATCCTTTTTTAATTCCGCTTCATCTCTGGATGCAAATACTGAAACAACATATCCTCCAACGACCTTAATTGTTCCCGCTATCGGAACAGCCATAATCATTCCTAGTCCTCCAAACATAGCACCAAAGAAAAAGATTGAAAACATAATAAATACGGGATGCAAGCCGACATTTCCTGACATAATCGCCGGCGCCAGTAAATTACCGCACACCACTTGAACAGCCCCAATGGCAATAAGCATGGGAATGATCATCGCTGGCGCAGTAAATAGCACTATCAGCATAATAACAATGGTTCCCACAACCGGTCCAAAATATGGAACCATGGTTGTGACGCCGGCGACCACACCAATAATACTGGCATAGGGAATGTTTAATGCAAACGCACAAATTCCTGTTACAATACCAACTAAGAGAGAGATAAGCCCCTGGCCTTTAATAAAGCCACCAATAACAAGATCAATATCACAGCACATTTTCAGTACGCTGTTTCTGAATTGCAGGGGAACTAAATACATAACACCCTTAATAAAGAATTCTTTATCCACCAGCAAAAAAATGGTAACCAGCGGCACAATAATAATATTCATTAACTGACCGCTGTTTTGAATAAGGGCATTACTGATCTCCTGAAGTGCGGTTCCAAATCCTTTGACCACATTTCCCAATGCTTCTTCGATGTTAACATATTTCGATATGTTAGAGTTGCTTATTTTCGTGATATAATTTGAAATATCTGTGTTATATTGCTGCATCTGATTGATGAAATCTGGAATATTACTAATCATTCCCGTGATACTGGTAATAAGAGTTGGTACAAAACTCATAAATGTTCCAACCACAATGGCCAATACCAGCAAGAAAACAACAATAACCGATACAATTCGATTTAGCCCTTTACGTTCAAAGAATCTAACTAAAGGATTTAATAAATAGGCGAGAATAATAGCAATCAGAAATGGCATAAACATTCCGGCCAGGGTAGGCCAAATAAAATAAATAATAGCACCGATTATGAACAACACGATTAAGTTAAGAATCAATAACCGCTTTCTACCTGATGAATCCTGCATCTATTTTACCCCCAACAGTTTATTAGCAATTCCTGTTCCCTGGTTTTTAAATCCCAGATCAAACATTTCCTTTTCATAGCAGAGCACTTGATCTTTATACACGAGTTCAGACGCATTGATTATTCCAAAGCCATGATCTAAATCATCAAAAAAGCTTCGGGAGACTTCATATTCTGTGATTTTATATGAATCTTTTTCAATCGTAGCATTTGCTATTCGCCCGAAAGCTGTGCCATTTTTATCGACCACTGGATAATCCATAAGAGGGAATGCCTCGTCGAAATAGTTTTTCACCTTTTTTCCTTTAACTTTAATGATGTCTTTATCGCTTCCTACGATGAGTCTTTTATAATTAACATCCACGATACTTTCCGGCTTGAAAAATTGCGCTTTTGTTAAAATTCCGCCAGGATTAATCACCAAGTATTTTACAACATGGTTCACTACCACCAGGCTTTTTACCAAACCATGGCGGCGTCCATTTTTTGAGATTACTTCAACATTCAGTAAGATGTTTGCCTTCATTCCTTGCTCCTTTCATTTTTCTGTCATGCCTCTTATCTTACACTATTATTTTTTTAATGGCAATGCGCTTTTTTCAAAAAAAACAAAGACGCAGTTTCCATTATATAGAAACAACGTCTTATTTACCCGAGCTTATGCTTTTTTATTTTTATAATCCTGGATGGCGGCCTGTATCGCTTCAGCTGCCAATACTGAACAGTGAATTTTCACATCCGGCAGTCCCCCTAATGCATCGACAACATCTGAGTTTTTCAACTTTCCAGCTTCCTCGATACTTTTTCCAATAATCATATCGGTTGCCATACTACTGCTGGCAACTGCTGCGCCGCAGCCAAATGTTTTAAATGAAGCATTTTCAATGATACCATTATCATTGATCTTTAGAAAGATCTTCATAATGTCCCCACAGGCGGGGCTGCCAACCTGACCTACGCCGTTTGCATCTTCAATTTCACCCACATGTTTAGGGCACGTAAAGTTTTCCATTACTACATCTGTATATTCCATTTTTTATTCTCCTTTAGAAATTAATGATGGTGATGATCTGCTTTATCAAAAACAGCGGCATCAATGGGATGATCCGCATCAATGGGGGACATATCCCTTAATCGTTGAATAATCTCAACAAGATTGTTCACTACATAATCGATATCTTCCGGGGTAGTACTTTTCCCAATGGTGAGTCTTAGCGATCCATGGGCAACGCCTGCTGGTAATCCAATCGCCAAAAGCACATGTGATGGATCTAATGAACCTGATGTACAAGCTGAGCCACTGGATCCGGCAATTCCAATAACATCAAGACTCAATAAAATAGATTCACCTTCAATATAAGCAAAACAGAAATTCGCATTCCCGGGAAGTCGTTTTTCCGGATGTCCATTTAGACGAGCCAGTGGAATTTTTCCTAACACGCCTTCGATCAGCTGATCTCTCAGGGTTTTCATATGTGTCATGTTTTCTTCTAGATGTTCACTTGCGATCTCTGCTGCTTTTCCAAAAGCCATAATTTCAGCAGTATTTTCTGTTCCTGCTCGTTTTTTTCGCTCTTGCGCACCACCATGGATTAAATTATCAATGGGCAGTCCTTTTTTAATATAAAGGACGCCAATTCCTTTTGGTCCATATATTTTATGAGCCGAGAGAGAGAGCAAATCAACATTTAAATCCTTTACATCAACCGGAATATTTCCCAAGGCCTGAACCGCATCGGTATGAAAAACAATTCCCTTTTCTTTAACAATTTTTCCAATTTCTTTAATCGGTTCAATGGTTCCAATTTCGTTGTTCGCAAACATGATAGATACTAAAATCGTATCATCACGAATAGCATTCTTTAAATCTTCCAGGGAAATCAGGCCAACTTCGTCAACTGGCAGGTAGGTTACTTCAAATCCCTGTTTTTCCAGATATTCGCAGCTATGAAGAACTGCATGATGCTCAATCTGTGAGGTGATAATGTGCTTCCCTTTTGCCTTATTCTTCATCGCTATGCCTTTTATAGCCCAATTATCGGCTTCCGACCCACTGGCAGTGAAATAAATTTCCCGTGAATCGGCATTAATGGCCGTCGCAATTTGCTGGCGTGCTTTTTCAATGCTTTTTTTTGCTGCTCGTCCTTCAGCGTATATCGATGAAGGATTTCCAAAAGTTTCTGTTAAATAGGGGATCATTACTTCTACAACTTCCGGATCAACCGGTGTTGTTGCTGCATGATCCAAATATATTCGTTTCATTCTATACCTCTTTCATATGATTTATTTAGTCAATAAATCCTGTAATGATCGATTGTCAATTATATTGCTGATGCTGTCATTAATGTCTTTCCAAAGGCTTTTTGTCACGCATTCCGGTGATTTTATACAAGTAAAGCCTTCCTCTCCGTTAACACAATCCGCCAATTCAATTGGGCCTTCAAGTGCTCTAATGATTTCACCAACGGTAATATCATTAGGATCTCTGGCCAGTACATACCCGCCATGAGCACCTCTTAAACTTTTAACAAGTCCAGCCATTTTCAATGCCGAAAAAAGTTGTTCCATATAGGAATCTGAAAAATTTTGTCTTTCAGCAATTTCCTTAATTGAAAGCGGCCCCTTTCCATATTGAAGCGCCAACTCAACCATAGCAAGCACACCATATCTTCCTTTTGTTGAAAGTCTCAAGTGATGAACCCCCCTCGATTATTTCCGAGTATTCCACCTGGATTTAATGACTATTATAGCACTTTAAAAATATTTTTCAATAACTTTTTGAATTTTTTTTTCTTAAGAACCTAAAAAAAGGTCCGTCTTTGGACAAACACCAAAGACGAACCTTTTCAAATTACAATTTTTTATTCTTCTGTTTTTTCGTCATCATCGAAAAGGCCGCTGAACATATCGCCAAAAGCATCCCCAAGGGTAACATTTGCAGTTTCTTCATAAACAGTTTTATTTCGATTGTTATTGCTGTTATGGCTTTGTGGTCGGCGATTTCCGCCACCGCTGCCGCCGTAACTGCTGCTTCTTTCTCTGCTGCCGGTGTTGTTGCTAGTACTGCTTGTACTAGTGCTACTGCTTCTTTGTGAAGCTGCTGGACGAGCTGGTGCTTCTTCCATTGCTTTTTTACTTAAGCTGATTTTTTCTTTTTCAGCATTAATTCCGATGATTTTAACGGTTAAAACATCTCCAGTTGCTAAGACTGAAGCAACGGATTCTACTCGGTTATAGCTGATTTCGGAAACATGAATTAATCCTTCCACACCAGGAATAACTTCAGCAAATGCACCGAAATCTAAAATATTGGTAATCGTAACTTCGACTTCATCATCGACATGATATTTAGCAATAAAATCATCCCAAGGACGATCCAATAAAGCTTTTACACTCAATTTTATTTTTTTGTCTTCTTCATTTTTAGCAATGACTTTGGCTTCAATTTCCTGACCTTTTTCAATAATATCTTTAGGTTCATTTATTTTTTCCCAAGTCAAGTCAGAACGATGGACAAAACCGTCGATACCTTCAAGATCAACAAAAATTCCAAAATTAGTGATGGTTTTAACCACACCTTTTACGATATCATCAACGTTTAATTCGGCAAAACGTTTTTCCTTCGTTTCTTTAAGTTGTTCTCTTCGTTCTTTCATATCTTTTTCAAGAATAATTTTTTGTGAAAGAATCGCACGACGACGTTTTGGGTTATAGTCAATGATAATACCTTTTACTTTTTCGCCAATAAGAGTATTCAAATCCTTAACATAACGAACATGATATTGAGAAGCCGGCATATAAATATCAGTAAATCCAATATCGATAATTAATCCATTTCCAGAAATATCTTTTACCGTTCCTTCTAAAATTGTTTTATTATCAAAGGCATCACTTAACTGTTTTTGCACCAGGCGATTATCATATTTGATTTTTGAAAGTTTCACATTTCCTGAACCTTCATTTAAATCAGTAACGATACACCAAATCTTATCTCCCATTTGTGCAAGATCAGATAATACCTCATCGCTTTTCCATGTGAAATCATTCTTTTTGATAATACCATCTGCTTTGTAACCAATATTTAAGATCACCTCATCATCGTCGACATGAATAACTTCACCTTCGATTTCAGCGCCTCGACGAATTGTTTTTAATGATTCTTCAATTTCAGCTGCGAAATCAAAATTCGCATCATCATATTCGTCCTTTTCAATGGTTTCTGCGGCCTTTTCTTCAACCACTTCCTCAACAGCAACAGTTGGCTGTTCTTCGGTCGTCACTACTTCGACCACGTTTTCCTCAGCAATTTTGTTTTGCTCTTCCATACCTTCCAGTACCTCCTTAACGATCCAATCCGGTGTCGATGCTCCTGCCGTAATACCGATTTTTTGGTACTTCATTACTTCAGCGAAATCTAAGTCCCGGATGGTTTCTATGTGACAAGTATTTTCGCAACAGGATTTACAAATATCAACAAGTTTCTGCGTATTAGAACTGTGATATCCTCCAACTACGACCATATATTCTACTTCTTTTGCAGTTTTTGCCGCTGCCGCTTGTCTTTCAGCTGTGGCACTGCAAATAGTATTAAATATAACGACTTCATTGACTCTTGACCTAATTTCATCACAGATTTTATTAAATCTGGACTCAATAATGGTGGTCTGAGCCACGATACATATTCTATCATAAACTTCAATATTTTCCAAATGTTTTATATCATTAATTATTAATGCTTCATCATTGCACCAACCATTTGCACCGATCACCTCGGGATGATCTCTATTTCCAACAATCACAATTTTATAGCCCGCTTCATAATAGGTTTCAACTTTTTTTTGTACCGCTCTGACATAAGGGCAGGTGGCATTGATGATCGGGATTCCTTTTTCTTCAAGAACTTTTATTATTTTCTTTCCTACCCCATGAGAACGTAAAATAACACATCCAGAATTAATTTTTTCAACATCTTCGTCATTTATGATCATAATCCCCTGATCCGTCAGTCTCTGTGTTTCCTGGGGATTATGGCTGATTGGTCCTAACGAGTAAATCTTGTCCTGACCAGAATGCATTGTATCTTTTACCATTTTCATGGCATTCTCGATTCCAAAACAATAACCTGCTTTTTCTGCAACAATAATTTCCATATCGTCCTCTGAATTATTCTAAACTATAGATCTTATCCATAACTTCTTCTGCCAATTTCTCATTTTCTTCTTCCGATAATTTTTTTCCATAATATTCTTCAAGATAAATAGGTTCTCCGATAATAACATCAACCTTTTTGCGAAAGCCATATTCTCCTCGGATTCTTACTGGAATGATGGGGGTTTTGGTCTTAATGGCAAATACCACAAATCCCGCCGCAGGCTTTATCCGCGCACCCTCTTTCACCCGTGTTCCTTCCGGAAATATTCCTAGAATCTCCTGGTCTTTTAATATTTTTAGAGAAGTTTTAATGGTGTCAATTCCCACTTTTTCTCGATTCACAGGAAAAGCATTCACCTTACGAAAGAACCAATTTAGAATGCGATTCTTGAAAAGTTCCACCTTAGCCATATAATGAACCGCCCTTGATGTAGCAAATGCAATCACAACTGGATCAATATTACTGATATGATTGGGACAAATCAATGCGCCTCCGGTTTTAGGAATGTTCTCTTTGCCGATAATGTTGATTCGATACAAAATCACACTAAGGAAATACGCAAAACCCCGGCTAATTTTATAAATCATGCTTTGACTCCATCAATGTAACTTCTCATAATATCGCACACCTCTTTGATGCTTTTGCCGGTAGTATCAATCACAATGGCATCTTTTACTTTTACCAATGGACCCTCTGTTCGGTTCCGATCATTATCATCCCGTTGCTGAATTTCATTTTTTAAATTTTCCAGATTCTTGACGATGCCTCTTTCTTCCAACTCTTTTTTTCGTCGTCTGGCACGTTCCAGAACATCAGCATCCAAAAAAAATTTGAAATCTGCTTCCGGTAAGACAACCGATCCAATATCCCGGCCATCCATGACAACTGAATGGTCTTTGGCAAATTTTCTCTGTTGAATCACCAACAATTCCCGCACTTCCTTAATGCGGGCAACATCTGAAGTATGTCGGGAAACCAATGGTGTCCGTATTTCTTTAGTTACTTCTTTATTGTTACAGAAAACCCGATCGCCTTCGAAACTGATCTCAGCCTCTTTTGCAAGCCGAATAATATCATCTGTATCATCAAAATTATCGCCTTGATTTAAAACACAATGGGCAATGCAGCGATACATCGCACCGGTATCGAGATAAGTCATTCCGTAGACCGCCGCCAATTTTTTGGCGATCGTGCTTTTTCCTGCTCCTGCCGGACCATCAATAGCTATTTGCATTTTATTCTCCCTCATTCAAACCCTTCTTTAGACAACCGAGTTTCCGGCCAACCACCCTGTGGAAACAGCAATCTGTATATTATATCCACCGGTTAAGGCATCTACATCCAGCATTTCTCCGGCAAAATAGAGATTTTTAATCATTTTTGATTCCATCGTTCCCGGATCCACCTCTTTCACATCAACCCCGCCTGAAGTAATAATCGCTTCTGTGAAATCACGAAGATCGGCAATCGAAATGTTAAGTTGTTTAAAGCACTGAACCAGTTTTTTCCGCTGCTCTTTGGTAATCTGATTAACCTTAAGACTTGTATCAATTCCCGAAAGGTCAACCATAACCGGAATCATTTTAGAAGGAAGCAAATCGCCTAAAGCATTCCCAAAATCCTTATTTTGATACTTTATAAAATCTCTCTGGATACGATTTTCCATCTGTTCGATGCTAAGCCCTGGTTTTAAATCCAGGGTCAGGACATAGTCTTTTGGGTCTCCCGATATATACGAGCTTAACGACAGCACCAATGGACCGGAAATTCCAAAATGAGTAAACAGCATTTCTCCGAGGATGGATTTTATTTTTTTTTGTCCCTTGGGAGTCTTTTTAGATAGTGTTAATACCACATTTTTCAGTGATAGACCTTGAAGCTCCCGAGGCCAGTTTTCTTTCGTATTGACAGGAACCAGGGCCGGTGCCAGTGAACGGATCTGATGTCCGCATGCTTTTAAAACTTTAAAAAAATTGCCATCAGATCCCGTGGAAGGATAGCTTTTTCCTCCTGTGGCTAATATCACCGCGTCGTAATAGCCTATTTTACCATCATCCAAAACAAGCCCCTTTAAGACACCGTCTTCAATTAAAAGATTAGTTACTTTTTTATTTAAACATATGTTGCATTTATTTTTGTTTAAAGCTGTTTTGAAACCAGAAATGACATCACTTGATTTATCCGAAACCGGGAATACTCGGTCGCCACGCTCAATTTTCAAAGGAACGCCATTTTTTTCCATAAATGCCATAAAATCTTCATTGGTGAAAGAATAAAGAGCGCTGTATAAAAAGCGATGATTATGAACAATGCTGTCAAAATAATCACCAATATCGATGGCATTGGTCAGATTGCACCGGCCTTTTCCTGTGATATAGAGCTTTTTTCCTAGCTTTTCGTTGCTTTCATATAAATCTACACGGTGTCCCTTGTCTCCGGCAGCTACTGCCGCCATCATCCCTCCCGGGCCGCCTCCAATTATTGCTATCTTACTCATCGTCGTCTTCGTGTCCTTTCATGAACTCTTTTTCCACTTCATCTCCTGTGTAGATGTAATGATCTCTCCATATTTCTTCAAGGGCATTGAATGTCTCTTTTGTTTTTCCAATATTTCTTAACCCTACCGAAATAACCAATGCATTAATTAAAGACAGCGGCGCAACCAAAGAATCCACAAAAGAATAAACATTGCTTTTAGCAATCAGCCGATACTCCGTGAATTCATTAATCGGTGCATTTTCATTATCTGAAATCGCAATGATTTTAATGCCCTTGTCCTTAAGGAATTCGACCGCTTCATAGGTCTTCTGAGCGTATCTTGGAAAACTGATGGCAATGACCACATCTTTTTCATTCAGACGGATTAAATCTTCGTATATATCCGAAACGCCGTAGTTTACTACCTTTACATTATCTAAAATAAGGTTGAGATAATACCCCAGATGTTCAGTTAACAGCGATGTCGTTCTAAAACCGATTATAATGACTTTTCGTGCTTCCAAAATTAAATCAATGCATGACTTAAAGTTTTCATAATCAAATTCTTCAAAAGTCGAATTAATATTTTCAATGTCTGCTTTTAATACATTATGAACAGTTTCCTGAAGGGCCTTATCCTTCTCTTCATTTCTAAGGGTCATATTAATCCGTTCAATGGTTGTAAGTTTGCTGTTTAATTCATTTTTTAATGCCCTTCGAAATTCCGGATAACCTTCAAATCCAAGAGCTATAGAAAAGCGAACCACTGTTGCTTCACTCACCTCAACACCTTTTGCCACCTTACTGGCTGACATTTCAGAAACCCGTTCATAATGACTAAACATAAAATCGGCGATCAGCTTATGACTTTTACTCAAATTCGGATAAAGCTGTTTGATCGTTGAAAATATATCTTTACTTTCTTTTACATATGGAATTTCTTTCATTTTTTACCTCATTTTAATGCTTTATGTGCTGTTTCTTTTGATGTGACCCTTAGGCATCTATTTTCCGCTGCAGCCGGGGCAGGGTTTAAAAAATTCACCGGGGTAACTCTTGTGAACATAGGTCCCTGATTCTATCATAAATCCGTGATCCATAAAATATTTTTCAGTTTGTCCTTTTAGCTCATGAATGACAACGGTCGTGCATCCTTCTTCAGCCATTTTAGCCAGCAGTGTTCTGACCATACCATCAAATACCGCCATATATTGTTCATCTTGATAAAGCATCTTCATTTCAAAAATGTCCACCTGATTTCCTTTGTAGAAAAAGCGAATAGCTCCAAGTAGTTTAGATGTTTCCGTATCCTCAGCAGCAATATACAAATCTCGCTCTTTTTCTTTTTCCGGAAAAAGCACTTTTAATTGACTGAAATCTCTTGGGAATCCTATTTTTATCATATTTTTATATCTCCTTTTAAATAAGTAATTTCGTCTTTTTTTAAAAAACGCCAATCACCGGGTTTTAAATCACCCAATGTTATTTTCCCCATTGCAACACGTTTAAGCTCAATAATCGGATGCCCCATTGCTGCACACATTTTTCTGATCTGGCGTTTTTTACCTTCATGTATCTTCATTTCCAATAATGTTGTATCTTTATTCTGCTTTAGAATCTTTATTGACGCCGGCGCGGTATGATAATCTTCAATGTCCATTCCCTGCCTAAATTCTTCCAGCCTCGTTTTTTGTGGACATCCCCTGACCAGACCAACATAAGTTTTAGCAAACTCATGCTTGGGATGGGTTAAATAGAATGTCAAATCACCGTCATTCGTCAGTAACAGCAAACCTTCCGTGTCCATATCCAATCTGCCCACCGTGTAAAGCCGCTCTTTAATTGGCACCAAATCCAATACCCGCTGACGCCCATGGGTATCTTCGGATGTTGATAAAACCCCTTTTGGTTTATTGACCATAACATATATTTTAGCAGCTACCGTTAATTTATTTTCTTTAACAATAATTTCATCCTGCTCCGGATCAACTGAAAATCCTGGTTCTTTAATCACTTTTCCGTTGACCTGTACCAATCCCTGCTGAATTAATTCCTCTGATTTTCTTCGGGAAGCAACGCCACACTGTGCCATAAATTTCTGAATTCTCATTGTGCCACCTCTACTGGCTGATCTTCGGCAATGGATTTTTCTAATAATCCTGACAGCATTTCTTCATGTGCGATTGCTTCTTTTTCAGACTCGTTTTTTATCATTTCCAAATTAAATGATTCTTGTTTTCCCTGCGAAAACACTTCATACTCGGGCATTTCCTTAAGATTTGTAAATCCCATGGATTGTAAAAACTCATTCGTGGTTTTATAAAGAATTGGCCGTCCTGGAGCTTCAAGACGTCCACCATCACAGATAAGTCCCCGATCCAGCAACCGTTGAATTGCACTGCTTGAACTCACGCCACGCAAGTCATCAATGGCAACCCGGGTAACCGGTTGCCGGTAGGCAATAATGGCCAAAGTTTCCAATGCCGCTCGAGATAAACCTGTTTTTTCCTGATGCTTTGTGATTTCTTTGATATAGCCATAATATTCGGGTTTAGTGGAAAGTTGATAGGTATCTTTGACTTGAACAATTCTTATTCCCCTTGCCTTCGACTGATAATCCTGTTTTAGAATTTCAATTGCAAAGCGGACTTCGGCTGCAGCTTTATCCAAAGACCGACATAATTCGCTTAACGAAATCTTTTCTCCGGCACCAAAAAGGACCCCTTCAATCACACCTGCAAGCATATCACTATCCATGATTTTCCACCTCCTTTTCAATATGAAAATCGATAAATACCCGATTTTGAACAAGACGTAAACCACTGGTTTTAACCATTTCCAATAGAGAAAGCAAAGTCACAACAACCTCTTCCCTTGAAATATCGGGATGCAGCAATTCAGAAAAACTAACCCCGGCTTCGCCGGCGCGAATGAGAGCATCAGTTATTTCGGCAATTTTTTCTTCAATACTAAAAAGTTCCCTGATAATCTTTTGTGGCGGTGCTATGGCTTCAAGTTCTTCTTCCTGCTGAAATAACAGGCGTTTAAAACATTGTTCCAAAGCAACCGGATCAATCTCTAAAGGCGCTTCTTCTTCGTTCTGAGGAATGTACTCCGGATCTCGGTAAATAGCACCCAGTTCTTGTTTTTCTCGGGTCTGGAAATAGGCACTGATCTCTTTGAAGATTTTGTATTCGATCAACTGACGGACCAGCTTGGCCTGAATATCCTCTTCAGCTTCTGTTTGATCCTCTCTTTTAGGCAACAGTGCTCTGGCTTTAATCTCCAAAAGACGAGCCGCCATAACAATAAAGTCACTGGCTACATCCATATCCATATCCTGCCAGGTTTTAATTTGTGCTAGATACTGATTCGTAATCGCCGCGATGGGAATATCATAAATATCAATTTTATTTTTTTGAATCAAATGGATTAATAAATCCAGAGGACCTTCAAAGCCCTCTAAACTAACAGCATATCCCATTTTCAAGACCAGAATAGATTGAAAATCGGCAGCAGTATTGCTGAAAACAGACTCACAATACCATTAATAGCCGGATTGATGATGATTCCCAGCAAGCCGGTTATCGCCAAAGCAAAAATCACGATCATCCCATACCGTTGATATTTATAATAGGTCATCAATGCTTTAGGCGGCAAAAAAAGTACCAGTATTTGCGACCCATCCAGTGGCGGAATAGGAATAATATTAAACACGGCAAAAACAATATTATAAATATAAATATACTGCAAAATGGTCATTAATATCTCATTGTTCAGCGGAATGACTGCTAAATAAGCTGCCATTCCTAAAAAAGCAAGGAGTAAATTGGTGAGCACTCCGGATAATGCAACGGCGATCATTCCCTTTTTTCGATCTTTAAAATTATTGGGATTCACCGGAACCGGTTTTGCCCAACCGAACCGAAACAACAACATCGAAATAAAGCCTAAAGGATCAATATGTTTTAATGGATTGATCGTCAAACGCCCGGCATTTTTGGGAGTTGGATCTCCCATTGTGTCCGCAGCATAAGCATGTGCCATTTCATGAAAACTGATGGCAATCAGAATTCCTGGCAGGCTCAGCAATAAGCTGTAAAAATAATCAGCTGAAAAATTAAACATTATTTAGCCACCCCAAAATTCGGCTTTGTTTCATTTAAACTTTGTAAGCTTTCACATTGATCCGAAATTTCCGAAGCCTTTCCCTTTGATATTCCTACTGTTGATCGAAGCAAACGATTGCTTTTTCTGACTATTAAATCATTATCGGCACCTGTTTGCAAACCTTCTGCTCCAATGGAATTCACATACTTTACCGTATCATGCCCAAAAGCTATATCATTCTTTTCCATTACGATCTCCTTTTTTTAAACTTTCACATTGTAATATAAAATAGATGATTTATTCTAATGCCCTGCATCGAAATAAACCATCTATTCTCATTGAACATTATTTATTCTTACAAAAACCTCTGGTAGTGATAGTAAAATAATAACCTAAAGCTGCCACCGTTTTTCCATCAATAAATTTTCCGTTAATAAAAAGAGCTCTTGCCGTACGCAAAGGAATTTTAATCACACTGATAAATTCATCATTATCTTCTTCCAAGGGATCCCAGGAAAAATCTGTCGCACAAAAAAGAGTAATCTTCTCCGAACAGTATCCCGGAGTCGGGATAAACTCTCCCAGCTTAAATAAGTCAATCGGTCGATATCCAATTTCCTCACGGCATTCCCGAATGGCCGCTTCCTCAGGGGTTTCTCCCGACTCTAAAAGTCCGGCCGGAATCTCTGTAAGCAGTCGTTGACTGGCAATCCGATATTGCTTCACAAAAATCATCTGCCCATTTTTTACCGCTAAAACAGCAACCGCCCCTTGATGGGTGACGATCTCCCGCTTTGAAAAAGTGCCATCGGGAAGTTCAACATCATCAACCCGAAGTTTTACGATTTTTCCATTGTATATCTCTTCTGTTTTTATCGTTTTTTCATATTGTTTCATGAATTTTCCTCGGTTTTTTTTTCTGAAATCAACCGCTCTAATTCATCACGAAACGAAGTCACATCTTTAAATTGGCGATAAACTGAGGCAAATCGAACATAAGCCACCTCATCCAGAGTTTTCAATGCTGCCATTACCTGTTCACCAATCAGTGATGATGGGATTTCTTTCATTTCGCTTTGATAGAAGCTTCGTTCAAGATCATCCACAACTTCTTTAATCGCATCAATGGGTACTGGACGTTTTTCGCAAGCTTTAATCATTCCGTTGAATATTTTATTTTTGTCAAATGGGGTTCGCTGACCGCCCTTTTTTACTACAATAAGTGGGATGTTTTCAACCCGTTCGTAAGTTGTAAAACGCTTATTGCATTTGGTACACTCCCGGCGTCTCCGGATCATGGTACCTTCTTCACAGGGACGAGAGTCAACAACCCGACTTTCATCAAATGCACAATAAGGACACTTCATCTTTAATTAGTCTTCATGTGTTAAAAAATCTGGAATTGAAAATTCGCCTGCATTGCTCGTGTTAGCACTCTTAACAACCTTTTTAATCGCAGCTTTTTTATCTTTTTCTTCTCCGGAAAGGAAACCAGTTGCAATGACAGTAATTTGAATTTCATCACCTAATGATTCATCAATGGTTGCACCAAAAATAACGTTGGCATCTGGATCAGATGCTTCTCTGGCTATGCTTGCGGCACGATCAACTTCAAATAAGGACAAGTCTTCACCGGCCGTAATATTAAGCAGCACGCCGGTTGCGCCATCAATTTGTGTTTCCAGCAAAGGACTGAGAATCGCCTGTTTAGCGGCTTCCTCGGCACGATTATCTCCTGATGCACGACCTACACCCATGTGTGCAAGTCCGGTGTCCTTCATAATCGTTTTTACATCTGCAAAGTCTAAACTGATAAGGCCTGGCATTGAGATGAGGTCTGAGATGCTTTTAACCCCTTGCAGGAGCACATCATCAGCCAATTTAAAGGCATCCTTAAGAGATGTAGATTTATCTGCCATTCTTAAAAGTCGATCATTCGGAATTGTCACTAATGAGTCGACGTTTTCCTGCAGAAACTCACTGGCAATTTGAGCATTACGCATACGCACACGGCCTTCAAAAGAAAAAGGTTTTGTGACAACACCAATTGTTAAAATATCCATATCTTTAGCAATTTTTGCAATAATCGGTGCTGCTCCCGAGCCTGTTCCTCCGCCCATGCCTGCTGTCAGAAACAAAAGATCGGTGTCCTTTATCATATCTGCAATTGCATCTTTGCTTTCTTCAGCAGCTTTTTGACCAATCTCAGGATTTCCGCCTGAACCAAGTCCCTGAGTCAGTTTTTCTCCTATCTGAAGTTTTTTTTCAGATAAAGCTAAAGCAAGAGCCTGTTTGTCTGTATTGATTGCAATAAAATCAACACCCTTCATACCTGCTTCAATCATGCGATTAATGGCGTTGTTTCCACCACCACCAACACCTACAACACGGATTTTTGCGAAATTATCGTAATTCCCATCTAATTCAAACACTTTTTTTCCTCCTCTGACTAAACAGCTTTCTCATAACACTTTTTATTTCAAAAATTTTGTATTTCTTTTTCTCAAAACTCTCTTGAAAGCTTTGGTTGTTTTTTCATAATATCAAATTGATCTTTCCTTGAAATTCAAGTAAAAAAATCTTCACTTCTTTATATTAACCTGAATTCGTAAATTTTTCAACTATTGAATCATAAATTAAGCAAAATATCGTTCAGTATTTTTTATTTACTCACCAATCGTCCGGTCACTTTACGCCGAATGACAAACTGAATTCTACCTTGCTTTTATCACTGGCTTTGTTCCAACCGTCAAATTAATAAGCATATTGCTTGTGTTTTCAGCCAGATTATTTAAAATATAGTTTTCATTTTCCGAATAATTATTATAATCCCAAAAACTGAAAATAGTCCCATTCTTTGTCACGATCTCGTAGGTATTATTATCCGTCATCCGCACTTCTGAAATTTTTTCTAAATAGCCGCTATCCTTTAAGTCGATTAATACATTCATAACCGTATCAAAACGCCAAAAGGGTTCAATTACAACTTTTTGCCCGATTCCCGGCGCATTAACGCTCTCGCACCCAAAGACCAGCGGAATATCTGTTTTTCTTAGATATCCACTGTTTTCGATTAATTTTTTATCTCGGGTAAGATAAAAAACGTTATTGCCATCGTTGACCGCACAAATTGGCGTTGATTCTTTCAGGCTGATCAAAATTTTATTAGGCATCACTTTCGAAATGACTAAATCATCCAGGTTCAGTAATGAACTTATACTATAATTCGCTTTATTAATATCAACAAAAAATATACTTTCCCCAATTTGAATTCCTGATGCATCAATGACCGTCTGATCATCCACGATTTCATTTCCAACCACTTCTATTTCTGACACGTTAAAAAAGCCTTGTTTCACAGCTTCATAAGATGCAAAACTTAACCCGCCAATGATGCCCAGGATAACAAGAATCACAATTAGGCTTTTTATGATTCTCTTGCGCTTTTTTATTTTACGTTGTTGTCGTCGCTGCTCACGCAGCTCTTCTTTAGACAACTCATAAAGTTGCGGTTTTTCTTTGACTTTTTCTTTTTTAGATCGTTTCATAAATTCTCCATGAGCTTATTTATTTCACTATAAATCCGATCTCCAGCATCAAGAATGCTTAATTCTTTGGTAATTTCCGACATCCTTTTTAGCCGCGGTTCATCATTTAAGAGCAACTCCGTAATTTCTGCTAAATATTCTCCGGTCAAAGCATTATCTTCAATTAAAATTCCACCACCCTGATCCGTAATAACTCGAGCATTAAAATCTTGATGATTTCCCGCCGCCATCGGATAGGGTACTAAAATTGATGGTACTCCCACCGCTTCAATTTCAGCCACAGACATGGCTCCAGAACGGCTGATGACCAGATCCGCCGCCCCTAAAAGCTGATAGACTTCATTGCTATAGGCCTCTGCAAAAATATTTTTGGATGTTTCCAAACCTTGTTTGCACATCGCTTCCTTAATCTTGTTATATTGTCCTTTTCCCGTTAAATGATAAATCACCCGATCATTCCGATTCTTGTAATCCGCCATCAGTGCTAAAGCCCCTTGATTAATGGATCCTGCGCCCTGACTCCCACCCATAATCAATATCATTTTCTGTGAATCCAGAAGATTAAGAATTTTTCGTGATTTCTGTTTATTTATCGATTGGTATTCGGAACGGACCGGATTTCCTGCTAAAAATGTTTTTCCAGCTGGAAAATACTGTTCCGCTTCTTTAAAGCTGATCGCAATACGGTCCACTTTTTTCCCTAACATACGGTTTGTTTTTCCAGGAAAAGCATTTTGTTCATGAATCATTGTGGGAATTTTTAGCCGACTGGCTAATAAGAGCAGCGGACCAGCCGTAAACCCGCCGGTGCCAATGACTAAATCAGGTTGGTGGCGAGCCAATACTTTTTTTGCATCTCTCATTCCATCAAAAATCCCTTTAACTGCTGCCAGTGTTTCCAATGAAAGCTGCCGTTCAAAGCCTCTTACTCTGATATACTCAATCGGATACCCTAATTGCGGAATAATATTTTTCTCCATTCCCACTTTCGAACCGATGAAGATGATCTCAGCATTCGGGTTTTCTTTTTTTATTTTTTCAGCAATTGCAAGTCCCGGATAAATATGACCTCCAGTCCCTCCCGCTGCAATGAGTACTTTCATAGTCTACCTCACAATCTTTTTTTACTAAGATCAACGCCCCGGGAAATATTTAATATCGGCCCCATCATTGCAAAAAGAATAATTACCGATGATCCTCCGGCACTCATAAAAGGAAGCGCCATCCCCGTTACCGGAATAATTGCGGAAGCCACGCCAATGTTTACTAAAACCTGAAATGCCAATAACAGCATAACACTACTGGTATATAAATATCCAAAAGTATCCGGTGATTTTTGAGCGATCTGGAAGCCCCGCCAAATAACAAATGCAAATAAGCCCAAAACAACCACACACCCGATAAAGCCAAATTCTTCAGCAATATTCGAGAAAATAAAATCATTTTGCAATTCCGGAAGAAACGAATATTTCTGTTTGCCGTTACCCAATCCCTTGCCAAAAATACCTCCGGTACCAATAGCCAGTAGTGATTGGGTTATCTGATAATCATAGCCGCTTTTTCCTAAAAAAACATTAAAACGGTCAAGACGCCATGGTTCAGCAATCATCAGACCGATAAAAGCCAAAAGGCCGAAGCCAATATAGGGTAAAAGTATTTTAAAACGAACTCCGGAAAAATACAAAACCCCGCCCATGCCAACTACGATGGCCATTGTGGCACTTAAAGAAGGTTCGATAACTGTTATCGCACAGATGAAACCCAACGGCATCATACAGTATCGAAAAAACGGGCCCGGTTCCCGGATGACGTTAGGCTTTCTGGCAATGAGCGTACTGTAATATATAATTCCCGCTACTTTTGCAAATTCTGATGGCTGAAATGTTGTAAATTTCAAATCAAGCCATCGTCTTGCATCATTGACTTTCACTCCAATACCGGGAATTAAAACAATCAGCAGCAGAAAGGCCGCTATTACCATAACCATTATATAATATCTTTTGTAGGTTCGATAATCAATTTTGCTCATTATTATCATGACAATCACACCCAAAACATCAAATAATAATTGTTTTAAAAAAAGGGTATACCCTTTTTCACCGCTAATCGTTGATGAGTACATACTGGCACTAAAAACCATTATTACCCCAATTCCCGCTATTATCATCAAGGCAATCAAAAAGGGACGATCTATTTTACCTGTCTTCATGGTTTGCTCCTCAATTTCTTATTGATTCTTAGTCACCAATTCCTTGAAAATTTTGCCTCGGATTTCATAATTATCAAACATATCCCAGCTTGCACAGGCGGGAGACAACAATACCGTATCTCCGACAACTGCTTCTGCTTTTGCAACAGCAACCGCCTCTTCATAATTTTCAACTTTTATAATGTTTGTAAATCCTTTTTGATGGGCCGCTTTTATTAAATCATTGGCTGTTACACCCAATACGATCAGTCGTTTTACGCGTTTTGCGACTAATTCCATTAAATCTGAATAATCTTCCTTTTTATCATAACCGCCTGCCAGCAGAATAATCGGTGTTTCCACCGCGTTTAATGCCGTAATCGTGGCATTGGTATTGGTCCCTTTTGAGTCATTGATATAGGTAACGCCGGAAAAACAGCCAACCCATTCCAACCGGTGTTCCACCCCTTCAAAGGACTTCAGTACGTTAACAATCACATCGATCGTTACGCCTGAAAAATATGCCAAAGTCAAAGCCGCCAGTGCATTCATGGTATTGTGCGGCCCAATAATCCCCAGTTCATCTTCACGGCAAACAAAAACAATTTCTTCGCCGTTATTAACATACAGTTTCCCATCCTGGCACCAGGCGCCGTAATCCAACGGCTTTAAATAGCTGAAATACGCTTTTTTTGAAATCGCCTGTTCTCCCAATCGACACACCAGATCATCATCTGCATTCAAAACCAGCAGGTCTTCCTCGGTTTGATTTTCAAAAATACGACCTTTGGCTTTTACATAGTTTTCCATCGTCAAATGCCGATCAAGATGATCCGGCGTTAAGTTTAAAATCGCCGCTGCTTTGGGATGGAATGTTTGAATGGTTTCTAATTGAAAGCTGCTGATTTCCGTCACAAAAACATCCGCTTCTTTTGAGCTTTCGATATACTTTGTGATTGGGTCGCCAATATTTCCGACCACATAGGTTCCGCGTCCCGACGCTTTAAATATTTCCCCTAATAAAGTAGTTGTGGTTGTTTTTCCATTCGTTCCTGTAATCGCAATAAAAGGCGTTTTTGTCAATCGATAGGCCGCTTCAACCTCTCCAATCACAGGGATACCCTGTTCATAGGCCGCTTTGATGATGGGAATAATCAGTGGCACACCTGGACTTACCACGACTTCATCAATTATATTTAAAATATCCAGACTGGGTTGCATGCCAAATATTGATTCAAAAAAAGGTCTTTTTTCATAGTCCAAAATTTGCGGGAACTCTTTCAAAATAATACCGGACGTTCGGGTATCTGTTAATACCACACTTTCTTCCTGATCCAGCAACAATTCCGTCACAGCGACTCCGCTTCGAGCCGCTCCGATAACTAATGTCGTTTTTCTCATATTGATCTTCTCCTAACCTAAACAAATAAATGCAATGGCAACAAAAATTGCTGTCACAACCCAAAAGACTGTCACAACCCGCGTTTCACTCCAGCCGGCTAATTCAAAATGGTGGTGAATGGGAGCCATTCGAAAAAATCGTTTCCCTTTAGTGGCCTTAAAATAGCCAACCTGAATAACTACTGATAAAGCTTCAACCACAAACAGTCCACCGGCAATAAGCAAAAACAATTCAAGTTGTGTAACAATTGCCATTACCACAACCGCGCCGCCTAATGCCATGGACCCTGTATCTCCCATAAAAATAGCTGCCGGATTTGAATTATGTCTTAAAAAACCTAAACATCCACCAATGATACTGCCGATAAAAACAGCTGTTGCTGACTCCGGCAAAATCAATGCCCCAACAAAAAAGAAAAGCGATACAATCAGGGTCACCCCAGATGCCAGTCCATCCAGTCCATCGGTTAAGTTAACCGCATTGACGATGGCAACAATCGCAACGAACGTCAAGGGAATATACCAAATTCCAAAATCTACCGGTTGATGCATAAATGGAACAATGAGTTCCGATCCAATCGTCGAACAATTGTAGGCATATAATGAAATAGCCAGGGCTCCAACACATTGAAGAACAAGTTTCTGCCATGCCCGCAAACCAAGATTGTGTTTTTTGGCAACCTTTATGTAATCATCGATAAAGCCGACACAACCAAAATACAACATGACAATCACGGGAAAAAAATCCCAAAAGCCGGTCACTGCCGATAATAGAATAAAGGCAACAACAACACCTAACTGAATAACCAGCCCGCCCATGGTTGGCGTTCCCGATTTTGCCAGATGACTTTGCGGGCCTTCTTCCCGAATGGCCTGCCCGAATTTTAACCGCCTGAGCACCGGAATAAAGTGAGGTGTCACCAAATAAACAACAGCAAAGGAAATGAGCAAACCGATCAACCCTGCTTTTAAAGCTGTCAATTCCATTATTCATGACCTCCTTCAATATAATCAATTACTTTTTCCAGTCCCATTCCGCGGGAAGCTTTAATTAAAATAACATCTTCCGGAGCCATAATCGCCCGGAGACATTTTCCTGCCGCCTGAGCATCCAAAACAGGATAAACGCAATCTTGTTTATCACCATAACCCCGGCAAATTTCTCTTCCTAAATTTCCGACGCCGATGAGAATATCTGCTTTTTCTTTTGCATACTCGCCAATTTCATAATGGGCAGCCGGGCCGTAATCCCCCATTTCAAGCATATCTCCAAGAATTGCGATTTTACGCTTATAATCACATCCGATGGTTTTAAGCACATCTAATGATGCTTTCATTGCATCAGGATTTGCATTATAGGTATCATTGATCACCTTTATTTTTCCGATTGAAAAAATATTCATACGGTTACCGCTTGGCACAAAAGCATCCAAACCTTTTTGTATCTCCGGTTGCGTCATGTTGTAAAAATGCCCCAGCCAAATAGCCGTTAGACAATTATAAACATTATGTTCCCCGGGAAATTTGAATGTATAGCTTTCTTTCCGCCCTTCCCATTCCACCGTCATTTTAAGACCGTGACTGTGGGAAGTATATTCTGAAACCTTAATATCCTGCTTTTCGTGGATTCCAAAGCTTTGAACTCTAAAATTATTTTTTTCTTCTTTTAACTTTTTCAAGAAACAATCATCCCCATTAACCAATGCGATTCCATCATTCTTTAACGTTTGTAATATTTCTTTTTTTGCCAGAAAAATATTTTCCTGGGTTTTTAAACGTTCAATATGACTCAAACCAATGTTGGTAATGACACTGATATCCGGATCAACACTCTGGATTGATTTTGAAATATCTCCCCGATGATCCATTCCCATTTCAATCACTGCTATTTCATGTTCAGGGCCTAAATTAAAAAGCGTTTGGGGGATACCATATTCATTGTTGAAATTTCCTTTGGTTTTAAGGACGTTGTAATTCTGAGCTAGTACCGATGCCACCAAATCTTTTGTTGTCGTTTTTCCGCTGCTTCCGGTAATGGCAACCACCGACAGTGCATACCGATGCCTATTGAAGCTTGCCAGTGCTTTCATTGCTTCCAACGTCGAAGGCACAAGAATAATGGTCATGTTTTCCGGAAAAAAGCGATCTTTTTCTTGACTCAGACTCACTCTTCCACCATTTAAAAATGCCGATTCGATAAAAGCATGGCCATTATTCGTCTCACCAATAACAGGAATGTACAAATCCCCATTTTCTATCTTTCGACTGTCAATTTTAACATCTTTTACTATTAAGTTGCTTTCCCCTTGAAGTAATTTTCCCTGGGTGATCCTAAGTATTTCATCAATACTGATACTGTCCATCGATAAATTTTACCTAATCTTTCTCCAAAATTTTCTTCTTTTTCCCAAAAGACTGTGCTATTATATCAAACTTTATACATAAAGAAAAGCAAGGATTTTCCCCTCGCTTTTCTTTCACCTTTACTATGGGGTAAATGTTACATTAACGTCACTGCCTTTTTCAACAACTGTTGTTGCTGCCGGAGTCTGACTTGATGCAAAACCATTACCTGTAATTTTAAGATTTAGTCCCAGTCCCGTGAGTAACTCATTGGCACTTTGAATTGAAAGTTTTGTGACATCAGGAACAACGACTGTTCCGCTGGTGGAGCTGGTGGAGTCTCCCAATCCAAGTACAATTTCTGTACTAGAATCGTACACGGAATTAGTCGGAATGCTTTGACTAACAACTGTACTGCCACTTGTCGTTGCATCAAAACTGTATTTGATTCCTTTTTCATTAAGGATACTTGCTGCAAAATCTTTATTCTGTCCAACCAAATCAGGAACGGTTATGCTGCCCTTTTGAACTGCTTCTGTGCTCACATCATTGATGTTGGTATCGGCAGAATTATAATTCAAAGTTTGTTCCATCAAACTAATCGCCGTCGGAGCTGCACTAGTACTCCCATAAGCCCCTGCTTTCGGTTCATCAAGCACAACATAAACAGAATATTTCGGATCTTCAATCGGTGCAAAGCAATAAAAAGAAGTAACATATTTGGTCGTTGAATAGGCTCCGTCGATAAATTTTTCTGCCGTTCCGGTTTTTCCGCCGATACTGTAACCTTCGGAAAGGGCGGTCATGCTCGAATCATAGCCAACCACTTTTCTCATGATTTCTCTCATTGCTAAAGATGTTTCCGTTGAAATAATCTGCTTCGGTGATTCGGTTTGGGTACCCTTGGTTTCATTTGAAATAATGGTGGGCTTTACATAATAACCATTGTTTACAACACTGTTCAGCGCACTAACCATCTGAATGGGAGTTACCGCCAAACCCTGTCCAAAAGAAAAAGTTGCATAATCAACTTGATTGATTTCACCGTTTGCCTTAGAAAGACGGTTGATGATTCCGGATTCTTCTCCGTCCAGCTCAATCCCGGTTCTTTGACCTAATCCGAAATTATAAACATACTGAAAGAAAACATCAGGGTCTAACTTTTCAATAATTTGAACCAAACCAGGATTGCAGGAATACGCAATAGCATCTGAAACAGTCTCGGTGCCATGAGGTCCGGTTGAGCAATTAATGATTGCATCCCCTACCTGTATGGATCCGCTGCAATAAACAGTTGTATCCGGTGTTACCACCCCTTCTTCCAGTGCCGCCGACCCGGTAAGCGCTTTAAACGTTGAACCCGGTTCATAGATAAAACTTACTGCCGGATTTTGATACATTTCCAGCAATTTTTCTGAATCAGTCAATCCTGTCAGGTCTTCTGCATGCGTCGATGCGAAATTTGCATCAAGGGTATTCGGATCATTAAGATTATAATTCGGGTTTGATGCCATAGCAACAACCTGTCCGGTCTTTGTTTCCATAACAATAGCTGTAACACTTTTTGTCTGCCATGTTGCTGCCGCTTCTGCCACCGCTTTTTCCGCCATTAATTGAATATTACTATCAATTGTTAAGGTAATGTCTTTTCCTTGAACGGGGGCCTTTAGGATTTTTGTTTGCGAAGCGATTTTATTTCCATCAGCGTCCTTCTGATAATACAGTACGCCATTTTCGCCGCTGAGAACATCATTATAAGTTGATTCCACCCCATAACGTCCACTGTAATCGGCTCCGGTAAATCCCAAAATGTAGGAAGCAAAATTACCGTTTGTATAATATCTTCGATAATCGTCCAGTAATTCAATTCCATTGTAACTCTGAATGTTCCCCGAGGCATCTGTTATTGCTTCGGAATTCTTAATATCCAATGCCAGGGCATTATCAACCTGACCTTTTATTAATACCGTGGTATTCTCTTTTCTGGTCGCTTCTTCATAAAGAGTGTCATACTTCAAATCCAGTTCACTGGCCAAAGTCTTAGCCACCGTATTGGGATCTGTGATACTTTTCGGTTTAAAATAAAGGACGTCATCTTCAACACTTACGCCTGGAAAGTTGTGACTGAGAACCGTCACTGCCGTTGCACTACTGACCGCTGTATCCACTTCAATAGCATCATCTTCCAATACCGAAATCTTTGCCAGTACATCTTCATATTTTAAACCAAGCTTCGTGCTCAATGTATTTGCTAAACGTTCCGGGTCTTTAACCTCAAAAGGAACAACATTGACAGCTGATGCCGATGAATCTTTAGCTAAAACATTCCCATTTCGATCATAAATATCGCCTCGAGAAGCCGTAATCGGCACTTCCTCAACAAGCTGATCAACCTGTCGCTCATATTTTCCTGCCGAATTTACAATTTGCAGGGAGAATAATCTCACAATAACAACAATTAAGCACAATGAAAGGATAACCATAATCAGCACAATTTTCTTTTGCTTGCTTAATGGTCCAATCTCCCGTTGTGCTTTCTTTCTTCTATTCACATTTTTTCTCCAAGATCTTTTAACGTTTGTCGACAGTTTACTTCAATCAGCTTAAGGTAAACCATAGTCTAAAACAAATTTTCGAACCAGCTTTTTACTTTTTCTGTTTCTAAAGTAGTTGCGGTCTTTTTCTGTTCTGAAACCACTTCTTTCCGATATTGGGCCTGAGTTGGTTCCGTCATACCGTAACTCCTTGCTTGTGCTTCAATGGATTGCAAGTTCATATTTGTAACTAACTGCCCCTCTTTACTGTCATTCGCCTGAATGGCTTCATTAAGTGTCTTTTGAAGACTTAAGATTTCAGTATTTTTCTCTGTAATCATAGAATGCTGAAATAAAAGTCCTGCCATCACGGCAAATACGACCAGCGCCGTCATTGCAATATACGAAGAAGGCGTTAATATTTTTTTCTTTTGTTTGGATCTTCGCTTTTGTCTTTCAGTAGTAACTACTTCTTGTCTGACTTCGTTTTGTGTTTCCAGATTGGAACTTTGCTTTCTTTTCCTTGCAGTCGCCATGGAACTCTCCTTTAATTAACTCAGCTTCCTGTTCCTAGCTTTTCAATGATCCGAAGTTTTGCACTTCGGGAACGTCGATTTTCTTCTTGTTCGTCTATTCCCGGTACAATAGGTTTTCTTGAAATTATTTTTAATTCCGGCTTTTTTCCACACATACACTGGGGAAAATCTGGCGGGCAGGTACATGGATTTGCTCTTCCTTTAAAAAAGTGCTTAACAACGCGATCTTCCAGTGAATGAAATGTAATGACACACATTCGTCCTCCCGGTTTAAGCGCCTCAAGCCCTTGAGACAAAGCATCTTCTAATATTTTTAATTCCCCATTAACCTCCAGGCGAATGGCCTGGAATGTTTTTCTGGAAGGATGTTTTTCTTTATGACGGTCCTGGGGAGGGTAAGCTCTTTTAATGATCTCACTTAACTCCAAGGTTGTTGTAATGCGTTTTATTTCTCTGGCTTTCACGATGGATTTTACAATTTGGCCGGCAAATTTCTCTTCCCCATAAAGAAATAAAATTTTCTTTAAATCTCCTGGCGAATAGTCATTGACCACCATTTCCGCTGTTAAATTCGCAGACTGGTTCATTCTCATATCCAAGGGGCCATCGTGATGATATGAAAAGCCTCGGGTATCATCGTCCAGTTGAAATGATGAAACCCCGAGGTCATATAGAATACCATCGATTCCAAAGAGATGGAGGCTCTCTAGAACCTTGGTTAAACTGGCAAAATTACTTTTTATAAAAAAACGTTGGCAAACATAAGCTTCCAAACGTTTTTTGGCATATTCCAAGGCAAAGTCATCCTGATCAATGCCAACCAAAACGCCACTTTCTCCCAAAGCTTCACAAATCCATTGGGAATGGCCGCCACCGCCTAATGTGCAATCCACATAGATTCCTTCTGGACGAATACAAAGGCCTTCTATTGATTCTCGCAATAAAACAGATGTATGAGAAAATGTGTTTGGTTTCATTAAATTCCCAGCATCGCCATATTATTGGCAATGTCCTCATAGTTTAAATCCTCATTATCATTATAGCTTGACCATAATTGACTATCCCATATCTCCAATCGATTTGAAACGCCGATGATGGTTACCTCTTTAGTGATTTTTGCATATTTTCGAAGCGAAATTGGAATGCTGGCACGACCTTGTCGGTCCAATTCACAATCTGCAGCTCCAGCAAAGAAAAATCGGGTAAACGCCCTTGCATCTTTATCAGAGATCGGTAAGGTTTTTAATTTACTCTCGAAATTTTCCCACTCTTCCATAGAAAAAACAAATAAGCAACAGTCTAATCCTTTCGTTAAAACGAATTGGCCTCCAAGAGATTCTCTGAATTTTGAAGGAATGATTAATCTTCCCTTATCGTCTATATTATGCTCATACTCTCCAAAAAACATTCAGGTTCCCCTCCTTCTTACTTTGTTCTTCCATTACGTTCCACATTATACCACACTCCACCACCCTTAACAAGTTGAACAGACGCGTATTAAGCAAAAAATAGGGTTAAATTTTGTTAAAATTTCACAACATTTGTATCGATTTTATATCATTATCCTTAAAAAAATATTTTTATAGCCCATTTTCGACAAACTTGTCCGAGCGACAATGATAAATTGTTGTTTGCTATATGTTTTTACCGACTGCTGCCTGTTTACCAAGATGCAGACAACTGATATTCCTGTTATTTTCAGACCTTACTTTTTCACTTTTTAACATTCTTCTTAATAATATTTTTTATTTGTTTCCTCTTAAATTCCACATTATAACTTGTGATTAAAACTATTTTGGTTTAAACTATTAAAATAATGAAAATTAAGGAGTATGAAATATGAGAGCAGTAGTAACGGTTATTGGAAAAGACCGCACCGGAATAATATACAATGTATCAAAAATATTAGCAGAGAATAATGTTAATATCGAAGATATCAGTCAAACAATTATGGATGATTTTTTTACGATGATCATGTTGGTCAACTTAGATAATATGTCCATTGATTTCAATGTATTGAAAAACGAACTGGAAAAAATAGCCGAAACCATTGGCATGTCCATCCGCATTCAGCATGAAGATCTTTTCAATGCGATGCACACCATTTGAGGCTGGATTATGACAATGTTTAAAGACGTCCTAGAGACGGTAAGAATGATTGAAAAAGAACGCTTGGATATCCGCACCATTACCATGGGAATTTCGCTGCTTGACTGTATCGATTCCTCCGGAGAAAAAAGCCGACAGCGAATTTATGATAAGATTACTCATCTGGCTGAAAATTTGGTAAAAGAAGGGGAACGCATCGAGACCGAATTGGGTATTCCGATTGTTCATAAGCGGATCTCAGTCACCCCAATATCACTGATTGCCGGCAGTAGCAGCGACCTGAACTATGTAGAATACGCCAAAATTCTTGATGCCGCCGCCGCAACGGTTGGGGTAAACTTTATTGGCGGCTTTTCGGCTCTCGTACCTAAAGGCTTTACCAAGGGTGACCGTATTCTGATTGATTCCATTCCTGAAGCTTTAGCAACTACTAATAATGTCTGTTCCAGTGTAAACCTTGGCTCATCTAAATCCGGCATTAATATGGACGCGGTGAAACGCATCGGTGAAGTCATTAAAGAAACCGCATATCTCACCCGTGACGCCGATTCCATCGGTTGTGCAAAATTTGTGGCATTCGCCAACGCGGTCGAAGATAATCCCTTTATGGCCGGCGCTTTCCATGGTATCGGTGAAGCTGAATCGGTTCTTAATGTGGGGGTCAGCGGTCCTGGCGTTGTCAAACGGGCTCTTGAAAGATCGCAGGATGCATCGTTTGGCGAAATGGCGGAAATCATTAAGAAAGCCGCTTTTAAAATCACCCGGGCCGGACACCTGGTGGGAACAACTGTCGCTGAACGACTTAATGTTCCTTTTGGTATTTTGGATTTGTCCTTAGCACCAACTCCGGAAGTCGGTGATAGTGTTGCCCGTATTTTAGAAGAAATGGGGCTTGAGCATTGTGGTACGCATGGTACTACCGCCGCATTGGCGATGCTGAATGACGCGGTTAAAAAAGGCGGAATTATGGCCTCAACTTCAGTTGGTGGTTTCAGCGGTGCTTTTATTCCTGTCAGTGAAGATGAAGGGATGATTGAAGCCGTAGAATGTGGTGCCCTCACCTTTGATAAATTAGAAGCCATGACCAGTGTTTGTTCAGTCGGCATTGATATGGTTGCCATTCCCGGCGATACACCTGCGACCACCATTTCAGCCATCATCGCTGATGAAGCCGCAATTGGCGTCATCAATAATAAAACAACCGGTGTTCGACTCATTCCGGTTTATGGAAAAGATGTTGGCGAAAGCGCTGAATTTGGAGGACTCCTTGGCCATGCTCCTATTATGGCGGTTAATAAAAATGACAGTTCTATTTTCATCAACCGCGGGGGACATATTCCCGCACCGATCCACAGTTTTAAAAACTAACACTCATTAACCGTAAATTAATATTTAAAGGCCAACATTATCGTTGCATGCTGCAACGCGATAAATGTTGGCCTTTGTTTAATTTTTTGTCTTTATACTATTTTGGCATCCTTGAACATCCCAATATGTTATAATAAAAAAAACAGCTTAGCGAGGTGCATTTATGTTTACATTACCTGATTATATTTTTCCTGATTTCACAGCAGCATTATTTAAAAACGCTCCCAGTGTTCGGACCATGCCCGCACCCTTAGACGGCGTCGTTCCAGAAAATTTTTACGCCACCACGATCTACCCCGAATATTTTAAAATTCACGATACCTGGCAGCTTATGTCCGAAAGCCGGATGGACTGTGTCGTCGTCATTACGGATGATCTCCCTCAAGCCATTGAATTCAGAAATGTTAAAAAAGGCGATTCCGTTGTTGTGGGCCGACAGGAAAGCGCTGAGAACGGCGTCTATGTGGATCATTTCGCTTTTGCAAAAAAACAAAACAAAGGGGATAATTTTTCATTCAGAACCTCCAATTCCAGAGAAACCGCCTATTCCAGAGATTATGACCGACTCTATGAATTATTAGAATTCGAACGTGAAAACGGCTATATCTTATGGGTTCTCGGTCCCGCCGTAACCTTTGATCAGGATTCACGAAACGCCATGTCTCACCTGGTCAATTCCGGCTATGTGGATGCGCTTTTCGCCGGCAATGCACTGGCAACCCATGATTTAGAATCTCACTTTTTTAATACTGCTTTAGGACAGGATATTTATTCCAAAGAAAATATATCGATGGGGCATTATCACCATATTGAAACCATTAATCGCGCCCGAAACTGTGGTTCATTTGAAAATTTAATTGAAAAATATAAAATTGAAGATGGTATTATCAGTGCCTGTATCAAGAATAAAATACCAATGGTATTAGCGGGATCGATTCGGGATGACGGGCCGTTGCCCAGTGTTTATGCAAATGCCTACGATGCTCAGGATGCTCTTCGCGTACATACCAAAAAAGCCACGACCGTGATTTGCCTCGCCACTCAGCTTCATACCATTGCCACCGGGAATATGACCCCTTCCTACCAGGTTGTTGACGGCGTGGTACGGCCAGTCTATTTTTATTCAGTCGATATTTCTGAATTTGTGGTTAACAAACTAAAAGATCGTGGCAGCCTCAGCTCTAAAGCCATTATCACCAATGTTCAGGATTTTATGGTTAATCTTCAGCGAAATCTGCCTGAATAATTGCAGAAAAAAGAGCGGTTTCAATGAAATCGCTCTAATAATGCAGACAAATCCAAATCCAAATCAGGCAACGCCTTTTTTCAGACCTGTAGGGGCGATCCATGATCGCCCGAAAACGTTGATCTTTTATATAAACGTCAACGACGATCCTGGCTCGTCCCTACAATATGATACTTTTTCTATAGTTTAATAGCGCCCAGCACTTCTCCGATTTTTCCATCAATCGCAAGATTTGCCACGTCGTCCATGGGTGTCGAAGATTTATTGATTAAAACCAGATGATTACCCCGGTAATAATTAATGAGACCCGCGGCCGGGTAAACGGCTAATGAAGTACCGCCGATAATCAGTACATCGGCCTTGGCAATGGCAGAAACTGATTGATTCATGACATCGCTATCCAGGCCTTCCCCATATAAAACCACATCCGGTTTAATGGTTCCTCCGCAGGAACACTTGGGAACCTCTTCACCTTCGGCAATGGTTTCAACATCGTAAAACTGATGACATTTCATGCAGTAATTTCGTAGCACCGATCCATGCAGTTCCAGTACATTTTTACTTCCGGCCATTTGATGCAGCCCATCAATGTTCTGAGTGATCACCGCTTTTAGTTTTCCCGCCGCTTCAAGCTCTGCCAGTTTGATATGCGCTTTATTGGGACGAGCGTCTGGGCACAACATCTTGTTACGATAGAAGCGGTAGAATTCCTCGGTGTTATCCATGAAAAATTCATGAGAAAGAATGGTTTCCGGCGGATATTTATAGCTCTGACTATACAGGCCGTCCACGCTTCGAAAATCGGGAATACCGCTTTCCGTGGAGACTCCAGCTCCACCAAAAAAAACAATGTTTTTTGCCTGATCCACAATTTCCTGTAATTTTTTTAATTCTGCTGTCATTTTTTCTTCTTTATCTCCTTTGCTTATTCTTCAATTTCTTTTAGAAAACATTCTACCATATCAAAAGCTAGTTTACTTGAATCAATATGATAATTCTCAGCATATCGATCGCCAAAGCCATGTTTGCCTTTGAGCACCGCGGCTCTGACATCTTTTTTCTTTCGGAGCTGAAAAACGATATCATCAACACAAAAGGCTTCTTCATCCTCAGCAAACAGAAGCAGGCAGGGGCAATCCGGGTCGACCTCAAGATAGTCCCTTATTCTTGAGCCATAAAAACCAATCATCCCACTACAATAGCGATTTTCAGACAGTCGCCAGGCAATAGTTGCCCCGACGCTTGATCCAAAGACAATGACATGATTGTATTCACTACCCAGTTTTTTTATAAAACTTTCCACTTCTTTAGCGACTTCAAAGCCTATTTTTGTTTTAAAATAAGCATACGCTTCTTCCTGCTCAGAATAGGAAAAACAGTTTTCCCGATGGTTTAAATCCAGGCAATAGGTATCATAGCCTTGTTCATAAAAAAAATCTGCAAGCTCCATGATATACTGATTGATCCCATATATTTCATGCAGGATTATAACTGCTCTTTCTGATTCGTTTTTTTTAACAACCATCATTTTCTCCTCATAATCCATTGCTAAAAAAGATCCATTAAGGCGCGCTCTTATTATTTTGATTCCTGGCAAATAACATCAAATATTTTAAGACACTCCTCAGCAATTCACCTATTATTTGTAATTATAACAAATCTCGCTGGCTTTATCCAGCCGATAGATAAGCCGCTATAGAAGACCGGATCAAATTATTGTGACCAGATTTATTTAAAAATTTCTATTGACAATCAATCATACTGCCAGTACAATTATAGAAACCACGGTTTAATATTTAGTACAAAAGTATGATTTTAAGAGAGGTACAATAATGGGCGCTAAAAAAAAGGATATATTAATTCAGTTTAATCGGGATATTATTTTAGCATCGGCTCGGAAGTTATTCCAGCTTAGTGGCATTAACCGAACGAGTATGGACGAGATCGCCAGGGAAGCGGATTGCAGCAAATCAACGATATATGTTTATTTTAAAAACAAAGACGAAATCATTAACTATATTGTCTATGAACATATGGTTTTGTTAAGAGACGCTTTACAGGAATGTACTCCTGATAATAAAGATTTTGAAAGAAGTTATTATGCCATTTGTAATACCTTAGTTGACTTTCAAGAACAATATCCATTGTATTTCGAAAGTCTATTAAGCGAGATTGACGTTGAGCAGGAAAAAATCCAGCAGCCTGGTTTGCTTGCTGATATTTACAAAGCAGGCGAGCAAATAAATGATATCATCGGTGAACTCTTGAAATCAGGAATCGAGCACAACTGTCTGCGAGAAAATCTTGAACTGATCCCCACTGTATTTTATCTTTGGTCGAGCATCAGCGGTATTATACTGTTGACAAATCAAAAACAAAAATATCTTAAAATGAGAGTTGGCATGGATAAGACCATGTTTTTAAACTACAGTTTTAAAACACTACTTCAGTCGATTATTAAATAATTTGGAAGGAAATAATATGACATTCATATTTTCAATCATAGCACTTACAGTCTTACTGATTGTACTTAGTAAATTTATCACAAAACATCTCCATTTAGACAAGGCCGACAAGGTACTGGGTAAAATTCATTGCAAACTTGGTTATTTGCTCGTAATCCCAGCGACGATTCATATGCTATTTTCGTTTTATGTATTTAATTCCCGCCCTTTATATTTATACATATTAGGTATCTTAATGCTTGTCTGCATACTCATGACTGCCATCAGCTATTGGTGTCGAAAGTCCTTGAAAAAAAACTGGCTTATCATTCACAGACTGGCTGCACTTATCCTCTGTTTGCTGTTACTTTCTCATGTCGGCATGTATTTTTACAGTGTCATCAGTTATCAAAGAAACGTGAGCAGTATTGAAATTACCGAAATCGATGTTGGAAAAATACCCGACGGAACCTATATCGGGGAATGCGATGTTCAATACATTTATGCAAAGGTGAATGTCACTGTCACCAATGGAAAGATAACAGGCATCGATCTGCTGGAGCATCGTAATGAAAAAGGAGCAGCGGCAGAAAGTATTGTTAATGATGTAATCGAAAATCAGAAAATCGATGTCGATACGATCAGTGGTGCGACCAATTCCAGTAAAGTTATTAAAAAAGCCATCGAAAATGCATTAGCCGACTGTCAAAAAACTACTTAATTTTTATTAGACCATCGAATAATTTTAAGCACTAATAAAAAGGGCAGATTTTCTCTCTTCCCCATAAAAAATTCCTCTTTCCATTTCATAATGTTTATGTAAACTATCATACATAAACATTATGAAATGGAAAGAGGAACTTTATGAATAATTATGAACGCGATTCAATCAACAGCAAGCGGGACTGATTGAATCGCGTGAAAAAGTCACTAGCAATGAAACACCTGAACTTCCCTACGGCTTACACAGAAGTTTAACAATTTCGCAAATATTCTCAAAAGATTTTTAAAACGATCACACAGATTTAACATTTTGTTCAAATTGCCTTAACATCACAACGTTATACTCAATATTAGATAATTTGATATTCCATCCGGTCTCAATAAGAAACATCGAGATGGACACCGTATTAAATTGTAAATATTTTTTTAACTGAAAGGTAATTTGCTATGATAGAATCACGATTTGCTACCTATTATAAGAATCATCCGAAGAGTCACGATCTTTCTAAAGCGCGCAATGAAAAAATAAAATTCACAGCAATACCTGAGCTTTCCCCAAAAATAGATTCAAATTTTGAAAAGAAGCTTAGGTCTGATAAAGATGCCTATTTAGAACAATGCGTTGAATTAAAAATTGAAGTGGCGTTGCTATATATTAATCGCACCCATTCCAATCTCCAGTATATCTAGACCCAAAAGCCAAATCGTCCTTTTAACAGCCAATGACTGGTCGACTAACTCCTGCCGACAGAAATACCAATAAACCAGTCACCGGCGAAAAAAGAACCATTGCATTAGAGATTTTCAAGAACTGTTAAAACGCCTGTTTCTTTTTGGACAAAATTCCAATCGTCGAACGCCCCGGCAATACAAAAGCGTGTTCTCCCAACGATACTCCGATTTTTTTGGTATCATCCCCAAACATATGAAACAGTCGTGTTTGTTCCTCGGTGGACCATTCTTCTCCGTTTCCGGGAACATAGTCCTGAGTTTTTTCCCATCCGGCTTCTTTTTGAACCTCATTAGCCACAAAGACTTTTCCGATATTAACCAAAAGATTCATCATTTCATCGATCATGAACTGATCCATGGAATCCGTTAATGTTTTGGCATAATCATCAAGCTCTGTACCGACTGTGACAATATACGGGAACACCCTGTCACCTTTTTCAACGGTTCCCCCAAACAACTGACTTTCAAAGATTTGATTATCAACCATCACACTTTTTTCATTCTTGTCCGTGATCTCAGCTTTGAAATAAATAGCCTTCGGTTTGGCGATTTTTTGAGTCATCTCCAATAGCGGCGCAACAATTTCCAGCATGCTTTCTCTACCCTTGAGATTAAGTTCTTCGTTTAAGATATCCATACTCAGCTCATAAGGGAAATTCATAAAAATTTTACAGTTCATTTCTCTACCTCCTCTTTATACTTAATCATTAGCTATTATATCAAATTTTATTCCATTGCTTTTTCAACAGCGTAATCGGGATGACTTCGTTGGGTGGAACTGGATGCTTACCGATCATTTTCTCCATCCAAACCATATCATACCAGGTTTCAAATTTATACCCGCATTTTGTAAAATGTCCCACCGTTTTGTACCCCATATGCTGGTGAAAGCCGATACTCACCGGATTCGGGTAGGCAATACAGGCGTTCAGATTGATGATATTCTGCTTTTCCAGCATTTCTTCCAAAGCGATGTAAAGCTTTTTTCCTAGCCCCTTTGCTTTGCAGTCCTCCTTGACATAAACCGTCATTTCAACAGCCCAAGCATAAGCAGCCCGATCCTTGAAGGTTGATGCATAAGCATAACCCACAATTTTCTTATCTAATATTGCGACCAGATAAGGGTATTTCATCAGTATGTGTTTGATCCGCTCTGCAAATTCCTCAACTGTGGGAACCTCATATTCAAATGTAATGGCTGTATCCGTGACGTAAGGCCCATAAATACCCAATATTTCTTCTGTATCCGCCGCAGTTGCCATACGGACTGTTATTAATTCATTATTCATTTTTACTGCCTCCCGTCTGGCTACTCAATTCAAGCCATCAATAATAAGACCATCAGCCTATTTCAGACTTCCCACACTAACTCGGTTGCGGCCATCAATTTTGGACTGATACAGCGCTCTATCCGCTGCGGAAATCAGATCGTCCGGCACCAAAATTTCCTCCTGAGATGCCGTTACAACGCCAATGCTCAACGTGACATAATCCGAACAAAAGGAATTGACATGATCAATACACAATTTTTCAACACCAGCCCGTAATCTTTCTGCAACCAGGGCTGAACCTGCTTCGTTTGTATTGGGAAGAACCAAAACAAACTCATCCCCTCCATAACGTGCCAGGAAATCACCGGGACGCCTCAAATTCATTTTAACGGTTGTTGCCACTCTCCTAAGGCAATCATCCCCCTTGGTATGTCCATACATATCATTATACTCTTTATAATAGTCAACATCGATCAAAATCAAAGACAACGGATTTTTATCTCGTTTAGCCTGACCAATTTCCTGAATTAACACCTGATCAAAATACCGGCGGTTTGCTGTACCAGTCAACCCATCAAACAATGACATTTTTTTCAGTTTTTCATTTCCGATAATGCCAACACAATAAATAATGACCGTGACCAACACTGCCGTTGCCAAGATAATGAGTATAAAAGTATTGAATTCCAGCATTTTACCGGCCCTGTCTTCAAGCATTGAATTTTCATTATTGGCAATTGAAACCACCTGATCAATATCGTGCCGATGCTCTGTATACAATGGCTCTAATTTACCAGTTACTATTTCATTTGCCTTTACCTGATCGCCACTTCTAATTGCCGGAATGAATTCACTTTCAAATACTTCATAAAATTCCATTGCTGGCTGATAAGCATTTTCCACCATATTCGCTTTTAAATCGCCCTCCGGCAAACGGCTCGACCAGAGATCATGACACGCCATATAATCTTTTTCCAGCTGTGCCTCTTCACTAATAAGTTCCTCAATTTTAGCGGTGTCCGTTTCTTTTGCTAACTGAAGTGTGACAAGATAGGATTCAATAATATATCCTGGTGGTGGCAACACATCCGCCACAAGCTCTTTCCCAGACATTATTTCATTATACATTTCTCCATTGATCTTGATGTTTATGATTGTTTTATAACCAACAATTACGAATAAAATAAAACCGATCATAAAAGCCGTAATTAAAATCATCAACTTTTTGTTGCTTTTTAAATTATTTGACACATCTGCATCTTTCCCAATTCAGATTCAACTTGAAAATATCCTGTTCAAAATTAATTGCGATATCCAAATAGTTGCGATTTGTAATTTCCATTTATCCAACCTCTTCTTTTCATTGATTTTTATTTATACTTATTTCAACTTGTGATTGGGATTGATTCTCATTTTTTGCATTTTTAATGAGAGTTCTTCTAATTTTAGATTACCCTGCTCCTCTTTTCAATAAAATTATGGATAAAAAAATAAAAAAATTGGCAGCGATCGCCCTGAAAAACTTTTCGAAGGTCACTGTTTTACATAAGTTTATCTATTTAAGATTTTTTTGCATATTTTTCAACTTATGATGAATCTCCGAATTTAAAAGAAAGAGTACATAAGATTCAGTTGCAACGAACTAAACGAAGAGTTATAATACTTATCAAGGAAAACGTTTAGACCGTGTATGCTTGCAAAAATTCTTGCCCCTGGAACAGGAGAAAATAATGTTTAATAAAAACACCCTTCATTTTAAGTTGAATCTGTTCATTCTCAGCATTATTTTTTTAATTGTTACCATTGGGTTCTTTATCGCCATCGCCATATTTTTTTCGATCTATGAAGAAGATGTAATCGAGAACATTTCAACCGGCATTTCTCAATTTAGAGAAGTTGCGATTGATCATCATAAAGCAGAGCTTCTTTCATTTACAACGGGATTAGTTGATCAATCTGATCAACTACTTTTACAAAAAGATACCACTACTGAACAGACCTTACAAAAATATATCGACTACGCAAATACTATCGGAATTGAATTTGTTGAGATAAACGGTTCTGGTGCAGTCGCTTATAAAGAACTCGTCTGTGATCAGAGTGTTTTAGATTTAGCTTCCCAAAACACAACTATAAATAATACAGAACCGACTTTATGGGTAGATGGCAGTGCCGAAATAGGATTACATTTATTCTGCAGCTATCCCATCGTTGATTCCAACAAAAATCAGATCGGCACCGTTTTGGTGGGGTTGCCGATTGCAAATCAGACCGCTGTTGAATATATCAAAAACACCTCCGCTCTAGATGCTACTATTTTTGCTGGAAACAAACGCATTGCAACCACCATTATGAAGAACGATGTTAATCAGATCGGAACAACTCTGGATGCCTCCGTTGCTTCCACAGTTCTGGATCAAGGACAAGAATATTATGGAAAATCCACGATATTAGGTGAACCTTACATGGTCGCTTACGTTCCAGTTTTTAATTCGAACAATCAACCGGTTGGTGCTTTATTTTTGGGAAAATCAATGCTCTCAATTTATACCATGCGAAACCATATTGTTTTATTAATGTCAATTTTAGGAGCGCTATTGTTTTTTATATTTTATAGCTTCTCCAATCACTGGCTGAAAAAAAATGTCACCCATCCCATCCGTTGGGTTGCTGATGCGATGAAAACAATTTCCGAGAATGAATATAGCATTGTGGAAAATATGCCCACCGCCCAAAACGAGGAAATCGATATTCTTCAGACCACCATGCTGACAATGGTTGCAAAACTGGTAGCCGGACAGAAAAAGCTGGAAACTGTAGCATATATTGATTCAATTACCGGTTTACCGAATCGCGTATTTCTTTATAAAAAATATAACGCCGTTTCACATATTAAAGAACAAAACGCTTTATCTGTTGTCTATTATCTTGATGTTGATAATTTGAAATATATCAACAATTTATTTGGCCATCGTGTCGGCGATGGTTTGTTGATTCAAATGGGAAGTGTTCTAAAGGATTTGCTCAGAGAACTTCCAGAATATGAAATATACCGCATTTCGGGGGATGAATTCGCAATCTGCAAAGAAGGTTATTATAACCGTGATGCGGTAACAAATTTGTCCAAATTGATCCTTTCCGTTTTTGAAAAAGCCTTCATCATCAATGAACAAAGTATCAGCACAAGTGTCAGTATCGGAATCTCCTATAACGACTCTTGTAACGGTACCCGATGTGAAATCTGCACGGAAAAATGCAAGGATGATTTAGAGATGCTTTTGAAGAAAGCGGAACTTGCCATGAATCGGGTCAAGCTGAATGGTAAAAATGATTTTATGCTATTTGATCCTTCAATGAACGAAGATATACAACGAAAGGCCTCTTTGGAGCAGGATTTAAAGCTTGCCATGAAAAACAAGGAATTAGAGCTTTATTATCAGCCAAAATTTGATCTGGAACTGAACCGTTACGATGGCATGGAAGCATTGGTAAGGTGGAATCATCCCGTCCGAGGATTTATACCACCCTTTGAATTTATTAAGATTGCCGAAGAATCCAATCTTATCATCGAATTAGGAACCTGGATCCTGGAAAAGTCCTGTCGCTTTATCATGGAATATAACCGAACCCACCATTCAGAGTATTGTGTCTCCGTCAATGTATCAACGATCCAGCTTCTAAACGAGAATTTTGAAAAAACTGTTTTGAGTATTCTTGAATCAACCGGACTGAATCCGGCTTATCTTGAACTGGAAATTACTGAGACTGTATTTATGAACTCAATGGACACCGCTTATGAAAAGCTTAAATTTTTCAAAGAGAAAAACATCAATATCGCCTTAGATGATTTCGGAACAGGCTATTCCTCCCTGACTTATTTAAAATCACTGCCGATCACAACTGTAAAACTTGATAAATCATTTGTCGATGACATTACTTTTAATGCTATTTCTTTTGGCATTGTGGATAATGTTATCCAAATTGCCAGAAGCATCGGACTTATAATAGTAGTGGAAGGTGTCGAAACAAATGAGCAGCTTCAAATATTAAAAAGCCTGCGCTGTCATAAGATACAGGGCTACTATTTTTCAAAACCAGTACCAGAAGCAGAGCTGCCGCTGGTGCTCAGTCAATACCACTAAACGGTTATTATGATAAATTTCAGACCACCGGCCTGATATATAAACAGGATTTGCTATTTTATTCTTTATCATCTCGCCTATTTTGACTTGACCTGTTCATGGATTCCGAAATGATTTTGAAGGGCGTCCTGGATTTCTTCATCGCTGTCAAATGCAATCTCCGTTTCCGATTGCTTCCCGGCAATCTTCAACTGATGATCAAACAAAGTGACCCGCCCATCTTCAGTCGGCTTGGTGCAGATTGGCGCCTGTCTGAAAAAGGAAGAGGGGTGTGTTGATGTATAATAATTAGCGACTGCATAATCCTGAGGATAGCATTCGTCTAAGGTAAACGCATACACATTCTGAAATACATCCTTTATCTTAAACTGAAGAATGTAACCGTAGATCGGATCTCTGGTGATTTGATATCGCCTCATAAAATCTTCCTGCTCGAATCCCTCCTCTAACAAAATTGGGGAAACTGGACCATTGCCACCAAAACCAACGTCACAAAGCCAGTTTTGACCATCAATTTCAACAAGCATAACCTGATGTGTTTTTCCCGAAGATTCAAACCCATCCTTCCATACTCTGGCTAAAAGATTTTTCACCCGAAATCCCAGTTTTTTCAGTACAAAAGAAAACAGCCCGTTCATCTCAAAACAATAACCGCCTCTTTTGTTCATTACAATTTTTTTAAACAAGTCGTCGATCTCAAGAGAAATCGGCTTTTTATTCAATATGTCGAGGTTTTCAAAAGGAACCTTCATCACCTGGGCGATATGCAGACCTCTTAATGTTTCAATGGTAACATCCGTCGATCCACTATATTCAATTCTTTTGAAATATGCCATGATGTCAAATAATTCATTACTCATATAATACTCTCCTTCGCTGCTGTCAGCAAACTTAAATCTAAGCTTAATATTAAACCTTTTCATGAAAACTGGCAATCGATTTGCTAAAAATATTGCAACTTAATTGGCCCCCGTTTGGGGCAATCGTTCTTGAGGAAATCAGATAAAGAAAGCCCCTCACTTTGTTTCTCTTATTTTCTTGCATGTATTGCCATACAATTATATAATTGTATGAAAAAAGGATGTGAACCCATGTCGATCAACTCGTTTGAAAACTACCCCATGTCATGGCAGCCCGGCATCGACCACAGCACCAAACCCCTATATCTTTCTCTGGCTAAGCAGCTGGAACAAGATATTGTCGAAGGCACCCTGATTCCAGGAATCAAGCTTCCTCCCCAGCGCGAACTGGCGGATTTTTTAGATATCAATGTCAGCACCGTTTCCAAGGCTTTCAAGGTGTGCGAATTAAAAGGGCTGTTGAGTGCCACCGTGGGAAGCGGCACCTTCGTCGCCTTTGACGCATTGTCCAACGCCTATCTGCTTTCAGATAAAAGAGCTCCCAATGTTATTGAACTGGGCGCCACCATCCCCGAGCCGGATTCTTATGAATTCCTTGTGTCGCAATTAAAAAGTATGATTAACGAACCGGATATCGTGAAATTATTTGGCTACAGCCGGCCCAATGATATGCTCTGGCAAAAAGACGCCGCCGTCAAGCTCATGGAAAAAGGCGGGTATGCTACCAATATCGACAGTATTCTATTTTCTAACGGCGGACAAAACGCCATCACCGCAACGCTTGCCGGGCTTTGCCAACATGGGGATAAAATCGGTGCAGACCCTCATACCTATCCCGGTCTGAAAACCGCGGCGGGCATGCTGGGCATTCAGTTGGTACCCATCAGACAAAGAGATGGCGAGATGGACGAGCTCGCCCTGATGGATGCCTGCAAAAACGAAAATCTCAAAGGCATCTATCTGATCCCTGATCACCATAACCCGACCACCCATCGGATGTCGCTTTCCTGCCGAAAAGCACTGGCTCATGTGGCCCGAAATCAGAACATTTTCATCATAGAAGATTCGACTTATCACCTGATGTGCCTGAAAAAGCTACCTGCAGTGGCAACATTTGCCCCGCAACAGACAATCTATATTGCCAGTCTGTCCAAAACCGCGGCTCCGGGTCTCAGGCTGGCTTATGTATCGGTTCCGGACCAATATAAAAAGTCTCTTAGCAAGGCACTTTACAACATGAATATTTCTGTTTCTCCTTTAATGGCGGAACTTGCCGCACGGATGATTGTGTCCAACAACATTAATGCCATTATCGAAAGCCATCGAAAAAACACCATTTCCAGAAACAAGCTGGCCAACCAAATCCTTACCGATTTTATCTGCGATGGTGATGAAACCTGTATTTTTCGCTGGCTGCATCTTCCAAACCGGATATCCGGCTCAGCCTTTGAATCCCTGGCTCTGGAGCATGGGGTGCAGGTTTATGCCGCTGAACGATTTACCGTAGGAAACAGCCTTCCTGAACGAGCTGTTCGTGTATCCGTCGGTGCTCCTGAAACACTTGCCGAACTGGAAAAAGGGTTAATCATTCTGCAACAGCTATTGCAGACACTCCGCTGATTTGTATGCCATACAATTATATCATTGTATGGCATATTTTTCTATGCTAACATGTCTTTATACCATAACATGGTGCCGGGGAGGAAGATCTATTGAAATCATTTCGTTTTGCTGTTAAGCAAATCATACCGTTTCTATTTTCATATTTATTTATTGGGCTTGCCTTTGGCGTGCTCCTTAATAAGGCTGGCTATTCAGTTCTGTGGGCTTTTCTATCCGGGGTTTTCATCTATGCGGGTTCCATGCAGATTGTGATGGTTTCACTTCTGTCCTCTGGAGTGCCGCTGGCTATGATTGCCGTCATGACTTTTTTCGTCAACGCAAGGCACATTTTCTACGGAATCGGATTTGTTGATAAATTCCGGAAAATGGGCTGGCAATATCCCTACATGATTTTAACCCTCACTGATGAAACCTATTCCGTCTTATGTTCACTGGAATATCCTGAAGCGGTGGATGAGCAGCAGGTGGACTTTACCATTGCTTTGTTGTGCCATCTGATGTGGATTTTCAGCTGTACCTTCGGTTCCCTCTTCGGGGAGTTGGTTCCAGTTGATATGACCGGAATCGAATTTTCTGCCACAGCTTTTTTTGTGACGGTCTGCGTCAACCAGTGGCGTCAATTCGACTCCCGCATTCCTGCCATTACGGGCCTGGCCAGCGCAATAATTTTTTATTTTTTATTGGGCGCAGACCGCTTCATTCTTCCTGCCCTGTCAGTCAGTTTAATCATCCTGGCCATAATGAAGGACACCATCAGCATCGGAATGGAAGGTGCCAATGATGACCGTTGATTTCACCTATTCCGTCGCTGCTTTGATGATTGTCGCCTTAGTGACAGCCCTTACCAGGGCGACCCCCTATCTTCTGTTTGGGGGGAAAAGAGAAATGCCCAAGACCGTCTCCTATCTCGGAAACGTATTACCTGCATCGATAATGATTATTCTAGTCCTATACTGTTTGCGAAACATCAATCTGACTGCTTTTCCATTTGGCCTTGCCGAGTTTTTTTCGGTTGCAGTGGTGATCACTGTTCAGATCATCAAAAACAATACGTTTCTCAGCATCATTCTGGGTACAGCGTGTTATATGATTCTGATTCGTACCGTGTTTTTGGTATGATGATTTTATCCGGTTTTCACACCTCAGTTGAAAGGCATCTGATTTAGAAGATCAATAATTACCAAAAAACTGAAGTCTGTCAAGAGTCCCCAGTCTATAATACTAACGCCACCCAAGATGCCGTAACAGCACCGTTTTATCGTGTATACAAATTTATTACAAACGTTTACAAAACATCTATTTACTTTTGTGGAATAGGTGTTATAATAAAATTAAATCAAAGATCAACCTAAATCCTTTTCTAAGTTGAATGATTTCGATCATTGAAAAGTAAACAAACGCTTAACTGACCGATAAGATTAAAAAAAGAAGCGGAAAAGAATGAGTATCAACTACCCACTTCATAAAATTGATTTTATCTATCATTAACTTCCGATATGCAAAACACTTGCAAAACAAGTATAAAAAGCAATCGCGAATTGGGAGTATTAGTTTAAGATTGGTATTGGTATTATGGAAAACACATCTCATTTAATTATTTATAAAGGGAAGGCATCCATAATAAAGAATAACAAATCAAGAATGAAACATAGTCTCAAAAATAAGTGATGATTAAAGTCAGCCAGGAAAATATTTGAACGAAAGAACAAGTTCCTCTGAAATTAATGACATTGGGAAAAGAATCCCAATCGAAAAAGTAAGATAATTCCTGATCTGTAAGTGATGAGTTTACGTTAGAAAAGAAAAAAGAAGATTTTTGATGAAAATCGAAAGGGGTGAGTCCAACAGGATGACATCTGAGATTGTAAGCTGAAGCCGGTTCTGCAGGTAAAATGTAGAATCGGCTTTAGCGTTTTTTGTATCCGGTTTTTTCACTGCTTTATTGAGTATACTGATTCAGGGTTGCTCTTAGACTGTCTATTAATTCATCTCTTTTTTCTTTGTTTTAACACATCTCCAGTTTTTATATTATTTAATCTCATCTCGTTTATAAATTTTTGTGATATCTATAATTTTGTCTTGACAGCGAAGCGACAATGCCTTACAATAGCGTTATGGTTAGTTGGTCAACTAACTAACAAATAAACATAAAGGGAGTGTTTCTTTGCAAATAAATTTTGAAGATGAACGCCCGATTTTCATGCAAATTGCCGAAGGTATTGAAGATGCTATATTAACCGGTGCATTTGCTGAAGAAGAACAGATTCCTTCCATAACTGAATTGTCGGTAAATTATAAAATCAACCCGGCGACTGCTCTCAAAGGGATCGCGATCCTGGTGGATGAGGGAATCATTTTTAAAAAACGGGGGATTGGCATGTTCGTTGCCCAGGGGTCGGTTTTGAAACTGCGGAATAAACGGAAAGAATTATTTTATGAACATTATATTAAACGGCTCATTGAAGAAGCAAAAAAATTAGGAATTACCACTGCCGAAATACTGGATATGGTAGAAAGAGGTTATGAAGAATGAATGGAATTGAAGTAAATAATATCACCAAAAGATTTGGCGATACGCTGGCACTAAATCAGGTATCGCTAAAATTTGAACCTAATAAAATTTACGGATTATTGGGCCGAAATGGTGCCGGAAAATCGACACTGTTAAACATTATCACAAATCGTCTCTTTCCGGATGAAGGAGACATTAAGATTGAAGGATTGGCCAGTGTCGAAAATGATGAGGCGCAAAAGAAGGTCTATTTAATGTCTGAAAAGAATTTATACCCGGACAGCATGAGTTGCCGGGAAGTATTTAAATGGAGCCTAATGTTTTACCCAAACTTTGATTTGGAATATGCGAAGGAACTAGCCAAGCAGTTCGGTTTGGATATCAATAAAAAGGTCAAAACTCTTTCCACCGGATTTTCGTCTATTTTTAAAATTGTGATCGCCTTATCCGTCAATACCCCCTACGTTTTGTTTGATGAACCTGTTTTGGGCCTCGATGCAAACCACCGCGAAATGTTTTATAAATTATTAATTAAAAAATACAGCCATTCCCCATTTACAGCGATTATATCAACACATTTGATTGAAGAAGTCGCGATGATTCTTGAAAATGTCATGATTATTAAAAATGGTGATTTACTGATCAACGAATCCTGCGAAACCCTGCTCAAAAGTGGCTATTCCGTATCGGGAACGGCAAAACAAATTGATGATTTTATTTTGGACAAAGAGGTTATCAGTATTGACGCCCTGGGCGGCTTGAAAACAGCGACGATCATCGGAGCGGTTGATAAAAGCACCCTCCCCCTCGGCATTGAAATGACCGGTCTTGATCTGCAAAAATTCTTTATTAAACTTACAAACGAGGAGTAGAAAAATGAAATTAAGCGCAATTTACAAATTTCAATTAGCGGAACACAAAAAATCGATTATCGTTTTTTATCTTGTTATTATTGCCATTCTTGCCGTTGTATTTACAATTAACATTGTCTCTGTTTTAATTCCAAATCAAAGCAACTTTTCAATTCAGCTTAGCGGCATCGATCTGGCTCCTACCATTTTTCTTTTTGTTTGCGGCCTGAACGCTTTTAAAGAGAACTTTCAAATGTCTCTGCAAAATGGAATATCCAGAAAATCCCTATTTGTTAATCGGATAGCCGTTGACCTAACCCTCGCTGTGGGCATGTCCCTGCTTAATCAAATTATTTTGTTCATCGGAAAATCAATGGCCCTTTTTTCAGCGACGATTCAATACTCAAGCTTGCTGGAAGAACTTTACGGATTGCGCTATGCGGGACATCCAAATGGATTAATGCTATATCTAGAAATTTTTTTATTTTACATCTTTTTATTTGCTGCTTTCTTATCAATCGGCTATTTTATCACCGTGGCATTTTATCGCATGAATAAGAAACAAAAAATAGCTTATATCGTCGGTTTTTATATTCTGGCTTTCGTTGCTTTCCCCCTCATTGATGAGCTGTTATATAAATTGGGGATTTTCAGTGTTCTGATTTCCGAAGTGCTGCTCAGGTTTTTATATGCCATCATGGGCGTTTCTGCCCAGAACCCTTACATCGCCATGATTTCACTTTTAATAATCAGCATCATCATGCGTAGTTTAACCTGGCTTCTCGTTAGAAAAACGGGTATCAAAAATTAACCGGTCATCAATTCAAAGCAACTGCCTTTTGTCGGAGCTGCTGCCTAAAGCCTGCGGGCTTTTTTTAATGTTTCATAAAACACAACCCGAATAAAACCAATTGTTTACTATTGGAGCCTAATCATATATAATTAGGCAAATGAAGAAAGAAGGTAGCAACTGTGTGTACAAGTATAACATTAAAGACCACTGATCGATTAAACCTGCTCGCCAGAACGATGGATTTCGCTTTTATTCTTGAACCGGAGCTTATTTTCATACCCCGGAAATATCCCCTTTTCTTTGAAATGGATGGGCCTGAACGGCCAGCAAAATACGCCTTAATGGGCATTGGCCAGCAACAGGAAACTTGCACTTTTACTGATGGAGTGAATGAAGTGGGACTCGCCTGTGCCACGTTGTATTTTCCCGGCTATGCCGAGTATAGTGAAGGGATTATATCTGATAAAACCAACCTTGCATCCTATGAGGTCGTGGGATGGCTTTTATCTAATTTTTCAACCATCGATGAAGTTAAAGAAGCTATTTCCCAATTAAATGTTGTCAATACGCCAGCTACACTTTTTGGAATTGTTACCCCGCTTCACTGGATTGTAACCGACAAAAACGGCAATACCATTGTCATTGAGCCCATGAAGAGTGGCCTCGTCATTCACGATAATCCTCTTGGGGTAATGTCCAATAGTCCTGATTTTAATTGGCATTTGACCAATATTCGCAATTACATTGGCATTAATCCCTGTAAAATAGAACCACTAAAATTAAATGGTCTCACCTTTTCACCATTTGGCAATGGTGCAAGGGCAATTGGTTTACCTGGTGATTATACGCCGCCATCACGATTTATGCGCGTACTTTTTGGAAAAGAGGCCATCAATAAATTAGATAATGAAGATGAAGGCGTTAAAGCAGCCTTTCATATTTTAGCATCAGTTGATATTCCAAAAGGAAGCGTCATCACCGATGAGGGTGTTGATTATACTCAATACACCGCCTGTATGGTTTGCAACACCGGTACTTATTACGTGAAAACCTACGATAATAACCAAATAACCCGGGCATGTCTTTTTGATGAAGATTTAGATGCTTCAGAACTTAAGGTTTGGAAAATTCCGCAAACACAGCAATACGGTCGTTTAGCATAAAGAGCAAAGTCATTTTTGCTGTTCCATTTTCTTTATTTCTTCAACTTTGCGTTCCCCTCCGCTCAAAAAATAAGTGGCTATGACTGTCCTTGAACCAGACTTATCTCATAACCACTTAATCTCATTTATTTTCGATGAAGCACTACATTCGGGCAGCCTTCAAACGCTTTATCACTGATTTCTTTAATCGTTGACGGCAAATATACGTCTGTTAAATTAGCACAGTCTTTAAATGCCCAAGGCAGGATTTTCCTGGTGCCTTCATTAATCCTGACCTCAGTCAGCTGATTACATTGATTAAAGGTGAAGGAAGCGATCCGTTCTACACTTCCCGGAATTTCAATTTCCTCGATGCCACAACGGGTCATCGCATATTGCCAAAAATCTTTAAGGTTCGCAGGCAGTTTCACTTCCTTCAGGTTTTCACACCCATCAAATAAGAATCCGCCGATTTCAATGATTGAATCCGGAAATTCCACCCGCACCAATTCTTTATGTCCTTTAAACAGATCATCCGCAACAATCAGAATGTCTCTATCCGTTGGAATAATGGCTTCCTCGCCCTCCCCTTCACAACTCATCAGGCACATACCAAAATCTTGGGTTTTATAATAATATTCGTACATCTCTTATTCTCCTTTTCTAACGTTACTTTTTATATTCTTTAATCACACTGGCATCTTCCAAGCGGTCTTTTTTGTTAAATAATCTGTAGGCCGTTAAAACGGCACCAATCATACAAATAACAGCGGCAACAATATAAACAATGCTCATGCCGTATACAAAAGCATCGTTTCTACCGACAACGAAATCCGTTACCGAATAGCCAATCTTATCACTCATTCGGTTGTACAACAAGGTGGTAGACAGGGCGATACCGCAGATCATTCCCAGATTTCGTATCAACGCATTGGTGCTCCCGGCAATCCCCAGTTTATCCTTTGGCACCGTAGACATGATCAGCGAATTATTGGGTGATTGAAACAAGCCATTTCCAACCGATAAAACTGCGATATAAATCACAATGATTGACAGGGAAGAATGCTCATTTAATGTTGACATGAACAGCAAAGCCAGACTTGTGATCAACAATCCAGCAAACGTCAAAATTTCCGACCCATTTTTATCAGATAAATGGCCGCTGAATGGCGCCACCACCGCCAAAACAATTGGCGATATCATTAGGATTAGCCCAGCAAAAGAGGGTGAATATACCAACACATCCTGTAAATAGAACGGCTGGATAATATTGGTACAAAAGATGGCGACAAAAGATAAAAATCCACAAAACAGACTCAATGAAAATAATTTATTCTTAAAAATTTCCAGGTCCAGCAACGGTTCAGCCTTCTTCTTTTCCACTAAAACAAAGGCAATAAAGGCAATAATAGAAATTATAAAACCAAATAAAATCATCGGCTGATTGAATCCAATTTCCTGTCCTTTACCAATGGCGGCAAACAAAGGAACGATGGCAAGCATAAACAGTAGCGCTCCCGCAATGTCCAATTTTCCAGCAGCCGTTCGGTTGCTTTTTGGAAGTAACTTAAGCGCTAAAAAAAACATGACGATACCGACTGGAACATTGATTAAAAAGATGTATTCCCAACTAAAAGCATCGACGATGAATCCTCCCAACGGCGGGCCGATTAAAGCACCTAACGCCACAAACGTACCGGTTGTTCCAAGGGCTTTTCCTCTTTCATTTGCGGGGAATACGGCTGTGATAATTCCCTGATTATTCGCCATGCAGCCGGAGGCGCCGATTGCTTGTATGGTTCTGGCTAAAACCAGAATGGGAAGTGAACTGGTGATACCACAAAATAAAGACCCCAATGTGAATAGGACGAGCCCAAACTTGAAAACGCGCACCTTGCCCAGAATATCCCCCAACCTTCCAAATACCAAAATTGTCGCTGCAATGGCAATTAAATAACTGGTTACGACCAATTGAATACCCGATGATGTGACATCTAAAACTTTTGACATGTCTGGTAATGCGACATTTACGATGCTGCTATCGAGTGTAGCCATAAACGTAACCATCACGACGACAAATAAAATAAGCCACCTGTTTTTGTAATTACTAATTTCCTGATCCATTTTTTCTCCTTGTTTTTAATTGACAATGTCTTATATGTTGAGTTCTCTCATATTAGTTAGAAGCTTTTGTAACGATTTGACGGTGTTGATCTTCTCTTCATCATTCATCCCTTTTGTCATCAATTGAACCAATTGATGAATTTCATCCAGAATATTTTCAATGACAACATTGGCTTTTTCAGTTAAATAAATATTATTGGCGCGATGATCGGTCTCATCTTTATTTCTTTCCAAATAACCAAGTTTGATCAGTTTTGTGACGGTTCGCGTTGTCATTGCCTTATCATAACCCAATTTTTCACTGATCTTATTTTGATTGATGCCGTCCTGGTGCTTTAACATGAGTAAATACGGGTACGAACCACTGCTTAATTCATATTTCTTCAGAACCTTATCCAAATACACTTGTGTGGTTCTAAAAATCTTATTATTCAGCTTAAGCAAATGCATAATTTCTTCTTGTTGCAAAATGGATCCTCCCTAAATTTCTAATTTTTTGTTACATCCGTTGAAATTGAATGGGTTCTCAATTGACTTGTCAACTAAATTATAGTCCGCTTTGATTGACAAGTCAACTAAATTGTTGATTTTTTTTCGTTTGTTTATCATTTTTTTCATAATATTTTCCGCAAAAAATAAAAACAAGTGGTTATGATTGCCCCAAAATGAGACGGTTATCATAACCACTTACTAATTTCTAGTTTCAATAATATTTCCTTTTAGATATTATATCTATTCGGTCAGCGTGTTACAACTTCATTGTAACACTGCAACCACACTAATGTTTTAGTTTTTCCTTCTCAATGCTCTTATCCTATTCTTTAATTGTTATAGATAAGCAAACCAAAGTAAGTCACGTTATTATCTCCGCTATTATAGGTCATTCCATAATCACGACTTAATCGAACCACATCGATTCCTGCCGCCTCTAGGGAAGGGATTGCATCATCTGGGAATCGACAGGGTTCATCTGTTAGAATTGCACACTTTTGACAAAGAGAACAGGTTCCGGCTGAAAAAAAGAGACAATCTATTTTTTTTGATTTTATTTCATTTCTGATTTTTTGAATTTCATTTCGAAATTCAACTCCTGACTCAACCATCCGCTGATAATCATATTTGTTTTTTAACGCATATACTTTTGAGAAAAGCAAGCCCTTTTTATATTTTCGTATTATTTTACGATATTCTTGCAAGCCTCCCACTGCAGGAGGACACATATGGTTTTTACCATAGAAACCGCAATAATTATCGGCACAGCGATCTCTGATTTCCTGGGTGATCTGAATCAAATCGACATCAATATCCATTATTTCAGAAAATTCACCTGATTCAAGTAATTCTTTCATTTATCTGCTCCCCCGATTAATCATTTTTCGATTGATTCTGCCTGAATTTCTGATCTAGACATAGCCCTCAACCTGACATTTGTCAAGAAAAGGGCTATTCTAGTCAATGCAGAATCACTTCTTTGTAAAATCTATTTTTGCAGCAACCGTATATTTCCGGCAAAACCGATCTCTGCCAAGAAGCATTTCTGTGGCTTTTAGAGATTCTATCAGAGGTACATTCTCGGGATTAACAACAGCTGAATCCATGCCGGCCTCAACAGCCAGGGTTAAAAACGTTCGATTGACTAATGCTCTGTTTGGCAAGCCAAACGAAATATTGCTTAATCCACCGGTAATATGGGCTTCCGGATAATTTTTACGAATGCTCCGGATCGATTCAAAAGCGATCAGTCCGGCTGTTTGATCCGTGGCAACCGCCATGATTAATGGATCAATAAAAACTTTACTGTCTGCGATCCCGGCATTTCTTGTCGCTTGAAAAATCCGTTTCAATACCGTCATTCGCTCATCCACTGTTTTCGGCATTCCGGATTGTGACTCATCCATTGCTAGTGCAATCACATTGCAGTCTCTTTCCTTTATGAATGGAATAAAACTTTTCAATCGTTCCGGATCTCCGTTAATTGAATTGATCATGGGTGTTGCCTTTACCGCACGAATCGCTTCTTTTATGACTTCAGGTGTTGAACTGTCAATGCAGATAGGCATATCGGTAACAGACTGCACCACCTCAAGCAACCACAGCATATCCTCTTTCTCCCGTGATGGATCGGTGCCAGCATTGATATCCAGATAATTCGCACCTGCCTGATCCTGTTCAAGAGCCGTTTTTTTAATGAAGTCAACATCCCGGTTGATGATGGCCTCCTGGATGGCTTTTCTGGTGCCATTTATTTTTTCTCCGATAAATATCATCGTATCTCCTTAGACTTATTTCCAGTCGTTGGTTGCTTTAAACATGGCAACCATATTTTCGTGTTTGGTGTTGCCCGGTGCATCGCATCCTGCTGTAACAAACAGCCCTTTGGGTCCCAAATCATCAATTAATTTTGTCACATAATCCCGTACTTCTTCGGGTGTTCCGGTTGCCAATAGCGGTGCCGGCACATCTCCCATTAAACAATAGTTTTCTCCCAGTTTTTTACGAGCTTCGCGCATATCGGTCATGCCGTCAAGATTGAGGATAATTGATTTTTCAGGGAATTCAGCAAAACGTCCAATATCACGATTCCAGCATTGATCTAAATGGAAGGTGGGATTTTTTCCGTAGGATAACATCTGATCACCAGAAGCTTTTATATATGGCCAAACCAGCCGATCCCAAATTTTCGGGGATAACATGGCCGAAGCGGTTCGCCAGCCGCCTATCCAGCCACTGACAATTGAGCGATCGTCTTTTGCAGCTTCCAGAGTTTTTTGAGCTGAAGCTTTGTTTGCCTCAAAAATAACATCTGATGCTTCAACTAATTTATCCGGTATTTTATAGCAATCCATATAAAAAGCACTCATTGAACGGACGCCGCAGAGAATTTCAAAGGGTATATTAGCCGGCAAGATATCCGGTGAATTGATACTCACAATTCCCAACTCTCGTCCTTTATCTCTGATCGCATTCACATTTCTGCCATAAACCTGCATGGTTTTGCCAAAATATTCCATATCGATGACCTTGGGAAGAAGTGAGTTAAACCAGGTTTCATATCCCTGATTGATCAGAACATCATACTCATCTTTTTCCATAATTTTGGTTTCCAAAACCTGCCATAGCGATGTATCTGACAACTCAATACCGGGTCTCTGAATTTTTGATAACCAAAGCAGAGTCAGATAGGAGACCATGTTAAATCCCATCGGATCGTTGTCAATGCATCCAATCGGACCCGCTTCTTCACTTAACCGCATGACATAATCATATTGAGCATAGGCTCCTTTAACAGGATCAGCAATATATTCAGCCAGTGTCATTTCCATTTGAATAGGGGCCGGTGCAATCCCCATATAACAAGGAACAGGTCGTTCGTTCTCACAATGAATCGTCTGATAAACAGTCTCTAAATTAGCATTAAACTTATCATAAGTGCCCATTTTATAACATCTCCTTACATATTCTTACTGCTGACTGAGCATCTTGGCCAAATGTATCCGCACCCGTATAATTTACAACTGATTCATCGGTGGGTCCCCCACCAATAACAATTTTCACCTGATCTCTTAAGCCCGCTTCACTAACCGCTTCGATGGTGTTCTTGATTGAATCATAACAAGTCGTTAATAAACAAGATAACGCCAAAATCGGAGCACCAGATTCTTTTAGCGCCTTCACAAACACTTCCGGTTTGGCATCTACGCCTACATCAATGACCTCAAACCCACCAGATTTCAGCATAACATAGACCAGATCTTTTCCGATATCGTGGATATCGCCTTCAACTGTTCCCAAAACAACTTTAGCCAGAACATCTCCGGTTTTTCCATCTAAATAGGGAACCAGCATCTCGCCGACTTCCTTGAACATTTCGCCAGACATCATTAAATCAGATACAAAGTAATCTCCGCTTGAGAATTTCTCTCCAACCATGACCATTCCCGCTTCACACTCTTTAAGAATACCAACGGGATCTGTTCCTGCCACTAGTTCTTTTTGAACAACTTCCATTAACTCATCCATTTCAAGATTCGCTAATAATTCACTAATTTTAGTCATTTCTTCATCCTCCATGTTTTTCTTTTGATTACTTTTTTATTTTATCTTCTGTTTCGCACATCTATACCGAGGAGAAAATCATCAAAACCGAGGAATATTTATATTTTTTTAAAATAAATGAAAAGGATCTTATCATTTATTCGAATTTGTGTTAAAATTTTGATGAGGTCTCCTTCAACTTTCCTTTTGTACTTTTCTGTGGCCCGTAACGCCTGTACTATTGGAATTTTCAGGAGTCTCTTTTTATGTTTTATGCATCTTTATCACCTCCAAATTTATTTTCATAATACCAATGTTTTCATTGATTACTATCGCTTAATGATTGTGTCCACATGTTTCATCATGATGATGTTCATGACAGACGAAGCATGTTTCGTTTTCATCTTCTTCTGTTTTCGGCTCACTGGGTAAAGTCTCTTTATAATCCGTCATTAACCCATACACACTGCAGGTTCTCTCTAACGCCATATGAAAGCACTGAATATTTTTATTTTTTAATAGCTCACTAATAATAGAATTAAAAGTCAAACCCGCTTCCAGACTGTTTCCTTCTGTGTTAACAATTTCGCAATTAGTTGGCCGATCCCGGCTAACACAACTTAACTTAATAAAGCTGTTATCTTCCAATTCAATCAGAACTTTAATATGGCCAATGACCGCTTTTTCTGCTTTTCCTAATTGTTCAACATAGTTCTTAATAAAAAAGCATCCTATTTCGCGCCATTTTTCATTCGAAAGCTTTTTTCGCGAAATTAATTTTGTGTTGATCGCCAGTGCTTCAAATGTATTCTGATACATACGCTCATCTCCATTCAGGCTTTTAAATAAGCTCTCTAATCTGTTTTTCTTCAAGTTCATTTACATTTATTTTTAATATCATAACTTCTTCGTTATATTTTCTAATGACCTTTTCCGATTCATCTATTTCTTCCGCAGTAGCTATATCAATTTTATTGATTACCGTAACATCAGCCAAAGGAATGGCTGATTGAAGATAGGGTTCCAGTACTTCTTCAAACATACAGATCCGGGTTGGATCCATAATAAACACATTTTTTACCTTTTCATCAGGAAAACCGCTATGTTTTATTGGCTGGTACAATGCTGACGGATCAGCGACACCTGAAGGCTCCATCAGAATATAATCGATTTCATAATTGTCCAGAAGTTGATGTATCGTATCTTCTAAACTGATGGCCAATGTGCAGCAAATACACCCCCCGAATATTTCCCAGACGTCATACCCCATTTTTTTCATCTGTAAATTATCGATACCTATTTCGCCAACCTCATTAACAATAATCGCACAGCGTTTTTTATCTTGTGATAACTTCCGGGCTATTTTTAATAGCAATGATGTCTTTCCAGACCCAAGGAATCCTGTAAAAAGCAACAATTTTGGATCATTCATTTTCTATCTCCCCTAATATTCTTCAGCATATACGTACAAGTCTGTATGGATATAATATACGCTTATGTAAACGTTTTGTCAATAGCTTAAATAAAAAAAAGACCAAGCTTTAATTTTCACTTGATCTTAAAAGATTCTCTTATCGACAGAATCTTTCGGCGTAGCTGCCTTTATTGCTAAATACTTCGGACTCACATAAAACCAGCTAACCTGTAAGATTTCATGTGACGCACCATTTTTAATCGTTTCAATTATTTCAAAGATCGGTTCATTTTGATTTATATTAAGACGTTCACTCATTTCTTTTGTTGGCATTGTTACCGAAATATTAATTGTTTTATCTAAAACAAAAGCCAGTTTTTCTTCAATTGGTTTTAGATAGTTCGCAAATTTCAACATATCTTCGATAACAGGCTGATTTTGCACATAAGGCAAATAGATTACTTCCATCGCTATTTCCTTATCATCCGAACACAAAATTCGAGTTGCTTCCACCACTTTTTGATTTTCATCCATATTTAAGATTCGATCAATCTGCTTTGTGGGAAACTTCACTTTAACCGACAGTAATTTCACCCGATCGATATGGGTATTTAAGCCATCGTATTTGTTAAATTTAAATTGAAAAATATCAACCTCTGGTTTACAAACAAAGTTTCCTTTTCCCGGCACTGAATAAATATAACCTTCGTTGGATAAGAGGGATAAGCTTTTTCGAATGGTCATTCGGCCAACTGAATATTCTTTCATAAGTGAACTTTCTGAATTAAGCATATCGCCCGGTTTAAGTCGGCCCTTGATGATTTTTTCCTTTAAACTGGCTACAATAGCGAGATATAAAACATCACTCATTTACTTCGTTTCTCCCTTTATATTTTTCCCGAAGAAACGCTTCACAGTAATTTACGCCTTCGTAAAAATTATTGGTCATAAAATCAATTTGAGGGATTCTGATATAATCATTATCCACACTGGCGCCGCCTAAAATAAATCGACGATTTTCAAGAAGATTTTCCCTTTGCAGTGCAACGCCCAATTCTTCCACATATGAAATTGAATTAACCATAACGCAGCTTACTGCAATAATATCTGGGTCATTTCGTTTGACCGCATCGATAAATTTTTCTACTCTGACATCGACTCCCAAATCAATAACCTTGATTCCCTTATTTTCAAGCGCATCTATCATTAAATCTTTTCCAATGTCATGAATATCATCATAGATTGTTCCCATGACCACCGTTCCCAATGTATTTTGAGGCTCCTGGTTTCCCTGATATAAATTGGCCTCGGCAAAAATATTCTTTGCCATCATCCCAGAGACGATAAGATCCGCTATGAAGCACTGCTCATTTTCATACTTTTTTCCTATTTCCGCCAAACCTGCCATAACTCTTTCAAACAAAACTTTATAGTCTATTCCGTTATGAATTAATTCACTGGCGAAAGCTTCCGCTTCATCCACCTTTAGGTCAGCAATGAGTTCTATCAATTTATCCTTCATTTTCCACCTCAACCCTTACGTACATATCTGTATATCTTCAGTATAGCACATTCAATTACCTAATTATAGAATATTCTTCAGATATTATTCTCAAAAAACGAAAACAAACGATTAAAAAAGCTGAGAATTCTCAGCTTTTTAATCGATGTTTCACAACCTCAAATCAGCGTCTGTAAACTATTTTACTTTGTGCCATTTATTTCAAAATACTTATTGGTGCGATTCTCCGCATTTTCCCGGAGATTAAAATAATAGAATGGATAGTCAAAGGTATGATATACGCCTTTTCCAAACGTTGCACTTCCCGGCGATAATAAATCAACATTCGCCGTGCTGCAAATCAACACCCCTTTTGCTAAATTAATCTGGGCATCCGCAAAATTCATCACCGGCTCAATTTTTCCTTCAGCATTTAAAACCGCAGAGCCATCACGATTTAGCGCAATGGAACCTAAGTTTTCAGCTGCCGTTGCCAGCGTTTCATCGCGCTTCCAATTGATTGGATTGATAACAAGAGCACCTTCCGTAACAACCGGATTACCCGGAGGTAGAACAGTTTCTGCTTCTGTATTGTAAGAAACGATAACTCCGGTATCATCGGGGCCTTCGGCAAATTTCAAATGCGGATTAGCGGTAAGATAATCATTTGTAACGGTAAAACCAATGACATAGGCTACCACCATTCGCTTGTAAACATCCGGATGATCTTTCAAATATCCTGACAATAGATTGCTCATTACATCCGCCCCTTGTGAATGACCGACTAAAATAAAAGGACGTCCATTATTATAATGTTTAATGTAGTAATCAAAAGCTGCTGTGGCATCCGTAGTGGGTATTCCGGCAATGGTTTCTTCCCGATCAACTGGTGATAAATTGTCCTGTCTGTAGTAGGGGGCATAAATATTCCCAACGGTTTCAAAAGCAGTGGCCTGTCTGCCATAGGCTATTTTTGCATTTTGAACCATCCCGGCATCATCGATTGTACTAATGCTTGGATTTGTCTGATCAGCCGGTGAATATGTTGTGGGATAAAGATAAAACACATCCACCTCTTTGTCCGTAGTGGTAGGTAAGTTCATCCAATTCTCGGTTTTCGAATAATCGGTTACATCCTTCTTATTGCCACATGCCGTTAATAACATGCTGAGGCTAAGAATGGCAACCGCCAAAGCAATCTTTTTCCTTTTCATTTCCTGTTCCTCCCCATTATTCATCATTATTCAGTTTTTACCCATGATTGATTATTTATAACATAAAGTCAGCTCTTTGTTAAGTAAAGAGAAAAAGTCTGCAATTTTATTACGATCCTCCTGGTTACCGTATAAATTACAAGTAAATGTTATTTTATCAGCAAAGCTACTCAGTGCCAATTGAAAATAGGGACGGTATTTAACTGAACCAAACATGAATGCATTATTAATTGATGCACCTTTAAAGTTCAATAAATTTGAATCCAATACGCCGATATTGGTCATACAAATCAAGGGGTTTTTAAAGCCACGTTTAGTAATTTTATAGCCGATTTTATCGCTAAAGATATTCGAAAGTAAATCAAGTTTCACAAACCCATTCAAGCCAATGTTTTTTGCTTTCTTAATACTCATCATCTGATTAATCTTTATTACCGTATCATAAAAATTTTCTCCCTGAACAAAATTTAAATCTGTAATAACAGTGGAAGATAGATTGGAAAGGGCCATAAAATCGTTGTTCTTCAAGTTTCTGCGCATATCGACCATGATTGGGATATTGAGTGGTTCAGTATTTGCAATTAACATTCTATAAAGAACTCGATAATATGCCGCAAGAACAATATCATTCACGGTAACCTTATTGATTTTACAGTATTTTCTAATTTCAGCAAATTGATTCTGTGATATTTCATGGGTAAGAAAAAACGGAGTAACATTTTTTTCTTTACTCATCGGAAATTTATAACAGCTATTTTGGTTACTGTCCTTACGTTGAAATAAAAGCGCCTTTAATCGATCCATAAAACTAAATTCAGCAATAATTTTTTTGAAGCCACGATCCCCATTAATCACAAATTCAGGAAAATAATCAAAATTTTCAAGCAGCTCAGAATAAAAATTGCTCAGCAGATATAGAATTTGCTTAAAACCGGCAGCATCGCAAATCATATGATTCATAACAATTGCAAGAGAATCTTCATTTGCTGTAAATATGCACGCTTTTATCTGAGGACCGGTCATTTCGTTTATCTTTTCTGTAATAAAGCTGTTAAAGTCGCCTTCATTATCAACGAGAATAAAATTCCCTTTGACTTGTAAATAGTCAACACTTTCCCAGTAAAAGCTTCCGTTTTCCTCTCTATATACACTAGACAAAATAGGAACAACTTTTAACAATAACCGCATTGCCTGCTCCATAGCGCGTGTATTAAGTTTATCTTCAAATCTTATTACACCATGGAGGGTATGGTCATTAAATTTATTTACCGCCGATAAATATTGAAATTTATCAAAAACTTCAGCCTTAAAATTCATGAATTTCTTCTCGATTCTTTTTTTTCAGCTTATTAGCATACATCTTTTTATCCGCTGCATTAATCACATCGTTGACACTTAATTTATTATTTTCTGTTAATTCTATTATTCCGTAGCTAAAAGCATGTTGATAAGTTTTTTCGCTTTTCTTATCATATTCTTTCAATTCATCGTTGATTCGCATGATTGCTTTTTCAACATCCAATTGAAAACAGCCCGGAAAAATGACAAGAAATTCATCGCCGCCTATCCGGCTAATTGTATCAATCTTTCGTAAAGTTGATTTAATAATTGTTGTAATACAATTAATTAAATTGTCTCCCTCTTCATGACCAAAGGTATCGTTTACCATCTTGAGGCCATCAATATCAAGAAAGCAGATAGATAAAGGTGATCCTGACCTATGTTCAAAAGCCAGTTCTTTTTCCAATATCATCAGTCCTGTTCTACGGTTTGAAACCCCTGTCATTGGATCAGTAAAAGCATAATATTCGAGCTTTTCATTCTGCCTTTTTAATATTTGGTCCATTTTTTGTCTTTCAGTTATGTCATTGAATAAAATTACTGTTCCTCTATATTTTTCGCTAACATCCAACATTTTTTTGAATTTTATCAAATATGTTTTTTGGCCCTCTTTTGTTTCAATTGTTTTTTCAAGTAAAACTTCTTTTTCATTTAAATCAGTAAATTTATTGAGTTCGTCAATTAGCCCACCCAACTCCTTTTCATTATTGATATTTCGGTAATATTTCATTCCCGAGACAACAACATCAAAGAAAACTTCCGCGGCTTTATAATTAATGTTTTCAATATTGTTATCCTCATCAACAAGAATGATCGGATCATAAATACTTTCGAAAATTGTGAGGTATTTATTTTTTTCATTTGTCATGGCTCTGTTCAATTCCTGAAGCTCTTCTAACTCATGTTTTTCTGATAATCCAGACCATTCTATTGCAAAGCCCATTTCCACTTGATCAAAATACCGTTTGATATACAGAGAACAATATCTTTTTTCTTCTGGTAAAAAGTTGCTCTCAAAAATCAAATCTTCATATGCCTGTTGATAATATTTCATAAAACCCAGAAACATGCCTAATGTAACCCCTCGTGATCGATGTTTTTGTGCTTCAATTATGCCAAATTCAGCAACTTCACTTTTTGTAAAATCATCATCCGGTCCCATCTCCGGTATATCATTCTTTTCAATGACTTTTACTAATGCTTTCGATAGACCTGCTATTGACATTCGCCATGCTTCTTTTAATGTTGACGTATATTTTGTATAATTTCTTTCTTTTCCGTATTTCAAAGCTTTTTCCATAAGAATATCTTCATTATCTAGAATAATTCTTTTGAATTTTTCCATATCCATTTCTTTAACCTCTCCTTCTTTGAAGAATCACTTAAATCATTTTCTCGCAATAAGAGAAAACAACATTGTTATAAACATTGCTGATAAAATCGAGTGTTATTCGAATTCGTTAAATACTCGGTTAAATATTATTCCTCAACGAAGAATCTGGTTGAATCAAAATTATATTTTGATACTCACATTTGAGTAATATTTAATCATTTAAATCGAGTTTTGGCAAACTGTTTTTTTGAGAACGTTCTTCTTTAAGTACCATTCTATTTTAATTAATTTTTTTGCCGTTTGCTTTCCAGCCGTTTTTCATATCATCTTCCAAAAAATAAAAAATGGTTATGATTGTCTCAATACGAGACTTGAATCATAACCTAGCAAATCTATTCCGTGTAACCTATATTTCTATAAAATTATTACAAGAAACTGTCACTCCTTATAAATAAAGAATTACAGCGTATTTCAAAATTTAAATTAACTAGAACATATTTACTAAATATATTTTAAGCCCTTTTTCGTTGCTACTCAGGACTTTCAGCTCTTCTTCATAAAATAACCTCCAAACTGATTTTACGCTACATCAGTTTGGAGGTTGACACGAATTTTGAAACGGTCTCGGTCTATCGTAATTTTCCCTTCTCTCAAATAAATAAGTAGCTATGATTGTTCAAAAATCAGGTTTTTTAAATCTCTTTGTTTTCTTTGTCTTCGATGGTTCTCAAAGATTTCCGAAGGACATCCTTCACCTGATCCTCTTTATTTGTGGGAATCGTTATGATTTCTTCTAAGTCTTCAATTATTATTCTAATTTTATCTTCTTTACTGATTTTCATTTTATCACTTCCTTTCAATCACTAAATGATATCATATCCCTAGCGAATTGTGTTATATTTGGCAACGTTGTTTTCAATTGTTAGATATTCCGGGTTTGTTTTAAAGGATTCTTGCAGAAAAGCCGAATAACAATGCCCCTCACTGCTATGTGAATATCCCATTTAAATAGTTGCGCGCTTTCCGATATTTCAAAGCACGTTTTTCCAGAACCAATTCAATATTCTTACCACCTACGTTGTTGTTTTTTACCAGTGTTATGTAAATAATCACAATAAAAGTTCTCCAACAATTAATTCAATGGACAAGCTGCAAATGGCAACTTCGCTTTGCATAATGCAAAGCACACTTGACGTCCAATTTCTTCTATGCTATGCTCAAATTAATGAAGAGGTATTTTCTTGAATGATAATATAAAGTTAAAAAATCGATTAAAAGTTTCACGTGCTGAAATTAATATCTCACAAGAACAACTTGCAAAATTGGCTGGTGTATCTAGACCAACAATAGGTTCCATTGAAACTGGTCAATACTGTCCAACAACTAAACTTTCTTTAATTCTTTCAAAATGCTTACAGAAAAAAGTTGAGGACTTATTCTATCTTAAGGAAGATGATAATAATAAAAAACAATAAACAAGGAAAAGATATCCCTATGTATGGTGTTGTTGATGAAAGAACCAAAGCTGTAGTATATCAAGGTGACGCATATACAGGACGTTTTATGTTGTTTGCAGTACTAATTGATGTTTTCATTCGAGGATTAAATCTAAATATTCCATTTTTAGATTCAAATTGGGATTTGATGCTTATCGTAATTATCGGAAGTATTATCTCTACTGTTTATCAAATCAAAAACAGAGTTATTTTCAACTCTCAATCTAAAACTAAAAGCCTTCTTTTCCTTATGGTTTTTATAAGTCTTTGTGCTCTAATTTCCTTTATGATTGCAAACGTCAAATATTGATTGTTCAGTTTCTTCCATTAGAATATTCATTATGTTGTAATTTAGTTTGAATGGTGTGACTGACTTGAATAACAGCTGCTTCCATAATAATCAAATAAATGTTTGCACCTAAACTAAACTCAATTGGCAAAAAATAAACACTTTTCTAACCATTGCAATCTAGTTAGAAAAGTGTTTTGTTGTATTTCCTTTATTCCCACTCGATCGTACTCGGTGGCTTGCTCGTAATATCATAAACAATACGATTCACATGTTTAACCTCGTTAACAATCCGGTTCGAGATGCTTTCCAGCACGTCAAAAGGGATTCTGGCCCAGTCTGAGGTCATTCCATCAACTGAGGTAACCGCTCTTAATCCAATGGTATAATCGTAGGTCCGTTCATCGCCCATAACACCAACGCTTCGGTTTCCCGGGAGTACGGCAAAGTATTGCCAGATTTTTTCGTTCAAATCGGCTTTGGCAATTTCATCCCGGAAGACATAATCGGCTTCTTTTAAAATATTCAGCTTTTCTTTGGTCACATCGCCAATGATCCGAATGGCCAGTCCCGGTCCCGGAAAAGGCTGACGCCAGACCAAATCATGATCCAGGCCCAGTTCTTCACCAACGGCTCGGACCTCGTCTTTGAATAGATTTCTCAGCGGTTCGATGAGTTCAAAATCCACATCGTCTGGCAGTCCGCCGACGTTGTGATGACTCTTGATCACAGCGGCATTTTTAGTGCCGCTTTCAATAACATCCGGATAAATGGTTCCCTGGAGCAGAAAATCAATATCATTAAGCTTACTTGATTCTTCCTCGAACACCCGGATAAATTCTTCTCCAATGATTTTTCTTTTTTTCTCCGGATCGCTGACGCCTGCCAATTTCTCAAGGAATCGATCTTCGCAATTCACGCGGATAAAGTTCATATTGAAACGATTTTTGAAAATCGTTTCGACCTGATCCCCTTCATCTTTTCTTAGCAAGCCATGATCAACAAAAATACAGGTGAGCTTATCACCAATGGCTTTGTATACCAGGGTGGCCGCAACCGATGAATCAACGCCGCCGCTGAGTGCACAGAGAACCCGTCGATCTCCCACCTGTTCTTTTATCGCTTCGATCTGTTCCTGGGCAAAGTTTTCCATAGTCCAGAGTCCCTGACATCCGCAAATATCATAAACAAAATTGTTTAAAACTTCTTTTCCGTATTGGGTATGTTCAACTTCCGGATGAAACTGAACGGCATAGAGCTTTCGTTTCTGACATTCCAAGGCTCCGGTAGGACACGTTTCGGTGGTCGCCGTAATGGTAAATCCTGCTGGAATTTCTTTGATATAATTGGTATGACTCATCCAACAGGTTGACTGATTGGGAATATCTTTAAAAAGAAGGCTGGTTTCGTTTATGGTGAGTGCTTTCTTTCCATATTCTCTTATATCTGCGCCTTCAGTATGCCCTTTTAGTTGTTCAACCATTAACTGAGCTCCGTAGCAAATTCCTAGAATCGGAATGCCGAGTTCATAAATTCTGGGATCACATTCAGGTGCACCCGGTTCGTGGACACTCGACGGTCCACCTGTGAAAATAATGCCCTTGGGATTTTTTGCCAGAATTGCTTCCGGGGTTATATCGTAAGGAACCACTTCAGAGTAAACTCTGGCTTCTCGAACTCGTCTGGCAATAAGCTGATTGTACTGTGCTCCAAAATCTACAATGAGAATAACTTCACTGTGCACTTGCTTTTTTTTCATAAATACTCCTTAAACTTGAGCGCTATTATAATTTGGTGATTCTTTAGTAATCGATATATCATGGGGATGACTTTCAATCAGTCCGGCACTGGTAATCTTAACGAATTGTGATTTTTCCCGCAAATCTTTGATGGTAGCAGCGCCGCAATATCCCATCCCGGAACGCAATCCGCCAACTAATTGAAAGACGGTATCAGCAAGACTGCCTTTATAAGGCACCTTACCTTCAACCCCTTCAGGCACCAATTTCTTTGCACCTTCCTGGAAGTATCGATCAGAACTGCCGTCTTTCATCGCCCCAAGAGACCCCATACCACGGTAGGTTTTAAAGGATCTGCCTTGATAAATGATGGTTTCTCCCGGACTTTCATCGGTACCGGCAAACAGACTGCCAATCATAACCACGTCGGCACCTGCACCAATCGCTTTTACAACATCGCCTGAATATTTTATCCCGCCATCGGCAATAACCGGAATGCCATACTCATTAGCAACCTCAACAACGTCTATAATAGCCGTAATTTGAGGCACACCAATCCCGGCAACCACACGGGTTGTACAGATGGAACCAGGTCCAATCCCGACTTTGAGAGCATCCACGCCTGCTTCAATAAGATCTTTGGCCGCTGCTCCAGTGGCAATATTTCCAACAATCAGTTGCAGATCCGGGAATTTATTTTTAATTTGTTTAACGGTTCTGACAACCCCGGCGGAATGCCCGTGAGCCGTATCAACAACAATGACATCAACTTGCGCATTGACGAGTGCCTCCACTCGTTCAAAGGTGTTACCGGTAACGCCAACCGCACCGCCAACCAGCAAGCGTCCGCGAGAATCCTTTGCGGCATCTGGATATTTAATGCTCTTTTCGATATCCTTAATGGTGATCAGACCTTTAAGATTGTTGTCTTCATCCACGATTGGAAGTTTTTCAATTTTGTATTGTTTTAAAATGGCTTCAGCTTTTTCGAGGGTCGTACCTTCTTCAGCTGTTATCAGTTTATCTTTCGTCATGGCATCTTTGATCTTCTTTGTGGGGTCATTTTCAAAGCGCAAATCCCGGTTTGTAATAATCCCGACCAGTTTACCTTCTACCGTGATGGGAACTCCGGAAATCCGATAGCGGGCCATCAGCTCCAATGCATCGCCAATGCAGTGCTCAGGCGATAGGTAAAACGGATCGACAATGACACCATTTTCTGAGCGTTTAACTTGGTCTATCTCAAACGCCTGCGCTTTAATCGTCATGTTCTTATGAATAATTCCGATTCCGCCTTCTCTGGCCATGGCTATCGCCAATCGTGCTTCTGTGACGGTGTCCATTCCTGCACTCATAATGGGAATATTTAATGAAATCTTCTTTGTAAGTCGGGTGCCGGTGTTTACATCACTTGGTAGCACTTCTGATTTTGCAGGGATCAACAGGACATCATCAAATGTGATTCCTTCTTTTAATATTTTCTCCAAACTATGTAACTCCTTTCAAATTCAAACTTTCGTTTAGATGCAAAAAAAGCAGACAATTGGCCATGCTTTTCATCTGCTTCGCGTATCTTTCAGTAATCTTATATTATGTTTTTAGTCTAACACAACTGGCTTAAATGTGACAATGATTATTTTTCTGGTAACGTTATCTTTTCTGAATTCTTCATTCTAAAACAGTAACAGTGATGGATTTTCCATATCCGCTTTAACATCCTGCAAAAATTTTGCACCCGCCATCCCGTCGGCTACGCGGCGATCAAGATTCAGGCTGATTTTCATTACCGATCGGATTACGGCCTCGCCCTGATGCACCCGCACCCGTTGAACCACCTCGCCGACACTGAGAATAGCGCCGTTGGGTTGATTGATAATGGCGCTGAACTCCAGGATGCCATACATGCCAAGATTCGAAATCGTGAACGTACTGCCTTCCAGATTTTCCGGAGTGTAATACTTATTCTTAACTGACTTTAACGTTTCGCCACGTCGCTTCACCATTTCAACAAAACTCATATCCTGAGCATTTTTAATCACCGGAATAATCATTTCGTCATCCGTATCAACAGCAAATCCCAAATTCGCGTAAGCATGAGGAATGATCTCATCATTTTCAAAACTGCTGTTAATAATTGGCTGTTTCATTAATGCCCGGGCCGTTGCCATTAACAGGAAATCGGTATAGGTACAACGAAAGTGAGCCTGCGATTCAATTTTCTTTGAGATCTTCTTTCTGAGATCTTTGACTTCCGTCATATCTATTTCGGTGGTAAGCGTAATAACGGCCGTTTCTAAATTGCTTCTAACCATTCGCTCGGCGATATCCTTCCGTTTTTCAGTAAGGATCGTTTTATTTTCCGATTGCTGTTCATTTTTTTCAGGAGCAGTTTTTTCGAAAGACGTTTTTTCAAGAGAACTCAGGGGCACCGATTTTACAATAATCTCTTCTCGTAAAGGTTCAACCTCACCTTCCACGAATGGGACAAAATCCAGTTTCGGATTTGGCATCATTTCGGATTTATTATTCCTGGCTGCTGGTTTCATAGCTACTGGTTTCTTGATTTTAGTTTCCCTCTTTTCAGATTTTTCCTCTTTTATCTCTTCCTTTATCGGATCTGAAAATACATTTTCAGGATTCCCGATGATTTCTTCCAATGCGGTGCCGATGACCGCCGTTTCCGGGGAACTGTAGCCTGAATGGCCGGGAGAGAAAACCACCATCCTTTTGACATCTTCGATTTGAATCCGCCCATTCGGTCCCGAACCCGGGATCGTTTGAATATTGATCTGATGTTCTCTTGCCACTCGTCGGGCAGCCGGCGTCGCCCTTGCTTTTTCCAATCTCGGATCCGGTTCCGGTTTTAGCTCTATTTCATCCTGGATTTCTTCCTGGGCTTTCTCCTGACTTGAATCTGGCAGTAATTCTTTTGCTGATTTTTCGGCAATAATTTCTGAACTACTTGATTTTTCAATCGGTGATATTACTTCTTTTTCCATAATATTCTTACTCCCTATTCCCGATTAAGCAGGCGATATACCCCATGAACAAAATCATTTCTTTGTGGTACCACGGCTGCCTCTAATTCTTTGTTATAGGGAATCGGAACGTCTAATCCGCCGAGTCGAATAATCGGTGCATTAAGATAGTCGAAAGCTTCACTTTCAACAACTCTAGCCACAATTTCTCCGCCAACTCCACCTGTTTTTGATGCTTCATGGGCCACGATTAAACGCCCTGTTTTGATCACCGATTCGACAATCGGCTTCATATCCATGGGATAAAGGGTGACCGGATTTATGATTTCAACTTCAATCCCTTCTTCCGCCAAAAACTCAGCAGCCTCAATGGCTTTGTGAAGTAGTGTCCCATAAGTGACAATCGTCACATCCTTGCCCGGCCGTTCAACAAACGTTTTTCCGATCTCAATTGTAAACTCATCATCCACCGGAACCAAGCCCTCCATTTTATAAAGCATCTTATGCTCGATAAAACAGACGGGGTTATTATCCCGAATAGCCGCTTTGATCAAACCTTTTGCCTGGGCCGGTGTGGACGGTGTTACCACCTTTAATCCCGGGACATGGCACAACCAGGCTTCCAGACTCTGCGAGTGCTGAGCCCCAGCCCCGCTTCCTGAACCTGCCGGTAACCGCAAAACCATGGGAACCGCTGCTTGTCCCCCAAACATATAATGCATCTTAGCGCCCTGGTTGACCAAAGCATCCATGCCCAGGGTGATGAAGTCCATAAACATCATTTCACAAACCGGTCTTAATCCGGTTGCTGCTGCCCCAACGGCAGTACCAACAATTGCGGCTTCCGTTATCGGGGTATCCATAACTCGCGCTTCTCCAAACTCATCAAGCATACCTTCGGATAAACCAAAAGCCCCGCCATAAAGACCAATATCCTCACCTAAAAAGATGACATCATCATCTCGACGCATTTCTTCGGTCATACCCAACCGGATCGCGTCGCGATAAGTCATTTTTTTCATTTCATTTATTTCCATTGCTAACCCCTCACGCATATATGTCTTCTAAAACTGTTGTAATTTCAGGTTCTGGACTTTCCATTGCAAATTCTACCGCATGTTCAATGGAGGTTTTCGCTTCATCTTCGATGGTTTGAATTTGCTTATCCGTAAAGACTCGATTTTCGTGGAGATAATTTACGAATCTGAGCAGCGGATCTTTTTTCTGCCATTTCTGAACCTCTTCTTTGTTTCGATACACCTGGGCATCACTGCTCGAATGGCCATTGTAACGATACGTTTTTGCTTCAACCAGCACCGGTCCTCGACCAGCCCTAGCATAGCGCAAAGATTTTGTCATGACATCGTAAATCTCCAGAAAATCAGTTCCATCAATTGTCAGTCCGGGAATATTATAACTTGCACTTCGATCTGAAATATTCTCAATATTCATATGTTTTGAGACCGGCATCGACATCCCGTAAAGGTTGTTTTCAATCAAAAAGACAATCGGCAGTTTCCAAACCGATGCAAGATTCAGGGCTTCGTGAAAACTGCCTTCATTTGTGGCACCGTCACCAGCAAAACACAAAACAACTTTTCCCGTTTTTTTATATTTCTGGGTCAATGCCGCACCGCACGATAAGGTGAATCCCCCTCCAACAATACCATTGGCACCAATGTTTCCGTTTTCCACATCAGCAATATGCAGAGAGCCACCCTTGCCCTTACAATAACCGGTAGCTTTTCCCAGCAGCTCTGCCATCATCATGTTAACATCCAGGCCAAAACCAATCGCCTGAGAATGTCCGCGATGGGTCAAAGATGCTAAATCTCCTTTTTCAAGCGCTAAACAGGAAACAACACCGGTTGCTTCTTCCCCTTTTGAAAGGTAGGTTGTTTCATAAATAAGTCCTTTTTCAAAAAGATCCTCAACTTTTTCTTCAAAAAATCGGGCCTGGTTCATTTTATAATACATTCTTAATAGAATCTCTTCTGATAATTCAATCATGGTTTCCTCCATATTTTCACAATCTGTTCAAAATGGTGAATCATTTTTATTTATTAGTGATTGTTGACAGGGTAAAATACAAAACCTAATCTTAACGTGTAATGCCAGCCATAAAACTTAGATTTGTCAATTTTCTGAGGTAACTAACCTAGGTTCATTATAGCTTTTTTTTTCCAATAAATAAAGAATGAAGCCAAAACTATGTCAAATAATGACTATTTTAGACTCATTCTTTTATTTGTTTAATAAACTCTTAATTTTTCCGGTCTGATCAGTCATCTTTTTGAAATCGTTTGAAGATGGCTTCTGCAATGATTAAGTCTTCCGGTGTGGTAATTTTGATATTTGTGTAATGCCCGATCACAATTTTCACCGGGCAATTAAGGTGTTCAACCAGAAAAGCATCGTCTGTTCCTTCGATGCCTAATTCAATGGCTCTTTCATGAGCTTCTTTTAACAGCGTATATTCAAAAGTCTGAGGTGTTTGTATTTCCACCAGATAATCTCTGTTTGGGGTGTATTCCACAAAGCTTTCCGCGTTAATCACTTTGATGGTGTTCTTCGCTGGAACCCCTACCACCGTTGCCTTGTATTTCATCGTGTCATGAATACTCTTAACAATAACCGACTCTTCTATCATCGGTCTGGCGCCATCATGAGTCATGACAATATCGGTTTGGGGATTGACCGCCAGCAGCCCATTATAAACCGATTTCTGTCTGGTTGTTCCGCCTTCAACCAGCTTGATTTTCGTATAATGATAGGGTTTCAAAACCTCCTGCCGGCAAATTTCAAACTCGTCTTTATTAATAACGACGATAATTTCATCAATCAGCGGACATTTCTCAAAAACATCCAAGGTGTAGGCTAAAATTGGTTTGCCATTGATTGTCAAATACGGCTTGTTCATCGTCGCGTTCATCCGGCGCCCCTGACCTGCCGCCGGAATGATGACGCTGGTAAAAAGTCTTTCCTTATTTGCCATCTCAGCAGTCACTTAAAAGTTGTTCTATTTTAACATCACTTGTCACTAAAATAATTTCTCTTTCATCTGGAGAATGAAAATCGGATTTTAAGGTAATCTCCAGCTTGTGTTCAAACGAATCATCCAGCAGCAAATCCGGCCACTCCAGAATAAGGGTTCCCTCCTGATTGAGGTAATCTTCAAAGCCCATTTCATAAAGTTCTCCGCCATCTTGAAGACGGTACAAATCGAAATGAAAAACCCGGGGCGGATCTCCATACTCATTTACAATAGTATAGGTTGGACTTGTGACTTCGTCATCGATTCCCATTCCCTTAACAAAGCCTTTGGCAAAAACCGTTTTTCCAGCGCCCATTTCACCGCGTAAAAAAATAACCAGGGGGAAGCTGAGTGCTTCCCCCAAATGTTTCCCAAAATCATAGGTTTCCTGGCTTGATTTTGTTTTAATTGTTTTGGTTAGCATTACTGTTGATCCTTTTCTGATGGTTCATCACTAAAATCCTCTGCATCCTCAACATTAGCTTCATCGTTGTCGTTGTCATCAATTATTTCGTACTCAACTTCAACCACATTCTGTTCTTCAATCCGTTGTTTATCCGGGAGCAGAATAGCAAGAAGAACATAAATAACAATACTGAAAATGCCAGCCATAAAGGTAAAAATAAACGGCAGCACCGGCAGAATAAACAGGATCCTGAATATCCATGGGGAAACATGACAATAGTCACCAATTCCCGCACAAACACCGGCGATAATTCCACTTTCTTTATTTCTCATCAAACGCTTTTTTTTCATATTTCTTCCTATCTATCAAACTTTTCTTTCTATAAAAATGATTCCTATTTCTGTTTATAAGAGGCTAGAAATCTTTCCAGTCGATCCATTGTTTCGGTTAACTGTTCCGGATGCGGTAAAAAGACAATTCTAAAATGATCCTGATTGGGCCAATTAAACCCTGATCCCTGAACCATCAGTACCCGCTCTTCTTTTAAGAAATCCACGGCAAATTGGGTATCGCTGGTAATGTTGAATTTTGCAATATCTATTTTAGGGAAGGTATAAAAGCCGGCTTCCGGCTTGGTACAGGACAAACCCGGAATGGCATTGACCCGTTCGTAGACAATCTTTCGCTGTTCATAAAGACGTCCGCCGGGCTTAAGCAGGGCTTGCATGCTTTGATACCCTCCCAGCGCGGTCTGAATCACATGCTGTCCCGGCACATTGGAACACAACCGCATATTTGAAAGCATTTTTATCCCTTCGATATAATCTTTGGCGATTTCTTTGTTCCCCGTTAATATCATCCAGCCGACTCTAAATCCAGGAATGCGGTGGGATTTTGATAGACTATTGAGGGTAACAACCAGGACTTCATCCGTCAGCGTTGCCAAGGGTATATGGACTGCTTCATCATAAAGAATGCGATCATAGACTTCATCGGCAAAGATGATCAAATCATTTTCAACTGCCAGTTTGACAATCCCTTCCAAAATTTCTTTGGGATAAAGAGCCCCGGTGGGATTGTTGGGGTTGATCACGATAATGCCTTTGGTGTTTGAGGTGATTTTGCTTTTCATATCTTCAAGATCCGGATACCATTTTGATTCTTCATCACACGTATAATAAACGGCGGTTCCTCCCGAGATGTTGACCGCAGCCGACCACAACGGATAATCCGGACAGGGCACCAATACTTCATCTCCGTTGTTCAAAAGCGCTTGCATACAAAACAGAATCAGCTCACTGGCCCCATTTCCCAAAAACACATCATCCACGGTTAAATCCATGATTCCCTTGGTCTGATAATAATGAACCACGGCCTTACGGGCAGAAAAAATCCCCTGGGAATTGGAATATCCTTCGGCATCTTTAACGTTATATTTCAAGTCATTAATAATTTCATCCGGTGCCATTAAATTAAAGGGGGCGGTATTCCCGGTATTGAGCATAATAATGTCAATGCCTGCCCGTTCCATACGGTCCGCCTCGTCAACCACCGGTCCTCTAATATCATAACAAACGTTGTCCAACTTCTTCGACTTCTTTACAGCTTTCATCACTACACTCAACTCCTTCAATATTAAATTTAAAATAAGATTACTTCAATACACACTATTTTTCAATGTTTTTCATTTTTTCAATGACATTCCGATAACCCTTTCCGTGTTTTAAACAACGGTTTACCCGGCTAATCGTGGCCGAACTTGCCCCGGTAATTTTTTCCACATCAATAAAAGTTTTTCCCTGAGACAATAAATAGGCGATCTCAAAGCGATGCGCCATATCTTCAATTTCTTTGATGGTGCAGAGATCCTCAAAGAGCAGATTGCATTCTTCTTCAGTTTCAAGAGCTAATATTGCCTGTGTCAAAACATGTCTCTTTGTCTTTTCTTCCATGGAACATCCTCTTCATTTCCTAATCATTAAAGAAATTTTCTTCCTAAAAAATTTTATCCATTGACACTTAATCTTATCTTTAGTGTATAATGTATTATCATAACACAATCAAGTTAAGAAATGAAATGAAAGGTTAAAATTTATGAAATTATATAATACCCTAACCCAGAAAAAAGAAACGTTTATTCCTATAGAGGCGGGAAAGGTGCGAATGTACGCCTGCGGCCCAACCGTATATAATTATTTTCATATTGGCAATGCCCGTCCCTTTATCGTATTTGATGTGCTTCGCCGCTTTTTAGAATATACCGGCTATGAGGTGACCTTTATTCAAAACTTTACCGATGTTGACGATAAAATTATCAATCGCAGCCATGAAGAAGGCATCACCCCTAAAGAAGTTTCAGAAAAATATATTCATGAATATTTTGTGGATGCCGATGCTCTCGGCATCCATCGAGCATCGGCCCATCCTAAAGTCAGCGAGCACATCCCTGAAATCATCGACATGATCAAAACTCTTGAAGAAAAAGGACTCGCCTACAATATTGACGGCAATGTCTACTATCATGTCGATCAGTTTAAAGAATACGGAAAACTATCAAAGCAATCCATTGATGATTTGAAATCGGGTGCCCGCATTGATATCAACGATGAAAAGAAAAGCCCCCTGGATTTTGCCCTTTGGAAGAAGAAAAAAACAGGCGAGCCGTACTGGGAAAGCCCCTGGGGCCAGGGCCGGCCGGGCTGGCATATTGAATGTTCAGCCATGTCAAAAAAACTTTTGGGTGAAACCATTGATATCCATGGAGGCGGTCAGGATCTGATTTTTCCCCACCATGAAAATGAAATTGCTCAATCAGAGGGTTCCTGTGGCAAACCATTTGCCAACTATTGGGTGCATAATGGCTATATCAATATTGACAATGAAAAAATGTCAAAATCCAAAGGTAATTTTTTCACGGTCCGGGATATTGCCAAAACCTTTGACCTGGAAGCAGTGAGAATGTTTTTATTGATGGCCCACTATCGAAGCCCCGTCAATTTCAGCGAACCTTTGTTACAACAGGCCGCTACGGCTCTTGAACGGCTCTATACCGCTAAATATCAAATGGTTTTCCTTTTGGAAAAGGCCGCCAATGACACCGCTTCTGAAAATGAAAAAGTTTGGATCGCCGCTCTGGATCAATACAAAAAAGCCTTTATCCAGGCCATGGAAGATGACATCAATACGGCCGATGCCATTTCCGTTATTTTTGAATTGGTCCGAGATCTCAACTCTTCGCTTGATGAGCATTCGTCGAAGCCAGCCCTTCTTGCCGGAAAAACGATTTTTAGGGAGCTCACCGACGTTTTGGGACTTGCGGTTAAGGATAAAGAAACAAATCTTGATACTGAAGTTGCAGCGCTGATCAAACAGCGTCAGACCGCCAGAAAAGCCAAAGATTTTAAAAGATCGGATGAAATCAGAGATGAACTTCTAGCCAGGGGAATTGTCCTGGAAGATACGCGTGAGGGTGTTAAATGGAAAAAAGCCTGACCGACCTGGAAACAATAAAATCAGCCCTGGATAAATCATTTACCAAAGCCCAGGCATCGGCCCTGAACCCTTTGGCTCTGGCTTATATTGGTGATGGTATTTATTCGGATGCGATTCGAAAATACCTAATCGGATGCGGCCACCAGAATGTGAATTTCATGACGAAAACCTCGGTAAAATATGTTCGCGCCAGTGCCCAGTCATTGGTCATTCATGCCCTTATCCCGGAACTGACTGAAGCGGAACACCGGATCGTTAAACGTGGCCGGAACACCAGCTCCCAGGTTCCGAAAAATGCCAAAGCGTCTGATTATCGTTACGCCACCGGTTTTGAGGCCCTAATCGGCTACCTTTATCTCAGCAGCGAAACCGATCGTCTCGATGCTCTGATTATCCAAAGCATTGAACTCGTTAATCAGCAGCTGGCTGCTAAAAAATAAAAGATCGCTTAAAAGAGCATGCTCTTTTAAGCGATCTTTTTATTGCTCTTTTCTTATTTATGAAATCGCAGCCACTGGATCCCAGGTACTGAATATCGTCCTTTTATAATATCGATACATATGAGACGCATAAGTCAAGCATACAATTTCTGAAATAATAAAACCATACCATACCAGATCCAACCCGCCGATACGAGCTAACAAATATGAAACCGGCAAAAGGAAAATCATTTGACGGATAAAGGATGCAATCATACTCACATGAGCCTTGCCGATGGCCTGAAAGCTGGTGCCGATCATGATGGACACACCCGCAACCGGAAACGCCAGACTGACCGTTCTGAGGCAATGAATACCAATCGTCATCATCTCTTCCGAAGGATTAAAGGCTGACATAATTTGAACCGGGAAAACCCAAAAAACCAGTGTTCCTAAACACATAAAGACCAGCGCAATGGTTGCTGCCACCTTAAGGGTTTCCCGATACCGTTTTTCATTTTTCGCTCCGAAATTAAATCCAAAAATAGGCATCGCACCTTGTGCCAACCCGAATATTGGCATAAAAACGAAGGACTGAACCTTGAAATAAATACCAAAAACAGCCACTGCCGACATCCCAAAAGTTGCCAGAATCAGATTATAACAGGTTATCATAACGGATGCCAAACCTTGCATGATAGCCGATGGCAAACCAACCTTTAAGATAACCTTGATAATGCTTCCATCATAATGAAATGATCTGAAATCCAATTTCAACAAATTGTTTTTGCCTTTAAAAACAACGAAAAGCATATAAATCATTCCAATAATCTGTCCAACTACCGTTGCAATCGCAGAACCTCTTACCCCTAAGGCTGGGAATCCAATCAAGCCAAAAACAAGAATCGGATTGAGAATAATATTTAATACCGCCCCGATGATTTGTCCAATCATCGGTTTAATCATATCGCCACAACCCTGGAGCATCGCAAAAGCAGCCTGGGTAATGATGCTTCCAAAACTTAACATCGTAACAATTAAAAGATAATCCCGCCCCTGAGAAATAATCAGTTCGTTATCCGTAAACAAACCGATAAACGTTTCTGAAATAAAAAAGCCGAGAACCACGATGACTAGTGATAAAATAATGGCAATAATAAATCCGTGTTCGGCTACATTTGCAGCTTCATCATTTTTTTTCTCACCCAAACGTCTTGAAATTGCCGAGTTGATCCCGACTCCCATTCCGACGCAACAGGAAATAATGATCATTTGGACTGGAAAGGCAAGGGAAACTGCGGTCAAGGCTTCTTCCCCCACTTGGGCGACAAAGATGCTGTCTACTACATTGTACATGGCTTGAATAAGCATGGAAATAATTGCCGGTAATGACATTAAAAAAAGCAGCCGGGGAATGGGAACGACTCCCAGCTTATTTTCTTTTTTAACTTGAGGGTCTTTCATTTGACTCATTAAGCCTCCTAAATATTTATTGAGACCACATAGAAAGTAAAAAGACAAACTTATTTAAGGAAGACATTCTTCTGTTTGTATCCCTCACAGCGAACAGGGAAACCCTGTTCGGCATGGTGGACACGCGACAATAAGAAATGAGCCTTAACTAAAGTTTGTCTGCAATCTAATTAATCTAATTTATTTCTTCTTTTTGGATATTTCTACTTTAACCTTACGGTCTTTGATTATTTTACCGTTTAATTTTTTTTCAACTTTTTTGGCCAGTTCTTCATCGACATCGACAAATGTAAATTTATCGTACATATCAATGTTGCCAACCGAAGAGGATGAAATACCGCATTCTCCACAGATAGCACCTAAGATATCACGTTTCTGAGCCTTGTCTTTTTCGCCTACGCTGATAAACAGACGCTTCGTTTTTTCAGGACCCGATCGGTGAGAACCACCTTCTCGGGATCCGCCTTCACGACGAACACGACCGTCTCTGCTGTCACGTCCATCTCTTCGTGGACTGCTATCAGAACGTCTTGGACGTCTTTCCACTGCATTAAGATCTTCGGCTTCGGATAATGGCAATTGTGACTGAAGCAATACAGCCGCAATGGTTTCTGGCGTGTAGCCTTTTTCCTTAAGGTCCTCAACTATTTTAACATAAACATCTAAGGTCCCTTTATTGCCATTGCCTTTTTCAGCGCGTATTGTAAATCGTTCATGGAAATGAGCGATCTTAATATCATTGATGACTTCGCTGGTTGGAATCAGGCCACGTTCAATGCTTTTCTTCGTGTAGTCCGTAATTTTCTTGAGTCTGAATTGGTCACGAGATCTGGCAAGAGTTAACGATATTCCGCTTTTCCCGGCCCGGCCGGTTCGACCAATACGATGCACATAATACTCTTCATTGTCCGGCACATCATAATTGAATACAATATCAACATCATCAACGTCGATTCCTCGGGCCGCCACATCAGTCGCAACCAGGATTTCAATTTGTCCTCGGCTGAACTGCTTCAAAACTGCCATACGGGACATCTGCCTCATATCACCATGGATTTTATCCACCGAGTAACCCAGTTTTTTCAAATCGTCAGTGATGTCATCGACATATTTTTTGGTGTTACAAAAAATCAGTGATCGTTTTGGTTTATACACTTCTAAAAGTCGAGTCAATGCCTCAAACTTATTATGGTCACTAATATTGAAGTATTTTTGTTCAATGCCTGGGGCAACCATGTTTTTAGGCGATATTTCAATCAGGGTTGGATTCTTTAAATATTTTTCAGCAATTTTTAAAATCGGTTTTGGCATTGTTGCTGAAAACAATGCGGTTTGGATATCATGTGCTATTTCATCAAGAATTAATTCAATATCCTCTCTGAATCCCATGTTTAACATTTCGTCTGCTTCATCCAAAATAACCATTGATATATCATTAAGTTTTAATGTTTTTCGTCGCATATGGTCCATTACACGTCCTGGTGTACCAACGACAATTTGTACTCCGGATTTAAGATCTCTAAGTTGTGCTTCAATCGAAGCTCCCCCATAAATAGGTAAAACCTTGACACCTTTTTGGAATTTTAGAACTTTTTTAAATTCGTCTGAGACCTGTACCGCCAACTCTCGGGTTGGGCAAAGAACTAAAACTTGTACTTTTTTTATAGTAGGGTCAAGCTTTGTAATGGCTGGAATAGCAAACGCAACAGTTTTTCCTGTTCCTGTCTGTGATTTTCCAATGAGGTCTCCTCCCATCATTAATTTCGGTATCGCTTGCTCTTGGATTTCGCTCATGTCTACAAAGCCCATTGCTTCGATGCCTTGCAGTAGTTGTTCATTAATCTCTAATTCTGTAAATTTCATTTAGTATCCTTTCTCGAATATATAACGTCTAATTATACATCAAATAAAACAAAAGAACAAGCAATGCTTTGTTATACTTAAGGAATAATGATTCTGATTCATATTGGATTTTAATTAGTTTCTCGTTTGGCACATTCAAATAAAAATACTATTCATCAGATAGACACATGGTGTATACTCTGCTTAAGAAACAATCTCAATAAGATTGACTTGTTTTTTATCTGAAAACTATAATTATTATTGGAGGAAGTCAATGTCAACTTTCGGAACACGATTAAAACGACTGCGTATTAACAGAGATATGACCCAGCAGGATTTTGCTGAGCATTTTGATTTAAACAAAAGTTCAATCTCTAAGTATGAGAAGGATAAAAACCTTCCTGAAAATCAATTGCTTGTTGAAATTGCAGATTATTTCGATGTATCGGTTGATTATCTTCTTTGCCGCACCGACAATCCCACATCATTAAACGATGCCAAGCTTAAATCTGAAGGCTCTTTGAATTCGACAGAGCAACTAACAAAACCGATGGAGATGAAAGATCTGCTGGGACTTTTCGGTTATGCCATGGTAAGTGCCGAAGGGAAAAAGGAAATTTTAGATTTCATCAATTTCAAACATGAAGTTCTGGTTCAGCATTATTCAAAAAAAGAAACGGAATAGACGTTTAGAAGAGACTGTTGTAAAACAGCCTCTTTTTTTTGCTAATTTTTGATTGTTGTCTCCATTTTTTTTAAACTCCCCAGCCATTGGGTTACACTGGCATCGGAAGGCATGCGCCAATCTCCTCGGGGTGAAAAGGATACTGATCCAACCTTCGGACCATCCGGCGAACACGATCGTTTAAACTGCTGGCTGAAAAAACGTTGATAAAAATTTTTCAACCATTTAAAAATAATTTTTTTCTCATAAACGTCTTCAAATGCTTTACCGGCTAAAAAATACACTTTTTCGGGTGAAAATCCATATCTCACTACTTGAAAAATGAAAAAGTCGTGCAGCTCATAGGGACCGACCGTTTCTTCCGTTTTTTGGGCAATTTTGCCGTTCTCATCCGGCGGCAACAGTTCCGGCGAAACCGGCGTATCCAATACATCATATAATATTTTTTGAATTTCATTTTCTTTAGAGTGCTCGGCTACCCATTCCACCAAATAGCGAATGAGCGTTTTAGGAACACTGGCATTCACATTGTACATTGACATGTGATCGCCATTATAGGTTGCCCAGCCAAGAGCCAACTCCGAGAGATCTCCCGTCCCAATGACAATTCCACCTAATTTGTTTGATAAATCCATCAGAATTTGAGTTCGTTCTCTGGCCTGAGCATTTTCGTAAGTAACATTGTGTAATGTTATCGGCTGTCCAATATCTTTAAAATGAGCTTTGCAAGCCTCCACAATGGAAATTTCATGAAAAGTTGCTCCCAGCCCCTTAATTAAGGCAACCGCATTATCGTAAGTTCGATCGGTGGTTCCAAAACCCGGCATGGTTACCGCATGAATTTTTTCTCTGGAAATATTAAATCGATCACAGATACTGACACATACCAGCAGTGCCATCGTGGAATCCAGGCCGCCTGATATCCCCACGATCATGGGGGCATTTCCAATATGCTTTAGACGACTGGCTAATCCCATGGTTTGGATATTAAATATTTCTTCGCATCGTTCACTGCGACGATTTGGATCTCTGGGAACAAAGGGATGAGGATTGACGTCACCCTCAAAATCATCTGTTTCTTGCGTTTCGAAGATGATGCAGCGGTAAGGTTTCGCTTTAATTAAATCCATTGAATCTAAAAGGGTATGTTGTGATTGGCGGTCGTGGATTAACGACTCAATATCAATTTCTGCCACTAAAATTTCATTTCCGAGATTGAATTTTGGCAGTTCTTTAAGTAACACGCCCTTCTCGCAAATGATGGCATTTCCGCCGAAAACCAAATCGCTTGTCGATTCTCCGAATCCAGCCGACGTATACAAATAAGCTAGATTACATCGGCCCGACTGCGAACGAATTAATTCACGTCGATAGTCACTTTTTCCGACAATTTCATTGCTGGCTGATGGATTTAATATAACTGTTGCACCTGCTAAGGCATGAAAACTTCCGGGCGGAATCGGCATCCATAAATCCTCGCAAATTTCTATTCCAATTACAAATTCTTCCATCTGCGCATTTTTAAACAGCAAGTCTGTACCAATTGGAACGGTCTGTGAACCAATGGTGATTTCCCTTTGCACGAGTGCTTTTGAAGAAGCAAACCAACGTTTTTCATAAAATTCCTGATGATTGGGAATATAGGTCTTAGGAACAATTCCCAATATTCTGCCATCATTAACGGCTGCCGAACAATTGTATAAACTGCCGGCGATGACTAATGGCAGCCCCACCACAATGAGTATTTTTTTTCCGTCTGACCACCGGCATAAATCATCCAAAGCGTTTAGCGCATTTTTTTGAAGCTCCCGTTGGAAAAACAAATCACCGCAGGTATAACCGGTGAGGCAAAGCTCGGGAAACAGCAAAACCTCAATGCCTTGATTAAAGGCCGTTGTTGCCAATGAAATTATTTCCCCAACATTATATTCACAATCTGCCAATTTTAATTTAGGAACAGCACAAGCTGTTCGGACAAAACCATATTTATGCATTTGTTTCACCTTTTATTTTTTATTTCTCATTAAATATCAATCAATGTCTTTCATTATATCCCCATTTATGATTCATGACAATCTTATTTTATTTTCCACAGCCTGTGCTTAATTCTTGTTTTTTTATACACAATTTTGTGTTCCTATATTTCGCCCATACTTTGGCTCTATTGGTTCTTTTGAAACCTTTTAAACCGATTTATCAACAGTATCCACAGGTAAAGTGCGAGTTGTCCACAATATTCCCCGCTTTTTATCAACAGAATTAAAGTTATCCACAGTTTATCTTACTTATACATCTTGTGTTTTTGGCCATAAAAAAAATCAAGATCTAGGATCTTGATTTTTTTGTTCGTTATTTTTTTGCTGCTAAGGCTGCTTTGATAAAGCTTTTGAACAGTGGATGTGGCTTATTTGGGCGTGATTTGAACTCTGGATGTGCCTGGGTTGCAACAAACCAAGGGTGATCTTTAATTTCTATCATTTCAACAAGAACCCGATCAGGTGACATTCCAGAGAAAACAAGGCCTTTTTCACTAAGAATCTCAAGATATTCATCATTCACTTCATAACGATGTCGATGTCGCTCATTGATGTTTTTCTCTCCATAGGCTTCCAAGGCCTTCGAGCCTTCCAACAGTTCACAGGGATAAGATCCCAGGCGCATAGTTCCACCCATATTGATAACCTTTTTTTGCTCTTCCATCAGATTAATCACCGGATAAGGCGTTTCTGGATCCAGTTCAATACTATGAGCCCCTTTAAGCCCTGCCACATTTCTGGCAAACTCAACAACTGCAAGTTGAAGCCCTAAACAAAGACCTAAAAAAGGAATCTTATTTTCACGGGCGTACTGGATTGCATGAATCTTACCTTCCACACCGCGATGACCGAAGCCCCCCGGCACAAGAATACCGTCTAAATCCTTTAACATTCGGGCAACATTTTCTTCATTGATGTCTTCTGAATGAATCCATTTTATGACCACCTCAGAATTATTGCCAATACCGCCGTGGCGCAATGCTTCTGCAACAGACAGGTAGGCGTCATGCAGCTCGACATATTTTCCAACTAAGCCAATGGTAACTTTATTTTCAAGGCTTTTTGCTTTTTTAACCAAATCTTTCCATTCTCTTAAATCCGGTTCACCGCACTCGATATGCAATTTTTCACAAACCAATTGTGCCAAACCTTCTTTTTCAAGGATTAATGGTACTTCGTACAGTTCAGCAGCATCAATATTGGTAACCACCGATTTTTTATCCACATTACAGAAGAGGGATATCTTTCCTTTTAAGCTGTCATCCACTTCCTTTTCAGATCGAAGAACGATAATATCCGGTTGAATCCCAATACTACGCAGTTCTTTTACCGAATGTTGGGTCGGTTTCGTTTTTAGTTCTCCAGCCATTTTGAGGTAAGGCAACAGAGTCACATGAATATACAATACATTCTCAGCTCCCAGATCTCCCTGAAACTGACGAATAGCCTCCAGGTATGGAAGACTTTCAATGTCCCCAACGGTTCCACCAATTTCAGTAATAACCACATCCGGATGGCTATACTCCGTTACGCGGAGAATGCCATCTTTAATTTCGTCCGTAATGTGTGGGATTACTTGAACCGTTCCGCCCAGATAATCACCGCGACGTTCTTTGGAAATAACATTCCAATATACTTTTCCTGTCGTTACATTGCTGAACTTGGAAAGATTTTCATCGGTAAAACGTTCATAGTGTCCCAAATCCAAATCGGTTTCAGCCCCGTCATCAGTAACGAATACTTCCCCATGCTGATAGGGACTCATAGTTCCCGGATCAAAATTCAAATAGGGATCGAATTTTTGAATGGATACCTTAAGCCCTCTTGCTTTAAGCAGTCGTCCCAATGAGGCACTTGTAATACCCTTTCCAAGAGAAGATACTACACCACCCGTGACAAAAATATACTTTGTTTGCATTAATTCCATGCTCCTTTTTCTTTTACATTTTCTTTATTCCACAATAAAAAATCACCACAAAAAATTGAGTTTTTTTTTTGCAGTGATGCAATTAATAACACTATTCTATTCTAACTTTATATAAAATCACAATAAGAATTTGCTTACATAATTAAATTACTCATTGATTATAGCATTTTTTTTCTAAAGAATAAAGAAAAAAACGCAAATAAAATGACAAAGCGATCCTAAAATTACAAAAATATGAAATAATTCATGAAATCCAAAGTCTTTTGACAAATTCGGCTTTTTCATGGCGTAGATAACCCCGCCAACCGTGTACATCACGCCACCCCCAATTAGCAGTAAAAAGCCAGCGAGAGAAAGGGCATAATAAAGAGGCACTAACACAAATAATGCAAACCATCCCAGAAAAATATATAAAGCCGTCCCTAGCCAGCGAGGCATTTGAATCCAGGCCACTTTGAGTACAATCCCAAGGATCGCCACGCCCCAAATTGCGATCATCATTACCATCCGCATGGTCCCGGTCAGACAAAGCAGACAAAATGGTGTGTAGCTGCCTGCGATGAGAATAAAAACCATGGAATGATCCAGTTTTCTTAAACGCAGGACCTTCTCCTCACTGCCAAGGGAGGCATGGTAGGTAAAACTTGTAAAATATAAACAGATCAGTCCGAGACCAAAAGCAAGAACTGAAGCCACGGTCAGCGGAGTCACATTATTTTCTGCTATAATCAGCCAAAACATGGCAATAACGCCTATCACTGATAGTATTCCCCCGATAAGATGGGTTAAAGCATTAATTGGATCACGAAATCGATTCATAATACATCCTTTCATACATAGTTTCAATAACCATGTAATATTATTTTTTAAATATATCATATATGCGCAATAACTGTCAAATGAATTTGCCTATTGTTTTTTTTGTATTATTCGTTTATTATAATAAGAAACGCTTACAAAGGAGCTCTTATGAACGAACAATCGTTAAAGACTGCAATAACAGAACTTGAACTGACAAAACATATGGAACTCAGCAGTATTCCAAACATCAGCTTATATATGGATCAGCTTACCACCCTTTTTGATCAAAACCTTTCCCATAAAAAACGTCATCCGGAAGACAAACTTCTCACCAAGACAATGATCAATAATTATACTAAAAACAAGCTTCTAAAACCTGCTGAAAAAAAGAAATATACCCGGGATCATATTATTCTCATGGTGTTGCTCTATGAACTAAAGCAAATTTCCAGCATGGATGACATCGAAGCCCTTTTCTCAATGATCCCGGCTCAGGAAGACCCGCAATATCTTGACGCCTTGTATCAAACTTATTTAGACTGTGATGATCAACTTCTCGCAGACTTTCCCGCCGAGGTGCAGTCTATTTTTTCCGCTGTCAAAGAAAAAACCACCCCTTCAATTTCTGGAGAGTGGCTAAATGAAGAAGATATTGAAAAAACGAATACCCTTCTCACGGCGCTTTTACTTTTTCAAACAGGGGTTCATTATAAACGGCTTGGCGAAAAAATAATCGATGAATTGCTCAAATAAATGCTTATGCTTTTCTTACGGCAACTCCGTCAAAATCATCTTTACTGGTTGGACGCCCTGGCGAAACCACGCAAAATTCGTCATCCCATTGTCCCAAAACGAGTTTTTCTAAAGGTGAAATATTTCCCTGACTAATGACCACCTCTAGTCCAATCAATTTTCCAATATCATTAACCCGTGGCAGAGCCTCTTTAACATCATAGGCACCGGTATCAATCAGCATCAGATTCTTGTAATTCTTAAACATAATGTTCGTAACCATTTTTGCGCGTTTTTCGCCATATTTTTTAAGGTTATGTTCGTATTCTTTATCTAAAGATTTATCACCCCGCAGCCATCCCTGAGTTAAAAAATATGTGTTCGTCCGGATCCGCTCAAGGTTACCTTTTTCACTCAAGAGAATATCAATACAATCTCCGTACCTGGGTATGATGATCGTCGCCTTTTCACTTTTTAAACCTAAAAGTCCATTGCCACAGTTGCCATAAGCGAACAAAAGCTCATCATAATACCCTTCGGCCTTGTTTATTTCTACCTGTAGCGCATCTCTTAATCGCTCTGGAGAGTCATGAAGATTATTTGGCATCCAAACGGTCTCCATCTCGATACCCTGCTTTTTCATTGCCAATTCAACCTCATCACGTATGGTTTCACAAACGATTAATAGTCTTTTCATATAAATTTTGCACCTTTTTCTGTTAGCTTTTTCGAAAGCATTAATAAAGAAATTTTTTTCTTCTATAACATCAAGTATAACCATCTTTTCTTTGTTTTCAAGACAATATTATGATAAAATTTCCTCTTGATATTTTTTTTCCATGCAGAACTTTGTGTTATAATGGCATCGTCAATAAATCTATAGTACGAGGAGAATAAAAATGGATAAAACATTATTTCGAAAAGAAATATTAACGCGGCGAAAAGAAATTTATTCCGCCGATACCGATACCAAAATCATCAATAATTTTTTAGCCAGCGATCTTTATAAAAATGCTGACTGGATCATGGCTTATGTCAGTTTTGGAACAGAAATCTATACGCATGATTTTATAAAAAAAGCCCTGGCTGATGGCAAACACATCGTGGTGCCCATTTGCAATCCTGATCACACCCTCACCTTATCAGAAATTGTTAACTTTCCCGCAGATCTGGAAGAAGGCCATTACGGCATCTTGGAAGTGCGTAAAGATTGCTTACGGATTGTCGATGCCAAACAACTTGATCTGGTTATGGTCCCGGGTTGTGCCTTCAGCCCCTGCGGACACCGGATGGGTTTTGGCGGCGGTTATTATGACCGGTTTTTAGAAACCATCAACGATGATTGTGTTACTGTTGCGCTCATTCGGGAAGATTTTATTTTCGATGAAATTCCCATGGAAGAGCATGATAAAAGCGTCAACTACATGGTTACTGAGAAATGTCAGACCTGTTGTGCCACTCAGGAGGACTAATAAAAATGAACATAACCGAAGCCATCAACTACATCGAAGGTACGCACAAGTTCGGCACCCGACTGGGACTTGAAAGCATGAAAAATCTGCTTAATGAAATGGGCAATCCTCAGGACAAACTTAAATTTATCCACGTTGCCGGTACAAACGGAAAAGGTTCCACGTCAGCCATGATTGCCGCCACATTAAAAAACGCCGGTTACAAGACTGGTCTTTTTACTTCACCTTTTCTGGAAAATTTTAACGAACGCATACAGCTGAATAATGTGCCCATCGATGACGAAAGTCTCGTTGCTGCCACCAGCTTTGTAAAAGAACGAATCGAAGTCCTGCTTACCCAGGGCGAACCCCATCCAACGGAATTTGAAATGGTCACTGCGGTCGGACTCCAGTATTTTTATGAAAAACGCGCCGACATCGTGGTGCTTGAAGTCGGCTTGGGAGGACGCCTTGATGCCACCAATATTATTAAAGATCCGGTTGCCGTCGTCATCATGAGCATCAGTTTGGATCACACCGATTATCTCGGTGAAACCGTCGCTGAAGTCGCCTTCGAAAAAGCTTCTATTATTAAGGAAGGCTCCGATGTGGTTGTTTATCCTCAGGATCCTGAAGCATTAAAGGTCATTCTTGATTTCGCCAAATCAAAAAATGCATCCGTGATACTGGCAGATCCTAAGGACATTTCCATTGAAAGTTTTGACGGCCATTCCCAAACCTTGAAATATCTGGGCGACCATTTGGATCTGGATACTTTTCAGCTAAAACTATTAGGCAGTCATCAATCCCTTAATTGCCTTACTGCTCTTGAAGTGATTGCGTTGCTGATTAAAAAGGGTTATCACATCAATTCCGATCATATTAAAACGGCATTATCCGCGGTTACTTTCCCCGGACGTTTCGAAATATTTTTAGAATCCCCGGTTGTCCTTATTGATGGTGCGCATAACAGCAATGGGATTCAAGCCTTTGTAAAAAACATGAACCGATACTTCCCCGGAAAAACAATCAACCTGTATTTCGGAATGCTGGCAGATAAGGATATTGAAGTCTCCTTGTCATTCTTGGTTCCCATTGCCACCACCATTCATACCCTGACGCCCAACAGCGATCGAGCGATGCCGGCAGAAACAATGGCGGCCCTCATTCATGATAGCTACAGAAAAACCGTTGATTTTTATGATACCATGGATGCGGCCGTCAAAAGCATCGACCTGACTAAAAAAGATGAAGTCAATGTTTTTGTCGGTTCTCTCTATATGATCGGAGAAGCCCGAACTTTGATTCGCAAGAATTTAATGTAATCAAAAAAAGACAAACCTAAATGGTTTGTCAGAGGTTGTCAACAAAATCGTCCTGGAGATAATTGCAAATCGTTGTCTGCTGCAAGCTCGTACAGGTTAGCGCCTGTTCGCCATGATGCAGACAACGGATATTATGATTCTCTCCAGGACTTGCTTTTTGTCTTTGTTGCTACGATTAGTCGCGTTCTATTGCGCCGTTTAGTAGCGCAATCACGGTATCCTTATCAGCCGCTCTAAACAGCTCATTCCTTAATACAGTCGCGTGCTTAAGCCCTTTGGTGTAGGCCGCCAGATGCTTTCGCATTTCTCGAAGACCGGCTTCTTCATTTTTCAAAAGACATAATAACTCAATATGTTTCAATGCCACTTTGATTTTTTCCTGGGGTGTCGGTTTTTCAGCTTCTTCACCGGTTTTTAAATACTGATTTATTTCTCGAAATACAAACGGATTGCCAATGGCCGCTCGGCCAATCATTAATCCATCCGCTCCGGTCATTTCAATCGCTTTTTTTGCCGCTTCTCCGCTATTGACATCGCCGTTTAAGATGATGGGTATCCCGGCATTTTTCTTCACTTCGCCGATAATATTCCAATTGGCTCTCCCGGAATAATAGGCTTCTCGAGTTCTTCCATGAATGGTCAGAGCGGCGGCACCGGCTGCTTCAATACCTTCGGCAATTTCTCGAATATTGATGGATTCATCATCCCAGCCGATCCTTGTTTTTACAATCAGCGGTTTTTGGGAAGCCACCGCCAAAGCTTTTACCACTTTAAATAATAACTCCGGTGTTTTCAGCAAAGCTGATCCCTCTCCATTTTTCGTTATTTTCGGGGCAGGACAGCCGGCATTAAAATCTAAAAAGGTATAGTCTGTTGCATTAATATAATTTTCAACTACTTCACTTAAAATATCCGGTTCAGACCCAAATATTTGTATACCGGCAGGTGTTTCCTCCTTAGCGGTGATCATCAGCTCGGCGGTCTTATGATCTTTATAATAAAGACCCTTCCCGCTGATCATCTCGGTAAAAGTTACACCGGCTCCAAATCGTTTTGAAATCAATCGAAAGGGTAGATTGGTATAGCCTGCCAAAGGTGCCAGAAAAAGAGGGTTTGTTATTGAAATATCGCCAATTTTAAATTCTGCATGCATCATTTTCGTCGAAAATTCTTCCTTCATCTTTCATCCTTAACGTATATTTTTGTCATGAATGATCTTTAATCCTTTAAGGGAAAGCTGGGGATCATAAACATCGATCATATCTGTTTCCTGATAAAACAGCCGACCATATCCGCCAGTTGCTACCACCTTCATATTTTTCAGCCCGGTTTCCTTCTTAAATTGCTTAATAATATATTCTACCTGTCCGATATATCCATAAACCAGGCCCGCCTGCATGCTGGTGACGGTATCTTTGGCCAATATTGAAGCTGGTTTTTTTATTTCAATATTTGGTAATTTTGCTGCGCTTTTCCATAAAGCGTCAATTGAAATCTGAATTCCCGGTGAAGTCACTCCAGCCGAAAAAACACCCTCGGCGGTAATATAGTCAAAGGTGGTGGCCGTTCCAAAATCAATCACGAGAACGGGGCCGCCATAAATATTATAAGCAGCCACTGCATCGACAACACGATCCGCGCCAATTTCTGATGGGTCAGCGGTATTAATCGGCATACCTGTTTTTATTCCTGGTCCCACCACCATTGATTCCAGACCAATGAATTTCTTAATGCCATTATTCAAAGAATACATTATATTGGGTACAACAGAAGCTACGATAACACTGCTTATTTTATCAAGTGAGACCCTGGAATTTGAAAAAAACGATTGAATCAAGACCCCATATTCATCGGATGTTCTGGGCGTTTTTGTAACAAAACGCCAGGAACAAAGAATTTCATCTCGCTGAAGCACTGCTAATTCTGTATTCGTATTTCCAACATCAATAGCTAAAATCATTTTTTCCTCCTAAAGGTTCACTTTAATCTTTTTCATCACTTTTTTCATAAATCGGCTCTTGTCAACTATTACGCGTTGGTGGTTCGCTTCCCCTATTTTTTCTATTTTATCCCATGCTTCAATTTCGAAATTTAACGCTCTTTTTTCCTGGCTTACCAGCGTCGCTTTAACCTTAATTTCCATTCCCACAGGAGAAGCCGCTATGTGTTTTAAATTAATCTGAACCCCAACCGTTGTATTTTCTTCGGACAGCGTCAGTCCTGATCCTTCGAATGCGGTATTCTCCATCCAGGCTACCAACCGTGGTGTGGCCAGTACTGCTTCACCACCACTGCCTAACGCTAAGGCCGTATCATCTTCATTGACAAAGAATTTTTTTTCATAGCAGGTTCCTATTTTAATTTCTTCCATATTTTGAATTCCCTCCAACTATTTTAAATTTGATGGTATCTTATTTATTATCCTAAAGAAAGCCATTATAACATAACGGCTGGGTGGGTAGACAATCAGTTTGCTCAGAAATTATACCGACAACTGATTGACAATTGTCGGTATAGCCACGCATTAACAGTCTGAAAGCCGTTATAAAATAACGGCTTTCAGATAACACTGTTTATTCGATTTGAGCATCCACTTCAATTTTCACAATTTTTTCATCATCTTTTTTTTCTTCAAACAATGCTCTGAACTCTTCGCCTGTTACTGTTTTGTCTCGTAAAAGCCGAGTTGCAATTTCCTCAAGTTTATCACGTTGTGTTTCAAGGATTGAGCAAGCACGTTCATAGGCATTTTCGACAATCGTTCGAATTTCTTTATCAATGACTGATGCAACCTCTTCACTGTAGTTACGAGAGCGTCCCAAATCACGACCTAAGAATACTTCGCCGCTATCTGGATGACCAAATGTCATCGGGCCAAGATGTTCGCTCATTCCCCATTCAGTGACCATGCTTCTGGCGATGCCGGTAGCGCGCTCAATATCATTGCTAGCTCCAGTACAAATATCATCCAGAGCAATCTTCTCAGCTGCTCGCCCGCCAAGCAGACCGCAGATCATTTCCAATAGCTTATTTTTGCTCATATGCTGACTATCATCATCCGGCAGTGACAGGGTGTAGCCTGCCGCCATACCACGAGGAATAATTGAAATTTCATGAACCGAATCACAATGTGGCAAAAGATGCATCACGATGGCATGCCCTGCTTCATGATACGCGGTAATGTGCAAATCGTCCTCGTTCACTACCTTGCTTTTCTTTTCAGGGCCGGCAATGACACGCTTGATTGCTTCTTCCAACTCCATCATGGTAATGAGTTTGTTATTGTGTCTCGCTGTTAAAATCGCTGCTTCATTCATCAGGTTTTCCAAATCTGCCCCGGTAAATCCTGGCGTCCCTTTTGCAATGACGCCTAAATCAACTTCAGGTGCCAATGGTTTATTCTTTTTATGGACATTAAGAATTTCTTCCCGTCCCTTAACATCTGGAACTCCGACTGTAATCTGTCGGTCGAAACGACCTGGACGCAGCAAGGCTGGATCGAGAATATCGGGTCGATTAGTTGCAGCAATAATAATGATTCCTTCATTGACCCCAAATCCGTCCATTTCAACAAGCAATTGGTTAAGGGTTTGCTCTCTTTCATCATGTCCGCCGCCAAGACCCGCGCCACGATGACGACCCACTGCATCAATTTCATCAATAAAAATAATACAGGGTGCATTTTTTTTTGCATTTTCAAAAAGATCTCTAACTCGGGAAGCCCCGACACCAACAAACATTTCCACAAAATCAGAACCACTAATTGTGAAAAACGGAACCGCTGCTTCTCCGGCAACTGCTCGAGCCAACAAGGTTTTCCCGGTCCCCGGAGGGCCCACTAAAAGGATTCCCTTCGGTATCCGTGCTCCCAGTTTCCGATAACGATCAGGGGCTTTTAAGAAATCGACAACTTCTTCAAGTTCCTCTTTTTCTTCATCAGCACCAGCCACATCTTTAAATGTAACCTTTGTCTCGCCTTCAACGTGAAGTTTTGCCCGACTCTTTCCAAAGGACATAACTTTACCGCCACCGCCGCCAGCCTGTTGGCTAAAGACCAGAAAAAAGACGACCATTAATACAATCAGCACCACTGAAGGTATTAACGAGATCCACCAGGAATCCTGTTGCTTTGTAATTGTTACTTTTATGTCATTTTGTAAAATATACGAGGATACTTGTTCATCAATAACATATTGCGGCACCACTGCTTCAAATTTTTCTCCACTTCGCAGGACACCCGTCACATTGGAATTGTTTATTTCAATTTCTGCTACCTGATTATTATTAAGCTCAGTCAGCAGTTCACTGTAAACAACGGTTTTAACCTCATCTTTCATGGGGTTTAAAAAGGTTACCGCGACAATAATGACTACTAAAATCACTAAATAGAATCCAATCATCTTAAGGTATTTATTCAAAACGCATCACTCCTCTCTAAATATAATAGTTGACTTCTTTTTTTGAAATTATTTTTCATATATTTCTTTTTTTAAAATCCCGATATAAGGCAAATTGCGATATTTTTGGGCATAATCCAATCCATAACCGACGACAAACTCATTGGGAATTTGAAATCCGATATAATCAGCAACAACCAGCTGCTCCCGACGGTGTGGTTTATCAAGAAGGGAACATACCTTAACATCTTTTGCCCCTAAACCTTCAAAACGGTTCAGTAGAAATTTCAATGTGTTTCCAGTATCGACAATGTCTTCAACCAATAAGATATGACGTCCCTGAACCTCCATGGAAAGATCTCCCTTTAGTTCAATTTCACCAGAACTCTGTGCCTCACAGCCATAACTGGATGCTTTTAAAAATTCAATCTCAATTGGAATGCTTATTCTACGAATTAAATCCGAGAAAAAAACTGAACTTCCTTTTAAGACACAAACAAGAATAGGATACTTTCCTTGATAATCTTTTGTAATTTGTTTACCAAGTTCACTGACGCGTTTTTCGATTGCTTTTTCATCCACCAAAATTCCCTGAATATCGGATATCACACTTTTCTCCTAACATAAGGTCACATTCACCTTTAATATATTTTTTGTATTGAAATCTGCTAAACAGCGTCCATTGATAGCATAACCAATAATCCACAGTACTTCGGAATTCATTGCTAAAAGAGGAATTCCATCTCGCAAATTTCGATCAATCTTCTTGTCGATAAAATATTTCTTGATCGTTTTTTTTCCTGAAATACCGGTTGGATAAAAAAAATCCCCAGACTTTCGACTGCGCAAATATATGTTGTCATTCATTTTATCATAATCAAAATATTTTTCACTATGATTTTCCAATTCTTTTGAAAAAAAAGACATTTTTTTTCTAAACTCATCTTGCGTCATAATTTTTGACTCCAGGATTATCCCTTCCTTGGAAAATATCCAGGTTTTACCGGGAATAATTAGCTTCGGAGATATGACGGCTTGATTCATATCTTTTTGCCTATTTGTCACCATCACGCGATCATAACGCCGCATCAGCAGAATGTCATGAGGAAAATGAATTTCCCATGTCGTTTTGTCAGTTTTTAGCAGATGATAAAACGCAGTGATGTGATTGTACTCAATTTCCTTTAAACTACCCTTAAATTCAAAAATTAAACGGCGTAATATTTCTTTTTGAACCACCGGCTCTTCGCAAAGCCACAATTCACGGTCAAGATACACCACGTCATCTTTTCGGGAAACCAACTGTTTCTGAACTCGATCAACATATTTTTCAAAAAACGCCTCATACTCATTCGCGATTTTTGTAAACTCATTAAAATGAATTTCCGCCTTGGGGTTGATCTCCAAGATCATCGGCATAATATCTAAACGTATTTTGTTACGGGTATAATCTTTTTGAAAGTTGGTTGCATCGGTACGATAGGCTAAATGATTTTTCTCGCAATACGCAACAATTTCCTTTTTCTCCAAGCATAAAAATGGACGGATATAAAAATTATTTCGGCTCGATTTAATCCCTGAAACGCCTTTTACGCCGGTTCCGCGAATAAGCCGCATGAGCATGGTTTCCGCCTGGTCGTTGATATGATGCCCCAAGGCAATACGATTGTACCCATTTTCCTGCGCCACCGTTCGAAAAAAATCATACCGTTCGTTTCTTCCGGCTTCTTCAATCGAAATTTTTTCATTCACAGCTATTTCCGGAATATTCCGTTGTCTCGAATAAAATGGAATCGCTTTCTCTTGGCAAAAATTTCTGACAAACTCTTCATCCGCATCGGCTGCTTCACCACGAAGACCATGGTGAAGATGGGCTACACCGATGGAAACATTAAATACCTCTTTGTATTTATCCAAAAAATATAATAAAGCCAGCGAATCAGCTCCACCGGATACGCCGATGAGAATATGATCGCCAGCCTCTAAAATTCCCTCTTCTTCAATATAATTATTTACTTTTTTCTCCATGGACTCACCACTTCAGTAAAATTCTCTTGAAATAAAAAATGGTGGTCGCTACAGGGCTCGAACCTGTGACCCCCTGCTTGTAAGGCAGGTGCTCTCCCAGCTGAGCTAAGCGACCACGCTAAAATGTTAAACTGGATTACTTCTTTATGATTCTAATACAAATCCACTGCAATTTTAGTGGTGACCCCTAGGGGACTCGGACCCCTGTTACCGCCGTGAAAGGGCGGTGTCTTAACCACTTGACCAAGGGGCCATTTATTTATATTTGAAAATTTTTCTATGGTAGCGGCGAACGGAGTCGAACCGCTGACACCGCGGGTATGAACCGCGTGCTCTAGCCAACTGAGCTACGCCGCCATGAAAAGTAATTTTTTTAATTGGTTGCGGGAGCAGGATTTGAACCTACGACCTCCGGGTTATGAGCCCGACGAGCTACCAAACTGCTCCATCCCGCGATGATTAAATTAAACGAAAATTAAGTGGTGCCGAGGACCGGAATCGAACCGGTACGATCGAAGGGATCGCAGGATTTTAAGTCCTGTGCGTCTGCCAGTTCCGCCACCCCGGCATATTTTTCTTTTTTTTCGCTTGTTCCCTCGTTCAAGGGACAAGTGTTATTATACTCCCACAAAAATGCAAAGTCAAGCTTTTTAAAATTATTTTTTTATTTATTTCATTTTCATGACAAAATGGCGGTATGCGGCGCCTTCAAGATTGTCATAATCACAGACTGTGAAACTGTTTTCTCCGGTGATTTTAAAAATATTTAACAATAATAATGCGCCGGCAAGAATAATGTCAGCTCTTTTCGCCTCTAGTCCTACAATATTTTGTCGTTCTTGGATGGTTTTACCGGACAAATTGTCAATCATGACTTCCAGCTCGTCTTTGGTAATCGTGCTCTTATGAACCTTCTCACTGTCATAGATCTTTAGTTCCTGCTTAATGGTTGAAAGACTTGTGGCGGTACCGCCAATGCCGATCAGTTTATATGGTTTTGTCGGCAGAAAATCTTTAGTTCTTTTTACAAATTCCGAATAAATCCGTTCATTCATTTGTTCCAATTCCTGAACAGTCGGTGGATCGGAAAATAAATATTCTTCGGTACATCGGACACAGCCTAAATTTAGACTCATCATTTTTTTTATTTCATTATTTTCTCCATAAATAAATTCTGTGCTTCCTCCGCCAATATCAAAAATAAGTATTTTGTCATCAAAACATTGGGAAACGCCGACAAATCCAAGTTCAGCTTCAGCCTCTCCTGAGATAACCTCAATATTAAGTCCCAGCTTTTCTCTTATATAGGCGGTGTAATTTTCGGTGTTTTCAGCATCCCGCATGGCGCTGGTACCGAATAGATAAAAATCTGTCACATGATAATCTTCGGCAATGGTCTTAAATTCTTCCAGCGCTTCGAAATTTCGCTTTTCCGCATCTGGATGTAATCGGCCGGTCTGGTTCACACCTTGTCCCATTCTTGTATATCGAACTGACTTATTTACGCGAATCAGTTTGCCTTCGCAATTTCTAAAAATAAGCATTCTCGTAGAATTAGTTCCAATATCAATAACTGCCAAATGTTGTTTTTCATTTATCTGTTTTTTTTTCGTATTTTTAGTATCACTATTCAACCGTTAGCCCATCACTTTCTGAAGCTTCTTTACTGTGTATCCACAATTATGATCGTTTCATCTGGATAGTATAAACCCAGATATTTGCGCGCAAAATACTCAACATAAAATTTGCTGCCCATTTGTTTAACCTGTACATCTAATTGATTGCTTCGAACTTTTTCATCTTCAATTTGTTGTGCAATTTGGGTTTTTTGTTGTTCTAGCTCATATAGCGTCGCCGCATTGCTGGCAAAAAGATATATTGTAAAACCCACTATGCATACGATGATCAGTATCCTTAGAAGACGTTTTTGAATAACTCTTTTTGTTTTTTCGTTCATATTCCATTCTCCATTTTAATTGCAGCCATTTATAATTCCCGATACATATCGGCAGCGCGTTCCTTAGGAGCATGTTCTAATATCTCCAAAACTTCCACCTTCTGCTCGCCATCTCCATAACGGATGGTAATAATATCTCCTGGCGACACCTGATCTCCCGGTTTCGCAACTTTACCGTTAATGGAAACGCGTCCGCCATCACAGGCATCTTTACCAACAGTCCTTCGTTTAATTATCCTTGCATTCTTTAAAAATTTATCAATTCTCATGCGTGCCTCTATTATTTTTCCCTAAATCAAAAAACTTCGTCGTTTTCACGAAAAAAACAAAAAGCCAGAGCAAGGCCCTGGCTTCTGTATCATTACTTACTTGTTGTTCTTATTGTTAACTTCATCTTTAAAGCCTTTGCCTGCTTTAAAGCCAGGGGCTTTAGAGGCTGCTATTTCGATGGGTTCTTTTGTTCGCGGATTAAGACCTGTGCGAGCCGCACGTTCTCTTACCTCAAAAGTTCCAAATCCAACCAATGATACCTTGTCTCCATTTTTCAAGGTTTCAACAACAGTGTCTAGAAAAGCACCTAGGGCCTTCTCTGAATCTTTTTTTGATAAACCTGACTTTTCTGCCATTTGGGCAATTAATTCTGATTTGTTCATTTTTTCCTCCATCTGATAGTTTCCAGTATTCTATGTGATATATTATAAGCTCGTTCATACGTAAAACACAAGTATTTTTTGCTTTTTTCGACTTTTTCCACTCTCAAAGCCCTTTTACCCGGTTCCAAATAGCATCCAATTGATCAAAATTATAGTTTTTTAAGGTTTTTTTCTCTTGACTTGCGATTATTTCCATTTTTTCAAAGCGATGAATAAATTTTTGCGTCGCATTTCTTAAGACAATCTCCGGCTGAATTCTAAGCAGCCGAGCTACATTTACGATAGAAAAAAGCAAATCTCCCAGTTCTTCTTCAATATTTTCTTGCTGATTTTCCTCTAGCGCTTCTCGCAATTCTTCCATTTCTTCATCAACTTTTTCCAATGCCAGGGATGCCGTTTCCCAATCGAATCCGATTTTCGCCGCTTTTTTCTGAACCTTATATGCCTCCATTAGCGCGGGGAATGTTTTCGGCATACTTTTCATTTCTGAAGAAATTTTATGGCTATCCGCTTCTCCCGAAAGATCCGTTTCTCCTTTTTCCAAGCGTTTAATGGCATCCCAGTTTGTTTCAACTTCGTCAGGATCAAATTCCATTTTATCCATAAAAACATGGGGATGTCTTCTGATCATTTTTTGATTAATTCCACTAATCACCTGATTCATCGAAAAGCGATTTTTTTCACTGGCAATTTCGGCATGAAAGACGATTTGAAATAGCACATCACCTAATTCTTCAGCTAAATTATCCCAGTCTTCATTGTCGATGGCTTCTAAAACTTCGTAACTTTCCTCAAGAAGGTAACTTTTTAAACTTTCATGTGTTTGAGCCCGATCCCAGGAACATCCTTCCTCGCTTCGCAGGGTTTTCATCATCTCAAGGGTCCCGTTAAATCCCAAATAAGCGTCTTTTTCCGCTGGTATATAAAGGCTGGTGAGATGATTGATGGCATCCATTCGATCCAGCTCATAAAGGCAGATTTTCTGGGCTATTTCCTTACCCGGAATTCCCGAATTTATTAGCAGAATCACCTTTTTTTCCGGATCATACTGTTCCATTAATCCAAGCTTCAACTCGGAAGCGATATGATTATCATACACCTGCGTCACCAAAACACCCTTCTGAGGGTCTGGAGGACTCTTGATGCAATCAAAGGCATCTAAAATTTCAATTCCCTGAATAGGATCCTCTTCAAGAGCATTCATGGTTACATCTACAAAACTAACTCCGGGATAAATACGATAATCAATTCCCTGAATTTTTGCTGTTTCAATCAGTTTTACCACTGTTTTTTCCCCAAACAGAGGATTTCCCGGAACCGCATAAACAATATTTTCACCGGTTTTCACCACTGACAAAAGTTCATTAACGATCTTATTATAAACAGCCTCAAAAGAATCTTCAGTTTCATAATAATGGTCAAAACTTTCATAAACAATTTCTTCTTCCCGAATAAAATCCATCACCGGATGAATTTCTGTTCTGAAGAAATTTCGATTTTTATTTTTTAGTAATTTTAATGTTTCCAGTGTCATATGACCTGGATTTCCGGGGCCTAAGCCCACAATATCAATTTGTGACATCTCTAAAACATCCTTTCTTAATCATCTCCGGTTATGAATATGATTGTTTTTTCTTCCCGGGATAAGCCCGTTAATACGATTGTACACAACCAGCAATTTCTGACTTCCAGGAAGGTATAAAATTTCCTCTTCTGTAATTCCATTTATTAAAATCATAATAACAGAATAAACCAGCGCCCCAACAATCAGAGCAACTAAGATCCCCATAAATCTGCCTAAAATCAATGCTACTCCCGTATAGGCCAAATGTGTTATAAATCCCATGATAACAGCCGCGAACAATGGCTTAATGAGCATATGGAAAAAGTCAATTTTTACTCCAGTAAAGCGTTTTACTGAAAGAAAGTTTGCCACGGTTAAATAACCAAAGGTTATCATACTGCTGATAACGATGCCCTGGATGTTAAACGCCGGAATAGAAAGAAATATCCACCCGGTAATAAAACGAATGATGATGGCCACGCCCAGGTTAATAAGGGGTATCCGAAAGCGATCAATGGACTGAAGGACACTCTGAAAGGTATTCGACAGCATCATGAAAATAGTTGCATAGGAAAAAGTGCTCAAAATGGCTCCGCCATAAGGAGCCCCCGGGAAAAGCAAGTCAAATATTCCATATGAAAGCACCGATAAACCAATACAGCAAGGAAATGCCAGTAATAAAATAATGCGAATAGACAACATTATCTTCTGATTCACTTCTTTACGGTCACGACGAACAAATGATTCGGAAATCGTCGGGATCATGGCCACTGCCAACGTTCCGCTTAAAATCAACGGGATGTTAATGAGCTGTTCGGCATTAGTGAAATCTCCAAACATCATGGTGGCAGTCACTTCATTAAAACCCGCTACCCCTAAACGTGAAACATAAATAAATGAGTCAATGGTTGAAAACAGTGAAACTAAAGCTGATGTTAATGTAACTGGAATAGAAATGATAACCAATCTTTTAAAAAGCCATCGATTGGAACGCTGTCGCCTTCTTGTTCGCGTTTTTAAAAGACGTTTGTTTTTTGTTGCAAAACTATGATAAAGATAGCTTAAAAAGGCGGTGGCGACAATTCCTCCTGCCGTGGCTCCAAATACGGCTCCTCCGACCCCCAGACCGATACCAAAATTGCTGACTAAAAACCAACATAAAATCACACCTAAGAAGACGCGGATAATCTGTTCGACAATTTGTGAAATAGCTGTTGGCGTCATAATTTGAAAACCTTGAAAAAAGCCTCTGTAAGCAGAGCAAATGGATATAAAGAAAGGTGATAAGGCAATCGCTACAATTGCCGGGTAACTTTCCGATGTCCAGTGTGCCGTTTTAACAATCCATTCGGCGCCAAAAAATAAGAACAATGTCGAAGCACCGCCTAATACTACCAGTGCCATCATTGAAAGTTTAAACACCCGATGAGCCGTTGCATACTCCTTCTTGGCTATATTTTCAGAAACCATTTTTGAGATTGCCAACGGAAAACCAACCGTTGATACCATTAATAATAAATTATATATATTGGTGACATTTCCATAGATTCCATTCCCATAACTTCCAACCAATTGATACAATGGAATTTTAAAAAAAAGGCCCAGCAGCCTAGATAAGATACCTGCTGCCGCTAAAATAGTAGCGCCTTTTAAATAACTTGATTTTTTCTCAGACATAAATAAACCTCTTTATTTTTTTCTGCACAACCCGATGATTGACCTTTGTCTTTGCAGATTTTTTTATTATATCCTTTTCGCTGTAACAGCGCAATGAAAAAGCACTGAATATCAGTGCTGGGATAAGTGCTTTTAGACTGTCGACAAAATGCAAAAGCAAGTCCTGGAGACAATCGTAAATCATTGTCTGCAGGACGAGTTTATCAATGTGCTTATTTAAATTCTTTTTTCATAAACTTTTACGTTTAAATCTGTTTTAAGCTGATTAACATAGGCATCTGCCGGTGATATGATGTCATAGATAGTGATTTTTGTTTTAGCAACAAGTTTATCCTTAAGTTTCGTGTATTCATCTGTGACCTTTTCACTTTTAAGTGCTGCTGTTATTTCGTCTTTTTTATCTTCCATTGATGCAACTGTACCTTGTGTTTTGCCGTAGACAAAAATAACATGGTAGCCGTAACTTGATTTTACCGGCTCACTAACTGTGTTGACATCCATATTAAAGGCAGCATTCGAAAACTCTGCTACCATCGAGCCATAAGTAAATGCGCCTAAATCTGAAGCATCCTGAACGCCATCTGTGCCCTTGTATTTTGCCATAATTGCATCAAATTCTTCTGATGTTTTGACATCTTTTGCTTCTGCATAAATCTGATCTGCCAGTGCCTGGTCGGTGGTTAAAATATGTTTTGCTGAAACCGTACTGGTATCATACGACTTCTTATTATCATCGTAATACGTTTGAATCTCCTTGTCTGTCACTTTTATGGAGTCTTTCAAACTTGCCTGGATGGCCATGACAGTCGCTGAAGCGGTGGCCTCCTGTTTTTCAAAGTCGCGGAACTGAGCGACGGTGAGATATTTTGCATCCAGAAATGACTGTAAATTGGCATCTCCTGAGAGCATATAATTCAAGAAAGCATCCTGAGTCGTGATGTAATTATCAATATCAGCTTGATTTGGAGTGATATTGTTTTCCTCTGCATATTTCATCATGGCTTTTTGTTCCGCAATCGTATTAAAAATCGTCTGGTTGGTCGTCTTCATTGTTGCCGCATCCGTTGCCAAAGCTTTCTGAGTCTGATAATAGGTTGTTAATTCTTCATTGGCCAAACGATAGTTATAAATATCTTTTTTTACATCATCATCACCAATTTTTCCAACGACAGTATTCAACTCTTTGCTGGGATCAGCTTTCAAAGCATTGGCATAATTTGTTTCCTGAGTGCTTGAATAGCTGTAATCGATCAGAAAATCCTTCATAAAAGCTTCAAAGGAAGTTGCGTCGGTGTTGTAAGCGGCCAGCTCAGAAGCATATTTATCATCGCCAAGCGATGTTTTTAAACTGCTTATCATGCTATCTGCATTGGCAGAGATCGTGGCTTCATCAATCGTGACGCCATCCTTTTTCGCCTGAGCAGTCAAGGTGTTGACCCGAACCAGATCATTCAAAATATCCGTTCTTAACGTCTTCAAGTCAGCGCCAGTCGGAAAAGTCTTGCTGCTTGCATCATAATACATTTGATAATAGGCCATATAGTTATTAAAGCTTTCTTTCAATATTGGTGTTCCATCAACTTCCGCTACCACCTGCTTTTTATCCTTTTCAGGATCCACTTTAACTAAGCTGCATCCGCTAGCCAGTATACCGATGAGGACAACCCCAATCAGCAGCAGGGATACGCTTCTAAATCTTTTCTTTTCCATGTAATTCTCCTTAATATTATTAATAATCTTGGACAGTTTAACATAAAACAACAGCTTTTTACCTTAATTCTTTGCTGCCGCAGCAATTGAAAGAAATTTGCCAAGCTCACTTAAATAGGTCTGATCCTTTTCGTGTTTTAATAAGATCTTCCAGCGTACCTGGTCCCTTTTTCCGGCATTGAATTTTATATTATATTTTTCAAAAAGCTGTTTTATTAATTCCGGATCCGGAATTGGGATATCCCGGTTATTGTTGAAAGTGAATAAAACACTATTTCCTCTTTCCCGGATTTCAGTTATTCCCAGCGATTTTCCTAAGTGTTTAATCATCGCCAGGGCCATAAGATTGTAGACTCCATCGGGAATTTCTCCAAAGCGGTCTAACAGTTCATCTTCCAAGTCCTCATAATCTTCTGCCGATTTAACATAGGATAATTTTTTATAGATATCATACTTAAGCTCTTCATCCGAAATAAAATTCTCTGGAATATAGCTGCTGACATTTAAATTGATAATGAGTTCGCTGACCGGGTACTCTGGTTCATTGCCTAAACGCTCATTGACGGCTTCATCCAGAATCCGACAATAAAGTTCATAACCAATGGTTGCAAGGTTGCCTGATTGAGCTGATCCCAAAATATTTCCAGCTCCCCTGATTTCTAAATCACGAAGAGCAATTTTAAATCCCGAACCAAAAGCCGTAAAATCCTTGATTGCTTTTAAACGCTTCTGAGACAGTTCTGAAAGCACCTTGGGTCGATGGGTCACATACGTATAGCCTTGAACATCAGACCGGCCAACCCGGCCGCGCAATTGATACAATTGTGAAAGGCCCATATAATCTCCATTATCGATAATAAGGGTGTTGGCGTTCTTAATATCCAATCCCGACTCGATAATCGTGGTTGTCACCAGGACATCATAATTATACTCGAGAAAGTCCACCATAATGTCTTCCAGTTCAGATCCCGTCATCCGTCCATGAGCCACCACAATTCGAGCTTCCGGGACTAATTTTTGAATTTTTCTGGCCACTTCAAAAATATCATGAATTCGGTTATGGACAAAGTATACCTGTCCCTTTCTCCCCAGTTCCCTTTCAATGGCATCTTTAACAATGGCCTCATTAAATTCCATCACATAGGTTAAAACCGGCCGCCGTCCGGCTGGCGGTTCATCGATGACACTCATATCCCTTACCCCGATCATTGACATGTGCAGGGTTCTGGGAATGGGTGTCGCACTCAGGGTTAGGACATCAACATTTTCTTTTAGTTGCTTAATGCGTTCTTTATGCCCCACTCCGAAACGTTGTTCCTCGTCAACCACAAGTAAGCCCAGATCCTTGAACTTCACATCTTTTGATAAAAGACGATGGGTTCCGATAACCAAATCAATTTGACCCACCGCCAATTCCTTGATGGTCTTCTCCTGTTCCGTTTTTGTTCTAAAACGACTGAGGACTCCAACATTCACCGGATACTTTTTAAATCGATCCATGACGGTTTGATAATGCTGTTGCGCCAGAATGGTTGTCGGTACTAAAAAAGCCACTTGTTTGCCTTCCATAACCGCCTTGAAAACAGCTCGAAGCGCTACCTCGGTTTTTCCGTAGCCCACGTCTCCGCAAAGCAAACGATCCATGGGACGGGTCGATTCCATATCGGCCTTGATTTCTTCCACGGCCTGAAGCTGGTCATTGGTTTCCTCATGCGGAAAAGACTCCTCAAACTCCCTTTGCCAACTGGAATCAGGGCCAAAGGCATATCCCGTCAGGCTTTGTCTTTTGGCATACAAAACAATCAATTCATCTGCCATCTCTGCGACAGCCGCCTTTACCCGGGATTTTGACTTACTCCAGTCATTGGTTCCCAGTTGATTAATCTTAGGTTTCTTCTCGCCAGTGCCCACGTAAACCTGAATAGCATCCATTTGGTCCACCGGGCAATAAAAGCGGGCATCATTGGCATATTCAATGACCATCAGATCTTTGATGGTTTCATCAATTTTCAATTGCTCAATGCCGCGGTAAATTCCAATCCCATGGGTATCATGAACCACAAAATCGCCCTGGTTCAGTTGCGTAAACGAATCTATTTTTCGGCCTTTTTTCCGTCGACGCTTCTTATCCCGGCCGGATTTCTTTATTATTTCACTTTGATTGATACAAACCAATTCCTCTTCAGGGAGTTCAAATCCACCGCTTATTTCCCCGATTGATAGCTGAATGCCGGGTAAAACATCATTGGTAAAGCGATAAATCTCTGCCTCTGCGAATAATTGTTTTAGTTTTTCCAAACCCGCTGCATCCCGAGCCCGTAAATGAATGATTGCATCCTTATCCAGCTGTTTTTTTATGAATTCAATAAACAGTGGCAGCTGCCCTAAAAATGAGTCATTGTCTTTCACCCCCATGTCCAGAGATATTCCTTTTTTCCCCCGGGATGCAAATAAATGGTATTTTAATTGGGTTTGTTTTTCCAACAATTTTTCAATTTTCGAAAACGAATAAAATTTATTCTTTTCTTCCGGAAACATCAAGTAATCCCGCATCAAAATTTCAAGATCGCTTTGTAACTTTTTTTGAAAAATTCCCTGGGCTTCTTTTATCCGGGGCGGTTCATCCCAAATAACAAGACACTCTGCCAAATAATCCAGCAGCGACGCATCGGTTTTCGCAAAAGAAAATAAGGTTTCATCATGTCCAGTTGGATCCTCGTTAATCCGTTCAATCAACCCGATATATTCAATATTTTCATGATAACTTTTTTTAATTTGTTTTAACGCCTTTTTTCGTTCATCCTCTTTAAGAATAATTTCCCGTCCCGGAAATATTGTTACTTCTTCAAGGTTATGCGTCGACAATTGCGTCTCCGGATCAAAACTTCGAATTGACTCAACGGTATCCCCAAAGAAATCAATCCGATAGGCTTGAACCCCGGTTGGCGGAAAAACATCAATAATCCCACCGCGGCGAGCAACCTGTCCCTTTGCTTCAACTTGAGAAACGGCTTCATATCCCAACTCAAAAAGACGGTTTGTTAATTCCACCGGATCACAAGTATCCTCCAAAGACAAGGAAAAGCCCAGTGCTTCAAATTCTTTCCGGGGCATCAATTTTTTCAAAAGTGTTTCGGCCCCCACTACCACGACAAATTTTTCGTCGGACAGTATTTTTTCAAACACTTTCAATCGTTGCTGACTAATCTCGCGGCTGTGAACATCAGCAAAATAATCATGGATGGGTTCCATGGGAAAATAAAGCACTTTTTGCGGCAGAATTGTTTCCAACTCCTGAGTCACTTTTTGGGCCTGATAGTCCGTTGCTGTTACATAAAGAATCCGCTCACTGGCATGGTGAAAAACCTGGCCGGTAAGAACTTCTTTAAAACCACCATTCATATTGGAAAGATTAATTATTTCTCCGTCAGACAGGTGATTGATGATTGTTTGTATTTTTTCTACCTTCATAAGGTTTTGATAAAGTAATTCCATTTGTCACTTCTCTCATTCATAAAACACGGATAGCCCAGGTTTCTCAACCCGGGCCCATGACTGTTCTATATCTTTTACGCGCTCTTCATTATTTTCAATTTTCCAAATGATCCGTTTCTTCTTTTTTTCTTCGGACGTTGACCTGATTCATTGCCAGGTCAACTCCGTCCTTTACAAAATAGTCAATCCCTTTAACCGCTTCCATCACGGCACTTTCCATTAATGGGATTTCGCTTTTTGCAAAATGCCCTAACACAAAATGAACTAAATCGGCGCCTTCTTTTGGTCTGCCGGTACCAATCCGAATTCTCGGAAAATCCTGACTTCCCAAACTCTGGATAATGGAACGCATGCCATTATGGGTTCCGGCACTGCCCCGCTGCCTTATTCGCACATCCCCAATTGCCAAATCAATATCGTCGTAAATTATAAGCAGATTTTCTAAAGGCACTTGATAGAAATTCACCAGACCGGCGATACAAAGCCCGCTGTTATTCATGAATGTCGTCGGTTTGGCCAGCAGGATCTTTTCTCCAAACTCGCGATAAACACCGGTAAGACCATTCTGTTCTTTCTTTTTTACTGATATACCTTTTTTTTCACTGAGATAATCAATGACTTCAAAACCAATATTATGTCGGGTCCCATCATATTCTTTGCCAATGTTTCCCAATCCCGCAATCAGATACATGGTTTTTATCCTAAGCGTATCTTCCCACAAAAAGCTTACTTAAAGAACGTCCAAAATGTACATAATCAATGGCACGGCCAAAAAGAGTTCCGGTGGATAGAATTTTGATTTTTTCAATCTGTTTTTCCTTTGGAATAACCAGGGTATTCAGGGTTACTAATTCTTCAATGGCTGAATCCTGGATCCGCTGAATAGCCGGGCCCGAAAACACGCCATGGCTGCAAGCGGCAAATACGGAATTAGCACCAAGTTCAACCAAGGCATTGGCCCCACTTGTTATAGTCCCTGCAGTGTCAATCATATCATCGATTAAGATACAATTTTTCCCTTTAACATCCCCGATAACATTCATAACCGCTGTTTCATTAGGACGGGGACGTTCTTTATCAATAATCGCAAATGAACAATTTAAGGATCTGGCCAATTTTCGTGAACGCTTAACACTTCCTGCATCCGGTGATACGACTACCATATTCTCCAAATTTTTGTCTCGGTAGTATTCTGTAATCAGTCCACTCCCTGACAAATGATCCAATGGAATATCGAAGAATCCCTGAATTTGGTTTGAGTGAAGATCCATGGTGATAACGCGATCGGCTCCCGCCGTTGTCAAAAGATTGGCCACTAATTTTGCCGTAATCGGATCTCTTGATTTTGCCTTGCGATCCTGTCTGGCATACCCATAATAAGGCATTACCGCATTAATTCGCCCGGCCGAAGCACGCTTCATCGAATCAATCAGAATTAGCAATTCCATTAAATTTTCGTTAACAGGGGTTCCGGTCGATTGAATAATAAAGACATCCGCACCACGAACCGATTCATTAACATTGATTGAAATTTCGCCGTCACTGAATCTGACAACCTCAGCATTACATAATTGTATCTCCAGATACTCGGCAATTTCCTTGGCCAGTGCAAGATTTGAGTTTCCGGCAATAATCTTAATTCCACTATACTTTCCATCCATACGTTTCATACCTCTTCTTAATTTTCTCTTTTTCTATATTTTTTTTATGGTGTCTACTTATTTTTTAAATAGCCAACCTTATTAACCTGTCTGGCTCTGGCGATCGCCAGGCTTTCTTCCGGGACATCATCAGTAATGGTCGATCCGGCCGCGATGTATGCCCCTTCTTTGACGGTTACGGGAGCAATGAGGTTGGTGTTGCACCCCACGAAAGCGCCCTTTTCAACAACCGTTCGGTATTTTTTCTTTCCGTCATAGTTCACAAAAACAGTTCCGCAGCCAAGGTTCACATTCTCACCCACGTCACCATCTCCAATATAGGTTAAATGCGCGGCTTTTGCGCCGTCCGCCATGGTGGAATTTTTAACTTCTACAAAATCTCCAACCTTGCAATGTTTGCCGATATGACTGCCGGGACGAATATAGGCATAAGGACCAACGTTTGTATCATCATCCACATCGCTATCCAAAATAGTGGCGTGCTGAATCGACACGCTGTTTCCGATTTTTGCATTCACCAAACGGCTGTTTGCGCCAATTGTACAATCCCTGCCAATAGCGGTCTCACCCTCAAGGATTACCCCGGGATATAGAATGGTGTCTTGACCCACTATCGATTGACTGCTGATATAGGTGGTTGCCGGATCAATCATGGTCACACCAGAATCCATCAGTTTTCGATTAATCCGCCTTCGCATAACAGCTTCAGCCTCAGCAAGTTGACTTTTCGAATTAATTGCCTGAATGTCTTCATAATCCGGAGTCGTATAAGTCCCGGCAGTTTTTCCCATTTTTCTCATAATTTCGATAATGTCAGTTAGATAATATTCACCCTGAACATTATCTGTTTGGAGCTCTTTAAGTGCAAAAATAAGCGTTTGAGCATCAAAACAATACATCCCTGAATTGATTTCCTTTACTTTTTTTTCTTCCGGCGAGGCATCCTTTTCTTCCACAATTTTAATCAGCTCAGCTGCTGAATTTTTTATCATCCGACCATAACCGGTTGGCTCATCAAATTCTGCTGTTAAAACCGTAACACTGTAGCCATTTGTTTCATGCACCAACATGAGACTTTTGATTGTTTCCGGTCTAATTAAGGGAGCGTCTCCTACCAGCACGATTAGATTCCCCTGGAATTCATCAAAAAACGGCAGTGCTTGTAAAACAGCATGTCCGGTACCCAACTGTTCTTTTTGAAGGATTGTCTCGATTTCGGAAGGCAGGCTCTCCTTGACTGTCTCGGCCTGATAACCGACAATCACTCCAATATCATTGATTCCAGACTCTTTGCTTGCCTCGACCACATAATCCAAAATATTTTTTCCGCATACCTGATGCAATACCTTTGGCTTTTGTGAGTGCATCCGTGTTCCCTGGCCGGCCGCTAAGATTATTGTTTTTGATTTGTTCATTTTTGGCCTCCAAATATAAATTAATAGTTAACAACAAAAAAAGGGAAGCACACCCTCCCTTTTTTATTTTAACTTTTATTCTTCTTCGTAATCTACTTCTAGTTCAACTTCTGCTTCTTCTTCATTGGTTTTCTGGTTATCCTCTGCTATGGCCTTTTCGTAAGCACGCAGGACGCATTCCTGCATTTCACGACGGGTACCCATATTTATGGGATGTGCAATGTCTTTAAACTCGCCATCCGGTGTTTTCCGGCTGGGCATCGCAATAAAAAATCCGCTTTGCCCCTCAATTACCTTAATATCATGAACAACGAATTGATCATCAAAAGTAACCGAGACAATCGCTCTCATTTTACCATCTGGATACGTTTTCCGTACTCTTACGTCTGTTATTTCCATCTCGTAAGCTCCCCCTTTGAAATAAAGTCACATGTCTAATTTCACACCTATATACTACCACAAATTCAACAATATTAAAACAAAAACCTTAACTTTTTTCCATATCCTACCATTCTTAAAAAGGGTTTAAAAAGAATGACGAATTTTTGCATCTTAATTTCTAAAGACGAAATACCAATTTTTGTTTTTTTATTATAAAAGCGTGATTTGATCAGGTTTGCAGACATCACATTGGAACGAATTCACTCTGTTTATTTCATAACTGCATTTATCTGGTTGTATGGCTGATCAGAAATAATTATGTTGTCATTGGCATTCAGATTTTCCGCGATTTTAATTCAAATCATTTTTCAAGATTCTGAATACAGCGAAACGCCTATTCCAGTTCCTTCGGTATCCTCATCATCCATCCAAATCAGCGGTTTAAAATGATCCACAAGTTTTTCAAAGGGAAATCGGGTGACAAATATAACACAGATTCCCATCACTTCGGCACCAACCTCTTCCATCAGATTAGCCATTCCCTTCGCCGTTCCACCGCCTTTCATGAAATCATCGATAATCAAGACTTTCTTGTGAGTCAAATCAATACGTCTGCTTAAATACATTGTTTTTATTTTATTGGATGACCCTGAAATATAATTGACACTGGTCGTTGCCCCTTCAGTCACACGGTTTGATCGTCTGATAATGCCCATTGGTACATTCAGATAATGCGCTGTTTCCAGAGCAGCTGGAATTCCCTTTGTTTCTGTTGTTATAACATATTCAATGTCCTTATCGCCATATTTGGAAGCAATAATGCGTCCAATATTTTTTGAATAGCGTGGGTTTGAAAGAATATCACTGTAATATAAAAATCCACCCTGGATTTTTCGGGAAGGTTCTTGAAGCATTTCAGCAATCTCTTTAAGAATCGCTTCTTCTTCGGTTTTCGTTACCATGGGATGGTAAACAACTCCCCCTGATGCGCCAGAATAAGTCTCAACACAGCCTGATCCCGACATCTCAATCGCACTTTTCACAATAGCGACATCCTCACAGACACTTGATTTCCCGACTTCTAATAAATCGGTAAAATAACTATAACTAAACACCTTACTGGGATGGTCTGACAATACTTTTGTAATGATACTAATTCTTTCATTTTTCTTCATTTCTCACCTATGATGATTATTTCTTAAAATCCGAACATTTTTCTCAATATTCATAATTTTATTCGTATTTCAATAAAAGCGCAAGTTTTTTTTAATCTTTACTCAAGTCAAACACCTGTGTTATAATTTTTCGTAAAGTGTTTTTCTGGCTATTGGAATGGTATTTTTGATTATTTTATACCCATTCATTGAGAATAAATGTACACTTTAAGATTTATCATTAAGAAATAATTAAGATTTTACCATAAATAAAGGAGCTGATTATTTGAAATCTCAACTTGAAAAAAAATTCAATCGACCAATTAATAAATTATTCTTTATTGGAATTGGTGGAAGCAGTATGAGCGGTCTCGCCTCTATGTCTTTATCTCAGGGTTTTTCTATTGAAGGTTCTGATATGATAACCTCGTCTTATGTTGAAAAATTAGAGAGTCTGGGCATTAAGGTACACATCGGACACAATTATGAAAACATCCCGGCTGACACAGATTGTGTTGTTTACTCTGCCGCTATCCATGAGGATAACCCGGATATGATTAAAGCTACCGATTTGAACATTCCCAAAATTGAACGCTCGAATTTTTTAGGGCTTTTTTCCCATATTTTCAACAAAACCATTGCCATTTCCGGTACCCACGGCAAGACGACCACCTCATCCATGATCGCATGCATGCTGCAATATGCTGAATTGAGACCAAGTTTAAGCATCGGTGGAAAACTTGACGAATTCGGGGGAAACGCAATCATCGACTCGAAGGAATATTTTGTCGTTGAAGCCTGTGAATATGTGGATAGCTTTCTGACAACTTCCCACTCCATTGGGGTTATTACGAATATTGAAGAGGATCATCTGGACTATTTTAAAAATGGCCTTCCTCAAATCAAGGAATCCTTTCATAAATTCGGAAGCATTTTACCCGCTGATGGTCTTATGATCGCCTATGGCGATTCTCAGGATGTATTGGATGTTGTAAAAGGTTTACGCTGTCCAGTTGTCACCTATGGTTTAAATCCCCGGAATGACTGGCATCCTGAAAATATTCAATACGACAAGGTGGGCAAACCAAACTTTGATGTTTATAAAGGTAAATCCTTTTATGGTCATTATGAACTGATGATTCCCGGCGAACACAATGTCCTGGACGCTCTGGCCGCTATTATCTGCGGTGACTTCCTGGTCATTCCCGTTGAAACGTCTATCGCTGCCATGGCTCGCTTTCATGGTGCCAAACGCCGGTTTGAATTCCGTGGTGAAGTCAATGGAATCAATGTCTTTGAAGACTATGCTCATCATCCTACTGAGTTAAAGGTCGTGATCGATGCTGCTCTGAACTATGTTCATAATAAGCTTTGGGTCGTATTTCAGCCCCACACCTACTCCCGAACCTACTCCTTCTTTGATGACTTCGTCGATGCTTTTGCAAAAGCTGATTATGTCATTCTCAATGATATTTATTCAGATCGTGAAGGCAATGATTGGAACATTCATTCAGAAGATCTTCAAAAAGCCATTGAGGAAAAATACCATATTCCAACCGTAACCATTTCGGATTTCAAGGATATCGTTGACTATCTCACCAGCCATTTGTGTGAAAATGATCTAGTCCTCGTTGCCGGTTCACAAACCATTAATCACGTTGCTTTTGACCTCGTTGACAAGTTAAAAGAAATGCATAATTCTTGACATTTTTTCCTAATTAGTGTATTCTGAAGCCAAGTTATATTATTTTTTAGGAGGCTATTTTATGGAGCAGTATAGCAACAAAGCCACAGCTTCCCTCGTACTGGGAATCATCTCTTTGGTTTGTATCTGGTTTGGCTATTCGGCACTGGTCGGTGTTGTCTGCGCGATTGTCGGTTTGGTTTTTGGAATTCAAATTCGCAAGGCATCTCAAGAAGAAGGCTTTACCCCAAGTGGTATGGCTACAGCTGGTTTAGTTCTCAATATTATCGGCCTATCATTATGCGCAGTTGCTTTTATTGCGTGTGTGGCTTGTGTTGGTTGTATAAGTACTGCCGCTTATCTATAAAACGCACCAAGGATAGACGATTTCAATCGTCTATTTTTTTTATCATCATGCCTCATATCATTGGCTGGTAATGGAAGGAGTCTTATGTATCCCATTATTCACATCTTAAACTACACTATCCCAACTTTTGGTATTTTATTTCTTATTGGCACTGGGTCCGGATTTTTAGTTGCTATTTTTACCGCTAAAAAGTATGATATTCCCACCATGGATGCGATGTTTTTTGGTCTTTTTGCAATCATTGGTGGTATTTTAGGCGCAAAAATTCTCTATCTTCTTGTCGAACTTCCCAGTTTCATTACCAACCCCGAAACAGCTTTGATTAAACTAACCACCGGGGGCGCCGTTTTCTATGGCGGGCTTATTGGCGGTATCCTGGGCGGATTTCTTTACACTCATATTTATCATCTTCATGCCATCAAATATTTTGACATAGCCGTCCCCTGTCTCGCTCTCGCCCAAGCTTTCGGACGGATTGGCTGCTTTTTCAACGGCTGCTGTTATGGCATTCCCTACGAAGGATTTGGGGCTGTATATTATCCCGTTGGATCCTATCCACCATCCGGCATCGGTCTTTTTCCCTCTCAATTAACCGAGTCGCTATTTCTTTTTATCTTAACGCCGGTTCTCATCATCTTCTTATCAAAAAGTGAAACGCCCGGCTTTACCACCGGTTTCTACCTCGTGTCTTACGGCATTTTCCGGTTTATTAACGAGTTTTTTCGTTCAGATCCCAGAGGATCAATTTTATTCCTTTCAACATCCCAGGTACTCAGCCTTTTTGTTATTACTCTCGGGTTTCTGTTTATATTTAAAATACCTCAGCGACTTTATGAATATCATCTGAAAGATTAGTTAATTTAATGGGTTTGGGGTATAATTACTGTAATTAAAATTAATTTAGGAGGTTTTGTTATGAATGATTTTGAATATCTTTTTGAAGATGCCACACCCTATGCTTCCCAATCAGATAACTTTTGGGCCATTATGCCAATTGTTATGTCTATTCTCGGTGTAATTCTGGTTATTGCCCTGATCCTAGGTATCACCTGTTATGTCTTTAATGCCATTGGTCTGTATTCTATGGCCAGAAAAAGAAACTTGGACCATGCCTGGTTGGCCTGGATTCCCATTGCCAGTAATTACCTCAAGGGTTCTCTTATTAATGATGATGTCTCCATCGGTTCATGGCATATTCCTTTCGCCAAAATATTTTTGCCATTGATCGGATTTGCGGTATCTTTGGTCATGTCAATTCTTGGGCTTATTCCATATATTGGTGTTTTCTTTGGCCTTGTTTTATCTTTGGCCGTTGGCTTTTATTATTACACTGCCCAGTTCTGGCTTTTTAGCATCTATGACAAAGACCATCGTGTGGTTTATCTGGTACTAAGCATTATTTTCCCTTTCTTAGGCCCAATTTTTACATTTGTCATTCGAAATAGGGATGCTGTGGATGAACGGCACCCTGAGGAAATTGTTGAAGTCAACTATGATTCTAAATCTATTATCGCATTGAGTCTGGGTATTTATTCTATTGTCAGTTTCTTCACACTGATGGGAACTGGTTTAATATCAGGTGCTGTTGGTATTATTTTTGGAATCATTGCCATGAAAGAGCTGAAATCACAAAACAAACCAACCGGAATGGCATTGGCTGGATTGATCTGCTCAATTGTCGGCATTGCTTTCACGATTCTTATTTTGTTCGCCTGTGTGGTTTGCATTGGTGTGGGAGCTACTGGTATATTTGGCGGTCTTCTAAACAACATCCATTAAACAAATCCAGCTCATCGTTAACATTTTTTAGCATAGCGAGGTAAATGCAACATGTCTCAATTAAAATATGGTCTGGTTCTTAGTGGCGGTGGTGCGAAAGGCGCCTTTGAAATGGGTGTATGGAAAGCGCTCAGAGAATGCGATTATTCTCTGGGAGCCGTTATTGGCACCTCAGTAGGTGCCTTGAACGCCGCCGTGATTGCGCAGGATGATTTTGATATTGCCATGGAATTTTGGTCAAATCTCACAGTTAACCAGGTTTTAGATCTTAATCAGGAAATAACCAATACCTACGTAAATGAATGGTCAAAAGGAAATTTTGATGCATTTCGAAACAGCTTTTTAAACATTCTTTTTTCTGATGGTTTGGATATTACCCCCTTGCGAAACAGCCTCAACCATTTGATCTCCGAAGATGCCATTCGAAAATCACCCATTCGTTTGGGTTTGGTTACTGTCGATCTGACCAGTCTCACACCAAAACAATTAATGATCGAAGATATCCCTGAAGGGCAGCTCATCGATTATTTACTTGCCAGTTCGGCTCTTCCGGTTTTCCAAAAACAGGAGATTGACGGAAGAACCTATCTTGATGGCGGTTTTTTTGACAATGTTCCGATAAATTTTATGATTGAGCAGAATTTCAAAAAAATCATCTCTGTTGAATTTCCAGCGATTGGAATGCGCAAATGGGTCCGGGAGAAAAATGTTGAAATCATTACTGTCAACAACTCTCAGTTATTAGGCGGAACCTTGGATTTCGATTCTGCTAGAATTCAACAAAATATTCAACTGGGTTATTTAGATGCACTGAAAGTTTTTGATGCGGTAGAGGGAAAATACTTTTATTTAAGCACTCAAAAAAACAATGCAATTTACAAAAAATTTCAAGTCCAATTAGGCCTGCCGCTTTCCAATCCCAGGCAGCATAAAAAAATGCTGTCATTACTTAATTTGCCAAAAGATTCTGATCAAACTCAAGTATTGGCTTCGTTGGAAAACTTATTGAAAAAAACTTCATATAAGAATCATCCCTTACCCCTTTCGCTGCTTGAGATTGCAGGCAAAAACTTAGGGGTGCCCCAATTAGAAAACTATCCCATTGATTATTTCTTTCAGGCTCTTTTAAAACGGCTAAACCAGCTTTTAAAGGAAAATCTCACATTGCTTGAAAATCCTGGAATTATTAAAACCTTTTTAACGCCCAACAGCAATAAATTTATTCTGTTTAACTTCATTACCTTCTATATCGTTTTTTTAAGCATCCGAGGTGATTTAAGTCATGAAAACGAATCGGCTTTTTTAAGTAAATTCACTCCTGAAGTATCACTTTCGATGATCACCATTCTTTATATTCATGAAACGCTTAACCAATAAAAAAAGAGCTTTCGCTCTTTTTTTATTGGTTAACGTCCGCAACATTTTTTATATTTTTTCCCGGAACCGCAAGGACATGGATCATTTCGACCGACCTTGATCTCGTTGACGACTGTTTTTGAACGTTTATATTCTTTTGTCAGCACGTCCCGTTCTTCTTCGCTAAAAATATTATTCCATTCTTCTAAGGTATACAGCCATTCTGCCGGAACTCCCAGCATGTTTTTGTAAAGCTTCGAGAAATCAACATCCAGCTTTATTTCAGTATCCAATTCTACAGCCTCAAGATCAATTGGCGTCACCAGGCTCTCGCTGATGCCATCGATAAAACCCATATATTGAGCCGGAACCATATTACTTTCTTTAGCAAGGTCTTCCACCTTACCTTCAATCGTTTTGGTTTTACTTCCTAATATCTTTTGATACAGGACTTTTTCATCAGAACAATATTTTTCCCAAAACACATTTTGTTCCTCTTCGTTACTGCAATTCTCTTCTATATAATTTTTCCATTCTTCATATAAGCTCATTCAATTTCTCCTCATCATAATCTATTTATCATTATATCGTAAATTCACTCAGAGTAAAACAACTTTCTTTATTTAAGGAGATTTAATCCTGCAGTTGATTTAAATATGATTCCAGTTTACAATAATTGTATTAGAATATTTTGAGAGGAATACCCATGAAAAACAACAAGCAAAGCAAAACAAATGAAACTAAAAATTTAAAAGCTGCCTCCTATAAAGGATTAAGTTCTGTCTTCCTTAAATATTTAGTCCTCGCTTTTTTGGGAGCTGTCGGATTAAATCTTATATTAACACTGATCATCATCCCATTTTTCAGTACTTCTGGTTTATGGTTAACGATTCTATTAAACCTAATCCCTAGTTTTTTTATAATCATTATTTTTACCGTGTTTTTCAGTAAAAAAATAAGTTATATCAAAGAAATCCGAAATGAAACGCAAATGCTTAAAGCAGAAATTTTTGAAGGCTCTGTTTCCATTCAGGGGAAGGATGAATTGACCGCGATCGCCGAAAACATCAACATCCTACATCAGTTATATGAAAGAAAAAGCAAAGCTGAAAATCTTGTTAAATTGGAGAACCACCATATCATCACCTCTGTTTCCAATAAAATTCATTCGCCGCTAACCGGAGTGATCGGTTACCTTGAACGGATTCAAAATGAAAAAGATCACAATTTCATGAAAAAGGAAGCTTATTTGAATACCGCCTTGAAAAAAGCCTACCTGATGAAGAATTTCATTGATGAACTTTTTGAGCATGCTTTTACTGATGATGGCAAAGGATACTATCAATTCAAAATATACAATGGAAAGCCCCTTCTCAATCGAATTATTGACACCACCACCCAAGCATTGGAAGAAGGTGGATTCAATGTCGTTCTTGAAAACTGTCTCGATCAGGATTTTTCGTTGTGGGTTGACCTGGAACAGATTCAACGCATTTTTGACAATCTGGTTTCGAACGTCATTAAATATGCCGATCCTGATAAACCGGTGGATTTTGGATTAATTCTCAATAAAAATGAATTATGTATTGTTCAGCGAAATAAAACCATCTCTGACTCTGATACTTCCGGAAAAACCGTCATTGAAACTGATGGTTCCAGCTTGGATTCCTGCAAAAAAATCATTGCGCGTCATCAAGGCCGAATCGATTATTATCAACTCAATCAAATGTTTAAGGTTGAACTAACCCTTCCGATTCACCAGTAGCAACGAATCAATTGCAATTCTTTCTTTTCAAACCGCGAATCATTGTTTTGGTATCTGAATCGATTCGTCTCGACTCGGTGATCTTCTGCAATGCCTTATTAAAGGTAAAAGCATCGAGCTTGTTGTTGTGCAAATAATCCCGAGTTTCATTGGGATAATGAATATAGAAAGTCGAAATAGCCCAGGCTACTGCCATTTTCACATAATAATCCTCGTGGTTTAAATCATCAAAAATAGCAAAGGCGGATTTTATATAACCCGGTTTGACAAAATAGGAATTGATCATAACCACCCCGAAGCGGATTTCATAAGTCCGCCTTGACTGGAAAAATGGCTGCAAAAACTGCCATACTTCTTTTTCATTCTTCTTGGTGAATTTCAGACCGGTGATAAAACTGTCACAGGTCGACCAGTTATTTATCTTCGGCATGAAATCGGCAATCAATGAAAAGCGTCTGTCTAAAGAAACATCCACTAACCCAATCACGATTCCCTGTAACATCACCTCTTCAAAATACTCATCTTCGGCCGTGTTCAAATAGTTTTCCCAGTCTTTTTTTATTATCTCTTTAGCCAGTTTTCGAAGCACTGGCAATCTCACGCCAATCACATTATCAGTGCCCGGCAGCAATGAACGCGAAAACTTCTGATACTGTTCATCGCGCAAATCTAAAAGCTCTTTTTTTACACTTGCTCCAGTTATTTCCATCATTTTGTCCTCTACTAAAGCTATCCAGATATTTCTATTTCAATTTCATGGGAATTCCGGAAACTGTGAAATAAACTTCATCGGCACGACTGGCCACCAACTGATTCATCCGCCCGGCAATATCCCTGAAATAACTTCCCAGTTTATAGGATGGCACCAAACCCAATCCAACCTCGTTGGACACCATAATCAGAGTTTTATCCTTGCATACATCCAAAAGTCTTTCTACTTCGCACTTGATGGACGCTTCAACTTCTGACACCGTATCCATGGTACAGGTATCATAGTCTACCTGAAAATCCAGCATATTATTGGTGGCCATCACGGTGAGACAATCAAAAAGCACCACATCCGTTTTTTGAAATGCCGGATTATCCTTCAGGGTTTCAAAATTATTATATTGTTCAATCGTACCCCAATTCTCCGGACGCTGAGCCTGGTGTTTGGCAATACGGTCCTTCATACCATCATCAAAGGCAATGGCGGTGGCAATATAAACCACTGGTTTTGACAACTCCTTTGCCAAATGTTCCGCATAACTGCTCTTGCCACTCCGGGCACCCCCGGTAATAAATATTAAGCTCATTCTAAGCTCTCCAATCTTTAAGAAATATCAACAGTCGGTTATTTTCTTCGCTCTTCTTAATGGCAATCCGAAAATATGACTCATCCAAACCGACAAAGTCCTCACAGGTTCGAATCGACATGCCTTCTGATTCGATCGCACTTTTCAATTCTGATGCGGTTGCCTTAAGAATGCGGCAGAGATGAAAATCCGTTCCACTTTGATAAACTTTTATCGTTCCTATTTTTTTTAGTTCCTCATAAATACGCTGCCGTTCCTGTTCAATGTACGCCTTTGTTTGTTTGGCATAGTCAATTTCATCATATACAGCGGTTGCTGCAATCAGCCCCAATCCATTAATGGTCCATGGTTCTTTAAAGCTCTCCATTTTTTTTATTACGGCTGGATTCCCGACGCCATACCCGATTCTAAGACCCGGTAACGCATAAAATTTAGTCAGGGATTTTAATATAAATACCGGATAATCCGTATTTTTAACCAATGTAAGTCCGCCACTTTCATTGGAAAAATCCATAAACGATTCATCCAAAAACCAGGTGATTGTTTGCGCCGATTTTTCAATGAGTTTTGTAATAAACTCAATTGAATAAACACGACCAGTGGGGTTGTTGGGGTTGCATAAAAAAACCGCCTGAGGTTTCGTTTTTTCGATGATCTTTTCCAATTCAACAGGATCAATCGAAAAATCATCTTCTTCCTTCAATACATAATAGTCAACGTCCCAACCGTACAGCTTTAAAGCACGCTCATATTCATTAAAAGTTGGCTGAATAATTAAAGCTTTCCCCGGTCCATTGCTTCGTGAAAATAAATAGATCAGTTCAATGGCGCCATTTCCGAGAATCACATTCTCCGGAAACACGCCCAAATCCTGAGAAATCTTCATGATTGCCGATCTTCCTGTTATTTCAGGGTATTTCACGAGCTGATCGATTCCATCAATGAGTTTTTTCTTAATTATTTCGGGAATCCCCAAAGGGTTGATGTTTACGCTAAAATCAACCATCTCGATGTTTTTTCCGATATATCCGCCATGTTTGTTCATTTTATACTCCCAATTATTATAATCAACCTGCTTTGTTAAAATGAAAATATGAGCACTGCTGCGATGATACTGATAATCATAACCACAACTTCACTCCCATACATAATTGTGATGGTTTCTCTAATATCCAGTGTTTCCAAAGGTGTTTTGGCTTCTCCAATTGTTGGTTTTTTTAAAATTTCTCCAAAATATTGATTGGTTCCACCCAATTGAATGCCTAAAAGCCCGGCCACGACTGACTCCGGGTGTGCCGAGTTGGGACTCTTATGATTTAAACGATCCCGTTTAAAGATGCGACATCCGTCTTTAAACGGATAACCTAAAAACATACCCGCAATCAGCATAAAAAAGCTTCCCATTCGGGCCGGAATAAAATTGATGATATCATCAAATTTTGCCGAAGCATAGCCAAAATCTTTATAGGGTTCCTGAATATATCCAACCATGGAATCCAGCGTATTGGTCGCTTTATACAGCATCACCAGCATTACCGGATTAAGCCAGGGAACGGGAAGCAGTGCTCCGAGCAGCAGGTAGAAAAGCGGTGCCAAAACACCATCAATCGTATTTTCTGCGGTGGTTTCCACAGTAGCGCGGATAATTTCTTTTTCTTTGAGTTCGGTGGTATCCCGCCCCACCAGGTATCCTACCTGAATACGAGAAACTTCGATATCTCCGCCTTTTAAGGCATTCATTACTTTTTCCACTTCAGTTGCCAGGGTTTTTGCTGCCAGAGAAGTAACGATAAGATATAAGTTGAAAATGATATATAGAAAGATATTGATCTTATAACATATCCATTGCAGCGTAAAAACAATGATCCCGGTTAATGCGAGCACCAAAAACAAAAGCAAAAAACCTTTTGCTTTTCGATGTTTGCCACGATTTAATTTCTTGTTTAAAAAGCTGATGGTTTTCCCCATTCCAACAATGGGATGCGGCAGCCAGGATGGATCGCCAATTAACCAATCCAGGACAACCCCAAATAGTATGAGCAAAAACCAAAAGCCGCCCCCTAAACCCAGGGGAAGTCCTTCAATTAAATTCAATTTTCTATTTCTCCAATATTTCCATTATTTTTTTCATGTTCAGATTGGTTTCCACTGTTTCCGCCAGAAGATCGTACTGTTCTTCCTTAAAAGCCTTGAAATCGAAAGCAACCGGCCCGGCTTCCAAATTCTTTTTAGCACGGATTGCCTCAATAATTTTTTCTCTGAAATCATCATTATCGAAAATACCATGAAGATAAGTCCCCATAACGGTTCCATCCTCAGCAATGACACCGTCGACAGTACCGTCTTCCAGGATTGCAAAGCTTTTTGAATTACCCAAAGCTTCACTTTCCCCCATATGAATTTCATAACCTTCCACAATCATATCAAGCAATTCCATTCCCATGAACTTTCCCTGAACTTTTCCGGTTGTCCGAACCGTACGTTTTTCTTCGCCAATGGTGGTCACGATATTTAATAATCCCAATCCTTCGATGCTTCCCTTGTTTGACTCGATGCCGAGCGGATCGCGAATTTCTTTGCCGAGCAGCTGATAACCGCCACAGATTCCGACAATGGGGACTCCACAATCGTGCATGCGGCGAATTTCATCCGCCATTTTGCTTTCAATGAGATGACCGGTATCATCAATGGTATTTTTAGTCCCGGGAATCACCAGCAAATCAGGATTCGCCAGTTGCAGCTCCCGTTGATTCCGATAATATTCCACCTTCACATCCGGATGCATTTCAAAAGCGGTGCAATCGGTAAAATTAGAAAGATGCGGCAGATAAACCACCCCAATGGTAATCAAACCTTCACTTTGATTGTCAAATCGTTCGGTGACACTGTCTTCATCATCAATAACAAAACGTTTGTAGGGAATAACCCCAAGGCAGGGAATATTAATTTTTTCTTCGATCATTTCAATCCCGGGTTTTAATAATTCGACATCTCCCCGGAATTTATTGATGACAAAACCTTTAATTCGCTTTTTCTCTTCCGGCTCCAATAGCATAATTGTACCATAAATGGATGCAAAAACACCACCCTTGTCGATATCTCCGATCAGTATCACCGGGGCATCCACAAGTTCTGCCAACCCCATATTTACAATGTCATTATCTCTTAAATTGATTTCCGCGGGACTTCCTGCCCCTTCAATGACAATAATATCTTTTCCCTCGGCCAATGAATCATAGGCCGAAACGACAATATCCACTAATTTCGGCTTATGGGCATGATAATCCATCGCATCCATATTGAATGCCGCTTTTCCCATCAGAATGACTTGAGCACCCATGTCCGAATTGGGTTTTAATAACACCGGGTTCATTTCCACCTGTGGCTCCATTCTAGCACATTCTGCCTGAACAACCTGAGCCCGTCCCATTTCTTTGCCGTCCTTGGTTATAAAAGAATTAAGGGCCATATTTTGGGATTTATAGGGTGCCACCGTATAGCCGTTATTATTTAATATTCGACATAATGCCGCCGTCAGAAGACTTTTTCCAACCGAAGAGCCAGTACCCATAAACATAATATTTTTTGCCATTGTTTCTCCTTTTCGTTTTCCATTAAACCGAAATCTTGATATCTTCCGTTGCCAAAGCCACTGCTTCGTCAGTCGACGAAACAACTTTGGGATAGGCAACCACCGGTCGACGGATAAATAAAACCTTGGCACCGACTTTTCGGGCTGCCTCAACCTTTTCACCAACACCGCCGACATCACCACTGTCCTTTGTTACCACAAAACCAATATTGTATTCTGCCATAATGGCAGCATTCAGTTCCACTGAAAACGGCCCCTGCATAGCGATAATATTACTGGTTTTATAGCCCAGATTTTGACACTTTTGCAGTACTCCTGGGGTTGGCAATACTCTTACATAGGTTCGTTCTTTAGGAAGGTCTTCAAATATTTCCAACTGCCGGCTTCCGGTGGTTAACAGAATATTGCTGTCATTATTACCCATCGCACCGTTTAAATAGTCTCTGACCTCTTCATAAGTGTCATAAGCCAGAACATCTTCCCCTTCATCAATATGCGAAGGTCTTTCCAGCCGAATGTATTTAACATTCATCGCATCACAGGCCCAAATTGCATTTTCCGATATTTCCCGGGCATAAGGATGGGTCGCATCGATGCAAAGATCAATATTGTAAATCGTCAGCGTTTCCCGCAGGGTGCTTCCGTCCAGCTGTCCGGAAATCTTTGTCAATCCAGGCTTTTCTTGAATGATCTCGGTAGCAATATTAGTAAGCGATGAATAGCAAATCTCTTTGCCTTTTTCAAGCAAAGCTTCAGTCAGTTCGCGACCATCAATCGTTCCTCCAAGTACCAGAATCACAGCTGATACCCCCTTGGTGTGATCATTTTTAATTGATCTCTTGTAACATACGTTTTTGAATTGCCGATGATGACCATTGAAAACATGTCAATCTCTGCCTCGTTCATTTTTTTCAGGGTGGTGATCACATACGATTCATCGTGGCGTTTGGCATTTCGAACAATGCCAACGGGCGTTTCCGGGGCTTTGTATTTTAATAGAATTTCCTGCGCCATTTCAATATTATGCGGTCGGCCTTTGCTTTTGGGGTTATAAAGACTGATCACAAAATCTCCTTCACCAGCACAATGGAGCCGTTTTTCAATCACTTCCCAATCAGTGAGCAGATCACTCAGACTGATAACGACGTAGTCATGCATCAGTGGGGCACCTAAAGTTGCTGCCGCCGCATTTGCGGCAGAAATCCCAGGGATAATTTCGACCTCAATATCGCTATGCTTTGATTCAACCACTTCGAGCATAATCCCGGCCATTCCAAAAACGCCGGCATCCCCGCTGCTTACCAGACAAATGTTTTTGCCCTGTTGCGCCAGTTCCAAGGCTTTTTCGCAGCGGTCAATTTCCCGACGCATCCCAGATGATAAAACTTCCTTATCGCCAATCAAATCCGCAATAATATCAATATAGGTTTTATAACCAATAATGATGTCCGCATCGGCTAAACTCGCTTTAGCCGCCTCAGTCATATGCTCATAAAGCCCAGGGCCAATACCGGTAACGTATATTTTACTCATTTTCCAACTCCTTCTTCTGATTCCATCTTTAATTTCTTACTCTATTTTTCTGCCAGCCACACCGAAAGGGTAATGCCATTCATTTTCTGTTTTTCCAAGAGACATTTTCCAAAGCTCGAAGCGATGTACCCGCAGGGTTCAGAGACACAATACAGTCCCGTTGTTTGGTAAACAAACTCTGATCCTTCAAAACGGCTTTGGACCATTTTGACCATTTCATTGGGAACAATCACTTTTCTCGCTTTAAAATAGCTGCAGGCTGCATCAATTCCTAATTCATTTTCCTTTAAACCAATCGTTGCCAAGGCTTTAATGCCTTTGTCACTCAAGTTTAGTGATGCCAGGGTCAACTGAACCGCGGCAATTATTTTTTCTCCCGGTGTATCCCGGCGACATCCAATACCCAAGACCAACTTTTGGGGGATAAGCTGCACCCAGGAAGTGTTCAATATTGGCTTTTTTGTATTCAATGAAATCAGTATCAGGCCGGCATATTTTTCGATATCGCCTTTTTCAAACTCACTCAGTGTTTTTAACAGCACTATATTTTGGGGGAGCATCACCGCATCCAATTCGCAATTTTCCTGATTGATCAGGCCGATGGGCTCATTATTTAAAATTAATGCGGTAATATCCTTAGCATCAGTAAAATTATCAATCACGCAGTTTAACTTTTCCGCCAGCACATCCACTGCCATGGTTCCCTTGACATCAGTGCCGGTGGTAATCACCGCTTGGGCGTTCAGACGTTTTGCCACCAGTCGCGCCGCATCATTGGCTCCGCCTAAATGACCGGACAATAAACTGATAACATATTCCCCTTTTGTATCCATCACCAGAATTCCCGGATCCGTTGACTTATGCCTCAGATTCGGTGCAATCGCTCTGACCACAATGCCAGTCGCCATGATACAACAGATAATATCATATTCGCCCATCATGCGCCCCATAAAGGTCGTAATATCGGACTCAAAAACCTGTATCGTTTTCTTGGCATATTTTTCCCTGGTGTAAATATTGCACGTCTTATCCTCCAGACGCTGGGCAAGCCGTTCTGCCAGAGCAACACCATCCTGAGATAAGGTGACAATGGCCCATGTTTCTTTGTTCACTTTATTATTCAACCCCTTGACGATATTCGTGGGTAAAGGAAGGATCATACAGTTTGGATAAGCTGTATTCATCCCCTAAAAAATCGCCAACTAATATTTGCGCCGTTTTTGTTATTTTTTCTTCTTTAACTTTCTGGGCAATGGTTTCCAGTGTTCCCATCACGATTTTCTGATCTTCCCAAGTTGCCCGCTGAATCACGGCAATCGGAGTCGTCGGTGAATAATGTGTCATTAATTGTTTTACCACGTCATCGATCATTTGTACAGACAAAAATATACACATGGATGCCTGATGAGATGCCAAATTCTCTAATTTTTCTTTTTCCGGAACTGGCGTTCTTCCCTCTAATCGTGTCAAAATAACGGTTTGGGATACATCCGGAAGGGTGAATTCTTTTTTAAGTGCTGCCGCGGAGGCCACGAATGAACTGACCCCGGGAACAACTTCATATGGAATGCCTAGTGTCTCTAAACGGTCCATCTGCTCCCTAATGGCGCCATAGATGGATGGGTCTCCGGTGTGTACCCGGGCAATTTTCTGGCCTTCATCGGTTCCTCTTTTAATTACGGCAATGACCTCATCCAAAGTCATAGACGCGGAGTTGAAAATCTCAGCATCTGGTTTGTGTCCGCCAATAATGGCTTTATTCACAAGCGAACCAGCGTAAATAATAATATCCGCTTCATTGACAATCCGTTGACCTTTAACCGTAATAAGCTCTGGATCTCCAGGACCTGCACCCACTAAATAAACAGTATTCATAAATAATTTCTCCTAAACTTTATAATGTCCCTACATTTCTGTAACGGGCTGTGCTTTTTTTAAATGTTCTACAAACATGTTCTGAATACCGGGATATTCCCCCAGACCTTCCAAAATGCATTCTACTTTGAATTGTTCTTCCTCTAAAACGGTTTTCCATGACGCTTCATCATCACTCGCCATATCATTACGCGCATGGTCTCCGGCAACCAACATAAAGGGTGCCAAATAAATCTTTTTATATTTTTTATCCTGCAGTAGCGGCACGATGTTTTCCAACTCCGGAAAGCCCTCGACCGTACCGACATAGACATCCTCATAGCCCTTCATCTTAAACATATAATCCAGGCATGGGTAAGTGGCATTGGCCTGATGATCGGTACCGTGTCCCATATAGACGAGGGCTTCCCCTTTTTTGAGCTTCGGCATTTTACCCATCACGACATCCACTGTTTCTTCATAATCCTCCACGGTCGTTAATAACGGTCTTCCCAATGTCAGTGATTTAAAATTATTTTCAAAAGCTTTTAGCTCTTTTAAGGTGATTTCATACTCGTGACCATTGATGATGTGGGTGGTTTGACAGCGAACATGGGTATATCCAGCTTCTTTGAGTTTTTTCAATACCTCTCGCGGCACATCCACAATTTCATTGTCCCGTTTCTTCAGTTTGTTAATAATCATCCGTGAAGTAAAGGCGCGGTAAAAGTCATGGTCCGGGAATGCTTTCTGCAAGCATTGCTCCGTAGCCGCTATGGTTTTTGCCCGGGTCTCAGCGTAAGATGTTCCAAAACTGATAACCAGCAGTGCTTTTTTTTCCATCGTGTTTCTCCTGTTTTTTGACAAATTTATTTTAATTTTTTCAATGCCTGATAATTGTCCTCAATGGTTTTTTCAATATCCTGGAGCGTGTGGGCGTCGGAAATAAAAATCGCCTCAAACTGCGCTGGAGGCAGGAAGTTTCCGGCCTCCAACATGGATTTGAAATATTGCGTATACGCCCTGGTATCTGAGGTCATGACGGCGGCATAGCTGTCAATCGGCTGATCCGTAAAGAACAGACAGGTCATTCCCTTAAAACGAACCATTTGCGCTTTTACGCCGGTTTTTTCAATGTTGGCCTTGAACCCGGCTTCCAGCCGTTTGGCCTTCTCTTCCAGTCCTTCATAAACTTCGGGATGATCCCTTAAATAGGTCAGGGTGTTTAAGCCCATTTTCATGGCAATCGGATTTCCCGACAGAGTTCCTGCCTGATAAACGCCGCCTAAAGGCGCTACCATTTCCATAATCTCCCGACGTCCGCCGAAAGCACCTACCGGCATCCCCCCACCGATAATTTTTCCCAGAGTCGTCATATCCGGTTTGATCCCCAAAACTTCCTGTGCGCCGCCGTAAGCCAAACGGAATCCGGTGATGACTTCATCGAAAATCAAAACGGTTCCTTCAGACTCCGTAATTTTCCGTAAGCCTTTCATGAAATCCAAATCCGGTGGAACGACGCCCATGTTTCCTGCTACCGGCTCGACAATTACGGCCGCAATTTCTCCGGGATTTTCGGCAAAAAGCGCTTTCACACTTTCAATATCGTTGTAAGTCGCCACCAGTGTATCCTTGGCGGTACCAGGCGTGACTCCCGAACTGGTGGGCACGCCAAAGGTCAGGGTGCCGGAACCGGATTTCACCAGAAGTCCGTCACTGTGGCCATGATAGCAGCCTTCAAATTTGATGATCTTGTCCCGACCGGTAAAGCCTCTGGCCACCCGCAGGGCGCTCATGGTTGCTTCTGTTCCGGAACTTACCATCCGGACCATTTCCATGGAAGGATAGGCTTCAGTAATCAGCTTGGCTATTTCAACTTCAATCGCTGTGGGGGCACCGAAAGTCGTTCCTTTTTCCAGCGCTTCCTGAATGCCTTCATAATAAACTGGTGAAGCATGACCTAAAATAAGCGGTCCCCAGGAACAAATATAATCCGTATATTCATTTCCATCCACATCATAAATCCGGGAGCCCTTCCCATGGTCAACAAAAACAGGCGGCATGTCCACGGACTTGAACGCCCGAACCGGGCTGTTCACCCCACCAGGAATATATTTTTCTGCCTCTATAAATAATTTTTCTGACTTTTCTCGATTCATCTCTATCTCCAATAATGATCATATTTTTCGTCTGAATTCCTGATTTTTACAAGGATGAATTCAGCCCAAAATTACGTTAGCTTTTACACCAGCCACACGCTCACGCTTAGTGACTTACCAAATTTAAAAAAAATTTGGGTAAAAGCGTCATTGATAATCCTTCAGCATGGCCTGCAGTTCTTTTGCAAAATAAGTGATGATGATATCTGCTCCCGCACGTTTGATGCTGAGCAAGCTCTCAAAAATTACGCGGGAATCCATCAGACCATTGTCGACCGCGGTTCTGATCATGGCGTATTCCCCACTGACTTGATAAGCTGCCATCGGCAGATAAGACAGTTCCTTGCCCTGGGCGATGATATCCAGATAAGGCATCGCCGGTTTAACCATGACAATGTCTGCGCCCTCGTCAATATCCAGCATGATTTCTTTCAATGCTTCCTTTGAATTGGCCGGGTCCATTTGATAGCTTTTTCGATCTCCAAAAGCCGGGGCGGAGTTGGCTGCTTCCCTGAAAGGACCGTAAAAGCTTGATGCATATTTTGCCGAATAAGCCATAATCGGAATCGACTCGTAGCCGGCGCGATCCAGGGTTTCCCGCATGTGGCCGATCCGGCCATCCATCATATCCGACGGCGCTACCATATCAGCTCCGGCCTCGGCGTGACTCAGGGCTGTTTTGCTTAAAGTTTCCAGTGTTTTTCCTCGTTTGATATCGCCATCGTCTTCAAAGAAACAACAATGACCATCGCTTTTATACTCACATAAACAGACATCCGTGATGATGTACATCCCGGGATCTGTCTTTTTAATAATCCGGATAGCTTCCTGAACCAGACCATTTTCGGCAAAAGCCGGCGTTGCTTCGCCATCTTTTTCATCCGGCACGCCGAAAAGAATCACATAGCGGATTCCCAGTTCTTTAAGCGCCAGAATTTCCGCCCCCAGCATATCCAGAGACAAATGGTACTGATCTTTCATCGCGCCAATTTCCCTGCGAATTCCCTGTCCGTCCACGACAAACAATGGATAAACCACATCATTCATGGAAAGCTGCGTTTCTCTCACTAAATTTCGAATGCCTATATTTTTTCTTAATCGTGTTGGCAACATATTGTTATTCTCCTTAATTTATTTTTCTGCATCCTTCAGAATGGCATCCACCATTCCCTGGATGGTATATTTTTCTGCTTCGATATCCACGTTGATTCCCAATTCCACACATTTTTTGGAAGTTTGAGGTCCGATGGATATGCATTTGGCGGTATTGATTGCATCGATGTGTTCCGCGCCTATTTTCTCCACGAAAAACTGAACAGTGGTGGAGCTTGTAAAGGTAATGTAGTCAATCTCTTTGTTTTCAAGCATTTCCAGCGGATTCACTGTGGCGTGATCTTCCCGAACGGTTTCGTAGGTTTGCACCTCATCAACCGAACAGACTTTGGCTAATTCCTCCACCACATAAACCCGGGCATTTTTTGACCGCGGAATCAGAATCTTCGAATCTTTATCGATGAGCGGCAGCAAGCCACTGACAAGTTCTTCGCCCACATATTTATCCGGCACAAAATCAGCCTGCAGACCCCGGTCTGACAACGCTTTTCTGGTTCCCTCACCAATGGCTGTAATATGAAGATTTCCAAAGGCTCTGGCATCCTTGCCGCATCGGTTCAATGAATCAAAGAAGATTTCAACGCCGTTGATGCTCGTAAAGATGATATGGGTATATTCTTTCAGTTTCTTCACCTTGTCATCGCAGGCCGCTCCATTGATGGGGGCAATCCGGATCGTCGGGAACTCAATGGCATTGCCGCCCAGCTCCGCGATTTTTTCAACCATTTGTGAACTCTGTTCCCGGGATCGCGTCACGATGATGTTTTTCCCAAACAATGGTTTTTCATCAAAGAAGCGAAGTTTTTCCCGTTTATTCACGACTTCACCGACCACAATCAAACTGGGGGCGGTTATTTTCGCTGCGGTGGCGATGTCATAAATTGTTTCTAAATTTCCCGTCACCACCCGCTGATAGGGAGTCGATGCCCGGTAAACAACGGCTGCCGGCATTTCCGGATTCATTCCGTTGTTGACCAGTTCTTCGCAGATTTTTTTTAAATTTTTAACCCCCATTAAAAAAACAATCGTGCCTTTGAGTTTTCCCAGCACCGGCCAGTCCAAATCTGAGGAACCGTCATAGGCGTTGGATTTCAAGTGTCCGGTGATGACATGAAAAGAGGAAACACAATCCCGATGGGTAATCGGAATGCCGGCATAGGCCAGGCCGCCGATAACCGAAGTAATTCCCGGGATGACTTCAAAGGGTACGCCGGCATCATAAAGATCCTCGCCCTCTTCGCCGCCGCGGCCAAATACATAGGGATCGCCGCCCTTGAGACGAAGAACGAGTTTTCCTTCCCGTCCTTTTCGGACCAGCAACGCATTGATTTCTTCCTGGGGCATCGCATGATTTCCTGCCCGCTTGCCGACATAGATGATTTCCGCCTCATCTTTTGCATCGTTTAAAAAGACATCATTTACCAGGGCATCATAAACGACAACATCGGCTTTTTGCAGGATCTCCTTGGCTTTAACCGTTAACAGCCCAGGATCTCCGCAGCCGCCTCCGGCCAAATAAACCTTACCCGGTTTCTTGTACAATTCTCGATAACACATTTTTGCCAATTTTTCACCCAAAATTTCTGCCTCCTCCGGTAGACCTTCAATTGTCTGCACAACTGCCTGGCTGCCGTCTTCTAAACCATAAAGCCCGTATAATTTGATGGTCTCTTCTTTTATTTCGCAATAAGCGCCAATGGGAATATGGCAGCTTCCATCAAGTGCTTTGAGGAAGCTGCGTTCCCCCTTCATTTGAACAAGGGTATTCGCATCACAGATGGCTCCCATTAAATCTTTTGCCAGCTCATTATCCGCTCGGATTTCCACTGCCAGAATCCCCTGGGCAGGTGCCGGAATAAAAGTGGTTTCAGGCAAGGTTACCGTTTGATAATCCGAATCTTCAAAACGGCCAATGCGTTTCAATCCCGCCGCGGCCAGAATAATGCCGTCCAATTTTTGTTCCTGCATTTTTCGAATACGGGTATCGATGTTTCCCCGGATGCCCACTATCTCAACATCCGGTCTGAGCTTCTGCAGCTGATAAATCCGGCGTTTGCTTCCGGTTGCCACCACCGCGTTTTTAGGCAGTTCCGCTAAGGATTTGATTTTATGCGGTGTCAGCAACACGTCCCTCGGATCTTCCCGTCCTGTCGGCACCGTCAGTAACAACCCCTCCGGCAATCTCGACGGCATATCCTTCATACTGTGGATGGCCATTTGTATTTCGCCTGATAACAAAGCTTCTTCCAATTCCTTGGTAAACAAGCCCTTATCGCCAATTTTATCCAGAGGCTTGTTTTGAATTAAGTCCCCTTTTGTTTTTATAATGACCATTTCAAAATTAATCTGGGGATGGGCCTTAGCCAATACATCTATTAGCCATTGGCTTTGAATCCTGGCCAGAGTGCTTCCCCGGGTTCCGACTTTTATATTCATTAATTTTTCTCCAATTCATCGATAGTCGCTTCATCATCCGTAACTGAGCTTTCAATTTCTGCGAGTTTTTTCCTCAGCTCCGTAACGGAGCATAACGACAATGCTTTTAGTTTTTCAGTATTTTCCTCTTTTGATGCCGTGCCAGCGAAAAGTTTTTTACGCAGCACCCGTAATAATGCGGTTCTTTCTGCATAGCTTTCGTCATACTCTGCGGCTAAATCCGCAACAATTTTTTTAGTTAAAAAAGGACTGGCCCCTTCGGTGCATACCGATAAGGTTAAATCCCCCCTCCTGATCACACTGGGAAAAATAAAATCAGAATCATCCGGATCGTCCACCCGATTACACCAAATTTTCTGGGACTGACAATCTGTTTTTATCTGCCGGTTTAACGCCCTGCTGTTTGTTGCGGCGATGACTAAATCAATGTTGGTCAGCTGTTCTTTCCCATAATTTTCATGAATCAAAGTTAACCGAGCTTCTTTTATATTGCAAAGATTCTCAGAAATGGCCGGACTGACACAGACAACCTGAGCTCCGTTTTTCAAAAGCGTTCGGATTCGTCTATGTGCCACCTGTCCGCCGCCAACCACCAGCACCATTTTATTATTTAAATTAAACAGCAGCGGTGTCATCATTTTTGATCTCCCAAAGCCGCTTCCGGTCTCCCTGAAAAAAGATAGGCAACGGTTTTTTCCATCCGGATTATTTCTTCTTCCGTATTCAGTGATTTTAATTGTTTAATCGGTGGCATTACCATTTCCCGAAATTTTGACCGGACGATCTTTGCCAGATAAGTTTCTTCTTTTTCGGTAAGACTTAACCGACCACAAAGATTTTCAATGGTCTCTTCCGCTAATTTTCGGGAGGTCTCGTTAAGATCCTGAACCATGTTATCAACCTTCGCATGGGTAACCCATAAAATAAGTCCGTCGATTTCCTCTTGAATTTCAGCGGCAATTTTTTCCGCAACTTTCATGCGATACACCATGGTCTCATCGATGATCTCTTTAAAATCATCGATGGTTAATAACTCCGCGCCCGGAATATTTCCCACGGCTTCGTCAACATCTCGGGGCAGGGCTAAATCAATAACAATAAGGGGTTTATCTAACTGCGGCATTTCTGCCGCTTTTAAAATGACATGGGGTGATGCCGTTGCCGAAATGATGACGTCCATCTCCGGTATCACTTGATAACGATTTTCATAATGAATCATTTTAACATTTTCATGAATGGCTTCACATTTATCCATGTTATGAAAGGTTCGATTCGTCATATATGGGTTTTGAAAGCCCTCTGCCTTCATATAGCGCAGTGCCAACTCCCCCATTTTCCCGGAACCGATGATGAGTATTTTTTTATCTCCATAATCTTCTGGATATTGCCGTTTTATATGCTTAATTGCCGTTGAACTTAACGACAACGGGGTTTCCGAAATCTTATATACTGTTTTAACTTTTTTGGAAAAGGTAATCGCTTCACGGAACATTTTTGTCAAATATTTTCCACAGCCCTTAATCGCCTGGGATTTTTCCAGGGCATCTTTTACCTGTCCTAATATCTGATCTTCCCCTAATATCATTGAGTCCAGACCGGTGACCACCTCATAAAGGTGCACCATGGCTGCTCTCTCTTTTTTTACAAAAAGATAGGGTTCCAACTGATCAGATTTTTCGCTGAGATAAAATCCTTTTAAAATTTCTCCAGCGGCATCGACATTCCGGGTGGCCACATAGATCTCACTTCGATTACAAGTCGAAAGAATAATCACTTCGGCAATATCATTCTCATTCAAAAGGGTTCGAATCCCCTCATTGAGGGTACGATGGATAAAAGATCCCTTTTCTCTAATTTCCAAGGGGGTATCTTTATGATTAATACCGACTACCACTAGTTTCATTCGTTAATTCCTCCTTCTTCTGTTCTTTGCTGCTTTTTCTATTTTGTTAATCCCCAGAGTAGAAATAAAACGGCAACAAATATTACGGCCATAATGATCTGGTTTATCTCAATCTTCTTTTCTTCTTCCAGAAATATCATTTCGCCATCATAACATCTGGCCTCCATGGCATCATAATATGCATTCGCCTTTTTCAGAGAGATAATCAGCATATTACCAGCAATTCCTCCGAATGTGTAACAGGAAGTCTTGAAATCACAGTATCCCTGTCGTGAATCTGCAGAATTTTTCATTTTAGAATAGACATCCAACAAAATAAAAATATAACGGTAAATAATATTCATCAGTTCAATAATCAGTTTTGGAACATGGGCTTTTCGCATCACCGAAATAATTTCTGAAGATGGCGTCGATAAGGTCATCATCTGTAACGCGCTAACGGCTGCAAATACTTTTAAAATCAAGAAAATCATTTCCTTGAGCTTCTCCTGAGACGTATAAATATAGAAAAAACCACAGTGCAAATTGAACTGTCCGATTGGATCAAAAGAAAATTCAATGGCAATTGCCAAAGTCCCCAGGAGTATAAAGGTTATCGGAATCATCAGGACCGATAGATATTCATTGACCGAAAGTCCCCCTTTTACCATCGTCAGGTATGCCATGGCAATTAAAACGGCAACGGATACGCAGGGATTATTCAGAGCGATGCATAAAATCAGCAACACCATCGCCAGCGAAACTTTGAACGTGGGATTCCATCCTCTTATTTTTGAAGCATAAGCATGCATATCAATGACAACGCCTTCTCCATGCTTATGACCAATTTTATGATGGTGCTTTCCATCTTGTGAATGGTACTGACCAACCACTGCCATCAGCAAAACTGCCACCGCAAGAAAACCCAGAACGAATAAAATAATTTCCCTCATACAAAACCTCCCTTCTTCCTATATTTTGTGGATCTTTCATACTTCTATTTTATCACTTGAATCATTTTTTGAAACACCTCAATACTTCGGGGATATATTTTTTCATCCGCGATAAGATGTTTCTCGACCAGAGATTCATAAACATTCAATAACATGGGTTGCTTCAAATTCGACCTTTTCAGCACTTCTTCATTTTGAAAGATTTCCAGTGGCGATCCATCTGCAATAATCTTCCCCTGGCAGAACACAATAATTCTTTCCGCCCAACGATAGGCAAAATCCACATCATGTGTAGAAATCAGAATTGTTTTTTCTTCCCGACTCAATTTGGATAAAACCTCCTCAAGCATCTCGGCATTTAATGGATCTAATGCCACCGTGGGCTCATCGAAAATTATAATTTCCGACTTCATCGCAATAATATCTGCAATACTGACTTTTTTCTTTTCACCGCCACTTAAATAATGGGGTGGTCGGTCTTTGAAATCCATAATATCCATATAGGTCAATGCTTCATCAACCCTTTTGATAACTTCTTCTTTTGGCAGTTTTAAATTCATTGGTCCAAATGCAACCTCGGCCCGAACGGTTGAGGCAATAATCTGATTGTCCGCATCCTGAAAAACAATTCCGATGTTTTTCCGCAGTTCTTTCAGATTTTTTTTATTAATCATTGTGCCCCGATAACTAATTTCGCCGCTTTCCGCTTTCAAGACACCGTTCACATTTAAAAAAAACGTCGATTTACCAGCTCCGTTTGAACCGATAACCGCAATCTTTTCACCTTCATTAATATCAATATCAACCCCGTCCAGTCCTATCTGTCCATTTCCATAGACATAATATAAATCACGGACCTTTAAAATTGGTTCTTTCATAACCTATCCTCTTTATATCAAGTACCAATTTGTAAGTACTTATTATTTTTCTATTTTTATTTAAATGAAACTGTTGTTCATCTCATTTCTGCCAAAAGTCGAAAGCTCTTGTACTCAACATGAAAATTCCAATCGGATAATTTCATAACGACCCGATTGGAATTCAACATTAGACTTCGATACTCGATATCGGTACGATTAACGCGGACCGTTATATCCTGATACGAAGCAAACAATAGTTCACCTTATATCAATTCAGGGAGTCAGGCGATTCCGCTTCTTTATCACACATCTTTTTTTGCCATTTATTTCTTTCTACATATCTGCCCAGGAAAAAAAACAAAACTCCTGCACCGAGGCCCGTCTGTAAGGAGAACATCAGACTTTCAATTTCTGCTGGTAATTTTCCGCCAATCCATGTTTCTAAAACGGGGGTAAACCATGGCTGGTAATCCGTTCCTGTAATTTCTGAAATTGCTTGACTTCCCGCATCATCGGAGCCACCAAACTCAGCTCCTTTTAATGTAAATAACGGGACCATTGCAATCACTACTACGATTAACAATAAAACAATTATCGTCTTTTTATTTGACTTTGACATTATTTATTTCCCCCTTCATATATCCAATATCAATCAATTCCGATGTTGCGTAAGACTCCAGCATAATCATAATCACAACCGTCAGAATCCCTTCAATAATCGCCAGGGGAATCTGAGTCGGTGCGAATACTCCCAGAAACTTCAGGAAAGACGCTGTTATTCCGCCATTATCGGATGGATAAGCGGCCGCTAACTGAAAACTGGTCACACAATATGTAAACAAATCGCCAATTGAAGCAGCCAGGAAAATACCCACTCGCTTATTCACCTTCACCTTCTTACATAAGATATATATTCCATAGGATACTAAAGGACCGGCAATGGCCATTGAAAATGTATTGGCCCCCAGGGTTGTAAGACCACCATGGGCCAACAAAATTGCTTGAAAGATAAGTACAATCAGACCTAAAATACTAACTGCAGTTGGTCCAAATAAAATTGCCCCCAATCCAGTTCCGGTCATATGCGAACAGCTTCCGGTAACAGATGGAATCTTTAATGATGATATAATGAATATATATGCTCCCACCATTGCAAATAAAGTAATGGATTTACGATTTTGCGAAACTGCTTTTTTGATGGAAAAATAACCTCTTACGAGAAATGGCAGACAGACAATACCCCATACGATACAGTATTGTACTGGAAGGTATCCTTCCATGATATGCATTGCATTGGCAACTGGATAAACTCCGAACGCCAATGCAAAGGCTGCCACTAATGTGATGATTCTTTTTTCACTTAACTTCATAATTCATACCTTTTTTCATCTTTTTCCCCCGAATGTTTTTTATCAACCTCAAAATATAGAATTCCATGTTGTCCATTTCAATATCGCGCTATGATCTATTCGATTAATCTGTTTGAACCAATTGAGTGCCACCCCGAAAAAAAACCTCTTTTTCTATATTCCTACAGAAAAAGAGGTTTGATTATCAGTTATCAATTGATTTATAAATTTAAGACATCAAAAAACCAACTTTTATTAACGTTACTAATTCCCCTTTTCCCTGGAAGGATACTTCAGCACTTCAATTTAGTAGGTTTCCTGACTTATAGCTTTTATTCTCCTTGCCTTCCCGAAGCAATACGTGCTCAGTGACATATTAAGGAGACGTAACTAATTACAGTGACCGGATCGTTCTGGATTCTAACCAGATTCCCTCAATGAAATTATTCATCCTAAATGAATTTATACATTTCTTATTCAATTATGAATATATTATAACATGATTTATTTGAATGTACAGAATTATTTTTTTCAAAACATCCCCTCAGTTACTGCTAAAATATATAAGTTTTCATCTTTTGCGCAAAACCTATTTGTTACTTTTGTCCTTCTCCTCTTTCTTCGTTTTTAGTTGATTCAATACGAGTTTAGAAATATTATCGGGATTTTGAACTTTTACAATAGCATAAGCATATTGCGGCGAAAAAGGCTTTGGCGAATAGGCAATATATCGTTCTTCCCAATAAGAAGGTGCATACTTTTCTTTTGCATGATGGAGCGCTTTAAAGTCATATGAGTCATTCATATTGTCGTAAACATAGGCGAAAAGTTTTTCATTGATCGTTATTTTATCTCCTGATGCCACATTGTAGAGAGGTGACAGCCCCATATTGACTAATTGCACCCCTTCACCTTTAAATACCATGAATGCCTCGTAATTAATTTTTTCCAAAACCCCTTGCGGCGCATCGCTTTTTCTTCTGGTCACGTCAACTAAATAAGCGGATCCATTTAAATACGGTAAGAAGACCGCAAATCCAAGCATTTTTCCTTGTGCGTCCCGGGCATAGAAATATCGTCGATCAAGGGGATCGTCAAGCCCAATGCCGCCAAGCATAAAAGTCATTTCCGAAATCTTTTTGCTCCTAAACCATTCTTCGGATATTTCAAATATTTCCTTTTCTATTTCAAGATTACGCGCTATTTTCGGTTGATATTCGGCAACCGTAATTCCCGCCTTATTAGCATGGTTTATTGCGGCCCTGACCTTTGCCACTTTTCCTCCAGCAAGACTGTATTCAGACAGATTAAAGCAGGCATCTTCTCCGTATTTTACAATGCCAAACTGTGCCGTTTTATATAAATCAAGAAAATACTCAGTCACATTAAGGAATAAAATATCGAGACCGTTTTGCCTGGCAAATGTTATCAGTTCAGTCAAAAAAACGAAGCCATCTTTTTTGTCACAGATAATATCTCCACAACACACTAAAACCTTGCCCACAATGGTATAGGAACAGACGCCTTCAACATCTTTACTGAAAAAATAACGTTTGTCATTTTCAAGAGACAGATAAGACATCGGGTTTTGTCCATGTTTAAGTACAATTTTTCGGACTCTTTCCTTATCATGTTTATCATGAATATAATCATATACCAGCGGCTTCATAAGAAGCAAGGCCGAAGCAAAAATGCAAATCCAGTTTAAAACAATCAGAGAATCTGCATAAATCTGACCGACATTATTCTTTATATCCAATACCGAAGTATCCATAAAAATCAGTAAATTCACTGAACCCAACAAAGCGTTATAAACGGTATGCACATCATTAATATGCGGTCTCATGATATACAAACCAAGAGAAGCATTGGCAATCAGTAAAACAAACGAAATCCCAACAAATACAAAAGCCCATTTCAGGGTTACTCGGTTGGGTAATCTAGAAAAGTCCTTATAAGAAAACGCCAACACAAACAGAACAAATAACTCAATAATAACAATCGGAACCGAAAATTTATGAAAATGTCCAATCTCTAAAACCAAAGCTGCAAAAATAACAATGACCTCAAGAATCCAGGCATTACGAACCCTTTTATACAAACTGTAAGCCAGCAGAAGCATCAGCGCTCCGAGTAAAAAAGACAATACTCCGTGAATTGCGGCAGCATTCGGATCGATCATATTGCCATATAAATGTTCAAACGCTTTAGCAAATTTCAAAGGCAACGCTGCAAGCAAATTTCCAAATCCAATGATTACTAAAAGAAAAATAGCAAAATTTTGAATTTGCCTTCTGATGAATGTATTCATATTTTTAATACCCCTTCAAACCTTACCGGTTAAACTAAATCGGTTAAATCCAATTCGCAAACGAAAAGTGTGGGGATTCCCCACACTTTTCGGATAAATTATTTCGGAAATAATAATACCATATAAAGTACATTTCTCGTCTTAAATCTTTTTCGGTAAAATTCAAGCTACCCTCGGCACTGTATTTTTATTCATTCTAATGATTCAATCTTCTACTTCACCAGCTTATAATAGGCTTTTGCGGTCCACCAATATACCAGAGCATAGATTAACGCGTAGATTAATGTCACAACAATCGTGCAAATTAAAATCAGTCCGGTATCGGTGAGCCTGAAGGCTGCCAGCATTTTTGCCATCACCCGGAAGGCAAAGGCGACATGAATGGTTGCTCCCGCCAGGGGCAGGAAAAACACCATCAGAATCTGCTTTCCAATCGTTTTTTTAACCTCGGCTTTATCCATTCCCACCTTCTGCATGATTTCAAAGCGATCCCGATCCTCATAGCCTTCGGAAATCTGTTTGAAATAAATAATCAGTACCGTGGCCATCATAAACAATGTTCCCAGAAAAACACCGAGGAATAAGAAGCCCCCAAAAATGGAGTACCATTCCGTTAGCGAGACATAGTAACTTGCCTTATCGATATCCGGGTTAATTCCTTCAACTTGTTGAAAAACATTTTCCGAAAAAGCGAGTTTCGCTTCATCATTCCCTTCCAGATTAAAGAATTTTCCAAATAATAAGGACTTACTATTATTATCAGGATACAGATTATTTTGAATATCCGCGATAACCCCTTCGTCTTTTACAATAATATAACAGGTTTTTCCAACCAGTTCTGCTTTCTTATTATTCAGTGGAAATGTCTGGAGATTCTCTTTTACCGAAAAACTACGGTCTCCAAAAGTCATGGTTTTCTGATTGTAATTATCGCCTACCGAAAAGATCATCACTTCATTTTCATTTAAATCCGTGGACGTGTCACTCATTTTATTATAGTCCTCTAACGGAATCAACCATACATCGGTTTTTGTGGTGTAATAATTGTTGTCCTTGTCTTCTTTAGCGACAAGATCAGGCATAAAATGATCGCCCTCTAAAAAAGCGGTCAAATTTCCAAGTCGAAGATTGATCTGGTCAGTCGGATTGACACCCCTCTGCTCCGCTGTTTTCTGGATCGACTCAGCTACCAAAGCTTCATCATTTCCGGTATTTTCACCAACAACAATCATATCAAAATGATACATATCCCGCATCATGCTTTCCTGACCAATATACAGAGATACCGTGGTGGAAATTGTCACCAACACCATGGTGGACAAGATACAGATATTGGCCAAGCCCACCGCGTTTTGCTTCATCCGGTAAATCATCCCGGAAACGGAAATAAAATTACGGGACTGATAATAGAAGTTCTTATTCTTTTTTAGAACTTTTAGCAGGGCAATGCTGCCAGACGTAAAAAGTGCATAGGTTCCGATGATTACAAAAATCACGGCCACAAAGAACAATAAAATAGCTTCAACGGGTGATTTTACCGTCAAGGCGATTCCATAACCAATGCCCAGCGAGATGATCCCGAAAAGCGTCACAATCCATGAGGATTTCGGTTCTTTTTCCCCTTGTTCTCCTCCTTTCAGAAGATTAATGGGATTGGCCATTTTAACCTGAATAAAATTAGTTAATAGGGTCAGAAAAAAGATAACCAGAAAAATTCCAGCCGTAATAAGCAGTCCCCGTCCATCAATATAAAATTGAATGGGCGTTGTAAAATGAAGCAATTTCAACAGCAGCAAATACAATAGCTTTCCAATTAAAATTCCCCCCAATAATCCCAGCGTAAGGCTGACTATCGTCACCACAACCGTTTCATAAAACAAAACCCGGGCGATATGTTTCTTTTCCATACCCAGTATACTGTACAGCCCCAGTTCTTTTTTACGCCGCTTAATTAAAAAACTGTTGGTATAAAATAGAAAAATTGTTGAAAAGATACCAATCACAATGGTTCCCAAAAATAGGATTGTCTTTAGATTAATCGAACCCGGCATCTCATCCAGCCCTTTGTTTCCATAAAAGGAAATCATGGTATAAAAAGCGATAATCGAACCGATACAGGTTAGAATATAGGGTACATAGGTATCCGCATTTTTTTTCAGATTGGTAAGGGCCAATTTGGGGTAAAATATTTTATTCACCCTTCACACCCCCTGTTGCCAATACCGTGAGGGTCATGGAGATCTTTTGATACATTTCATCATTATTCATGGAGCCCCGATAAATCTGGTTGTAGATTTCTCCGTCTTTAATAAAAAGCACCCGTTTAGCATGACTTGCCGCGGCAATACTGTGGGTTACCATTAAAATCGTCTGGCCGGCCTCATTGATTTCCGAAAAAATCTTCAAGAGATTCATTGCCGCCTTTGAATCCAGTGCACCGGTGGGTTCATCTGCCAGGATCAGCTTTGGGTTGGTTATCAGAGCCCTTGCCACCGCTGTGCGTTGTTTTTGACCGCCGGAAATCTCATAAGGGTATTTGGGAAGGATTTCGTCAATCCCCAGTTTTTTTGAAAGCGGTTTGAGTCGTTTATTCATTTCCTCATAGGGCTTTTGGGATAGGACCAGGGGCAGAAATATATTATCCTGAATTGAAAAAGTATCCAGCAGATTAAAATCCTGAAAAACAAAACCCAGATTATCCCGACGAAAAGCTGAGATTTCACTGTCCTTGATTTTTACGATATTATTTCCATCGAGAAAGACTTCACCCCCGGTGGGCTTGTCGAGAGACGCCAAAATATTCAAAAGGGTTGTTTTCCCCGAACCCGATTCTCCCATAATCGCCAGATATTCGCCATTTTCCACCGAAAAGCTGACATTACTCAAAGCCTGAACCTGATTTCCACCAAAACGGGTGGTATAAATTTTTTGCAAACTTTTTACTTCTAAAAGACTCATTGTTGGCCTCCTTCTTTTTACTATACTCAGTATAATAAAAAGGGAAATGCCCCACCATAATTCTGGCTTACATTTCCCGTTTTAACCTTACAGTTTTGTAAGCTTAAAATAATTCGATATTTTTTCTGGATAAATCGATTTCTATTTTTGTTCCAACTCCCAATTGGGATTCCACTGAGATCCCATGTGCCAACTTATCCAAAACCGATTTGGTGAGATACAGGCCAATTCCCGTCGATTTCTGATCCATTCGTCCATTGTACCCCGTGAAGCCACGATCAAAAATCCGATTGATATCTTCAGGATGAATGCCCACCCCGGTGTCCTCGATTACCAGCGTTTTTTCTTTATTTTTATTCATGTAAATCGATATTTTCCCCCTGGGTGTATATTTCAAGGCATTGGAGATGATCTGTTCAAGAACCAGCGTCAACCACTTTTTATCGGTAAGCACCGTACAATCCATTTCTTCCAATTCCAGAGATATCCGCTTATTGATAAAAATAATACTGTATTTTTTGACACTTCCCTGAATCAGGGCAAGCAAATCATATTCCTTTAAAATCAGATCCGATGACATGCTTTCCAGTCTCAGATACTGAAGAACCATTTCGACATATTCCTTGATTTTAAACAATTCCTGTCGCAGTTCAGCCGGGGGACTGGCTTTTTCCGCCTGGGTCTGCAATAGCAAATCCATTGCTGAGATTGGTGTCTTGATTTGATGGGCCCACAAAGTATAATAGTCATTCAGTTCTTTCTGGTTGTTTTTAGCCTGAACGATCAGCTCAAAGCGGCTGTCCACCAGGACCCTGATAGCTTTTTGATATTCTTCTTCAATTTCGTCTTTAGGTTTGGGCAATGGCTTCATTTCCACTAAAATGGCTTTTCTGAATTCTATCATGCGATGCAGTTTTTTATAATAACTGCTAAAATCCCACACCCCCAGAACAAAAGCCAGCGCTCCTATCAATTGAATGCTGTAAACAAGCGGTTCCAGGTTAATCTGGTATAAAAAATAGACAATTGCAAAAATAAAGATAAACAGCACAAAAGCTAAAATCACCCTAATCCGTGCTTTTAAATAAGAAACAATAACTGATCCCAATGAATCTTCCATCTCAATCCTCCACCAGATAACCGCTGCCCTTTTTCGTTGTGATAAATTCAGTCAGCCCCGCCTCATCCAGCTTTTTTCTTAGCCGGGCAATGTTCACGGTTAACGTATTATCATCCACAAAGCAGTTGTCATCCCATAAGCGGGTCATCATCTGATCCCGGGAAACCACTTTTCCTTTGTTTTCCATCAGAATCTTCAGGATCCGGAAATCATTCTTTGTCAGCTCCACCTTTTGTTCCTGAAATATCAGGCTGGCATCCGAAAGATTTAAAATGGCTCCCCGGTACTCCAATAAATCGGCCTCGCCCTGAAACGAATAGGCTCGCCGCAGAATAGCCTGAACCTTGGCCACCAAGACATTCAAATCAAAAGGCTTGGCGATAAAGTCATCTCCGCCCATATTCATGGCCATGACGATATTCATATTATCACTGTTCGATGAAATAAAGATGATCGGCACTTTGGACAGCTTTCTTATTTCAGTGCACCAATGATAGCCGTTAAATAGCGGCAGAGCGATATCCATCAGAACAAGCTGCGGTGAAAATCGGACAAACTGATCGATGATTCCATTGAAATCTTCAATCAGCTCCACGTCGTAGCCCCAGTTTTCCAGGCATTTTTTAATAGAATTGGCAATAATAGCGTCGTCTTCGACGATTAGAATTTTATACACGGTTGCACCCCAACTTTTCATATTCTGGTTTTCTTTATCTGTCATTGAAATTTATTTAAATCATCGCTTATTATCCCGAAACTAGACAAAATACAAACAGTTAGATGCTGCCTTCCTCAACCTGTCTTTTGACCTGATCAAGAAATTGATCCATCCATTGATTATCCTGCAGCATATATTTTTCCTGCGATCGAACTTCTTCCGGTAACTGGACATAGCTGCCCTTGGTCATTTCATCTCCGCAATTTTCAATAAGCGCTTCAATAATAAGCGATGTATTTTCTAAATGGAACTGAAAACCGAAGACTCGCATTTTATAAACGAAGCCCTGATTCTGACAGGCCTTGCTTTCTGCAATAATAACTGCCTCTTGCGGCAAATCGGCAAAGGTATCGCCATGCCAATGGAATACCACCGGATGGTCCGGGAAAAATGAAAACAAAGGGGATTTTCGGGCTTCCGCCGTAAAAGCAATGGGAAACCAGCCAATTTCTTTCGCTTTGTTTTTAACGACCTTTCCGCCAATAACATCGGCAATCAGTTGACTGCCCAGGCACAAGCCGATCACCACCTTTTCCATCGCTATGGCTTCTTTTATCAAGTGCTTTTCTCTGGCCAGCCAGGGGTATTTTTGATCTTCATAAATATTCATCGGGCCGCCCATTACGACCAGCCAGTCAAATTCAGAAACATCGGGCAGTTTCTCGTCGTTATACAAGTGGGTAGCGGTTACTATGCCTTTATTTTTTTCTGCCCATTCCAAAATCCTGCCGGGATTTTCAAAGGGTACATGCTGCAAATAATGAATTCTCATCCTTACATCCCCAATCTACTTCTAAATGTTATACTTTTATAAAAGTATAACATTTAGAAAGCTTTCTACAAATTCTTTTTTTAATCTCGCGTACAATAAATTGTCAGCATTAAAAAAAGCCTATCCTGTTTGGATACGCTTTTTTTAATGCTGCTCAAATTTTTGGCCAGAAAAATTTGAGCGAAGGAATAAAAACATCTATCAAAAATATAAATTAATGAAAGCAATTAAAATTCGGGGATGTCACACACCATCCCCGAAAAGGAAGGAAATTAAATACTGACTTGGAGATGTCCTTTTATTCGAAGAGATTCTATTATTTTCTATTGCCTAGGAGAAAAACAATTAAAAAAAATCCTTCTCCAAAGGAGAAGGATAAAAGAATCATACTTAAAACTTAAATATAATGCTCTCATAGTCCTCTAAATCGGAGGTTTTAATAAGAAATCACTACAAACAGGTCTTCTGGCTCAACAATCAATTTTCCATCTCCCTTCCCGCTAATTTCTTAACAGTGGTTATGAGACGGTCATCATGCATTACAGCTGCGATTACAGCAAAGGATTTACACCTTTTTCCCTTGAATATAGGACAAGTTCACTATTTAATTGTGGTTATTATATACTAATGACTGCTGGCTGTCAATAAGATTCCTGCAAATTATTTACTACCTCGGATAATTGTAATTACTGCCTACAAATCTTCTGGCTAGATAAGGAATGACTAGGCCAAACCAACCAATACTCCCCTTTATTGATGAATACACACCATTCTTCCTCCACATTTAAATATATTCATTTTTTTCCTTTCTGAGCCGCTTTCCAAACAAGTTGCTGGTCAGTGACCACAAAACCTGCGAGGGCGTATTGAATGCCGAGTTGACAGCTGCCTGGCCCATTGAAGCCTCAAGCATATTCCAGGATTTTGCATACTGGGCAAGATCCTTAAGCTTCATTCCGGCAACATTTCCTAGTTCCGCCCCTTTCTTCCCCCCTTTAATGGTCTTGGCAACACCGAGACCCTGTTCCGATCGTACCAGCGTCCAGGAGACTCCCAGCATACACTCAAGCACGGTTAAATCCTCAGGAATTGCGTTAATAAGATCATCGTATATCTGCCACATTTCTTTTTCCTCTTTCCTTAAATCGCCGTATAGTATGCGCCATTGGCACAAGCTTCACATAATACCTTTCCATCTTTGATAATGACCCTGCCATCCATAACTTTTTCATGACAAATTTCACACATTGCACTATTCGTAGGCTTTCCGGGCAAATCCTCCTTTTTTATGTTGACAGCGACTAACTCAAATTTAAATAATTGTTCGTCCGTAAACTGTCCCCAGAACGAAAGGGCATCCTGATCAGGAGAAGGATTCTTCTTGGCATTCACAACAATTCTTATCCCCTTTTGGGTATTCATATCAATAAAACAGGCCCCCATTTTGCCATAATCTATCCATTTCAACCTTCTTTTTCCAAGTGAACAGCCCGTTACCGATTGAACTGCATCAGTCAGACAACGATCGATTTCCACATATACAATAAAATCCTTGTTTTTTGAAGGATCTTCAATTCCCAGATAATTCAGACCTGCTCTAGCTATTCGCACCCCTAAAATGATACCACTGCATAAATGGCCATGGAATTTTTGAGCCTTTTTTAGATCCTCTTCTAAACTGCTAATCATAATTGCATCTCCTCTATATTATTGATTTTTTAATTAAGTTTGATTAATATAAATCTAAATCAATAAAACTTTATAAACGACATCAAGTATATCTAATAGAACGTAACATAATAAAACATAATAAAACGTTATTATACTGTTATAGAATACCATAAATTTTTTTCATGTCAATAAGCAACTGATTTCAGCTCTACTTGGTATAAACAAAAAAAGTCACCCTCTATTGAAGGTGACACATTTACTCAATTCGATTATGCGGTAAGCAGCTTGGGATTGATATAAGATTCCTGCAAATTATTTACTACTACGATTCTTTTACTGCCACGTCGCCGGTAATAATAAAAATAGGATTGGAAGCCTTCAGCATCGTCAATCCCCCAATGCCTTCACCCCGACTGATTCCAACCTGAATGAGTTCCACATTTTCAAAATACTGATTCATCAGTGTCGTCGCCTGCGCCGCATTTTCAAGCGTTACAAAATTGGCAACCACCCGTCCGCCGGCTCGAATCTTTTCCTTGCACCATTTAAACAGGCCTTCCATATTGCCGCCGGAACCGCCAATGATGACCCGATCCACCGGCTCTGTTATTTCAGCCAAAACTTGCGGCGCTTTGCCGGGAACAATCATCACATTGTCGGCTTTGAAATGTTCTTTATTTTTTTGCACCAGTTCCAGTGCCGTTTCCTTTGCTTCGACCGCATAAACCCTTCCCGGTGCTGCTGCATAAGCCGCTTCCATGGTTAAGCCGCCGGTACCGGCACCAATATCCACCACGACATTCCCAGCTTCAATGCCCAATAATGAAATTGTCAACACCCGAATTTCTCTTTTGGTCATCGGGGCTTTTCCCCGGATATAAGCTTCGTCTTTGTATCCTGCTATCTTACTCATTGATAATCACCACCACCGCCATTCCTTTCTCCTTAAAAGTCAGGGCTTCTTCAATGGTCAGCCTGGTTACTTTTTCATTAGGATAGGATAACTCTTCCCCCACATAAATAATACTGTCTTTCAGCCCTGCTAATGCCAGGGTTTTTGCTATAAAGGCGGTGTTGTTATTTTTATCTGTCAGCATTCCCAGCTTCTTATTTTCAGTAACCGCTGCGAATAAATCCTGGTCGCGGCCATGAAGACTCATGAGCCTGGCATCTTCCCATGTTTCCCCCAGTTTTCCAAAAAGATATTGCAGGGAACTGATTCCGGGAATACAGACAATGTCTTTTTCTGGAATTACTTTTTTCGCATAGGATAAAAGGCTGTAAAACCCGGTATCTCCCGACACCACCAAGGCTGTTTTCCGGGTTCGGTAGACTTGTGCAACCTCTGCCATTAATTCGCTTAAGGGAATTCCTTTTCCGATATAGAGCATTTTTTTCCCGGTGGGATCAAAGCTTTCAGCATGTCGGACCCCGCAGAGAATAACCTCAGCGGCTTCAATTTCTTTTTTAGCAATCGGCAATATATAATCCGGATGTCCCGGCCCCAATCCAATAACTTTTAATGGATACATAATCGTTCCCTCATTTTCTCCGCATCTTTACTTTGGCCCAGGCGGCCATGGATTTTAGAAAACAGGATCACCTCAATGTCGATGGTTTTATAAACCCGATCCATGACCTTTTTCTTGACAGCCTCTGCCAGATGATTAAAATAGTCCGGCCGGTTTTCTTCTAAAATAATATCGGTTGCTTCATCTGTTGTTTTACAGGCCATGATTTTTTCCATCGTTGTTTGAGAAGCTCCCAACAAACCGCAATGAGCGGCGAGTATTTCCATCCGGGCATCTGCCACACTGCTGTGAGTGTTGAAAATTCCGCCGGCAACCTTCACCAGTTTTCCCAAATGCCCGACCAGCAGAATCTTCTCAAATCCCATTCGTTCGGCTTCATCAAGCATGAATCCGATAAAATTACTGGTTTTAATAAGCACTTCCTGGTTAAGTCCCAGGGTCTCCGAAAAATCTTTTCCATAATTACCCGGGACAAAAATGATTTCTTTATACCCTCTTGCCTTGAGAACATTGAGTTCAAGCTTTAACGATGCCTTCAGGGCATCCTCGCTCATGGGTTCCACAATCCCGGAGGTGCCCAGCACCGATAATCCCCCTTCAATCCCCAGTTTAGGATTAAAGGTCCGTTTGGCCAGCGCCACTCCCTGGGGAATGGATATTTCGACAACCCAGCCTCGCGGCAACTCCATTGCAGGGCTCTGGTCATTCGCTGCCATGACAGTCGCTATAGCCCGGCTTATCATTTCCCGCGGAATCGGGTTGATTGCCGGTTCTCCGATTGGGATACTGAGCCCCACCGAAGTTACCGTGCCCACCCCGATTCCGGCGACGAACTGGATGCCGTCCTTATTTGAAGGTATTATTTTCGAAAAAACCTTAACGCCATTGGTAACATCCGGATCATCACCTGAATCTTTCACGACCGAGCAGGAAGCTTCTTTTTCAGTAAAAACCTGATCGTGAAGAATTAGCTCAAGTGGCCATCCCTTAGGGGTATCGATCTTAACGGTCGCCAATTTTTTTTGGTTTAAGTACATCAGAAGCGCCGCTTTTGTAGCCGCCGTGGCACATGATCCGGTGGTATAACCATAGCGCAGTTCTTTTCCGTTTTTTTCAATCGTTTTATTTAACATCTGCTGGCCTCAATTATTGAAGGGGATAATTCTTTTTTACTAACAAGGTTGATAAATACGGAATCTTTCCTTTAAGTACGTCAATGTCCCGGATGATCTGTTGATTTTCCATCCCGATGTTTGACACCAGCACAAAGGACTTTTCCAGACCCCGGGCTTCCAATTCCTCAGCCATCAAAACATTATTGGCGGAAATTTTCATTACCACAATATTTTGATGGGCATCTAAAATAGCTCGGATTTCTTCAATCGGCTGGGTCATCGCCACGATCCCCAGGGATTCTTCTCCCTGCGTTAACGGAATGTTAAGCTGCGCCGCTAAATTACAAAATGATGGGACGCCGGACAGGGTAACCACTTCGATATCCCGCTTCAATAAAAACTCCATGACATAAGAATAGGTGCTAAATACCATAGGGTCTCCCAAGGTAATAAAAGCCACATTCTTGCCTTCATTTAAAAGCAGTTCAATCGCATCGGCATTTTCTTTCCATTGTTTTGCCAAAACTTCTCGTTCCTGACTAAGCGAAATCATCGGAAAATTCATGTCCAAAACCTTTGAGAGGTCAGAAATATGACTTTTCACAATTTCAAAGGCAATGCTGGTTTTTCCCATCTTTTTAGTCGGGGTGATCACCACATCACAGGCATCCAAAATTCGGGCGGCTTTAACGGTGATTAAATCCGGATCTCCCGGACCGACACCGATACCGTAAAATATTCCTTTTTTTCCTGCTGTCATTTTCCTACCATTCCCTTCCCAATTGATACAACATCGCATTAAGAATGGCGGCTACCACCGGGCTTCCGCCCTTTCTTCCATTAATCCGAATAATCGGACTGTCAATTTGATCCAGGGCAACTTTCGATTCTGCCGCTCCGACAAAGCCAATCGGCGCTCCGATTATCAGATCTGGTTTGACTTCCCCCGCCTTCACTTTTTCAATAAGGGTATACAAGGCTGTGGGCGCGTTTCCGATGGCAAAAATACCGATGCTGTCATCTTTAAATGCTTTTTCCATCCCGACCGTGGAACGGGTCACGCCGCGTTCTTTGGCTTCAATCGCAACATCCGGATCGTGGACGTAATTGACAATCTTGATCCCATGATCAGCCAATGCTTTCTTATTAACAGCTACCTGAATCATCCGGGTATCCGCATAAATTTTCTTCCCCTGTTTCAGCGCTTCCATGCCGCTTTCATAACCATTATTAAGAATTTCCAGCAAATCAGCATATTCAAAATCGGCGGTAGTGTGGATGATCCGTTTTATCATTGGGGCAATCGCTTCAGGAAAAACCTTCCCCCCTAATTCCTGGGTAATAATTTCAAAACTGCGTTCTTCGATTTCTTGGGGGTTATTAATATAAGCCATATTTTCTCTCCTTCTAATATTATTCATTTTCTAATTTAAATTTCTTCCTGGGATACTGTTATTCCACCCGGGATTAAGTGATTAAAATATAGTTCGGCGTAAGCCGTTTCAGGAATATGCGTTTTTAAAGCTTTTATAAATTCAGCTTCCTGAAAGTTTTCTTTCTTGTACATGACCCCGATGACCGTTCCACTGTGGCCGATCACGGTTCCCAATCCGCCAAACCTTTTTGAAAGTGTGGTTATTTCCTCCAAGTATTGTTTTTTCAGTCTTTTCTGATTGAGAAAGGCACTTTTGGTACATGCTGCTCCGATATCTTTTAAACTTTTCGTTCTAACCCCTTTTTCAAACAGGTTTACAATTTCTGAAAAAGTTTCTAAATCTTTATCCGAATAATCATCCTGGGTTTCATTGAAGGACATCGTATCGATGCCCCCATGGAAATCAACGATTATCAAATCCGCTTCCACACAACCGTCAAAATTCTTTAAGACCGCTCCATTAAGATGATTAAAAAGATTCAGCTCAGAAAACATTAAATTATCCGATGGTTCAATCACGGCACAAAGTGCTCCGATTTCTTTCGGGGTCAGCCCCAAGCCAAAGTATTCCGAAAGTCCGGCCGCCATTCCGGCTATATCCGCGGTGCTACTGGCCATGCCTTTTTCCAGCGGTATTTCCGTATCCATTGTTATATGCAGCTTTTCTTTTTCTTCATTGGGGATTGCATAAAGGCGAAACACTTCCTCAATCAGCTTAACGGTTTTCGGCTTTAATCGATTCAGATTGCCCGGGCCTTCTTCAATGGTAATGCTTGAATAACGGTCAATAGGACAAGATACCAGACAGGGATTATCATCGAACCAGCCTTGAATAAATTCTCCGCAGGTTCCCGGTGTTTTTACCTTAACCCGCCTCATTCTCGTCCCTCTTTATGGTTGAGTGCCGATGTCAGCAGGGCCTGCAAGAATGAAGGATTGCTGTAAAAATGAATATGCGGATAGCCGGCCAGCACATTTTTTAAGCGATAGCCGCACGTCCAGGTTCGGCTATTTTTTGTGATCACATAGGCCGTTGGAATTTCTTCCGATATGGTTACCTCACTGTGATGAAATTCATGTCCGCGTATTTCAATGGGCTTTTCCCTTAAATAAGCACAGATATTCACATAACCAAATCGCTGCAGGTGTTTTGTCATATGGGATTCACCGTCAATAAAACCAACGCCTTCATTTGTTTCACCATTATTGAGGGTCATGGATTTTGTAAGATACATCAGTCCCCCGCACTCCGCATAACAGGGCAGTCCGGCTTCCAATTGTTTTTTAATATCGGTGAGCATTGTTTTATTTTCTGCCAGCTCAGCCCCAAATACTTCCGGAAACCCCCCGCCAATGTAAAGCCCATCGAGGTTTTCCGGCAGCGCTTTGTCATTCAACGGGCTAAAGAGAACGATCTCAATCCCAGCATTTTCAAGGGCCCGGAAATTGTCTTCATAATAGAAATTAAAGGCCCGATCTTTCGGAACTCCGATACGCAACCCCTGATATTTCTTATCCCAGGCACTAAATGGATCGCTGTAATGATTGGTAATATCGGCGTGATGGCTGAGTTCCAGCAATTTGTCCAAATCAATATGGGCTTCCGCCAGTTCACCGGCTTTATCAACTTTTTCTCTAAAATCCGGGATCTCTTCAACCGGAACCAAACCTAAGTGACGACTGTCCATTACAATATCCGGATTGTCAGGGAAATATCCCAGGCAGGTCACATCATTATAGGCTTCAATCATTTCCTTAAGTAACTGGTAATGAGGATTTGAAGATATTCGATTAATAATTACCCCGGCAATCTTTGTCTCGGGATCAAAATCGATATATCCTTTTACCAATGCCGCAGCACTCTTTGACATGCCCCGACCATCAATGATGAGAATTGTCGGAGCATCCACCGCTTTAGCCAGGTAGGCACTGCTGCCGACATCCGATTCCAGGCTATGTCCGTCATACAGCCCCATCACCCCTTCAATTATTCCAAGATCATTCGCTTCTTTAAGGCGGCGGTAAAACAGTCCTCGAATTGTGTCTTCATCCAACATCCAGGTATCCAAATTTATGGACCGCGCCCCGGTGACAAAGCTATGAAACATGGGGTCAATATAGTCCGGCCCGGTTTTAAAAGGCTTTACCTTAAGGCCTCTTTTTTTAAAGGCGGCCATTATTCCCATGGTAACCGTTGTTTTTCCAACATTACTACTGGCACCTGCCAGCATAAAATAATCCATCATGATCTCCTTTTCCCGAATGACACTTATTTTATTTTTATCCTCATATTAAGCTTCATGGTTTTCGATGAGGGTTAATTTTTTAATGATTTCTAAAAATTCCTGATGATCATCAATTTCCACCAGCTGCTTCTTTGCTTTGATATCCGAAAGACGTTTTGTTAATTGGCCTTCGGTAAAATCATTATTGCGACAGTTCTTGTGAAAATAGATGCTGCCGCTAAGATTTTCCAAGCCGCTAAGATTGTTGATATTCCCATGACCAAAAGGCAGATCCGAAATGAGAATGAAATCACAATCTGCCATTAAGGCCAGATTTTCTTCCTGCTTTTCCAAACTAATTGATGTAAACGGGCTTTCCTCAACCATGGGAATGCTGAGGACATCGCATATCGTCCAATCATCACTGCCCTGGTTGACCACGCCCGCGGTCACATGGTGGCCCATGGCTTCGAGCTCTTCCAAAACCTGAGAGGCCTTATTTCCACCGCAAATCACGTGAATGCGAAGGCTGCGATAGGTTTCTGTTTCTTTAATGACCCGAAGGGGAATCACTTCCGGTTTTTCAAAAAGCTTATTCTCCTGAATAAACATTTTCATATCATAAACTTTTTTCAAATTATCTTCGGTGATCACTTCTTTAGGCGTTCCATCCACAACAACCTGGCCATTTTTCATCAAAATCAGACGATTGCAATATCGGGAGGCTAGATTGATGTCATGCAGCACCGCCACCACGGTCATGGATTTTTTTAGATTGAGGTTGCGGATCAACTCCATCACTTCGATTTGATGATGAATATCCAGAGCTGATGTGGGTTCATCAAGGAAAATGATATCCGGATCCTGGGCGATTGCCCGAGCAATAATGACCCGTTGTTTTTCACCGCCGCTCAAATTATTATAATAGCGTTTCCGGAATGATAATGTCTTGGTCACCCGCATCGCTTCTGTGACCATATCATAATCCTTCCGGCTTTCTTTAATTCGGTAGCTCAGATAGGGGTTTCTGCCCATCAGGACAATATCTTCAACCGTAAAGTCATAGTCAATGTCAAAGGATTGCGGTACCACAGCCACCAGCTGCGCGCGCTCTCGTTGTGAATAAGCGGCATTGTTTTTTTCTTCCAGCATAATCTCGCCTGATTTTAGCGGCAATAGCCCCGTTAAACATTTTAACAAGGTCGATTTTCCGGTTCCATTAGGGCCGATCAGCCCCACAAATTCACCTTGACAAATTGTGGCATTAAAGCCCTGCAGCACATTTGTTTCGCCATAGGCTGCGACAACGTCCTTGAAATTCAGCATAATTTTTGGCATTAAACGTTGCATCTTAGACACCGCCCTTTTTTCTTTTTCTCAAGAGATAAACAAAGAAAGGTCCACCAAAAGCCGCCGTAATAATTCCTACCGGAATTTCCTGGGCTGTTGCCGTCCGGGCCAGCGTATCGCACAAAATGAGGAAAACGCCGCCAAACAATAGCGAAAAAGGGACTAAAACACGATGTTTCGGCCCGGTCACCATTCTGACAATATGAGGAACAACCAATCCTACAAAACCGATGATCCCGGTAACCGACACGACTGCTGCTGTAATCAGCGAGGAGGAAAACAGGATCTTCTTTTTTAATCTCTCGGTATCCACTCCCAGCTGATTGGCCGTATCTTCTCCGAGAAGCATGATATCCAGCTCTCGCACCGACGTTAGCATAATAACACAGCCTAAAATCACATAAGGCAACACCGCAATGACCTGATTCCAGCCCTTGCCATTTAAGCTCCCCATGGTCCAAAATATAATCTGGGACATTTCATTCTGGTTGAAAATCATAAATAAAGATATTAATGCACTCAAGGTTTGTCCAATCGCAATCCCGCTGAGCAATAGGGTTGCCACCGGCACCTTACGCCCCACCCGGGAAATATTATAGACAATCAAGATGGTTGAGAATGAACCGATAAAGGCTAAAATGGCTATTCCATTAAGACCCAGAAAGCTGCTTGAAAACTTCAGGATAATGCCGATGGTAGCCCCTAATGCGGCTCCCGATGAGACCCCTAAGATATAGGGATCCGCCATGGGATTTTTGAAAATCCCCTGATAAGCCGCGCCGCAAAGGGCTAACGCGCCACCCGTGACAAAGGCCAGAATAATCCTCGGTAAGCGAACATTCCAGATAATGGCGGTAGCCCCCACACTGATGTTTTCCATACCAAGATCAATATGAAAAATCTGATTCAGCAAAATCTTGTTTGCCTCCACAAAAGAGATAGACGTAACGCCCATTAAGGTACATAGATAAATAATAATCATGCAAATAATTATCGATATCAGCATGGCATGTTTTTTAAGCTTGCTTTTCATTGTGTCTCCAATTTAATTTCATTTTTGTCTGTTCACCCCTGAATTTACTCCAAATTGATGAGAAAACTCAGGGGCGAACAGCATTCGCCCCTAAAGTGATTATTTACTAAATACATTTGGATAGATGCTCTGTGCCAGTAAAGCCATTCCTTCAATAATACGCGGACCCGGTCGCTGAACCATATCGCTTTCCGGCGTTAAATATTCAAAATAAACAAGATTATTATTGGCAATGGCATTGATTTTATCAAAGCCCGGCGTTGCCTTTATCACATCCGGTTTTGTATAAAGAGAAATATACACATCGGGATTAGCGGCGATGATTGCTTCGGTGCTCAGTTGCGCCCATTGGCTGGTCGCATCGGCCGCAATGTTCTTAGCATTAAGATCCGTCAACATCGAATCCAGCATGGATCCCGGGCCGGCTGTGTAAAATTTCCCAATATCGATGAAGACCGATTTTGGTTCTTTTATGGTTTCCGCCTTGGCGATTAATTCCTGGCGTTGTTTTTCCATTCCTTCTACAACTTCTTTGGCCTTATCGTTGGCATTGCTTATTTCTCCGGCCATAACAATATTATTCATCACCCCATCGATACTGGTGGGATTAACAACAATAACCTGTGCTCCGATGGCTTTTAGTTGCTGGCTCATCTCATCCGACACAAAATCTGAAGACATCACAATATCCGGCGCCAGTTCAATGATTTTTTCAAGATTCGGCGAACTGAAACTTCCAATACTGGTTACGGCCGAAGCCTCTTCCGGATAATCACAATAATCGGTTCGTCCGACAAGCTTGCTGCCTTCGCCAATCGCAAAGATGATTTCCGTATCGGATGGCGACAAGGACACAATCTTTTGCGGCTCTTTATCAATGGTTATCGATGTTCCTGAATCATCCGTTATGGTTAATGGATAGGTTGTCGAACCGCTTTTTGTTTGAACACCCGTAGCCGTCTTAGTCGTGCTGCTCTGCTGACAACCGGTAAAAGTTACAACCAGCGTTAAAGCAACCAAAATCGCCAAAATGCTTTTCATTTTTTTCTTTTTCATTTTTTCCTCTTTTCCTTTTTCAATCCTATTTTTTCTGCATTTTTTTTGCAAAAAATAAATCCAGCTTCCTGGGGATGCTGGATACTAAACAAAAAGTTTAATATTGTTCTTCCCACCGAAGAAATTCAATGATCAATGAGTGTCCTGACTTTTGCTTCCTTCGCCATTCTTCCTTCCCATCTTTCGACAGTGGTTTACAAGAATATTGTCAACAATTACAGTAGCGGGGGCTGTAGGGGAGTCTCACCCCTTTCCTCATTACTTCTCTATTTTATTAGTCGCAGTGTATCATAAATCAGACAACATTTCAATTGATTATTTCAGCGTCACGCCCGCTGTTGCTAATTCATTTTGTTCATTAATGGTTAAACTTTTCAGCACGGTACCGGCAAACTCAATCGGTTCCCGCTCCTGCCATAATTCATTGGCAATGACTTCATAGGAAATGGTTTCAATCGTCGGCACCGAAAGAAGCTCCTGCATGACTTCATCCAGCGGGATATTTCCCTCTCGGGGAATCCAATGGCGATCTTCCTGAAAATCATTATCGGATAAATGCAGGGCTTTAATCCGGTATTTGTATTTTTTTAGAATCCGGCCGGAGTTTTCGGTTTCCAGAAAATCATGAGAGCTGTCGTAGCACATGCCAAAATGAGGGGCATCAATTTCTCCCAGCAGATAATCCAACAGATATTGCCGGGATACATTTTCAACAGCTAAATCCACCCCATATTTCTCGGCCGTGTCTGCCAGTTCAGAGAAAAAAGCTTTGCCCTTATCCAGATCCGGCTTGAAGTCATCGAGATCATTGGTATGCATCACCATTGCCGGAATATCAAAGCGCTTGCAGTCGCGAATATAATCCTTGAACACCTCGAGCTTCGGTTGTATTTCCAGCCGGGTGGCTTCCCAAATGTCATTGTAACCGATAAAAGGCGCATGAATATTCGTGATCCCCAATCCGCTGCTTCTGACAATCTCAGGAAAAGCTTCTTTTTTTAATGCCCAGGGTTCAAATTCATCCTCCCAGGAAATCATCGCTTCATCAAAACCGGCATCGGCAATAATTTTAATTCGTTCTTCAAATTTCATAAAATAACCAAACCAGGAAAACATACTATATTTCATAACTACTCCGTTTCATAAAAGGTTGTTTCTTTATTCACTCATGGTTTCAACGGATTCGATGGTGTATTTCTGTTTGCTGAAGACCAGATCAATCAGCATCGATAAATATTTTATCACCACTGCAAAAATAGCAAAGACCCCGAAGAAGCCGAATACGAGCACCAGCATCATCGACGTGTAACCGGAAATCACCTGGTCGGTTACGTAGCTGACCAAGGTATAAATTCCAATGACAAAGGTCGCCGCCATCATAAAAACAGCTGCCCAAAGAGACATTTTATAGGCAACATTTGTAAATAAAATCAAAGAATCCGCTGCCATTTCTTTCCGTTGATGTTTTGTTTCCTTATTATAAGCTTTAGTACAGGACAAATTATTGTCATACTCAATGGTGTCGATTTTCAACCCGCAGTTGGCGTAAACCGCCTTGCGGTAAGGAATGGTCTTGCTCATAGAATGCACCCGATTAATCGCTCTTCGGGACAGCACCCGAAAATTTTCCGTCCGCAGCGGATGGGGACTATGGGAATAACGATTAAATACTTTATAGAACAAGCGGGACGTTTTCCGTTCGCATTTTTTGGGCGCCGCATTCACAATATCAAAACCGGTTAAGGATTGATAATAGACTTCCATAATTAAATTGAGGTCGTAATCCATCACCATATTATCAAATTCAAAAACAAAGTCGCCAATGGAAATATCGATTCCCGCATTCATTGAAAGCTCGACGCCCTGATAAAAGCTCATTTTAACCACATTGATCACCGTTCCGGCAATGGTTTTGGCAACCGCTCTGATCACCTCAAAGCTTTTATCGTCGGAGGCGTCGTTCACGCAAATAATTTGATAGTTTTCAAAATTCTTACTTAAGACCGAATTAATCTTAAGTAAAAATTCTTGAATCCGTTCTTCATCATTATAAACATAGATGACCGCCGAAACGAAGTTTTTTTCTTTATCGTTTATCTCAACATTATTCATTTGGGTTTCAATCATTTTTTAATACCTCATCCAAATCATAAACCGTATTAATTTTCCCGGATAAAACAGAAACAAAGGTTGGCTTTTCACTGACCTTTCGGATCACCGTCGGCCGGGAATCGTCCACCTCTGAAGCTTTGAGAATGGGTTTCATGGAAAACAGCGACCCGGTATAGGCAAAACCGTAATCTTCCCTTAAATACTTTCTGGCCATACTGGACATATATGGCCAGGCTGATTCCGGTTTGGCTGGGCAATCATTGCAATTTCCCAGTTGTTGAGGGGTGCAATAACCGCCGCTTCGCTGCTGGCAATGGAAAACCGGCAGACTGTCAAAGGAAGATACATGGGGCGTAAAGGTTACCGCTGTTAAAGAATGCTGTCCGGTTTTTCCAAAGGGCATAATCGAAAAAAACGGACCATCCATCACCGTAATCCCCACATTCAAAAGCTTATTCAAGGGTTTGCATAGAATAATTTCACAAAGCTCATACTTTATTTTAAACGGTTCAAAACCTGCCATAGCTAATATCTGATTCGTTGAGCCATAGGTGGCATTAAGCAGAAAACCGGTTTGCACAGCGTCTCCATTTTCAAGCATGATTTCATAAACATCGCTCTGTTTAACAATCTCCTTAATTCGGACGCCATATTTTATTTCAACGTTGCTGCATTTTTCCAGCGAATCCATAAAAAACTGTCCCAGAATCCCGGCATCATAGGTGTATTCCCTGGTTGCAAAAGCGCCATCACAGAGACCTTTTTTAAAATATTTTTCAGGATATAATTCTTCACAGGGAATTTCAGCCGCCTCGCAAAATTGCGTGAATTGTTCCCGATTAGTCCAACTGAAGCTGTCACTGGTCGCATAAACTTGCTCAAATTCACTGTGAATACAAAAATCATAATCCTTGACAAAACGATTAAAATAGTGAGCCGATTTAATGGCGGTTGCATAGGATCGGGGATAGTGGTAGCCCATGTGTACCCGAGCCTGATTAATATAGGTGGCTCGTTTAAAAGGCGCTTCTTCCCATTCCAAAACCAAAACCCGCTCGCCACGCTCGCCGCAGGCTTTCGCCGCATAGAGACCGTAGAGACCGGCGCCTATAATTATTTTGTCCCAGGTCATCTTATTTCTCCAAGGTCTTTGGGACAAAGGCATTGATTGCCTGAATGACGGTATCCATTTCTGCTTTTGTCATGCCATAAAACAACGGCAGCGAAAGCACCTCATTAGCCAGCTTTTCGGTTATCGGCAGGCTGCCCGTCCCGATCTTCAAATACGCATAGGCTTCGGACAAATGGGGGGGAATGGGATAATGGATGATGCTGCCGATTCCCTGTTCCTCCAGGTAGGCCTTGAACTCATCCCGATAGGGGGTGGTAATGACAAATTGATGCCAGACGGTTTCTGAATCTTTTCTTCGTTTCGGCAGTTGAATCACCGGGTTCTTGATGTGCTCCAGGTAGCTATTACAAACCCGACGTCGGTCTTCGTTTAAGGCCTCTAAATAGTTCAATTTAACATTGAGCAGACCCGCCTGAAGTTCATCCAAACGCGAATTGGTCCCAACCACTTTATTATAATAACGTTTTTCGCTGCCGTAGAAACGATACATTCTAAAGGCTTTATTCAGCTCTTCGCTGTTGGTGGTAATGGCGCCGCCATCTCCGAAACCACCCAGGTTTTTAGACGGATAAAAACTAAAACAGCCGATATCTCCAAAAGAACCGGTGGTTTGCCCTTTAAAAGTGGCGCCGTGGCTTTGGGCACAATCCTCCACCAGATAAAGGCGGTGTTTTTTTGTAAGCGCAACAATTTTATCCATTTCACAGCACTCTCCGTAAAGATGCACCACTAAAACGGCTTTGGTCTTAGCGGTTATTTTTTCTTCAATTTTGTCGGCATCGATAGAATAAAATTCATCCGGTTCAACAAAAACTGGGGTCGCTCCGTTAATGGTAATCCCCATCACACTGGCAATATAGGTGTTGCCCTGAACGATGACTTCATCCCCGGGACCCACGCCTAAAATACGGAAAGAAAGCCAGAGCGCATCCAGACCGTTTCCCAGCCCTACGCAGTAGTTTGTGCCAATATATTTTGCAAAATTATTTTCAAATGTTTCCACTTCATTACCCAGAACATAGTTTCCGCTTCTGAGTATTTCCAAAGCCTTCACTTCGTACTCATCCTGGTGTTCAGTATAGTGTCTTAATAGATTATTTGCCGGTACCTTCATCTTTGTCTCCACTTCTGTCATGATTTGGAAGTCTTCCGATCTTCCCTTATAAATTCTGATTTTATCAAATGAATTTGTTTAAGATAGGATACCACAGTTTTAATAACTTTAACTTTAGTATCATAATCATCCTTCCAAATAACCGGAATATCATGAACTTCAAGTCCTCGTCGTTCTGCCCGCAGCAATAGCTCGACCGTATAAAACCAGCCATTATCCTGACTGGAATCGGCGATTAGTTGCTCGATGGTTTCCTTTCGGTAAAAATCGAAACCGCAAAGTGCATCGGTAAAATGATTCTTGAAAACAATGTGAAGCAGGGTATTCAGTCCCTGGGAGGTAAATTCCCGTGACGCTTTTCGCCCGACAACGGTGGAGTCTTTCATCAGCCGGGAGCCCTTTATAATCTGCACCTCGGGCTGGTTTTCAAAAATCTCTTGCACTTCTTTGAGATGATCGATTTTGGTGGACAAATCAATGTCCATATACCCGACAATTTCACAGGTGTTGTCCGCTACTCCGGTTCGAATGGCTACACCGACACCTTTTTCAGGCGTTTTTAAATAGCGCACCTCTTTGTGTGTCTCACAGAGGCGCTTGCTGATTTCTTCAGTTGCATCAGTTGAGCCGTTATCAATAATGGTTAATTGATAATCAAACAATTTGTTCTTCTTTAGGAAAACCAGGGTTTTTAAAATCCCTTTTTCCAGTCGTCGTTCTTCATCAAGAACAGGAAATAATATATTTACTTTCATTTTTCACCACTTAACTTTGGAATATTGATATCGTAGGGTGGATACACCACACCCTTTTCAGTAATAATAGCCGTCACATTTTGATGCGGGGTAACATCAAACGCCGGGTTTTCCATCGCCACACCATCTGGCGCCACCTGAATCCCACAGATATGACTGATTTCTCGGCAATCCCGTTCTTCGATCACAATCTCATCCCCGGATTTCATTGCAAAATCAATGGTTGAGGTGGGTGCCGCCACATACATGGGAATGCCATGGGCTTTAGCCAGAACCGATACCGAATAGGTTCCGATTTTATTAGCCACATCCCCGTTGACAGCAATCCGGTCCGCGCCAACTATTACGCCATCAATTTTCCCCTGTTTCATCATCCAGCCGGCCATGTTGTCCGTAATGAGCGTGACCGGAATTCCTTCCGCATGAAGCTCATAAGCCGTCAGCCGGGCTCCCTGTAAAAGCGGTCTTGTTTCGTCGGCATAAACCGAAATGTTCTTGCCCGCTTCATGGGCCGCCCGGATCACGCCCAGCGCCGTCCCGTAATCGGCGGTAGCCAATGCCCCGGCATTGCAATGGGTGAGGATGGTATCCCCGGCATGAATGAGTTCCGCCCCATATTTCCCCATATCCCGGCACATCTGGATATCTTCGGCGCAGATATCATCTGCTTCTTTTTTTAAAAGTTCCACAATCTGGGAACATTCTTTATTACTATTCGTTTGCAGAACGCATCCCATCCGTTTAATCGCCCAAAATAAATTAACGGCCGTTGGACGGGTTGAAGCCAGCAAGGCACAAACTTCTTTCATTTTATCATAAAAAACTTCTTTTGTTTCATTTACATATTCTAAAGCTCCAAAATAAACACCATAGCCTGCGGTCACGCCAATGGCTGGTGCCCCCCGTACAATCATCACCACGATTGCTTTTGCAATCTCCCGATAATCGGTATAGGAACGAATAATCAGCTCGGTGGGAAGCTTGGTCTGATCGATGAGTTTTAATACTCCCTCTTCATAATAAACCGGTTTCAACCCTATACCTCTAATTTTTCGACAAGCTTAAAGATCAGCGTCTTCACTTTTTCAGAATTTTCATTGAGAACCTGGATCACATCATCATTAGTTACCGGCTTAATATCCGGATGGTCTTCTAACCCAGCATCATAATCGGTTACCAGGGCAATATTCACCACCGGAATTTCCTGTTCCAGACAAAGATAGCCTTCGGGATATTGGGTCATGTTGACCACATCGGCGCCCATTATGGTGAACATCCGGCCTTCCGCCACCGTTGAAAAGCGAGGGCCGTTGATGACCACCACGGTTCCCCCAAAGTGGGCGGTAATTCCGCATTCTTTAGCTGTTTCCATTGCCAGAACTCGCAGTTTCTGGTCATAGGGATGGGCCGAGCTAAGATGATTAACCTTCGGTTTTTCGAAAAATGTATCTTTTCGACCTGAGGTCAGATTGATGAACTGATCGGTGACGACAAAATCTCCGGGCTTGATTTCAAATTTCAGGCTGCCCACGCAGCAGGGCGAAATAATGGCTTTTACTCCAAGGCTTTTCAATGCATAAATGTTTGCCCGATAATTGATTTCTGAAGGATTGAGGGTATGATCCTTGCCGTGACGCGGTAAAAATGCGATGGTTTTCGCTCCGGCTTTTACAAGGCTTATATCATCTGATGGTTTCCCGTAAGGGGTATCCACTTCAATTTTTTTCACATCTTTACTTAATTCATAAAGACCCGACCCGCCAATAACGCCAATATCTGCTGAATAATACATGCTTTCTCTCCTTCTAATTGTTTGAAAACAGAATGGGATCACAAGATCCCATTCGCACTAAAACTATTAATTTATTCGGGTATATTTAATTTTGATAAGGTGGACTTGGTTTTAACCGGTCCTTCCTCATCGTCTAATGGCGCTTTGAACCCGAGCCATTTGTATTTTGAATCATCCTCTTCTTCACTGACATCCGCCAGGCTTTCCGAGGGTTCGCTGATTGCTTCGGCAACTTCAGCGAGTTCTTCACTCCCCAGTTCTTCAATATCCGGGATATTTTCAATCGGCTGGATTGATTCGATTACTTCTTCTGCTGGTACCGGATCTTCCGCGACCGGAACAGAAACTTCGGGTTCCGTTTCTTCTTCCCCTTCAAAAACCAACTCGCTCATTTTCGGAATTGGTCGTTTGACTATTTCATCATCATCCAGATCCGCCTTAAAGCCCAGCCATTTATAATTTGACTCATCTTCTTCTGCAATCTCCGGCGCTGGTTTTGATTCAGTAGGTTCTTCCGGGGCGACTTCTTCGACACTATTTTCTTCCTTAATAATGTTGGGCGCAGTGTCTTCTTCAAAAACCGCTTCCGCCGCCAGTTCTTCAGACGTTTTTTCCGGCTCTGAGGGTTCTTCGCCCTGAACCGTCACGGTCGCTCCCATTTTTGCCGGCGGATCTTCCGGATTCCGTTCCGCTTTATACCCAACCCAACTTTTTTGTGGGCGGTAGGCCGGAATCTCATCATCAATAATTTTTGAGCTAGCCCGAACCTCATCGATACTGCCATGAATCGTTTCCGAAGGTTTAATGGTTTCCGATACACAAAAATCCGCATCCGGCTGAACTGAATTGTTCTTGACCCAGCTTTTCTTTTTATCCGGGAAATATTTTTTCAACACGTCTTTGGGAATTTCTTCATTGCATAAAATAGCCGAAACCGACGTCAGGACTTTTGGCAAACGGCAGTTCGCCGGCCACTCCAAAGTCATCCCCACCTCATATTTTACCAGCGACGCCACGTTGAACCCCAAGGATTCTAATGAATACCGCATCAGATTAGGATTTCGGCAGGGCTGATTCGATTTTCTGGCGCAAGGCATCTTTTGAATTTCACAAATAGGACAATTACCGGAAACAAGCCCTAAGGCACCTTCCACTTCGTCCTCGATTTCTAAAAGCGTTTTCCAGGTCATCACTTTTATGGCTTCCAACTTTTCGGTACAGTAATCATTAATCTCCTGGGGATCACGGATATTCCGGATATCATCCCGGGGAACTTCAAACTGCCTTCCGATAATATGCATATATTTAAACTGTTTTAAAAAGATCGCTTCGTCAAAGGTGTAAGTGGGACAAGACCAATACTTAGAAAAATTGGGACATTCCTTGCAATAGCCAAGGGTTTTCTCACGATCGAAATATTCTTCCATCAGATATTCCACCCGCTTAGCACCAAAGCTCAGTTTATTTTTTAATTCCATTTTTTTCCATCCCTTCCTAGTCGATCCGACAATTGTCTGATCTCCATTGGTTCATTTTATTTAATTATTCATTACGATAACTTCAAGCTAAAATTAACCTATTTTAGGTTTATGATCTATTTTACATCGATTCATCCCAATCTTCAATTAAACTTTTTGTCCAATACGGGTATTTTTCTTTAATTTTCATAAATATCAAAAATTTACCTGTTTTTTTTGTTATTCTATGTTTATAATAAATCGAGTAATTTTTTGAAGGGAGATTAATGAATGGAATATTCTCAAGAAATTAAAAGAATGTGTACCGTTGGCAATAATGCAAACCACGGTTCTGCACCAATCCCAGAGGAGGGTAAGTGGATTCAATCGAAAGAAGTCACCGATGTCTCCGGTTTAACCCATGGTATTGGCTGGTGTGCTCCTCAACAAGGTGCCTGTAAGTTAACCCTCAACGTAAAAGATGGCATTATCCAGGAATGTCTGATTGAAACAATCGGCTGTTCGGGAATGACTCATTCCGCTTCGATGGCCGCTGAAATCATGCCGGGTAAAACTATTTTAGAAGCACTTAACACAGACCTTGTTTGCGATGCAATCAACACCGCCATGCGGGAATTGTTTCTGCAAATCGTATATGGCCGTACCCAAACGGCATTCTCCGAAGGCGGCCTCCCAATTGGAGCCGGTCTTGAAGATTTGGGCAAAGGCTTAAGAAGTCAGGTTGGTACCACCTATGGTACTCTTGCCAAAGGACCGCGCTACCTTGAAATTGCTGAAGGTTACATCCAGAAACTGGCCTTAAATAAGAATGATGAGATTATTGGTTACTCCTTCGTTCACCTTGGGAAAATGATGGAAAGCATCAATAAAGGCGTTGAACCTGCTGAAGCTTTGGAAAAAGCCTCTGGTAAATATGGACAATTTGACGATGCTGTAAAATACATCGATCCAAGAAAAGAATAGGAGGAAATCACATGGCATTATTTGAAAGTTATGAAAGAAGAATCGCTAAAATTGAAGAAGTTTTGGCTGCCAATGGCATTGCATCTTTAGAAGAAGCAAAAGCTATTTGTGATGAAAAAGGGATTGATGTTGCAAAGATTGTCCGAGACATCCAACCGATCTGTTTTGATAACGCCTGCTGGGCTTATACACTGGGTGCTGCCCTGGCGATTAAACGTGGCATTACCAATGCTGCGGATGCATCAGAAGTCATTGGAGAAGGCTTACAGGCTTTCTGTATTCCCGGCTCTGTTGCCGAACAACGTAAGGTTGGTTTAGGACATGGCAACTTGGGCGCCATGCTCTTAAGAGAAGACACGGAATGTTTTGCTTTCGTTGCCGGACATGAATCCTTTGCTGCTGCTGAAGGTGCCATTGGCATCGCCCGGTCGGCCAACAAGGTTCGAGTGAAACCACTCCGAGTTATCCTAAACGGTTTGGGAAAAGATGCTGCTCTAATTATTTCCCGAGTCAACGGCTTTACCTATGTCAAAACCGATTATGATTTTAAAACCGGTAAACTCAACATCGTTGAAAAAACGCCTTATTCGGTTGGCGAACGTGCCGCTGTTAACTGTTATGGCTGTAACGATGTTCAGGAAGGCGTTGCTATCATGCATCATGAAGGCGTGAATGTTTCCATTACTGGAAACTCCACCAATCCGACCCGTTTCCAGCATCCTGTTGCCGGAACTTACAAGAAAGAAGCCCTGGAACAGGGCAAGAAATTCTTCTCTGTCGCCTCTGGCGGCGGTACCGGCCGTACCCTGCATCCTGACAACATGGGCTCCGGTCCTGCTTCCTACGGGATGACCGACACGATGGGCCGGATGCACTCGGATGCGCAGTTCGCCGGTTCTTCCTCGGTTCCTGCTCATGTCGAAATGATGGGACTGATTGGAATGGGTAATAACCCCATGGTTGGCGCAACGGTTTCTGTCGCTGTGGCGGTTGAAGAAGCTTCTAAAGCCTAAAAAATTCTATGAAAACAGCATAAGATAAAACTTATTAAGACTGCATCAATCTTTTATGGTTGGTGCAGTCTTAATATAGTCAACATGATGCTGACCGTTACATCTTTTATTGGTATCCACTAAAGCATGTAAAAAGTTATGCCGGTACTACTAGAAGTAGATTCTCCATAAGAATTTTCACATTTGAATTGACAATCAATATATAAAAACATTCTTCAATGATTAAAATATTTGTAATGCTTTATATAGTCCCCTGTGAACAATTATATTTTCTCTAAAATTGAATCTAGCTGCATCTTTTTCATATTTAAATATTGCTTGGTTTTTAATTGAGGGATCATTCCCAATTACGCTAAAATCAAATAATATTTTCAAAACTTGCTCTGCTCCGCGATTTATTATCTGTTTTTGTTGTACTAATTTATTATGCCGTATGTAAGAAACGGTGATAAAATCCTCATAGGGGATTTTTGAAATGTGTTTGACACTATAGCCAATATCATTAAAATAATCATAAAAATCCATTTTAACAATTCGTATTGCAATAAAAATGAGGTTACAAATAATCCAATTGAAATAAAACAAGCGACAACCAAAACCCAATATTTACGATTATACAATTGAACTATGTCTGCTAAACTTCTCGAGGGGTAAATTTTACCAAGAGGATTTTTCTCATATAATTCCTGTCGTAAAAAAAGATACTTATAACTCATACTTTCTCCATTCATTTTAATTATTTTAATTAAAATGACCTTACCATCAAAGAATGCAATCATTTGACCTATTTGCATTTTAGAATTTTTCGTCTGACATTATTTATTGCTTATTATTGTGTTGATCAATTTTAAACAAAATGATGTGTTGGATTTTGTAATTCCGAAACTGCAGTGTTACAACTTCATTGTACCACTGCAAAACACTCAGATCCCGGTGCCAACTCCTCTATAATCGCCTTTTGTAAGTCATTATGCTTACAAAGAGACTTGCTATTGTCTCTTAAATTAACTCCAGTACCGATAAGATTGTGGTGCTGTAAAGTTATCGTAAATTACATATGGATCTATTGGCGAATCATATTTCTTAAAATCTGAAATTCCGATCGCAAATGCTTCATTTCGACCTAAAAAGTATTCATCGAAATACTTTTTGGATATTCCTGAAAATTCTTTTGTATTCTTCCAAATATTTTCAGGTTTGTCTTTAATAATCTCCTTAATTTTAAACTCACCGATGATTTTTCCGACTGGTTTCGTTGAATAAATAACCACTATATCTACCGATTCTTTAAAAATCCGTTTTCGATATTCAAATTTTTTACTTCCATCAATAATTTCTCTAATAAACTCTGGTTTTATTGATAATAATATTTTCATTTACTTCTCCATGTTTAATTATACTTTTAAACTGATCTAGTGTTAATTTAATAAATCCCCAGTACGCGCTTCTATCTAAGTTATGTCGTTCGATTAAATCTTTTCGAATTATTCGTTTAGGTAAAGCGGAATTATAGGTCATTTTTACTGAATAACACCCCTCTTTATTATGCCATACTTTTAAATCGTCCTTATCAAAAACACTGTACTTACTCACATAATTGTAAAATTCTTTAAAATTGATAAATTCATTTTGTCCCTTTATTTCTTCGACCACACAAATCGATGTAGCGACAGCAGAATACTCTGCTTGTTTTCCATCTTCTGCTGTACGATAAATTAATAGTATATCACCTTTATGAAGCTTACGAACATCACTAATTCTTGTTACATAAATCTTATGAATTGAATTTGTACATGAAATATCTTTAATTATTTTCCGATCCTCATTTTTCAAAATGGAATCAGGAAACATTACTGAATGATATTTAGGATAGATTGCAAGCAAAAAAATATTTTTCCCTTCTAAATGGATTAGTGGATAATCGAAAATTAAATCATTTAAGCAAGAATCAAATCGCTTTACTAAGACTAACTCATTTCCATTATTACTAGTTTTTGTTCCATAAGTCTCGAATCCATATTTATTTAATATCTGAATTAATGCACCTTGTTTTTTAAAAACAGTGACATAACAAAGACTAGCTTTATTATAGATTGCAAAATCAAACGCAATTTTTAAAAATCGTTCTCCTAATTTTGTTCCATGAGGATTGATTTTAAGAGTTCCAATTTTAACAATTTTATCTGCTTTGATTTCAGGTTCCAATCCATTAGTGACATCTTCTTCAATCTTCAAATAAAGAAATCCTTCAATTTTTTGATTGTTATTAAATATGACATATGCTGGCTCATCAAATTTCCTTTTAAACCATTCTTCAAATTCACTATAATCAGCTCTAAGTGAATTAAAAAATGGGTCATTTAAATCAATATCAGCAAATCGCATTTTTAAAATATTAGTGTCCATAACTCACATCCTTATCAAAGTTACAATATAAAAGGTCACCATTAAAAGAAAGACGAAGTTTCTTTTAATAATGACCTCAATTTTATAAGAACATATATTCTAATTTACTAAATTATATTACTTTACATCATTATTGTCAATGCAATTTCTCAATTGTTAATATAGGGGTGAATTGCAATATAAAATGTCCTACTTTTTTTTTAAAAAAGTATGTTAAAGGATATGATCCATTTTTTCTACCATATTGGCGGATAAACCACAAAGTATTTTCCATCCTTGGATAGTTATTGATCCAGTGCGGGATCTGCAGTAAGTGCCTCAAATAATGATGTATTCAGTATAGCAGGTTTGGATCGAACTTGCACTTCGGCAGTAAACTATTTTCGTTTTGTCCGGATGGATTTTCAAACCGCACTCTACCATTCTTTTCTTTAGGTACTCTAGCAAATTGAATGCTTCCTGTTCCTTTCGACAGTGTATGACACCATCATCAGCATAATGCGCCCATGGATTTTGAGGATATTTTCTACTAATCCATGTGTCGAATGCATAGTACATAAACAGATTTATAATGTACCCATAGATCGAGACACCGGTTTTTAAATCTAAGTGAATCTGCTATAATAAAGGCAGTTAATCCTGCCAGGGAAGCAAGAGGTTTAAATAGAAATGAAACGTCGACAATTCACTCCTGAGTTTAAAGTTAAAGTTGTGATGGAAATGCTCCGTGAGGAAAAAACCATCAGCGAAATCGCTACTGAACATGAGATTAGTCCCAACCAGCTACGTAATTGGAAAAATGAATTTATTGGGACTGCAGCTAAAATCTTTTCCGAAAACCAGGCTGCCAAAGATGGCAAATTATAATTCCGCTAATCAAAATCTTACAAATAAAATCAAGAAATCTTATACGGAGAAATAAAACATTTAAACGACCAACTCATAATTTATATTAAAGGTAATAGTGTACCGTATAATTTTTTTAATTGACGGATTGAAATATCAATTAACGGCTCATACATGAAAGAGTTTAAGTGAATATTTTCGGCTGTCATCAAACTAACTTCTTCCAAGATTGGTAGTATTTCTTTATTTGTTCCCAAACACTTCTTATATAGCGAGAGTAGCCTTCCTGTTTGACTACCTGTAATCATTTTAATTTTATCATCAGAACCACAAGCATTTATGATTTGCTTGATCATAAATTCTTCAGCAATCAATCTAATGGCCATTGAGAGTGCAATTTTATTTTCTAAAGTTATTTCATCTACATTTAGTTTAGAAGAAATTTTATTTGCCACTTCAATGATTAAATCATATACACTTTTATCTGTTCTGTCAGAAGATATTTTTTTATCAGTTTTCCAGACTGTATTTATTACTTTTTCAAGATCTTGCATACAAATTTCCTTTGTCTTTTTGCCATCATCATAGTTAATCATATGCAATAGCTTCGTTAAGAGGATATAGTCCGGAGATGTTTCGGAATCAATATACTCCACAATATTACGTATGAACGGAATAGAAGCGATCAATATAGTATCATCTTTTTCTATTGAATCTTTCCAGGAAGCAAAAACATTTTTTAAATATTGTCCGTTTTCGATTTGTATTTCGTCAGCGTTCTTAATTATCATTACACAGTGTTTTCGATTATAATTTAGCATTCTCGAACCAACGGTTCTATAAAAGTCAAAATTATGCGTTAATATAATAAAGTTAAATAAGCCACAAGAATAATGCTCCATTAAATATTCGATAATTGCATATTTATTCTTGTAATCAAATGATTCTGCGATATCATCTGCAATAACCAGCATTTGTTTATTATCTTCTTTTAACGCTTCTAACTCAAAAATGATATTTAGCAAATATAGCGCTCTTTTCTCCCCACCACTTAAAATAGTGATTAACTTAGTACGGTCAATTTCCTTTTCCTCATCACGTTCTTTGTATCTAAAAGATAATGTTGGAACAGAGCTTTTAAGAACTACATCCTCTTGATTGCTTATCTGGACAGTAAAAGGAACAAAAAATCTGTTTGTAAATATCTCAACTACCTGCCGCCATTTCTCACTCTCTTTTTGGGCTTCCACTTGAATCTTTCCAATACTCTCTTTAGCCTTTTTATATAGCTCTACCAAGTCTGAAATCGCAGGGGTTTCCTTTTTCAGAATTCCTATCCATGCTTTTTTCTTAAAAGATTCATAAGATACCAATTGAGAAATTAATTCCGGATAACTTTCAATAATATTTCTAAAGTTCCTTAAAGAAGTATTTGCAGACAATTTTTTATCAATTTGATCAAATCGCTTTATTAGCTTTGAATCTGATAAAATCTTCTGTTTTTCTTCCTGTAGCATTTTTTCAAAGCCATCCGAAGACTTTACATGCACCCCATCTTGCAATAAAATTTCATGCCCAGCTTTAAAGAAACCATTATCGTTAAGAGTGGTACTTACAGTTGATGCATTGTATTGACTGAAAGTTCCTTTCTTTAGAAAAGTAGAATTCTCTACAAGAGCATCGTATTGACTGCCGTATTCCGTTAGTAATCGGAAGTTTTTGTCATCTTTAATAAATGCCTCAACTTTAGGATCAAATAGTGAAGCATAGTCAACCATCGAAAAATCCAATCCGCTATCTTCCATCGAATTAATATCATTATTATACAATATCATCAAAATCTCAAGAAAATTTGATGAGTTAAAAACTTGCAAACATTCTTCTTCAACCGATACTTTACTTCCGGTGGAAGCTTTTAGCGTACTAACAAAATTGTTTTTTCTGTCAAGTATATCCTGAGTAATCAAATTGTACTTTTCTTGTAAGGCTTTATTCATAAGCAGATTTGACATTCTTTTTGAAAAGAAATTTGCATCATAAGATTCAATAACAAATATTTCTTCTGGCTTCAATGCTTCGTGAAGTTCATTTTCGATTGTATATGTTGACTCTCTTCCAAATACTTCTTCTTTAGGCGATTCTCCATTGCTGATATCTTTTAAAGTTTTTGAAAAAGAAGTTTTCATTGAGCCATTAGAAGCGTAAAGAATAAAAGCTGGTTTATCACTAAAATCAAATTCTTTTTCAAGTTTTTTAATTCCATAACAGTTTTCCAACTTGATATTTATCTTTTTCACAGCTCATTAGTTCCTTCCTTTGTAAGTTTAATTTTGCATTTCATTTTTTCTAAGGCAGTAATTATTTTTAGGATAACAAGTATTGATGAAATTTTTGAGCAGTATTTTTTCCTCATTTGTAAATTCACCGTGATCTAAAATCCACAAATGCAATGCTTTTCCTATGGCATATGCTAACTCTAAATTTTGCTGTTTGTTGATGTTATTTCTTGAAACAGTTGGAATGATATTCTTGTTTAAGATATTGATAACTGCACTTTTAAGTTGAATTCCTTCTAATAAATAAGGAACTTTGAGTTGTACGTCGGAAATGAAAACGTATTTAATATAAATTTGGTCAGTATGAATATATAAATATTCCCCTCTGAAAAACTTGTCCATATTATAGGGAAGAATTTTTTCACCTGACCCTTGAATTATTTTCTGATTATGCATATTAACTTGTGTTGGTATTCTATATGCGTGATCCGTCTTATGGCATAACTGTTTAAGACAAAATTCACCAACAAGGCAATCTTCTCCATGCTCGACAAGACTTGAAACATTATACAATTCTTTATTCAGAGTCAAAATATCTATTGATTCATAATCTATTTTTTCTAAAACTTCATTAAAATCCTCTAGAACATCAAATGCCTTTTCATAATTCTCTTTTTCTAAAGAAGATATAATCGGAACAGAAATATAATTTATTGTTCCATCTTCAGTATATTCTTTTAGTGAATATGATCTATTCAATTCGTCTTCTTTTATAAGCTCATTAGATTGTTCTTGATATATATAACTTTGATTTCCATCAATATCGGAAAGGTATTGTACAAAATTAATTCCTTTGTAGCTAAACTCAACTGTAGCCTCAATATCGTTTAAATACGAATTCAAAACAATGCCATTTCTACAAATTGAAGAAATAGTATGTAATTCAATATCTTCTGTTTGGTTATTACCTTCCTCTGCAATAATAATTCTAATAGGAATATCACAATATAAGAAATTATCTTGAATGAATTTTTTTATATTTGCAACCTTATTATCAAATACCTGAAGGAACTGATCGTAATCAAGAATAATTTCTGTACCATGAAGACGGGGGGTATTTTCATAAGTTAAGCAGATATATTCACTGCTTTTTTCAAATTCTATTTTATTGGTTTGGTTATCGTCGTAATATTTAGTAATAACCACAACCCTGTCCGATAACATAAAACAAGCTAAGAATCCGATTCCATAATTGCCAATAGGAACATATTTATTGCCTTTGAGCAAATAATCATCGGAAATATAATAAGAAACTCCAACGTTTAAAAAATATTTTTTTAAAATTGTTAATGACATACCTCGTCCATTATCGAAAATGCTAACTTGCTTTCTATCACGATCTAATATTATGCTAATAAATGGTTGATAAGTATTATACGTAAATTCAATCTTGCCTTTTGATTCTTCTTGCATTACTTTACAAGCATCTATAGAGTTTTGAATTAATTCTCTAAGTCCGTATTTCGCATTTCCGTATATGTTCTCTCCCATTAAAAGACTCGTTACGGCTTTATAATCTAACGACAGTCTAAAATCGGAAAAATTAAAGCCTTTTGTTCTAATCTTATTTAAAATTGTAGGCTTTATACATAATAGATACTTTTGATCTTGAAATGTTTCCGACAATTCAACTGCTCTTTTTAGTTCATCATTTATTAAATCAAAGTATTTCAGTAGTTTTCGATGTATAGTTGGGTTAGAACTCACACCATAAAACTCGATATTTTTGCAAGATGTTTTGTTATTATATACAATCTTGTCCTTATTTTCTATTACAAAATGTTGTAGCCATTCTTGATCTCCGTATTCTTTTGGATTTAAAAACTTATATAAATATAAGGGTGCCCTTTCCTCATCAATATCTAAATAATCAGCTATTCTTAGTAATAAGGCAATATATTGAGAGTTCACAGGATAATCACCCTTTACAACATCCGTAAGCAATTGGCCAGTTATCCATTCAAAATTCTCATTATGAGCTGCGCATATTTGAGCTACTTCATCCACAAATGAAACATTGGTATATCCTGGTATAATAAAGTGAGTTTCTGACATGTCGTTTTTTATATGACACATTGACCGTTTTGCATGTGCAGGCCGTATACATTCTTGTAATGCTATTATTTCATTACCGTATTTCTTTAAAACTAGAGAGTATTTTCTGTCTTCCAGATTTAGTTCTTCATTTTTTATATTATCAATTTCATCATCTGAAGCTACCATACCAATATCATGTAATAATGCAACGAATATTGATATAGTTATCTCTAAATCGCTCAGCTTTTTGGGTTCATCGCACAAATCAAACATATATTCCACAACTCTTATAGAGTGTGTAATGCCATGCCCAGTATAGTTTGAGAAAACATTATTAATTTTAGGTAGAAAATTAAAAGCATATGTGTATGTTTTTTCTATCAAATCTAAAAAAGGGCTATTTCTAGATTTAAGTAATTGATACGCTTGAGTTTCATAAATGTCTTTTTTCATAAATTCACCCTCATAATTCACACTTTTGTTTTCTTATATCTTCCATCCTTAGGCTTTAACGTATCCTTCGGTATCACCCAAGTGAACCCAAACCGTACAGCCACCTGTATTTTATCATGTGCGCAAAGCACTTGTACCCGGCACGGAGTTATTCCCCAATTTTCAGCAACTTTATTTGCTGTCATGTAATCCATACGAACAACTTTTCTGAGGATATTTACTATTTTAATTATATATCGCGATAACGAATAAAACAATATAATTCGAGTAACTTATGGAAATATTGAAATATTTTGTATGTTTGTTGTAAGATAAAAATCTTACAACAAACATACAAAATAAGACATGGGGACGTTTATTGACCAGTGAAAAAGTCATGTTTTGGGGCTGATTTCTGATAATATGAGTGAATTATTTTTAGAAACCGAAATTTATTCTGGATCTGACAAATATTTCAAAATAACGAGAAGATTTAGCGGTCATGATGGCCGCTATTCTTTTTATATTAACTGCAATGGCTGCCAGTTTCGATTGTTTGTCGATTAAATCTATAAACGATACTCAAAGATACCCTGCGTGAAACCCATTAAACGTCGCTTTTACGTCTGTTACAATCAGCACATAGCATTTGGCAGTTTTTGGCTATTGTTTTACCGCCCTTGCTCCATGGGGTTATATGGTCAGCTTGCATATTGACAATTTCAAAATGCTTTTTGCATTTCGGACAAATACCCTTTTGCCGCTCATATGCTGCCCGTGCCATTTTCGGAGTAAACGCCCTAATGCTTAAATGCCGTTCGTCACCATCAAGTAGATATTCATATATGCCGGAAAACTTTGTTACATCTTCATTATCCATAAGATCAACAATTCGTGCTTCAAGTTGTTTCGGGTCATTCTTGTCTGCCCCGTATTTGTTATAATAGATACCCCAATCAAGCCCTTTCATTTCCCGGCTTCGGTATACGGGAAATGTTGCCTTTACCCAATTTATGACGGTTTGAAAGTATAGCCATAATTCGTTACAGTTCGTGTCATGCTGATGTTCCGCCATATAATCTTCAATTTCCTTGTCGTCGTGCGACGCAAGCCAGCTGAGAGCGGTTTCAAGGTAATTTTGTCGGATTGGTGAACCATTCAAATAATCACTTGCTATAGCGTAAGCGGGGCAACCTGTTTTACTGAAATATTTTTTTGCTTCTGTCAGCCACTCCCCAGTATAAATAGCGTTGCGTAGCTCTTGCGCAGTCAACTTCTCGCCCGCTATGTTAATGATTTTGAACCAATCTAATTTTTCCTTGTCCGTCCCTTCGCAAATATAAATCATTAAGGGATAGTCTAAAATCTGCTGTCTTTCAGATTGTGTCAGGTTATCAAAACCCATATGGTCTATGGAATAATCACCATTTACATATTGACAAAGGCTAATTGTGCGTTGCTGCCCGTCAAGGACTTCAAAGTTACTAACATCACTTTTTACCCAATACATGACATTAAGCGGGAAGTTCTTTTGCACCGTGCGAATGACTTCATCGCGCTGCCTATCTTTATAGATAAACTCACGCTGAAAGGCCGGGCGAATATTTAAGCGACCGTAGTAACCAACAACGCCGTTTTCCGCGCTGTCTATGTAACCCTTTATAACCTCACAAACGGGGATTTCATGTAACTTTATTTTCATTTCATCACACCCCTATTCTTTGTATTACAACCCTTTGATATTTTGGCACACCATCAATAATAGGATTATTGTATGTTTTATAATTGCCTATTTTAAGGCTATCTGGGACTAATCCATTTGCTGTTACGCCAACAATTAGAAATTGATTTGGATTGTGGTATTGCATAAAGGTTATAGGCACACCCATAAAACCGTAATAATCGCAAGGAATATCGGCGGTCCTACTTACTTCTATGGCGTCGTAATTGTCATACTTGGAGTAAACGTCGAGGGAGTAAGTCCTAAAAAGGGTCATATCTTCGTGACGCTTCTCAATATCAACATTAGTAAACCAACAAATATTACCCATACGCCGCCATTTTTGTCCGTTTTCATCAATCTTAAAGTCGGTTTTCTTTTCTTCGTATGTGTCCGGGACTTTGAACCAAAAATGCCCGTTTTTATAGCCTAACCATATTTTGTTATCACGAATTAATGGAAATATTTCACGATATGTTATCGAGTTTTGGTTGCCGATAATAATAAAATCTTTTTCATATTCCATAAGTTGTGCCATATACTCACGAAACAAAGAAAATGGCGGGTTGGTAACTACAACGTCGGCTTGCTTCAAAAGGGCAACACATTCGGCTGAACGAAAATCACCGTCCCCCTGCAGCAGGGTAAGGGTATTTTTACGATTCTTCAAAAGATACTCCACGTCAGCAAGATCAACACGCCCATCCTGGTTTTCGTCCATAACATCGGTAATTTCGATTTTGTACGGTTTCTTTATACTTTCTTCTTTACTAAAAACAATCTCGTCACCGAACATATTCAACTGCGAATAAACAATCGGGGACGTTGCATAGCAAGTTGCAATTAGCTTTTTTAAACCTAATGAATTGAAGTTCATAGCAAAGTATTTGAAAAAGTTACTTTCAAAAGGGTCGTCACAATTACAAAAAACGACTTTTCCCTTAAAATGCTCTTTATAATGTTTTAATTCGCTTTCTATTAGTGTTAATTGAGTATAAAATTCGTCGGCTTTATCACTTCTTGATGAAGATAGATTACTATTTCCGGCCATGTTATTTACCGCCTTTCTCTGTGACACTTATCATTTCTACGTTATCGGAAATATAACAATTCAAGGTAGTACAGATTTTAGCCAGCGTTTCCATTGAAACAAGATCATTCTGCCCAATTTGACGATTACATTTGTACTAACTCCAGCCAGCGCCTTTAATTCCGTTTTCTTAATGCCCTTATCTATTAACTAACAATCTGCAAAGCTCGTTCTAGCTTATAACCACTTTGATAATTTTCCATACAATGTATAGCTTATTTCTATAATCCTACCATAGCACAAACTGAATATCAAAGAAATTTTGCCATAGTGTGATCATTTATTGCTTTTTATAAACGTTAGCAGTAATTTAATACAACATCTCCGCAAGTTAGGGGATAGCTATGCTCCACACATTGTTTCGATTCTGCCCGCCTGGTCATATCCATAAAAATCAAGTTTTACAATTGGGAACCCAGGGAATTTCTTCCCGTTTTCACAGGAACACCGACCAACACTTTCATGTCCGTCTGGATCAACTAGCATCAGTATGCCCCGACCATGACAGTTATCACATTCAACGTCAATAATTTGAACGGCCTGATACAATGTCCGTGACAAAGATAAAATATCACCTAGCTTAGGCTCACGGCTTTCCCTTGATTTTAAATAGTTAATATACGCTTTGTGGCACGTGTCGTAAGATACTTGCTCAAGGATTTCCTGCCATGTTTCGATCGTCCAATCTCTGATGCTAATGCGTGGGTAGCATCCCTGCATTTCTGTCAAGAACCTGTCCGTTTCGGTATAATCCAATCTTTTTTCCCTCCTGTCTTTCACAACTCAATAACTTTTCAATCTTTGATTTTTCAATGATATCTGCCAGTGTTGGTGGAAACTTCATGACTTTCAGTAGCTTAAACAATGCTTCACTAGCATGTTTATAATCAATATCCTTGAGTAATGCATGCCAGATCGTGTTCATCAATCCGGCCTCATCAACCTTGAAATTAGGATATACTGAAGCCATTATCATCAAAATTTTTGCTGTTTCTTCAGAGTCCAAAAATATCGCCACCCTTATTGCAACTCATCTGGTTTGTCAGATTATTCATGGCCCCCTGTAAATTCTTAGGGATCGATACCTTGTTATCAAATATGCCCTCGATAATCCTGACAAAATTCTCTGGCTTCAAAATCCAATCAAAGCTGGCCATCCATCCACGTTCATTCAACCAACAGAGAAAGTCACTTTTGTCTGTCTTTAAAAAACAAACGCTTACGGCTTTCCTGCCATGTTCACTGATCCTGGCCTTTATTTGGCTTTGTCTCTTTGGCGTCAAGGCCGATACCTTTGGCAGTCTCATGACTGTTTGATTAAATTCTGCAACCACATCGTTAAGATCAATCTTCCCGGTCTTAATTGCTCCTGTTGTCTTTGCTTCACATTTTTCAATCATTTGAACTTCAGTTGATTCTGATCGTTCTGAGGGGTCACTCTCTCTATCTGAGTTTACTTCTGTGTTTATATCTGTTTTTATATCTGGTATAGGTTCGACATTCCGGTCACTTCGATTTGACAAATATGTAAAACGGAAATGCCATAATCGGAAAATGAATACCACAACGTGCGATCGTATTTAACTTGATTATAATTGCCTTTAATAATAATACTTTTTTCAACCAAATCTTCCAGTGTCTTCCTTATTTGCCTTTCTGTCCAAAACGGAAAGAGCTCCTTCCAAGCTTTCATGCTATTATAAGTCCAGTATCGGTCATCATGAAAATGCCTACCATTGGCTTCATTTTTTTCAATCCAGAACTGCAGATTATTAATGACAATGGCAGCATTGACACCAAGCTCCTGGGCAATTACTATGTCAAAATTATAGTTCACGCAACGACCACCATGATTTAATCTTTTGATTAATAAGTTTAATCAATTGTTTTATTTATATTAAGTCATGGCTATCCGTAAGTCAATCAACCAATTTAAACATTTGCTTAAATAAATGCTTTATTTTTTGAGTTATACATGTTACGATATGGCTTAAGGAAGAGGTGTTTTTATGGTAAAGAATAAAAATAAAATCGGTGAAAATATAAAAAAAATTCGTCGCCAATGTGGTTATACTCAGGCCGATTTAGGAAAAGAACTTGATGTATCAGCCGTTATGATCAGTCAATGGGAACGTGGTGAACGAAACCCTAAAGCTGAGAATATAAAAAAAATTGCTAATGTTTTTAATATCAACGATAAGCTTATTACCGGCAAAGATCCTAAGATTATGTATCCACGCGTATTTGCTGCGAAAAAGACTGAAAATAAAAAACAACAAAGTCTCGGTAAAGGCTTAGCTGAATTATTCCCTGATGAAGTCCTGCTAACCAATGACACATTTGATGAACTTGATCATGAATATCTTGAATTATTTGAAATGTTAAACAAACAAGGAAAACTTAAAGCAATTGAGTTCACTGAGATATTAACCAAGGTTCCGGAATTTGTTATTATGCTAGAAGATGACGAGGAGGACATGTAATGTCTAATTATGAACTATTAAACTAATGAACTAAAACCTTTATTCCAAAATGACAGGGAGTTTTATATGAAAATCCGCAATGATTACACCTGCCCCTTTGAGATTGTCCATGACATTATCAAAGGCAAATGGAAAACAATTATCATTTTTCAAATGCGATCCAGTTCTGTTTCTCTTTCTCAACTGGAGAAAAGTATTGAAGGCATCAGTCAAAAGATGCTCTTGCAACAATTAAATGAGCTTCGCCATTTTGGCCTTGTCAACAAAGCCAACGCTCCCGGTTAGGACACAGTGGGGTCGGTTCTTTTATGCTTACGCTCTCTTGTTTTAACCATTACTCCCAATCCGAAATATTATATTTATTCAATAAGCATTGCGATAATTTAATCCCCTCTTCAGTAATTGCTACCGACTTGGAACGATGGTTTCCTTGTCTTATATAATCTTCCTCATCCAGTTCATTAATAATATCAAAATCGTATCCTTTCCACGTTATATCCATATTCGAGCCAAAGCGATCACTTTCATTAAACCGTGTTAAATACATCAACACCATTGTCAATTCTTTAATTGCCTTCTCTGGGTTTGTCTTTTTCATCTCAAATTTCTCCTTTACCTATGTCCTTATAAAATTTGGCCACTAAGCATTCATTTTAACTTTGGATTCCAGCAACCTAATCAAAGCCTTTGCTTTTACAGCCTTACCGTCTAACTTTACTCAGTTCATCGATAAAGGCTGGCTTTTTTTTATAAAAAGCCACCAGCTCCTGAATGATCTTGTCCTGATTTTTTTGACCAGCAATCTTTTTGTACTGCTTGATGATTTTGCAAACGCCCTGATAGTCCCGTCGGTTTCGGGCCGCTCCGGCAGCTCCTTTGATATAGGCTTGATAAATTTCAATGACTTCATCTTTAAACGTTTCCTTAAGCATCCCGGCATAGGTTTCAATACTTTGCGGATTTTCTCTGACGTAGTTCATGATCGCATCCAAATCTTTCGCATCGACAATCAGCGTTCTATACAACTCTCGGCCACGCCAATCTTTGAGCGCTTTTAATTCCTGCTTTAAACTCTGATAAAGTGTGGTTTCATTCCCGGGATTTAATGCCTTCAATTCCTGATAATACTCAAAATTTCCGTCCAAAAACAGTTCTTTAGCCAGCTGCTGCTGTTCTTTCTTCTGAGAAAGCTGCTTGTAAGCCGTATATCTGATCTTTTTCCATCGGACGACTAAACCGGCATGGTCCCGATCCTTTTTTTCGCCTTCCAAAGTCAGCTCAATCACACTCTGGAAATCTTTTTCCTTAATACGTTTATTAATCAACGCTTCTCTAAACGATGAATAATTAAGATTCTGTCTGATAAATTCATCAACCTCTGCTTTCGTACCATACCGACTTTTTATTTCCAACTCGATCCGCAGCAAGGCTTCAACCGTGTATTGCTTATATGGATCACCAGAGAGCTTACCGATCGTCGCTTCAATCTTCTGATTTAGCTTGTTTCTCAGGCTTTCAACATCGGCAAATTCGATCCCAATTTGAAGCAGATCGATTCTGAAATCCTCCCACCCATCAAAAACGCTCTCATCAAATAGTTTGAGTAACTTCTCAAATAGCTCACCTTTTAATTCAATGTCAAGATCTGCATAATCAGCGACAATTGTTTCGATGGTGTCGATGGCCGCTGAGACTAATTGACCGATGCACCCATCTGAATCATCGGCATATTGAAACGCTTCAACCGCCTCAATCAGCAGCATCGATGAAATATCCATTGATAGGCAGCAATCTTCGGTATCGTTTGCCACTTCCAGCAATTCTTCCATTTCAGCCGCGAATTCATCAGCTTCCTGATATTCAATATAGCCGCTTCGGCCCTCGTATTTTCTGACAATTGATTCCATCAGCCTTTTGCATTTTTGTAGTTCCTGTTGCGGATTTCCCTTTGAATATCTCATCATCAGGGTGTTTTTCAGCATTTCATCCTTATCCGCCATCCCGATGATAATTTGGGTCAGTTGTTCTTTTGTGAGGGTATCCAGTACATCTTTAAGCGCTGGCTGTTTGTTTGCTGTTTCGATCTCTGGCCATTGATGTTGTTTGTTGCTGACAATATCAGACAGCACATAAAATGCCGCTACCTGATGTTTGCAGATTGGCCCAAAATCATAGGGGCAATCACAACCCGTTTGCGTAATTTCGCCCTGATCATCAAGTTTGATAGTCACCTGATAGACTTCGGTTCCCTCTACGGTAAAAAGATAGTCCCGATCTCCCTGTTTGATAATTTCGCTGATTCTTCCCTCATCATAATAATCGTATCCCCGATCCAAGATCGTTTCGTCGATATACTTCTCAAAATCATTCAGCTTCATCGGTTATCTCTCCTTTATCTAATTGATCGGCGGTGACTTCATCCATCTCACCACCAAAAAATTTATCCAGAACCGCCTTAAACGTCTGATTCCCATCGGCCAGATAAAACAGGGTCATTGACGATTTTAGCTTCAAATCATCGGGTCGGCCAAATACCGCCTTGGCGTCGCTCGACTTAAGCTTCAACAGTTCCCCGGAAATCGCCAGCAAACGGGAACCCAGCACCGGATGCGCCATATACGCTTTGGCTTCCTGCCGATTCGCTATTCCATAATACCTGGCGGTTTCACTCCGGCCCAGCCCTTTAAGCTGGGGAAAAACATACCACATCCAATGGCTGCGCTTGCGGCCATTTTTAATTTCTGTTAGTGCCTGCTCATAGCTTTCTTCCTGTGCTTTGATAAAGCGCTCACCTGTGTCCATCTGTTGTTCCTCTCCTTCGTTTTAATGACGCGACTTTGCAATCTTAATCTGGTGAATTCGATACCCTAACCGTTTTAAAAAAGTTACAGGTTGATTGCCGGAATAAAACACGAGTATTCTGCTTGACCACTCCCGACCTTTATTTTTCTTCCTGCTCTGTTTTCCGTATAATCACGCCTTACTTTTTGCCTTAAAATGATTATAATTTATTTTTATTTGCATTTCAACGCCTTAAATGAAAACATCTTTTTTCGTATGCACTTAGTTCCCTATGTTATAATATGCTAAAATCTTTATTCCAAAATGATAAGGTGTTTTAAATGAAAATCCGCAATGATTACACCTGCCCCCTTGAGATTGTCCATGACATTATCAAAGGCAAATGGAAGACCATTATCATTTTTCAAATGCGAGCCGGTTCTGTTTCTCTTTCTCAACTGGAGAAAAGTATTGAAGGCATCAGTCAGAAGATGCTCTTGCAACAATTAAATGAGCTTCGCCATTTTGGCCTTGTCGACAAAGAAAACGCTCCGGGTTATCCGCTTCATGTTGATTATTATCTGACCGATCGGGGCAAGCGAATCCTCAAAGCGGTTGAAATTATGCAGGAAATTGGAATCGAGTATATGGTTGAACACCGCCTGACTGATATCTTAGATCAAAAGAATATCGGCTATCTGAAATAATTGGCCTGATTTATTTTACTGATACCCACAAAAAAGTGGGTAGTTTACCTCCAGTTCAATCTGAATTATACTTAAAAAAACAGGAGGTTTATGAAATGAAAAAAGCACTCATATTAATTGATATCCAAAATGATTATTTTAGCGGTGGGCATTTCGAGCTAAACGATCCAGACAAAACTGCTCTAAATGCCAAAAATGTTTTAGCCTATTTCAGGAAAAAAGATCTTCCCCTCTTTCATGTTCAACATGTGAATTTAAGGGACGATGCGCCTTTTTTTATCGCCGCCACTGAGGGTGTCAAAATCAATCCGCAAGTAGCCCATTCTGTATTTTTAACTTGCCCTTTCTGCAAAAGGTACTTGCAAAAAACATATTAAGAATCTCTTTTAAAATATCTTCTTAAAAGCACCTAACTTTTTACCATAAATTAATGAAGCAATCTCTCTACTTATATAGGTACCACCAGCCCCGCTCATTGACAAGAATTGGTATTTTACTAAATCATTGCTTAATACAACAATGGTCATATCGTCATCAATATATTTCTCAAAATGAGAAGTGTAACCATTTGGCATTGACCCACCATGGCAGATACTTTTACAATCGAAATGGTTTTTTACACACAATCCATAGCCATATTTTACATATTTGCCATCATAGTGAGGTTTTTGCATTTCCTTTACTAGTTGAGTTTTCAATAGTTTACCATCCTGAATGGCTCGATCAAGCAAATAAAAATCACCAACAGTTGTTACAATATCACCACAAGCAAAGAACATTGTTGGATCCATATAGAACCCTCTTTCACCGTTAATATAATTATTGGCGACATTTTTTTGTTCTTCATCAATAAATCCTGAATGATTCATTTTAGTAGGAATAAATAGTTGATTTTTAACATATTGGTGATAATTCATTCCCGAAACGATTTCAATTATCAAACCAAGAATAAGATAATTAGTATTACTATACGACCATTTTTCACCAACAGGGAATTTCAATTTATAACCTTTGACAATTTGTAGTATTTCTTGGGGGGTATGACGTGCTCCCCATTTTATTTGTTTTTTTAGCATTAAGTAGTTAGGTATCCCAGAAGTATGCGTTAGCAGATGATGTATGGTAATTCCATGACCCTTGTAGCAGTCTGGAAGATAATCATCAATATTCTGTTGTGTTGAAAGCATCCCTTTTTCTGATAACTGCATAATACATAATGCCGTTATTGCCTTTGTCATTGAGCCAATCATGAATTTTGTTTGCGGTGTATTTTTTATTCCTTTTTCCTTATTTGAATATCCATATGATTCATTAAATATAATTTCATTATTTTTTGATAACAATACATTTCCACTAAATTTTTTTTGTTTTTTAAAGTATTCATTTAAATTAACAGTCATCATTGAAATCCTTTCTGCACAAATATTTCCTATTTCTGCACAATTCTATAAACTATTTATGAAGAAGTCTATATTTTAAAGCAGCATAGCGGCCCCATCATCAATACGCTATATCCTTTGTTATCTTTGAAAGAGATCCTGTCTCTTAACATCTAAATGATGATACCTTTTTCGCTTCGCTGCTTTTCCTTGATAATCAATGGCATGATTCTGACACCACTGAATACACCCCATACATTGATTACAATGATCTCCAAAGGTTATTTTCCCATCCGTCAACGAAATGTTCCCTACCGGGCAGATCTTTAAACAAGCCTCACAAGCACTACATTTATCGCTTACCTTAAACTGTTTTCCGATCATCGCATAATTTGCGATTGAGTGCTGCACTGCTGCTTCGTATTTTGTTTTGTAGAAAATCCCCTTTCCGAGCGGTTTTCTTTTCCGACCATTTTTAATATCCAGTGCCATTTTATGAATTTTTTTATATGATTGCTTTATGAAAAATTTCTGGTACCACATTGGAAATGAACCATAAGAAAGAATATAGCTCCCCGAAAGCATTACCATGTATTCCAAATCGACTTCTTTTTTGCTGTTATATACCTGTTTTCGCATGTCTTGAATCGCAAGTCCGCGGTTTCCTCCACATCCGGCGATCAAAAATACTTTTTGTTTTTCATTATAGCTAACATCCTTCATACATTCTTCTACATAAGGTGGAACATGTGAAAAATAACTTGGTGCCGTAAATCCTACCCACTCATATTCATCCGAAATCATCTTGTTCTGCACCAATTCACTCATCGGCAATACCGTGGTTTCTCCTAATTCTTTGGCAAGCTGTTTGGCAATTGCCAAATTATTTCCGGTTCCACTAAAATAATAAATTACACTTTTCATATGTCCACTCCCATGTTTTGAAATATTTTATCGATTATTTCAAAACAATGATATATCATCAAACTTATGTTGTCAATATTATTTGAAATAAATCTATTTATATTTCAAAACATGTTCTATAATAATATTAAGAATAACAAAAAGGAGTTTTCACGATGGAGCCTTATCCCAATAAATACGAAACCAGAACAAACCAAAAAAAGACAGCTATTATTTCAGCTGCCAAGGAACTATTTCAGAAAAAAGGATTTGCAAATTCAAGTGTTAAAGAAATTGCCGCTATTGCTCATGTATCCCAGGTGTCGATTTACAATTACTTCGGCAGCAAAGATGCGCTTGTCATTGAATGCGCAAAATCTATTATCCAAGATATCATCGACAAAGCCTCCGCACTCCTTGCTACCGATCTGCCTTATCTTGATAAGCTAAATACCGCACTTTCACTATGCACAGCAGATATCAATGCTTCGCTCACTACCTATCTCACTGAATCTGCCCTGGCCGATAAAAGCTTTATAAAACTTCTATCCGATGGCATTAGCGAATTACTAAACGATCTATATCTTCACTTTATCGAAGCTGGAAAAAGCGAAGGCTACATTGACCCTGCTCTTCCGACGCCGCTAATCCTTAAATATATTTCTGCGGTTAACACCATCGATCTTCCTCCGGAAAGCTATCATGAAGAAATTAATGCCCTCCATCAAATGTTTTTACATGGAATTTTGAAATAAACATTCAGAAATCTTTATTTCTTAAATATGAAAATAGGAAATTTTTGCGGGGGCGTTTTGAGCTAAACGATCCAGATAAAAGTGCTCTAAATGTCAGCGGATTTAATCAGATTTTTGATTATATCCGCTGGAACAATTCGAAACGAGAGAAAATTGCAATGACTGTACCGGTGTTCAATGAACTGTTGATTGATGTGGAAAAGACAATCTAAAAAACCAATCTCCATTAAAGCAAGTGAAAAATTATGCCAGAGCTACCAGTACAGTGGGGATTGTCGATCTGGTCAAACGCCAGAAAACTTCAGTGTCCGAGAAAAGGTAGTCACAAAAAAACGGGGAATGCAGGATTTTTGCGGCCCGCAGGGCCAGTGGATACTCATGAGACCGGTTGCCAGTCCTTACACAGATCAAACCAGCCGGAACTGTTAGAATATTTTTCCAGTTCCTCTATTGTCAGTTCAATGGCACTATTACTGCTTCCGCAGGCAGGAAAGACCGTATCAAATCGTTTCAGTGAATCATCCAGATAGATATCCACATTGCTATTGACTGCAAAGGGGCATACGCCGCCAATACCATGTCCAACAAGGTGATCGACCTCTTCTGGCGAAAGCATTTTTGCCTTCATTTTAAAATGAGCTTTAAATTTTGAATTGTCGATTTTGGCATCACCGGCCGCCACTACGAGCACACATTTTTCCTTCAGTTTAAAGGACAAGGTTTTGGCTATTCGTTCTGGGGCACAACCTACAGCTTTCGCCGCCAGTTCCACCGTTGCCGATGAGGTCTGGAATTCCAGGATTCGTGTTTCAATATTCCATTGTTTAAAATAATCTCTTACTTTTTCTATTGCCATTTAAATTTACTCCTGTTCTGATGAAATGGGATCCATTTATTGTCCTTCCAATTTTATCATAAATGTTTTTTGATTCAAAGTACTACTTGTCACATTCTGTCTGTTCTTGCATTAGCTGGCAATTTTCTTTTAAGTTTGTTTTACTTGCTTTGCAAATTTATCCGAGATCTCAAAATTAGCAACAATGAATTCATCGATTTCAGAAAACATGGGGACTTTTTGTTTATCACATTCCCAAAAATCTCTAAAATTTTGCGTAACAGAAACACCTTGGGAATTAACATGGTACAATAAGCTAAAACCTTTATTCCAAAATGACAGGGAGTTTTAAATGAAACTCCGCAATGATTACACCTGCCCCCTTGAGATTGTCCATGACATTATCAAAGGCAAATGGAAGACAATTATCATTTTTCAAATGAGATCCGGTTCTGTTTCTCTTTCTCAACTGGAGAAAAGTATCGAAGGCATCAGTCAAAAGATGCTCTTGCAACAATTAAATGAGCTTCGCCATTTTGGCCTTATCAACAAAGAAAGCGCTCCGGGTTATCCGCTTCATGTTGATTATTATCTGACCGAACGAGGCAAGCGAATCCTCAAAGCGGTTGAAATTATGCAGGAAATTGGAATTGAGTATATGGTTGAACACCACCTGACCGATATCTTAGATCAAAAGAATATCGGCTATCTGAAATAATTGACCTGATTAGTTTTACTGATACCCACCAAAAAGTGGGTAATTTACCTCCTGTTCAATCTGAATTATACTTTAAAAAAACAGGAGGTTTATGAAATGAAAAAAGCACTCATATTAATTGATATCCAAAATGATTATTTTAGCGGTGGGCGTTTTGAGCTAAACGATCCAGACAAAACTGCTCTAAATGCCAAAAATGTTTTAACCTATTTTAGGAAAAAAGATCTCCCCATCTTTCATGTGCAACATGTGAATTTAAGGGACGATGCACCTTTTTTTATCGCCGCCACTGAGGGTGTCAAAATCAATCCGCAAGTAGCTCCCTTTCCTGGTGAACCAATCATTATCAAACACACCCCGGATAGTTTCTTCAATACCGATTTGCTTCCACTACTGAGGGAATTGGATATAAAAAAGTTGGTGATTTGCGGAATGATGAGTCATCTGTGCGTTGATACAACAGTTCGTTCGGCCAAAAGACTGGGCTTTGAAATTGAATTATTGAGCGACGCCTGTACCACCAGAGATTTACTTTGGGAAAATGCTCTGATCCCTGCTGAAGTGGTCCACACTGCTTTTATGGCTGCCTTACAAAATACCTTTGCTGATGTGAAGAATACTTCAGATTTCATCAAGTCTGATTCCTAATTACACACCACGAGAAACGACTCCCTTGTGTTCCATAATTTCAAAACACCCATGATTTAACTCACGGGTGTTTTGAATTCAAAGTACTACTTGTTGCAACATACCTGTCCCGGCATTAGTCGACAATTCTATTTTAATTTAGGTTTACTTGATTTGCAAATTTAGCTGAGATCCCGTGTGAAAAAGGTCACATTCTAACTAAGAACCAAGAGATAAAATTTTAGTTTGAAACAGCTAGTCCATATTTGTGCATATAAAAATACAATGTTGCCTTCCTTCTATTATTGTATTACCAATTCCACTTCTATGGAAATGAACCTTGTCTGGTAAATACGCATTAAAAACAACATTGTCAATTGCACACATCACCGTAGTAAGCTCTGGCATACCAAGCCTAGAAAATTCATCTTTAAACATACAGTTATGTACATGAAATTCATAATTTTTATTGTTTTGCTCTATAATCTCCATTCGATTTAACTGAGTAGGCCCTTCTTTATTAGTCCTTTGCTGATAATTAATTAAATTCTCAAATGTATGCTTATCCTCTACATATCTAAAATTACCCATTTGCATAGCAAGGCCTACAGGTAAAAATGATGCCTTAACTAAGGATAATGCTTTTTCACTCTCCATATCATTTTTCAATTCACTATAAAGCGCTGCAACCATTGAAACAATATTTATAAATTCAGCCGAAAACTGTGGATTTTCTTGTGATATTTTTTTCACTATTTTTTTTCTTGATTCCATGGTTTTTTTCATAAAATCATCAGCGTCATCAAGATAACCTTTTAACACCCCAAGTATAATAAGTGGAACTTCTGGTTTTGCAGACTTGTCAATATTGGTTTTGATCATATCAAATTTCTCCTTCTTCTACGTTATTTTAAACAATTCTTTTGCATTATTGTAAAATATCTTTTCAATATCTTCTTCAGGCAAACCTAACTCTAAAATTAAATTGGCAACGAATTTTGCTTCAACAAAAGGTGAGTCGCTACCAAACATCATTTTATTAACTCCGCCCATTTTATTAATAACAAATTTAAGCGTATCTGTAGAAAAATTATTACAGTCAGTAAAAACATTTTTCAGATACTCACTAGGAGCTTTTTTTATATTACCAACAAAAAACTCTGGAAATCTACTTACTTGAATATCTATTCTATCAATTAAAAAAGGAAGTAATGACCATGCGTGAGGACATACTACTTTTAAATTTGGTAATTCTTCAAATAATCCACTTAGGATTAATTTCATCATTGTCATTGCATCATCAAACCAATATCCCATTAAAGGACCCATCATATAGGCCTTATAATCTTTGTTAATTGGTGAACCAGGATGAAGTATAAGTGGTATATCATTTTCTTCAAGTATTTTAAAAACAGGTCTAAAAGAAACGTCATCTATCCCCACACCGCCTTTTGCATAAGGGTAAACTTGTAGACCTACAAAATTCAATTCATCAATACATCGTTTAAGTTCTTTGATAGAATCTTCCATATTTCCATAACCTAAATTTGCAATTCCACGAAAACGGTCTGGATAGCAGGATACAATTTCGGAAATCCCATCATTTGAAATTTTAGCTAATCGATCGGCCTCTTTTCCATCTGATATATTATCTGGACCCGGAGGGCTTAATGTCAATATAGTCATATCGATACCAACTTCATCCATTTCTTTTAATTTGGCATTAATATCAACGCCACTCTTTTTAGTATGATATGGTAATTTATCATATTCAGAACCATGTATAATCCACTTATCATCTGTTATCTTTTCTGCCATAGGATAGTCATTACGTTTAGAAACCTCATCCATCCATTTCTCTGGGAGAAAATGAGATTGCACATCAATAATTTTATATTTTTTATTCATCATCTAAAACCTCCGTTAAATATTTTTTAGTAGCTAAAATATATAGCTTTTAAAACGCCCCATTAATTATGGGGCCAATTATTTATTAACTTATCAAGAAATGTATTTATTATTTCAATTTTATCATCTTCAAGACTGTCAATATATTGGTTTAATTTTTTATAAACTTCTTTATGGTGCTTATCATGACCCAAATTAGCTATTTCCCCCTTATCTGTCAAACGATAGTATACCTCTTTTTTATTACTCACTGTATTATATTGATCAACAAGTCCCTTCTTTTTAAGCTTACTAGTTATTTGTGTCACAGCACCATTTGTTATCCCCAATATATTCGATAATTCACTGGCATTAACATTTGCATGATTCTTTATCGCTTCAATAGTATGAATCTCAGATTGATGTAATATATGCCCAGTTCCATAATCTCTAGGAATTTTATTTGATTGATTAATTTTATTTAATAATTTAATTATCTTTTCAAATATTTCAATATGTCTTTCCATAAGCACCTCCTTGTAATTATTTTATAGCTACTAAAGTATTTTGTCAAGTTTATATTTTAGTAACTAAACATTTTTATACAAAAGGGGCGATTCTTTCGTGTCAAAATATTAAACGCCAAAACTAATTCCAGTTAACCGTTCCAGTTGGCTAATCGACAAACATTTGACTTTGCAGATTTTTATTATCTAATCTCACACTTGGACAGTACGTTTGCCCCCAAAACTCACTGACCCTTTGAAAAAAATTCTGACCATACGCACACATAAGTCTCCAGAAAGAAAAGTAACATGTCAGTGTGACCATCAAACGTCTACTGGAAAAAAATGAGCAACAGGATTATAATGAATTGACTCAACAAAAGAAACTGTCGTTTGTTAGAGAATTGTATCATTTAAATAAAGCTGGGAGGTAATAACATGACGAATATTTTAGTGATCGAAGATGATAATGAAATCAATCGTCTATTGTGTAATATTCTAAGTGAAAATCAGTATCATTGTGTATCTGAATATTCTGGCAAACACGCTTATCAAACGCTGAAAAACAGAAGCTTTGATATGGTGCTGCTGGATTTAATGCTTCCTGAAATTCCGGGTGAAGAATTGCTGGCAAACCTTCGTCGATTCTCCAAGGTACCGGTTATTATCATCTCTGCCAAGGATGAAATGACTGTAAAGGTTGATATGCTCCGAACCGGTGCGGACGATTACATTACAAAACCGTTCGACAACAATGAGGTGTTGGCAAGAGTCGAAAGCAATTTACGACGCAGTCAAGGTTTTACCTCTTCACGCCTTTCCGTAGGTCTTTTAGTTTTTGATACGGAAACGAATGTATGTAACCTATCTGGAAAGCCAATTTCTCTGACTGGAACGGAAATGAAAATTCTCAGATTGCTCATGGAAAATCCCCAGAAACTATTCACGAAAGCCAACCTGTTTACAAGTGTGTGGGATGAACCATATAGCTATGATGACAACGCAATTAATACCCATATTAGTAATCTAAGACGCAAACTGAAATCTGTCTGCCCCGACCAGGAGTTTATCGAAACGGTTTGGGGAATCGGATACAAACTGATCGAGTCTAAATAAAATTGCCTGTTTTCGTGATCCATGGGAACAGGCAATTTCTTTAGAAACTCTTATGATTCTCCTTAGAAATAATTACGAATTGCATTTTATAATAGAAAGCAAAGGAGATGAAATTAATGGAAGAATCTATATTTGAAGCAAAAAACCTTACAAAAAAGTATCGGGGGACCATGGCACTTGATTGCGTAAATCTAACTCTGCGACGCGGTGAAATTTATGGTTTTATTGGTGAAAACGGTGCGGGAAAAACCACAATGATACGCTTGATCACCGGTCTTTCCTTTCCAACTGACGGGAAAATGACACTGTTTGGAAAATCCGGAGCAAAGGAATTGCAGAAACAGCGTGCCCGTATTGGGTGTATGGTGGAAACGCCCGCGCTTTATAAAAACATGACGGCTCAACAGAATTTGGAGGCTCAGCGCATTCAGCGCGGAATTCCTGACAAGGAATGTATCCAGGAAACATTGAAGCTGGTTGGCTTGACAGATACCGGAAAAAAAGCCGTGCGCCATTTTTCCCTTGGAATGCGTCAGCGACTTGGCATTGCGATGGCTTTATTGAATGATCCGGAATTTTTAATTTTAGACGAACCGATTAACGGCCTTGATCCATCCGGTATTGTTGAAATAAGGAAACTGATGAAACGGCTGAATCGGGAGCGTGGAATCACGTTGCTTGTTTCCAGTCATGTTCTCAGTGAACTGTATCAAACGGCAACACAATATATCCTATTGCATCAGGGCCACGTACTAGAGGAATTAACACAACAAGAACTGGATGAAAAATGCAAACGGCATATCGCCATAAAAACAAATGATGCCACTAAAACAACAACTGTATTGGAAAGCACCTTACATACTGCGCACTTTCAGGTTATGCCGGATGGAGTCGTACGATTGTATGATAATCTGGACAACATGGAAGATGTGGCACGCGTGCTTTCACAAGCGGGACTTTTGGTAACCGGTCTCAGCCTCGCCGGAGACAGCCTTGAAGATTATTTTCTGCACCGAATTGAGGGCGAGTAAACATGGGTAAACTTTTACATGTTGAATGGTATAAACTCGTCCGCGATAAAATTTACTGGATACTGCTGGCTATCATCGTGCTTGTCAATTTGATTATCTTATCCGGCGGTCAGCAATTTAGTCTGTCGGGTTACTCTTTTTCAAAAAATATTATGCAAAAAGAAATTATAACAATTATGATGGCAAGTATTTACGGTGGACTGTTTGTCGGCAGAGATTTTGAAGATTGTACCTTGTATCATGAAATAACGGCGGGAAGAAGTCGTATAGAGGTACTTTCGGCCAAGATCATTGTTTTTTTGTTAGCATTAAATGGTCTTATTCTGATATTTCCGATGCTGGGTATTATCTACTGCACGTTAAAAAATGGCTGGGGTATCCCTTTTACTGCCGGAATGCAATTTTATCTACTTTTTGTGTTTACAGCATTAATGTTACTCAACTGCGCCATTGGTATGATATCTATGCTTGCGGCGGTCTGTTTTCGCGACGTTGGCCGAACTATTGGTATTCCAATAATTCTATTTTTTATTATGATTATGCTGCTGAATGGTAAATACGCCATTCAATATGCACACTTTCTGCCTATTGGTATGATGGCTCTCGTTACAAACGGCACCGTTCTCCCTGTCTATGGGATGCTGTTGGGAAGCGTTTGGAGCGCTGTTTTATTTATGCTATCTGCATTAGTATTCTGCCGGGCGGAACTGCGTTGAGGAGAAGAGAAATGAGCAATTTATTAAAATATGAATGGTATGAACTGCGGCACAATTTGATTTTTTGGCTAACCTTGATTATTCCGTGTGCCTTTGGACTCATTATGTTTGGTCCTGATTACTTGAGAAACGATCCCATGGTGCCGGATATTCCGCATAACATACAGGGAATTTTTATGGCTACAGCGGCGGATGGCATCTTACCATTTTTGATTATTACGGGTGCATTTACAGCGATGCTTTTTGGTCAGCAGTTTTCCAACCGAGTCATTGATCACGAGATTTCCGCCGGGCACAGTCGGGCAGCTATTTATACAAGTCGGTGTATTGTAGGCTTTATCGTGCCAAACTTGGCAATTCTATTGGCACTGCTGCTTGGCTGCATACGCTGTTTCTTCTCCCTTCCATTGCCTTCCACTCAGTCTATCTCGTATTTTATACGAACAATTGCAATGCTTTCGCTGCTGAATTTTTCACTTATTTCAATTTGCATTTTTTTTGTGATGTTATTCCGGGATACCGCAAAGTCAATGGCCGTTTCCGCACTCTTTCTATTGATTATTTGCTGGTTTATGGCAGGGTTATTGCAGACAGCCAATCTAGTACCTGGAACTGCTTATACGAATACACCTGGTCTTGCCTTGCTTTTTCATCCGGCCTATTTGATCCGACATGTGCTGAGACCCCACCTGACTTTAGGGGAAGGGTTAGCAGCAATAGCTGTGGCGGTCGGCTGGACAACGCTATTTTTAGGTGGTGGTTATTGCGTATTCCGCAGATGTGAATTAAAATAAGATGTTATAAAAGAAGGCGGTGATCGAATGATTTGGATATTAATTGCTACATGTATTACAACGGTTATGTTCGGCGTCCGCCTTTTTCGCATCAAACAGCAGCTTCGCAAGATCACAACACAACTGCATGATCGCACAAGCGGCAGTACCGAGAAAAAAGTTACGGTTTCATTGATTGACAACGATTTAAACAAACTTGCCGCCGCCATCAATCGCAATTTAAAGCTGCAAAAAAGTCTCCGAATTGAAGTGCGACGCAATGATCTTCAACTAAAAGATTCCATTGCAAATCTCAGTCATGATTTGCGAACTCCATTGACCTCTATTCTAGGCTATTTGCAATTGTCTCGGAATCCTGAATGTCCAGTGGAAAAGCGTGAAGATTATCTAAAAACTGTGGATGACAAAGCGCATGCGTTAAAAGCTATGATAAACAGTCTTTACGAACTGTCTGTATTGGATGTTAATGAAACGCTGCTTAATGAAGAAAAATTCGACCTAAATATATTGGTAACCGATGTTTTAGTGGGACAATACGAGCTGTTTCAGAAGCACGGAATTAGTCTTCAGGTAAACCTTCCTGATTATCCAATTTGGATATCCGGCGATCACGTTGCCTGTACCCGGATTGTGCAGAACTTGCTTAACAATACAATACTTTATGCCAATGAAAAAGCCGACATTGTTTTGACAAAAGAAGATGCCTACGCAATCCTGTCAATCCGTAATCCTGCGCCGAATCTATCACAAGATGATATTGATCATTTGTTTGACCGTTTTTATACCGCGGATAAATCCAGAAAAAGCAGTGGCACCGGTTTAGGACTTTATATCGTAAAAACATTATTGACGAAAATGAAGGGTAAAATCGTTGGCATTTCTTTAAATAATCAAATTCTCTGTATCGAAGTTGGATTTATATTGGCTGCCAGTTTCGATTGTTTGGATATCGCGAAGTAGGGATACAATTACATCAATAGTACGATGATCAACGGTCCCAGGATAGTCAGTAAAATATTGCCGACGGCATATTCCGGAGTGTAACTTATGGCAAAAATACTGCTACCCGTCTCATCAGTCATTGCATTTAGGCCTGCCGTGATGGTTCCACCCCCACATTGTCCGCCGATGATATCAATGGCATCCAGCTTAAGAACGTATTTTCCAAAATAAAGGGAAATAATATGAGGTACGATCGAGATCACTGCCCCAATGATCAGCACAGTAAAACCCATGGATTGTATTGCCGCAACAAAGCTCGCCCCTGCGGTAATCCCAACAACTGCAATGAAAGTATTCAAACCCGCACTCTTTAAAAACCAACGTGCAGATGCCGGAATTTGACCAAAATTGGGATGACGTGACTGATACCATCCAAAGAACAGGCCCAGGAATAACACGCCGCCTCCGGCTCCCAGGGTAATGGGGATATTGTAAACAATCAACGTAAGCATTCCCACCAGTAAACCAATAATGATGCCAGTAGACATGAAACTCACATCAGTATCAATACCGGTATTTCGGGCATAACCAAATTCCTTAACGACTTTGTTCAGTGCATTCATCGGCCCCACAAGACGGATAGTATCACCTTTTCTCATATTGTGGATATCCTCTAATGGATGTCCAGCCCTCAAAGCAGATACGATTATAATATTATTGGCACTACAATCATCAATATGCGATTGCTGAAAGACCTTTGTGAGAACAATATCCTGCCGTTGTAAAATAATATTGAGATATTTCTTTTCCGCCGTTTCCTGAAGGTGGGCTTCTTCAAACTCAACCATACTCAGTAAATCACCAATGAGGGTGATGACATCTCCTTCCCTAAATTGGAAGTCCTGTGATACCTCCACTTCTAGGCCCTCCCGAAATATCTTTTCAAAGGTCAAGCGATAATCGTACTGTTTTTCAATACCCGAAACTGTTTTTCCAATATAGACAGATCCTTCGCCAATATTAAAGGCTCGCATTTTTATGGTATTGATAATCGTCTTTTCCGACGAATCAAGTTTATAGTTGATGCTTTCAACTTTTTTCTTGGTTGCTTCCTTCAGATCCACACCCAGAAGTTTCGGTGCGATATTTTTAAGGAAAATAACGACACCGATCGTCCCAAAAACATAGGTTAAGGCATAAGCCACAGCAACCTGTGCCTCCATCGCATTCTTATCAGCTTGGCTTAGACCTGGAAGGTTCAGGATTGCGGAAGAAGATGTTCCGATAATCGCCGAGTGGGTAAGTGCTCCCGCTACGATCCCCGCACCTTCGCCCGGGCTCACGCCAAAGGTCTTAAACAGAATCAGGGCAATTGTAAATGAACAGGCTGAAAAAAAGACAGAATGAATAATAAGCTTGATCCCCGACTTTTTCAAGCTGGAAAAAAAAGCTGGTCCAACCTCATAGCCGATGGTGAAAATGAAAAGATTGAAGAAAATATCTTTGATAACTGGGGAGATATCAAAGATTCCTGCTTGGCCAACAATCAATCCAATAACCAACGTTCCCACCGTTGCACCCAAGCTAAAGGACTTTACCCTTAATTTTCCGATGGCATAACCCAAGGCTAGACATATGAAAATAGAAAATACGACATTATTAATTAAAAATTCACTCAATGCCTTTAGCACAATCAATGACCTTCTTCCAATGATGTCTTCATTTTATCATCATATTCTTTTAGTAATTCTATAATGCGCTTGGCAATCTTGGGGTAAGCATCGTCTGCTAGGTTCGCTTGTGACACTCGCAATGTTCCTGGAGTAGCCGCAAAACCCACCCCTTCCATAATGACCAGCCCTTCTTCCTTGGCAAGGTTCAACAAGAAATCGATCTCTTCAAAGTTTTTTCGAATATAGGTAGCCAAATTCTCACCATACAAACGCTCTGCTAAATTATAAATATCAATAAGCGCATAGTACTTCGCATTTTCACGGGTGTTATCCTCTTTAATGCCCAAGCCTTCAAAAAGGTTATGATACCGCTTAGCCACAATTTCCTTGGTAGATTCGATATAATTATCACCATCATGGCAGACCAGATGAGTCAGGGAGAATAATGCCATCATCGCCTGTTGCGGTGTCGACAATCCCGAGGTATGATAAAGGCCGATGGAACGGCTATCCGCGGTCAGTCGCTCAATAAAAGGAAATGACCGTGGCTCCATGGTCACAATGCTATAATCCTTATCCAGAACCTTCAATTTTTCTTCAGGCAGACGGGCAATCAAATCATCAAAGACATTCTGCTTGTTCATGGCGATGCAGCCAGTGCGCCAGCCCGTAGCCCCATAAAGTTTTGAGTATGAATACACCAGCAAGGTATTATATGGTGCAACCGCATAAACAGTTTGAAAGCCATCTACGAAGGTCCCGTAGACATCATCCGTGATGATAATCAAATCACGACGTTTTTCGCATATTTCTTTAATCCGTTTTAAAAGTTTGCTATCCAATGCCCGTGATGCCGGGTTGGAAGGGTTCACCAAAAAAAATGCTTTGATGCTCTCGTCCTCCAGAATATCCAGTGCACCCAAGGGAATCTCCCAATCATTGTCTTCACGCGCTTCCAGATCCACCTCAACCATTTTATAATTCGTCAATTTGGGAATCTGTAAATAAGGGGTGAAAATGGGCATGTTTATAGCAATTCGGTCGCCCTCTTGAATCAAGCCATTCTTCTTAAGGGAATTAAAGATATAACAAATGGCAGCCGTTCCCCCTTCTGTCGGAAAGACCTGAGTGGAATCCGCTAAAGAAACACCATTATAAAGGGTGTCTTGCAGATATACATTGATAATCTTTTCTATGTTGACCAAACAACGGGAGGGTACAGGATAGTTGTTTCCGATGATGGCATCCGTGAACTCTTTCACCAAGGCATCCCGATCAATGTCCAGTACATCGACACCATAATCAATGAAGGTTTGAATGAACGCGTCTTCCTTCTGGCTGAGATCCAAAAAATCATTCAATCTGCCACTTATTCCATCCAGTGTTGTGTATCCCGCCAGATTGCCTTCAAGCATGGTGCGTTCAGACTCCTTCACACCAAAAGCCATAAACCGAGTAAAAGCCAGCCGTGCCTGGGTATTAATCCAATTCGGATTTCCACGTCCGGCATTCAGAAAACTATTATGGTTTTCATTGTTTTTTGCTACCTTCAACATCTTTGATGCAATTTCAAATGCCCCTAGTTGTTCCAACTTTTTTTCATATTGATTCGTGTTCATGTCGTTCTCCAATTCTACGTGCACAGCACGATGTGTTGCGGTCAAGCATTTTTTTTAATACCTTAACCGATGTTTTCGACAATCGTTTCGGCAATTGATGCCTCACCGGACGACGCTACTAAATTTAACCGGCAGCCGGTTGCTTAATCTGCTGTCATAGATCCCGCCATGATCATGCTTAACAATCTTTTTCTAAGCATTTTCACTCCTCTTACTATAAGCTTAGTCCTTAAGATATTTTTTTACAAGTGCATTTTGCAGAAAGTTGCAAGTAAAAACACCCTTGAGTATCATTTTACTCAAGGGTGTTTTATTCAAAGTGCTATTTATTGTAACCATGTCAGTCCTTGCATAAGCAGACAATTTTATTTTAATTTAATTTGACTTGATTTTCAAATTTTTCCGTAATCCCAAAATTCACCACAATAAATTCATCCGTTTCAAAAATAGAGCCATTTTTCGGCCACTGCGGCTTATCTTTTGCCAGTGGTAATGCTTCTTCCCGCATCGTGTAATTATCAGCCTTGAAGTCGTACCCCAAATCTTTAAAAAACTTGTGCGCTTCAGAAACATTGTTTTCAAAATTCCAGCCGACCGCCCAGTCTAAAAAACTATCGCCATTGGATTGAACATATTTGTATGCATATTTGCCGTCCGGTACAATCCCGGTCAGGTTCATATAGAGTTTTCCAGCCAGACTGGTTTTTTCTGCTGAGGTATACTGGTTGATATTATCCGATAACTTATAATCACCCAAGAAAACCACCGGTTTGTTCAAATCGTAATTTGAACGTATTTCCGCGGCAACCTGGTTGACCACATTGACCTCTTCCTCATACCGCATATAATCAACATAAAACCATTTGTTGATATCATTTAACTGCCAAATTAGTACGATGCAAAGAACTACAACAAATGCTCTTTTTATTTCGATTCTGAACTTGCCTTCTTCTACAAACTGCAACAAAAGCATAAAAACAAAGGCTGTAAAAACACTAAAAACCGAACATGCCCGGTATGGGGTTTCAATTCCCTGGAAAATCGTTAAAGAAAACAAACTCACGATGCTGCCCAAATATAAAGCCGCAATTGTTAATGACCGGTATTTGAATCCCTGCCAGAACATCAAAATAAGTGTTGCTCCGATTGTGATCAGCAAAATGGTGATTGGCAGATAGACGAGCGCATTGTAAAAAAAGCTCAGGGTCACGCCCCTAAACAGCTTTGGCAGGTTTTCCATAAAGCCCTGATCCCAATGAATTTCCTTAGATGCATTAATGCTTGTGCCCAGCTGAAGGATGATCCTTAAACTCATATCGATAAGAAAGCGGAAAATGATGCCGATGATTAACGGGATCACAAAGTATACGCCCCGTGAAAATACATCTTTAAATTTTCTGCTATCGTCACTGTATAAAAACCGCAATATCAATATGGCAAAGATTCCAAACAAATAGACAACTGCAAATGATTCATAAAGCGATAACGTCAAAGCTATTAAAAAGGAAGCCAAAATATATAGTCCCGGCTTGTTCAGCTTTTTGGTGTCGCTTAATAAAACAAATAATATAAAGGGGATCATCGCATGTCCAAGGCCGATTTCAAAATCAGAGCCCATATAAATAAATATTTCGGTAATCAGCGGATATGAAACAAAAAAACACGCAAAGAAAATATATACAATTAATTTTAATTTATCGCCGGAAACCTTTTTGAATAACGAACACCACAATACCGCTGCCGCAACCAGGCACAGTATCGCAAGAAAGTCCAGCACAAACGGCCTGAAGTTGTAAATTCCCAATATTTTATCGATAAACACCTGAAAAAAACGCCCCTGTCTCAGCAACTCGTTTTGCCGATAATAATAATCCATCGCCGTGTCATCGACACTCATACTTGGATGCGTTAATGTGAATCCGTAACTCATGATTGTAACCAGCAGCAATGGAATCATAACCCATTTGCTATTCAGGAAATATTTTACATTTTCTTTTAATTCTTTTAAATTAACCATCGTTGTCTCCATTTAAATTTCTTTTTGAATATTACTATGTCGAGATATCATTGTCAATCAATATTTCAATTTTCTGTTTCTCCAATAACCAAAATGCACTCGCAAAAGACAAGGCACTATTTTGTTTGTAGTTTTTCACAGCTTTCAAACCGTCACTTAATGTGATGTATCTTTTTCATTTGCAGCAATGGTTTCAGTTGGTGTATACTCGAGGTGGATACCGCAAGAAACAGTCTTAAATAGTATTTTCTCAATAAATGTCGAAAATTTTATAAATTAATGATTGCGAATTATATATTTATAGATACCGATACTTCAGATATTCATGGAAAAGACTAATGAAAAATTAGTATCCATTAAAGCAGGTGAAAAGTTATGCCAGAACTACCAGAAGTCGAAACCGTTCGTCGAACGTTAAAGAACTTTATTATTGGAAAAGAAATTCAGGACATCCGTGTTCATTACGATAAGATCATCACCGGCGATACAAATAATTTTGTAGCATCGTTAACAGGCCAAACTATTCGGGATATCGACCGGGTGGGAAAGTATTTAATCTTTATTTTAGATAGCCAAGCGTTTATTTCTCATTTGCGGATGGAAGGCAAATATAATATTGTAGCCGCTTCAAAGCCCCTTAACAAGCATGAACATCTTACCTTTGCATTTAGTGATGGCACTGAATTACGCTATCAGGACATTCGTAAATTTGGTCGTTTAGAACTGGTGAACAAAGAAACCTATCATCAGGATTTACCACTTTCCAAACTTGGTCCCGAACCATGGGATGCCGATTCTAAAGCGATCTACTCAAAAATACATAAGAGCAGTCTGCCGATTAAAACATTATTACTCGATCAAAGCATTATGACTGGAATTGGCAATATCTACGCCAATGAAATCTGTTTTCGAATAAAAATGCATCCCGCCACACCAGGGAAACGGGTCAGTAAAAAGCGAGTAGCCGAATTAATCACCGTATCAAAAGAAATTCTGGAGCAGGCCATTGCCCAGGGCGGAACAACGATTCATTCTTTTGACGCCAATGGCATTACCGGCTTGTTTCAGGTCCAGTTACAAGTCCATATGCAAAAAGTTTGTCCGGTATGCCATGGGGCAATAACGAAAGAAATGGTTCGTGGCAGAGGTACCTATTATTGTCAAGAGTGCCAAAAAAAGAAGGGGTAATCGCCGGTTTGGGGCAATAATGAATATCTTTCACCTAAAAAGCGCTCCTAATGAATACAAAAAAAGCAGCTGGGAAACAGTATCTGTTTGGTCAGCCGTTTTTTTTTATGGTTTAATCAATCGATATTCGCTTGTACTTTTTGCAACAAGAACCGTCAGATTGAGCTGGCTGTTAATTTCCTGAACAATTTTATTGATGGCTTCGTCATCAGCGCCATAGATTATGCAGTTGATGGTGTTTTCATCTACAATCAGAGCTCCCACATAATAGCTGCCGTTTGAAATGGTAATGGTGACCCCGCTGACGGATTCAAGAATTGTTTTTTTGATCGCTTCTTTTGCTGTTTCTGTTTCCAAAATCTGTTTTCCGGTAGTGGCGTCATTGAGTCCGATCAGCAGTTCATAACGGTTCGCTTTTTCAAGATTTAACGGATTTGATGAGGCATCCGAGTTTGAACTGCAGGCAGTGACACTAAATAATGACAGAACGATGAGGCAGAGGACAAGGGCTTTCTTTTTCAAAGTTTTTCTCCTTACAACAATAAAATTTCAGGCGTTTGCAAAACTGCCGCGAGCTTTATATTTACCTGATAATGAAACTTTGAGGATATTGATCTGCTTTCAATTGCTTTAGTATCATAACATAAAATCGTGGAAAAATAAAGATCCAAAGGATTGAACCGGATGTAAAAACCGGTCCAGAAGAACCGTTTAATTCGTTCATTATCGGGTAAAGTGATGATATAAGGACAGTAGATCTTCAGCAGTTCGATCCCTTGATTAGAATGATAAAGGAGGTTTTACCATGAAACGAAGCGGAAAAAAATTGTTCAGCCTTTTGATCACGGTCATGATGTTGACAACCCTTGCTCCCATGGCCGCCAATGCGGAAGAAGGGTCCGATGCTCCGGCAACGGTCGAAAATTCAGCTGCCGAACTCCAAAGTCCGGATGTCAACTCATCGCTTACCACGGAGGCAGTCGGCGAGATTTTGTTGCAGCAACAAGGTGAGGAAACCGTCACGGCCAACAGCGTCAGCGGAGACTACATCTATACGGATATTGTTGGTGGCGCACGAATCGATTCCTATACCGGATCCGGCGGACATGTGGATATCCCGGAAGCGCTCAACGGCAAAGTGGTGAAAGAAATCGGGATGGATGCATTCAACGGCTGCACCGGACTTACTGATGTGACCATTCCGGATACTGTAATCAGTCTTGGTCTTCGTTCCTTTTACAATTGTCCCAATCTGGAATCGGTATTTCTGGGAAACGGCATCACCAGTATCGGCAATGGCTCTTTCTGGGGCGGACATGCGCTGAAAACACTGATCATCCCTGCCAGCGTAACCAGCATCGGCTATGCCGCTTTTAACGGATGCACCGCCCTGTTGAGTATCAATATTCCGGCCAGTGTGACATCAATAGCTGATGCTGTTTTTGGCGGATGTACCCTGCTCACTATCCACGGCGTCACCGGATCCACCGCCCAGACCTATGCATCGTCAAAAGGCATAACATTTGCGGCAATGACCGCATCCAATGTGGACTGCTACTACACAACCCACGTCCAGAATATGGGCTGGATGTCAAGCTGCAAAAATGGTGCCATCAGCGGAACCTTCGGTCAATCTCTGCGACTGGAAGGGATTCGGATTTTAATCGACAACAGCGAAGTCAACGCGAGCATTCAGTATCAGACGCATATTCAGGACATTGGCTGGCAGGATTGGGTGACCAATGGAGCTACCAGCGGAACTACGGGTCAATCCCTAAGACTCGAGGGCATCCGCATCCGGCTCACCGGCGTGGATGCCGGAAATTATGATGTTTACTATCGAGTCCATGCTCAGGACTATGGCTGGTTGGACTGGGCGAGAAATGGAGCCAGTGCAGGAACCGAGGGGCTTTCTCTCCGGCTTGAAGCTATTCAGATTGTGATTGTTCCGGCTGATTCCGCAGCACCGGGCCTCACCGCCCGTCCCTTTGTGTCTGCCGATGTGGCCTGCACCTATCGTACCCATATTCAGAATATCGGCTGGCAGGATTGGAAAACTAAAGGCGATCTCAGCGGAACCACGGGTTTGGGACTGCGACTGGAAGCCATTCAAATCGTCGCCAATGACAACGCCATGATTTTCGACGTTGCCTATCGCACTCAGATTGAAAATATCGGCTGGCAGGACTGGAAACACGCTGGCCAAGTCAGCGGAACCAGCGGCGAGAGTTTGCGGCTAGAAGCCATTGAGCTCTCTCTTTACGGGGAGGATGCTGAGCTTTATGATGTCTACTACCAGGTTCATGCCCAGAACTTCGGCTGGCTGGACTGGGCGAAGAACGGTGAAAGCGCCGGGACCGAAGGGTTCGGTTATCGCCTGGAAGGCATCCGCATCCTGGTGTTGACCAAAGGGCAACCAGCACCGGGACCGACCACCACACCGTTTCTCATCAATATCTAGAAGGATCATGACTTATGGGGACATGGCTATTTTCATAGCCATGTCCCCATAAAAATAAAACAGACCAAGCCAGAGTCACAAATCCACGGATAATTATACGGTTTTTATTCCAATCCCCTTCTTAAAGATATAAGAGGCACTCAGAAAAGAGCCAAGAATTAAAACCACGGTGATGATGATTTGAACCTGAATGTTTCCTTCATACACTCCGATGAAAGCAAACCGAGCGACATTTACCAAGGGATAAATTGGGTTGATATATTTGATTGCCGCCAGCAAACCAGGCAATTTGGAAATTTCAAAAAACACCCCACCTAAATAGGCCAGAGGGGTAATGACAATTGCCAAAACAAAATTCATTTTTTCAAAATTATCAAAAATCAATCCGCAGATTAAACCAAGCGAGGCAAAAACAAACGATGTTGCGGTCAGGGATAAAACAAAAAAAACAGGATATTCGATTTCATACCCGACAAAAAATATTGTTGCCGCATAGGTCAGCAATCCGACTAAAACCCCTCTAAAGACCCCGCCAAAGACAAATGCAAGAATTTTTTCGGCGTTGGAAATAGGGTAACTGTTTAAATCCTGAATGGTGTTTTGAAATTTTTGGGATATGATTGAGAATGCCGGGTTCTGAAAGGCGGCAAAAATAGCCCCCATTGAAGCTAAACCAGGCACTAGGAAATGCAGATAATTAACCCCATCGATCCCAACCTGTCGGGTCTGAAGCATTCCCCCGAAAATCGCCAAATACAGCATGTTCGAAATCAGCGGGGCTAAAACGGTCTGTACCGGCACCTTCATAAAACGATGAATTTCCCGATTCAAAAGCGTTGTAAAGCCGGTTCTGTTATAAAATATAATACGTTTCTTCATGTTCATCTCCTAATGACTGATCAGTTTTAAATAGATTTCTTCAAGTTTTGGTTTTTCCACAAAAATATTGGTAAACTCCAACTTTTTATCAGTTATCATTCGGAAAACTTTTGATAAATCTTTTTTTTGAACTTTTAGTTTCAAACTTGTTTTTTCCTCTATTTGGGGATCATAACCTTTTAAAAATTCCAAGTCAGCCAGATTCAATTCGTGATCAAAATGCAATTCAATCCTAACTTCATCCGAAAATGAATCCATCAGCTGTTCCTTGGGTTCATCCGCAACAATCTTTCCATCATCGATAATCACAATCCGATTGCAGAGTATTTCCGCTTCTTCCAGATAATGGGTTGTCAGGATGATGGTTGTTCCTGACTGATGCAGCTTGATCAGAAACTCATACAAGGTGTGCCGCATCTCAATATCGACTCCGGCAGTGGGCTCATCCAAAATCAGAATTTTAGGCTGATGAACCAGTGCCTTGGCAATTAAAAATCGTCTTCGCATCCCGCCTGAAAGATCCCTTAACCGGGCATTTCTTTTGTCCTTTAAATAAAGAGCCTCCAGCAGTTCATCAATATAGTCATCATTATTTTTTATTCCGAAATATCCCGATTGATTTTTCAAGGCCTCGTCAACGGTAAATACAAAATCATACCCGGTATCCTGAGGAACAATCCCGATTATTTTTTTAGTTTCAAGTTCATTCTTATCAATACTATATTGGCCAATTTTCACGATTCCCTGTGTTTTTTTGACATTACCCGCCAGGATATTAATCAACGTACTTTTACCTGCACCATTTTGTCCCAGGAGCGCTGTAAATTCTCCCTCTTCAATCTTTAAACTGATATTTTTTAAGGCTTCTTTATTTCCTCTCTGATAGGTTTTTGATAGATTGCTAATCTCCAGCATACACTTCCTCCATTTTTCTTTACACACAAAAAACATCACCAACGTTTGAAAGGGTTTGGCTCCACCATAATACGCCCGGCCCTTTCAAACGTTGCAATGTTTATATCCAGCCCGACGGGCTGAAACCGGTTCAGCAAGATTTCACAATAAAATATTATCTTGTCATACCAAATATAGCACCCGAAACAAATGGGATCAGCCAGATAATCCAAACAATAATACTTAATTTGTGGAAGTTTGCCTTGGCTTTTTCATCATTCTTTACTAGTACCACGGTTGCCCAGAGTGCATGGAAAAGCATTAAAACAATTGCCAGCAGCCCGGTAATACCATGGAAATTAAGCACAAATCCGCTGGCAGCAATTTTATTCATAATTGTTGTTCCGGTCGTATCAAATGCCAACCCTATATAAAACATGACTAAATGCCATTTTTTAAGCCGGCCTTGAATTTTTTCACTCCAAACCCCTATTGTATAAAATACTAGCGCTAATGTAATTGTTATTATTGCATAAATCAACATAAAAAATACCTCCTCATTTTTAAATGAACTGTGTTCATTTAATGATATTTACCTGACTCTGTCAACATAATATTTTAAAATTTATTCGCACTTATTTTTTAACACTCTAAATCGACAGACATATTCGCCCTCCCAACGCCGGAGGAACGCTTAACTTAATGCCGGCCGATATTGAGATTGGAACTACGCACAACTTAAAATCAGGACCACTGGCTCAGCCGATGGTCCTGAATAGCCCCTATAAGCGGCTGGTAGCGGTAACTCCTGTAGGGCGATGAAAATATTAATCCCCCAGCGGTGCTGGGGAGACTAGAGTAAACGGAAGTGTAACGTATATCATAAAAAAGCCTCCTATGATTAAGATAATACTGGTGTCGTAAGCCAATATTAAAAAATAGGAGGCGGTCCCTCAAAAACATTTAAATTTATTTTCTCGAAATATCCGGCATCAGTCGATATTGATTTTTAATAAACTGAAAACCTGCGATTCCGATTAAAAAAACGATGCCCACTAAAGTTGCAATGGGTAAATATTGAAATTGTCCCTGAAAGCCTTCCGGTGCCATTAGATACTGATAGATTCCAAAATATCCCCAGGCAATGGGCAGCGGAAAGATAACATTCTTGATGCTTAACGTGATGACCGCCGCCAACACTACGGCCATAGCCGCCACGATAATCCCCCAATATTCCGGCATGATGCCAAATCCTCCCCATTCAATCATGACCAACCATGCCGCTGTGTTGACAACCGTTGCGATCAGAAGCCATCCTGCATACATCCCAAAAGCCGCCGGTAGCAGCCAGCGCTTTCCGGTCTGAATTTTTCCGATTTGTTTGACAATCAAGCTCAATGTGATGGCAAAGCCAAAAATCAAAACGACCGATAAACCGATCCAGGTATAGGAAAAGCTGATAATCCACAGCATATTGAAGCCGCAGGATAACCAGAAAAGATAAGCACTGCGGTCAATCGCACTGCCATAATAATCATCCTTGTTTTTAACGATCATCACAACCAGGGCGCTGATCAATAGGGCATAGATGACACCCCAGATGCTGAAAGTAAAGGGAGCCGGCGTAATTAATGTCATATACCGATCTGAAACAGCTTTCTGCGACAGTCCATTGAAAAATCCGAATGCTCCCAATCCGTTAATGACCAACGTACTCGCTAATAGAATCAAACTGATCCATGCCTTTGTTAAACGATTCATATCATTCACCTCATTCATATATTTATTGTCTATATACCAACTTTTCTGTGAATTATTCAGCGCCTCAATGATATGATCCGCCATGTCAAAATACGATTATAATATGGATCTGTAGATTATGCAGAAGTTCTGAAAAAAAGAGGGAAGTCAAATGCAATGCCCTGAATGATTTTCGGCTGTTTCACAATGGCTGATATAAATTATTATCGTTTTCTGAGAAATACTTGGCTTTTCATCTCAGTTTCCGATAGGATCTGCTACACACCAATTTTTGTCAAATAGCGACAGCTGGCCATCCAAATAGGACTCCTGCCGGGCTTTCTTGATGATATCGCCGGCCATAGCGTGGCCGATCAGAAATGGGGAGTCGGGGTCGTGGTTGGCCATGTTGTGTTTGACGGTCTGCATATCGTGATTGGCATAGCAGTAGCGGCAGCCGTGGCCGCAGGTATTGTAGGCCCCGATATCGCTGCCCAGCAGACAGTTACAGCCTTCCCGGCTGGTATGGCGGTTCTTCGGCACCTTCAGGCTGGATCCAATGGCCCGCTCCAGAACCCCTGGGGTCATGCAGCCGGAACAGTCCACTCCGAATTTTTCCAGATCCGTCCCTTCGAAACAGGTGCGGATCTGCATCCCCTGACTTCGGGCAATTTTTGAAAATTCCCTGCCGATGACTTCCCGGTCTTCTGCGGACACTTCCCGAACTCCTTCAAAATTCCGCTTGGTTTTTCTGTACAGATCGATAAAGCTGATCACACAGTGATCGGTATAGCCGTTGAGGTTTGCTGCCATCCGCTCAAAACTGTCCAGATGAAAATCCAGCGAGTAGCGTTCCGAAATAAAAATCGGGTCATAGCGCCACCCCACCGACTTTATACCCACCGCATCCGACAGCCGCTTGAAGGCCTCCATGACTTGCTCCTGATCCGGCACATGGGGTTCAATGTCTCGGCCATAAGGAGTGATGGTCACAAACCAGAACTGTTTGAAGGCGCTGATTTCAGACAGGCGATCAAACATCGGGGCCGGGTTTTTGGTGCAAAATGCCAAACAATCCACCAGTTCTGGACTCAGACGATACCGGATGACCTGCTGGGGATAGTAGGGATTACGGACCAGCACAAAACCCGCCCGGATGCGATTGTAAAACCATTCACTGTAGTATGCCGGGATATCGGTGCGATTGCCGGTGTTTAAAATCATCGCTGCTCCTTTCTGAACGTTGCTCGTGCCAAAAATGAAACTGCCCTGAGCTTTGTGAGCCATTTTGCACGACACAATTTCGACACGATCTGGCGGTCCGTGCAGAAAAGCCGCTACAGATACTCGACCCGATTGCGTCCCTGTTTCTTGGCCAGATAGAGGGCATCATCAAGGCCCCAATCTCGGCCAGATCCAGGCTGTTGACCAAGGACATAGCCAAAGAAAATAAAGCCGGGTTGTTGTCCATATTCATCAAAGCAACGGTGAACGCGGTCACCAACGATTCGATTACAGAACACCGGCAGCTGTATTCTATGAAAATACAACATTGGCTGCCTAATCATAACGCGAAAGGAGATTTATCTAAAAAATTCTAATTTCGTGTCTTAACAAGCGTGTACATTATTGTTTCTCTTTCCAAATGCAATTCGATTATTTTCATTATAGAATATCTCTGTGTAAATTGATAGGCGATATTTTCAGTTTTAAGATCGGATATCGCCCAAAATAATGAATCGGGCATAATAAAAGAGACATTCAGAAAAAATACCATTGTTTTTTCCTGAATGTCTCTTTTATTGAAGACCACTTATGAATATTATACTTCCTTCTTTTTTATCGCTTGTTCTCTAATCAACCTGGTATCTTCATTTGTTAAACTGATATCACTGAAGTTTCTTTTGAAAAGAAGGTCAGCATCCTCTATTTCATACTTCAATATATTCATTGTATTTTTCATGCTTTCAGAAATTTTATCAATATTTCGTTGATATTTTTGCGAATAAACATCGGATCTTGATTCGAATTCTGAACTCATTTTATTCAATTTCAATTTTGTTTTGATGTTAACTGCTCTTAATTCTTCATTCTTTTCGTTAGATTTCCATAAATTCACTGTCAATCTTTTATTCTGATTAGCTAAAATATTATTTTCAACCAACAATGTATTTCTCTCTTTGATAACAATTTTGTATTGTTCCTGCAAATCTTTATTCTCTGAAAATAGCGCACCCTTTTCATGGGTTGCTTCATTTTGCTCGCGTAGACCTTTCTTTTCAAAAGGCAATAAACGCTTTTCCTGTATTGCTTCTTCATATTGTTTTTTTAATTTCTCGTTTTCTGCCAACAACTCGTTTCTTTCTTGTACATCTTTCTCATATTTCTTCATTTTATTTTCATTTTCGGCAAGAAGTTTTTCATAATGATCTTCTGTCACATTGCCTTTAGCATAATTTTCAAGCTCACCATTCAGATCTTCAACCATTAATTCCAGCTGTTTCAGCTGATCCTTAAGATCAGCACATTCCTGTTCAGAAATTTTTTGTTCATTCAATTCGTTCTTCAATTGCTGATTTTGAGCTTCCATCTCAATTTTTGAATTCTTACACATATTGAACATTTCCCCATATAGGTCGCGTTCCTGTTTTAGCTTTGTTGTTATGGACACGAATTCATCTATTTTAAAATTACATGATTCTTCAGCATCATGCAATTTTACCGTCAATGATTCGATGTATTCTGTAACCTGTTTAACGTTATAACCACCAAATAATTCCTTTTTAAATAGCGCTTCACTATCCTTTACCTGTGATTCGTCTCTCAATTCACTTAATGCTAATTGGACTGAATTTTGAGTCATTTCATTTGCCTCCTTGAAAGATACATCCAGAGCAAGTGATCAAAACTTAATCCGAATGTTTTTTTAATTTCGCCTTTTTGTTTAGATCAATAAATCAATGTATGTTTTTTTATAATATTGCCCTCATCCAGTTACTGCCAGACAAACAGAAATCATCACTTGCAGGTACGAAATCACAGGGGCCATATTCATTCCGGTTATCGCAACTTGACAAATAATCGTTGCACCAAACAAAAAAAGGCTAATGCCTATTTTCAGCCACTCCGTATACTTTTTTTCCACAGCCATCGTTTCAACAACAAAACAAAGGTTTTCGATGTCTGTATTGATTCTATTTGTCTGCATGTAAATTCTCCATCAAATTCTTTTGCATCTGACTGTGACACGATTTGTACCACCTGGCGTACAGGTAAAAAGTGTCAGATCCCAATTCCCGGATTCCATCTCCTCAACATCGGTTTTGGCCAACGTTTCAACACTTGCTACTGCATACCGATAAACATTCCCGGCAACATCCGTGAATTTCACGATATCGCCATTTCTAAGCTGATACAGTTTGCCGAAATGTTCCTGGTAGTTATGTCCGGCGATGATCATTGAATCATTCAGAAAGGAACCCCTATAGCGACAGGGCGAATAATTCAGAGCTGGATAGCTCCAGTCCTGCTGTACGGGTAGCGAAATATCAATAACGGGAATATCCAGAACCCCGATATAATCATGTTCATCAATATCCATTGCCTGCATCTCTGTAACTGTTGCTTCACTCTGGTCTGAAAGTTGATCGGATTGACTATTCGAATTCTGATAATCTGGTATTTGTTCCTGTAGTATGGTCACGGTCTGATCGCTTCTTGTTTCGGCCATCTTTTCCGTAATAATATTATAGCTGGTCAATCCTATTGCACCGGCTAGCAGAAGCAGTCCAATTGACATCATCAGAACACCGCGTTTATTCCTCATCATTTTCCTTATCCTGGTTGAAATATCTTCGCCATCCAAATCCAAAAATCACGATTCCGGATACCGCCATGAGCGATACCGGCCACCACAATAAGCCGGTCTGCGGAAGCGCCTTTGCGGTAATCTGTTTCTCACTGTTGATACTGTTCTTTGCATCACCATCCGATGCATCCGGGACCGTACTGGTTTGAACTGTACTGGTATTGGTAACGGTCAACGTCGTCTTGCCAGCGGTATTTTTAGCGGCATAGAGCACATCATACTTTTCGCTGACATTCCGCTCGATCACTGTCCAGTTGCAGTCGCCGCTCAGACCCGTCCACGTATGACGCCAATAGTCAGCGGCGGTCAGGTTTCGGCGTTCGTAGAGTTTTCCGTTGCATAAGAGATTGATCTCAATGCTAGCCGGTCGCATTTCGGTATGGCCGCCATCATTCCATGTTTTGACGACACTGACATCGACCTTGCTGTCCGCGTCCAGCGTACTCTGGACTGAGATCTTCGGTTTTGTTTTAAGATCATAGGCCAAACTACCGTTTCCCTGACGGTTAGGTAACGAAACAAGTGTCGGAACAGCGGTATAGGTTTTACCGTCAATTTTCACACTCTCCCCAACTACCAGATATAACCCATCAGACAATTTATTAAAATCAACAACGTGACTGCTGTCGGCCGTCGCTGATTCAATCGGCTGAATGTCATCCGGTGCGGTATAGGCTGCCAGTGTGTATGCAGTGGCACTCAATCCGGAGTCATCAAGATTTTTCAGATTGACCCGGTATTCTGCAAAATCGCCGCTGAGCGTGAAGCCAGTCACATTCGTTCCATCGGCAACACGATACAAATGAAAAACCATCTCGCCCACTGCATTGCCGCTGCTGGAACAGTCCAATGTCAGTGAACACGGCGTATTGTCATCAAACGCTGCCGCTGCCAGCACCGCGGGAGACATCGTAAATATCAATGCGGAGATCAAACAAAGGCTGATCAAAAACCGAACTGCCGTTTTTTTTCTGATTTTTATCTGATTGTCCATATTTACCATCCTTTCCGCTTTTTTTTCGCATTCGTATTGAAGAACAGCCAGACAAGCAACACTGCCAGCATTGGAACGGCTAAAACCGGCACCAGCAACAGTGGGTCAATTTCCACTGCATCGGCAGCTACTTCTGAAAGCTCGCTTTGATCCGATTCAACACGCACCCCCCGCACCAGCAACCGATGCGAGTTGATCCCGTAGGGCGTACACGTTACAAGCGTGCAATAGTCCATCCCGTCAACGATTTTCAGGTCTTTCGTGTCGGCTGGCTCAACCACGGTTATCTTGTCCACCTTGTAGACTAGATCCTGATCAAGTACATGCAGTTTGAAAATATCCCCTTCTTTGAGTTTGTTGAGGTTCGTAAACAATTTTGTAGATGGCAGGCCGCTGTGTCCGGAAAGAACACAGTGGGTGCTTGCTCCGCCTACCGGCAGCGAAGAACCCTCAATATGACCGACGCCTACCTGCATGACGGAATCATCGGTGCCGTGATAAATCGGCAGTTTCACGCCGATGGATTTGATTTCAATATAACCCATGATGCTGTTGCTAAGCGGGTTGAGCAGATTGTTATACTCTGTTTTGCGGTCTGCGGTTTCCAGAAAACGATCTGTAGACGAAAAAAGGCGAGCATTGTATTCGGTGGCATTTTGCCGGTAGTCCGAAAAATCCTCAGCCGTCAAATCGGACAATCCCTCCTCATAGCTGGCAATGGCACGGCTCTGGTGGAGAGAATTGACATAGTTGCTGACCGTTGGATAAAGCAGGAGCGAAAGACCGATCAAAAATACCGCGATCAGCATAATGGTGGGCAGATGTTTTTTCAAAGGTCTCTCTTTCCTCTGCACCACTGCGAAGCAAGCCCGGCAGCGGCGCAGCAATCAAAATTCACGATGCTTACTTAGCGGGAATGTTTTTTTTTCGGATGACAATCAGAACGGCTGCCGCGATCATCAGTGTTAAACCAACGCCCATAAAGATCCGGGTACCCATACCGCCGGTTTCAGGCAGGGTCGTCCCCGTCTGGTTGACGACTTGCAATCCAGTAGCGTCATTGATTTTAACAGCGGTCAACTGATCGCTGGTGGCATCTGGAACATGTCCGTCCACGTATGCCGACGTTCTATCGCCGGTGTTGTAGGTTGGAGCCACCGTCACGGTCACCGGCTCAAGCAGGCGATTGTAGCCGTTCGGTGCCGCTGTCTCAACCAGATAGTAGGTTCCCTGGTCCAGACCCTTGACGGCATAGTTTCCGGTTGTATCGCCAGTGAGGGCATTTGTGGTACCGCCAAGTGTATAGACGCCCGCACTGCCTGTAAATACCAATGCATTTGTCAGCTTAGTCGGGTCTGAAGCGGCTGCTTGTGCTTCTGTTTTGCTGGCAAAGACTGCGAATGTGGCACCAGCCAGTGCTTTGTTAGCAGCATCAGTCTTGCTTACCGGTAACGCGAAGGTATAGACGTCCACCTCGTCCTTGGGTGTCTGGCCCATACCTGCTGGATCGTTGGGGTTATTGCTGTAGGTCAGCAAAACCTCGGTGGGGTTCCCAACTTTGTTTGTATTACTGTTTATGGCTGCATCTTTGTCCAATTGGGCTGTATACTCCACCACGATATAGCCGTTATTGCTGACTCCTGTAGTAGATTTTAAATCGGTAAATTCAACGGTGAATCCGCTGGCGTTAGAGGCAGGTGTCAGTTTGTATTGGCTGGAATCTATCAGGGTCCCGCCTGCCCCGGTTGCTGTGCTGGTCTCAACCCCATACATTTCACCGGTATTGACAAAGTAAACTTTCACACTGTCTGCCTTGAAGGTTGAACCGGTTGAGATGGTATCGGTAATCTTGTAATTATAAGTACTAAAATTAGTCATATCCGGCACCAGGCTGACAATCCGGTAGGGAACGTCGCTTCCAATGCTGTAGTCGGCGGCATCGTTCCAGCTGTTTTTGTAAGTGCTGTCGTTATTCTCGAGAACCTTAAGTGCAATCGATGGTTTGTCGGTCTTTGCCGCAACGCTCACATCATCCAATACCTGAAGCATGTATTTCGTATAGGCGTTGTCAGCGGGATTATCAGTAAATGATTTCTCGTTGATAAAATAGTAGCCGTCTCCCAGACCGGTGATGTTGTAAGTGTATGAACCAGTAGAACCTGATGGAGTACCAGAACTAGTGGGTGTGCCATTAAGGTGCTTTGCTACAATCGCGGCAAAAGCGGTCGGGAAATTCGCATCGCCTTTTAAGCCGTCGATTGCTTTCGCTACATCGGCCGCCGTGTTGCAGTTTGTAAATTTAGTGCCGTAAGCGGTATCCGCTTTGAGGGCGGTAAGCAGTGCATTGCCATCTACGCCACTACCCCAGGTAATATTCGAGAGTACTTTTGTACTTTCTGCTGTTTCCGAATAGTCTCCTGCAAACACCTGATAGGCCTGATAGGTATGACCGTTGGTTTCTGAATTAATGGTCAAGGTGTGACCGGTTGCCGCCTGAACGGGGACCCCCAGCATGCCGATCAGCATGGTCAGGGTGCAAACAAGGCTCAAGGCCTTTTTCATTTTCTGCTTAAACAATTTCTTCATCATAATTCCCTTTCGTGTTTAAATTGATTTGGTTTTGCTGCTTGATTTGCCATCCCGGAACCGGCTTATCTTTTACTGGTTCCGGATGGCCTGGTTTTTCTATATCTATACAAAGCGGCCCCCATCAGGGTTAAACCGGCGATTGTGAACAGCCCTGTTCCCGCACCTCCGGTATTGGGCAGGGTGTAGATGATTTGGTTGGAGACGACAAATGTCCCGCTGTCGGTGCAGCTGTCGGCCGAATAGGTGGTCTGGTATTTACCGGTCACATCCACACCGCCTTTGGTAACGCCGGTTTCTACCACCGAATAGGTGTACCCGGTCGGCAGTTCACCCCAGCTTTTCGACCAGCCGGTGCTGCTGTTGAGTGTGACGGGATCACCGACGGCAGTTTTTGTCCCGTCACTGTCTGATGACCGGTAAAGCTGAAAGGTTGCCGCCATTCCAGTTAAGTCACTATCTTTAAGTGAAGCGCCGTCATTGCCGAGCCAGCTTTTATTGACCGTGACCGTTGCCCCATTGGACAGCCTACCGATGAAGTCATCGCGATGGCTCTCCGCATTGATATTGACATTTTTACCGATAATGGTGCCATTCAGATTCTGGTTGACATTGATGGTGGCATTTGGCGCGATGACCGTGCCATACATCCGGTTTGTTGTTATGGTGCCGTTGTAGTTTCCAAAATTCCAGATGATCCGACCATTAACAAAGTTTGTTACCTCATTTAAACTCTGCATGGCAGTGCCCACATACATCTCGCAGATCGGCAGGGAAAGTGTTGCTGGTGCATTAGAACAGTCCACATTAATGATGACGGTGCCATTATGACCGGACTGAAATCCTTTTATTCCAAAATAGCCATAAGAACTCAGATCACTTGCTGAAATATTATAGACGCCGACTTTATCGGGATCTGTCAGCATCAGGTAGCTATCGTTGCTATTCCCTCCGCTATTCAGATTGCTCTTAGTATTCACCGGTTTCATTTGGGCGATCGTCGAAGCGATTCCAGAAATCTGGATCTTCACTTGAGCAAGGTCGATAAAGGGTCGCGTCGACGAATCCGCATCCTGCCAGATGTTTTGGGGACGATCCAGTTTCGTGCCATTTACTGCAAATGAATTAGGATCATACGTCGTAACCTTATTGCCAGAGCCAAGTACTAGGACATGGTTGTTACTGGCGGCGCTTGTGGGGCTGACCGTCGTGTAATTCTGCACATAGCTGAGCTCGGAAGAAAGATTGTTGGTGCCAAAATTCACATTCGCCTTCAGTTGATTCGCCAATATATTGCCATTGGTATGACTATTCAGTGTCGCCGTGTTGAAAGCCACAATATGAAAGTTACCCGCTATCCCAAGGAGTTGGCTGGCATTGTAATAACTCGTCTGAGTAAAGGTGTCTGATGCATCATCAATTAGTTTATACTTGAGGGATGAACCTGTTGGTATTACTGGTGGTGTAACAATATACGCCGAAAAGCTGTCGGCCGTGAAGGTTATTGCTGATTCGCCGTTGAGGTCGGTTGTTTTAGCCGCAACCGCCTGCAGTTCCGGCGCTTTGCTGGCCGCCTCAACGACATGAAATACCTGAAGATTTTCTGCGGATGCCGTTGATGCCGCCGCATCTTCAATGGTCACCTTAACCGTGCTGCCTGCTTGGGGCTCTATTTCCTGTCCGTTTAAAAGAAAGCAAATATCATAGGCTGAAAACGCTGTGTTGTCGGCTGTTCCGAGGCTGTTCTGCAGCATCTGGAGATACTGCGCATAATGTTCCGGATCGTTTTGGGGCGTGATGCGCTTTACCGAAAGTTTTGCCTCATCGGGGATTGCCGCCGGATCCGACAGTACGGCGGTTACCTTAAGTCCGTTTTCCTCATAGGTGTACTCGGTGCGGGAGCTCGTCTTGGACTTTTCCGCCGTGACTGCTGTTACGGCGTTTGCCGTTGTTGTAGCTGAAGATACAGCAGCTGAACTTTCCACCGGAGTGGTTAATGCTACTGTCGCGGTATTATTCTCAGCTGTGACTGGTGCTGCAGTGCCCGTATTCTCAACCGGCGTAGCTGGTACTGTGCTACCCGTATTTTCCACCGGCGTGGCTGGTGTTGCGCTGCCCGTATTTTCCACTGGTGTGGCTGGTGCTGTGGCATCTGAACTTTCTGCCGGTTCAGCCGGCGTTTTAGGTGTCGTGCTATCTGCCGATTTTACTGACCCGGCAGAAGCGTCGCTGTTCATTGAGCTTCCGGTCTCCGCAGTAGTCTCGGTTGCCGGCGAATAGCTCGCATCGCTCTGGTTGAGTTCTTCAAGACCGCCGGCTGGCTCTTTTTCCAATGTCAAAGCCGGTAATGCCAGTGCATAAAATGTGCCGAGTATCACAATCAGCGAAAGCAATGACAGCATCACCCTGGTTTTCTTTTTTTTTCTTTTTTGCTGAATTAATGTCAGTGCCCGTTGCTGTATTTCTTTTTTCACAATAACTTCACCTCCCTTTTATGGCTGGATTTTTTAGTTAAACAGAGAAAACTTTGAAAGCGGCCAGAACCGAAATGCAACTTTGCCGATGATCTGTTCTTCTGCGACCGTCCCGATCATGCTGTCGCGGCTGTCTGATGATATCGAGCGGTGATCACCAAGCACGAACAAACGGTTGTCCGATACTTGATAAGGGAAGTCGACATCGCCGTTTCCAAGGCATTTGTCAAGAACATAGGGCTCGTTTTTCTTCTCCCCATTGACATATACATCGCCATCCTGATCAATGTTCACCCAGTCACCGCTAAATCCGATCACTCGTTTTATGAGAATCTTGTTATTATAGTCAAATGCCACCAGATCACCTCTATCAAATTCATTTGTTTTGATAACCAACACCAGTTCCCGTTCGTACAACACCGGTTCCATACTGTGTCCCTGAATTCTCATAACAGAGAAAAAATATGTGATGCAAATTATTGAAATCGCTACAACTACCGCCAGCGTTCCGATTATTCTAAGCAGCATTCTGCCGTTTCTGCGCTTATAACTTTCGCGTTCAAGCTCATTTCTCAATTGTTTAGAAGACGGTACAATCAAATCCTTCTCTGTTTCAATCACAGGTATCCTCATCTATTTGACCGCGACCTCTTGCTGCGTTGAACCATCTATTCATTTCCTGTTTATCCTCAAAGTTAGGGCCAACCCATTCGTTTATTGCATGCAAGTTACTGCCAGTTTTTTGTTGTTTTTCTGTCTCGATGGCAACGCACTTCTGACGGGTTTCCTGCATAAGAATAGCAGCATTTTTCTGAGCATTATTGTTCAACCTGCGGATATTTTCCAAATAAAGGTCCGCCGCTACTTGGGTGGCCTCAATAACACCACTAATTTTCAGCGCAGCTTCTGCAATGGAGCCGACTTCCTGCACGATGATGTTGCGTGTATTCAATTTTTCATTCAGCTGTTCTATTTGCTTATATAGCCTCTCATTTTCCTCTGAAATCAAGACCATCAACTCCAGCAGTTCTTTACGGCTTAATTTATGCAGTTCCTTAGCAGTCATTGCGTTCTCCTTTCATGTAATTTCAGCAGTCAGAAACCTATTTTCACATACGGCCACAATTCAATATGTTTGAATAACATTTTGAAAAACAGGGTATCGTTTAATACAGTCTTACACCATTATAAAGGGTGGGTGTTCCTGCTACATTTTAAACGCGTTCCACGAGTGTTCCTCAGAAAATATTTTTTGCCAGCATCAAAATCAGCACTCATCACGGTTACCGTTATTCATAAAAAAAAGCGGTCGTTATTAACGACTCGCCTGATTTCTTCTTCATTTTTTTGTATATTACCTTCAATTACATCCAGGTATTATTCCGGTTTAATGGTCATCTGTTCAAGCATAGAAAGAGTCGTCTCACCCCAGCTGTAATTGGACATGTAAGCCCCCATAAAAAGATGCTGGGATACCGGATATTCGGAAAGGTATTCATAGTAGTCACAATTGATTTTTTCTGTTACGATCCTTCGCAAACCATGTTTGTTCTCGATGATATCTTCAACATTGTATTTTGACAGAATATTATTCAGTCTCATTGCAACCTTCCGATAACGTGATTTAGTGGTTTTATCTGCCGGTTCGTCTTCCCAAAGATAACTGATCGCTTCATTTGCAGAAAGGAATCCACCCCGCCGATCAATAAGCAAGGCCAACAGTTCTTTTGCTTTTTCCAGATTGATTGGAACGGCCTGTCCATCAACAAAAAGTTCAAAGTAACCGAAAGCACGGATAAAAACGCGCTGTTTTTGTTTGGTTATCACATCGCAACTCGTTATCGTGAGCTTGTCAGATTGTTCTTTTCTATCCATTTCTGGTGAATAGAATACGTACTGCTGGCCATTATCTTTTATTGCTTTGCTTAATGCTTTGTCTGCTTTTTCATAAAGATCGCTGACAACTTCTGCATCCGTTGGGTAGATAGCGATGCCCATTGAAACGGTGAATGCGATCTCACCATCAATTTTCTGGGTCAGAGCATTGCTGACAATACGCATCTGTTCCTGAAAAACCGACTGATCGGAGATATCATAAATACAGAGTGCAAATTTATCTGCATAAAGACGAGCTGCACTCTCCTTGTGTATAGCTCTGAGGGTTACAGCCATATTCTCGATCAGCTTGTCACCAATGACGTGGCCAAGATTTTCGTTAATTTGTTTCATATTGTCGACATTGATCATTACAAAAGCTGCGGCCTTCTTATTTTTGTTTTCTTCAATATTAGCTCTCTGGATGACTTCGGTGAAGAACTCAAAAAATGCTGTTCTGTTAAGCAATCCCGTCAAAGTATCCCGTTTCACCTGTTCCATTAACCTCAGTTGAGATTTCTTTTTTTCATTGATGTCAACAACGTAAATAAATACAATCGAATGTTCGTCACAGTTGACTGCAGCAATCGTCATATAGTTGACTCCGACCCAATGATATCCGTCAAATTTACCGCTTAACGATCTGGCCCGGCAATCAAAGCTTATTTTTCTGTTTGTTGAATTTAAATTTCGTTTGATACTGTCCAAATTCAAGTGTTTTTCAATTGAGCGTTTATCTTCCGGATGCACGAGTTCTTTCAGATGCAACAAAAAATCAGAAATGGTTATATCTGCTGGTACTTCTGAAGGCACGACATCATTTTCTGATACGAAACGTTTTCCAGTTGTGATGTCGAATTTCATCGCAATCAAAGCCGCAGACATGAAAAATCGCTGAAACACAACTTCAGTATCTGTGGTGGCATTAAAGATCTTTTTTTCTTCTCTTTCAGCACAAATATGATCAGCACATCCTATAATAGAGTAAATGCGCCCTTTTTTGTCAGCTACACTGATATGTCTGGAATGCCACCAATGATAGCCTGTCCCATAGAAATCAGCAAAAAAATCGAAGGTGTTATCGTTACAGGTTGTTTTATAATTCAACATTACCTCCCTGAAAGGACCAGCGCTATCGGTATGAATTTTAGTGTCTTGCGGAAAATTTTCAAGGTAGTTTTCAATTCTGAAGTTTTGCAGCTCACCTTCTAAACGAATGGTATAAGCCAGGATGTCCGTAACCGGGAGGTAGTGAAAAGTAATGCCATTTTTGTTTTTACTCAGGCCGTGATAACGCTCATTCCAATACTTGTGCCGCTGATTGTTTTCTAACGCTTCAGTGATGTCCGAAAGCGTGACGTAACATAAAGGACATTCACCTTTACTGTCAATAATATTGCCGATATAACACATCCATACCCATAATTCATCTTTACCTCGTAAATTAATCTGTGCTTCAATCGTTTTTCCAGCAAGATAAAGTTCATAGAGTTCTGCCGGATACCGATTATAAACCTTGTTTAAATTGAATTCTGAAGGTATTATTTTGTCAGTTGTACTATCTTTATTTTCTGCTTCAATTGGGTAATCTGAAGTCTTTCGAACCCGATCGTCAATTACAAAAGGTCTGGTATTTTCATCAAATTCGTAGAAAGCAATTCCCAAGAGATTCTTGTTGACTTTAACTTGCAGCGACATATACGCTTTTCCTGGAATCTGATCGCTATTAACTTTTTCATTGACACCCATGAGAACGAGAATGAAACGCTTTGGTTTTTTCTTGTCATTAAATAAGAATTTTACTGAAACGCGTGTCCACGAATAGCTTCCGTCCATCATTTTAAAACGAAGAATCATCTTTTCACTGATCTCGTTATTTGTAGCTCTTATTAATGCATCATGTAGAGTCCTGAAATCATCCGGATGAACGCCACTTTTTGTATCAAGATTTTTAAGAAGCTCATTTTTATCGATTTGACTCATTGCATATTTTTGAAAAGAATAAGAAGAATAAAAACTGTCGGAAGTCAGATCCCATTCGACAATTGTGAACACATCAGTCGACCAATTTATTTTTGTTGATTTATCATCAGATAAATTAATGTTTTTCATAAAAACTCAAAAAACTCCTTTCCTTTTATACATCAATTATTTTAGTAGATCAATTTAAAAGTTAAACATCTTAGACTATCTGATTATACATTTACATATTAAACATTTTTTAAACAAATAATATTTGAATTATTACACCGTGGTAAAATTTTATTTTGTTAATATTTATTGTTGAAATTTTGCTAAAAATCATTAACTGTATTCAAAATATTATCCAATTATATATTTTGTCTGTTCCGCATCGATTTACATCATGTTCCACATGCGTTCCTGTATGCAAAACTTTTGCCAGAATTATAAACAGTGACATAGCCCTGTATGTTTATATCTTTTAATCTTAATTCACTAAAAATACAAAACGTTCCATATAATGTTACAAATGCAACCGACTGTCAGACCGGAGCGTTGTACAATCGACTCATCGAACAAATAAAAGAAATTGAAAGCCATTAAATGAATCTGGTTTTTAACGTGTTAGTGCCGGTTTGTTTGGGGTGATCAAACGATGATGCAAAACCATCGCCGATCAAATTTCTTTTGATTGGTGAATTTTTTCCATATTAAAAGAGTAACCTCGAAAACTAAACGCGAAGAAGCTTAAGAAATTGGCGAAACGGACTTGAAAAAGGACGATGATCTTTTTCATATCAATCTGACCTTTAAACTAATCACTTTGGGATTAAATTGAAAATGTTCTGTGCCGTTAAAAAAAGCTGAGCGTTTGGCTACTCAGCTTTTTGTTATTTTTACCTAGTAACATGTCCTACATTATCTCTCAAAGGATCATTATTCTCATTAGATCAAAATTTCTTCCATATATTTTTTTAATATCGGTTCAAAAGGGTATTCATTTATCAACAGACATCAACTTAGGGAGGTAAATGATAATGAATATTGATCAAGTCATCAAAAACCTGAAAAAAATTGACGGTTCCCGGGATATCTGGCGGGACATTATCAAAACATTCGAGGGATTCTCCTTTAACGGGGTGACTCAAGTCACCATCGAATCCCAGATCGATGATGAAATCGTCCAGGCCTTTATTGATACCGACGGATCACCGGTGATTGAAATCGCGCTGGATCAGTGGGCCGATGGCTCCTATGTAGTCATCGATGCCGCTCAGATCCGCTAAGCAACTTTTATCCAGAACTAAAAATCACACTGTCAATGGTTTTATCTTCTATTGACAACGTGATTTTTAGTTCTGATTATTTCTGAGAACTGGGGATCTCCGAAACGTCCCGATCCAGGGCACTGTCTCGGTATCCCTGAATCTCCTGTTTGACCCCGCCATACTCGTAGGGAATGCTCATTCCCGGCGCCACCTGATCGATGATCTCAGCCAGCCGTCCTTCAATACTGTCCCGCCAGTCTGAAAAGAGGCCCCTGCATTTGTTCCTGGCGCTCCAAAAGATGAGATCGCAAAATCTGCTGAAGTATTCTTTGACACTTACAAAGATTATCGGACTGCATTTTTTTGTTTACTTTGCTGATCCCACGTTCCATGAAACAATTTACCGATTAAGCCAAGAATATTATAAATAAGATATGAAACAAAACCAATTCTGACCAGACCGCTAAGAAAACAACCCTTGAAAAAGTCATATATTAAGTCTCATTTCCGGGAATTCAGGAGCACAGTGAGGCTAGTATAAATTTAATTGGAAAGATTATCCCTCACAAAAATCAATAATTTTTGCTGCTCTTTTTCCGGTATCCATTCACGCAATCTCGCTGCGGCTATCGGTATCTCCCATTTTTTTATCTCTTCCACCGAAATATTTGTTATTTTTAAATACTCTTTAAGATAGTCATTGTATACTTTTTTCTTCAATCGACTTAAAATAAGATTTGCTAAACGGGGAACCCTTGGGATTTCGCTAAAGTTTAGAATGATACCAGTACGTGCTACATCCGATAATCTATCACCCTTACAGGCCGTCATCCAGTCGATAATAATATATTTGCCGTTTGACAGCATGATATTATCTGGATGAAAATCGAAATGACAAAGCATGCTCCCGTCAGGCAGAGAATCCATATATTGGTATATTCTTTGCTTTTCAATATCAGAAAGTAGCGGAGTGCTATCGATATCCTGTTTTAGCTTCTCTTTCACCGTCGGTAGCTTAAAATCAATCGACTTTTGAATATTTACATGGCATTGCGCTAACACCTTAGAATATTTACCAAATTTCCACGGCTTTGTCACCATTTCTTTCAGCATGGTTTTTCCTGTTATTCGCTCATATACTGCACCAACTCGACTATCGATATGAACTATCTCAAAGGGTTTGGGCGTAACCTGCAATAGATCGTAAGCACTTTTTGTAGCATTAAACTCATTATTGCACAAAGTCTCCGGTAAACCATTGCGATATAGTTTTAGAATTTTGTCTGTTTCCCATTCCTATATCTCAGCAGTATTACCCTGTCCTAATAATAATCCCTTTTTTCCCATAATATTTACCCCCAATCAATTAATAGATGATTCGATCACTAATATCCTCTATCGTTTTACAACCGGTCAGAACCATCGCCGATTTTAGTTCGCTTTTTATGGTTTCGATGTAAAGTTTCACACCATCTGTCTGGCCACCGAAAGATGCGGTTACAAAGGGTCTTCCGATCAGAACCCCATCGGCTCCAAGAGCAAGCATTTTCAATACATCAATGCCATTTCTTATGCCCCCATCGGCAAGTATTGTCAGCTTTCCTTTTACCGCTTCGGCAATTTCAGGAAGGACATCGGCAACACCTGGCGTTTGATCAAGCACTCTTCCTCCATGATTTGAAACAACAATGGCACTGACTCCAGCCTCCAGGGCCAGCTCTGCTTCGTCCACCGTCATTATGCCCTTCAGAATAAACGGAAGCTGTGTGCTTTCAACAATTTGACTTATTTCTTCAACTGTTTTGGGTCCCACTGGTTTTCCGTGAAGGGCTAGCGTAATCAGTCCCGCGGCATCAATATCCATTCCAACTGCGTATGCACCGGCTGCTTCCGCCAACTTTATCTTTTTGATTACATTGCTATTTTCCCAAGGCTTGATGATAGCAATGCCACGTCCATCAAATTTCTTTAACTGTTCCAGATTTGTGGTTAAAAACGAGTCGACGGCCGTATCTCCGACCATTGGATAAATTCCGGCATCGACACATCCTTCGATGACCCACTGGATATATTCTTCTTCGGAAAACTTGCCGCCCATATTCAGGGTTGTCCCGGATACCGGTGCTGCAAATACAGGGACATCCATTCTTTTACCAAACAAGACGGTTGCTGTATCTGGATTTTTGGCATTGTGAATGACTCTCATATTTAGCTTATAGGCATCTAACGATTCAATATTTATTTTAAACGCTGCTCCTGTACCCTTACCACCCATGCCCGGAACCTGGCCGGCACAAGCTTTTCCGTTACAGATCGGACAGACTTTGCAGCTTCCCTTTAAATTCTCACGGGCATTTTTTTCAACTTCTTCATAGTTCATATTATCCTGCTCCTTTTTAAAGTGATTTTGCGATTTGATCAATGCAATCCGCAATCTCTTTTTCCCGATTTTTGCTCTTCCAACTGATGATATAAGAATTGTCCACTTTTGCGTTTTTCGCTTCAACCGCACTTCTGATCTGACGAATTGCTTTATTTCCTCCGGTAAATTTAGAAGCCATCTGCTTCGTCACAAAGCTGAAAACTTTCTTCCCGCTGAGGCTTGATACCTGTGTCAGATACGCTTTCATCACCCCTGACAAAGAGAATGCCCATACCGGACTCCCAAATATGATGACATCATAAACAGATACATCCGGAAGATTCCTGAATTCTATTGAATCTTTCGGCCCAGGATCGTCGCTCACCGGAATGACCCGATCAATCACAACATCCAGTCCCCTCTTGACAAGAACATCCCGCAATCTTTCAGCCACCGAAAATGTGTTATTCGTTTTCGAAAAAACAATGATTCCAATTTTCATCATAATCCTCCTCTTGCTTTTTTTATCATCTTCTCTGTCTATATACCATACCTCTTTTTATCCCGCTTTTCAAGCTTTGTTCCAAGAATCAATCCATAACGATTTTTTGAAGTTTGAGTTCAGCATTTTTTCTTCGATGCAGGCTCTTTTTTTCCTTTCAACTCATAAAAACCGCTTTGCAGAACTATCTGCAAAGCGGTTTTTATGAGTTGAAAGCTGGCACCCCTTCAGGGATTTGAACTCTGCTTATTTAATTCTAAGTACAATTTTGATTCTGGCAAACTGATTACGAATTAGGTGGTTACTTATGTTTTCTATAATTCTATCGGTCGCATGATTGGGAACATAATTAGATCTCTGATATTATTTTGCTCTGTCAGGATCTGGAGCACTCTGTCAATTCCCATACCCCATCCTGAAATCGGCGGCATACCATATTCCATCGCTGTGATATAATCCTTATCCATAATCATGGCTTCTTCATCGCCACCGGCTTTGAGTATTGATTGTTCCATAAGACGTTGATATTGCTGAACCGGATCTACCAATTCAGAATAAGCATTGATAACTTCTGCACCATTGATGATTAATTGGAACCGGTCAACAATTTCTGGATTGTCATCATTTGCTCTTGCTAATGGCGACAGTTCAGTTGGATGTCCAATTAGAAATGTCGGATCAATAATCTTTGGTCGACTTACTTTTTTATATAACAAATCGATCAAATTTCCTTTTCCTAAAAGATTAATATTTGTTTCTAATTCAAGTTTGATTCCATGCTTTTTTATCTCATTTAGCAGCATTTCAGCCGTTTTTGTCTGATTGATATCAATTCCGCAATCCTGATAAATGAGGTCTCTAAACGTGATCACATCCCACTTTCCCGCAAAATCAACAACCTTGTCATTGATCTGAATTTGCGCCTTACCAAATAATTTTGTGATAACCTGTGTCAGCATAGTTTGTAGAAATACCATATTATCTTGATAGTTATAATATGCGCAGTAACCTTCCAACATGGTAAAATCCTGCAAATGCGTAGTGTCCATCCCTTCATTTCGAAAACACCTTGCAAACTCAAATACCTTTGTAAAACCACCAACAATTGCCCGTTTTAAATAAGTTTCAGGTGCAATTCTTAAATAGACATCCATATCGAGAGCATTATGATGCGAAATAAACGGTCTTGCTGTTGCGCCCGACGGATGATCAATAATTACCGGCGTTTCAATTTCCAGGTAACCATCATCCTCTAAAAATCTTCTAACTTCTTTAATAAAATTATATTTTAACAAAAACCGGTCTTTTGTATCCTGATTCATAATTAAATCAAGATATCTCTGTCGATAACACATTTCTACGTCCGTAACCCCATGGAATTTTTCTGGTAAAGACTTCAATGCTTTTCCTAAAAAATAGATCTGGTTGGCTCTAATTGTTTTTTCACCTGTCTGGGTCGTAAACACATCACCTTCCACGCCAAGAAAATCTCCGATATCAAACCCCTTTTTAAAAAATGTATAGCTGTCATCTCCTACAGAATCCTTCTTTATGGCGATTTGCAGCTTTCCGCATATATCTGAAATGGTCACAAAAGACAGCTTCCCCATCTTTCTAATAAAGGTGATCCGTCCTGCCACCTTAACATTTTCAACGCCATCGTCCAAAATCCCTGCTTCGGATAACTCATGGGTTTTTGCAAATCGCTCCGGATATGGGTTGGTACACGTCTGAACATATTCAAGTTTTTGCTTTCTTGCCAGTTCTAGTTCATTTGCACTCATTGTATCCCTCCATTATTTAATAAAACCTATTATGAATATCAAAATTATTTCTTGTTTTTTTCAAAGACTATTTTCCCAGGACACTTATCCGGTTCAACAAAGAGTTTACACATTTTGCAATGCAAACACTTTCCAGTATCCTTTTTCTCTATGGCATCCTTCATCCAATTAGAATTTACAATAAAACCTCTTCCAATATCAACCATGTCAACCTCAGTTTTTATCAAAATATCTTCTGCCATTTCAGGGGATATTATTCCATTTGCAGCAAAAACAGGTATATGAACTGATTTTTTTATCATTTCTGCAGCATAAATAATATCAATAAATGAATAGTTTGCTGGAACAAAGGCTTCCTGTTCCTTGCTAAATCCGTATGACACATCGATAAAATCAATTCCGCCCTGCTCAAGTTTAACAGCATTTTGAATCGCATCTTTCAGTGTCGGTTCAAAACCGCCTAATCTTATTCCAATGACAAAGTCAGGTGAAGTACGTTCGCAAATGCTTTTCAGGATTTCCATAGCAAATTTTTCTGGATATTTTCCATAATCATCATTTCTAGTATTGACTTTTTTATTAAAAAATTGGCATATTAAATATTCATGACATCCATGAAGTTCAATTCCATCATATCCTGCTTTAAATGCTCTGACACCAGCTTCTACAAAATCAGTCTGAATTTCCTGGATTTCTGCTAAAGTCATTTCTTTTCCGATTCTGATATTTCCGTCTGGCAGGGCATAGCTGTATTTACTCGGACACAAAGGCTGTTCATTGATTCCGACTACTCCGGCATGATGCAATTGTACAAATATGGCACATCCCTCAGCATGTACCGTATCAACAATCTTTTTTAATCCTTTAATTTGAGCATCATTCCAAATTCCCAGTTGACGATCCATGAGACGACCGTTTATATTGACACATGTTGCTTCCTGTATAATGAGTCCCGGCAATCCTTTTGCGATTTTTCGATAGTGCTCAATCGTTCCCAATTCAACAATTCCGGTGTCAGGTTCGCTGAATCTTGTAACCATCGGTGGAACACAAATCCGATTACGTATCTCAATATTTTTTAGCTTAAACGGCGTGAATATTTTTTCCATTTTTATAAATTTCCTTGTACAAAAATTTGGATTAATAAAGGCAACCCATAATCCAAAGGGGTAGCTTCTAGAATAATGCATATCAGCTAAAAATTGCAATATTCTAGAAGCACCCACTGATCTCATTACCGGTCAAAATAAAACCAAGCAATGACGCAATCTAGTATTAGACCGTCCTACATAATTTTATGTCTACAAAATCACTAATCTTCAAAAAATCCGAATTAGTGATTTGCAATGCTTATCGTATTAAGCATTTGCCTTTAATATTACGCTGATTTGTTTCGCCACCGCAAGTAATGGCGACCCATTTTTCATTGTTAAAGATAGTACTATTCCGCCTTCAATCATTGATTGGATGACCATACTTAATTCACAGGCTTTTTCTTTGTCAAACCCTGCTATGATCAATTTTTCTAAATAGATACTTTCAAAAGATATAAAAGCCGATTCACAGGCTTTTCTCAGGCTTTCATTGGACGCAAATGTCTCTAATGCCAATAAGCTAATCGAAAAATCTTCAATCTTCTTTTCTTTAGTAATGAATGCCGCTATTTTTTCAATCTGAAATTTAATCGCTTCGCCAGGATCTGAAAACTGATCTAAGGTGTTTTTTATGTCCAGTTGGATCGTTTGGCTTGCTAATTTTATTGCTTCAAGCGCTAATTCTTCTTTTCCATTTGGGAAATGATAATAAAAGGAGCCTCTAGGAGCTCCACTTTTTTTTAAAATTTCATTTAACCCAGTTGCATGATACCCTTGTAATTGAAATAGCATCGATGCCGTTTTAATAAATCGCTCCCGTGTATCCGATTTATTATCCATAAACTAGTTACCTCTTTCCAAAAATCAATAATTATGACGATCGGTCTACATGTGAATAGTATATCATATATTGCTAAATGTCAATGATTAATTAAAACTCGCTTAATTCTTTATGACCCACTTATGATAATGTCATAGTGAACTACTTTTGATTATGTTCCAAACTCGAAAGTTAGTGTATGATGTAACCTCAGAAAATAAGTATCAACTATAATTGGAAGAGGTATTATAATGAGCAAATCAGAAACTTTCGCAAAATTTGACAATGGTCAATTTGTGATTCCCAACTGTAAAAGAGAATTCGGTGATATTCCATGGACAAAGCATCCCAAATTTGAGGGAGTCGAACTAAATCACCTTGTCACCGCTCAGGATACGGACGGGCAGTTCAGCTATGACCTTGTCCAGATTGCTCCGAATAAAAGCATCAAGAATCATACTCACGAAAAACAGCTGGAAACACATCAAGTAGTCGGCGGTTCCGAAACATGCATAAACGCAGGAACTCGTATTGAGTATGAAACCGGCATAATCTCTATAATGCCGGCCGGCATCGAACACGCAGTCACTGCCGGTGCCGATGGTCTTTATCTGTTCGCCAAGTTTTTTTCGGCCTCCTGCTGACTGATCCACCATGATGTCAGCAGCATAATGCATCCAGGAGACCTTATGTTTCGTTCTTCAATTTATTCACCGCTGCCACCCGGTTCACTTTTAAACCGATCCTGGAATAAATGGCCGCTTCGATTGCATTTCCAGTTATACCAATAGACATAACTGGCTCCAATTCGTTTGAAAATGGGACCTAAGTCTTCTTTTCCTTCTTTTACCAACAAATGAACGTGATTGGTCATCAAACAATATCCATATATTTCATACCCACTGATCTCCTGGTAATCCTTTATTGTATCTAAAAATTTTTGATAGTCTTCAAAGATGATCTGTTGATTGATCCCTCTTAAGTTGAGTTCATACTGAATACATCAAAAGGGAATTCTCAGGTTTGTTACCCCAATTACGGGATATGCTTATCGAAAGGCCAATCATACTAAAAAGTTTTTTGCTACACAAGAATGCAATGGTTGTAAACAGTGTGAAAGCAGTTGTCCATGCAATACAATAAAAATGATCGATGGAAAACCAATGTGGATTGGGGAATGCACATTTTGTCTAAAATGTATTAATGGATGCAAGCAATCAGCCATTCAGTATGGTAAATTCACTGCGCAGAGGGACCGGTATCAATATGCTGAAAATTTTTATAATGCTTCTATGTCAAACCCAGAAACTGATTAGGATAATACTTCCAAGTATGATTCGGTACCATCCAAAAATGTTAAAGGCATGGGTTTTAATATAGCCCATCAGTAACCGGATCACAAACATCGAAGTAATAAAAGCGGTGACCATACCAGTACATAAAACAGCTAGTTCTGTTCCAGAAAACTTGAATCATATCTCCGAATTTCAATTTAACAATCACTGCCGGAACACTGGCGATTGCTATTTTAATCCACACCCTCTTCAAACATTCTGCAGGGGCTGATTTTCCGGATACTGTTTGCCACAATCAATACCGTCGCCAGTCCCAGCATGCTGATTCCGAGGATTGTGAGCAGCACCAAGCCGGGATCCACATAGAATTCACAGTTCAATATCCCATTGGCTGCCAGCATCAGTGCCATCAAGGGATTGGTTGCAAAATAACCGGCGACAGCCCCCAGTGCCGAAGCCCCGATAATCACCGGCATTTGACTGATCAGGATCTGTCCAATCAGCTGGTTGGAGGTAAAGCCCAGGGCTTTGGAAACCCCCAGCCGGGTCCGCTCTCGCAAAATCCGCACCCGGATCACCAGAAACATAACGAACACAATAATCACGGCAATAATCCCCAAACATCCCGTCACCACAATTTTAATAGATGCTTCAAACGAATCCAGCATCATTTCAATGGACTCAAAATAACTGGCCGTCTGAATATTCTGATTCGCGTACTGATTGTTGATTCGGGTCACAAAACTTTTCGTATTCTCACCGTCTACCAGATAAATCATCAGATTCTTTTCCTGATAGACGGGCATCAGTTTTTTCATGCCTGCCGTTGTAATGGCGGCGCCCCTTCCGAGCATATTGAACTGCTGGGTTACCCCCACCACCAGAAATTCCCGGGTTGTTCCATTATAGTCAATGGACACCGTATCCCCCATCTGAGCGCCCAGCTTGTTCAGCACGATGCTAGTGAGGGCAATTTCATTATCATTCACCGGCATTCTTCCCTTCACACAAGTATCCACCTTCAACCGGCTGTAATCTTCGGTGATCCGTGTACTGGCACCGCTTTCTTTTTTATCGTATTTGATCACTCCGTCAAAAGAATCCAGCTTAACGGTATCTTCCACTCCCGGCATTGCGGCAATTTCATCGAATATCGTTTCTTCATTTTCCGTCGCTGTCACCTGAACCTCGGCTGTTTCCAGACCGATCAGTTTAATCATGGCGCTCTTGTCCACTGCAAAATTGTAATAGGCGGCAAAAGAAAATACGGTAACCAGACTCAGCATCATGATGATGAGTCCTGCGATCAGATTCTGCCGTTTATTGAAAACCAGTGATTTATAACCCATTGCCATATTCAGGCTGAGTTTCGTCCGCTCCAGAGGCGCTCTGTTTTTTCCGAAATGATGGGTTTCGATGCCGTTTCGCAAGGCTGCCAGCGGCGTAATTTTTTTGATTTTAAAGGCGCTGAAATAAGAAATTCCCAGTACCGAAATCATAATCACCGCCAGACTGATCAGCACGGTCCGGGGATAAATTCCAGTCGTCCAGCGAAGACCAATCGATGACGATACCACGTTGGTGATTACCGGTGAGATCAGCACCGACGCGCCCAGTCCCATTGCAAAACCGACTGCCGTAATCATCAGATATTCCACTAGAATTGAACCGAGAATCTGCCCGGAAGTGTATCCCATCGCTTCCAGGGCGCCAATATTTTTGATGTTGTTTTCGATATGCGTGGTGGTTGAAAATTTAATGACAATGGCGGCAATGGCCAGAATGATGATGGAGAAAGCCACCAGAACCGCCATAATGATATTAATGAACACAGCCACCCCGATCTTCATGGTTCCATAACTGAGGGTGGCATAACTGCCGGTCCGCTCCGGCCAGACAGTCTTCAGGTCTTTTGTAAATTGGGATTCAAAAGCTTCCGTATTATCAATGTCATCGGTGATGACCGCGCTGTAGCTGCATTTTGATCCATATACCGGCTGATTCATCAATTCATCAAACTGCCTGTCCCCCACATATAACTTATACATGCTCACATTAGAGGGACTGGCAAACATCAGGTCTTCATAGAAGCCGGCGATCTCCAGTTCGGTGGTATTATCATCGACCATAAATTTCAGGGTATCGCCGGTTTTATAGCCGTTGGCGATCTTTAAAACGTAGGGGACAATCACCCCATTTTCCGGTATCTGAGCGGCCTCATCAATGATGGTCACCCGGGAAATATCGCGCGGGGTCTCGCGATTCAGAAAGAGCGTGGAAAGGCTGTACGCTTCTTCCCCGGTATCCACATTCTGATATTTGGAAGACATCGACATCAGTCCCTCTTCCCTTTCACTGCTGACATAGCTGTCAATGGATTCATAGATCTGATCAATCGCCGCATCATGGCTGCCATCGGTGATGGAAATAAAATGAGCGCCGTTTGTCTCGGCATTTTTCCCATCGATAAAGGTGTCCAGATTTGACAGCACACTGATTCCCACATAGAGAAAGATGGTGGCGATGGCAATGAGGATGATCAGCGTGGCGGTGGCGACCTTGGCCTTCCTGATATTGTTTGTTGCAATCATCAAAATCTTCATGACTACCATCCCATTCTTTCCAGGAATTCCCGAAGGATTTTATGCCGTTTGGGATCATCCTTGACATAGCTTCCCAGCTTGAGCTCATCGATGATGACCCCATCTTTCAGATACAGGATGCGGTTGGCCCGTCTGGCGGTTTTGATGTCATGCGTCACCATGATGATGCTCTGGCCCGAGGCATTGACCTCAGTCATCACATCCAGCACATTGATGGCATTGGTCGAATTGAGGGCCCCGGTGGGTTCATCCGCAAAGACGATTTCCGGCGCATTGATCAGCGCTCTGACGATGGCCACCCGCTGGGCTTCCCCGCCTGAAAGCTGGGAAGGATATTTTTGATAACAGACCTCGGTCATGCCCACCTGATGCAGCAGTTCTTTGGCCCGTGCCGCAATGGCCTTTTTATCCCGGCTCACCAGAAGACCAGAGATGATGATATTATCCAACACACTCATGGTTTCATTGAGATAAATCTGCTGAAACACAAATCCGCAATGCTTTCTTCGGAATACCGCCAGCCGATCGTTGGAATATTTTGAAATCTCTTCGCCTTTGAAATCGATCTTTCCCAAGGTGGGCTTGTCCATCCCGGACAGGGCATAAAGCAGCGTGGATTTACCCGAACCCGAGCTCCCCATGATGACGGTGAAGTCCCCTGCTTTGATATCGATATTGAGATTTTTTAAAACATGCTGCATGATGCTGCCGTTTGAATAAGTTTTACTGAGCATTTCTGCCTTCAGAATGGTGTTCTCCATTGTATTTCCTCCCGTTTAACTGAGTTGATCATTATCACGATGATAAAAGACCATGGCCAGCTTTTGCTTTCCATGGTCCTATTATAGCGCACACTTTCTTAACGGATCTTTTTCCAACCCTTATCAAATTCTTATCTATTTCTTAATTGCATCATACGCAACCAGCAATTATTGCTTTACGATCAGTTTCCACAACCAATTTTGTAACGTGTAGGCGAACAGTTCGGAGAACTGTCCGCCGTACAGTGTAGAAATTGGTTCGTGCGAAACTGGTTGTAAAGCTCACGGCAGTTCGGCTTTAGACCACTTTGATGCGCAGTTCCACGACGAACCCACCCTCATTGTAACAGCGGATGCTTCCGCCCATGCCTTCCATAAACTGTCTGGCCAGGTAGAGCCCCAGCCCGGAGCCCGGTGTGTTCTGAACCGCCTCGCCGGAACCCCGAAAAAACTTTTCACACACCAGCGGCCATTCGTCGGGATTCACGCCGTCACCATCATCTCTGATCTTTACTTTTAGATATTTTTCAGTCTGATCCAGATCAAACCAGATATCAATATCGGTTCCCGCATACTTGTCGGAATTGCTGATGATATTGTCGATCACCTGGCCCAGCCGCAGCGGATCACAGCTGATCAGGCACTCGGCCAAGTCATTTTTGAAGCGGATTTTCCCGAAATTGTCCATCTCCTTAAACATCTGAATGATCACGGTGCTGGGCTGTTCGCTCACATTGACCTTGAGCATTTCCAGTTCTTCCAGGGTGGCGTGAAACAGATTGCTGATCAGGGCATCAATGACGTCGGCTTTGGAATGGATCACCGCGATTTTTTCCATGCTTTCGGCGATGGTCGTTTCCGCTGCCTCCCCCGCCTGAGCATCAAATTTCACACCGCCAAGCTTCACCTTCAGCAATTCACAGATGGCTTTGATGGTAGCCACCGGTGTCTTGATATCATGGGACAGTTCAGCCACCAGCTCTTTCTTGCTGATGTTGGCTTCGTACTCGCCCTGCCGGGCTTTTCTGAGTTCCTCCCGCATGAGATCAAAACTCTCGGTAAATGCGCCAAAATAATTGCCCCGATCCATGGGCAGCCTGAACTCCAAATCACCGTCGGCAATTTTTTGGGCAAACTGTTTCATGATCCCGAATGGCCTGAGAATAGAGAAATGTACCATCCCCAAAACCACATCAACCATGATCAGCACCATCAGAAAGACAACCGTAATCATGGTCAGCAGATTATTTTTCATCATTTCTTCTTCACTGCCATCCGTCAGAAAGATGACCTTGCCCAGCACTTCCGCCTGCCCATCCGCCGAAACAGAAGTCAAATCCATGATGGTATGACGATTCCTGATGCCTTCAAACAGCAGTGACTGATAGTTTTCGTCCGTGACAAGCGTGATCTGGTAAGCCATGCCGCCATTCGCACCTGTTTTTTCGGTATCGCCGTTTGCCCAATCTTTTTCGATGGTTTTGACAACGCGGTTAATCTGTGTGACATCCACAGAATTGATATGGGTGGCATTAATATAGTAAAACAACACCGTATAGCTGGCAACGAGCAGTAATGTAAAGATGATGATGAGTCTTTTTATTTTCATGAATTATCCTCAATTGCAGAATCCTGTTTTCAACCGATGAGTTTTAGTCTTCCGAGGTCTCAAACATATACCCGGTTCCCCAGATCGTTTTAATGTATTTGGGTTTGTTGGGATTCTCTTCTATTTTTTCGCGGATTTTCCGGATATGGACATTCAGGGTCCCGTCGCTGAAAAAGGCGTCGCCCCAGATATTGGCAAACAACTCGTCTTTGGAAATCACCCGGTTCTTATTTTCATAAAGGTATTGAAACAGCTTGAATTCCTTTGTTTTAAAACCCGCATCTTTTTCATCGACGTAAACCTTCATGGCATCGCCATCGATTCTCAGGTTTTTGCAGCAGTTTTCATCTTTCAATTGAGAAACCCCATCATCACTGACTCCACCTTTTAAAGCTAGCGCATCATACCGTTTGATGATCACCTTCACCTTGGCCAGCAGCACGCTGAGGGAATAGGGTTTTTTGATGTAATCATCCCCGCCGATGTTTAAGGCAATGAGCACATCGTCATCGCTCTGCCGGGCGCTGATAAAGAGGATGGGCACATCCGTTTTTGTCCGGAGTTCCCTACACAATTCAAATCCGCTGTCATTGCCAAGATTGATATCCAGCAAAATCAGTTTGACCCCATTCGTCTTAACAAAGCTCAAACAGTCATTATAATCGGTGACATAAGCAGCCGTTACTCCGAACATTTCAAAATATTCACAGGTCGCTTTTGCCAGCTCGACCTCATCATCAACGATCAAACAATCCCAGTTCACAGTTACTCCAATCCGCCTGTCTGAATCGACAAAACTCAGCCTCTGGCTTTATCCTTAGCTCTTTTAAATAATCATATCATTATTCCAGTATAAATGCATCCATTTAACACAAGAAGGACTGTTTTCTCGCGTGCAAAAACAGATTTTTTAATGCCATTCAACAAATTGGTGATATAATAATTCAAATTAAAAAATATTCAATAGTAACGGGTGTTCAAATGAAATATTACAAATCGGATCAGCATAAAATTGAATTTGCTTTTTCAGAAAATTCACTAATCGCCTATGAAAAACATAATCATGTTTCTGTCTACGCGGTGGGATTAATCCTCGATGGAAGCATCCACTTAGAGCGGCAGGGCAAAAAATACGAATGCGCTGTTGATGACTTATTCATCATTCCTCCCTATATGGTGCATTCAATCACGCCATGCGCAAAAACATATTCAATAATAACCCTATGCATCAGAACCGCATTTCTGAATGACTGCAAGCTGATCCAGGGAAAGGCCATCCTGACGGATCTTGCCGACCGACTGATCTGCGACGGCATTCTCTCTGCCGCTCAGACGGAAGCGTTTACGGATGCCCTGGAAATAGTATACAACCTCTATGGAAATGAAGATTTTTCCCATGACGATATGATTTCTGAAACCAAAGCATTCATCGAATCACAGCCGGAAACCAATATAACATTGGATAGTCTGTCTGAAAAAATATTTGTCAGCAAATATTATCTAGTCCGGAAATTCAAGAAGAACATTGGCCTGTCGCCTCACCGCTTCCAAATCCAAAACCGTATTAGGAAATCCCAGCACCTACTCCAAAATGGGGCAGGTTTAACCGAAACGGCACTGGCGATGGGGTTTTATGACCAAAGTCACTTCATTAAATATTTCAAAAAAATAGTGGGGATCACACCATCTGAATACATCGACTCACTGGAATCACTCAAATGAAAGAGCAATTTTTTACAATCCGTTGAGCTCTTAATTTGATATATTTCTTTCAGAAACAAAATCTTCAAGAAGAAAGAGGTATTATCATAAGCAAATCAGAAACTTTCGCAAAATTTGACAATGGTCAATTTGTGATTCCCAACTGTAAAAGAGAATTTGGCGACATTCCCTGGACAAAACATCCCAAATTTGAAGGAGTTGAATTGAAGCACCTTGTCACCGCTCAGGATACGGACGGGCAGTTCAGCTATGATCTTGTCCGGATTGCTCCGAATAAAAGCATCAAGAATCATATTCACGAAAAACAGCTGGAAACACATGAAGTAGTCGGCGGTTCTGGAACATGCATCAACGCCGGAACCCGTATTGAGTATGAAACCGGCATAATCTCTATGATGCCGGCCGGCATCGAACACGCAGTCACTGCCGGTGCCGATGGTCTTTATCTGTTCGCCAAGTTTTTTCCGGCTTCCTGCTGACTGATCAACCATGATGTCAGCAGCATAAGGCATCCGGGAGACCTTATGTTTCGTTCTTCAATTTATTCACCGCTGCCACCCGGTTGTTGACCTCCAGTTTTCCGTAGATATTATTGATATGGGTTTTAATTGTGGCCAGTGATACACAGAGTTTTTCGGCAATCTGCAGATTGGTGCTGCCCTCTGCCAGTTCATCCAGCACTTCTTTTTCCCGTTCGGTCAATATGTCGATCTGCTTTTTTACTGAACATTTCTTTTCTTCCGGAAGACCCTTTTGGGGATCGGCTGACAGAACCCGGCTGATAAAGTTTATGGATTCCGTTGTCAGTTCTTTTTTAAAATCCATTTTGAACGCATTAAAAACCTCCGCCACTAATTTTCGTTCAAACCAGAATGGCTGAGCAATGCCATTTTCAACAGCATAAGTAACTGCCTCAATGAAGAGATTTCGGATGACCCGCTGATCACCATTGGTTTCAGCCAGCATCCGAAGCTTCAGGAGATCCCCCTCCACAATTTTCAGCTTATTCTGGCTTTTCCGGGCATTGGCAATAAGATTTTCAACCAGCTGAAAAGCCAATTCTTTATTTCCCAGTTCAAACTGGATGCTGCTGTAAAGCAGCTCACAGTCCATATTATCGACGAAATCCTCGGATGTTTCATAGATTCTGGCAAACTTTTGGGCCAATTCATGGTGCTGACCCCGATAGATGGGATAGCGCAATAACCGCGCCGAAAAATAACTGTTTTCAAAGGCTTCCTGGCCCATGACCGCCATCAGGAGACTTTCGGTTTTATCATCTTTGCCGGTAACATAATAGTATTCAGCCAGGGTATACTGATAAGCCTGAAAGATACTGCTTGACTGAGTTTCCATCATTATCTGAGTATTTTCCAGCATTTCAAAGGCCTGTTCCAGGGCCAGCCGGCGGATATAAACCCCGGCAATTCCGATAAAATAGGAACAGCTCAGGGCTTTTACCTGGGATACCATTTTTTCAATTTCTTCGTAAATCGCCAGACACCGGTTCAGCTCACCCAGATCTTCATAGATCTGAGCCTTTTCAGTCAAAACAAAAAAACCGATATAGACATTGCCGGTTTTTTTATAGACCTCTTCGGCAACCTCCAGATACTCAATGGCCTGATGAAACTGGGAGTTAGCATAGAGAAAATAGGCTTCCTTAATCAACAGAAAAGCGATCGTAATGGGATTAAGCGGCAGATTTCTAATTTCTTCCAGCGACAGGATTTCAGAGGACCGGAAATCCCATTCACTGTTGAAAAATAGATTGGATCGCCGGAAGGCCTCAAAGGACTTCTCGGTTTTCAGATTTGTTTTAATAAAAGCGTAAATTTCTTTGCAGGCCTCTTCATCCACACTGGCATAATAATAGAAAAAATACTGATAGGCAAAATCCGGATTTTTCCCAATTTCCTCCATCGGTACCTTCATGAGATAGGAAAAGGTCAGGGCCGTCTGGGGCATTTTCAAAATCAGCGCCATGATTTTTTCATAGGCTTTGATTTCAAATAGATGATAGAGACATTCTTCATAATCACCCAGCTGATTATAAATGTTTGCTGCCTGCTCATGAAGCTCCTTCTTTTGGATGTCATCCTGTTTTTCAAACAGACTCTTCAGGTATTCCGCCATGATTGCGTGATAACGGTAAATCCCGGCTTCTTCGTCAATATTGATAACAAAGAGATTTTTCTGAAGAATGGCTTCCATCATTGGAATAAAAGGGGTTTGGGGCAGGTAATGTTCACAGATGTCTCCATTGAAATAACGGAGAATGGCTGTTTTAACCAAAAACTGCTGTTCATCCTCAGACAAATATCCAAAAATCTCTTTGGTTATATAATCATTTAAAACCCGGTCAGATAGTTTCATGCTCCCCATGGAGGAAAGATTACCATGTTTTTCGGAAATTGCCAACAACTGGAGACCGCCGATCCACCCTTCGGACAGCTGGATCATCGCGGAAATCTCATTTTCATCTTTTTTGAGCTTCAGCGTTTCTACCAGAAAATCCCGGCTTTCTTTTTCGGTCAGACGAATGTCATCCTCTTCGATAAGCAACAGCCTGTTTTCAATGGCCAGCTGGCCGAGATAAATAGGCGGCATTTCCCGGGTCAGCAGCACCAGGTGGAGCTGCTCCGGCATATTTTCGATAAAATAATCGATGGTGGATACCAGAAAGGCATCCGACACGATTTGAAACTCGTCCAGCACCAGAACAATTTCTTCTTCGGTATTCAGTCGACTCAGAAAGTATGAGATCATCTGAAAGAGAATCTCCTTCTGCATATTGCTATCAAGGAGATTCTGACAGTCCGTCTGTTCATCCATCAATTCACTGAGGGAATTGACCAGGTAATTCCAGAAAACGAAGGCCTGGTCTGCATGTTCATCTAAAGTGATCCATTTCATTTTTTTGATTCCCCGTTCAATGGCAAAGCTTGACAGCAGGGTTGTTTTCCCGCAACCGGCTCCGGCTTTGACAATGGTCACCTTATAATCCGCCAGGTGTTCCAGTTGCCCAAAAAGATGATCTCTGATAATATAATGTTTTCTTGGTGCCGGCATTTTATGTTTGACTGAAATAAACGGCTGAGTATAATCCAATGCATTTCACCTCCATAGTATCATTTTACTTTGCTAATGACGAAAGTACCGTGCACTTTGCAAAAAGTTTGTCAATTTTCTATCATTTTACTTTTTATCCCGCCTTCCGTCAAGGCTGCTGATCAGTGGTAGACATAATCTTTTCGGGTGTTGACAACGGCGATTGCCAGAAAAAGCACGGCTAAAGCCACTACATAAACCAACTGATACCGGGTACTCTGACTGAGACTGCCTTTTTCCAGCGCATCAATAAAATTGATGAAATCTTTTTGTGGCAGCAGGTGAATCAATTTGTCAAACAGGGTGGCCTCTTTTGAAAGGGAACAAAAAGAGCCGGCCAGGATGGAGGTCAGTACGATGATGGAGGAACCCAGCATATTGGCGGTATCCGCTACATCAAAGAAGGAATTCAAAAATAAAGCAAAAGCCGTGGCGAGCAATGCCAGAACGCCGATGAGCCCGGCATAAACCGGCAATGAAAAACCAATATCGATCCCCATCAGAGCCGCTGCCCCCACAACCAGAAAACTAGGCACGGCAATAATGATAAAGATGAAAGCGCCATGTCCCAGGATATATTGGATAAACGGAATCGGTGATACGGCAATGCGTTTGATCAAGTGTTTTTCCTTGTCTTCGGCGAAAAAGCGGGCATAGAGCACCCCCTGCATCAGCAGAAACATCATCATAAAACCCAGAATATTGGTACCGGTCTGCCTTACCTGACTGTTATCCGGGACAAACCCGGCTGGATTAGTCAGCGCCGATTCAAGCATGGTTTTGAATGCCATGTTTTTGATGGTTGTAATTTCATCATTACCATCACTGTTAGTCGTAATGACCGCATCATAGCGACTTTGCACCAAGGTTGAAGTTTCCGGAGTTTTTTCCAGCACCGTCACATTAAAATAGGGATTCGCCAGCAATGCTGAATCGCTCTCCGACAGTACCTGCTGATCCGGTACCACCAGCGCAATATTCCCCTTTGTTTCGATTCGGGTAGTCAGCAGAATGGCGGCGGATACGGCCGCAATCATCAAAATCAATGAGATCACCAGATACATTTTTTCTCCCCAGAGCCGTTTACAATTGTTTTTAAATACTACTAACATATACAATCCTCTTTTCTGAATGTTTTAGCACAAATAATGAAAACCACCAGGGTTGCCAGAATCAACCCCAGAACCGTGGGATAAAACCATGAAAAATTGTGGTCATAGATCATCGAAAAGCTGGTATTCGCCAGCCATTTGGCCGGGGACAGATAACTGAGACCTCGCACCACCGGTCCGTAACCATCCATGGGAAATAAAAGCCCCCCCAGAATAGCAAAGATATTGATGACGATACTGAGGATCTGATTGGCCATCGCTTCCGTTTTAAAAACACAACAGAACATAACCCCCAGACCGACCGAAAAGAGCTCAGTCAAAACCAAAAGAATCAATAGTTGGGGAATCGCATCCACATGAATATGAAACATTGTAAAAACCAAAGCTGCAACCCCCAGATGACAAAGCAGGCAGAATAAAAATGTTGAAAGAATCTTAGACAGGTAGATCACCCGCTCATTCCCCGGAGCGTAGATAATGCGCATATTGGGTTTACGGATAGTCACTTCCATAAAGGCATTGGCCGAGGTCATGCCGCTCGAAATGACCGTGTAGATCATCAGGGTGATGCCATAATAATCAAAGGAGCTCACCTCGCCGCCATAACTGTCTTTGCTCAAAAAGCCCAGAATCACAATCAATAAAAATGGAAAGGCGGCATTGTAAAAAAGCCACATCGGATTTTTAAACAGGTTCCTGAAATCTTCCTTGCTGATTAAATAGAGGTTTCTCAGATTGATGGTTGTCATTATGTTCATCCCCTAATCTCTTAAACTTTTTCCGGTTAAGCGGAGAAACACATTTTCCAGACTGGCGGTCCGGCAGAAGAGATTGAGAATTTTTGATTTGCTGGCAATGACCATTGCAATGATCTTATCCAGATTTTCAATATTTTTCAGGGTGGTGATGGTCAGCGTCTGGGCCTTTTTTTCCACTTTCTTGATGCCTTCTATTTTGTAGAACTCATCCACATTCAGATTATTGTCTTCTTCAATTTCCATGATAAACTGCCGTTCATCAAAAATGTCTTCTTTTAAGCTTTCCTTGGTGCCCTCGGCAATGATGGTGCCGCTGTCCATGATCAGAATCCGGGTGGAAATTTCTTCCACCTCTTCCATATAATGGGTCGTATAGAGAATAGTCATGCCATGCTGGCTCAACTTTTTGATGGAACTGAGAATATGATTTCGGGATTGGGGATCAATCCCCACCGTAGGCTCATCCATAATCAACAGCTCCGGCTCGTGAGCAATGGCACAGGCAATATTCAACCGGCGTTTCATCCCGCCGGAAAAGGTTTTGGCCTTATCCTTTTTTCTTTCCAGCAGGCCGGAAAAATCCAGGGCTTTATTGACCTTTTCTTCCAGCACACGGCCTTTCAAACCGTAGAGTGATGCAAAAAAACGGACGTTCTGTTCCGCACTGAGGTCCTCATAAATGGCCAGATCCTGAGGAACCACCCCCAGATTTCGCTTAAATTGATTCAGGCAGTCTTTAATGTTTTTTCCCTGATAGCGCATGTCGCCCCCATCATAATCCAATATCCCGCAGAGCATGTTGATGGTGGTGCTTTTACCGGCCCCATTGGGCCCCAGCAGACACAGGATCTCGCCTTTCTTCACTGCAAAAGAGATTTCTTTGACCACCTGCTTTTCATCAAAACTTTTTTTCAATTGGTTCACTGATATAATCGTGTTCATTCTTTTTTTCCTTTCCTGTCATGTTCTTGCGTTGATTGTATCGGAAAACGAAAAAAAGAAAATCAACCGAAAGGTTGATCCTCGGGGTTGATTTTCAGGGTTGAGACGCGTAGCATAATTTGTATAAAAAATACAGTTTGGCTTATTGCAATGATATAATGCAAATGAAAGAAATAAAAAAGGAGATGAAAATTTGAGCAATGATATCCTATTGAGCATTGGTGAACTGGCAAAAATAGGTAAAGTCTCTCATAAAACTTTGCGTTATTATGATCAATTAGGTCTTTTAAAACCGGCATTAGTCAATCAGAATAACAATTATCGTTTTTATAAAAAATCGCAGATTACCCGATTAATAGCAATCAAACAATTGCAGGAATTAGGTATTTCACTGGAAGATATCAGCACCTTTTATAATCAGAATACGCCTTCGAATATTTTTGACCATTTAAGCAATCTCTTAGCGACACAAGAAGCGAGTATTAAAAATGAAATAGCCTTGCTTTCTGACAAACTTAAAAAAATCCAAATGATGAAATCACATTACACTGATATCATCGAAAATTTAGGCAGTAATGATCCTGAAACTATTTTAATAAAAGAAATTTCTGACAGAACCATCATATTTAAAGAATACAATGGCGAATATACTTCTTCAATTTACAGAGATACTTATAAATTAATTTTAGACCGCATGCAGGAACAGGGCCTGTATTTCAGCAATATCTGTTCGCCACCTCTGGCAATCAGAACTATTTCCAAGAACTCACAGCAGGTCAATTTAAAAATAGGTTATGCAATAAAATCACCATTAGGATTTGAGGATTTTCAAAAAATAACTTTACCTGCCGGACATTATGCCTGTGTTCTTCATAAAGGCAATTACAATTCGCTTCGGAAAATAGCTTTTTATGAAACGTTCAGTGAAACATTAACTAACGAAATTATCAGCCCATCCGCTACACTTGAAATTTATTATATCAGTGAGGTGACTACTGACATTACAAATATTTTTTTAACCGAGGTTCAAATTTTTATAAATAATGTTTGACCCTCTCCCTAGGGAAGACTTTATTATTAAATTAATAAAAACACTAAGGAGAAAATCACGATGGAATATTCTATTTTTAAAGACACATTGGTGGATATGCCCTATCCGGAAATTGAAGAATCAATCAAGCAAAATGCCTGTGTATTGCTGCCAGTATCAGTTGTTGAAGAACATGGTCCACATCTCTGCACCGGAACAGACATTTATCTGACTCAATCTTTAAGTCAGAAGGTTAAACAAAAACTGGAAGCTAAAGATCATCAAGTCGTTATCGCTCCCCCCTTTTATTGGGGCGTAAACAGTATTACGAATAGCTTTGTCGGTTCTTTTTCTATCAAGCCCGAAACAATGACCACAATACTTCTGGAGATTTTGGAAAATTTAAAAAAATGGGGGTTCAAAAAGATATTCTTATTGAATTTTCATGGCGATTTTATTCATATTAAAACAATTGCTGATATTGTCGCCAAAGCAAACGAAAAGAACATTGAAGCCTATTTTTTGATTGATTCAAATTTTATTTCGCGAATGGATTTAAATAAAGACGCTTCTTATCTGGTAAAAGTCAAATTAGATCCAAATAAAGCCAATCTTGAAACCAATGTTATTGATATTCACGCAGGAGCGACAGAAACAAGCTGGATGGCACTTTCCTACAGAGAACTGGTAAATACTGAAAAAGCAAAGGCTTTAAAACCAACCAACCTGACCTTAGCCGATTTACAACAATGGGTTAAAGGTGGCGAAATTGCCAAAAATATTACCCCGTTAGGCTATTGTGGAAATCCATCAAATATTGACTTGTCAAAAATAAAAACCATGGCAGACATAATTGCAGAAAAATATTCGGCAGAAATAATCAATGTCTGTAGTCATTAAAGATAGCCGCTATAGCGAAGACGCATCCATTAACGAACTGCTGCCTTACAAAAGACATTTGCCGATGTGAAAAGCTCAACGGGATCTTTGACTGAATAACCCCGAAATTTTATGCAAAAAAACCGCCAAATCAGGGTCGCCTTAAGGGCCTCAGATTGGCGGTTGTTTTTAATTCGCAATAATTTGTTTTAAATATTTGATAACCATGTCGGCAAAACGATTGATGTCTTTGATATAGGCAAAGTCCTTGCCGTAAATTAATTTTTCTGCCATTAAATCCTGCTCTTTTCCGGTAAAAACGCCAAGAACCAGAATACCCTGCTGTCTGGCAAAGCGAACCTCTTTAGCTGTGTCTGATATGGCCACCCGTCCGCGATACGCTTCTTTCAAATCATTAACCTGGCCCTTGCCGACTTTAATATCATTGGGGCGTCCATCACTTAATACGATCAGAATTTTATTCTCCTCCCGACGTTTCAGCAAATCTTCACAGGTCGCCTTGATAGCCAGACCGTCCCGGTTGTTTCCTGAACAGTAATATTCAAAAATATTGTCATTGGTAGACAATGGGGATTCATAATCTCGGAACCGCTTGATAACCGTATAGTCAAGAAAGCTGGAAAACCCGAGGACCCGGTTGGGAATGCCTACCAGGGTCAGCGCCTGGGCCAGAATGTAAGACTGAATCGCCACCCGGGATTGATTTCGGCGCTGAGACCCACTGGAATCCATGAGAATATCCACCACAAAACTGCCCTTGTTGTTGTCAATATTTTTCACAAAAACCTTGTGATTGCTGCTGCGATTGATCCGCCAGAGTTTATTCGCCACCAGTTGACCGGCATCTGACGGGATGGCATCCATGATTTCTTCCTGAACCAAGGTACGGGACATGCTTTCTTTTAGTTTATTCACATTCCGCTTGCACACCTTGAAATTTGCCCGAAAGACTTCGATATTTTTCGTTTGCTGGCGTTTGACATATTTCTGCTGAAATTCGTTTTTTGAATCACTTCGAAGAACCCCGTCGGTCATATGGATTCGGCAATTGCCATGCTCTCCCTGACACACTTGGTTTTGCAGTTTTCTAACTTCACTGATGGGCAGAAAAGAATTTCCATAATAGTAAGCTACTTTTTCATAAATTTTCCCCAGATCTTCTTCCTGAACTCTCAAGACACGGCTGTTTCCCTCATTTTTATTAACATTCGACATTTCTCCCTGGGATTCGCCCAGGAGGGCATCGGCAAGCTCTTCAACCGAAGCTTCAATTTCGGATTCTTCCGGATCATCTTCATATAATTCTTCCAGCATAAAATCGCTGAAGTCGCCCCGCAAACTGTTTTGCTTATCTTTGGAATCTTTTCGATCGCTGCCATCTTCTTCAACAAAAAGTGGAAAGTATTCCATATAGATATCTTCAATACCTTTGAGAAAATCAACGGTATCTTCCCGATTCTGAAGTCCCAGCAAATCTTTCTTGAGTTTGCTTGTTTCCGAATCAAGCATAACGCTCTTATCCATTTTTTCAAGAATGATGGCGTGCTCCACTTTCTCTAAAAGGTTTTCGGTATGAAGCTTATAGTAATTTGCAAAGATATCGTCGTAGGCCTTTTTTCTGATGTCATAGACGCCGGGACGTTCAGCAATGATTTTTTCTTCAACAAGCACATCGCTGCCCATGGAGATGAGGCCCAAGACAATGTCTTTATCGAAACCCGCCCGATAACGGCTGATGACATATTTCTTAACTTTTGTCCAGTCAACAAACTTCCGTCGTCCTCCGGCTGTTACCGCATGGTACAAGGCCACATTTTCCGAAATAAAACTTTTCTCGCCGCTGTCCATGTTTTCGTCATAATCCCCGGAAACCGTCCACATGAGATTGGCTATGCGATTGTCAAATTCATAATCTTCATAAATCCATTTGGCATCCTTCAAGCGGTTCGCCTCCCTTCCCTAGTCTTCAGAAATTTAGAGCTTGCCAAAAACATCCGCAGGTTCCCAACTTTCTCTGATTCGTGTTTTGATAACGTCCAATACAATTTCCTTTTCATACTGATCAAATGTTTTTCCGACGACACCCATATCAACTGCCAGCATCGGCTTTAAGCCCCGTCGAATCGTTTTGAGGCTTCCGATAATGCCACGAAGATCGACGGATTTGGTTGAAATTTCCGAGTTTTTTGACTTCTCCTGAAGATCCAAAAATATTCCGGCAAACTGGGGCAGGATTTCTTCATTGGCATCTGGAAAGTATCCCTTAAGGATGACCATCAATGTTTCTTCTTCAATCTGGGGAATATCAATGGTCATAAAACGAGAAACCAGGGCTTCATTAAGCTCTTTTGTTCCGGCATATTCATAGTTCATGGTTCCAATAAAACGAGTTGCCTCATGTAGTTTTATTTTTTCATAGCCTGGCACATCAATGACCTTCCGATAATCCAGCGCTGAATGAAGCACCACTAAGGCATCATTTTTAGCCATATTGATTTCATCGAAAACTCCAAATCCTCCATTAATGGCACACTCATAAACAGAACCGCGACGCAGTTTTACCTCATTGTCGATAAAAGTATCGGTTCCGATTAAACTGGTGCTGTCGGTGTTCACATGAAATGAAGTATTCCACTGGGGTCGATTGAATAATTCGCAGATATTATCGGCTAAAACATTTTTACCAGTTGCCTTTGGTCCTGAAAGTAATACATTTTCTCCCTCCAGAATGGCTGTGATGCACATGGCCCAGATATCTTTTCCATAAAATACATTTTCTGTATTCGGCACCCGGTCCTGAAGCTTTTCATCCAGCTTATAGAATTCTCTGAAATGTTTCACATCGTCCAGCAATTTTCCATTTATTCCTTGTTTCAATAATTCTTCGGTTAATCTCATCTATCTTTCCTTTCTGTCAATGCCTTGCATCGATTGTTGTTAATCTGTTGTTTAGAATGAATTTAATATACCATATAACCTCTATAAATCAACCTAAAAAATTTGAAAAGCAAAAATTTATCACTTATTCGATTATTCGAAACTGTCTTTTTTAAATTAAATTGTTATCTGAAATTTAATACACTCCCAATAGCACCCTGAAGGCGCTATTGGGAGTGTAGACAAATCTAAATAAGGCGACGCCGCCTATTATCCTGAAATTTATTGAAATAACTTATCTTTTTCGTTCAATGACTTTTTTAGCCGCAGCAACAATATCCTTTGCGGTCAGACCGTATTTTTCCATCAGCGGTGCCACTTTCCCGGATTGTCCAAAAATATCTTTGATGCCAACTCGTTCCATCGGTACTGGTGCCACTTCGCAAAGCACCTCGGCAACAGCTCCGCCAAGACCACCAATAATGCTGTGCTCTTCTGCCGTTACAATCGCTCCGGTTTTAATGGCAGCCTCTTCAATGGCGTCTACATCAATCGGTTTAATTGAACCCATGTTGATAACCTGGGCTGATATTCCCTCTGCTTTCAACAGTTCTGCCGCTTCCAAAGCGGGTCCAACCATTAAGCCAACTGCAATAATGGTCACATCTCGTCCTGTTTTTAATAAGCCTGCTTTTCCAACTTCAAATTCATAATCTTCATCAAAAATAACGGGAACATCACTCCGACCTAAACGGATGTATACCGGTCCATCAATTGCAATGGCCGCATCCATCATTTTTCTTGTTTCGATGGCATCGGCCGGGCATAAAACGGTCATATTTGGAATAACCCGCATCAGCGTGATATCTTCTATCGCCTGATGGGAAGCCCCATCTTCCCCGACCGAAATACCGGAATGGGTCAATGCAATTTTTACATTAAGTTTTGGATAACAAATGCTGTTGCGGACAATTTCATAGGCCCGTCCGGCTCCAAAAATTGCAAAAGTACTGGCAAAAGGAATTTTTCCCGTAGTTGCCAACCCGGCGGCCATCCCCATTAGATTTGATTCTGCGATACCTACATTAAAGTGCCGGTCCGGACATTCTTTTGCAAATATGTTTGTTTTTGTTGCGCCCGATAAATCCGCATCCAAAACAACCAGATTCTCTATTTTATTGCTTAATTCAACCAAGTATTCGCCATAGGCTTGTCGTGTTGATTTCATTTCTGCCATGTTTATGCCTCCAATTCTGCCAAAGCCTGTAGAACTTGCTCAGCATTTGGTCCCTTTCCATGCCATCCGGCATTGTTTTCCATAAAAGATACACCTTTTCCTTTGATGGTCTTGCAAACAATAACGGTTGGTTTGTCCTCTGATTTCTTTGCCACTTCAATCGCTTTTCTCAGTTGATCAAAATCATGACCGTTTTCAACCATGATGACGTTCCAGCCAAAGGCTTCAAACTTTGCATCAATGGGATAGGGCGACATAACATCGCATATTGCTCCGTCAATCTGGAGATTATTATTATCCACAAAAGCGATTAAATTGTTGAGCCGGTAGTGACTGGCGGCCATGGCCGCTTCCCAGACAAGACCTTCTTCTAACTCGCCGTCCCCCAGTAAAACATAAACTTTATAATCTTTTTTATCTATTTTTCCGCCAAGTGCCATACCCGTTGCTGCCGAAATACCCTGGCCCAATGAGCCGGTTGACATGTCAACCCCCGGAACCTTGTTCATATCAGGATGCCCCTGCAAAATAGAACCAAGCTGTCTAAGGTTCTGTAACTCTTCTTTTGGGAAAAACCCTTTCGCTGCTAAGGTTGCATATAATAAAGGTGCTGCATGACCCTTTGATAACACAAAACGGTCACGATCTTCGGCGCGAGGATTTTTCTCGTCCACATTCATTTCTTCAAAATAAAGCAGTGTCAAAATTTCTACAGACGATAAAGATCCACCGGGATGTCCTGAGCTTGCTTTGCCAATCATTTTTACTATATCTTTACGAATTTCCCGAGCGGTTTCTTCTAAAAATGCCATGTATTTCTCCTTGTATTTAATAATTAATATTGCTTTCAATATTGTGTTATTGAGCTAATATATCCCGTCGAATATTCTTTTCGACTCCATCTTCAAGATAAACCCGCGGCACCCGTTTATTTAGCATACAGGTTATTTCATAGTTGATGGTGCCAACTGCATCTGCTAAACTGTCGGCCGAAATATTTTCGCCAAATATCTCGACTTCATCATAAAGACGAATATCGTCTAGTTCGGAAACATCCACCATGCACTGATCCATGCAGATGTTCCCGACTACCGGTACCTGTCGCCCTTTAATCCAGACTTTGGCCGAACCACTGAGCATTCGGGTGAATCCGTCCGCATAACCGATTGGCAATGTCGCAATCAGACAGTCGTCTTTTGCGACAAAGTGGTTGCCATAACTCACCGAATCACCGGGGTGAATCATTTTCAGATGTACAATGGTGGATTTCAAGGTCATCACTGGTTTTAAAGCGATTTTTGATCGATCCACTTCATTGGATGGGTATAACCCATAAAGAATGATCCCCGGACGGACCATATCAAAATGAAGTCCCTCCAGATCAAAAATCGCGGCGCTGTTGGCAATATGTTTTAACGGTATCTGAATATTTTTTTCCTCCAGCTTGGCAATAACGTCTTTAAAACGTCGAACCTGTTCCATGGTGTAGCTTTTATCTTTTTCATCAGCAGTTGAAAAATGACTGTATAATCCTTGTATTTCAATACCTTTCAACTGGCTCATGGCTTCAATCGCTTCCGGCGCTTCACTCCAGTCAAGTCCAATCCGTCCCATTCCCGTGTCGATTTTAATATGGAGCGGATGTTTAATGCCTACTTCCAGACAGTAATCTGACAGTGCCGCAGCAAAATCCATTTGATAAACACCGGGAATCACATTCCATTTTATCAGCTCCGGGATGAGCTCTTTGGGCGTGAAACCTAAAAGCAAAATCTCACAGGAGATTCCCCCTTGACGCAAAGCAATGGCTTCATCCACAAATGCAACCGCCAACATATCCACTCCGGCATTACATAACGCCTGGCCGCATTCCAATCCGCCATGACCGTAAGCATCTGCTTTCACGACGCCTAAAATTTTAACATCGGGTCCCACGATTCTTCTGATTTCTTCATAATTGTGTCTCAATGCATCTAAATTAATTTCTGCCCATGTGGGCCGAAGTCCCAACTCTTCCATTTTTTATTCGGCTCCCTGAGCCATGCTCAAAACAATGGCCACCCCATTTTTAATGGAGTCTTCCAAATTGTTTTTATAATCATTTGAAAGGTTGGCATCCGCTTGATCCGATATTGACCGAATGACCAGGTACGGAACCTGGTTAAATACGGCAACCTGTCCAACCGCCGCCCCTTCCATTTCACAGCAAAGTCCGCCAAATTCAGCGAAAAGTTTTTCTTTAATCGCTTTGGAATCCACGCCTAAATCGGCGGTCATGATCCGACCGATCCGGTATGGCGCTTTTAGTCCAATGGCTGCTTCTTCGGCCAGCTTGATTAATGTTTTGTCGGCTTTAAAAAAGGTGATGTCCATATTGGGGATTTCTCCCAGTGGATGTCCAAAAGCTCTGGCATCCATATCATATTGACAGCTGTCTTCCGAAATCACAATGTCACCAATCTCAAGATCCGGATGAACGGCCCCGGCTACGCCCACATTAATAATGGCTTTGACCTTGAAAATGTCAATCAGAACCTGCGTGCACATGGCCGCATTAACTTTTCCGATGCCGCATTGCACCGTCACAACTTCTTTTTGTTTGAGCTTTCCTTTGAAAAACGTCATTCCCGCATGGGTGATTTTAAAACAATCCTCCATGACTGATTTGATTTCTCTGACCTCACTATCCATGGCTGCAATAATACCAATCATTTTATTATTTCTCCTTTCACAAGACTCACCACTGCACTGGCAGCTATTCCTTCTTGCCTTCCGGTAAAGCCAAGACCTTCTTCTGTTGTTGCTTTAACACTCACCCGATCTCTGGGTAAATCCAGGGTTCTGCTAATATTTTCTTTCATGATTTCAATATAAGAACTTAGTTTTGGGGCCTGTGCAATAATGGTTGAATCAATATTATTGATCCGATATCCTTTTTCGCCGACAAGCTCCCCCACTTTTTTCAAAAGCATCAGACTGTCACAATCTTTGTACGCTTCATCGCTGTCGGGAAAATACTTTCCAATATCACCAAGGGCCAATGCCCCTAAAAGGGCATCCATGATCGCATGCACCAGAACGTCCGCATCTGAATGTCCCAAAAGGCCAAGAGGATGCGTTATTTTTACACCGCCTAGAACAAGCGCTCGCTTTTCAACCAAACGATGGACATCATAGCCTGTACCTACTCGTATCATCTTACTCCTTCCAAACATTTCGTCAAATAAATTTAATCATATTTTCTATCGTTTGTACAGGTCTTTTCAAACTGTTTCATTCTGTACAGGTTTACATTTTCTTTTTTATTAAATAAGCTCTATTGGTTCAGCTGTCTTTTATAGAAATTATAACATAAAAAAACGATAAAAAAGCTCCATCAACAGATAACTTAAATTCCCTTTAAGTTATCTGTTGATGGAGTCCGTTTTTAGACAATCTTCTTGGCTTTCAACAAATCTCGGACGACTTCTCCGGCCATCAGCAGACCCGCAACGGCTGGAACAAACGCAATGCTCCCGGGCGGATTCTCCCGTACCACCGGTTCTTCTCTTGAATAAAGTACCTTAAGCGATTCAACTCCCCGGTTTCTCAGTTCTTTTCGCATGACTTTTGCCAGCGGGCATATCGATGTTTCATAAATATCCGTGATTCCAAAAAGACTTGGATCCAGTTTATTCCCTGTTCCCATGGAGCTGATCAGAGGCACCTTGCTATCTTGACATTTAACCGCTAAATCAATTTTTGCGGTCACCATATCCACGGCATCAATGACATAATCATAATCTTCCAAATGAAATATTCCTGAATTTTCCGGGGTGTAGCATTCGTACATGGGGTGAATAATACAAAGCGGATTGATAGCAATCAGTCGCCGTGCCATGGCATTCACTTTTTTCTTCCCGATTGTTTTTACGTTCGCCATAATCTGACGATTAAGATTTGTTGGGTCAATGACGTCCTTATCTACGATTGTCAGGAAACCGACGCCGCTTCTTATTAGTCCTTCAGCCGCAAAGGAGCCGACTCCGCCAACGCCAAATAAAATCACTCGGGAATTTTGAAGCATTTCAAGCCCTGACTTACCAATGAGTTTTTCAGTTCGATCAAAAATTCCTTCTTCGGTTATCATCTTACATTCTTTCCGGCGCCGAAATGCCCAAAATGCTCAGCGCATTTTCAATAACCTGCTGAGTTGCTTCAATCAATGCGACTCTTGCCTTCATCAGACTTTTATCCTCAACCCGCACATGACAGGCGTTATAAAAGCTATGAAAAGCTGAAGCCAAATCAATGGCGTAATGGGTAATTCTGCTGGGATCCAACTTATCTTCAGCCATCAGAATTTCATCTGAAAATAAAGAAAGAATTTCCAAAAGATTCAACTCTTCCTTTTCGGTCAAGCGCTCAGGATCCAAAGCTACCGTATTATCCAATTCTTCCGCCATCTGCCTGATGATGCTGCAAATACGGGCATGAGCATATTGCACATAAAATACCGGATTATCACTGGATTGTTCCATCGCTAAATCCAGATCAAAGTCAAAATGACTGTCCGGGGAACGGAGATTAAAAAAGAATCGCGTGGCATCAACGCCTACTTCATCAATTAAATCGGTCAGCGCAATCGCTTTTCCCTTTCGTTTTGACATTCGGGTCACTTCACCGTTTCTGATCAGTCTCACCAACTGCATCAGCACGACATCGAATTCATCGGCATTGATTCCAACCGCTGTCAAAGCTCCCTTTAGTCGGGCAACATGGCCATGGTGATCGGCTCCCCAAACATTAATGCAGCGATCAAAGCCTCTGGTGATATACTTATTCACATGATAAGCGATATCGCCCATAAAATAGGTGGGTAATCCATTGGCCCGAATAATGACATCGTCTTTCTCTGATCCGAAAGAGGTTGACTTAAACCACAAGGCGCCATCTTGTTCATAGGTAAATCCACCTTCTTTCAAACGGGCAATGGTCTCTTCAATGGCACCGCTGTCATACAAACTTTGTTCTGAAAACCAGACATCATAATGAATGCCATAAGCTGCCAGATCACTTTTTATTTGCGTCAGGTTCTTATTCAGCGCATAATCGATGAGTATTTTTTTCCGTTCATCAGATTCCAATGATCGATGCACATCACCATTTTCGGCAATGAAATTTTTCACATGTTCAGTGATGTCATCGCCCTGATAGCCATCTTCCGGAAAGGGTATATCCTCACCAAATAATTGTCGATAACGGGCATCCAGAGAATCTCCAAATTTGACGATTTGGTTTCCGGCATCATTTATGTAAAATTCCCGGGTTACTTCATATCCAGTCCAGTCTGCGACAGCTGCTAAAATATCCCCAATGGCTCCTCCGCGAGCATTTCCCATGTGCATGGGACCGGTAGGATTCGCCGAAATGAATTCTAAGTTAAAGGCTTTCCCTTTGTTTTTCTGACTTCGACCGTAATCTTTTTTCATTTCGGCAATTTCTTCCAGCACTGCATAATGCCATGATTTTTTTAACTTAAAATTAATAAAACCCGGTCCTGCTATTTCTACCGATTCTACATAAGAACCTGCTGTATCCATATTTGCCATCAATGTTTCCGCAATAAAACGGGGTGACTTTCTGGTTTGCTTTGGCAATTGCATGGCAATGTTCGTTGAATAATCTCCATGTCCTTTTTCTCTGGGGATTTCCAGAAAAATATTTGGCATTGTTTCAATGGCAAAGGCCCCTGAAGCTAACGATTTATTCAGAGCACCTGCCGTGATTTCTTTTATCTGTTCATTGATTTTTTCACGTATATACATGCTTTTTCCTCTCACTCTTCTTTTTTATGTCTTGCTATCAACACAAGTTTAACGTTAAAGGAGAAGTACCCTTGGCACTTCTCCTTTACTGGTTTTCTTGTCCCTGGTATTATTGGGTGATTTTGATGTTTAAGACATTCTGTGAATTGGTAACACCCTCAATTTCAATATTGTAGTCGATTGATACCCTGGTTGGTTCTTTTTCGTCGTTATAATTTACAAAAACGTCCTTGGTAAAAATTCCCATGGTTACATCCCCATACGGTGTGGAGTACCAGGTGAGGTTTCTTTTTCCCGTTTCAAATTCCATAATGGAATTGGTAGTTCCCAATCGAATGACGGATACCTTCTCTGCATCAACACATACGGTAGTGGTCGTCCCTTCCATCCCTGAAACTTCGGATTCTATATAGGTAACACATGACCGATTGTTTTCTTTATACAGGTCTCCTTCGGTAAGAAATTCTAAGGTTTCTTTATCTTCTTCGTTTTTAATCTTTCCCGAAATGGATAACCATACTTTTTTTCTTTGTTCAGTCATTGATCTCCTCCTGGAGGTATAATTTCTCACACTATTAAACCATTGATTGGTTTTTTTATCAAGAAAAATTATATTCTTAAGTTTTTATTTGGTTATGGTCACACGTTTGCGATCCGCCGTTGCGATAATCAGGTCGACAAGTTCTGTATACCCAATTCCGGTGGCTTCCCACATTTTGGGATACATACTGATATTTGTAAATCCCGGCAACGTATTGACTTCATTAATCAAGATGCGTTCATCTTCGGTGACGAAAAAATCTACCCGGGAAAGGCCGGAACCTTCAATCGCATCGAAAGCTTTGATGGCATATGCTCTTACTTTTTCCGTTAATTCCTTTGAAATGTTGGCCGGGATCTCAACCTTTGAATCTTCATCCGCTGAATATTTTGCTTCATAATCATAGAATTCTTTTGAAGGAATGACTTCACCCGGAATCGATGCTCGTGTTACCCCATTTTCATCAAGTACCCCACACTCAATTTCTTTTCCTTTAACAAACACTTCCAGGATCAATTTATTATCATATTTAAAGGCTTCTTCAATGGCGGATAAAAGTTCTTTGCGATCATGTGCTTTAGTTATACCCACACTTGATCCCATATTCGCAGGTTTAACGAAAATAGGGTATCCCAAAACTTTTTCTGCTTCTGCTATCCTTCCATCAGCATCTTTTTTCCAGTCCTTTTTCCTAAAATAAACGTATTTTCCGGTCGGTATCCCGACACTTTCAAACATAATTTTTGAAAAGACCTTATCCATTCCCACTGCTGAACTTAACACCCCGCAACCGACGTAAGGTTTGTTCAACATCTCAAAAACCCCTTGAATCGTGCCATCTTCACCCATTGGCCCGTGAAGAACTGGGAAGAAAATATCAATTTTCGTAATTTCAGGATGGGAAAAAATTGAAAAATCGCCAATAAGATTCTCCGAATCCTGTTCCCATGAGCCATCCTTTATTTTTTCATGATCTCCTGAATACAAATACCATTTTCCGTTTTTGGTTATCCCGATGGTTACAATATTATATTTTTCCTGATTAATAACCTCTAATACATTATAGGCTGAAACACGAGAGACTTCATGTTCTCCGGACTGCCCTCCAAAAACTACGCCTATGTTAAGTTTGTTTTCCATATTATTTCCTCACTTTTCTCTATTGATTTCGACAAGATCCTATTTTATACATTCTAAAAAATCTTCTTCTGAAATGACTCGAATACCATTCTCTTTTAATAAAGCCGTGACAATCCCATCGCCATCGATTAAACTTTCACTGAAAGTACCATCGTAGATTTTTCCACAACCACAAGAAGGACTTTTGCTCTTTAAAACGGCAATTTTTGCTCCTGATGTCCGTGCTGCTGCCAGGGTTCGCTCTGCTCCCAGATTGTAAAGATCAGTCACGTCAATTTTTTTATTATTATACACTTTTCGTTCGCCATTAACCACCACTATTTCAGCCGGATCTCTCGGAGTCGACATCCCCGCCAACACCTCTGGGCAAACCGGAATAGCTTTTCCATGCAGTAAAAGCTCACGCAATTCCTCAACAAGGCTGCCTTCCTCTTTATAGTTAATCTTCATCCCCAATAAACAGCCTGATACTAAAATTGGTTTTTTCTTGTTAATTGCTTCCTTTAAACTATTGAAATCTTTTTGATTCATCACTATTCCTTTCAATCTTTTTCATTCTTATGGTTTAAACTATCTTCCCGATAAATCCAGGCGCCGCGTTTAAAAACCATTTTATAAACCATATCTTTTAATACGATTTCACCTATTTTAATGACGGAATTGGATGCAATGGTCACATCATGGGTTATCCGAGCGCCCATTCCAATTTTTGTATTTTCACCCACCCTGGCTCTTTTTCCCAAAATAACCCCGGGTTCCAAAATACAGCCATTTTCAATCATACTTTTTGCTTCTATAATGACTCCGGTGCCAATGTTGCAGCTTTCTCCAATCACGACATCTTCCCCGATTACTGCTCCTGCACCAATCGTCGTATTTTTGCCAATATTGGCCTTTTCCGAAATCACTGCACTATTGTGAATCGTCGTCCCAGTTTCTTTATTTTGCATCTTAAATCCTCCTACTTCTTTCGGATTCTAAGACCCTTGGGATAGTGGTTCTTGATAATCCCCTCACTCGCTTTTCCAAAACCGAGGGAATAACCATCATATCCGACTAGTATCCACCCTTTTTTTGCATTTATATTAAGTGCTTCCCCTTTTAAATACTGGTAAGCCTCAGACTCTTCTTTCAGATCACAAACATTTTTCGCTTCTGATAATTTTAGTGCCATTCCTAAAGCGTAGCTTGGTTCAAAGCGATTCTTTTTAAAGGTTCCAAGGTGAAGCCCGGTTCGCAGCAACTTAAGGTTGGCAATTGTTTCCAAGTCAATGCCTTTTGGGATTGCGTAAAGATGTTCACCCAAAAGATACAAACGGTCCTCAAATTCTTTATAAAACGATTCTGCTAAATAGTTTTTGGCAAAATCAACATAATCGATCAATTCTGTTCGGGATGCTTTTTTCAGGCGTGATTTTGAATACCCCTGTTTCACATTTTTCGAATCTGAACTTGCATCTGTTTTAATCAGTTTGGCAATAAAATGGCCTTCACCTTTAACATTCATCGGCATAATTCGAAGGGTTTTTTCAATGGCTTTCTCGTTATTCAGAGTCCATGCCACCCGGCCATGATCTTTAATCCCCGGTAGTTCAATGCTTTCTAATTCATAGGGGTATTGATTCATAAACGCTTCAATGATCTGTTCGTTTTCTTCTGGCGAAAATGTACAAGTCGAATAAACCAGGACGCCACCCGGTTTCAACAACCGATGAGCACTTTCTAATATTTTTTCCTGCTTTCCCACGCAACGCGAGACGCGTTCCAGACTCCAATCCGAAAGTGCACCCGGATCCTTTCGAAACATTCCTTCTCCGGAACATGGTGCATCCACTAATATTTTATCAAAGCTTTGGTAGAATGAATCCACCAATCGTTCAGGAAATTCATTTGTTACAATGACATTCGTCATTCCCATCCGTTCAATACTCGTGGATAAAATACCGGCCCGGGAATTGACCAGTTCATTTGAAACTAAAATCCCCTGTCCCTTAAGTTTTGCTCCAATCTGAGTGGATTTTCCTCCTGGTGCGGCGCACAGATCCAACACCCAATCACCCGGTTCTGGAGCAAGCACTTCAACTGCCGCCATCGCCGTGGGTTCCTGAACATAATATAGCCCGGCATAATAATAAGGGTTCTTCCCCGGTCGAACCTCATGGTCGATATAAAAACCATCCGGACACCAAGCGACGCTCTGGGTTTCAAACGGTAATTTCCTGGCTAAATCTTCCGGTGTCAGCTTTAGAGTGTTGGTTCTAATCCCCTTGCTTTCCGGTTGATCATAGGAATCAAGCAAGCCTTCATAGGATTCACCCATGAGACTTTTCATTTTTTCTTTGAACGCTTCCGGTAAATTCATCCTGACTCCTTATTCTTTTTCTCGATTATACTCGTTTCATTATACGTAAAGCTTTTGTTAATTACAATAATTTTCTAAAAAAGCGCGTCACCTTGTTTCTTGATCAGCCAGCAGCTACTAGCGAGCTTATGATTGGCTTGTTGCTTGCGCCCAAATAAAACACCAACAGCTTTAGAAAACTGTTGGTGTGAGGTTGTAAGTATTTTTTATAATTGCTATAATCATTTTTTGGGTTTTGCAAAAATCATCCGTCCAGCAGCTGTTTGCAAAATACTGGTAACTAAAACAATCGTTGAATTTCCAATATATTTTTTACCGTTTTCAACAACAATCATCGTACCATCATCAAGATAGGCAATTGCCTGGCCGTTTTCTTTTCCCCCTTTAACAAGCAGAACTTTCATTTCCTCGCCCGGTAAAACAATTGGTTTGACAGCATTCGCTAACTCGTTAATATTAAGAACGTCAACCCCTTGAACCGTGGCAACCTTGTTCAGATTATAATCATTTGTTAGAATTTTCCCTTTGGTGGATTTGCCTAATTTCACTAGCTTGGCATCCACTTCATGGGTATCTTCAAAATCTTCTTCCGTAATTTGAACTTCTATTTCCAAATCTGTTTGAATTTTATTTAAAATATCCAAACCTCGTCTGCCACGATTTCTTTTAAGCTCATCTGCTGAATCCGAGATGAGTTGCAGCTCATTAAGCACAAAAACTGGTATAACCAGGGGTCCTTCAATAAAGCCTGTCTTGCAGATATCAAAAATTCGTCCATCGATAATCACACTGGTGTCTAATAATTTTGGGATTGCCGCTCCTTTTCTTTTCGGAGAGCGTTTCTGACTAACTGGCGCATTTGCTTCTTTTTCCCGTTTGACACTTTGAAAAGCAAGCAAAATCTCTTCTCGCTTTTTAATTGCCAGAATAAATCCAAGGTAGCCCAAAACAATATAGCTGACAATCGTTAAAATTGTACCAATCCAGGGAAAAGGAATTTGAACAAAAGCAAAACTGATTAACATTGCAATAACCAAACCAATGATCAAGCCGCCAAGGCCAAAGCCGATATCGATGAGCCGAACATTTTCCATGCTTGCTTCAGCAATTTTTGCCAGCTTTTTAACGCCTTTGAGCATTAGCGGAAATAGGATGAAAAAAATAAGTCCAAATACAATAATGAGAGCCACATAAACGAATACTTCAAATTCCGTACTCAAGCTCAAATTGAATGGTTCCAGAATCCATGTATTCGAAAAGATCACACTCGCCAATGCCATACCGACAAGCATTCCAATAATAGAAAAGGATACTCTAAGTATCTTTTGTATCATTATATTCACCTCCTTTCATTATGTTTATCTAGAATTATAACATCTAATTCTTAAAATTACACTATTAAACATAACAAAAGGCGTGAAATCACGCCTCGCTGTTTACTGAACTATTAATTAATTCTAATATTTCATCTTTATCCCGATTTTGGATTAAAACCATTTCACTAACAATAAAATTTCTGGCACTATTCAACATTTTCTTTTCTCCGGTTGAAAGACCTTTTTGGCGATCTAACAGGATCAGATTTTTTACCACCTTTGCCACTTCAAAAATGTCTCCAGTTTTTAATCTCTCAAGATGTTCGCGATACCGTCGGTTCCAGTTTTTTTCCATCTCATCCATTGGTAATTTTAAAGTCTCTATCATATCGTCAATTATGGGCTGAGTAACGATATTTCTAACCCCAATTTCATCAACTTTATCCACAGGCACAAGAATCTGCAAACCTTCGGACACGATCTGCATGATATAATAAGGTTTCGTTTCTTCAAATATCTCACGTTCTTCAATCGCTTCAATGACACCTGCTCCGTGCATTGGATAAACAATTTTATCACCGACTTTATACATTTTAAACACTCCTATCGTTGATTCATGTACTTATTATAACACACAAAAAATGAATAAGCTTTTCATTTTATAAAAATTTTATCATTATGTCAATATTTATTTTAAATAATCATGGTTAAACTGATCCGTTTTCGTTTCAAGTCAACCGCGAGCACTTTAACGGTAACCACATCTCCGAGAGAAAGAACTTCTGTCGGGTGGTGTATGTACCGATCGGTAATTTGAGAAATATGAACCAGGCCATCTTGATGTACTCCGATATCTACGAATGCGCCAAAATCAATAACATTACGTATCGTACCGATCAACTCCATATCGACTTCCAAATCTTCCATCGATAATACATCAGATCTTAAATGAGGCTTTGGCGCATTCTCCCGGGGATCTCGCCCCGGCTTTTGCAATTCTTTCACAATGTCACGCAAGGTTGGCACCCCGATTTCTAACTGGTTGGCCATTTCTGAATAGTTCATATCCTTAAACAACTCTTGGTCTTTTTTTCCCAATTGTTCTTTTTGAAGGCCCTTTAGTTTTAACATTTTTTCTACACTTTTGTACGTTTCCGGATGAACCCCGGTATTATCTAAAACATTGTCGCCATCATCAATGCGCAGGAATCCGGCGCACTGCTCAAAAGCTTTTGCTCCCAGTCCTTTAATCTTAAGCAATTCTTTTCTGTTTTTTAATGAACCAACGGTATCACGATAGTCTAAAATATTTTTGGCAATGGTTTTGTTCACTCCTGCTACATACCTTAATAACGAAACCGAGGCCCGGTTAACGTTAACCCCAACATTGTTTACCGCATCTTCCACCGTGGCTTCCAAAACACGTTCCAACTCTTTTTGATTAACATCGTGCTGATATTGTCCCACCCCAATATGTTTGGGATCAATTTTCACAAGTTCAGATAATGGATCCTGAAGTCGTCCGCCAATGGAAATTGCCCCGCGAATGGAAACATTAATATCCGGATACTCTTCGGTCCCCAGTTCCGATGCTGAATAAACGGATGCACCCGCTTCATTAACAACGATATATTGAACCGGAACACTTGTTTTCTTAATAGCTTCGGCAACAAACTGTTCCGATTCTCGAGAAGCCGTCCCATTTCCAATCGCAATAATATCAACCTGATGACGTTCAATCAGTCCTAAGAATTCCCTTTCAGCCTTTTCTATCTGGCCTTTTCCAAAGGTGGGATAGATGGTCGCATAATCTAAAACTTTGCCGGCCTTATCCAAAACCGCAATTTTACATCCGGTTCGAAAGGCGGGATCGAAGCCCATGGTTACCTTATCTTTAAATGGCGGCTGCAGCAAAAGTTTTTTCAGATTGAGAGCAAACATCTTAATGGCGCCTTCTTCGGCCCGTTCCTTCAAAGCCGTTCTTATTTCGCGTTCAATCGCTGGCGCAATCAGGCGAGAATAGCTGTCAATGATCGTTTTTAGCAAATACTCTGATGGCTGATCCTGGACCAGTTCCTTTTTAAGATATTCCTCAATTTCTTCCACCGGTGCCAATATTTTTACCGAAAGTGCTTTTTTCTTTTCTCCGCGATTGATGGCCAATATTCGATGATCCTTGATTGTTTTAATCGCTTCGGTATGATCGAAATACATTTCAAGTTCAGAATTTTCTTCTTCTTTACCTTTGACCACGGTGGAACGGATCTGTCCTTTTTCATAGGTTCTTTTACGGATGACCCCGCGGTATGTTCCATTGTCCGATATGATTTCCGCGATGATATCCATGGCATACTGGAAAACTTCATCAATGGAATTGATTTCTTTTTCTTCGTCAATGTACTTATTCGCCGCTTCGGCTAATTCCGATTCGGTCAGTTTTTGCTCTAAAATTTGAATAGCAAACGGTTCCAAGCCCTTTTCTCTGGCCACCGAAGCTCTGGTCTTTTTCTTTTGCTTGTAAGGTAGATAAAGGTCCTCAACTTCCTGTAGCGTTTTAACTTTTATAATAGCGGCGCTAAGCTCCGGGGTAAGTTTCCCCTGCTCTTCAATGCTGTTACAAACCTCTTCTTTTCGTTTTTCCAATTTTCTCAGATAAGTCAGGTGAACGTCCAAATCTCTTAAAAGAGCGTCGCTTAAATCACCAGTTACTTCTTTTCGATATCTGGCAATAAACGGAATGGTATTGCCGCCATCAATTAAATTAATGGTATCTGCGACTTGTTGAGGCCTTATTGAAAAATCTTTTGCTAATTGATTGATTATATATTCCACAAAATTCTCCATTCTTGATTAAAAAAATAATAGTTTCCAACATTTAGATTTGTCTACACTAAAATAATAGTTTAACATTTTTTCGAAATAATCACAAATTTTCTCTATGGTCGGGTTTAAAACAGGCTCTTTAGCACATCTGGACGGTCACATAAATAAGCGGTTGCTTAAATTTATCAATTCTTAAGTGCGGTTTGTCAAACGGTATCGTTCATGATAAAATATCCTCCAGCAAATGAAAAGGAGCACCCCAATGGCAATAAAATTTATTGTGGATTCCATGTGTGATACCAACAGCAATATCTTAAGTCGTTATGAATTTGATATCCTACCGATTCCAATAACGCTTGATGATAAAACCTATTTTGATGGAATCGATATAACCCCTGAAATGATCGTAGATTTTGTAAATAACAATAAAAATTCATTTCCCAAAACTGCTCAAATACAACCTCTCGCCATCATTGATACGATTGAGAAGCATCTTAAAAATGATGACGATGTTATTTATTTGGCCTTTTCCTCAAAACTTTCCGGCACTTATCAGACCGCCCAGCTGTTAGCCAAAGATTTGCAGGCGAAATACCCTCATCGCAAAATAACCATTATCGATTCGCTTTCGGCTACCACCGGTACCGCCCTAATTTTATACCAGGGTCTTAAACTAAATAAGCTTAACCGTTCCTATGCAGAAATTGTTGAAACCATGACTTTTCTTTCTCAGCATGCGCAAATCTTTTTTATGGTTGGCGATATTAAATGGTTGGCTCAAGGCGGTCGAATCAGCCGTAATGCCGCCATGCTTGGGGATATGTTGAAAATTGTCCCAATCCTCTATTTTAATGATGGCGAAATACTCGTCTATGAAAAAATACGCGGACAGAAAAAAGCGCTGCGGAAACTGCTGGCAACAGTTGAAGAAAAAACGAAAAAAAACAAAGAACAGATTATCGGCTTTATTCAAAGCACGGCTTTGGATCTCCAGGAAAAAGCGAAAAGGCACCTTGAAAAGGAACTGGGAACGAAGAATTTTATGATTCCCCAAGGGGCGGGTGCCGCCCTCACCGTCCACATTGGACCTCATTGTCTGGGAATTATGTTTTTTGATGAACTTCCTGATAATTACGTCAACGTTTGTCCGTAGTCTGAAAAAAGTCCGGACAATAACCTATCAATCATGCCAACAAACCGCTTAAGGTTTATCAACGCGCTCGTCGTAAATAAGCAGGCAATATCTAAAAAACCGCCAATTCGTGGAAAATGCTCCATGAATTAGCGGTTAATTTTTTTCTATTTCTTTGATTTAATCAGATTAATCAATCCTCCGGCCAGAAGCATTTCTTTTTGTCGCTGAGACACTTCCAAATCCATAATATAAGTTAATCCTTTTGTTTTATTTACCAGCTTTGCCTTACCGGCTTTTACTGCCTCCAGGGCATTTTCAATGACTAACTCATCCCCTAACGAAATGGTATCATAATCCGCTTCATTTTCAAACACGAGCGGTAAGATCCCATTATTAATCAGGTTGTTCTTATGAATACGCGCAAAAGATTTAACCGCAACCCCTTTAATGCCCAGAAATACCGGTGCTAATGCGGCATGCTCGCGACTGGATCCTTGTCCGTAATTTGATCCTCCGACAATAAATCCGCCGCCGTTGTCAAGTGCCCGCTGTGGGAATTCTGGATCACAGGGGGCCAGGCAATAGTTTGACAGATAGGGAATATTGGAACGATACGGCAGCAATTTTGCATTGGACGGCATAATATGGTCCGTTGTGATATTGTCTTCCACAACGATTAACGCCTTTCCTGCCACTATGTCTTTCAACGGTTTTGTCGCTGGGAAAGGTTTAATGTTTGGTCCTTTGACAACTTCAATTTGAGTGCCTTCCGGAGCCGGTTCCATTACCATGGTGTCATTGATTAAAAAGTTATCCGGCATGGAAATTTCCGGCAGTTTCACCTTTCCAAGTGGATTGGTCAAGACCCCTGCAATCGCCGAAATTGCTGCTGCTTCAGGACTCAATAAATAAACATCTGCTGAGGGGGTTCCTGATCGGCCAAAAAAGTTTCGATTAAAGGTTCTCAATGAAACCGCGTTGGTTGATGGTGCCTGGCCCATTCCGATACAGGGTCCGCAGCCGCATTCCAAAACGCGTGCTCCGGCATTAAGGAAATCTGCCAATGCTCCATTTTGCGCCAGCATGGTCAATACCTGCTTTGATCCCGGTGCAATGACTAAGGATACATTTTCAGCAATGGTTTTTCCCCGAAGAATTTCCGCAACTTTCATCAGATCCAGCCATGAAGAGTTGGTGCAGCTGCCGATTGCAACCTGGTCAATGACCATTCCTTCAATTTCTGAAATTTTAACGACTTTATCCGGGCTGTGGGGACAGGCCGTCAATGGTTCTAAATTATCCATGTCGACCTTTACCGCTTCATCAAAAACAGCATCGGCATCGGCGGCTAATGGTTTGAAGTCTGCACCCCGGCCCTGGGCTTCTAAAAACGTCTTGGTCATCTCATCAGACGGAAATACCGAAGTTGTGGCGCCCAGTTCTGCACCCATATTGGTGATGGTGGCACGTTCCGGAACGGTTAATGTTTTTACCCCTTCGCCGGTGTATTCAAATACTTTATTGACACCGCCTTTTACCGTACATTGCCGCAGGACTTCCAAAATCACATCTTTCGAAGAAACACCTGATCGAAGTTTTCCGGTCAATTCAACCTTCACTACTTTTGGCATGGTGATATAATAAGGGTCACCTGCCATGGCAACCGCTACATCAAGGCCGCCGGCACCAATAGCCAGCATCCCAATGCCGCCGCCTGTTGGAGTATGACTGTCTGATCCCAACAGGGTATCCCCGGGAACTCCAAATCGTTCAATCTCAACCTGGTGGCATATTCCATTGCCCGGTCGGGAGAAATAAATGCCGTGTTTTTTAGCAACGCTTTGAATATAACGGTGATCATCCATGTTTTCAGGTCCTTCCTGAAGCATGTTGTGATCAATGTAAGCCAAGGATTTTTTTGTTTTTACCCGTGGCACCTCCATTGCTTCAAACTGTAAATAGGCCATGGTTCCAGTTGAATCCTGGGTTAAGGTTTGATCGATACGAATACCGATTTCTTCACCTTTTATCATCTCTCCAACGACAAGGTGTGCGGCAATAATTTTTTCTGTTAACGTTTTTCCCATTTAATTTACTATTTCCTTCCTTTAAAAAAGCATGTTTTTATGTGATCCTACTAACCTTAAATTCTTTTCGAATAATTATACCATTTTTTTGGCTATATTTCCATATTTTTGCTTTCTGTGTTTCTCTTCATTTATCAAATAAACTATGATATACTAAACCTCAATGAACACAATCGATTTTGAATGGATTTGGTAGGTGCTATGACCTTTTTGAAATGCTTCAGCCGCTTTCTGATAACCCAAGGGAAAAAGAATAATATTGTCAATCTTTCTGCGCAAATGTCTTATCGCGCACTTTTGGCTTTCATTCCTTTCATCATGCTTCTTTACAATCTTATTAACTGGTTTTCCATTGAAATCAACACCACTCTGGTGTCAGTGCTTTCTGAGCTATTGCCAACATCTATCATGGATTATATTTATTTATCAATGGAAAATGCTAATACTATTTCCTTTTCTTTTGGAACCAATCTGTTTATTGGCTTCTTTATATTTTATGCGTCTGTCTCTGCCATGCATTCTCTGATTCAATCTTTAAATCGTATTTTTGAACAGGAGGAGACCCGTGGCCTCATTGCCCTTTGGATTCAATCGGTTCTTTATCTGTTCTTGTTTCTTTCAATTATTGTTTTTACACTTTTTTTCTATATTTTTGGTGAAAAATTATTTCATTTTATTTTTACCGTATTCGATCTCTCGGGAATTTTTACCCTATTTATTGCCATTTTTAGTTGTATATATCTCATCATCGTCACCACATTTATTTTTACTTTAATTTATATGTTCGCTCCAAAAAATCATCTTACCTTTCTGGAAGCCTTTCCCGGCGGCTTATTTGTGAGTATTTGTTGGTTTTCAATTCTTTTTATTTATGCCCTTTTCGCAAATTCAATTTTAGATTATGCAACCTTTTCGATTAACCTGCAAGGACCCTTTTCACTGTTTTTCGTTATCTATATTATTTGCTTTACGCTTACTCTGGGCGGCGTTGTTAATCTTTTTTCAGTCAAAATATTAGCTACCCGAGAAAGGAAGGGACAGAATGATTGAACGCTTGCAAAATTTAAGCATTGTTAAACTTGTTTTCTATATTAAAAAAGATTTTGAAAATACCGATTTCGCAGGAATTTGTTCGCAAATGTCTTTTTATCTTTTGATGGCCTTTTTCCCTTTGCTTCTTTTTCTCATTTCTTTTGTCGGAAAAATTATCAAGCCTTTTGAATCATATCTGTATGAAATTTTAAAGGTTTTTTTACCGAGCCTTTCCTATACTTATGTTACCAATCTGTTAAATTCCATGACCAGTCAATTTTCCAATTCTGATTACAGTCTTATTGTGATCTCATTTTTCTTTTCCTCCCTGGCTGCCCGAGCTATTATGAATGGGATTAATCAAACCTATGGTCAGAAAGAAACCCGTAGCCTCGGTCGCATATGGTCATTATCTTTTTTATTTACCATCCTGTTTACTTTAGCAGTCATTCTCATCGTCATCGCCTACATTTTTAGTGCCGACATTGGCGCCATTATTTTTGAAAACCTTGGCGCCATAGCGTTTTATTCACCTTCTATCCGTCTCTTTGCGGTTGTTTTTTCCTGGTTGGCTTCGGCGCTTATTTTCAATATGATTTATATGGCCGCGCCGGCCCAACCGCTAAAATTTTTAGAAGGCTTGCCTGGTGCTTTATTTGCAACAGCCGGCCTTAATATTGCTTTTAGAGTATTCACCTGGTTTGTCAACAACTCGACCAAATACAGTGCCTTATATGGAAATCTCGGGGGACTTTTTGCGCTATTGGTTGGGCTGTATTTCATCTGTGTAATACTTAATCTCGGTGGAAAAATTAATTTATACTGGTCATTGTACAAAAGCAAAGCAGTGTAATGTAACAAAACCGTCCAACTGTTACACTTTGTGCTTAATTGTTAAGAAGAATTTACTTTGTTTAAAAAAATGCACTATCATTATCTTAGGATTGTGATAAAATATTGACAATAGCGATATTAAATTTTATGCCTTCACTAATTATGTTTATTGAAAGGACTCTGCATTATGAATGAAAAATATGTCAATACTGATCCAACCCCAAACAGACGTTTTCTTAGTTATCATTATTTTGGTTCACACCTTAATGAAGATGGTGTTATCTTTCGAACCTGGGCACCTAATGCTCAGGGTGTCTCTGTTGTCGGTGATTTCAACAATTGGGAGATTCATCAAAATGCAATGACTTTAATTGAGGGTTCTCACGGAATTTGGGAGCTTTTTATACCGGGATTGACATCAGGTATGCTTTACAAATACGCGGTCAAACAACATAACGGAGAAATTGCATATAAAGCAGATCCTTACGCTTTTTATAGTGAAGTTAAACCCAAAACAGCTTCAATCATTTGGGACATCTCAAACTATTCCTGGCAAGATGAAGGCTGGCAAAAAAAGCGACGTTCTGTTAATTGGCTTGAAATGCCAATTAATATTTATGAAGCTCATCTTGGCAGCTGGAAGCGAAATAAAAATGGTGACTACCTCACCTATCATGAACTTGCTGAACAATTAGTACCTTATCTGCTGGAAATGAATTATACCCACATTGAACTTATGCCCATTATGGAGCACCCTTTTGATGGCTCCTGGGGCTATCAGCTGACCGGATATTATGCCGCCACCAGTCGTTATGGTGATCCCCAGGGCTTGATGCATTTTATTGACACCTGTCACCAATCCGGCATTGGGGTTATTCTTGATTGGGTTCCCGGACACTTCTGCAAAGATGCGCATGGGCTCTATCGGTTTGACGGTACCGAGCAATATGAATTTTCCGAACATCCTCAGTGGGGCACCATGGAATTTGATTATGGAAAATCCGAAGTTCTCGATTTTCTTGTTTCCAATGCCTATTTTTGGTTTGATCTGTTCCATGCTGATGGCCTTCGCATTGATGGTGTCGCCAGCATGATTGAATTGAATCATGGACTGGAGGGCGAACCCTACCACAATGCTCAGGGCGGCACCGATCGTCTTGAAGCCCTGTCCTTTTTACGGGAGTTGAACACCATTATTTTCAGGGATTTTCCATTTGCCCTGATGTCCGCTGAAGACTCCACCTCCTATCCTCTGGTTACCTGGCCGGTGGATAAAGGCGGTCTCGGTTTTAACTTAAAATGGGATATGGGCTGGATGCATGATACTCTGAATTATATGAAAACCGATCCCTATTTTAGGAATCAATTTCATGACCTGTTAACTTTTTCCATGGCCTATGCCTTTAACGAAAATTTTGTCCTTCCGCTTTCACATGACGAGGTGGTTCACAGTAAAAGAACCATTCTTGACAAAATGTTTGGGGATTATAATATGAAATTTGATCAATTTCGCCTTTTATTCGGTTATATGATGACGCATCCGGGAAAAAAACTTTCCTTCATGGGCAATGAATTTGCGCCTTTTTTGGAATGGCGGGTAGATGAATCCCTGGAATGGTTCCTGCTCGAATATGAGAAGCACCGTCAAATTCAAACTTATATTAAAGATCTCAATAAATTTTACTTAAAAGAAAAGGCGCTCTGGACCTGCGACCATAGTTGGGATGGTTTTAAATGGCTGGAACCAGATAATCGCGATCAGAGTATTCTTATTTTCAAACGCATGAGCGCAGATGAAAACGATGACCTTATTGTCATTATGAACTTTTGCCCCTTAAGCTATATCGATTACCGGGTTGGTGTTCCCGGCAAAGGAAACTATCGTTTAGCCTTTAATTCTGATGAACTTGTCTACGGAGGCACCGGTTTTAAAATGAAAAAAACGATGAAAAGCCAGGCCATCCCACTTCACGAAGAAAGCAATTCAGTATCCATTAACATTCCGCCCTCATCATTTGTTGTCTTAAAAGGAATTGTACCCCGACAATATTCAAAAAAAAACAGCGACTCTGATACCAAATCCAAACTAAAAAATAAGAACTAATACGATTAGAGTGTTGACAAGCCTCAAGTTAATAAAAATATTGATTCTATTTCTTTAACCTTGTCTGCAATCTCAATTACTTTTAGTCTTGAAAGGAAAAAACATGAATTCTTCAGAAAAACAAAAAAGAAAAGAAGCTTTTAAAGCAGACTATATCAATAAAATCGAAGAGGTTTCCGGGAATTGTTTAAAAGAATCTTCCGTTCTTAAACAATATCAAGCTTTAGCTGAACTAGTCATGGACAAGGTTACCACCCAATGGGCCAGAACAAATACCCTGTATAACAAACACCAAACCAAACAAGTCTACTTTTTTTCCATTGAATTTCTCATCGGACGACTGCTAAAATCCTACATTAATAATATCGATATGGAAGATGTGGTCACTGAAAGCCTTGCCGAACTGGGCTTAGATTATGCCGCTATACAGGAACAAGAATCAGACCCCGGTTTAGGCAACGGTGGTTTAGGCCGACTGATGGCTTGCTATTTAGATTCCTCCGCCGCCATGGGGATGCCTGCCCACGGCAATGGTATTCGCTACAAATATGGACTCTTTGAACAACGCATTATTAATGGTGAACAGGTTGAAGTCGCCGATAACTGGTTAAAAAACGGCTATCCCTTTGAAATCAGAAAACCGGACAAGTCCGTTATTGTAAAATATTATGGTTCGATCCATTCTGAAAATATTAACGGCAACTTAACCTTTATCCATGAAGATTATGAACCGATCATGGCTGTCCCCTATGATATTCCAATCAAAGGCTACCATAATGAAACGGTTAATTCCCTGCGTCTTTGGAGTGCCGAACCGATTGATGGTTTTGATCTGCCAACCTTTAATCAGGGTCAGTTTTTATATGCCGTTCGCCAAAAATCCGAGGCCGAAGCAATCAGCCAAATTCTTTATCCCAATGACAGTGGTTTTGACGGAAAGCTGCTTCGTTTAAAGCAAGAATATTTTTTTGTATGTGCCGGATTAAAGCGCATCGTCTCACATTATAAAAGAAACAATAGTAACTCTGTGGATGGTTTTGGCGAAAAAATTTGCATCCATATTAATGATACCCATCCTGCGATGTGTGGTCCTGAACTCATGCGTATCCTTATGGATGAGGAAGGTCTTAGTTGGAATGATGCCTGGAAAATGACATTATCCGCCCTTAGCTTTACCAACCATACCGTCCTTCCTGAAGCTTTGGAAAAATGGCCAATCGATATGATGAATAAACTGCTACCGCGGATTTATATGATTGTCGAAGAAATTAATCGTCGGTTTATTGAAGAGCTTGATGCCTGCTACCCAAATAATATGGAGCGCAATCATTCCTTATCCATCATTAAAGATGGCCAGGTTCATATGGCAAGTTTGTCTATTGTAACCAGCCATTCTGTCAATGGTGTTGCTTCACTTCATAGCAAGATACTTCGGGAAGAAACATTTAATGGTTTTTATCAAGTTTTTCCCGAACGTTTCCACTCAGTCACCAACGGCGTAAGTCCTCGCCGATTTCTCATGCATAGCAACCCCAAACTTAAAAATCTTTTAAATGAGTCCATCGGCACCGAGTGGGAAAAAAATCTCTTCCAACTAAAGAAACTTTCAAATTACATCAATGATCCTGTTTTCTATGAGAAATTCAATGCTATTAAACTTGCAAACAAGGTTTACCTGGCCGACTATATTACTAAGCATATTGGCATCAGCGTTGATCCAACTTCAATTTTTGATATCCAGGTTAAGCGTATCCATGAATATAAACGACAACTATTAAATGCTCTTCATGTCCTGTACTTATACAACCGACTTAAAGAAAATCCAAACTTGGAAATGGCGCCACGATCCTTTATTTTTGCTGGAAAGGCGGCACCCGGCTATTATTTTGCCAAAGATATTATCAAACTCATCAATGCGATCGCCTATATGGTCAATAATGACAAAGCCGTTCAGGATAAACTGAAGGTAGTTTTTCTTGCCAATTTCAATGTTTCATTAGCCGAAATCATTTATCCCTCTGCTAATGTTTCGGAGCAAATTTCAACTGCCGGAAAAGAAGCTTCTGGAACCAGCAACATGAAATTCATGATGAATGGCGCCATTACTTTGGGTACCATGGACGGCGCCAATATTGAGATTTCAGAGGCTGTTGGACCGACTAATATTGTCACTTTTGGGCTCACTTCTGATGAAGTATCCCACTACCAAAAATACGGCGGTTATCACTCCGTTGATATCTTCGAACAAGACCCGCGGATCCAAGAAGTGATGCATCAGTTAGTGGATGGCACGCTGGGTTTCGGACTAAACTTCCAATCGATCTATGATTCGCTTTTATTGTACAATGATCCCTATTTTGTGCTTAAAGATTTTAATGCTTATACTGACGCTCAGAATCGAATTGATCAGCTTTTCCGTAACAATAAAACTTGGACGAAAATGTCCATCAGCAACATTGCCCAGTCTGGAATGTTCTCAAGTGATCGTTCAATTGCAGATTATCAACGTGAAATTTGGAAAATAAAGTAAGGAGGAAAAATGAATACTGAATGTGTTGCAATGCTTCTGGCCGGTGGACAGGGAAGTCGTTTAGGCGACCTGACCATTAACAACGCCAAACCCGCCGTTTTATTTGGAGGAAAATATCGCATCATCGATTTTCCTCTCAGTAACTGCATGAATTCCGATATCGACGTAGTCGGTGTTCTCACCCAATATCGCCCCTATATTTTAAACAACTATATCGGTGATGGTTCTGCCTGGGCGTTAGATCAAATTCAGGGTGGTGCCCATATCCTCCCGCCCTATATGGGACAAAAAGGAGGAAAATGGTATTCGGGAACGGCCGATGCCATTTATCAAAATATTGATTTCATCGACAACTTCAATCCTGAATTTGTCCTTGTCCTATCTGGCGATCATATTTATAAAATGGATTACTCCAAAATGCTCTGCTTCCATAAAGCGAAGCAAGCTGACCTCAGTATTGCTGTCATGGATGTGCCTTGGGAAGATGCCCATCGTTTTGGAATCGTTAACACCGATGAAGAAGAACGTATTCAGGCCTTTCAGGAAAAACCTGCAATACCCAAAAGCAACAAAGCATCCATGGGAATTTATGTTTTTTCCTGGGAAATACTAAAAAAAGCCCTTCAGGAAGATGCCGGGAATCGTGAATCCGAGCATGATTTTGGTAATGATGTTATTCCCATGCTCTATGAAAGCAACAAACGTATCTATGCCTATCCTTATTCTGGCTATTGGCGAGACGTTGGTACGATTCAAAGCTATTTTGATGCCAATATGGATCTTTTAGATCCATACTGTGAATTTGATCTAACCGACCGCAATTTTCGGATTTTTTCAAATAATATCAGTCGTCATCCACAATTCATCGGTCCTGAAGCTAAAATAAGCAATAGTCTAATTTGTGATGGTTGTATTGTCTGTGGTCAAGTTGAACACTCGATACTTTCCCATGATGTCCGTATTCATCGGCATAATATCCTAAAAAATGTTATTGTTCACACTGGTGCTATTATTGAAGATGGCGCAATTCTGGAAAACTGTATCCTGGGAGGCCGAGCGAGAATCAAGGGCGATGTCCGGTTAATTGCTGATGAATTAGAATCAGTTCCTCAAATTCACGTTATTAATTCCTGAAAGGAGCGACTTACAATGAAAAATGCAATAGGTCTTATTCTAAATATTGACTGCGAAGATCCTTCTCTAAAAGAGTTTCTTCAACATCGCAGTTTAAGCACTCTACCTTTTGGGGGACGTTATCGACTCATTGACTTCACCCTTTCCAATATGGTTAATTCCGGTTTATCCCATATCGGCGTCATCGGCAGTAACAAATACAATTCGCTGGTTGATCACCTTGGAACTGGAAAGGAATGGTCACTCAGTCGAAAAACACAAGATCTCTCCATTCTTGCCGGTGCCAATAGCGGTCGACTAGGGCATAAAATGAAAGTCAATCTTAAAGATCTACAAAACAATCGAGATTTTTTAGAAACTGCTTCTGGCGAACATGTGATCATTTCTCCCCCTAACCATATCACCTCCTTTGATTATAGAAATGCCTATGAAATTCATTCACAAAACAACAGTGATGTCACTCTGATTTATAAAAAGGATGATTCAACCTATCATCTGCATGATGATGATATCTATTTGGATCTTTATAATAAACGGGTCTCCTCAATTTATTATAAAAAAGAACAGCAAACTAACTACTTCTTTACAGAAATGCTGATTATAAAAAAATCGATCTTAATCCAATTTTTGGATCTTTGTGAATGCACCGGTGATTGGGATTTAATGGATATGATCGCGATAAATCTTGATACTCTCCGGGTGTTCAGTGCTGAACACACCGGTTATTTGAAACGGATTAAGACCTTGGAAAACTACATGAAGGCCAGTATGGATTTACTTGAATACGACATCATGCGAGAGCTCTTCCTTGAAAAAGCTTCTATTCACACCAAAATCAAGGATAATCACCCCAGCATTTATCGCGACTCTTCCAGCGTCTCCCACTCCATTGTTGGAAGTGGTTGCAATATTGATGGCACCATCTTTCATAGTATTATTTTTAGGGATATCATTATGGGTTCCGATTCACAAATAAAGAACAGTATTATCATGCAAAAATGCAAAATCGGCAACCATGTTACCCTGGATTATGTTGTTATGGACAAAGATACAAAAATTAGTGATTATACCACCCTGATTGGTAAACCTCACGATCCCATTATTATCAAGAAAGGTACGGTGATATAAAATGTTGAATGTCTTATTTGTGGCTTCAGAAGCTTATCCCTTTGCTAAAAGTGGCGGACTGGGTGACGTCATTGGCGCCCTTCCAAAATCTTTTGCTGAAGATGTTGATGTCCGGGTTATTCTTCCCTTTTACAGTACCATTCCGGAAGAATTAAAAAGGAACATCAAGTCACTTGATCATTTTCATATTCGAATGAATAATACTTTATACTATTGCGGTATTTTATCGTGCGAATATGAAGGGATTACTTTTTATTTTATTGATAACGAGTCTTTTTTTAAACGTCCTTGTCTTTATAATTACTTTGACGATGGTGAACGCTTTCTCTATTTTTGCCGGGCTGTACTGGATTCGATTCCATCACTCAATTTTGATCCGGACATCATCCATTGCAATGACTGGCAGACGGCCGCAATCCCATATCTGCTTAAACATCAATATCGAACTACTTTTCCAAATACAAAAAGTGTCTTTACCATACATAACTTAAAATATCAGGGTATTTATGGTTTCAACGATATCTGTGGATATCTTCATCTTGGTTTTTTGCCTTCGGATTTGGAATATTATGGAAAAATAAACCTCCTGAAAGGGGCTCTATACTCTGCTGATCTAATTACCACCGTGAGTCCGACTTATGCTCAGGAAATTAAAGATCCTTTCTATGGAGAAGGTCTTGAGCGGGTAATTCAACATGTCGGCGATCATGTTGTGGGCATCCTCAATGGCATTGATGAAGCCCTTTATGACCCAAAAACGGATCCTGCATTATTTATCCCTTATGCTAACCCCAAAAAGAAAAAAAGCGAAAATAAAAAAGCCTTGCAGGAATACCTGGATCTCCCAATACGCGAAGATGTCCCAATGGTTTCAATGATTACCCGTCTGGTTGAACAAAAAGGACTAGATCTGGTAGCCAACGTTATTCATGAAATTCTGCAGCTTGATTTGCAGCTTGTTATTTTAGGCACCGGGGAACCAAACTACGAAAATTTATTAAGAAGCATCGCATATAACTACCCCGATAAAATGATTACCATCATTGACTTTGATGAACCGCTTTCCCGAAAAATATATGCTGCCAGCGATTTCTTTTTAATGCCCTCAAAATTCGAACCCTGCGGTTTATCTCAAATGATTGCCATGCGTTATGGTGCTGTCCCCATTGTCAGAGAAACCGGTGGTCTTAAAGACACCGTAACTTATTTCAATTCTATAACTAAAGAAGGCAATGGTTTTAGTTTTGCAACTTATAATGCTCACGATATGCTTTTCACCATTCAAAAATCAATTGCTATTTATCACAATGAACCTGAAACTTTTAATCTCATTGTTAATAATGCTTTTAACTCTCATTTTGATTGGAAAAAATCGGCACAGATTTACCTGTCTTATTACAAAATTTTAAAGGAAGTATAACATGATGAACTTTATACATAATTCCTGGGATCTGAAATGCCGCGATCCATTTGGTGCCCTCCCGATGGGAAGTTTGATTACCCTGAGGATTTATGGTCAAAATCTCAGCAGCGTTCAGTTACGGACATTATTTAATGAAAATGAAATTTTCTATTCCATGAGTCCTTCAACTTCTTTAAATATGTGGGAAGTAACGTTTAAAATACCGGATTCCACCGGTATTTTATGGTATGATTTTAAATTTGAAACAGGCAGTGACACCTTCACCTACGGAACAAAAGGAAACCGAATTGGGGGCGATGGACAAATCTATAAAGATATTCCCCCTTCCTACCAGATTACCATCTATGAATCAAAACGAACCACCCCGAAATGGTATAAACAGGGAATTATGTATCAAATATTCCCGGATCGCTTTAACCGCGGCTCTGATTTTAATCTTGATCACTTTCCAGCAAAGACAATTCTCCATCCTCAATGGAGTGATCCCCCCCATTATTATAAAGATACCACTGGTCATATTGAATACTGGGATTTTTTCGGAGGAACTTTGTCTGGGATTACCGAAAAACTAGATTATCTGAAAAGTCTCAATGTTTCAATAATATATCTTAACCCCATTTTCAAATCAAAAAGTAATCATCGTTATGATACTGGCGATTATATGAGCATTGAGCCCATACTGGGAAATATGGATAACTTTGAAACACTTATGGAAGAATGTGAAAAACGAGATATTTATATAATATTGGATGGTGTTTTCAATCATACCGGAGATGACAGTATTTACTTCAACCGCTATGGTCATTATCCTGGACTTGGCGCTTACCAATCGCCCGAATCACCGTATTATGATTGGTATTCATTTTCTCATTACCCCAACGATTACGCCTGTTGGTGGGGGATTGATGCCATGCCTAATATTAATGAACTAAATCAGGACTTCCAGTCATTTATTTTCAAAAATCACAATAGCGTCATTCGTCACTGGATGCGTGCCGGCGTCTCTGGCTGGCGTCTCGATGTAGCTGACGAACTTCCAGACTCTTTTATTGAAGGTCTGAAAACAGCCATGTTGGAAGAAAATTCAGAAAGTGTTCTGATTGGAGAAGTTTGGGAGGATGCTTCCCGAAAAGTCGCTTATAATCAATTAAGAACTTATTTTTCAGGTTTTGAACTGGATGCCGTTATGAATTATCCATTTCGTGAAACCTTTATTTCTTTTGTTATGGGAACTATAAGTGCTCGAATCGCAACCCTAACGATGATGTCTCTTTATGAAAATTATCCCCGCGAACAATTTATGGGGAACATGAATCTTATTGGTTCTCATGATCGATGCCGTGTTCTCACTGTTTTGGGAGAAGCTGATGAACATTCAAACCATGAGCGTTATCGTCTAAATAATGATCAATACCATTTAGCGCAAAAACGTCTTAAATTATTAAGTCTACTTCAAATGACATTTCCAGGCGTTCCTTGTATTTACTATGGCGACGAAGCCGGTGTTCAGGGCTTCGAAGATCCCTACAATCGGGGCACTTATCCCTGGGGTAAAGAGGATGAAGAATTAATTGGATGGTACAAAAAAATTACTGAAATTCGGGCAAATAATAGCGTTTTTCAGGATGGATCATGGAAACCCTATGAATCCAGCGATGACCTTTTTGTTTTTGAAAGACGCAATGAAGACACCTGCTGTTTATGTCTTTTTAATCGAAGCCTCAAAGCCGTTCACCTTTTTCAACATCCGATTTTTTCTGAATGTGAAGGAATCAATCTTCTAACTGACAAACCTATTCCCTTGAATCCTGTTGTTATTGAACCCCTGTCGTATCAAATTATTTCAATTAATCTTTAAATTATTAAGGGCTGTCGCAAAAACTCCAATGAGATTGTGACAGCCCTTTAAATCATCACCGTTGTACTCACTATTCATGCGGCACTTCGTCTCCGCTACGCTGCGCCTCAGTCGCGTCTGTCGCCAGATGGCTCGTAACTAGACGTGGGTTGAAAAATAAAGCCGTGCACTTCGTCTCCGCTTCGCTACGCCTCAGTCGCGGGCTTCGCCCTATAAAAAAACAGATACACGAACATTGATTTTTAAGTGAACTTGAATCAATGTTCTCGCAAATCAGGGTTTGTTGTACTCGCTCATGCAACACTTCGTCTCCGCTGCGCTACGCCTCAGTCGCGTCAGTCGCCAGATGGCTCCTTCCTAAAAAATATAAAAATAGAGATCAAAGAGCAAGTAAACTTGTTCTTTGATCTCTATTTTTATATTTTTCGCCGCATGGCTCGTTATTTCGCGCAAAAAAGTCTCGCAACGTCCTATCCTCCCAGGCAGTTACCCACCAAGTACTTTCGGCGCTGGAAGACTTTACTTCTGTGTTCGGTATGGGAACAGGTGTAGCCCTTCCGCCATCGTCGCGAGACTAGCTAATACTATTTAATTATGATTGCATTTATCAATTGTCCTTCATGGTCGCTTGCGACCATTCAAAACAGCACAGTGTATATATTTGGATCAAGACCTCGGTCGATTAGTACTGGTCAGCTCCATATGTTGCCATACTTCCACATCCAGCCTATCTACCTGGTCGTCTACCAGGGACCTTAACC